>NZ_JBWXPA010000009.1:0-1099 GCF_056678885.1 Sporolactobacillus sp. PKPK-6 | reverse complement strand
GATCGTTTCCTTAGAAAGGAGGTGATCCAGCCGCACCTTCCGATACGGCTACCTTGTTACGACTTCACCCCAATCATTTGTCCCACCTTCGGCGGCTGAGTCCATAAAGGTTCTCGCACCGACTTCGGGTGTTACAAACTCTCGTGGTGTGACGGGCGGTGTGTACAAGGCCCGGGAACGGATTCACCGCGGCATGCTGATCCGCGATTACTAGCAATTCCGGCTTCATGCAGGCGAGTTGCAGCCTGCAATCCGAACTGGGGGTGGCTTTATGGGATTAGCTCGACCTCGCGGTTTCGCTGCCCTTTGTACCACCCATTGTAGCACGTGTGTAGCCCAGATCATAAGGGGCATGATGATTTGACGTCATCCCCACCTTCCTCCGGTTTGTCACCGGCAGTCACCTTAGAGTGCCCAACTGAATGCTGGCAACTAAGATCAAGGGTTGCGCTCGTTGCGGGACTTAACCCAACATCTCACGACACGAGCTGACGACAACCATGCACCACCTGTCACTCTGTCCCCCGAAGGGGAACGGCCTATCTCTAGACTTGTCAGAGGATGTCAAGACCTGGTAAGGTTCTTCGCGTTGCTTCGAATTAAACCACATGCTCCACTGCTTGTGCGGGCCCCCGTCAATTCCTTTGAGTTTCAACCTTGCGGTCGTACTCCCCAGGCGGAATGCTTAATGTGTTAACTTCAGCACTAAGGGTTGGACCCCCTAACACCTAGCATTCATCGTTTACGGCGTGGACTACCAGGGTATCTAATCCTGTTTGCTCCCCACGCTTTCGCGCCTCAGCGTCAGTTACAGACCAGAGAGCCGCCTTCGCCACTGGTATTCCTCCACATATCTACGCATTTCACCGCTACACGTGGAATTCTACTCTCCTCTTCTGTACTCAAGCTTCCCAGTTTCCAATGACCGTTTGCGGTTGAGCCGCAAGATTTCACATCAGACTTAAGAAGCCGCCTGCGCGCGCTTTACGCCCAATAATTCCGGACAACGCTTGCCACCTACGTATTACCGCGGCTGCTGGCACGTAGTTAGCCGTGGCTTTCTGGCCGGATACCGTCACTGCAAGAGCATTTCCTCTCC
>NZ_JBWXPA010000008.1:0-1424 GCF_056678885.1 Sporolactobacillus sp. PKPK-6 | reverse complement strand
TACTAACGTTGCAGGAATTAAATGTGATGATTCATAATACTATAAATGTTCAAAATTAAGAAGGTCAGGGCATAAAAAAATCCTTTATTATGGAAGGATAGGTGTTTCCTATCCAAATCCAAATAAAGGACTCGACTATGGATAAGAATACACGACTTTCATCCTTTGAACAATGGTTAAATCCAATTAATTTTAGACACCTGGAACAGAAACTGAATCAGACTCAGGCAGATAAATACGTGAAAAAGCTGACCACCAAGGCTTATATCCTGCTCTTTCTCTATGCTCAGCTTCATAAAGAAGACAGCCTGCGCGCTCTGTCGGACTGTGTCCTGAATCAACATCTTCAACGGGTCACAGGACTTTCTTCAATCAGCGCCGCTCAGCTCTCAAGAAAGAATAACACGGTGGATCCCCAACTCTTGATGATGCTCTTCTTAGAACTCGTTGCCAAGATGAAAGGAAAACCTGTACCGGATTCGAAAAGGTTATTGAAAATCGTTGATTCCACGACGATCACCATGAACCCGAACCAATTCCCATGGGCACAGTTCCGAAAAACAAAAGCAGGAGTGAAGCTGCACCTTCGCCTCGTGTTCCTGGGCAAGGGACAGGTCTTTCCGGAAAAAGCGATCCTGACGTCAGCTCAGGTTCATGACCGTGAGGAACTGGATGCCTTGGTCGATGAGGAGGCCATGTATGTCTTTGATCGCGGCTACATCGACTATAAGGCCTTCGACCGTTTCTCGGATAATGGCATATTCTTTGCCTCTCGTCTGAAGAAGAACGCGGTCACGCAAACTATTCGCAGCTATGCGGTTCCAGAAGATGGGGCGATTCAGTCAGACCAGATGATCCTGCTGGGTGATCCGCTTCATCAGGCGGACAACTTCTTTCGCCTGATCGTGTCTCAGGATGATCAGGGACGAACCATCCGGATCATCACTAATCGTTTTGATCTTCCAGCAGAGGAACTCGGGACGATCTACCGGGAACGTTGGGCGATTGAACTCTTTTTCAAATGGCTCAAGCAACATGTCCGTCTGAAAACCTTCTATGGTCAGAGTGAAACCGCCGTTCATAATCAAATCATTTTGTCGCTGATTCACTACTGCTTATTTCTTCTGGTCCAACAGGAACTCGAGACGAGTGCTTCCCTGCTGCAGATCAGTCGGTGGCTCAAAGGGATGCTTTGGAGCCCTGCGAAAAAATGGCTCCATCGTCTTCAGTTCCGGACAAGGAAAGAGAAAGTGAAGACTTAAAAGAGACCACAAAAACCTGTCACTCTGGAACAAATGGATAATATTGTAAAAATGGAATGGAGCACCTTTTAGGGACTCGTTGGCTTTTTTAATCACGCCAGAGAAATCAATCATCTGAATATTTTGGCAAAAAGAAATCAATATGTTTATGCAACGCTAGTA
>NZ_JBWXPA010000007.1:0-1926 GCF_056678885.1 Sporolactobacillus sp. PKPK-6 | reverse complement strand
AAGTATAGAGCGACCGAGCAAGGTCGTGCCTTATAGCGGGTGGGAAGCCCGTCGGAAAAGAGCTAGCCACTCATCCGTAGCGAGTCTTGGAGAACGAAAGGCAACTTTGGTTTTTAAGCGTAGACAGCGAGCCAGTGGGCCGTAAGCCAAGTGGTTGAAGGGATTGAGCCTCGAAAACTTATGAAATGGGAATGCCGATGGCGTTATACTTCCAGAAGGCAACACGCCAGACATCGTTAAGGCAAGAGGTCTGGGGGTTCCCCGGGGTCAGAGACCATGGCACGCTGAGCATCAATAAGGTACGGCAACTCGGGAGATCCCAGCGGGTCTTTCGAAAGAAAGTATAGCGAACCAAGCAATCAAATGTAAGGACGTTAAATGTCTGCTGGGAAGTCGGAGGAAGCACATAGTACCCATGATATCGGGTAATGCCGGTTGAGGGAAGGTGTTTTCCCTTGTTTATGAATCTTATCTGGGACACATCGGCACACACAGAGGTGACAGTAGAGATGACTACAAAACAGGTAAGAATAGCAGAGCTAGCGAAGGAAAATCCGAAGATGGCCTTCACCTCTCTGGCTCATTTATTGAGCGTAGAGGAATTGAGGGTCTGTCACCGGGAACTGCAGGGAAACAAAGCAGCGGGCATCGATCAGATGACGAAGGCAAGCTATCAAGAACATCTTGATGAACACCTTGCCGATCTGGATAAGCGCCTGAAGCAGAAAAGCTATCGGCCGCTCCCTGTCCGGCGGACATATATTGATAAACCGGGAACAAAGAAGAAACGCCCACTGGGCATCCCTGCCTATGAGGATAAAATTGTTCAGCGGGGTCTGGCGAAGATCCTTAATGCCATCTATGAGCAAGACTTTCTTAACTGTTCCTTCGGTTTCCGCCCAAATAGGAACTGCCATGATGCACTTAAAGTCCTGAATGTCTTCATTGAAAAGAAGTACACGAACTACATTGTTGATGTGGACATCAGGGGCTTTTTCGATCATGTCGACCATCAATGGATGATGCGTTTTCTCAAGCTACGGATCAAGGATCCAAGCTTTCTGAGGCTCATTGCCCGTTTTCTAAAAGCGGGTTACATGGAGAAGGAAACTTGGCACGCAAGCGAACAAGGGACGCCGCAAGGCGGACTGATCTCGCCGATCCTAGCTAACGTCTATCTGCACTATGTGATTGACCTATGGTTTACGAAAGCGGTGAAGAAACAGTGCCAGGGACAGGCTTATCTGGTGCGCTATGCCGATGACTTTGTCTGTTGTTTTCAGTATAAACAGGAAGCCCAACGATTCTATTGCGATCTGAAGCGGCGCCTAGAAAAATTTAACTTGGCGCTTGCGGAGGAGAAAGCGAGGATCATCCCTTTCGGACGATTCGCTCAGGAAAATGCCAAGAGAAATGGAAACAGGAAGCCAAAGACTTTTGACTTCCTGGGATTCACCCACTATTGTGGGCAAAGTAAAAGCGGACATTTTCGAGTCAAGAGGAAAAGCAGCCGAAAGAAAGTGGGTGCCAAACTCAAAGCCTATTCGCAGTGGCTGAAAGGCCATCGGACCCAAGAGATTGACTTCATCATGGATCGGCTCAAGAGGTCATTGACCGGCTATTACAACTACTATTGTATCACCGATAACAGTCTAAGCGTGAGCGCTTTTCGATTGCAGGTGATTCGGTTGTTGTATAAATGGTTAAACAGAAGGAGCCAGAAACGATCGTTCACATGGGAAAAATTTAATCAATTTCTCAAACGCTTCCCTCTGCCGCAACCGCGAATCAAGGTCAATATTTATCAACTTCGGTCGGAGCTGAGCTACATTCTGTGAACCATGAACAAGAAGAGCCGTGTGCGTAAATAGCGCACGCACGGTTCCGTGAGGGGACAGAAGATGTGAATCGCTGTCCTACTCGACT
>NZ_JBWXPA010000006.1:0-2168 GCF_056678885.1 Sporolactobacillus sp. PKPK-6 | reverse complement strand
CAGACCTATCAACCTCATCATCTCTAAGGGGTCTTACTGATTTAAAATCATGGGAAATCTCATCTTGAAGGGGGCTTCATGCTTAGATGCTTTCAGCACTTATCCCGTCCACACATAGCTACCCAGCGTATGCTCCTGGCGGAACAACTGGTACACCAGCGGTGTGTCCATCCCGGTCCTCTCGTACTAAGGACAGCTCTTCTCAAATTTCCTACGCCCGCGACGGATAGGGACCGAACTGTCTCACGACGTTCTGAACCCAGCTCGCGTACCGCTTTAATGGGCGAACAGCCCAACCCTTGGGACCTACTTCAGCCCCAGGATGCGATGAGCCGACATCGAGGTGCCAAACCTCCCCGTCGATGTGAACTCTTGGGGGAGATAAGCCTGTTATCCCCAGGGTAGCTTTTATCCGTTGAGCGATGGCCCTTCCATGCGGTGCCACCGGATCACTAAGCCCGACTTTCGTCCCTGCTCGACTTGTAGGTCTCGCAGTCAAGCTCCCTTGTGCCTTTACACTCTGCGAATGATTTCCAACCATTCTGAGGGAACCTTTGGGCGCCTCCGTTACCTTTTAGGAGGCGACCGCCCCAGTCAAACTGCCCGCCTGACACTGTCTCCGAACCGGATCACGGTTCAGGGTTAGAATGTCGATATCGTCAGGGCAGTATCCCACCGATGCCTCCACCGAACCTAGCGGTCCGGTTTCCAAGGCTCCTGCCTATCCTGTACAAACGATACCCACATCCAATATCAAGCTGCAGTAAAGCTCCATGGGGTCTTTCCGTCCTGTCGCGGGTAACCTGCATCTTCACAGGTACTATAATTTCACCGGGTCTCTCGTTGAGACAGTATCCAAATCGTTACACCTTTCGTGCGGGTCGGAACTTACCCGACAAGGAATTTCGCTACCTTAGGACCGTTATAGTTACGGCCGCCGTTTACTGGGGCTTCAATTCAAAGCTTCTCCCGAAGGATAACCTCTCCTTTTAACCTTCCAGCACCGGGCAGGTGTCAGCCCCTATACATCACCTTACGGTTTAGCAGAAACCTGTGTTTTTGGTAAACAGTCGCTTGGATCTTTTCACTGCGGCTCATCGGACCCGTAGGTCCGACGAGCACCCCTTCTCCCGAAGTTACGGGGTGATTTTGCCGAGTTCCTTAACGAGAGTTCTCCCGAGCGTCTTAGAATTCTCTTCTTGCCCACCTGTGTCGGTTTGGGTACGGGCACCGTTTCACTCGCTAGAGGCTTTTCTTGGCAGTGTAGGATCAGGCGCTTCGGTACTTAAGTTCCCTCCTCATCACCGTTTGGCGGATAGCAGCGGGATTTGCCTCGCTGCCGGCCTCGCGGCTTGAACGCACACTTCCATCCGTGCGCTCGCCTTACCTTCCTGCGTCCCCCCATCACTCAAACGTGAAACGCTGGTACAGGAATATCAACCTGTTGTCCATCGCCTACGCCTTTCGGCCTCGGCTTAGGCCCCGACTAACCCTGAGCGGACGAACCTTCCTCAGGAACCCTTAGGCTTTCGACGGAGAAGATTCTCACTTCTCTTTTCGTTACTCATACCGGCATTCTCACTTCCAAACGCTCCAACATGCCTCACGGCACATCTTCAATGCCCTTGGAACGCTCCCCTACCATGACCTTACGGTCATCCGCGACTTCGGTGCTGTGCTTAGCCCCGTTACATTTTCGGCGCGACGCCACTCGACCAGTGAGCTATTACGCACTCTTTAAATGGTGGCTGCTTCTGAGCCAACATCCTGGTTGTCTGGGCAACGTCACATCCTTTCCCACTTAGCACAAACTTAGGGACCTTAGTCGGCGGTCTGGGCTGTTTCCCTTTCGACGACGGATCTTATCACTCGCCGTCTGACTCCCGGACGTAAGGGCTTGGCATTCGGAGTTTGACTGAACTCGGTAATCCTGTGGGGACCCCTTATTCAATCAGTGCTCTACCTCCAAGTCTCACTCATCCGAGGCTAGCCCTAAAGCTATTTCGGGGAGAACCAGCTATCTCCGTGTTCGATTGGCATTTCACCCCTACCCACACCTCATCCCCGCATTTTTCAACATGCGTGGGTTCGGGCCTCCATTCAGTGTTACCTGAACTTCACCCTGGACATGGGTAGATCACACGGTTTCGGGTCGACAACCCTAAACT
>NZ_JBWXPA010000005.1:0-5615 GCF_056678885.1 Sporolactobacillus sp. PKPK-6 | reverse complement strand
CAACAAATGATCGGCCCCTGCAGCACCGATAATCATGAATGTCCCTGCTTCAATGCGATCCGGAATGATCATATGCCTACATCCATGCAGTTCCTGCACGCCTTCAACACGAATCACATCTGTGCCTGCCCCTTTGATTTTTGCACCCATGCTGGTCAGAAGCGTTGCTACATCAATAATTTCCGGTTCTTTTGCCGCATTCTCAATGATCGTCTGCCCTTCAGCCTTGACTGCGGCCAGCATAATATTGATCGTCGCACCGACACTGACAACATCAAGGTAGATACGCGCACCATGTAAGGATTCTGCACGCAAATAAATAGCACCGCGTTCGTTTGTTACCTTCGCTCCGAGCGCTTCAAATCCTTTAATATGCTGATCAATAGGACGCGGACCCAAATTGCATCCGCCGGGAAGACCGATCACCGCTTTGTGAAATCTGCCGAGCATGGCTCCCATCAAATAGTAAGAAGCACGTAATCGTTTTACCGAGCCGTTCGGCAACGGCATGTCCACCATCTTCCTCGGATCGACAGTAAACGTATGGTCTTCAAAGGATACCGTTCCGCCAATCTCACGCAAGAGCTTGCATAGCGTGCGCACATCAGAAATATCGGGAAGCTGGTCAATAGTGACCGGTGAATCAGCAAGAATGGTGGCCGGAATTAATGCGACAGCACTATTTTTTGCACCGCTTATTTGAACGGTTCCATTTAAACGTGTGCCGCCTTCAATAAGTAATTTATCCATGGTCAGAATACTTCCTTTTCCTTTTACATCATTTTAAAAAGTGCCTATTGGAAACTTATGCGTGAAAACAAACGGACAAAATCATTATATGTACAGAGTGAAAGAAATGATCTTTATTTAATAAAAAATAAAGTGAACAATGATGAGGATGCCGTTCGAAATAAACGATTCTGTTAGCATTATAGCATAACCAATCATTTATGTCTGTGTGTACGACTGTCTTGAGGGCTTGCCTGCTTCAGACTCCCTAATTGCGATTTGGACATTCTTTTTCAACCGTAGCGATAAGTTCATGGAGATCAAACGGTTTGGTAAAATGGGCGACTGCACCGCTCCTCAATGCCTCCTGAACCATCGTATTTTCGCCATAAGCAGTCATAATGATTACTTTCACTTCCGGTTTTAGATCCTTTATTTTGTGCAAAATTTCCAGGCCATTCATCCTCGGAATTTTCATGTCCAGCAAAACCAGCTGCAAATCCTCTTTTTTCAGTAGTTCCAGTGCCTGTTCGCCATTCGCCGCAGTCACAATTTGGTAGTCCGTTTGCTTAAATACTTCTCGCAGGAGCATTCGAATGCCTGGCTGATCATCAACAACCATAATTTCATTTACATTTTTTGAAGCGTATACTGCGTCTTGTTTACTCATTACAATGCCCTCCTTCGTTCATTCATTTCATTAACGGTTTTATATATCATTTCTTTATGAAACTGCTTTTTCCTTCTTTTAATTAGTCTTGATCCGTTTCGACCACATTGAAGCGGATTGCAACTGCATTTATGTAAAAAAGCTGCCCCGTTTTTTACGGGGCAGCCAATTTTTCATTTTATCTTATGTTATTTTTCATTTTCCAAAGAAGCCTTGATAAAGTCATGGAACAGCGGTTCCGGACGGGTCGGACGCGATTTGAATTCCGGATGGAATTGACACGCGACAAACCACGGATGATCCTTCAGTTCGATCATTTCAACAAGATGGTTATCCGGGCTGAGTCCGGAGAATACCATGCCTTGTTCCGCCATTTGTTCACGGTATTGGTTATTAAACTCATAACGATGGCGATGACGCTGATAAATGATTTCTTTATTGTAAGCCGTATAAACCTTTGTATCCTTGACAATTTTGCATGGATAAAGACCTAGACGCAGCGTGCCGCCCATATCCTCGATATCCTTTTGTTCCGGCAGAAGATCAATGATTGCCTCCTCGGCATCCTGATTGAATTCTGCAGAATCAGCACCGCTTAATTTCAGAACATGACGGGCAAATTCAATGGTTGCCAGCTGCATGCCGAGACAGATTCCGAAGAACGGAACCTTGTGTTCACGTGCGTATTGAATCGCCAAAATTTTTCCTTCAATGCCGCGATCACCGAATCCGCCAGGCACGATAATGCCTTGGCAATCCTTCAATTGTTCCTCTACATTGTCCGGCAGCAAATCTTCGGAATTAATGTATTGAACCTTCACTTCAGTACCGAAGCTGTAGCCGCCGTGTTTAAGCGCCTCGACGACCGAAATATATGCATCCTGAAGCTCTACATATTTGCCGACCAATCCGATTTTCACATGTTTTTTCGGATGAAGGACCTTGTCCACAAGATCATGCCACTGACTCATATCCGCTTCGCCGTTCGGCAATTGCAATTTCTCGCAGACGATATCGTCCAAGTGCTGATCCTGCAACTGCAAAGGCACCTGATAAAGTGTTTCTGCATCCCTTGCTTCAATGACCGCATCTTTGTCAATATCGCAGAACAGTGCGAGCTTCGCCTTCATCTCTTCTGAGATCGGCAGTTCAGTTCGAACGACGATCACATTCGGCTGAATACCGAGACTGCGCAGCTCTTTCACGCTATGCTGTGTCGGCTTTGTTTTCATCTCGCCGGCTGCCTTTAGATAAGGGATCAGGGTGCAGTGAATATAGAGAACATTATCCACACCGACGTTGCTCTTGATTTGCCGGATCGCCTCAAGGAACGGCAAACTTTCAATGTCACCGACCGTACCGCCGATTTCAGTAATAACCACATCGGCTCCTGTCGTTTTGCCCGCACGGAAAACGCGATCTTTAATTTCATTTGTAATATGCGGAATGACTTGAACCGTTCCGCCCAAATAATCGCCTCGCCGCTCTCTTTTTAAAACCGTCGAGTAAATCTTTCCTGTCGTGACGTTGCTGTTTTTATTTAAATTGATATCAATGAACCGTTCATAGTGTCCAAGGTCCAGATCTGTTTCAGCTCCGTCATCAGTAACAAACACTTCACCATGCTGATACGGGCTCATTGTGCCGGGATCCACGTTAATATATGGATCAAATTTCTGAATGGTCACACTCAGTCCGCGATTTTTCAAAAGGCGCCCAAGCGAGGCTGCTGTAATTCCTTTTCCGAGAGACGAAACAACGCCTCCGGTCACAAAAATGTATTTCGTCATCCTTGATGATTTCCCCCTTATCAATAAAAAGCTTGGTAAAGTTCAGTGGCTCGTAAAGCGATGAGTCATTACGGCAAGGGGTCTTCATTACGATCACATTCGACCATTTTCGACCGGTTTTTCTTGCCTTTTTTTGTAAAAAAGCAAAAGCGGTACGCTCCCCTTTCGGAGGGCTCGCTTTTGCTTTAAAATTCGATTCTATTTGTCGCCCTTTGCAATTCTAACAAACTTAATCGGTCGAATCAAGGGTACGTTGCAGGAAAAAATGACCTGCATCCGGCGGTGTTAAAAAGCAGTCAATTATTCATCGTCTTCGTCAATAATTGCGTTCTTCTTAATGCGCTTTACATCGTCGTCTTCATAATCGTCGTCATCATCGGAATCATCGTCTGTGTCGTCCACATCCAAATCATCCTCGTCATCTTCATCATCATAATCGTCAAAGCCGTCTTCTGCTACCTTATGCTTTTCATGATGGCTGTCGCCAAGCGTTTTCGCAATATCATCTTCACGCTGTTCCAATGGATACCAATTGCGAAGTGCCCATAGATTGTGACCAACACTCAGAAAACGACCGTCGAGAATCAGAGTTGTGTAGAGACGTGCGAGTGACTCGCCGCCATCCGCCTCAATTTCGCCTTTTTTATAAACCAAGTCGGTCAGTTCATAGAAGGTTTTCGGTTCTTTGCCTTGTGCCAATATATTATAGAACTGATCAACCTTTGCTTTTTCAACCACGTGTTCTGTCAATGGAAACATCCTTTCCTTGTATCAATACTCGTCGATAACACAACATCCGCATGCTTAAAAAGATTCCGCAAATCTCTGTCCAAAAAAATCTATTTGGTGAGGCGCTTTAGCAAAACGCACACTGAGACTCATTATAAAGTTATACAATAAATACAATAGTCTGTTCCCCGATTAAAATCAAGTCTTGGCATAAAATTCATTGTGTATTCTCCATTTTATCATCTGTTTGCAACAAATCCTCCTAAATAGAGAATCCATACGATACATCGGCAAATTTGGGATATATTATAAGTTAAGACCGACGCCAATTCGCGTCTCATTTGATCGGGGGATCCTGCATGTATTTTTTATCGGCAATGCTCATCATCATTCTTGTACTTGTTGTTCTCATTTCTGCCGCTATTTTGGTTGATATACGCATAGGATTAAAAGTAAAAAGGCCATTGATTTCCGAACGTAAGCCGATTGCAGGCTTCAACCAATTCCGTTATTTCACAAATGGTCACGAACTCTTTAGAGAAATGAAGCAAAGTATTGAAAGTGCCAAGCACCACATTCATCTCTCCTTTTTTATATTTATCGCCGATGAAGTGGGCAACGAATGGCTTGAGCTTTTAAAGAAGAAGGCTGAAGAAGGCGTCGAAGTGCGGTTACTTGTCGACGCACTGAGCAGCTTCGCGCTACGAAAAAAAAGAGCTGAGCTGGCTCATGCAGGTGTGCAGCTTGCCTTCTCAGAAAAGCCAGTGTTCCCTTTTACTTTTTACTTCTTGAATCGCCGCAATCACCGAAAATTGATGATCATTGACGGAAAGATCGGCTATTTTGGCGGTTTTAATGTCAGTCGCGATTATATCGGACGTAATCCGAAAATGGGACCATGGCATGATAATCACCTGAAAATAGAAGGCGAAAGCGTTTCTGTCCTTCAGCGCTTGTTTATTGAAGACTGGACACAAGCATCAAAGAAAGATCTTCAAAACAATGATGCTTATTTTCCAAACGTCACTAAAGGACCCAGTCCCTTGACTTTAATTGGAACGGACGGCAAACAGCTGGAAGATTGCTTTGCAAAAGAGCTAGGCAGTGCTCATACATCCATTCTTATCGCATCTCCTTATTTTGTGCCAAGCAAAAGACTGCTCAATGTGCTCCTTGATCGGATGAAAAATGGCGTAGCAGTGACGATTTTATTGCCACAGAAAAAAGATCACCCGCTTGTTCAACCAGCTTCATTTCTATATCTTGAACCACTTGTTCAAAGAGGCGCTAAACTTTACCATTTTTATCAAGGCTTTTACCATTCAAAGCTCTTTGTCATTGATCGTAATCGCTGCTATTTGGGTACTGCCAATTTCGATCGGAGAAGTCTTTTTTGGAATGGTGAACTTTCCGGATTTACAGATGATCCCAGTCTCGTCCATCATGTACTCCATAATGTTGAAAAAGAAATAGAAGATAAATCGATTGCCGTTACCTACGAACAAATAAGAAAACGATCCCCGCTCGCTAAACTTTCCTCATATTGCAGCGGCTGGCTCAGCTTCTTTTTGTGAACTACATTGGGGAATCATCGCTTCGGTTTCTCGCATCAACTGAGCGCGACCGCTGGCGTCTCGCACCTCCGCTTTGATTCTCGTCCAAGACACTGGTGATTAGTTTGAATACGGGTCAGAATC
>NZ_JBWXPA010000004.1:0-34746 GCF_056678885.1 Sporolactobacillus sp. PKPK-6 | reverse complement strand
ATCGATAATGTTATCCCTCAGCATGTTGAATCACTCACGGCGAAACTGAGAGAAATGGGCGTTGAGGTTCAAGTTGGAGAGGATCAAATTCTGATTTCGAGGAGCGAGAGTCGCCTGAAGAATGCAGATGTCAAAACGCTGGTCTATCCCGGCTTTCCTACGGATCTGCAACAGCCCCTGACCAGCTTGCTGACCCAGGCGGCAGGAACCAGCATTATTACGGATACAATCTATGGTGCGCGGTTCAAACACATCGACGAATTACGGCGAATGGGTGCCAATGTTAAGGTGGAAGGGCGCTCGGCCATTTTGAGCGGTCCGTCGGATCTCGAGGGTGCTAAGGTACGCGCTACCGACTTGAGAGCAGGCGCATCTCTGGTCATTGCCGGACTAATGGCTAAAGGAATTACGGAGATTGTCGGCGTGGAGCATATTGATCGGGGCTACGATCACATTGTGGAGAAATTGCGCAGCATTGGTGCAAATATTTGGCGGGAGCCTCTGCTCGAAGCCGAGGCGAGAGAAAGTCTTAAGGAACAAGAATAACCGTGAACAAAAGGATCCGCACGGGAAGCTTTATACGTTTGCCTTGCGGGTTTCTTTTTTACATAAATAGGAACCAGTAGATGCTCAGCGGTACAATTGTAAGTTTAGGCCTATCTCATTTTAAAAAAACTCGGATTTGTCACTTTTTTTCGTTAGCCTCTAATGAAATGCACGACTAATGGTTGATAAAAAGGGTATAATATGTTAATAATGAGATAGAATATTTTTATAATAATTTATAACGGTAATAAAAAAATATTGTTTCCAGTTTTTTTGAAAAATTACACTATTTTAAGGAAACTGTGCTATTGTTCGCGAAGGATTGAAATCGCTCAACTGGCTGTGTCAAGCTGTTTCATACTAAATTCCTCCCCCCCTCTAGATGCACAGTTCTGTGCAATTTTCGGATTAATTCTTTTTTAAGAAAGATCATTTATGATTAACGCAAGATAGAGCTCTGCGTTTGATATAGCGAGGATAAATTTTAAAAAAGCGTGGTGTGAGAATGCCGATTACATTAGCAGAATTAGAAAATATGAAACTCAAAGAATTATATGAGCATGCGAAAGAGTTTAAAGTATCTTATTATAGTAAATTGAATAAGAGAGAATTGATTTTCTCGATTTTAAAAAAACAGGCAGAAAAAGACGGTTTGTCTCTCATGGAGGGTGTTCTTGAAATTATTCCCACTGAGGGTTTCGGCTTTTTGCGTCCGATTAATTACTCGCCAAGCTCTGAGGATATTTACATTTCAGCTTCGCAAATCAGACGTTTTGATTTGCGTAATGGAGATAAAGTCACAGGCAAGGTACGTCCTCCAAAAGAAAATGAACGCTATTTCGGATTGTTGAGGGTTGAAGCAGTTAATGGAGAAAATCCGGATACCGCGAAGGAACGTGTGCACTTCCCAGCATTGACACCGCTCTATCCGAATCGGCATATGGTGCTTGAGACAACAGAGGAAGACTTTTCAACGCGCATCATCGATATGATTTCCCCGGTCGGCTTTGGGCAACGAGGAATGATTGTCGCACCGCCGAAAGCCGGCAAGACAACATTGCTCAAATCAATTGCGAACAGTATTACTGTCAATTACCCGGAAGTCGAACTCATTGTTCTGCTCGTTGATGAACGTCCGGAAGAAGTAACGGATATTGAACGTTCTGTAAAAGGCGATGTGGTCAGCTCAACCTTTGACGAAGTGCCGGAAAACCATGTGAAGGTATCAGAGCTTGTTCTTGAACGGGCAATGCGGTTGGTGGAACATAAACGAGATGTGGTTATCTTGATGGACAGTCTGACCCGTCTCGCCCGTGCGTATAACCTAGTTATTCCGCCAAGCGGCCGAACACTTTCCGGTGGTATTGATCCGGCTGCTTTCCACAAACCAAAGAAATTTTTCGGTGCTGCGCGGAACATTGAAGAAGGCGGGAGCCTGACCATTCTGGCTACTGCGTTAGTCGACACAGGATCGCGTATGGATGATGTTATTTATGAGGAATTTAAAGGGACGGGCAACATGGAGCTGCATCTTGATCGGCGTCTTGCCGAACGAAGAATTTTCCCGGCTATTGATATTCGTCGTTCCAGTACACGTAAAGAAGAGCTGCTTGTTGATCGCGATCATTTGGATAAACTTTGGACGATGCGCAAAACAATGGATGAATCCTCCGATTTTGTGGAACATTTTTACAAGAGAATCCGTGAAACGAAATCAAATCAGGAATTCTTCGATATTTTCGATAAAGAGAAAAAAGGCAGTCTGCAGTCTAAATAAGGACATTTGTTTAGACTGGATCCTCTGAATTGTTGTTGAAACCCCATTTGGAGCATCACTCTCTTGCAAGAATTCGGCTTGCAAACACTGCATACGCCTGTTATAATACTCGTTGTGCATTATGCTATTGAACGCAATAAGACTCTGGTTTGAAAGAATAATCAGGGCGCAAAGGAGATGAATGAGATGAAAGCAGGCATCCATCCTGACTATCACAAGGTTGTATTTATGGACGCAAGTACTGGTTTTAAATTTTTGAGCGGTTCAACGAAGAAATCGAATCAAACGGTTAAATGGGAAGACGGAAACGAATACCCATTGATTACTGTCGAAATCAGTTCCGATTCGCATCCATTCTACACTGGCCGTCAGAAATTCGCTGACAAAGGCGGACGTGTCGATCGGTTTAAACAGAAATATAATCTTAAATAAGATTCGTTTGAAGTCCAGAGAGAAAACGGCATGTTCCGATGCGATGCAAATGGTGCGGAATTGGCCGTTTTTGTTTTTTTGGACAAGTTAATCATACATGATCAGCGGCAGGCAGGGTTATTCTGCCTGCTTTTTTCATTAATGAACAATAGGAATTATGAAAGGACGAACAAGGCATGGCTCAACTTTTCTTTAAATACGGTGCAATGAACAGTGGAAAATCAATTGAAATTATCAAGGTTGCCCATAACTATGAGGAACAAGGCAAATCCGTCTTGTTGTTTACTTCCGGAGTTGATAATCGTGATGAGGTGGGATCAATCTCAAGCCGAATCGGCTTTAAAAGACGTGCAATCCCCATTTTTAATACCACGAATGTTTTTACTGAAGTGAGCGACTATCAGTCGCGTCCTCACTGTGTACTTATTGACGAGGTCCAGTTTTTGTCTAAGGAGCATGTGCTTCAGCTTGCAAAAATTGTTGATCAATTACATATCCCGGTGATGGGCTTCGGACTCAAAAACGATTTCCGTAATGAATTGTTTGAAGGCAGCAAATACATGTTGCTTTACGCGGATAAAATAGAAGAGATGAAAACGATTTGCTGGTTCTGTGAACGAAAGGCGACCATGAATCTTCGTATTGACGGAGAAGGGAAGCCTGTTTATACAGGAGATCAGATCCAGATCGGCGGTAATGAAAGCTACTATCCGGTTTGCCGCCATTGCTACAGCCATCCTCCGATCATATGATCCGAACCCTTTGCCGATTCCAATGATCTGACGTTTATCAGGCGCAGTCCTTTTTGGTTTGTTTAAAGGGAATGTTAATGGATCCGTACAGTCGACTTGTGATCCATCACTGAAACTCAGGTATTATGATAATATAATAAGGGAAAGAAAAACGGACGGATATGAGCGACGCATAAATGGCGGGGTGGATGAAATGTTTGAACGGTTACAGTCCATGGAAGACCGATATGAAAAGTTAAATCAGCTGCTGGCTGATCCGAATGTAATCGGTGATCCAGCTAAATTACGCAAGTATTCTAAGGAGCAGTCGGATTTACAAGACATTGTTACGGTCTATCATAAATATAAAGCTACGATTGCGGAGCTGGCGGATGCTAAATCGATGCTTGAAGAGCAATTGGATGAGAGCATGAAAGGCATGGTTCACGATGAGATCAGCCGTCTTGAACAGGATCAGGAACATCTTCAGGAAGAGTTAAAACAGAAGCTCATTCCCAAGGATCCCAATGATGACCGAAATGTTATTCTTGAAATACGTGCTGCTGCTGGAGGCGATGAGGCTGCACTTTTTGCCGGTGACTTGTTCCGAATGTACTCACGTTATGCCGAACAGCAAGGCTGGAAAACCGAGGTCATTGATGCTAGTCCAAATGAAATTGGCGGGTATAAAGAAATTGTATGTATGATCTCGGGAAAAGGAGCTTTTTCGAAACTGAAGTATGAGAATGGAGCGCAGCGCGTGCAGCGCGTTCCGGAAACTGAATCGGGTGGACGAATTCATACGTCGACGGCGACAGTAGCCGTTTTACCGGAAGCTCAAGAGGTCGAAGTTGAATTGAATGATAAGGATATTCGCGTTGATCGATTTGCTTCAAGCGGGCCGGGCGGGCAAAGTGTCAACACAACGATGTCGGCAATCCGTCTGACACATATACCAACCGGTATTGTTGTCTCTTGTCAGGAGGAACGGTCTCAGATTAAAAATAAAGAAAAAGCAATGAAAGTGCTGCGCGCACGTGTTTATGACAAGTATCAAAAAGAAGCACAGGCGGAATACGATTCAACAAGAAGGTCTGCTGTCGGAACCGGGGATCGTTCGGAACGGATTCGTACCTACAATTTTTCACAGAATCGTGTGACGGATCACCGCATCGGTTTGACGATCCATCAGCTGGACCAAGTGTTAAACGGCAAACTCGATGATATCATTCATGCGCTGATCTTGAATGATCAGGAAAAGAAAATGGAACAGGCGGATGCCGGGTGACTGAAAAAAGATACGAACTGCTGAAGTGGGCATCCTCTTATTTGAATGCACACCACCGAGATGAAAATATAGGAGAAATACTGCTCTGCGCACGCCTTGGTCTTTCAAGAACGGACCTTATTGCGGATGCAAGGGAAAATGTCGCTAACGAGGATGCAGCGTGGATCCGAAGCAGGGTCGAAGATCATGTGCTGCATGGGACCCCCGTCCAATACATGATTGGATCAGCGCCTTTCTATGGCCGAACATTTAAAGTCACACCGGATGTGCTGATTCCACGCCAGGAGACTGAGGAACTGATTTGGCGTGTCGGCCAATGGGCGAATCGCTATGCAGCAGATTTGAGACAGCCGTCCGTTTGTGATATCGGTACCGGAAGCGGTGCAATTGCGATTACGCTGGCACTTGAGCATCCGGATTGGCATGTTTCTGCCGTTGATATTTCAGAGAAGGCTTTGAATGTTGCAAGAGAAAATGCGGCTGCGCTAGGCGCACATGTAGAGTTCAGACACGGAAATCTGCTTAGTCCGTTGCAGGGGGAATCATTCGATTTTCTGGTTTCTAATCCGCCGTATATTACTCAGCAGGAAATGAGTGAACTGGATGACACTGTAGGGGACTATGAACCGCATTTAGCGTTGTTCGGCGGGGAAGACGGCTTAGATTTTTACCGGCAAATTATTGATGCACTGCCCTCGGTTTTCGGACATGCCCATACTTTTATCACGGCCTTTGAAATTGGTGCCACTCAAGGTCAGGCTGTCGCTGATCTGATTCGTCATAAATTTTCTGATCAAATTGAGGCACTGTCAGTAGAAAAGGATATTGCCGGATGTGAACGCAATGTCATGGCAGCCCTGAAAAATTTGTCGCATGAATAAATTGAGTACCTGTGTTTAAATTCCCATTTCCGTGTCCACACTGTTTGGTGAGGAGGCGGGAAACGTGAAAAAATCATTTGGCTTCATGCTCTTATTAACTATTAATCTAGTACTTGTATTCTTTTTCTGGCAATACAGCACAACGAAAGCAGATCAAAAAGGGCCGATTCCGCAAAATGCGATTCGACTGCGTATTCTTGCAAATAGCGACTCTCCGGCAGATCAGGCAGTAAAGCGCCAGGTTCGCGATGCAGTAAATAAAAACATTACGCAGTGGGTTCAGGATCTAAAAACATCGAATCAAGCAAAACAAGTCATTCGTGCACATATGCCGGAGCTGAGGGCTACGGTTGAACGGACGCTGAAACAAGCACATGCGGACAGCACTTATAAAATAAAATTAGGCCAGGCTGATTTTCCTACGAAAATGTATGGCAACTTTGTCTATCCGGCAGGGAAATATGATGCCCTAGTTGTAACCTTGGGTGATGGCAAGGGGGCTAACTGGTGGTGTGTGCTCTTCCCGCCGCTCTGCTTCTTAGATTTTTCAAACAGTGAAGCGGTCGCAAATCCTAAAGCTGCTGCTCAGGAAAAAGCAAGTACGCAAAGTACTTCGGAACCTGCAAAAGAATCAAAAGCGCAGCTGGCGAAGCAGCCTGAACAGAGCAAAGATTCGGTTACCGCATCTCCAGAAATGCAGTCAAAGCAAAGTGAAGATCCGGCAGCCGAAACTCCTGAAAAACAAGCGGATCAAGTTGAAGTACACTCGTTTGTTGTTGATTTTTTCGCCAAGGTTTGGCATTCAATTGCTGGGTAAAAGCATTAGCATTGCACACGGCCTGTTCGAATGGTATGGTGTATACGGAAACAACGTAAGGTCGGAGATACTCCGGCCTTATTTGACGCAGAAAAGAAAGTAGTTTGATAGAGCATAGCTAATGGAAAAAGGGGAAACGAATATGATAGAAACGCAAGTGTGGCGAGTAGATCCCAATGCTCCTGATCTTGAACATACACCTCAGATCAAAGCGGCAGCGGAAAAACTTGCCCAAGGTGAAATCGTTGCCTTTCCGACTGAGACCGTTTATGGGCTTGGCGGGAATGCAAAATTACGGGATTCCGTACACAAAATCTATGAAGCAAAAGGGAGACCGAGCGATAATCCGTTAATTGTGCATGTAGCTAATCTGGAACAGGTGCGCGCTATATGTACCGAAATTCATCCAATTGCCAAAAAATTAATTGATACGTTTTGGCCGGGGCCGCTGACGCTGGTATTGCCATCGCGGGGAGAGGTTTCTAATGCGGTTACGGCAGGTTTATCAACAGTCGCAGTACGTATGCCAAGCCATCCGGTCGCGCGTGCATTGATTCTTGCCTCCGACTTGCCGATTGCTGCGCCGTCGGCCAATAGTTCCGGAAGACCGAGTCCGACTCGAGCAGATCATGTGTTTCACGACTTAGATGGGAAAATTGCAGGTATCCTGGACGGAGGAGAGACAGGTGTTGGAGTTGAATCTACGGTTGTCGACTGTACAACAACCCCGGTTACAATTCTTCGCCCAGGCGGTATATCAAAAGAACAATTAATAGAAGTAGTTGGCGCGGTGGCAGATGATCCCGGTCTGACTCGGTCAGACCAGACACCTAAGGCACCCGGCATGAAATATAAACACTATGCTCCGGAAGCAGTTATGTATTTGGTACCGGCAGGCAAGGACAGAATTCATGAACTCATTGCTGCAGAAAAAAACAGCGGCCGTACGATCGGTGTACTGACAACCGAGGAGAATAGGGACAGCTACTCTGAGGCAGACACTGTTCTTGTTTGCGGCAAACGGAGCGAGCCGGAAACAGTGGCGCATCATTTGTTTGACGTACTGCGCAGCTTTGACCAAAAAAATGTTGATGTCATCTATAGTGAAACATTTTCAGAAGCCGGAATCGGCAAAGCAATTATGAATCGGCTGTCTAAGGCAGCAGGTGGCAGGGTCATCGATTGATCGGTTCAAAATGGAAAAACTGCTATGGTTATAAATATGAAAAAGAGCAGGATATTGAGTCTTGCTCTTTTTTGTTGTTGACTTTAATTTTGGCAACTTACTTTAACTTTTTACGGTTTCACTTTTACGTTTTATGCTCCGCAGTCCATGTTTGGCTGTACATTCTCTTATCGTTTTTTCCTAAATCAAGGGGATTCGAGATTCTATTTTTTTAGGGACATGCATAGAGTGTTCGTATGGACAAGAGGGGGGAACGGACATGGCTGCGAATCTGATCAATCAGGGATTGGCGTTGTGCGTAATGTCTGTTGCATTAGGCATGGATGCTTTTTCTGTTTGTGTAGGCATGGGCATGACGGTATTCCGATTAAGAAAGGCAGCTTGGGCCGGCATTTGGATTGGTCTTTTTCATATGCTCATGCCGCTCATAGGCATGACACTGGGCCGATTACTTTCTGCTCGATTTGGAGCAATCACAGAAATGGCAGGTGGCTTGCTCTTGCTGTTGATTGGTCTTCAAATGATCCTTTCTTTGGCAAGAAGAAATGAAACACAATCAGGATTCGCCTATACATCAGATGCCAGCCTGCTTCTGTTTGCACTGAGCGTCAGCATCGACAGTTTTTCGGTAGGGTTGAGCATGGGATTATTCGGAGCTGAGGTACTTGCGGCAGTTATTATGTTCGGTTTAACGAGCATGGCTATGGCATGGACTGGCTTTTATATTGGGCGAAAAACCGGAAAGTATTTTGGACGATATGGCGAAGCACTCGGAGGCATTATTCTATTTGTTCTCGGACTGAAACTTCTTTTGCATTTCCATATTTAATACCAGCAACTTTCCCTTGAATTCGTCAATTTATTTCCCAGGCAATCACATCAACACTGAACGATGTCGAACATTGCGTATCATTTACCGATCAACAGTGCAACCTGCTATAATAACGAGTGTTAATGGATGATAAATAGTTCCTTGTAGAGGAAGGTTTAAAAGATGGAAGTAATCGACGAGTCAATTAGTGAAGCGGTGACTCAGGCACTTGCCGATTTGGAAGCGGCGATGCCTTTTAGTGAACGGACACTGTTGGTTATCGGATGCAGTACAAGCGAGGTTGCAGGAAAACATATTGGTACAGCGGGATCTTTGGAAGTGGCAGCTTCACTATTTCTTGCTGTTCAAAAATGTCATAATCGAACAGGGGCTCGTTTCGCTTTTCAATGCTGTGAGCATCTCAATCGCGCACTGGTCATTGATCAAGAGGTTGCGCGGCAGCGCTTTTATGACGAAGTGACTGTTCGGCCGATTCGCCATGCCGGAGGATCAATGGCTACCTATGCATTTGAGCACATGACGAATCCTGTGATGGTCGAATTCATTCGTGCGGATGGAGGCCTTGATATCGGTGATACACTGATCGGTATGCATCTGAAGCACGTTGCTGTTCCTGTGCGCAGTCAGCGAAACGAAATAGGACATGCCCATCTTGTTATGGCACGGACACGCCCCAAGTTAATCGGCGGTGAACGTGCTGTCTATCCGGAAAAAATTCGGTGAGTCGGCTCAATATGAATGAACGGTAACTAATGAGGACGGTTGTTTACCGCCTTTTTTCTTTGTTTCCGTCATACGGCTGAAGTCTTAATAGCATTTTTTTACTGATCTTTAATAACAATCATGCTTTTCCAAAATTTTGTAAATTATGGGTGAACTAGTCTCAGGATACTGCTGAAAATATCAGTTGTGATCGGGAAAAGGCCCAAACAGAAAGCATGCGGAAATCATAGCCAAAATGGCCGTGGATCTGATTTTATTCACTGTTAAAGGATAAAATGTGATAAACTTTACTTGAATTAGACTCGAGAGGAGTGGCACACCTTCATGAAGGGTATTAAAGCGAACGATCCTGAACTGTATCAAGCAATTGAGAAAGAATTAGGTAGACAGAGGAATAAAATTGAACTGATTGCATCGGAAAATTTTGTCAGTACATCGGTGCTTGAAGCGGCGGGCTCAGTTCTAACCAATAAATATGCGGAAGGCTATCCGGGACATCGCTACTATGGCGGCTGTGAGTATGTCGATATCGTCGAAGATCTTGCTCGAAGTCGGGCACTTAAGCTGTTCGGCGGCGATCATGTGAATGTGCAGCCTCATTCAGGTGCTCAAGCGAACATGGCTGTATATGAAACCATATTAAAACCTGGCGATACAGTGTTGGGCATGAGATTGGCACATGGCGGGCATCTGACACATGGCAGCCCGGTCAACTTCAGCGGGCAGCTCTATAACTTTGTGGATTATGGTGTGACAAAGGAAACACAAACGATTGATTATGACGAAGTCGCTCGTCAGGCAAAAGAACATAAACCGAAACTTATTGTGGCCGGAGCAAGTGCTTATCCGCGCATCATCGACTTTAAAAAGTTCCGCGAGATTGCTGACAGTATTGGAGCATATCTCATGGTTGATATGGCACATATTGCGGGACTTGTTGCCGCCGGACTTCATCCGAGCCCAGTACCTTATGCGGATTTCGTTACGACAACCACACATAAGACGTTGCGCGGCCCGCGCGGCGGCATGATTATTTGTAAGCAAGAGTTTGCGAAAAAACTCGATAAAGCGATCTTCCCGGGAATTCAAGGCGGCCCGCTGATGCATATTATTGCTGCGAAGGCAGTTGCCTTAGGTGAAGCACTTAAACCTGAATTTAAAATTTACGCAGCCCAGATCATTGCGAACAGCAAGGCGTTTGCAGCGACTCTTCAGGAACAGGGTATCGATCTTGTTTCAGGAGGAACGGACAATCATCTTGTACTTGCCGATGTGCGCAACCTTGGCATTACAGGAAAGAAAGCGGAAGCTGTTCTTGACGCTGTTGGAATCACAACGAATAAGAATGCGATTCCGTTTGATCCGGAAAAGCCGTTTGTGACGAGCGGGGTACGTATGGGCACGCCGGCGGTAACAACACGAGGATTTAAAGAAGAGGATATGAAAGAAGTCGCTTTAATCATTGCGCTGGCACTCAAGAATCCAGACGATGAACAGACTTTGGAAGAAGCAGCACAGCGTGTGCACGCACTGACTGAGAAACATCCGTTGTATCCTCAAGGAACCGGCGCTTTTGCCTGATTGCTAAAACGGACTGCTTTGGGAGAATTTATTTCTCCCTTTTAATATGATTAAAATTTCCGGTTATCCGCTGAAGATGATCGAGGACGGAGGAATAAAATGGGTAAATTGGTAGTACTTAATCATCCATTAATTCAACATAAATTGACGATGATACGAGATCATAAAACAGGCACTAAGGCTTTCCGCGAATTGGTGGACGAGGTTGCTACTTTGATGGCCTTTGAAATTACTCGCGATCTTGCTCTGGAAGAAGTGGATGTACAGACGCCGGTCGCAAAAGCAAAAGCGTATAAAATTGCCGGGAAGAAACTAGGTATCATTCCAATTCTTCGTGCGGGCTTGGGCATGGTTAATGGAGTTCTGAATTTAATTCCTGCCGCTAAAGTGGGTCATGTTGGGCTCTATCGCGATCCCGAAACGCTGAAACCTGTTGAATATTATGTTAAACTGCCTGCCGATATTTCGGAGCGCGATTTAATTATTGTAGATCCAATGCTGGCAACCGGCGGTTCAGCAGCGGCGGCGATTACTTCACTAAAGGAGCGCGGCGGAGTCAACATTAAGCTGATGTGCTTGATCGGAGCTCCGGAGGGTGTTAAAGAAGTGCAAAAAGAACATCCTGATGTAGACATTTATCTAGCAGCTCTTGATGAAAAATTGAATGAGCATGGCTACATTGTCCCAGGTCTGGGGGATGCCGGGGATCGGTTGTTTGGTACAAAATAATGGTCAAATCGTGTGCCATCCATGAAAAACATTTTCTTTTCCTGACATAATATGTGAGGAATATTTTCATTGTTGGTGATTTGTCACATTTTTATTGTGCTGACTAAGGAAAAAGTGATTAGAATTCTAGATATAAAGAAATATATATCAAAAAAGCAATAATAATTTAATATGCCAACCGCAATGATTAAAGTCACAATTATTTCGCTAATTATTGCATAAAGATAGCGCTTTCGTTAAAATATTAAAGAAAAGTCATTTTAATGAACAGTTTCTAAAGATGATTATATAAGGAATTTCTTCGACAATAGGCAAAAGAGCCTGTGAACGATTTATGTCTGACTACAGTTTTGGCCGACCATTTTCGAAAACTTTATAATGTATTTTTCTCTCGGTTAAGCCATGTCTGAACAGAACAGCTGAATCATCACTGCTGAGGAGGCCTTATGAAGCAGAATAAAAAACCGAATTCGTTGCAGATTGCTGCAACGGTAAGTGCGATGGGATTTGAGGTTTTCGCTTTTATCATCATTGGAGCGCTGGGCGGGAACTATCTTGATGGACGATATGGAACGGGACATCTGTGGCTGCCCATTTGTGCAGTGGCTGGGTTCTTCCTGGGACTGTTCAGCTGCTTCTATACCTTGAAATCCTTAATGAAGGAATGACAAGCGATGAAACCGGTCATGGAATGGTTTTCACGTGTTTTAATGATTGTTGCGATTATCTATACAAGTGTATTTGGGTTAATCTGGTTTTTGATACCGGCGAGAGCGCTGGCCAGCGGCTTTCTCCTCGGCGGATTAATCAGTTTATATAATGTTTTTCATTTGTCGTTTCGCTTAAGGATAGCCGGACTTCGGGTTCAATCAGGTGCCCGCCATTTAGCGGGATTACATATGACCGTACGCATAGCAACCATTGTTTTTGGTGTGCTGATGGTTTATCGTTTTCCAACCCGTATTGATTATCGATCTTTTGTGCTGTCGCTGTTGTTTGGCTATCTAATGCTTGTGACGGTGATGAGTTATTATTATTTGAAAGGCAATGGCACGACTTCTTCGGATGAAGGGGGGGAGACTCATGGATCTGACTCCGAAAGTGAAATTTCTCGGAATGACATTTGATGTCACGTTGATGATTGGATCAGTGGTTTCCGCACTAATCGTCATGCTGATTGTATTCTTGTTAAGTCGTCGGCTTACCGTACGTCCGAATGGACGACAAAATGTGATGGAGTACATCATTGATTTTATCAGCGGCATTACGGGTATGATGCTTGAAAAGAAAGAATCAGCCAAATATTTAAGCTTTGCACTGACCACCTTTCTTTTCATTTTAATTGCCAATTTGCTTGGCGTTATCGTCATGGTAACGGCCACTGCTCATGGTTCGCTGCCATCGCTAGGCATTACAGCAGCTGATTTGAAAATGACGGATTCGGTCAGCTGGTTCAAATCACCGACGTCTGACATCAATGTTACGGTAGCAATGGCTGCTGCAATCTTTCTCTATTCGCATTTCGCAGGTATTGCCAAAAGTCCGCTTGGCTATCTGCAGCACTATGTAAAACCGTTTTGGTGGATGCTTCCGATTCACATTATTGACGAAGTATCGAAACCGGCAACACACGCATTACGACTTTGGGCGAATATTTTCGCTGGTGAAGTGCTCATTATCATTCTTCGCGAAGGCGCCTTTTATTTCACCGGAGTGCCGCTCTTTGTTTGGATGGCTTTCTCCATTTTCGTCGGATGCATCCAGGCGTATATTTTTACAGTGCTGGCAATGGTGTATATCGCTCAAAAGGTGGGAGAGGAATAATGCCTGTTTCTAAATGGGACGCTCTTCCGCAAGCGATGGTAAAAAACATAGACAAATTAGGAGGAATCTTGTTATGAGTTTAGCAGTTCTAGCTGGTGGTATCATGATCGCATTCGGTGCGCTTGCAGCAGGTATTGGCAACGGTGTACTTTTCAGCCGCTATTTGGAAGGAATTGCCCGTCAGCCGGAAGCTCAAGGTACTTTATTCGGACAATCAATGATCGCTCTTGGTCTTGTTGAAGCATTACCTGTCATTTCAATCGCTTTTGGTATTTTGGTGCTTTTCGGTATCATCGGATGATCCAGCCGAATTTTTCGGCAATGAATCATTGAGAAAATCTTTAGATCGAAAGGAGTGGCAAGAGCTGTGCTGTCATTTTCTTTAGGAAGTATCATTTTCCAATTAGTCGTCATGATCTTGTTGATGATCTTCGTCGCAGTTGTCGGCGTACGACCGGTTGTAGCGATTATGGAAAAGCGAAAAAAATACATTAACAGTCAAATTGACGACGCTGAAAAGAAAAGTCAGGATGCTGAATCCTATTTGGCTGAACAGAAATCGGAAATCGAACGGATTCGCAATGAAGCCCATGGCATTCTTGAACAAGCAAAGAGTCAGGCAAGTGCTGAAGCGAAAGCAATTATTGAAGCAGCGAAAAACCGTTCGGATCTGATGATTAAAGACGCGAATGAAGAAATTGGCCTTGAGAAAGAGAAGGCAATTGCCGCAATCCGCGATGAAGTCGCCGACCTGTCGGTGCTGCTCGCATCTAAGGTGCTTGAAAAGGAAATTAATCCTAAGGATTATTCAAATGAGATTGACCAGTTGATTAAACAAGTGGGGAATCAGCGATGAGCGAAATCGTAGCGAACCGTTATGCTAAGGCGCTTTTCGAGGTTGCAGAGGAGCGAGACTCTATCGATGCGATTGAATCTCAACTGCATAGTGTAGCCGAGGGTCTTTATGAACATGAAGATCTGCGTCGAGTTCTGATGCATCCTCAAGTAAGCAGTGACAATAAAAAAGAACTTGTAAACAAGCTGTTTGAAAAACAGGCAGGTGTTGAAGTCCTTAATCTGCTGAAATTGCTCATCGACCGCAAGCGTGAAGCCATAATCGATGAAGTGCTTGAAGCCTACACGCACATGGCGAACAAAAAACGCGGTATACTCGACGTAACGATCACAACCGCTGCTGCTTTGGACGAGCAAGAAAAGAAAGATCTTGCTGAACGTCTGGGTAAGGCGCTTGACAAGAAGTTGAGCATCCACGCTAATGTTGACAAGGCAATTATTGGAGGTATCCTGCTTCGTATTGGCGATCGCCTTTTCGACGGATCAATCGCAGGTAAGCTTGCAGGCTTCAAACAGGAGATTAAAGTAGGGAGACAGGGGTGAAAATATCGTGAGCATTAAAGCGGAAGAAATCAGCTCATTGATTAAACAGCAGATTGAAAATTATCAATCCACTGTTGAAGTGAGCGAAGTCGGCACTGTCATCACTGTCGGCGACGGAATCGCCCGCGTCCACGGTCTTGACAGTGTTATGTCGGGCGAGCTTGTCGAATTTTCCAACGGCGTCCTCGGCATGGCCCAAAACCTTGAAGAGGACAACGTCGGTATCGTCATTCTCGGCCCTTTTACAGATATTCATGAAGGTGACCCGGTAAAACGAACTGGACGCATCATGCAAGTGCCTGTAGGCGAAGCACTGCTTGGTCGTGTAGTCAATCCGCTGGGACAGCCGATTGATGGAAAGGGACCGATTGTAACAGATAAATCGCGTCCGGTTGAAAAGAAAGCACCAGGCGTTATGGATCGAAAATCAGTGTTCGAACCGATGCAAACCGGCATTAAAGCAATTGATGCAATGATTCCGATTGGCCGCGGCCAGCGTGAATTGATTATCGGCGATCGCCAGACCGGTAAAACATCAATTGCGATCGACACGATTATTAGCCAAAAAGATCAAGACGTTATCAGTATTTACGTTGCAATCGGTCAAAAAGAGTCAACGGTTGCGGGTGTTGTAAACACGTTAAAAGAATACGGATGTATGGATAAGACGATTGTCGTCTCTGCCGGAGCATCCGAGCCGGCTCCGTTGCTTTATTTGGCTCCATATGCCGGAGTTACAATGGGCGAAGAGTTCATGTACAACGGTAAACATGTGTTGATTATTTACGATGATTTGTCCAAACAGGCAGCGGCATACCGTGAACTTTCCTTGCTGCTTCGCCGTCCGCCGGGTCGTGAAGCATTCCCGGGCGACGTTTTCTACCTGCACTCGAGACTGCTGGAACGTGCGGCAAAATTGAGTGACGAATTAGGTGGCGGTTCAATTACCGCGTTGCCGATTATTGAAACGCAGGCCGGGGATATTTCAGCCTACATTCCAACCAACGTTATTTCGATTACTGACGGACAAATTTTCCTTGAATCGAATCTTTTCTATTCAGGTATTCGTCCTGCAGTTGATGCCGGTACTTCCGTATCCCGTGTTGGTGGTGCTGCACAGATCAAAGCAATGAAGAAAGTTGCCGGTACCTTGAAGCTTGATTTGGCTTCGTATCGTGAACTTGAAGCATTTTCGCAATTTGGATCTGATCTTGACAAGGCTACGAAAGCGAAGCTGGATCGTGGTGCTCGTACGGTTGAAATTCTTAAACAGGATCTTCACAAACCGTACCCAGTCGAAAAACAAGTTGCAATTCTGTATGCTTTGACGAAAGGCTATGTTGATGATATCGCGATTGCTGACGTTAAACGTTTTGAAAAAGAACTGCTTGCCTATCTTGAACAAAACGGCAACGGCATTCTTGATAAAATTCGTGAAACAAAGCAGCTTCCGAATGATCAGGCATTTGCTGATGCGATTACCGCATTCAAAAAGACTTTTGTTCCTTCTAAGGCCGAATAAGCCCATAGGAATATCGCATATACACTATTTTGAAAGACGCACATTCTTCTGAAGATTGGCCTGATCCGATTGGTTATGGATGCTACATAATTAAGATCAGACGGGCTTTCAAGGGTGGTGAACGAACATGCCTTCAATGCGTGATATAAAAGAAAAAATCGCTTCTACAAAACAGATGCGAAAAATTACCAAAGCAATGCAAATGGTTGCGGCAGCAAAATTGAATCGCGCGCAGGCAACAGCACAGGACTATTCGGCATATGCGGATAAACTGCGCGAAGTTGTGGCAAGTATCGCGAGCACCTTGCCGAAAGGCGGAAACAGCAAGCATCCGATGCTTGCCAGCAGGCCGGTAAAGAAAACCGCGTATCTGGTCATTACTGAAAACCGAGGACTTGCAGGCGCTTATGACAGTACCGTATTAAAATATACGCAAAATTTAATTCGGGAAAAACATGAGTCCAAAGATGAATATTTAATCCTTGTGACTGGCAAAGTGGGATTGAATTTCTTTGAAAAGCGCGGCTATCCTGTCGCTCTTAGCAAAACAGATGTTCCGGATACAATTGCTTTCGATGATGTATTGGATTTCGCTAAGCAGGCAATCAGCTTATACGACACCAAAAAAATTGATGAATTGCACTTGATTTATAATCACTTTGTCAATGCAATCTCGCAAACCTTGGTGGATAAACAGCTGTTGCCATTGACGGATCTTGAAAGCAAACCTAAGGAAAAGGTCCGTTATGTCTATGAACCAGATGAAGATGAAGTGCTTGAGAGCTTGTTGCCTCTTTATGCAGAAGGTCAAATCTATGGTGCTTTGCTTGACGCAAAGGCAGCAGAACAGGCAGCCCGCATGACTGCGATGAGAAGCGCTTCGGATAACGCAAGCGATATTATCGATCATTTGTCTCTTTCTTATAACCGTGCGCGTCAGGCCGCCATTACTCAGGAAATTACTGAAATTGTCGGCGGCGCAGCCGCTCTCGAATAACCGATTGTTAGAAAATGCTGATAGGAGGTAGTTTCATGAACAAAGGGTATGTAACTCAGGTCATGGGCGCCGTTGTTGATGTTAAGTTTGAACGCGGCCATCTTCCTGAAATATACAACGCTCTGACCGTAAATTATAAAGCTCAGTCCTCCAATGAAGCGGACATTCATCTGACTCTTGAGGTCGCGCTACACCTCGGCGACGACTCCGTGCGCACGATCGCTATGGACTCAACCGACGGACTTGTCCGGGGCTTGGAAGTAGAAGATACCGGTGCACCAATTTCGGTGCCTGTTGGTGAAGCAACACTTGGACGTGTATTCAACGTACTTGGAGAAGCTATTGATGGCAAACCGGTTGCTCCTGAAGTTGAAAAACACGCGATCCACAGAGATCCACCGAAATTCGCGGAGCTATCAACGAAAACGGAGGTTCTTGAAACAGGTATCAAGGTTATTGATCTTCTGACTCCTTATATTAAGGGTGGAAAGATCGGCCTGTTCGGCGGCGCCGGCGTAGGTAAGACCGTCCTGATTCAGGAACTGATCCACAACATCGCTGAGGAACATGGTGGTGTGTCTGTGTTTGCGGGTGTAGGCGAACGAACACGTGAAGGCAACGACCTTTACTATGAAATGACGGACTCAGGAGTTATCAAGAAGACCGCCATGGTGTTCGGCCAGATGAACGAGCCGCCGGGTGCGCGTATGCGCGTGGCACTTTCCGGACTGACAATGGCTGAATATTTCCGTGATGTGGACGGACAGGACGTTCTGCTCTTTATTGATAATATTTTCCGCTTTACACAAGCGGGCTCTGAAGTGTCCGCGTTGCTCGGCCGTCTGCCGTCAGCCGTTGGTTATCAGCCGACACTGGCAACAGAAATGGGTCGTCTACAGGAGCGAATCACGTCTACGAAAAAGGGATCAGTTACATCGATTCAGGCCGTTTATGTGCCTGCCGATGATTATACTGACCCGGCTCCGGCGACAACATTCTCTCACTTGGACGCGACGACTAACCTTGAGCGTTCATTGACTCAGATCGGTATTTATCCTGCCGTTGATCCGCTTGCTTCGACTTCACGTGCTCTTTCTCCTGATATTATTGGTGAAGAACACTACGAAGTTGCAGAAAGAGTTCAGATGACGCTTCAAAAATATCGTGAATTACAGGATATCATTGCCATCCTTGGTATGGATGAACTTTCTGATGAAGATAAACTGACGGTTAGCCGTGCTCGCCGTATCCAGTTCTTCTTAGGCCAGAATTTCCACGTTGCCGAACAATTTACAGGCGTTCCGGGATCCTATGTTTCTGTTGAAGAAACGATTAAAGGATTCAAGGGTATTCTTGACGGTAAGTATGACGATGTTCCTGAAGAAGCATTCCGTAACACAGGAACGATTGACGATGTACTGGAGAGAGCAAAGCAACTGGTTTAATGAGCGGCGCATGAACCGCTTAGACCTAATGAAGGGGGCTGGCTGATGAGTACGGTGCATACGGATATTGTCACACCTGCAGGCAAAGTATATGAGGGAGACGTCCATATGGTATGTGTACGCTCCAAGAGCGGAGAATTGGGCATTCTGCCGCATCACTTGCCGATTGTTGCTCCACTAGACATTGCACTTGTCCGATTGAAACATGAAGACGAAAAAATTGTTGACTATGTGGCTGTTCATGGCGGTTTCATTCAAGTGGGCCGAACAAGCATTACGATTTTATCGGAGGCTGCTGAGAAGAAAGCCGATATTGATGTTGAACGCGCTAAGAGAGCGAAAGCGGAGGCTGAAAAGCAGCTGAGCACGCTTCATGAAACTTCTGAAGGCTATGCAGAGGCAATGCTGAAGCTGAAGCGTTCAGAACTTCGATTAAACACAGCGGCAATTAATGATGCAGTTCCAGAGGCGTAATAGTAAGTAAACTATTTATCGACCGTTCCAAATAGGAGCGGTCTTTTTTTTACTTAATTTCTATAATGCATTGTGTTCAAAAAATGTTCAGATTATTTCAGTATACTTTTCAAATACATTAATAAGTAAAAGGCAGGATGTTCTGCTTAAGTTATTATTCACGGAAAAAATTTTGAAAAAAAGTGGTTATTTTTCATAATCCGCGATAAAATGATCACAGGCAACTAATTGTTATAGTTACATTAAAAATATATTACTGTTTTATTACAAACAAGGAGATGGATACATTACTTCTTAATGCTCTACGAATTATTTCTTGTTAGGCAAAAAGGGCTTAAGAAAAAAGAGCGGTACATAAAAACTATGGAACGGCTCGGCCGTTCGTAAACGCGATCAGAAAATAAACAGGCGGTGGCATTTATTGATCATTAATTCGGGTTTTCAGGCAATGATCAGCATTTTCGTTCATATTTCCTTTTTAGCGCTTACTTGGTGGGCGCTGCAAAGCGTAAAATTAGAAGCCGCGTTTCGTCATCCGAAGAGCATGCAAGCGAGAGCTTTTTATGTCATTCTGGCCATTGCTATCAGTTATCCGGTAGCGAAGTTTTTTCTCGATTATGTGGTTTGGTCTCTGATGCTTCCACAGATTTACGAATGATCTTCAATAGCGCGAATGAGGTCTGTTTTTGACGAAAAGTTCCACGTATTTCTCCCTCTTGGTTCAGGCAATACTGAAAACAAGAGAGGGGCGGACGGAAATGAAACGGAGTTTATATCTTATTTGCATTTTTTTTGCAGCATTCCAATTGTTTACAGGACTAAATCAAAACCAAGCTTCTGCAGAGCATGTGGCTGATTCATTTGATGAACTTAATCAAATCGGACTTTTTGCCCATACGCTTAAAGATAACCAGGCACATGTATCGAGCTGGTCGGTATATGCGCGTGAGATCCAATCCTCGGGTGTTACGCGTAAGAATTTTGATAGGACAGCGACTCAGGTAAAAAAGGAGTTCAGCGACTATGAATGGCGGCCTTTGAAGCCAAATGAAGGGGCCATCGGCTGGGAAGGTACAAAAAAGATTCACTCTGGGAACGTGCAAATGAGCATAAATTTTATGGCTTATCCGCATGGGAAACATTTCCAGACCGTCACACTATATCGTGTAACCGGCGAATCCTTTAAGCAGATTCAATGGTCCCAAAACAAAAAGTATATTCGTGCGGAAATGAAAAGAATTTTCAACGGACAAGAGCACATATACACTTGTGTAAAAGCTTATCACAGTGCTAAAATGAAACTTGCCTTAATTGACGAAGGAATGCGATATCTGAAGCTTTTTTCGGCGACTCCTGTTGAACGACTCCAAGAAAAAACCTTTGTATCAATTTCCGCATATACTAAGACATGGAACAATGCCATTTATACAGCGAACAAAAAGATGAATATTCAGGCAGCCTTGAGAAATGATGGGGACCGGACCATTATTGTCCTTGGCTCACCAATCATTACGGTGGAATACTAACGGGTGTGAAACCTCGTATGCCTCCGTTGTGGTTTGACTTAGCAAAAAACGCGGCACGGAAGAATGTTCCGGATCGAGCGAAGAGATAAATGGACGCGGAGGGGAAAAGTTTGGAAAAAATTATCGTTCATGGAGGGAAACGGCTTTCGGGCTCTGTGAAGATTGAAGGTGCAAAGAACGCTGTTCTTCCTGTTATTGCCGCATCAATGCTTGCCTCTGAAGGTACGAGCAAAATATATAATGTACCGGAATTGGCAGATGTATACACGATTAATGAAGTCTTGCGTTATTTAAATACATCGGTGAATTATGAAAATAAAACCATCATGGTTAATGCGGTGGCGGATTTATTTACGGAGGCGCCATTTGAATACGTTAGGAAAATGCGTGCGTCCTTTTTAGTCATGGGCCCGCTCTTGGCTCGTGTCGGGCATGCGAAGATTGCGCTTCCCGGTGGCTGTGCGATTGGATCCCGTCCTATCGACCAGCATCTTAAGGGTTTCGAAGCAATGGGTGCAAAAGTCACGATCGGCAACGGATCCATTGAAGCAAGTGTCGATGGAAAATTGCAGGGGACAGTCATTTATTTAGATTTTCCAAGCGTTGGCGCAACGGAAAATATAATCATGGCTGCTTCGCTTGCAGAAGGTGAGACTGTACTTGAGAATGCGGCTTGTGAACCGGAGATCGTAAACTTAGCGCAATATCTCAATGCGATGGGTGCAAAGATCAGTGGTGCCGGAACCGGCAGAATAACAATTGAAGGTGTTGAAAAGCTGCACGGCGCGGAACACTCCATCCTTCCCGATCGGATTGAAGCAGGAACCTATATGATTGCTGCAGCCATTACGGGCGGTAATGTGCTGATTGAAGATGCGGATATTGAAGATCTTCGCCCTTTAATTGCCAAAATGCGTGATATGGGTGTTATCATTGAAGAAGAAGCAGACGGAGTTCGTGTCATTGGAACCGATCACATGCAAGCGGTCGATGTTAAGACAATGCCGCATCCCGGTTTCCCAACAGATCTTCAGGCACAAATGATGGCACTACTGCTTAAAGCCAAGGGTACCTCTGTCATTACGGAGACAGTATTTGAAAATCGCTTCATGCATGTTGAAGAATTTCGCAGAATGAATGCGATGATCAAAATTGACGGACGTTCAGCAATTATCAGCGGACCGTGTGACTTGCAAGGTGCAGAAGTGGCTGCTACAGATCTTCGAGCGGGAGCGGCACTTGTTATTGCCGGACTCGTGGCTAAGGGATATACGAAAGTCAGCCGTCTGCATCATATTGATCGCGGTTATGTAGATCTTGCAGGCAAATTGCGGGCACTCGGTGCTGATATTGAACGCGTGAGCAGCAGCGAGGAGGAACAACCTGTTGCCGCTGCCGATGATCTGCGCGGTGCTTTGAGCATCAATCCTAAGTTCGCTTAATTTAATAATAAGGCTTTACCTATAACTCGGTCCGTTGGCCGAGTTATTTTAATTTGTAATTAAATGTATCATTTTAAATCTTCTGATAAATAAGGCTACACGAAAGCCTTTAAAAAAATTATATGCCTATTGGCCAAATCTATGCAAAAAAAACAGCCTGTTCTATTTAAAAGAGGAGAAACATAAACTTTATTATCTCATTCTCTTGGAGGCAATTGTCCAATGAAGAAAGCCGCCGTGCTCCTCTTTATCTTTGCGCTAGTTATTATCATCATCCCCGCAGCAGTTGTTATTCCGTTCACGCAGAAAGCTGTGGGCGAACAACAGCATCAAAGCACCAAACGCACCAAAATCGCGGCGCAGCAAAATGTGATTCAGGTCTCCGTTGACCGATCCAATACAAAACAGACAGATCAAGTAGCCTTGAATGACTACTTGATTGGTGTTGTCGGATCGGAAATGCCGGCCAAATTTCGTATTGAAGCCCTAAAAGCTCAAGCGATCGCAGCGCGAACGTATATTATGGCACGGATTATTGACAATCCGGATGTTCACGTTACAGATACGGTACAAAATCAAGTGTATCATAGCAGTCAGGAATTGAAGCAGATTTGGGGAAAGGACTACGAATGGAAACTGAAAAAAGTAAAAAAAGCAGTTGAACAGACACAGAATCAAGTGATCACGTATGATGGAAAGCTGATCTCCCCGGTGTTCTTCTCCACGAGTAACGGACAAACAGAAAATGCTGATAATTATTGGAAAAATAATGTTCCCTACCTTCGATCGGTTGCCAGCCCATGGGATAAACTGTCGCCGAAGTATAGGAATGAAAAAATACTGACCACCAGATCGGTTGAACAGGCGCTTGGCGTCACCTTAGGCAGCAATCAAGGCACTCTAGGAAAGGTAATCAGCAGGACAGACACCGACCATGTTGCACGCATTGAAATAGCCGGCAAAACGTTTACCGGTAGACAGGTTCGGGAAAGCCTAAACCTAAGTTCCACTGATTTCCAACTAACCCAAGAGGGCGATCAGATTAAAGCGGTCACCATTGGCAGCGGGCATGACGTCGGCATGAGTCAATACGGAGCCGAAGGAATGGCTCGAGAAGGAAAGACAGCTAAACAAATTCTCACCTATTTCTATCAAGGTACACAGATCAGTAAAATGACAATAAAATCGAAAGCACAGCAACAGATTGCGAAAAAATAATTTAATTTTTCAGGCGCTTGAAATCAAGTGCCTTTTTCTTTTCCAATAAATATAAAGCTCACAAATGCTTTGTCCGTCACTTCCTGCCTTTAGAGCACATAACAAAAAGATTTGCTTGACCAGAAGTTCACCTAGTATAGATTTTCAACAGGGTTATTCTTAGAAAATAGCAATTTATTGATGCATTTTTTTGTTAATTTCATAATTTTTCAATGAAATGGACATAAAATCGTATTTTACATGTATAGATCGGCCGCATTCTGATCAGAATGTTGCTGAGGTGATACAATTTGACAGATAACAAGGATCAGAAGAAGTCGCAGGAAAAAGAGCTGTCCGGTCTGCGAAAACTAGCAAAACGGCGCTGGTTCTATCCCGCTTTATATTTATGCGCCGCGTCGCTTATCCTTACCGGGGTGCTGCTTTTTCAAATGAATGGTGCCAATAAGGCGAGCGAAGATGAGAACCGCACAGTATTTAATCAAGATCAACCGACGCCTCATGCACAGAATGCCGGTGATGAAGTTTTTGAATGGCCAGCGAAGGCCGACGATACAACAGTTGTCCAGCCTTTCTATGACGTTAAAGGAACCGAACAAGAACAGCAAGCCGCTCTCGTAAACTATAACAATTCGTATGTCCAAAATACAGGCATCAACATTGGCGCGAATAATGAAAAATCGTTTACAGTAACTGCGGCGATGGGCGGAAAAGTCACGGAGGCAGCGAAGGATGACACACTTGGCTACAAAGTCACATTGAAGCACAAAGACGGTGTTGAAACGATGTACCAAAGTCTTGGATCAGTAGATGTTGCTGTTGGTCAGGAAGTTGCACAGGGTGAGAAAATCGGTACTGCAGGAACGGAAGCATTGAACAAAGCAATGGGCGTTCACCTGCATTTCGAAATTCGTAAGAATGGAATTCCGGTCAGCCCGGAAAACTATATGAACAAAAGCGCTTCCGATGTGAAGGCTGTGTCAGTCGGTGCACAAATGACGACCACCAATCCTTCCGCATCTGAGAAAGTGAAAGATGAAGGAAGCACGGAAACGCCGAAACAAGAGAGTGAAAAGTCAAAGGATCAAAGCAAATCGAACACAAAATTACAAAGCGATTCAAGCAAAGGGTCATCAATTGACAAAAGCTCACTAAACTCACAAAACTGAAGAAAATACGAAAACGGCTCCTGATTGGGGTCGTTTTTTTATGCAAAATAAACAGAAGATAAGTTAAATGATTGATAAAATAAGAGAATCTACAAGCGCCGCATATACAGAATTAACAAAGCTGGAGTAAAATAAAAAGAATATCATTCGGATAAGGAGGCGTAGCATTGATGTTTGATTACCACTTCTCACCATTTTCTCAGCCACGAAATTCAGTATTTGCAAAACGAGGGATGGTGGCGACTGCGCAGCCTTTGGCTGCACAGGCAGGACTCGATATTCTGAAAAAAGGCGGGAACGCAATTGATGCAGCTATTGCCACTGCCGCCTGCCTGACTGTTGTTGAGCCAACATCAAACGGAATCGGCAGCGATGCCTTTGCGATTATTTGGACAAAGGGAAAGCTTCACGGATTGAATGCCAGCGGAACTGCTCCGGACAGTATTTCGATTGAAGCGATTCATGCTCGTGGGTTTGATGCGATACCGGCACATGGCCTGGAGCCGGTCATGGTCCCAGGAGCTCCTGCCGCTTGGGCGGAGTGTTCCAGACGTTTTGGACGCCTTTCTTTGAAAGAAACATTGCAGCCTGCGATTGACTACGCAGAACAGGGGTTCCCTATTTCTCCAATTGTTGCAAAAAATTGGCGGATTGCCTTTGATAAATATAAGAAGACATTCCAAAATACGATGTTTGCGCCGTGGTTTGACACCTTTGCTCCTGACGGACAAGTGCCGGAAGCAGGCGATGTCTGGCGATCCGCGGATCATGCGCGAAGCTTAAGGGCGATTGCCGATTCTAATGCGGAAGACTTTTATAAAGGAGATCTGGCAGATCAAATCGACAGCTTTTCACGCGCACATGAAGGGTTTATCCGCAAAAGCGATCTTGCACGATACCGGCCGCAGTGGGTAGAGCCGATTTCGGTTAACTATCATGGGTATGATATATGGGAACTTCCTCCTAACGGTCAGGGATTGGTCGCATTGCTTGGCCTGAATATTTTAAAACAGTTTGATTTAAAAAATGAGGACTTAATTAGTAAATATCATAAACAAATTGAAGCGCTCAAGCTTGCCTTTTCCGACGGCAAAGCGTATATCACAGATCCGCGCGAAATGAGTGATGAAGCAATGCAGCTGCTTTCTGAACCATACAGCGCACTGCGAGCAAAACAAATTGGACAGATGGCAATGACCCCTGAACCGGGCAAATTGCCTAAAGGCGGAACCGTGTATCTTGCGGCAGCGGATGAAGAAGGAAACATGGTTTCTTTTATTCAAAGCAACTTTATGGGATTTGGTTCAGGCATTGTCATTCCGGGTACAGGAATTTCGCTGCAGAATCGCGGGTATACATTCTCTCTGAATCCTAAAGATGCGAACAGTCTCGCTCCCGGAAAGAAAACATACCACACCATTATTCCAGGTTTCCTGACTCAGAATGGAACGCCTGTCGGTCCGTTTGGCGTGATGGGCGGGTATATGCAGCCGCAAGGCCATCTGCAGGTGATCAGCCGATTGATCGATGAGCATCTGCATCCGCAAGCTGCGCTTGATGCGCCCAGATGGCAGTGGATTGAAAATAAGACTGTGCTTGTCGAACCGGAATTTCCAAATGCTCTGGCACAGGCATTGGCACGTCGCGGACATGATATTAGCGTAGCACTGGACACAGGTTCCTTCGGCCGCGGGCAAATCATTTGGCGCGATCCAAATACCGGGATATTAGCCGGAGGCACAGAATCACGAGCAGATGGAATGGTTGCAGCATGGTAATGGGGCAAAGTAGAGGATACATAATGAATGAAGTTAGGAGTTTTTTTTAATGAACCAGGAAGGCGAAAACAGATCGATTCAGAAATCCTCTTTAGCAATTCATTGGGATTTATTTGTAGCATTTTTCCGCTCCGGAATTGTCAGTTTCGGAGGCGGACCATCGGGTATCCCACTCATTGAAGCAGAGGTAGTTAAAAGATATCATTGGATGAGCTTAGAGGAATTCGGCGATATGGTTGCTTTGGCAAATGCACTTCCCGGGCCGATAAACACGAAGCTCGCCGGATATGTCGGTTGGCGCGTTAAGGGACTTTCGGGGCTGCTCGTCGCGCTTGCGGCAGTGGTTCTGCCTACGGTGATCCTAATGATTGCATTACTGGGTGTACTTGCGAGATTTCAAGACCAGCGATGGGTACGTGGCATGACACAAGCAGTATTGCCCGTGGTCGGAGTACTCATGGCACAGCTTACTTGGAGCTTTATGAAAAATGCCAAAAAAGGTCTGGGATGGATTATCAGCTTAATATTGGTCGGGCTGAGCTTCGTTTTGATGGAAGTCCTGCATGTTCATCCGGCAATCTTGATCGCATTGACACTGCTGCTTGTCCTGCTTAAGCCTTCAAAAAAAGCGGGTGAACGCAAATGATTTTATGGAAGATGTTTCTTGCATTCTTTATTCCGGGAATTCTGGGTTACGGCGGCGGACCGGCTTCCATTCCGCTTGTTGAAAACGAAGTTGTCGGTCATTACCATTGGATGACGGTAACTGAGTTCAGTAATATCCTAGCCTTTGGAAACGCGCTGCCCGGCCCGATTGCTACAAAAATGGCCGGCTATATCGGCTATGATGTTGCCGGAATAGTCGGTGCGCTTGTTGCCATGTTCGCAACCGTTGCTCCGTCATTGATTCTGCTTATTGCGCTTCTTAAGCTGCTTGAGCGATTCAAGGATTCTCCAAAGGTAAAGTGGCTGACCCTATTGATTCGTCCGATTATCGTGGTCATGCTCGGTATGATGGCCTACAATTTCTTCGCAACCTCTTTTCAGTCGTCAGGCTGGCTGCCGATGGTTCTGATCGCTGCGGCAAGCTTCGTGCTGATGCAGCGGTTCCGAATTCATCCTGCTTTTGTGATTGCCGGTGCGCTCATCATTGGCGCAGCCTTTATGGGGTAAAAAACTAATAGTGAGGAATTTCATTAGCTAACAAGATTAAACCAATGTGTTTGATCTTTTTAGGGGAAAATGAGAGCGGTTCTCATATTTTTTCATACTTCCTGAGGCTTAGTTCTACTCTATACTTAAGTCCGTATGCGATCACGGTTTTTTCGAGTATGCTGTGATAAAAGGAGGCAGTTAGCTAATGTCCGTTCTTGTTATCTATGCTCATCCGGATCCGAAAAGCTTTAATCACGCGATTTATGAGCAGGTTGTTCGCGGGCTGAAGGACAAAGGGCAATCTTATGATGTTATTGATCTGTACAATGAAGGCTTTGATCCGGTGCTCGTACATAATCAGGATAAAAAGCGATCGGAAATGAAGGATGATCCGGAATTAGCAACGTATCGCCGTTTGATCAAAGAAGCTGATCACCTGATTTTTATCTATCCAATCTGGTGGTTTGGTATGCCGGCCATACTGAAAGGGTTTATTGATCGCGTGTTTGCGTCAGGCTTTGCTTACACATACAAAAAGAACATTCCGACCGGATTGTTGAAGGGAAAATCGGCAACGGTGTTCTATACACTTGATTCTCCTGGGTTTTATGAACGATTGGTTCGTCATCATTTAGAATGGCAAGCGATTAAAGGCCCGATTCTCCATTTTTGTGGAATTCGTCCGGTGCGCCGATTTGTCTTTTTCGGTGTGCGAACGAGCAGTGAGCAGAAAAGAAAGAAATGGCTGGAAAAGATTTATCAGGTCAGTCGAGAATAATCAATTGACTGATCCCCCTCGATAAGAAAAACCAGGCAAAAGGCGCTCGATTCTTGAACCATGCTGAATTTTGACTACGCTCGGGTTGCTCGTTTGCCGCGGGCGATCTCCTCGAACATACTTGTGTCGCGGAGACTCCTATGGCTCGCGATCAACAGAGACGCTCCGCAGGCGTCTCACACCTGCACGGTTCATTCACAATCATATTACTTTCTTTACTTGTCAAAAAAAGAGGCTTCCCAGCACACGCGGGAAACCTCTTTTTAATGATGAAAAATGATTAAGCTAATTCTTTGTTCTTCGTCTCTTTACCGAGGAAGAGCACGGCCAAAATGGCAACAATAATGGAGATGCAGAAGATCGTGAAGATACCGCCAATGGATACCTTTTGCACAAGCAGATAGCCGACCAGAAGTGGTCCGAAAATGCCGCCGATTCGTCCAAAGGCTGCCGCCATACCTGTTCCGGTACCTCGGATGACGGTCGGATATTGTTCAGGAGAATAGGCATACAGCGCGCCCCATGCACCGAGGTTAAAGAACGAAAGCAGGATGCCGGAAGTCAGAATGACAGGCAATGTCGTCGCGTAGCCAAAGAAGTAAGCGAATACCGCAGTGCCTAGCAAATACACGATCAGCACCCACTTGCGGCCCCATTTTTCAATCAGCCATGCAGCAGTGAAATAGCCCGGAAGCTGGGCGAGTGTCATGATCAGTACGTAGCCGAAGCTTTTGACCATGCTGAATCCTTTTAGTGCGACTACGCCAGGAAGCCAGAGAAACATGCCGTAATATGAGAAAACAACGCAAAACCAAAGAATCCAAAGCATTACGGTTTGGCGGACATATTTTTTCGACCAGACCTCAACGATGTTATGCAGTACAGAAGGTTTTTCATGCAGATTTTTCGCTACATAGTTTGCTGAATCGTGAATATTCCAGCGAAGATAAATGGCGTAGAATGCCGGAAGAGCTCCGATCAATAACGCGATACGCCAGCCGAAATGCGGAATAATGAAGTATGCAATCAGTGCAGCGATAATCCAGCCGCCAGCCCAAAAGCTCTCAAGCAAGACGACAATGCGGCCGCGTTTTTCCTTAGCAACACTTTCGGAAACAAGGGTTGAAGCGACAGGCAACTCGCCGCCAAGGCCCATGCCGATGAAGAAACGAAGAACAAGAAAAATGGTGATTCCTGTAGCCAGTGCCGAGAGGCCGGCACCGACTGAGAACAAAAGCAAGGTTAAGATTAGAACATTCTTTCTTCCGATCCGGTCAGCCATTAATCCGAAAATAAGTGCGCCGACTGCCATACCGATTGAACTGATACTGCCGATCCAGCCCATTTGAACCGAATCTAATTTCCAATCCGCTGCCAAAGCTGCAATGATAAATGACAGCATACCGACGTCCATCGCATCAAATAACCAGGCGAGACCGGCGACGCCGAGCAACTTCTTTTCCGAGGGGTGATTCGTGAGTGACATAATATCCTCCTAATTAATGAGTGCGGCTCTTATAGTTGTAAAACAGAGCTTGTTCATCTTTTATTATTCAAATCTGTCCCCATTATAATGACTAAGTTTACAGGTGTAAAGACACTTGTTGGAAACAGTTGCCTTATCGGAACCGGAAATCATTGGAATAGATAAGCTTTTTCATCAAGCAAAAGTATAAGGCGTACGTGCTGAGTTTAAAGATAGCTATCTTGTTCCCTGGTTGCAGAACAAGAAAAAAATCTTCCAAACATTAGATGCACGCTAAAATAACAGAAGAGTAAAGCAATGCATTTAAAATAAATTGGCTCTAGAAACTAGGGATACTAAAAGCCGCACTGGCACCGGCCGGAATGAGATAGAAAATAACCGCTGAAATCCTGCCTGCCTTGTCAAAGACAAATATCCGTCGAATGCTTTCCAATTTTATACAGGTTAGAAATCTTGATGTTGTAAGAAACATATGAAAGTTGACGAGAACAATCATTGTAAACCACACAGGCAGCACTCTGAAAAAATTAAAAAGGATCAGAGGAGAAAAGATGAACAGGCTGTCGAACAAAATATCCCAAACACTTCCTAACGCGGATTCCACTTTTAAGCCTTGTGCAACTGCTCCGTCATATAGTATCTCCTATGCTATCTTTTAATAATCAGGGGTGTCAGCCACCATCCAAGACCTAAAATGACAACGATTCCTGACAGCAGCACAAAGGGTTCCATATACATACCGACCATATAGACAATGGTCACAATCCCTGTCACGTATAATGCACCTAATAAAAGCCAAGTCGGGAAGCCATGAATAATTGCTAATCCAACAGTGATTAAACCAATCCTCCGACTAAGAAAGACATGAAATTACGATTCATCAAATTAAGAGGAAATTGAGCAGATCCCCAAATGCTCACAATGACGCCCAACGCAACAAGCACATAACCCAAAATGGTTAATCCTGACATACTGTTTCTCCCTTCTTTAATCAAATTTTCCTGAAACGTTTTATCGCCTTTGATCAACTATCTAGTGATAGATTAAAGATGTCCGAGAGTTTTAAAATTTTCTCAATGTCGGGATAACTTTTCCCTGTTTCCCATTTTGAAATGACTTGTCGAGAAATATCCAATTTTTCTGCCAACTCATCTTGTGACATGTTTAATCGTTCACGTGTTTCCTTAATCCTGTTTCCTAAATCCATAATGATGCTCCTTTCCATAGTAGGTAGTTTGTAGTCTAGTCTCGGATGCTGATCAAAGATATATATAGATGCTTGACTGCAACGATCAGTTGCACCCTAGTTTTGTCCTGTTATTTCTGTAGATGATGCCCGATTTTTCACTGTTGATCCTGCTTGGTACACGATGTCCTGCAGGAATAGACTGTTCTATCTAAATGATCATTCAACGAACATACGTGCTATAATTTATTTATAAAAAGTACGAGATCATTCATAAAAGGAGTAAATGGAGGAATAATACATGAATCTGAAAGAAGTGCAGGATTGGGAGAAAAAGTTCTATGAAGGGCGGGGTTGGAAGGACCTGCCCCCATACATACGCGTGGGTTTTCTTATTGAAGAAATAGGTGAAGTATCTCAAGCCGTCCGTGCTTATGAGATTGGGCGCGACCATCCGAATGAGCGTTCAATGACGAAAGAAGAAATCAAGCAGAATCTTTCGGAAGAACTTGGTGATGTGCTCTCTAATGTGGCCATTCTCGCTGATTTGTATCATCTTAGTTTGGAAGACATAGTAATGGCGCATCGCAACAAGCTCACTAAGCGGTACCAAGAACAAGGGTGAACTAAATAGGGATTGAGATCCCGACCTTCTGGAACTATTGTAGACTTACTTTCTTGTCCGAAGACGCAAAGAGAGGTACCGAGGCTTGTCCCAAGCCATGGCTTTTTGTGCGAGCCAGTGACACCGGAGTCAGTCGTTTCTCACACTCGTGCAGCTTTTTTGGATGATTTTTTATCAAAGCGAATACTGACTCAACTCGGCAATGAATAGCCGAGTTTTCAGAAGATGAGAAAGTTTAGCATTTTGGCCTGTTGATACGATACGACAACAAGGTCATAAGATTCAGTTGGACGATCAGGTAAGCGCCCAATCTGCGAAAATAACCGGAAAAATTCCGCTTAATTCTAAAATGAATGAAAAAATCACTTAAATAGACGGAGAAATTCCCCCTATCGAATCGAAAAGACGTGAAAATGGAGGCATTTTCTTTGAATAAGCGGAAAAGTTACCCTTATTTACCCGTGAAACAAGCGCTATGATCCATATAACCGGAAAAATTCCGCTTATTTTACGTTACTTAATAAAGGACCAAAGTGATTTATGAAATAGAAATGTCTGTTCAAGGTTGATGATTCAAAACTGCATTTGGAGCGAAAGCCATCACGTCCTGTGAAAGTATGTCCTGTATGCAAAGTGAAAGTCATCAATCCTGTGGCAAGCAGGATACTAGGCCGTCCATGGATTACGACGGCAACTCCGCCCTCGCTGGAGGATTGGCGAAGCCGAGTTTTCTTAAGTTGTCTCCTATAATAAAAACAACGTTCATTAATCATTGCAAATTTCGGGTATTGGTCTACTGTGTGGTGTTAAACGGATAATCATGCTTTTTAATAAACTGATTCATAATGGAAAATCAAGTGAGGAAAGAGGGAAACGGCTGAATCAAGGACAGAGATTCACAATGTATAGGAAAATACGGAAAAAGTTTCCTTTATGGGAAAATTGGTTTGGTTCATCTCAAAATCGAAGGGTGCGTCCATTGTTTATGGCGATCCGACCGATCGAGGCGACAAGCAGGTGGTATCTTTTTCCGGCGTTCGCATTATCGGTGGAGGCGGCTATGCGTCGGTGAAGCCACTGGGAATCTATGAAATCGACAAACAAAAAACGACGTTCAAGCCGGTTTATGATCTTAATTTTCTCGTGCTTATTCTCTCCATACTTACATTCGGACTGAAACTGATCAACAAAAATTCAAAAGAGCGCTAACAAAAAGAGGCTTGAAAGTGCAGCTTTCAAGCCTCTTTCGAACATAATCAATAACCAACTTCAACTGAAGCGTTAACAATATACATTAAATCGTTCTTATCGTTTTGTTCTTTTAAGAAGATGCCGCTCGGAGCCGCCATTCCTCCGTCCATGACCTCGATGTGAACCGTTCCATACGGAATTTCTGCTTTTATTTTTTTGAAATCTAAGCTTTCCTTATCTTTTGGAACAGCCAGTCGAATGGTAACCTTCATGTTGTTCAAATCGTTTTCCGGAAGAAATCGGGTGATACCAGGCATTGAATTTCTATGGATCGCATCGCGTACAGCCCGAACTGCGGCTGTTGTGACATCTTGCCCGTGCACGTCAGTACCGAATCCTGTTTCAATGAATAAAAGGTGATCCATAATTTTACCCCCATAACCAAATTTTCAATCCTATTATAACAAAGTTAAAAAAGAGGTCGCAGTTAAAGTGCTTGAAAATAAAAATGTCTATGTAAGAAAATCCGACAAAAAGTCCATTTTTTTTCGTATAAGAATTAAAATGAATGTGAAATATTATTTGTTGATATCTGTTCAGTTTTGGAATAAAGCAAGGATTAATGGAGAAATGGCATGAATCATGAAATTTTTATCATTAAAAGTCTGGTAAAGGCGAACGATAATTGCAGCAAGCAACAAAATTTACGCTTTTTCCCCATTTTTTATTCCCTTTTTGGCACATATAAGCTATAGTAAAGTCTGTGAGTTAAATTCAAAAGATTTAGCGGGGGGTTTTTAAGTGTTTAAAAAGAGAATAGCAGTGCTCGTAGCCTTTGTTGTTGTTCTGGCTTCCGTTCTTGCGGGATGCGGCAACAGCAAATCAAGCGGAGGCAGCGCAACGAAGAAGGCGGCTTTCAAAGCAGGTATGGTTACGGACACAGGCGGCGTTGATGACAAGTCTTTCAATCAGTCTGCTTGGGAAGGCTTGAAAAGCTTTGCAAAGGACAACGGTCTTAAAGAAGGATCAGGTGTTAAATATCTGCAGTCAACACAGGCATCGGATTATTCACCGAACCTGAACACAATGATCCATCAGAACTATAATATCGTTTATGGTATCGGCTTCTTGATGCAAAGTGATATCCAGAAAATTGCACAGCAAAATCCGAAAGCGCACCTTGGCATTATTGATGCCGTTGCTGTTGATAAGAACAATAAACCTCTGAAAAATGTAGCAAACATCACTTTCAAAGAACAACAAGGCTCGTTCTTGGTTGGTGTCGTAGCAGGTTTGACAACGAAAACGAATAAAGTCGGTTTTGTCGGCGGCGTTAACTCTGCGTTGCTTAAGAAATTCGAAAACGGCTTCAAAGCCGGTGTGAAGACGGTAAATCCGAAAGCAGAAATTTACGCTCAGTATGCAGGAGCATTTGATGCACCTGATAAGGGACGTGCAATCGCTCAAACGATGTATACAAAAGGCGCTGACATTATTTATGCATCCGCAGGCAATACAGGTAACGGTGTATTTACGGAAGCGAAGAACCGCACGAAGAATGGCAAGAAGGTATGGGTTATCGGTGTTGACAAAGATCAGCATGATCAAGGTATGCCGGAAAATGTAACTCTGACTTCCATGGTTAAACGCGTTGACCAAGCAATTTATAATGTAACGAAACAAACAAAGGCAGGTAAATTCCCTGGCGGTAAAGTACTTGAATTCGGCCTTAAAGAAAACGGCGTCGGTATCGCACCAACGACGGATAATGTTTCGAAGAAAGCACTTAGTGCTGTTAATGATTATAAAAAGAAAATCATTGATGGATCCCTCACGGTTCCGACAACAGACAAGGAATATAAGGAATACCTTGCAAACTTGAAGTAATTATTTGATCTATTGCTGATGGATGAGGCGGTACCTGCCTCATCCATCAATTATAATTAAGGAAAATATGATTTGGACATATAAAAGCCTGTTTTAGAACAAGCTTTTTTTATATAATAAGT
>NZ_JBWXPA010000003.1:0-187040 GCF_056678885.1 Sporolactobacillus sp. PKPK-6 | reverse complement strand
ATAATAAGTGAGTAAAAAAATTTTAAAAGACGAGCGGAAGTTAGCATAAGCGGTCGAAGCTTGTTGAAGTTCAGCCAGTATCAAAGACTTGGCTTCACCAAGTTTTTCTTTATACAAAGAGGATTGTATAAAAGAAAAAAGATTAGCGGTGACTAGTATAAGAAAAACTAAGGTTCAGCCGGCGTCAGGGACTTGGCTTCACCAAGTTTTTCTTTACATATTCAGAGATGGGGGACTTAAGGCATGTCCTATGCAATTGAAATGAGGAATATCAGGAAAGAATTTCCCGGTATTGTGGCCAATGACGATATCACCCTTCAGGTACAAGAAGGAGAAATTCATGCGCTGTTTGGAGAAAACGGAGCCGGCAAGTCGACGCTGATGAATGTTCTGTTCGGGTTATATCAGCCTGACCAAGGGGAAATTTATGTTCATGGGAAAAAGGAGTTCATTAACGATCCCAATGATGCAGCTCGGCTCGGCATAGGCATGGTTCATCAGCACTTTATGCTAATTGACAAGTTTACTGTTGCTGAAAATATTATCCTGGGCAGAGAACCTAAGAAGCATGGGGCTCTCGATATGGCAAAGGCTGTAAAGATCGTCAAGGAACTTTCTGAAAGATACGGATTGGATGTTGACCCAAATAAGAAAGTTGAAGACATTACGGTCGGCATGCAGCAACGTGTTGAAATTTTGAAGACCCTGTACAGAGGGTCGGACATACTAATTTTTGACGAACCGACTGCTGTGTTGACGCCACTTGAAATTAAAGAACTGATCGAAATTATGAAGCGGCTAGTGGGTGAGGGCAAGTCCATCATCTTAATCACACACAAACTAAAGGAAATATTTGAATCCTGTGATCGATGCACGGTTATTCGCCGAGGAAAGAATATTGATACGGTAGCCATTTCTGACACCAATCCGAGCGATTTGGCCAGCATGATGGTTGGACGAAAGGTCAATATTCAGGTGAATAATGCTCCTTATGATCCGAAAGAAAAAGTTCTGGAAATTGAACATCTCAATGTACTTGATTCGCGCAAGGTTGATGTAATCAAGGATCTGAATCTGACTGTTCACGGAGGAGAAATTCTTGGCATTGCAGGTGTGGACGGTAATGGACAGACTGAGTTGATTGAGGCGATTGCGGGCCTGAGAAAGGTTAAAGACGGCAGCATTAAAATCAACAATGACGATGTGACCAATCAAAAAACGAGAAAAATTATCGAAGCTGGCTTGGGTTATATTCCTGAGGATCGACAGAAGCACGGACTTGTGTTGGACTTCTCGGTTGGTGAGAATATGGTGCTGCAAACGTACTATAAGAAACCATATGCTCAAGCAGGTATTTTGCATAATAAAGTGATCACGAAAAAAGCGAAACAATTAATTCAAGAATTTGATGTTCGGACTCCGAGCGAGAAGACACTTGCCCGTTCATTGTCCGGAGGCAATCAGCAAAAGGTGATCGTCGCTAGAGAGGTAGACCGGAGTCCGCAATTACTAATTGCGGCTCAGCCTACCCGTGGCTTGGATATCGGTGCTATTGAATTCATTCACGGCAAGCTGATAGAAGAAAAGAAAAAAGGCAAAGCCGTTTTGCTTGTATCCTTTGAATTAGACGAAATTCTGCGCCTTAGTGATCGAATCGCGGTTATTTATGAAGGACACATTATTGATATTGTTAATCCGAAAGAAACAGATGAGAATGAGCTCGGCTTGCTAATGGCCGGGAGAAAGAAAGGAGGAAGCGAGGCGTGAGCAACTTATTGAAGAAGGTCAATTGGATGACACTCCTTATTCCTGTCGTGTCTGTTATTCTCGGGCTGCTTTGCGGAGCTGTGATCATGTTGATCATTGGCTATAATCCCGTGCTTGCTTACCAATCAATCATTGAATCTATTTTCCTCCAGCCTTATTACGGGGGAGAAACTATTCGGGCAATGATCCCTCTCGTGCTTGCCGGAATTGCCGTTGCCTTTGCCTTTCGCACTGGTCTCTTCAACATTGGCGTTGAAGGACAGCTGCTCGTCGGCTGGTTTGCTTCAGTTGCCTGTGCTATTTGCTTCGGCCATCTTCCGAAAGTTATTTTGCTTCCAATGTCGATCATCGCCGGCGGTGCCGCGGGGGCATTGTGGGGCTTTATTCCCGGAATTCTTAAAGCACGATTTAAAGTACATGAAGTTATTTCAACAATTATGATGAATTATATTGCATTATATACGACGGCGTATTTAATTAAAAATTTCTTATATACAGAAGGTGAACGCACACCGACGATTCCGGCTGCGGCTTCCCTTGCCTCGACGTTTCTTGCTAATCTGACTCAAGGATCACGGCTGCATTGGGGGTTTGTCGTTGCCATCATCGCTGTGTTTGCGATGTGGTTCATTTTGTGGAAAACAACAAAGGGGTATGAGCTGCGTGCCGTCGGCTTCAGTCCGGATGCTTCGAAATACGCGGGAATGAATGTCAGTCGAAACATTATGCTGTCGCTAACTATATCAGGCATTTTCGCTGGACTGGGCGGTGCTATGGAAGGCCTTGGCACGTATCAATATATGACCATTAATTCTGCGTTTACAGGTATTGGGTTTAATGGTATCGCCGTAGCGCTGCTTGGTCTGAATACACCGGTTGGTGTCGTACTTTCCGGAGCGCTGTTCGCCGGACTTCAAACCGGCGGCTTGACGATGCAGTCGGATGCCGGAGTTCCTGTTGAACTGATCCAGATTATCATCGCTTTGATTATTTTCTTTGTCGGCTCCGGTTATGTGATCAAGTGGGCGTTCGGCCGTCTATCGAGAAAGGGGCATAAATAATAATGAGCTTTTTTGAAGTTTTGACGATTATTATTCCTTCGACACTGCTTACGGCTGCCCCGCTGATTTTTACGTCATTGGGCGGCGTTTTCTCTGAACGTTCCGGAGTTGTCAATATCGGATTGGAAGGTTTGATGGCAGTCGGGGCCTTCACAGCTGCCATCTCTACTTTAGGTTTGGAGCATGCAGGATTGGGAGATGCCTCGCCGTGGATTGCGATCATCATTGCAGCCATTGCAGGAGGAATTTTTTCGTTGATCCATGCAGTTGTTTCCATTTCATTCCGTGCGGATCAGACGGTCAGCGGTGTGGCACTCAACTTTCTGGCTGCCGGTCTTACAATCTTTCTTGTGAAAATGATCTATGACGGAAAAGGACAAACACCATATATTACACACAATATTGATAAAATCAGCATTCCCGGCTTGGCGAAGATTCCATTTATCGGACCGATCTTCTTTCAGCAAGTGACCTACACGTCTTATTTGGCCATCCTTGTTTCGGTTTTGGTTTGGTTTATCATCTTTAAGACGCCATTTGGCTTGCGTCTGCGATCTGTCGGCGAACATCCGGCAGCGGCGGACACCCTAGGTATTAATGTAAGCAAAATGCGCTACATCGGTGTTGCACTGAGCGGTGTGTTCGGCGGTATCGGCGGTGCCGTATATCTTGTGACGATCACGTCCAACTACAATGTGACAACGATTGCCGGACAAGGGTTCTTAGCGCTGGCTGCTCTTGTTTTTGGTAAATGGCATCCGATTGGAGCCATGGGTGCATCCATGTTCTTCGGGTTTGCACAAGCACTCAGCATAACCGGTCAGCAGATCCCATATTTAGATCGCTTGCCTTCGGTCGTTATGCTGACGGCACCATATGTCCTGACATTGATTGTACTTACCGGATTCGTGGGTCGCGCTGAAGCACCAAAGGCGGACGGCGTTCCGTATATAAAAGGGCAGAGATAATCTGCTGGTCATCAAAGCAAAAAGAGAGGCAGTCTCATCGGTCGTTTTTCGACCATGCGGCTGCCTCTTTAATTTATAGGTAAAGAACGTTTAGCATTTTACCTTGATGTACAACGATAAGGTCATAAGAGAAAGAATCACAATTTGCGCTTTTTGGTGGGCAATCGAGTTAGGCGCCCTATCTGATAAATAAACGGAAAAACTCCGCTTATTTTACCCTTTACTTAATGAAGGACCGGAAGGATTAATGAACCAGAAGTGAGATGAATGGGGATTAGCGGGTGACCGGCTATAGATATGTACACCGGATGCATGCAAACAATGATGACCGATTACGACCGGTGCACAGTCGAGAATCACGCAGTCAAAATTGGCATAAAAATGGTCACCGACATGAATGTTATACCCATAATTGCAATGAAAGGTTGGTTCAATATAAATTCTGTCGCCCGTCGTTCCAAAAAGTTCCTTAAGAAGCACAATTCGCCGTTCACGTTCTGTAACGAGCGATGAATTAAATGTACAGACACGTTCTCGGGCACACACGCAGTCTGCAACCAATTCCGGATCGCAGGAATCGTATAGCGTCCCCGTGATTTTTTTTCTGTTTTCTGTTTTCTGATGCATAGGAGGTTCCTCCTTGCTTTTTTTGTTTCGATTATCACAAATAATGCTGCTCTATGAATAATTGTACAGAAAGATTCGAAAACGCACGACACGGGAAATAATTTTTCGTTATAATAAAGACTAAGACCAATAAAACGTGCAGCAAAAAGTTCCTTATGTCACTGCATCGTTGAAAATCAGAAGAACAATTTGGAGGTTTGATCATGACGACAATTTGCCTGGTCAGGCATGGAGAAACCGACTGGAATGCAATGGGAAAGCTGCAAGGACGCGAAGACATACCGCTTAATGAACGAGGGAGAAAGCAGGCTGAAATGGTTGGGAAATTTCTGCAGTCAGCCAAGTTTTCGGCTGTTGTGACGAGTCCATTGCTCCGTGCGAAGCAAACTGCCGAGATTATAAATAACTTTACGGGGAAATTGCCTCTTATTGAAAATGCCGATTTCATTGAGAAAGCGTATGGAAAAGCATCCGGCATGACGATCTCGGAACGTGACGAACACTTTCCGGATGGGGTCATTCCCGGAATGGAACCTATAGAGATGGTCAGGAAACGTGTCATTCGCGGGCTATCCACGGTTAAACAGAGCTTTCCTGATCAGCCTGTGCTGCTTGTCGCACATGGCGGTCTGATCAATGTTATTCTGGCTCTGCTGTCCGGCGGAGAAATCGGGACTGGAAAAACAAAGCTGTTTAACACGTGTATTAGTCATATCGCTACTGCCGGCAATTCATGGAAAATCATTGATTATAACCGCATCGAACATCTGAGCAAGTTCGGCAAGGTGACCAGCATTTGACTTTTACTGCACAAAAAAGAGAGCGAGTACATCGCTCTCAAAGGTTGCTGAATGAAGTTAAAGCGGGTGATGGGAATCGAACCCACGACGAGAGCTTGGGAAGCTCTAATTTTACCATTAAACTACACCCGCAAAAGCGCTTTAAAAACCATAACTAATCTTATAAGAATGGATTCTTTTTGTCAATGTTCATGATTCACTTGCATCGAGCGATTTTCTTGAGATAATGGCACTAAGGTCCACTTGAAAATAATACAGTCATCATCCAATTTTGATATTAAAAAAGATAAATCAAGACAAACAACAAGGAGTGGCAAAAGTGAAGGCAATTTTAACAGTAATCGGCAAGGATAACGTAGGTATTATTGCCGGCGTCAGCGGTAAGCTTGCTGAACTTCATGTGAATATTCTCGATGTTTCACAAACCATTATGAACGGCTATTTTACCATGATGATGATTCTTGATTTAACTGAGGCGGAGAGCAGCTTCGGCGATATGAAAAAGTCACTTGCTGATAAAGGAACAGAGCTTGGCGTTCAGATCAAAATTCAGCGTGAAGAAATTTTTACATCAATGCACAGTCTATAAGCTGGAGGATATCGAAAAATAATGGAAACGAAACAAATACTTGAAACCATTCGGATGATTGAAGAAGAAAAATTGGATATCCGGACGATCACGATGGGCATTTCGCTTTTGGACTGCATTGATGGCGATGGAGCGAAAGCCAGAGCAAAAATCTACGACAAGATTACACGACAGGCGGAAAAACTGGTAGAAACAGGAGAAGCAATCTCCGATGAGTTTGGCATCCCGATTATTCACAAGCGTATTTCTGTTACACCTATTTCACTTGTGGCAGGGGCCACGCAGGATGAGAATTATACGGCTTTTGCTCAAACTTTGGACAAGGCGGCAAAGACGACAGGCGTTAATTTTGTCGGTGGATTCAGTGCGCTTGTTCAGAAGGGTTACACGTCGGGCGATCGCAAATTAATTCGATCTATTCCTGAGGCACTTGCAACCACCGATTTTGTCTGCTCGTCAGTTAATGTCGGATCAACGCGCTCCGGTATCAATATGGATGCGGTGAAACAAATGGGCGGCATCGTCAAGGAAACGGCTGAACGTACAAAGGATCAGCAAGGTCTGGGCTGCGCAAAGCTGGTTATCTTTGCGAATGCCGTCGAAGATAATCCATTCATGGCAGGAGCTTTTCATGGAGTCGGCGAAGAGGACTGTGTTCTTAATGTCGGTGTGAGCGGCCCTGGTGTTGTGAAACGGGCACTTGAGAAGGTGAAAGGTCAGCCATTTGATGTCGTATCTGAAACGATTAAAAAAATTGCGTTCAAGATTACACGGATGGGCCAGTTGGTCGGGCATGAGGCGTCGACTCGACTCGGTGTACCCTTCGGTATTGTCGATTTGTCTTTGGCCCCGACACCGGCAGTCGGTGATTCAGTTGCTCATATTCTTGAAGAAATGGGACTGGAGTCGGTTGGTACGCATGGAACTACAGCTGCATTGGCGTTGTTGAATGATGCAGTAAAAAAAGGCGGCGTTATGGCGTGCAGTCACGTCGGCGGTTTGAGCGGCGCATTCATTCCTGTCTCTGAAGATGCCGGAATGATACACGCTGTTGAACGAGGTGCTCTCAATTTAGAGAAACTTGAAGCCATGACGGCTGTTTGTTCTGTTGGGCTTGATATGATTGCAATTCCCGGAGATACACCGGCAGAAACGATTTCTGCGATGATTGCTGATGAAGCAGCGATTGGTGTCATTAACAATAAAACGACGGCGGTACGCGTAATTCCTGCTCTTGGTAAATCGGTTGGCGATACGGTTGAATTTGGCGGGCTGCTCGGATATGCTCCGGTTATGGATGTGAACCGCAATTCATCAGCCGATTTTATCGCACGAGGCGGCAGAATTCCGGCACCGATTCATTCCTTTAAAAATTAAAGCTTCGCTGAAGTTTGTGTTCATAAACGCCAGCAAAATAAGAAAAGAACGGAACCCTTTTTACTTAGGGTTCCGTTCTTTTTTAGTGATTAGCGGTTGTTATGATTTTGATCTTTATTCTGATCAAAGTTTTCAGCATAATTTTTCGAATCCGCATGGTCACCGGTACGTTGTGCACGTTCTCTTTCTTCTACAGAATGTTCATCAAGCGGTTCGGCAAATTCTTCATTAAATTGCTTTGCAGCTTTTTTACCTTTTTCATCTTTAAAACTCACGATGCTCACAGCTTTCTTTTTGGTTTTTGACGTTTCCGTCAAGAAGTAGTGTGAACGTATTTTAAATAATTATGCCTTTCATCATTTAAGTCAGTTCCAGCAGGCACGAAGCGAATAAAAGGATATAAAGACAGTGAATACCATATCCTAAAGCAATTACAGATAAAGGAGAGGGTAACATGAAAAGCGGCCGTTTAGATGGAGTAAATTTGCAAAAAGAAATTGTCAGCAAGGATACTTATGAAAAGAAGTTAGCCAAGTACCAATTGAAGTTGTTGTCGATGCAGCATCTGCTGCTCGAACATAATTTAGGTGTGATTTTTGTCTTCGAAGGCTGGGACGCAGCAGGGAAAGGCGGTGCGATTAAACGAGCGGTGGCGAATCTTGATCCGCGAGGGGTTCGTGTCTGGCCAATTGCGGCACCCGCGCCTCATGAGAAACGGTACCATTACATGCAGCGCTTCTGGAGAAAGATTCCTCAATATGGTCAGATCGCGATTTTTGATCGATCCTGGTACGGTCGTGTTCTCGTCGAGCGCGTTGAACAGTTGGCAGAACCTAAAGAATGGAAACGTGCTTTTCAAGAAATTAACGAATTTGAAAAAGAATTGACGAATGATCGCTACATGATCGATAAATTCTGGCTGCACATTGATAAAGCGGAACAATACAAACGTTTTAAAAAACGTGAATCTGATCCGCTAAAAAAGTGGAAAATCACGGATGAGGATTGGCGAAATCGTGAAAAATGGGAGCACTATGTGACTGCAGCCGAAGAAATGTTTGATAAAACTGATACAGCCGCGGCGCATTGGCATATTATCCCTGCCAATAGCAAATGGTATGCCCGCATTGCCATTCTAAAGCAAATGACTCGATCAATTGAGAATCACTTGAAAGCAAATGGTTTTGATCTCTCAGAACTTCCTGATGTTTCAAAAATAATCAAAGATCAAACAAAATAGTTTCCAGTCACGGTACGGCATGCTTTTGCAGTTTGTCTTTTTTAAGTTATACTTTTGAGTAGAGGGTGTTGTTTGCAAGAAAAAATTGTTTTTGCACGGCACGACGGACAGGCGGGGGAGGGAACGTTTTGAGTATTTTGCAAAAGCATGCAATCATTGACATCGGATCGAATTCCATTCGACTTGTAATTATTGGCGTTGATCAGGATTATTTTTCTAAAGAACTGCTGAATTTTAAAACCGTCGCACGATTAAGCAACTACATAGATGAAAATGATCAATTAAGCAATAAAGGCGTGTCCATCCTTTTGGACGTGCTAAAAAGATTTCAGTTTATCATTGAACATGAACAAGGGGTCAGCGTTGTTGACGCTTTTGCCACGGCTGCTATGCGTAAAGCGAGAAATCGTGAAGAAGTGCTGAAGTGTGTTTACGATGAAACCGGGCTCAATGTTCGACTTCTTTCAGGGATGAAGGAAGCCTATTACGGCTATTTCGCAGTCGTTAATTCAACTTATGTAGAGAACGGGATCACGATTGATATTGGTGGAGGCAGTACGGAGGTTACCATGTTCAGGAGACGCCGGCTGATCCATTCTCACTCCTTTTCATTTGGTGCTGTCACTCTGTACCAGACCTTCTACAAAGACAATGATCCATATGCAGGAGACCGACTAGAGGCTTATATAAAGAAAGAATTCGCATCGCTTGAGTGGTTGTGCGGCAATGAGCTTCCTATTATTGGTATAGGGGGAACCGCCAGAAATTTAGCGCGTATTGACCAGATCCAGGAACATTACCCATTGGTGGGGCTCCATCAATATACAATTCCGCGTGAGCGTCTAAATCAGTTGAAAGAGAAATTGGCTTCGATGACACTTGAGGAACGTGAGAGTATGGACGGACTCTCAAAAGACCGGTCGGATATTATTTTGCCTGCATCGGCGGTTATTAATCTGCTTGTGAAACTGAATCGCGGAGACAGGTTTATGTTGAGCGGAGAGGGGTTGCGCGAAGGCGTATTCTATGAATGGGTGCTCAAACAAAGGAATGAAGAGCGTATCCCGTATGTTTTGAATGAAAGCCTGCGGCAGCTGCGGCGCAATTTTAATTTGGACAGCCGTCATACTGCGTATGTGAAGAAATTAGCGTTTCAAATCTTGGATGGCATATTGGATTTATTCAAAGGAGACGATTCAGAGGAACGCATTGCCTGGTTGCTTTCGCATAGCGCGGATCTTGCTTATTTAGGGGAATTTATAAATAATGAATCCAGCAGTGCACAAACCTTTTATTTACTGACTAATATGAACATTAATGGGATCAGCCACCGCGACCGCCTGGCTGTAGCGCTGATCGCTTCGTTTAAGAATCGGTCGAATCTCAGCGACTTTGCCAAGTCGTTCCAGCAAATGGCAACCAAAGAAGACATGAAACTGTATGAGACACTCGGCGCTGTGTTGCGTCTCGCACATGATTTCGATCGTACAAAATTGCATGTCGTCAATCGATTAACGCTCAAACAGACGAAGAAAAAGCAGCTTCAGTTGACTGCCTATTATCATGATGATGCCTATTTTGAAGAACAAGCTGCACAAAGACATAAAAAACATCTTGAGCGGGCATTAAAGACGTCAGTGATGATTCAATTCAAAAATGCGGATGAATAGGGCTTGTCAAGCTTTTCAATAAGGTGGAAAATGGTAGACAAAAGAAGACAATGAGAAGGGGTTTTTTATGGCTATTTTAGTATTGGGCGGCGCCGGATACATTGGTTCGCACGCGGTTTATCAACTCATCGATGCCGGCGAGGATGTGGTTGTTGTCGACAACTTGCAGACCGGTCATAAGGATGCACTTCATCCGAACGCAAAATTTTATCAAGGAGATATTCGCGACAAGACGTTCTTGGATTCTGTATTTAAGAAAGAAAATATTAAAGGCGTCATTCATTTTGCCGCCAATTCTTTAGTCGGCGAATCGGTTGAGAAGCCGCTGAAGTATTTCAATAATAATGTCTACGGGATGCAAATTCTTTTGGAAGTTATGAACGATAATAACGTGAAACACATCGTATTTTCTTCAACTGCGGCAACATACGGCGAACCGGAAGTTGTTCCGATTACCGAAGACATGCCGACGCAGCCGACCAATCCATACGGCGAAACCAAGCTTACAATGGAAAAGATGATGAAATGGTGTGATCGTGCGTATGGCATGCGATTTGTTGCCCTTCGTTACTTCAATGTTGCCGGCGCAAGTAAAGGCGGATCAATTGGGGAGGATCACCATCCGGAAACACACTTAATTCCGATTGTTCTCCAGGTTGCTGCCGGTGAGCGTGACCATATCTCCATTTTCGGCGATGATTATGCAACCAAAGATGGGACCTGCGTCCGTGATTATGTGCACATTGAGGATCTGATCGCCGCACATCGCCTGGCACTTCGCTATCTGTTTGACGGCGGCAAGAGTGATGTATTCAACCTTGGCTCAAGTGAAGGATTTTCGGTTAAGGAAATTATTGAGGCGGCAAGAAAAGTTACCGGAGAGGCTATTCCTGCTGAACTGGCTCCAAGACGTGCGGGAGATCCGAGCACGCTGATCGCTTCCCCTGAAAAGGCAAAGCGTGTGCTTGGTTGGAACCCGAAACACACGAACATTCCTGAAATACTTGCCGATGCCTGGGCTTGGCACAGCAGCCACCCAAAAGGTTACGCGACAACCGTTGAATCGGCTAAGTAATTAAGAATAGCAGCTTGTTTGTGGAACTATATGGAACTTAACGACAAAGTTTTGACACATTCGCGATTTCGCGGTACAATCGTATCACTAACCAATTGAATACTTCTTATCCAGAGCGGCGGAGGGACTGGCCCGATGAAACCCGGCAACCAAATGAAAATTTAGGTGCCAATTCCTGCAGAATCCATTTGGATTTTGAGAGATAAGAGAAGATATGAACGGATCAGGCTTCTCTCTTCTCGAGGGAAGCCTTTATTAGTTCCGAGCTCTTCATAAATTAGGAAAACTGGATGATTGGAAAAGCCTTCGGTTAGAAATCAGAGTATTCTTATATACAAACAGGAGGAAGCAAACATTGAAAAAGATTACTGCAGTTATCTCAGCGTTTTTAGCATTTTCTTTAATTTTTGTTTTGGCCGCTTGCGGCAATAGTTCTTCAAAGGAATTGAGTGAAAAGGAAATTACGGTCGGTGTGACCGGCGGTCCTCACCAACAAGTAATGGAACAAGTCGTTAAGTTGGCGAAAAAAGACGGATTGACAATTAAATTGAAAGTATTCAACGATTACAATCAGCCGAATATTGCACTGAACGATAAAGATCTGGATGCGAACAGCTACCAGACGCTCCCATTCCTCAAGGATCAGATTAAAAATAAAAACTATAAAATTACTGATGTGTTCAAAACCGTGGCCTTTCCAATGGGGATCTACTCGAAAAAAATTAAAAGTCTTAAAGATTTGAAAGACGGCGACAAGATTGCAGTACCGAATGACCCGGCTAACGAGCTCCGCGCTTTGCAATTATTTGAGAAGGCCGGCGTTATTAAACTGAAGAAGGGTGCTGGGATTACATCAACGAAACGCGACGTGGTCAGCAATCCCAAACATCTGAAGATTATCGAATTGGATGCCGCACAGCTTCCGGCACAACTTGGTGAAGTTACTGCATCCGCAATTAATACCAACTTTGCGATGGGCGCAGGTCTTACAGTGTTGAAGGATTCTATTTTCCATGAACCGCTTGAAAACAACCCGTACCCTAACTATTTTGTTGTCCGTACCGATAATAAGAATGATAAAGTAGTCAAGCAGCTGAAGAAATACTATCAATCGAAGGAAGTCAAAGCATACATTAAGAAACAGTTTGGCGGTTCCGTAGTTCCTGCTTGGTAAGGAGGAAGCATCTTGATTAAATTACAGCATGTGTCAAAAACGTTTCGTGTTGGAAAGAACAAGATTGAGGCCTTGAAGGACGTTTCCCTTGAGGTAAACAAAGGTGAAATTTTTGGTGTTATCGGTTTCAGCGGTGCCGGAAAGAGTACACTGATCCGTTGTGTAAACCTGCTTGAGCGGCCAACAAACGGGCAGGTGTTTGTCGATGATCAGGATGTTTTGGAGCTGAATAAAAAAGGCTTGCGGCAATTAAGACGTAAAATCGGTATGATTTTTCAAGGTTACAATTTGCTTGAGACAGCGAATGTCTATGACAATGTTGCAACGCCGCTAAAATTGGAAGGCGTGCCGAAAGAAGAAATTAAGAAGCGCACCGAAAAGTACTTAGAGATTGTCGGATTGTCAGATCGGCAGAGTGCTTTTCCGAGCCAATTATCCGGAGGCCAAAAACAGCGTGTGGCCATTGCCCGCGCGCTCGCTCATGAACCGGAAGTGCTGCTCAGCGATGAGGCAACGAGTGCACTGGATCCGAATACAACCGAGGCAATTCTTGAATTATTGCTCAAGGTCAATAAGGAACTGGGCATTACTATTTTCCTGATCACTCATGAGCTGAACGTTATTCAGCGTATTTGTGATCGTGTGGCCGTTATGGAAGACGGCAGAATTGTGGAACAAGGTTCGGTTGTCGATGTGTTTACGCAACCGCAGCAGCCGATGACCAAGCAATTCATCAGCACGGAATCCAAGTTTCAGATTCCGGACTCGGTGAAGAACGATTTACTTAAATCGGGCCGATTGGTCAAACTGACCTTCTTAGGAGAATCATCGAAGGATCCGGTACTAGCGACACTTGCTAAGCAGTATGATGTCTTGCCAAGTATTATTGCCGGCGGCATTGATCAATTGAAGAATCAGTCGGTCGGCAAGCTGCTCGTCCATTTGAAAGGCGATAAGGCAAAAATTGAGACGGCGATCGGCTTTCTTCGGGATCAGGATGTTCTTGTGGAAGAGGTGAAGGACTAATGGCAGACTTTATCAATGAATGGGGCAGCGCAATTTGGGAAGGGTTCATCCAGACCACACAGATGACGCTGATTTCACTCGCTTTTTCAATTCTGATCGGGCTGCCGCTTGGCGTGCTGCTGGTTCTGACACGGAAAGGCGGACAATGGGACAATGTTGCGGTTTTCACGATCGTGAACTCATTAATTAACGTCATTCGATCGATTCCGTTCATTATCCTGCTCTTCTTCCTGCTTCCGTTTACGAAGACATTGGTTGGTACGACGATTGGTGTGAAAGGTGTTATTGTTCCGCTCGTCGTTGCATGTGCACCGTACATTGCTCGACTTTTGGAAACAGCAATGCTTGAGGTCAGCAAAGGCATCATTGAAGCGTATCAGTCCATGGGTATTTCCACCCCGAAAATTATCTGGCATGTCATTATTCGTGAAGCACGTTCATCGATCATTCTCGGTCTAACGATTGCGGTGATCGGATTGATCGGCGAAACAGCGATGGCCGGATTTGTCGGTGCCGGAGGACTTGGTGACTTGGCGTACCAGTTCGGCTATGTGCGATTCCAACCGGATGTAATGTACGCGGTTATTATTATCTTGATTGTCATTGTTCAGATTATCCAATCACTGGGTAATGTCATTGCGAGAAAATTGAAGAAAAATTAATAAAGCGGTCGGCACAAACGATTCTTGTTCATCACGTTTGACTGCCGCTTTTTCTTTATCTATAATGTTAAATATAATTAACATTATGTATAGATGATTAAACATTGGATGTGCTGAACGCCATGCATTTAGTAAATCGAGTCAAGGAATTGAGAGCGCGATATAACTGGACACAATCGGAACTGGGCGAGAGAGTCGGTGTGACGAGGCAAACGATTGCCTCCATTGAAAAAGGGGATTACGTCCCTTCGCTCCTTCTCGGTCTGCAGCTCTGTGATGTATTTAGGTTGCGCATGGAGGATGTTTTTGAACTGGAGAAAGGAACGGATGAAAAATGAAGCGTTTGTGGTTTTCGCTAATCATGTCGATCTGTACCATTATCGCATTCGGACTGGCAATGATCCCATTAACTCAACTGACAAACGGTTTGGCAGATTTGATTCGTAATGATGCAAGCGGTTTTTCAGTAGAAATAAAAGTGGTTTGGTTTCTTCCGGTGGTTCTATTAGCGATCATCGAAGCAATCGATTGTTTATGGAATAAACGAAAAAACAAATCATCATTTTGGATCTATCCGCTCGTTAATCCATCAGATGATGAACGTGAGCGAGCCATCACAGCTAAAGCTTCACATGACGCTTTTTTCACGATTTGGGCGGTGGCACCAATTTGTGCGGGCTTGATGTGCTTCTATCCATTGTTCACAGATGTTTTTTCGATTTATCCGATGGTTGTCGTGCTTATCATTCCCTTTGTTCAGGTAACTGTGTACTATCTGAAAATCAGAAGAATATATATGTGATCCATTATTGATAGGGAGGTTGTGATCTTTTGAATCGTGAAAAAATTGACTGGCTCATTACAACGGTACTTCAGTGGACACTGAATCTTGTTCTTCTTGCACTTGCTGCTGTTTTATGTGTCGCATTGATCAAGGAAACGTATCAATTTTTTACCTATCTTTTTTTAAGTGAGAACGCCTCCTACTATCATCTATTAGAAGGTATTCTCGTATTTTTCCTATACTTTGAATTTATCGCGTTAATCATCAAATATTTTCAAGCACATTATCATTTTCCGCTACGCTATTTCATCTATATTGGTGTAACGGCAATTGTCCGATTAATCATCGTTAGTCACGACCATCCGCATTCCGTTCTGCTGTATGCAATTGCCATTCTGGTGCTGGTCGGCGCGCTGTATATTGCCAATACGAAAATGCTCAGACGGGAGTGAAAATGACGTCTCTATACGGATCACTTCAAAAATAATGCATTATTCAATGGCCATATCAATGCATGTCTGCTGGCTATTGAAATTCTCAGATACTTAAGGTATGGTTTTGTTGAGAGACTATAAACGGAATATCTGTGAATAGCCAATATACGTAACGATAAGGAGTAGACAAAATGGGAAAAGTGCTTGTTTTCGGGCATAAAAGTCCTGATACCGATGCGATTTGCTCGGCAATCGCATTCGCTGATCTGAAGAATAAACTTGGTGAAGATGTAGAAGCAGTTCGTCTGGGTGATTTGAATGGTGAGACGGAGTATGTGCTGAAGCATTTTCAAATTGAAGCACCGCGTCTGGTAAAGACCGTTGCCAATGAAGTACCGGCCGTTTATCTGGTTGACCATAATGAGCGGGCACAAAGTGCTGACGACATCGAAAAAGTTGACGTTCTCTCTGTTGTCGATCATCACAGAATCGCTAATTTCGAAACGAAAGCGCCGCTTTATTATCGGGCAGAACCAGTAGGCTGCACAGCGACGATCATCAACAAGTTGTACAAGGAAGCCGGAGTACCTGTATCCAAAACGATTGCCGGAATCATGTTGTCGTCAATCATTTCTGATACACTGTTGTTCAAATCGCCGACCTGCACAGAAGAAGATGTGAAAGCGGCAAAGGAGCTTGAAACGATTTCCGGTGTTGATACTCAGGCCTATGGATTGGACATGCTTAAAGCAGGAACCAACATTGCTGACAAATCAGCTGAAGAGTTGATTTCCATTGATGTGAAGCCGTTTGAAATGGGCAAATATGCTGTGAAAATCGCTCAGGTCAACGTTGTGGATACAAATGATGCACTTTCTCGTCAGGCGGAGCTCGAAGCTGCAATCAACAAGGAAATTGATACGAATAATCTTGATTTGTTCGTACTTGCAGTGACCAATATTCTGACCAGTGATTCTGAAGCACTGATCCTTGGAAAAGCAGCAACGGCAGCTGAGGCAGCCTTCAAGGTAACCTTGGACAATAATGTAGCTACACTTAAAGGTGTTGTTTCACGCAAGAAACAAATTGTACCTGTACTCACCGAAGAACTGACAAAATAATTTGATTCAAATTAATTGGCAAAGAGCTGTCCTCTTTGCTTATTTACAAGATAAGAAAGTATAGGATTTTGCCCCATATTTAAACGAATAAGCCAGTGTCTTGGACGAGAATCAAAGCGGAGGTGCGAATGCGCCTGCGGGTGCGGCCCTGTTGATCGCATGCCAGCGAGAGAGAACCCGTAGATTTCTGCTTGTCTGAGGCTCGCGGTGCGCCCGCGGTCGTGCTCTGTTGGTGCGAGTAACCGAAGCGATGATTCAACACTGTAAAGACACAAACCAATGCTAAAAAAGGAGCTTTCGCAAGTGTAAAGGAGCTTTCGCAAGTGTAAAGGAGCTTTCGCTAAATACGCATACGTCCTGTATGCAACGCGAAAGCCATCACATCCTGTGAAAGTACGTCCTGCATGCAACGCGAAAGCCATCACATCCTGTGAAAGTAAGGACCGGGCGCTTTTTGCCCGGTTTTTCTTACAAGAAAAGAAAGTATGTCGTTCTGCCTTGCTGGTATAATGATCAGCGTTATAAGATTCGGGTGTGCGATCAGGCAAGCGCCCAATCTGAGAAATAGACGGAAAAATTCCGCTTAAATTGAAAATGAATGGTAAAATCGCTTAAATAGACGGAGAAATTACCCTTATTGAATCGAAAAACGTAAAAATAGAGGTTTTTTCTCTGAATAAGCGGAAAAATTACCCTTATTTACAGGCAAAACAAGCACCATGGTGTATATAACCGGAAAATCTCCGCTTATTTTACTTGTTACTTAATGAAGGACCGGGCGTTTTTTGCCCGGTTTTTCTTAGCAGGGGAAGCAGCGTGAGCGCCGCTTCCCCCGTATTTGTGCTTGGAGGCGATTGATGCTCAATACGTTTTTCATGCATGGGTGAGATGAATCACGTATAATTGAGAGAAATAGTTCACACAAAGGGGTTTACGATTCATGCATAATGCAGTCATCAGTACTTTGTTGAATCATCGTTCCATTCGCAAGTTCAAAACACAGCCATTGTCGGAAGAACAAATAAAGTTGCTTGTTTCATGCGCACAGGCGGCATCTACGTCAAGTTTTACACAATCCTTTTCCATTATTGGCGTTGAGGATCCGGAAATCAAGAAACAGCTGCGCGCCATCTCCGGAGATCAGCCGTATGTTGAAGAAAATGGTTATTTCTTTGTCTTTGTTGCAGACCAGTATCGTAACAAAAAGATTGGTGATCAGAACGGAGCGGATACTTCGGTATTGGACACAACGCAAAGACTCACAGTTGCGCTTGGTGACGCTGCTTTTGCCGCTCAGAATATGGCTGTAGCCGCCGAATCCATGGGACTTGGAATCTGCTATATCGGAAGTATTCAGCGCGACATCGAGAAGACTGCGGAACTTTTGCATCTTCCGGACTATACGTTTCCGGTATTCGGCCTTGCGGTAGGCTATCCCGATCAGAATCCGGAAAAGCGGCCGCGGCTTCCGTTTGAAAACATCTTCCATAGAAATGTATATGAAGAGAAGGGAAACGAAGACGCATTAAACCAGTATGATCAAAAAGTCGCTGATTACTACCACACGCGGACAGGCGGCCGCCGTGACGAAACATGGACAGAACAAATCACGCATGGTTTGTCAGTGCCGCCACGTCTCGCTCTGAAGCCGTTTTTGGATAAGCATCATTTGGGCAGGCGCTGAGTGATGAGCGGTCAATCGTGGATGGCGATTGTCTTAAGAATCGTCGCAATGACAGGTGTTCAGTTTATCTCTTTGATCGGAGCACTTTTCATCGGCGGTTTTATTCTCGGATTTCTTGAGAGACAGGCAAATGGACGGGTGATCCATGCGTTCGGCATAAAGGGCATCTATTATACTGCCTGGTTGGGCACGCCGATTCATGAACTGAGTCATGCCGTTATGTGCTTGATCTTTCGTCATCGTGTGACTGAAGTCAAATTGTTGCAGGCGGTGGATACCGATGGAACGATGGGCTACGTGCGTCATGCATATAATCCAAACAGCCTTTACCAAAGGATTGGTAATCTTTTTATTGGTGTAGCACCGCTGATCGGCGGCAGCTTGATCATCGCGCTTTGCGCGAAATGGATGACTTATGATTCATCGCTCGCCTTCTTTGATTGGTCTCAGGCTCCGCAACAGTTCTCGTTCTTTGATTTGCCTTCATGGACAGCGCTGGGAAAAGCAATTCTTCAAATCTTTCAGAGCCTGTTTGCTGTGTCTAATTACAGTCATCCTGCTTTCTGGCTGTTTGTTTTAATCGCACTATGTATCTCATCGCGTATGTCGCTGAGCAACGAAGACATCCGTGGTGCCGGGAGCGGGGCAGGCGCTCTTTTTGGACTTCTGCTTGTGGCAAATGCGCTCAGCGTACTGCTTGATCCGGCACTGCATATGCAGATTACCTGTTGGATCGGACGTTTTAATTTTTTACTTATGGTCATGTTAAGCTTGTCCGTATTTTTCTCATTGCTTGTCTTATTAATCAGTCATTTGCTGTTTCTTACGGTTGGACGCAGGTGATTTCTAGAAAATAAAAAGCTGTTTTTAGTAAAGGGGGCTGTACAGTGATCTATAACGGATACATCGGTACCTATACAAAAGGAAAAAGCGAGGGCATTTATTCATTTGCTCTTGATACGACGCGCAAGAAACTTGTTGACTTGCATGCAGTCGCGAACCTCGGCAATCCAACCTATCTTGCGATTAGCAGCAATAACAATCATCTTTACTCCGTAGTGAAAAGAGGATCGGAGGGTGGAATTGCTGCTTTTACCATTGACACTTCGGGGGCACTTGAACCCCTCGGTCAAAGCCTGAAGACGGGCGCTTCTCCTTGTTATGTGAGTGTCGATCGGGAAGACAGGCGTATTTTGGATGGTAATTATCACGAGGGTACGGCGTGTGTATATGCACCTGATCCAAATCGAGGTGTTCGGTTAAAGGCGGAGATGAAGCACGAAGGATCAGGAGCAGATCCTGTTCGTCAGGAGGCGCCGCATATTCATTTTGCGAAATTTACCCCTGATAATCGTTTTGCGGTTACAGTAGATTTGGGGATTGACGCGCTGACAACCTACCATCTGACTGAGGATAGATGGATCAAGCAGAGTGAACTGAACTTTACGCCGGGCACCGGACCGCGTCATTTGGTGTTTCACCCGAATGCACCTTATGCTTATGTGATGACGGAGCTGAGTTCCGAAGTGATTGCGCTGCATTTTGACGAGAAGAACGGTAACTTTTCCATCATGCAGACAGTAAGCGCACTGCCTGCTGATTTTAAGGGACACAGTCAAGGTGCAGCAATTAAGATCAGTGCTGATGGGCGTTTTGTTTATGTGTCAAATCGCGGGCACAACAGTATTGCAGTATTCCAAATTGATGAGGAAAGCGGAAGAATTGCACTGATCGAGCATGCGGATACGATCGGAGACTGGCCGCGGGATTTTGAAATCGATCCAAGCGGACAATTTCTTGTTGTCGCGAACCAGAATTCCGAGGATCTCGTCTTGTTTGAGCGGGAGATGGTATCTGGCCATCTGAGCTTACTCGATGCAAAACTCTCGGTTCCGTATCCGGTATGTATTAAATTTATGCATGTGTAAGACTTATTGAAGCGTGTCCAATTCTTCGTTAACTTTTTGTTCTATTTTTTCAAGACAGGCATCGATGGTGTTCGCAAAAACGCGTTGCCCATTAACCATTGCGAACGGTTTTAAACTGCACATGCCGCATACGTTCAGGCAATCGTAGTTCATCACTGCGACTTCCGGGTGGCGGGCTATTTTTTCTAAGTGCTGAACGGTCAGCGATCCATAGTCGCATACTTCAACAGTGACAAGGCCTAAGCCTAAACCTTCGTTCATGATCAAACCTCCTTGCGCAAGCATTACTTCTATTTTAGCGATGTTTGGTATCCGAAATCAAGGAACGTGCCATAACGCAGAAATTCCGAAGTGAACGAAATCACTTCGGAATTTTCATTAATGTACAGCTTCGGTGTCGAGTGTCTTATTATAAACGTCGGAGACAAAATCCCAGTTAATGACATTGAAGAAATTCTTAACATATTCTGGACGCCTATTCTGGTACTTCAGATAATAGGCATGCTCCCAGACATCAAGGCCAAGCAAGGGAGTTGCACCGTCCATGAGCGGACTGTCCTGATTCGGTGTATTGGTTACCTTCAAAACATTTTGCTTCGTGACCATCAACCAGGCCCAACCGGAACCGAATTGGCCGGTGGCTGCATTAGTGAAGGCTTCTTTGAATTTTTCAAAGCCGCCGAGCTGTTTATCAATTGCCTCAGCTAGCGCGCCGGTCGGTTTATTCGATCCTCCGGGAATAAGGACCTTCCAGAAAAAGCAATGGTTGTAGTGACCACCGCCATTGTTTCGGACTGCGGTTCGAATATCCTCCGGAACCTTATCCAAGTGAGCGATCAGGTCGGTCAGCGAGTTGTCTTTTAATTCCGGGTGCTTATCAAGGGCAGCGTTCAGGTTCGTGACGTAGGTCTGATGATGTTTGTCGTGGTGAATCATCATCGTTTCTTTGTCAATGTAAGGTTCCAGAGCGTCAGGAGCAAATTCGAGTGCGGGCAGTTCAAAATGACTCATAAACATCCTCCTTTTTACCAAATCGTTTGCCAACCCCAATTCTATTGAATCAATAATCGGCATTCTAAGCAATTAATGTGCCTCGAAACCTGCACTTCTATGTATCGATGACTATATGGATAAAAAAATGCGGATCCAATTGGACCTGCAACAAATTTCCGATCATTAAACACGTATGCCCGCACGCTTCATCAGTCGCTCGATTGCGATCTCAGCTTCACTTAAAACAAACGTTTGATCAATGGTTTTCATCTGTCGATTTTCCATAACAACGCGACCGTCAATGATCGTGGTTTCAACATCCGAGCTCTTGGCTGAATAGACAATTCGTGAAATCGGATCGGTGCCGAACATCGGGTTGCAATGGAAGTTATTGAGATTCAGTATGGCTAAATCGGCTTTTTTTCCGACTTCGAGGCTGCCGATCTCATGTTCCATGCCGACTGCTTTAGCCCCTTCAATCGTTGCCATGCGAAAAATGTGTTTGGCATTCATTGCCGTCGGTCCGTTTGCCGGTTTGTGAATGAGTGCAGCGAGCCGCATTTCCTGGAACATATCCAGATTGTTGTTGCACGGCGCGCCGTCTGCACCAAGACCGAGATTAATGCCTAGATCGGCCATTTGCGGCACTTGAGCAATCCCTGAAGCAAGCTTGAGATTGGAACCCGGGCAATGGCTGACATGAATGCCTCGTTTATGAATGATTTCTTTTTCTTTTTCGCTGAGCCAAATGCAATGGGCGAGGATCAGGCGTTTGCCGGCAAGCCCAATATGGTCAAGATAGACGATGTTGCGCATGCCGGTATCGTGCTCAACAATAGCAATTTCACCGCGATTTTCCGATGCATGTGTGTGAACAAAAACATTATAATGATCGGCGAGATCACGTACTTGGGTGAGCAGTGATTCAGTACATGAGATGACAAAACGCGGCGCGAATGCGTAACGGATTCGTCCGTTGTCATGACCGTTCCATTTTTCAAGCAGATCGACACTTTCGCGAATGGAATCATCCGTTTTCTCCTGGAGGCCAAGTGGCACGTCGCTGCCTTTATCCATCATGACTTTTCCGGACAGCGCACGTATCCCGCTTTCAGCAATTGCCTGAAATGCTTCGCCCGTATGATGTACGGTTTCCATATCGACAATGGTTGTCGATCCTCCAGAGATCAGTTCACCGATGCCGAGCAGTGCAGACAGATAAATTGATTCCTTATCATGCGCGGCTTCGAGCGGCCAAATACGTTCCCGAAGCCAGTCCATGAGTTCCAAATCATCTGCTTTTCCACGAAATAAGGTCTGGCAAAGGTGAATATGGGTTTGAATGAATCCGGGAATAATTGTTCTGCCGGTTCCGTCTATGACGCGATCATTCGGTTTGGGCTTTACAATTGTACCCACGGACTGGATGCGATCGGCTTCAATGACAAGGTCTCCATGAGTGATCGTTTCCTTTTGATCCATAGTGACAATTTCGGCATTTTTAATAATTGTTCGTTTCATTTCAGCCATCTCCAATTTGAAGTGTAGAAAACATTAGAAAACTTGCCGATTGGCAAGCCTTGGCGTAGACAGAGGCTTAGTTGCGACGGCCATGGACGGCCCAGTGTCCGGCTTGCCACAGGACGTGGCGTTATGCCGGACCACTTATACTATCTACCTCATCTTTTATATATAATTATTTTCTGATAGTAAAAAAAAGGCTACGAAAAATATGCGAACATATTCTTCGTAGCCGGGAATTTACGGTTCCCAGGTAGAAACCCTTAAACCGTATTATTAAGGATATACGAAAACAGAAAGGATGAAGTTTACGTAGTTAATAATAAGCGAATATGGAGAGATCGTCAATTATAATGTCAGCAAATCTAACAATCGGTATTCTTTAATACAGTAAATCTGACAAGTGATGAAGGAATTAGAATAATTAAAAAAGAACGACGGTTTTTCCAAGGATGTGCCTGACATTATTGCTGTACTGCAATAAAGAAATAAAACTGGATATTCATGAACAATAGAATATTCAGATACATGACATAGGAATTTATAAAGTACACAGCGCTCAATTTATATTATGATAGAAATAGATGTTTTTCATGTAAGGTTTTATTCCGTCACATGTGCTAAATTGTACTCAGCCTAACAAGGAGGGTTTAACTTGTCTGTATTGCATAAATTTCTTGATGAGAATATGGTTCAGGATTCATTTGAAGATACTGCTCTTTTGGAGAAGTACTGGTCTTCAGATTGGGGAAACCCGAATGCGGTTGGAAAGGTAAGAAAGGTATTTGTTCACCGTCCGGGAAATGAGGTCCATGAATTAAATAAAGCGAAGTTCGAACCGGAAGCCGGAGCGAGGATTCTTCGCGACACAAGTGGAAACATTGTCAGTTACAGCTTAAGCAAGGAGCCGTTGGATCTGGTGAAAATGCAGGAGCAGCACGATCGGATGACTAATATTTTGAAGCGGGAGGGTGTTGAGATTATTCCGCTTATTGAGGACGATCAACTGCTAACCAATAATCTATTTGCACGTGATGTCGGCATGGTGATTCCCGGCGGTCTGATTTTGGCGCGTTTCGCGTTGAAATTCAGATACGGAGAAACGCGTCGTACACTCCAGACAGCTGCTGAAATCGGTATGCCGGTGTTGGCATCTATTCAAGGCAAAGGCTTTGTGGAAGGCGGCAGCTTTATGGTATTCGACCGAAAAACGGCGATGGTCGGGCACTCTATCCGCGTGAATCAGGCAGGTATCGATCAGCTGCGTGCCATTCTTTCTTGGCAGGGCATGGATCTTGTGGTTGTCGATCTGCCGTCCAGCATGATCCATCTTGACGAAGTATTCAATATGGTTGATGTCGATAAGGCACTTGTTGATCCGACGAATCTGCCGCATTGGTTCCTGCAGGATTTGCAACAACGCGGTGTCAAACTGATTTATACAGATCCGCTCGATCCGCCAATGACAACGAATTGTTTGTGCCTTGAGCCGGGAAAAGTTCTGTTTACGTCTCTTGGTGTCCGTACCATTGAGGCACTTGAAAAAGCCGGCGTTGAAGTCATTGCAATTCCTGTTGATGAATTGAATAAAATGGGCGGAGGTATCCACTGTTCCTCACTCGTGCTTCAGCGTGATCCGGTGGAATAATTCAGTAGAGAAGGTGGATTCTAAATGTATGAGGTCATTAAAAATTTGCCGGAAGAAGAGCAGATTGAAAAAATAGCGAGAGACCTTGTCAGCGTGAAAAGTGTCAACGGCACAGATGGAGAGTTTGCAATGGCAAAGGAACTGGAAACGATTCTCCGATCCTTTCCCTATTTCAAACAGCATCCAGAGAATGTCTGGACACAGGCATTGGAAGATGACAAGCTGGGCAGAAAGAATGTCTTTGCATTCCTTGAAGCCCCAATTGAAAAGAAACAGACCATCATTTATCATGGTCATATGGATACGGTCGGCATTGACGACTTTGGCTCCCTTGAAGCGCATGCACTGGATCCTGATTACCTTCAGCACTATTTTTCCAAATATGAAAAAGACAGTGATGTGCAAAAAGATGCTGTCTCCGGAGACTGGCTTTTCGGCAGGGGTATGCTGGATATGAAAAGCGGCGACGCCGTCCATCTGAGTAATCTTCTCTATTATTCAGAACATCCGGATCAATTGAAGGGCAATCTTCTGGTGATGTTCAACCCGGTCGAAGAGAATGACCATGAGGGTGTTATGGAAGCAACGCGAGAGCTGATCCGCCTGCAGAAGGAACGGGGGCTTGAGTTTTTGCTGGCCATTAATGGTGACTTCAACAGTCCGCTCTATAAAGGTGATTCGCGGCGCTATATCTATACAGGTTCGGCAGGCAAGCTGCTTGGGTGCTTCTATATCCGCGGAAGAGAAACTCATGTCGGTGAGACACTTTCGGGCATTGATCCGACACTGATCGCGAGCAAGGTCAACAATGCGTTGAACAATAATATGGATTGCGCCGAGCAGATTTCTGATGAGGTCATTCTTCCTCCGTCTTGTCTTTTTTTAAGAGACAGAAAAGCATTCTATAATGTGCAAACGGCAGGAACAACGCATCTGTATTTTAACTATTTTCTCTATGAACGCACGCCGAAAGAAGTGCTTGCTCAATTGAAAATAGTCGCGAAAGAGGCTTGTGACGATCTTGCGTCATTTCTTCAGAAACAATATACTATATTCTCGAAGAACTGCGGGCTTGAAGGACAAGCACCGGAATGGTCGACTGATGTACTGAGCTATGAAGAATTCGTCGAAGAGCTCGCTCAGAAGGGGGTTCCGGTTGATGAAATCACGGATCAAGTCGTTCAGGCGAATCCGGACGAAGATTTTCGGCAGGTCAGTTTCAAGGTGATTGAGGCACTTGAAAATCGTTCCGGAGACAAACGTCCTAAGGTGATTATCTTTTTTGCTCCGCCGTACTGCCCGCATAATTATCTGCGCGATGAGGTTGCGGCAGAGAAACGTTGCGATGAAATCCTTGATCAGGTTCTGCACCAAGCTGAGAACGAGACCGGCGAGCAATTTGCCAAGAAACGCTTTTTCCCTTATCTCGCCGACAGCAGCTACCTTGCGATGAGTGAGACGGCGGAAGAAACGGCAGCGATCATTGGAAACTTCCCTGCATGGGGCAAAACCTACAGTGTACCGCTCGACCAGATTCGCGAGCTGAACATCCCCGTTCTTGACATGGGCGTCTATGGTAAACGGGCGCATACATGGATGGAACGTGTCTACAAGCCCTATTCATATGGTGTGCTTCCGAAGCTGATCCGTTCAATGACCGAACAAGTTTTTGCAGATTAAAGAAAACGTTTTTAATTCCTTAACAAGGGAATCAACAATAAAAAAAGAGGCGAATGATTAATGATGAAAAAAATGGGTTTAGTTATGATGGCTCTGCTGCTGATTGTACTCTCAGCGTGCAGCAGTTCAGGAAGCAGTGATTCAAGCAAAAAGAAAACAATTGTCATGGGCACGAGCGCCGATTATCCGCCGTTTGAATCGGTAGATACGGCAAATGGAAACAAGATTGTCGGCTTTGATCTTGATTTGGCAAAGTATATTGCTGATCAACTTGGCTACAAGTTGGAAATCAAAAATCAAGATTTCAATGGTTTGATTGCTGCGTTGAATAGTAAAAAAGTCGATTTTGTTATGGCGGGTATGGTGAATACACCGGAACGAAGAAAAAATGTTGAATTCTCTCAAACCTATTTTAATGATTACCAAGTTATCCTCTCCAAAAAAGGTGCTAAAATCAATAGTGTAGAAGACCTTAAAGGCAAGAAGGTCGGTGTCCAGCTTGGTACGACTCAAGAGACACTCGCTGTTAAATTAAATAAAACAATCCCTATGAATATTCAGAGATGGGACAAGCTGAATGAAATGGTTGAAGCAATGCGTGCAGGTAAACTTGATGCAATCATTACGGTAAGTTCAGTTGCTTATGGTTATACAAGCAAAGACAAAAATATGCATCAATTTAAGGCAATTGTGGACGGAAAACCTGAATCGGATCCAATCAGTGCAGCATTTCCAAAGAAAAGTAAGCTAGCTGCTGAATTTGATAAAGCGATTACTAAGGCTAAGAAAAATGGAAAACTTGATGAACTTGTTAATAAGTGGATAAAAAATCAGTAATCGAATTGTTTTATCCAAGGGGTGGAAAAGGACAGAATGAATGAATTAATCAGTGGCTTTAAACAAGTAGTTCCTTCAATCCCGTATATCGTCAGCGGTATCTGGGTTTCATTAGGAATTGCCGCTGGTGCAGCCATTCTTGGCTTTATCGGTGGTATCCTGCTTTCCTTGTGTAAGATTGGTCGAATCAAATTGTTGCGTGGACTAGCAAATATGTATACTTCTGTTTTTCGAGGAACTCCGCTAATCCTTCAGTTGGCCATTGCATATTTTGGCATTCCACAAATTTTTAATATGGGCGATGTTAATCCTCTGACATGTGCAATTTTGACTTTTGGTCTGAATTCGGCAGCTTATATGTCTGAAATCATTCGCGGAGGAATAAATGCTGTCGACAAAGGTCAGCTGGAGGCGGCGAAAGCATTAGGTGTATCCTATTGGCCAACAATGAAGGATATTATATTGCCTCAAGCAATTAAAAATATTTTGCCGGCAATCATGAACGAATTTATCACGTTGACAAAGGATACAGCCTTAGTATCGACAATAACTGTAACCGAACTAATGCGTCGTTCACAAATTGTTGCAGCTAACATTTACAACTATTTTCCGCCAATGCTTATTTCACTAGTCATGTATTATATTATCGTAATGATCTTGACCTATCTTGGTCGTCGACTTGAAAGGAGGATGCGCCGCAGTGATTGATGCAGAACATATTTATAAAAATTTTGGCGATATACATGTGTTGAAGGATGTTACCTTGCAAGTTAACAAAGGTGAAGTAGTCGTCATCATTGGACCATCCGGCTCCGGAAAATCAACCTTTCTGCGCTGTATCAATCTTCTTGAGCATCCGACCTCGGGTAAGGTCATGGTTGATGAGGACAATTTGACTACGATGAAACCTAAGCAGGTGATCAAAGTACGGGAAAAAGTTGGTATGGTTTTTCAGCACTTTTATCTTTTTCCACATAAAACCGTACTTGAGAACTTGATTTACGCACCGATGAAAGTTAAAGGACTCTCAAAAGATGATGCGGTCAAGAGAGCAGAAGAGCTACTTAATAAAGTTGGGCTGCTTGAGAAAAAGAACCAGTATCCGAACAAACTTTCAGGCGGGCAAAAGCAACGGGTTGCCATTGCGCGCTCGCTTGCAATGGAACCAGACTATATGCTGTTTGATGAACCGACCTCGGCACTTGATCCGGAAATGGTCAAAGAAGTGCTCGATGTTATTCAGTCACTCGCTGAATCCGGAATGACGATGATTATCGTTACGCATGAGATGGGGTTTGCCAAACAGGTGGCCAACAAAGTCGTCTTCATGGATGATGGCAGGATTCTGGAATCCAACACGCCTGAAGCCTTTTTCAGCCATCCAAGCACAGAGCGTGCTCAGGATTTTTTGGAAAAGATTCTTTAATGGATGGTATTCCAGTTCTGTTCAATTAAACGGATTAAGTGCATGGTTTTCTGATCACGCAGCTTGTGCGTTGCAATCACAAGAGAGGTTTGAATTTCAATCGGTTTCTTGTTTAAAGGTATTTCATACAACTGGCGTGAAGCCAGTTCTTTTTTAACAAGATTGCGACTGATTAACCCAACGCCGATGTCATTCATAACAGCACTCTTGACCGCTTCCAGGCTGCTGGATTCAATGATTTTAGTCGGATGGATGCCGTTTTCCTGCATATAGCTGTTCATTTGTTCTTCAAACGGGCCGGCAATTTCATATTTGATGAACGGATAGCGTTCAAGGAGTTCGCGGTCGGCATACTGTTCAGCCAATGTTTGCGATGCGATCAGAATTAAATCTTCCTTCTCTGAGATTTTGACATTTGTGATGCCTGCTTTCATATAAGATCCTGAGATGACGCCGATATCGAAGCTGTTGCTGTTAATGCCTGCGATCACTTTGTCACTCGTGCATGACACGAGTTTGATTCCGATTTCGGGATAAGCATCAAGAAACTGCCGGATAATCGGTGGAAAGTAATGCGTGCAGAAGGTTTCCGATGCTGCGATGGTGAGCTTGTTTGCTGTCTGATTTTCTTCGTGCAAAGCAGCATCCATTTGATCCAGGATGGGGAAGAGCTGGTCCGTATAGTGTTTTACGATTTCTCCATGAGCAGTAAGAAAGGTTTGCTTGCCGATTCGGAAGAAGAGTGAATGACCGATTTCTTTCTCAAGCGCGCGGACTTGTGCCGTGACGGTCGGCTGGGAGAAATTCAGTTGTTTGGCGGCTTGTGTGAAATTCAGCAGCTCTGCTGCCACCTGAAAAGTTTTTAATTGTCTGAGTTCCATCGTTCATTCCTCCAGTGAGTGATCGAACAAGCACGAATTTTGACGCAGTAAAAGTAAATAAACGATTGTTTAAACTCATTATATAATATTGTGTGACATAGCGGCCTTTTGATGAGGATCTTCTAAATTTTTATTAAAAAGAGGTATAAGTAAAATGCCGGAAAAAAGCATGTATGAAAAATCATTAGATCTGTTTCCGCCGATTGCGTTGCGTGCAACGCAGCTTGGCGTTGTCAAAGGCGAAGGTGCCTACGTGTGGGATGAGAACGGGAAGAAGTATTTGGACTTTGCCAGCGGTGTTGCGGTTGTTAATTGCGGCCACAACCATCCCTATGTTGTACAGAAGGCTAAGGAGCAGATGGATCAACTGATTCATGGCGGTCATAATGTTGTTTATTATCCTTCTTATATTAAACTGGCTGAGAAAATTCTCGGTCATGTTGGCTCAGATTATAAAATCTATTTTTCGAACAGCGGGGCAGAGGCTAATGAGGCGGCGATTAAGCTTGCAAAGCAAGTCACCCACCGTCCCGGCATTATTACGTTTAAGCACAGCTTCCACGGACGGACACTTGCGACAACGACGCTGACAGCTTCAAATGCGAAATATCGTCGCAACTATGAAGGGCTGCTGCCGAGTGTTTATTATGCGGACTATCCCTATGCAACACGATCCGGTCTGACTGAAGAACAGGAAGTGGCGCGCTGCCTGAACTCACTTAAAGAAATATTCCATGATTTGATTGAACCGGAACAGGTGGCCTGCATGATTATGGAACCGATTCAAGGTGAGGGCGGCTACATTGTTCCGCCGAAGTCGTTCCTGCAAGCGATTCGCAAAATTTGCGATGAACATGGTATCTTGCTTGTGTTCGATGAGGTTCAGACCGGATTCGGGCGCACGGGTAAAATTTTTGCCTATGAAAATTTTGACGTGAAGCCGGATATTATGTCACTGGCCAAAGCGATTGCCAACGGTTTCCCGCTTAGCGCCTTGGTAGCAAAACGCGAGCTCATGGATCAATGGCCGGCTGGGACGCATGGCGGGACCTTCGGCGGCAACCCGGTCGCGTGCGCGGCCGGTGTCGCAGTCTTTGAATTGCTTGAAGGAGGACTTGTCGATAATGCAGTTGAAGTCGGCTCCTACTTTAAAGGGAAACTGCTTGAATTTGCGAAACAGCATGACGAAGTGCTTGAGGTCAGAGGACTCGGCCTGATGATCGGCATTGAGTTTGTTGATCATGACGGAAAACCTAATGGCGACCTCGTTGCTGCGATTCGGGCCAATGCGTTGAAAAAAGGCTTAATTCTGCTTAACTGCGGCGTCGATCATAATGTGATTCGCTTTATTCCACCGCTGATTGTGACCAAGGAACAAATTGACGATGCCTTCGCGATTTTCAGTGAAAGTTTCGAAGCGGCGCTTGCAGAGGCTGCCCAGAAAAATTAAAGAATAATGGATTAAACATAAAAAAGCGGAATCCCCATTTGTTGGGATTCCGCTTTTATTACTTTCGTGTAAAGAACTGGATGATAAACAGGATGGCTGCGGCGACAAGGAGCAGGTAAATGATTGCTCCACCGACTTTAAGCAGCAGGAGTACGAGCCAGATGAGAAACAGAATGACGATCAGCGACCATATAAGGCTGAGCATGTTTATTCCTCCCTTTTAGATTAGTATGAGCAAAAGAATTGTGATTCATCACATGAAAATCGAAAAGACACTGATCATGAGAATGCCGATTACGGAAAGCATGCAGCCCATGACGGTATAGGTTTTTAACGTGTCCTTGATGTTCAGATCAAAGTACTCCTTGAACAGCCAGAATCCGGGGTCGTTGACGTGTCCGCCGAATACACTGCCGGCACCGGTGGCAAGAACAATGAGGGTGGGACTGACTCCGGTTGCTCCGACCAATGGGGCAGCAACCCCGGCGGCAGTAAGAGCAGCAACTGTGCTGGAACCGATGCAGACACGAATCAGCACGGTAACCACCCATGCCAGAACGAGCGGCGACAGAGGAGAACCCTTGAAGAGATGGGCGACATAATCACCGACGCCGCCTGTAATCATGACTTCTTTAAGCGCGCCACCGGCTCCGATAATCAGGAGCAGCATTGAAATTTGTCGGATCGCTTTTGTAATTGTCTTTTCCACATCTTCCATAGTGCGCTTTTGCCGGATGCCCATGGCATAGAGTGCAAACAGGACGCTGATCATCATCGCACCAGGCGGGGATCCGATTAGTTGAATGATTTGATCAAGAAGCTTTGGAAATGAGATCAAATCGGTGACCAGTGTTGCTGAAATCATCAACAGGACAGGAAGGAGACAGGTGAAGATACTGAGTGATAAAGACGGTACTTGATCATCATCAAAATGTCTTTTCTTATCAAGCAGTTCCTCGTTTCCGGAATGTGTGTAAACTTTAGGCATCAAACGGAAAAGCAGCCGATTCAATAAGGTGCCCCCGACAATGACGGCCGGGATGGCGATGCACAGGCCAACAAGGAGCACATAGGCCGTATTGGCATGATAGCTTTGAACAAGAGCGGTTGGTGCCGGATGCGGAGGCAAAAATCCATGAGTTGCCATCAAAGCGGCAATCATTGGCATGCCCACATAGAGCAGTGGTACGCCTAGAGCAAGTCCGATTTCAAAAACGATTGGAAGCAGAAGAACTAGGCCAACCTCGAAGAATAAGGCAATACCAATGATGAATGAAGCAAAGATTACTGCTAACTGAATACGCTTTTTACCGAACTTTTTCGCAAGCGAGATCGCGATTCGGTGCGCACCGCCTGCATCGGCAACAAGTTTGCCAAGGATGGCGCCGAGCCCGAAGATTAAAATGAGATCGCCGAGCTGCTCGCCAATGCCTTTTTCGATAACAGAAATAATCTTTGTAAGTGGCAAGCCTAATCCAAGTGCAACAAGAAAGGAAACAATGAGCAGTGAGATAAACGTATTGAGATTAAACTTCATAATGAGTATGAGTAATACAATTACGCCTAAGGCGACTATAAGTAATGGCAGAAAAATCACTTCTTTTTAAATTTTTTTGGTCATTTTTTCAGTCATTCATGTGAATGAGCTTTTGATGAACCTGATGTAAAAGCCGAAGTTATTTTAATGACGCGGTGATTGTAAATGGATTGAGAAATTAATTTTCATAGCAAAACGAATTTATCCTGATCACGAGAGTTCCAATCCCTGCTCCTTATGTTCTCTATACCCGCATTTCAGCAAGACAAAACATGTCCGTAAAAAAACTGAAAGGATGCGCTGCGCAGCAAGAAACGATAGAATGAATGAAGAGATTGCGCGGAGGTGATATCAGTTGAACATAAAAACGATTATGCTTGACTTAGACGGGACGACTCTGACACCGGATAATCAAGTGACTCCTGAATTGAACGGTTACCTTAAGAAACTCAGTGCGCACGGCAAGAATGTATTCGTCGTCACGGGACGTTCGGAGGTTGATGCGCTTAATGTACTGCCCGATGATTTTCCGGCAGCCGGAATGGTTGCTGCAAATGGAATGACTGTATTCGCGGGAACGGCAAAAATTTTTCAAAGCGTCCTGCCAAAAGCACTTGTCGAGCACATGCTTCATTACTCGGAACAGCATAAGATGTACTATCAGCTGCATCCGGTCAGCGGAAGAAGAACGATTCTAAGCCGAGATAGGCACTATATAATCAATGAAATTAATGATAAAAGGCCGGAGTCGGTATCGGTTAACGAGTGGCTGTCGCGAAGGCAAGCGGTGCTTGAGGACATGGTTTGGAAGGAGACGCTGACTGACGACGAATTGGCACAGATCGTCAAGATGTATTTTTTCAGCGAAGATGTAGCGAAAATGGATGCGTGGAAGAATGATTTGCGCCAACTGCAGGAAAAATTCGCGTTTGACTATTTTTCTTCGTCACATAACAATGTTGAATTAGTAGGAAAGAATATTTCAAAAGCGAGCGGAATTCGAATCTTACTGGATCATTATCATCTGTCTCCCGACAATGCGCTTGCGGTTGGTGATGGAGAAAATGATTTGCCAATGTTTCAACTAGCAGGCCACTCTGCCGCTATGAAGAATGCCCCGGAGCATGTAAAGGAACAGGCAGAATGGGTGACTGACGCCTCATATGCTGAAAATGGGCTCTATAAATTTCTGTATCATACGTTTCATTAGGAAGGTTAGGAATGACGATCACCGTGTCGTCATTTTTTTGTTCCAAATTTTAAGATTTTGTCTCGCGGGTATGACTATATGGTCATAAGAGGTTGATTGCCAACCCGCACATATCGGTTGAGCGATCAGGTTAAGCACCCAATTTGATAAATAGACGGAAAAATTCCGCTTCATTAGAAAATGAATGAAAAAATTGCTTAAATAGACGGATAAATGCCCCTTATCGAATTAAAAGACGTGAAAATGGAGGGTTTTGCTTTGCATAACCGGAAAAATTACCCTTATGTACCCGCAAAACATCCTCCATGATGCATATAACTGGAAAATCTCCGCTTATTTTATAAGAGGCAATGCGAAGACAACCGCATCCTGAGACCGTAATGACTGAGTGCTTTTGCCCGGTTTTTCTAGTTGAGTACATGTTTGGATTTATTCATCATTTTTGCAGTTGCTTTCTAGCGGTCTTCCGATATAATAAATAGGTTGTTTATTTTTTCTCCGAGATCTATAAATATGCGTGTATTATCCCTCGTTCGCAAAATTGTCACAGATCTATTTTTCCGCTCTGGTATCCTAAAAAATGCAATCCATACGCTAGACTCCTACATATTGTGTTGTGTATCCTATTGATCCTACTACATATTGTATTATAATGTTGTTTATCGGAACTATGGGGGCGGACATGATGATTAAAGAACCGGTATATAAAGAAAAATCATTAGATGACAAGATTCGTGACTTAATCAATATGGATGAATATGTCGCCAATGAAAACGCGAATAAAGATGAAAAAGTATTTAATACGCAGCGCGATTTGCTCGCGGGCGTGGCGGCCAGAGATTTTGCACTCCGCCATATTTTGCCAAAGGAATTTGCCGATGCGCATAATCAGGGAATTATCCACTTCCATGATTTGGATTACTCGCCGTTTTTCTCTATGTATAACTGCATGCTGATTGATTTTAAAGGCATGCTTGAGAAAGGGTTCTCGATCGGCAATGCTGACGTGGAACAGCCGAGATCGATCAAGACGGCGACCGCGCTGGTTGCTCAGATTGTCGCCAATGTATCCTCGAATATTTATGGCGGCACATCGTTTAATCGTGCGGATGAAGTATTGGAACCTTATGCGAGAACGAGCTTCAGCAAATACTTGGAAACCGCAAAGACTTGGATTTCGGATCCTGCAGAACAAGAACATTACGCTTACGCGATGACTGAGAAAGAAATTTACGACTCGATGCAGTCGCTTGAATATGAAATTAACACCCTTTTTTCAAGCAATGGTCAGACACCTTTCTTTACTCTAAACTTCGGTCTTGGCCGTTCATGGTTTGCCCGCGAGATTCAGAAAGCGATTTTGAAGGTGAGAATTATCGGGCTTGGCCGCGATCATAAAACAGCGGTGTTTCCAAAACTCGTGTTCACGATTAAACGCGGGTTAAATTTAAACGAAGACGATCCAAACTATGATATTAAAAAAATGGCTTTGGAATGCGCCACGAAACGGATGTATCCGGATATTTTGAACTATGACCGAATTGTTGAAGTGACCGGGGACTTCAAGGCGCCGATGGGCTGCCGTTCATTCCTGCCTTCTTATCAGGAGAACGGACAATACATTACAGACGGTCGTAACAATATGGGTGTTGTCACGCTGAATATTCCAAGGATCGCAATCGAGTCAAATGGCGACAAAACTGCTTTTTGGAGTTTATTTGAAGAACGGCTGGATCTGGTATGCCGCGCATTGCTCTTCCGAATTCATACACTGGATAAAGTGGAAGCGAAAAACGCACCGATTCTCTATCAGTACGGTGCAACCGGAAAACGTCTGCACGCCGATGAACCGGTACAGGACATTTTCAAGAATGGTCGGGCGACTGTGTCCATGGGCTACATCGGACTTTACGAAGCGGCGACGGTGTTCTATGGTCCGAATTGGGAACATAATCCGGAAGCAAAAACCTTTACACTCGATATTGTGAAACGGTTTAAGTCGCTGTCGGACGAATGGCGCAAGAAGACAGGCTATGCGTTCAGTGTCTATGCGACACCTTCAGAAAGCTTGACCGACCGCTTCTGCAGACTGGACAAGCAGCATTTCGGGAGCATCAAGGACATAACAGATAAAGATTACTATACGAATAGTTTTCACTACGACGTGCGCAAGAAAATCAACCCATTTGAAAAAATTGATTTTGAAAAGGATTATGAACCCTACACGGGAGGCGGCTTTATTCATTACTGCGAGTTCCCATCCTTGGTAAACAACCCCGAAGGACTGGAAACAGTATGGGATTACGCCTATGACCGAATCGGGTATTTCGGTACAAACACGCCAATTGATAAATGCTATGAATGCGGCTATGAAGGCGAGTTCGAATCAACGGCAGCCGGGTTCAAATGCCCAAGCTGCGGCAATCATAATCCGGAAACAACGTCCTGCATCCGCCGGCTGTGCGGTTACTTGGGTTCCGTGATTCAGCGCAAGCCGATCAAAGGACGTCTGAAGGAAATCAACAGCCGCGAGAAGCAGCAGAGTTGAAGAGAAAAGAGGACAAGTCACACCGATTATGAATTACGCCGATTATAAACGCTTTGATTTTTTGAATGGAACGGGAGTCAGGCATTCCTTGTTTGTCAGCGGCTGCCATTTTCACTGCAAGGGCTGTTGGAATGCAATCGCTTGGAATCCTGACTTCGGTAAGCCATATACGGATGAAGTGGAGAACAAAATCATTGATGATTTAAATCGTTCGGACGGTAAAGTTCAGGGATTGTCGCTGCTCGGCGGCGAGCCGTTTGATCACCCAAACACCCTGACAAAACTCGTCGAGCGTGTGAAGAACGAATGTCCGGATAAGGATATTTGGTGCTGGACCGGATTTCTCTATGAAGATTTGCTTGAGGATTCGGAGCGGCGGGAAATGCTCGACCAAATCGATGTGCTTGTGGATGGACCGTTTGATATGACAAAACGGAACTTGAAGCTGAAATTCCGCGGGTCATCGAATCAGCGCGTCATCAACGTCAATGAATCAATGAAAAAGGGACAAGTAATCTTAAATGTTCAATAAAATGATTAAAAAGCCAGAAACTGCGCAATACGCGAGGTTCTCTGGCTTTTTCTGTCTAGTCTTTTTCTGCTTCATCCATGGCGAGATTTGCGAGTTGATCGGCGCGTTCGTTGTATTCGACACCGTGATGCCCCTTGACCTTATTGAAGGTAATCTTTTCTTGCGCCTGCGCGAGATCATTCAGTCGCATCCACAACTCTTTATTTTTAACGGCTTTTCCGCCTGCTGTCTTCCAGCCTTTTTTAATCCACCCTGAAATCCAGCTGTTCATGCCATTCACTACATAAGCGCTGTCTATGTAGAATGCGACCGGGATTTGCCGTGATTTGAGCGATTCAAGCGCGCGGATTGCCGCCGTCAGTTCCATCACGTTATTGGTTGTGTTATGCATGCCTCCGCGAAGCTCTTTGACATGATCACCGTATTTTAAAATGGCTCCCCAGCCGCCGACATTATGGTCACTCTGGTTTCCCCGGCATCCGCCGTCGCAATAAATAATGATTTCATCCAAATTGATTCACCTGTTTCCGCTAAATTCGTATCACTTCATGATTCTATGCTACCTTGTGCGAATCCTGTGTAAGCCGTTCTAAGTATAACAAAAATACTGGAGACTGTTCGAACTGGCTGGTTCATGAATCATTTCCAAGGATTTGATTAAGAAAAACGCTCTGAAATACGCTAAAATGAGAGTATTAGAGAAAAAGAGACTGCGGCAGGAGAACAGATATCAGGTCAGGGAATGGGGCGTGTTTGATTGTGAAGATTGGAATACTGGGTGCAGGGGCTATCGGCTGCTACTATGGCGGAGTTTTAGCGAAGGAAAAATTGGACGTGACCTTTATTGCCAAAGGACGGACACTTGAGCGGCTGCATGATCACGAACTGATTGTGAAAAGTATTGCCGGCGATTTTTCGCTACCGGTAAAAGTTAGAGACGCAGAAAATCTGGAAGAGGATTTTTCTTTCGATTATATTTTGTTAGCGATTAAATCTACTGCTTTAGAAGCTGTGATTCCTGAATTGAGTGCACTCATGGGACCGAAAACGAAGGTTATCTGTCTGCTTAACGGAATCGGCAATGAAGAACGACTCGCTGAAATTTTTGGTGCTGATCATGTGATTGGCGGCTCCGCGTTTATTTCAATCATTCGCGAAGCACCGGGCGTGGTAAACCATGTCGGCGACGGCACACTCGTGATCGGCGAATGGCAGGAAAACAGTTTGGTAAACGAAACGCTTCATGAACTCAAAGAAGCTTTGCTGCATTCAGGGGCTGAGGTGCGGATCACGAATCATATTCGACAGATTAAATGGGAAAAATTACTTTGGAATATCACCTATAATCCGTTAACTGCTTTAACGCGAACACGCGTTGGAGAAGCGCTGGCAGACTCGGATCTTCATGGGTTGTTAGAACGAATCAGCGAAGAGTTTCTTGAAGTTGCGGCGAAATCAGGAATTCAAATCAGCGAGCAGTACATAACAGGTCTTTTGTTTCCTGACGAGAAGATCCAGAATCATAAAACATCGATGCTCCAGGATCTTGAGAATGGCCGTGAAATGGAATTGGATGCTATTCTCGGTTTCGTTATTGAGACCGCTGACCGATGCGGTGCACAAGTACCAACGATTAAGACTATTTACCATTTGCTTCGATTTACGGAGCGAAGAAGTCAATAATGCTTATGAGCGCCGATTTTCCTAGAGGGGATTATGAATGCGTTATGTGAAACGAATGGTTGCGATACTAATGATTCTGATTATGATCGTCTGTGCTGTCTTTATGGTGGTTCTCTTACAGAATCGAGGCGATCAAGAAGGATCTTCTGAACGAACGCAAAAAGAACAGACGGGTAATCCGGCAGTGCTAAAAGAGACTTTGCCTAAACATGAAAAGAAACCTGCTGTGACAGAGAAAAAGCTGAGCGCACCATATGTCAGTCAAAAGCCTGAACTTCCCAATGGCTGTGAAGTGACAAGCCTGACGATGCTGCTGCAATCTGCCGATGTAAAAATCAATAAAATGCAGCTCGCGGAACAAATGAAAAAGGTTCCTTTTCAGTCAGGAGCACTGAAAGGCAATCCGAATGAAGGATTTGTAGGCAATATGTACCACGGCAGTCGAGCAAATCCGGGATTTGCCGTCTATCATGGACCGGTTGCCGACTTGGCGCGCCGCTATTTAGGCGAGCGTGTGATTGATATGACCGGCAAGCCGTGGTCAGCGATTGAAAAACAAATGGCTTCGGGCAAGCCGGTATGGACGATAACGAGTATTAATTTTCAGCCCATTCCGGAGAGTGCATGGCAGAACTGGCCGACAAAGCAAGGAACAATTCGCATCACTTTTAAGGAACATTCCGTTTTGCTGACCGGATTTGACAAAAATTATGTCTATTTTAATGATCCGCTTGCTGGCAAACCAGGAACCAAGTCAAGTAAACAAGCTTTTATAAAAGCCTGGCACCAATTCGGAAATCAAGCCATTTCTTATACAACTCATTAAGACACACGAAAAGCCCAGTTCGGGCTTTTTTGCAAGTTAAGAAAGTATAAAATTTTGCCCCGTATTTAAACGAATAACTCAGTGGCTTGGCCGAAAATCAAAGCGGAGGTGTGAAACGCCTGCGGGATCAGGTGCCAGCGAGACCCGCAGATTTCTACTTGTCTGAGGAGGCTCGCGGTGTGCCCGCGGTCGCGCTCAGTTGATGCGAGTAACCGAAGCGATGATTCAACACTGTAAAGACACAAACCAATCACACATGGCTGGAGATTAAGGACCGGGCGCTTTTTGCCCGGTTTTTCTTTTTAATGAAAACAAAAAAGTCGGATAAACGATTTGCCTATGAAATTTGGAGTATAAAAAAATGAATTACTCTTTTCTGAAAAAGAAATTTTAATCCATTCGGGACCGTTGTTGGTCACGTAATACGATTTTCAGAATTTCGATATGAAAGAGCGGGAACAGGAGGGGGAAAACCGTCTGTTTCGGTGATTTTGATTCATCAATTTGAATAAAACAAGAAACAAGCGAACTGAATCTTATTAATCATAAATTACTTTTTATCAAAGAACGTAATTAAAATACTGTGCCAAATAACCTACTTAAATCGGCTAAATTGTTAATTATTCGTTACAAAACGAGTGAAATCAACACTTTACACTAAACTAATTCCATAACTTACCGATATATCTAGTAAAAATATAATCTATCATTTAGATCATACTCGGGGGTAACTTATAATGAGCCCAAATCGTAATTTTACTATTGTCGGAGCTTTCGCGGCTGCAGCAGCGGTAGCAACGGTTACAGGAGTTCCTGTTCATGCATCTGCAGATGCTTTCGAAACCTATCAAGCGAAAGCCAAAACGAATTTGAATGTACGTAGTACACCTGGCACTGAACAACAGCAAATCGGCATGCTTAAGAAGGATCAGACGTTTGAAGTCATTGGAATAGACAAAGAAAGTGAAAAGGGGAATTGGCTGAAGATCAAATATGAAGGACGAACAGCATATGTTGACGGCTACTATACAGAGAAAGTCTCGGAAAGCTCGACTGGCACGCCAAGTCTGTCTGTGCAGTCGGTTGCCAGTTATCAGGGGACAGCATCTGCAAACTTGAATGTACGCCTTTTACCATCCACGCAGGGAACAGTGCTCACAACATTGAAAAAAGGTGCCACTGTTACAGTTACCGGAAAAACGAGTGACGGTTGGTTACAGATCCAGTATAAAGACGGATCTGCTTATGTTTCCGCAGATTACATAAAGACGGGTACTGCTTCTGAAACGAGTTCATCGGCAAGCGAACAAACTCTTTATACCGGGACTACAACGGCAAATTTGAATGTTCGATCGAGCGCGTCGACCTCAGGCAAGCTTCTTTCGACGTTGAAGAAAGGGAACAGCGTAGAAGTAGTGGGGACGAGCGGCGATTGGCTGAAGATCAAATACAGCGGAGGAACGGCGTATGTGTCGGGCGATTATGTCACGAAGGCGGGCAGTACATCGGATTCCGACAGCTCCAATGAAACGGTTTTGTACACCGGAACGACGAAAGCAAATTTGAATGTTCGATCAAGTGCGTCGACCTCAGGCAAGCTGCTGACAACGTTGAAGAAGGGGAGCAGCGTGGAAGTTGTAGGCACAAGCGGCGACTGGCTGAAGATCAAATACAGCGGGGGAACGGCGTATGTGTCGGGCGATTATGTCACGAAGGCGGGCAGTACATCGGATTCCGACAGCTCCAATGAAACGGTTTTGTACACGGGAACAACGAAAGCAAATTTGAATGTCCGATCGAGCGCGTCGACCTCAGGCAAGCTGCTGACAACGTTGAAGAAAGGAAGCAGCGTGGAAGTAGTGGGCACAAGCGGCGACTGGCTGAAGATCAAATACAGCGGAGGAACGGCGTATGTGTCGGGCGATTATGTGCAAAAGCCTGACAGTTCATCGGATGGATCCGGTAGTGAAACGGTGCTTTACACTGGAACGACGAAAGCAAATTTGAATGTTCGATCAAGTGCATCGACCTCAGGCAAGCTTCTTTCGACGTTGAAGAAAGGGAACAGCGTAGAAGTAGTGGGGACGAGCGGCGATTGGCTGAAGATCAAATACAGCGGAGGAACGGCGTATGTGTCGGGCGATTATGTCACGAAGGCGGGCAGTACATCGGATTCCGACAGCTCCAATGAAACGGTTTTGTACACCGGAACGACGAAAGCAAATTTGAATGTTCGATCAAGCGCGTCGACCTCAGGCAAGCTGCTGACAACGTTGAAGAAAGGAAGCAGCGTGGAAGTAGTGGGCACAAGCGGCGACTGGCTGAAGATCAAATACAGCGGAGGAACGGCGTATGTGTCGGGCGATTATGTGCAAAAGCCTGACAGTGCATCGGATGGATCCGGTAGTGAAACGGTGCTTTACACTGGAACGACGAAAGCAAATTTGAATGTTCGATCAAGTGCATCGACCTCAGGCAAACTGCTGACAACGTTGAAGAAGGGGAGCAGTGTAGAAGTAGTGGGTACAAGCGGCGACTGGCTGAAGATCAAATACAGCGGAGGAACGGCGTATGTATCCGGCGATTATGTACAAAAGCCTGACAGTGCATCGGATGGATCCGGTAGTGAAACGGTGCTTTACACTGGAACGACGACAGCAAATTTGAATGTCCGATCGAGCGCGTCGACCTCAGGCAAGCTGCTGACAACGTTGAAGAAAGGAAGCAGCGTGGAAGTAGTGGGAACAAGTGGAGACTGGCTGAAGGTCAACTATGCCGGAGGAACGGCATATGTGTCGGGCGATTATGTGCAAAAGCCTGATAGTGCCTCGGATAACTCCGGTAGCTCGGATTCGTCAGATACACAAACAACAGAAACCAGTGGGTTAATCACTACTGGAGTAAATTTCCGTCAAGGTCCGGGAACATCATATAAGAGCTATGAAGTATTAAAGGCAGGAACACTTGTTGAAATACTTGCTGATGCTCCTGACGGATGGGTTAAGGTCAGTTATAACGGTCAAGACGGTTATGTATACGGGGACTATGTAAAAAAAGAAACAACAACAACCATTCAAGACGGTAATGCTGCATATATCACAACAAATTATTCAATTTCATTCGGTCAGGCACTGGCGGAAGAACAGAATGTAAACAGCAGTTCTTCTCTGGCTCAATACTTAAACCCGAAGAATTTTTCAAAGGGAAGTATAGAATATTACCAATTCTTACAGCTTTCCTCATTGGCCAATATTTCGCTTAGTGATATGAACACGATGCTGAAGGGCAAGGGGATTTTGGCCGGACAAGGTGCGGCTTTTATAAATGCGGCAAATGAGAGCAAAGTAAACGAGGTATATCTTGTTTCCCACGCGCTGCTTGAGACAGGAAACGGTAGTTCGACACTTGCTAATGGCGTCAACTATAATGGTACGACGGTCTATAATATGTTCGGCATCGGCGCTTACGACGGAAGTGCGGTGAACAGTGGAGCAAAGTATGCTTACGAACAAGGCTGGACAACGCCTGAAAAGGCAATCAAAGGCGGGGCTGCTTGGATCGCAAAATATTACGTTTATAATGCTACCTACCGCCAGGATACATTGTACAAAATGCGCTGGAATCCGGAAGCACTTGTTATGGGCAGTGCTGCTCATCAATATGCGACCGACGTCGCCTGGGCTGTGAAACAGACGCCAATGATCGATACATTGTACAGTGTGGTTTCTAAATATAACTTGATTTTTGATATTCCGGAATATGCGAACTAATCGATTGAAAAATAAAAAGGGCCGGAGAGATTTCTCTCCGGCTCTTTTTATACGTGCGCCCGGCATGGACGACAGCTAGGCGGTGAAAGTCCGCTACAGGCTTGGCAGTAGGAACTGTTAGCCAAAGGCAAGGGTGTCCACTGTGAGGTGGAATCTGAAGGAAGCCGGAGGCAAACTTCTGGGCTGATGAACAAGAACTGCATACTAAGGCTGAATAGAGACGGATAAGCCTGCGTAACAAGGTGAAGTCCAATACTGCCCGAATCTCAAACAGTATATGCAGCAGCCACATGGAAGGAAAGCGGTCGTTCTTACCCGGGGAGGTCTTACAAGGGTTCCCGACAAGAGGGAAGGCATTTCCCACAGGAACAATCATGCCAGTGATGGTGAGATGAATTGTAAGAAGTCAGCAGAAGCCATAGGAGTCCACCAGGACAAAGGGCTGAACAATAGTAATCTCGGAAACAGAGGAGGTGTGAGCGATGCGGCAATCACAGAAAACATCAAATGATGACTATCTATCGAAGAATAGGATGGAGTCCGAAGGTACGACAGAAGTGTGTAGCACGACTCACGGCGAACCTGAACGAAGAGATGGTGTGAAAAATCAAAAACTCATCGTGAAAATAACGAGCCGTTCCAATCTTAATCAAGCCTACAAGCGTGTTAAGGCGAATAAAGGAGCGGCAGGCATCGATGGGACGACAGTGAAGGAGCTCTTTTCTTACCTCATACGGAACAAGGAAGAATTGATCAAACAGATGAGGAATGGCTCCTATAAGCCACAACCCGTAAGACGTGTAGAAATTCCCAAACCGGATGGATCGAAACGAAAGCTCGGAGTTCCGACTGTACGTGACCGACTGGTACAACAAGCGATCCTTCAAGTGATGGAACGGATCGTTGACCCGACGTTCTCAGACAACAGCTTTGGCTTCCGCCCGCACCGCAGTGCCCATAACGCAATGAAACGCGCCAAGGCTTACTACGAAGCAGGATATAGATATGCGGTGGATCTTGATTTAAAAGCCTACTTTGACACAGTGAATCATGACCAGTTGATGTATTGCGTGGAAAAACGGATTAAGGACAAAATCGTCCTTCAACTCATTCGCAGGTTCCTGCATAGTGGTGTGCATACGAATGGAAGGGTTGTACCGACCGAAGCCGGTGTTCCCCAAGGCGGCAATCTTTCTCCCATTCTAGGCAACATTTATCTTGATCAACTGGACAAGGAACTGGAACGAAGAGGACATAAGTTTGTTCGCTATGCCGACGACTGTACGATCTATGTCAAAAGCAGAAGAGCGGGCGAACGAGTCATGAAGAGTATCACCACCTTTCTGGAAGATAAACTGAAACTAACCGTCAATCGGGAGAAAACTCAGGTCGGCAGCCCAACGAAACTCAAATTTCTTGGATTCTGCCTGCACACGACCAAACAGGGATCGGGGTTCCGCCCCCACATCAAGTCGAAAAAGCGCTTTGAGCGAAAGCTCAAACACCTGACGAAAAGAAGCCGAAGCGGTAACATCCGTGGGATCATTAAAGAAATTAATGAAGTAACCACAGGATGGATCAACTACTATGGCATAAGCTATATGAAGAGTTATATTCGGCATATTAATCAGTGGCTCCGGCGAAGAATTCGCCAGATCATTTGGAAACGCTGGAAGAAGGTCAAGACGCGCTATAAAAGTCTCATGAAACTAAAGATTCCAAGACAAAAAGCGTGGGAATGGGCAAATACACGAAAAGGTTACTGGCATATCGCCTGTAGCCATATCTTACATCGGTCAATCACAAATAAAATACTCGAACAGGTGGGACTCAAAAATCTAGTCCATCTGTTCGAGCATGCACACTTAAGCTATTGAACCGCCGTATACGGACCCGTACGTACGGTGGTGTGAGAGGTCGGAGAAATTATCTCCTCCTACTCGATACTTAAGAAGATAATAGATAGTTATTAGAAGATCAGATAAAGCGCAAAAACCGCTGCGAGAATAAAACGATAAACGGCAAACGGTACAAGGGTAAAGCGGCGCAATAATTTAAGGAAAAAGACAATGGCGAGCATGGCTACAATAAATGCCGTAACAAAACCGACTACAAAGAGCGGAATGTCGCTGACATGCAGAAAATCGAGACTTTTGTAGAAGTCGTAGCCGCTTGCGCCGATCATCATCGGAACAGCAAGAATAAATGAAAATTCAGCCGCGGTTTTCCGTTCAACGCCTGCAATAAGTCCTCCGGCGATAGTTGATCCGGAACGGGAAAATCCGGACCAGAGCGACAAGCATTGGAACAGGCCGATGACAAAGGCCTGTCCATAGGACAATTCCTTTGTGCCTGCTCCTCCGCGATTTGCGGCGATTCGTTCAGCAATGATCATCAGGATGCCGCCGACAACAAGTGCAATTAATACACTTTGAGGCGAGAAAAGAACATTTTTAATAAAATCGCGCAAAAGCACGCCGAGGATGATGGCCGGAATGCCTGCGACAATGATGTGTAAAAGATTCAGATGTTCAGGGCCGTTCTTCGGTTCGTTCCGATAAAAACCGAAGAGACTCCACAGTCTTTTCCAGTAGAGGACAACCACAGCCATAATTGACCCAAGCTGAATAATGACTTCAAATGTTTTTGCGGTATCCCCATTAAAGTGAAGCAAGTCAGCCACGAGGATTAAGTGTCCTGTTGACGAAACCGGAGCAAATTCAGTCAATCCCTCAACGGCACCAAGAATAACCGCGATTAATAAATGAATCAAGAAGTTCACCAACCTTAAATAAGGAGTATTTTCGTTATTGAACAAGCTTTTTCATTATAGCATATTCACATTTCGCCACCCTAGATTCATCATTGGGGGCCGAAGAATAAACTATAAAAATTTTTTACTTCTATAGAGGAATGCTGCTGAATATATTGTTTGAGTAATCAGCTGCATTTTTATTTAATTAAAATTAAAATAAGGGTTGACTTATTAGTTGAGCAATGTATAATAAGTATCACACAAGTTAGAAATAACTAAAAATTGCTTATTGAAAATCGGTGAAGAAGAGAGTAACAGTAGAGCAATGCTTAAGCGAGCCGGGTTGGTGAGAGCCGGTGCAAGTAATACTGCGAACCGCACTTCGGAGATGACGGTCTGAATCACAGGTAGGATTGTCCGGGAACTCCCGTTACAGAGTCTCAAGCAGATTCCCTTTTTTGAACATTTTAATTTGGGAATAATCAGAGTGGTACCGCGGGCATAGTGATCAACGCTCGTCTCTTTTCAAATGAAAAGAGGCGGGCGTTTTTAATTTTCCGCAGAAAACATCTTTTGGGGATCAGTACTACTCTTTTGATTTAACTATCTGAAGTGTTAATGAGACACCGAACGAAAATATAACAAATTATTGGAGGCTTTCAGGTGAAGGCAGGTATTGTTGGGGCGAACGGGTACAGCGGCGTTGAATTGATCCGTTTGCTTCTGAATCATCCGCAAATCAAATTGGAGATGCTGGTTGCGCATACAACCGCGGGCACGGATATCCAGAGCATCTATCCTCATCTTGACGGTATTATTGAAAGAACATTGGAGGATTTTGATGCGGATGAGTTGGCGGCCAGGGTTGATGCTGTTTTCTTTGCAACGCCCGCCGGCATCAGCAAAGATCTGCTTCCCGAATGCTTGAAACGCGGTCTGATCTGTATCGATCTTTCCGGCGATTATCGCTTGAAAAATCCGCAGGACTATGCGGAATGGTATCATTTGGATCCTGCTGATCAGACATTGCTGAATGACGCAGTGTATGGACTGGCGGAGATTAACCGAAGGCAGATCGAGGGCGCAACCTTCATTTCAAATCCCGGATGCTATCCAACTGCTGCGTTGCTTGGCCTTGCACCGGTGCTGAAAAATGATGTGATCGATTTGACATCCATTATTATTGACGGAAAATCAGGAGTTTCCGGATCGGGAAAGAAAGCGGCGCTTGGCAATTTGTTTTGCGAAGTCAATGAGAACGTGAGGGCTTACAAGCTGGGTCAGCACCAGCACACACCGGAAATTGAACAGATGATCGCGCAGGAGAGCGGAGAACAGACCGCAATAACTTTTACCACTCATCTGATTCCGATGACACGCGGATTGATGTGCACGACGTATGCGAACTTGAAACAAGGCTTCTCAACACGAGAGCTGCTGGAACACTACGAAAATTATTACGAAAAATCGCCTTTTGTTCGGATCAGGCCCATTGGAACTTGGCCGGCTACAAAAGAAGTACTCGGCTCAAATTATTGCGACATTGGATTACATGTCGATGGCAGGACGAGGCGACTCACCATTGTTTCCGTCATCGACAATGTCGTCAAGGGCGCAGCCGGTCAGGCGGTCCAGAATTTGAATATTATCAAGGGCTGGGATGAACAGACAGGACTAGGGTTCACTCCGATCTATCCGTGAGAGGGCGAGATTAGTGGAAAAAACATATAATCAAACAGCAATTATTCCTATAGAAAACGGCAGTGTCGGGTCGCCCAAGGGCTTTCTTGCTGGAGGACAGAATATCGGACTCCGAATCGGCAGGCCGGATATGGGTTGGATTTATTCAGAGACTCCGGCCTCCGCGGCAGGGGTTTATACGACGAACGTGTTTCAAGCAGCACCACTGCAAGTGACACAGGATAGTATTGCTGAAGAAAAGAAACTTCAGGCGATTTTAGTGAATACGGTGAGTGCGAACTCATGCACAGGCCAAGAAGGCACTGACAATGCTTATACAACAAGAAAGTGGATGGCGGAGCACCTAAGCATCGCCGATCACCTCGTAGGTGTTGCTTCAACAGGTGTTATCGGCATGCAGCTTCCGATGGAAAAGATGGAAAAAGGCATTGCGGCCATTGAACTCGATGATGTGAAGGCACCTTTTGAAGAAGCGATTCTCACGACGGATACGAAGCCGAAGCATCTGGCTGTTCAAGTCGAAATTGATGGCAAAACAGTAACCATCGGCGGCGCGTGCAAGGGTTCAGGCATGATACACCCGAACATGGCGACAATGCTCGGATTTGTCACAACAGATGCCGCTGTTGCTCCTGATTCTCTCAGTCTTGCGCTGAAATCAGTGATTAATAAATCATTCAATTGCATTACCGTCGACGGTGATACAAGTACCAACGATATGGTCCTGCTTCTGGCAAATGGGCAAGCTGAAAATCAGTTGTTGAGTGAGCAGCATCCGGAATGGCAAACCTTCTTGAATGGACTGGAAATTGTCTGTCAAGGTCTTGCAAAGTTCATTGCCGGCGATGGCGAGGGAGCGACAAAGCTGATCGAAGTTCAAGTGAGCGGAGCTAAAGATGATCATTCCGCTGAAGTGATCAGTAAATCAATTGTCGGTTCGAGCCTTGTAAAGACAGCGGTATTCGGAAGTGATGCGAATTGGGGCAGAGTTGTTTGTGCCATGGGATACAGCGGAGAACGCTTCGATCCAAGTAAAGTGTCAATGGCGCTTGGCGACATAACTCTCTTTAAGAATGGTGTTCCGATTGACTTTGATGAGGAAAAAGCAAAGAACTATTTAGATGGTAACACCATTGTGATTAAAACAATCCTTGGCGAGGGGAACGGTCACGCGGTTGCCTGGGGCTGTGATTTAACTTATGACTACGTGAAAATAAACGCTTCTTATCGTTCGTGAGAAAAAGATGATGTCAGGAGGACAACAATGAACCGTTATCTGGTGATTAAATGTGGAGGAAGCGTCTTTGATAAACTGACTCCGGCCTTTTTTAACAGCATACAGGCGATTCAGGCAGAAGGCGAGTGGCTGCCGGTCATCGTACATGGCGGCGGTCCGGCAATTTCACAGATGCTGGAGAAAATGGCTATTCCGACTGTTTTTCACCACGGGCTTCGTGTGACAACTCAGGAAGTGCTTGACGTAGCGGAGATGGTGCTCAGCGGGACGATGAATAAACAAATTGTTTCCAAGATCAGCGCGTCCGGCGGTAAGGCATTTGGACTAAGCGGCATTGATGGCGGATTGTTTCATGCAAAGCCGCTTGCACTTTCCAAACTCGGCTATGTCGGTGAAATTACGGCTGTTGATCCGTCCGTGATTACCAATTTGTGCGGTCAAGGTTATATTCCTGTCATCTCTCCTATATCCATGGACGATAAGGGACAGCATTACAATATCAACGCTGATCAAGCGGCTGCGGCCATTGCTGCGACACTTAATGGAAAATTGTGCTTCATCAGTGATGTTCCTGGGATTCTTGTTGAAAAGGATGGAGAACTGACACGGCTGAAGCAGGTCTCCGATCTGGAAATTGAACGGTTGATTGAACTGAAGAAAATCAGCGGCGGCATGATTCCAAAAGCGAAGGCAGCAGTGGACAGTTTAAAGAAAAACGTTCAGGAAGTTGTCATTGTGAACGGTATGATGCCGGAATGTCTGGTTGATTATACTAAGGGCATTGAAGTCGGGACAAAAATTTTCCTTGAGGAGGAAGTACTCCATGCTTAACACAAAATCAGAAGAAACAATCGCGCCGGTTATGGCTGCATACGGACGCTTTCCAATAACTATTGAAAAAGGCAAGGGCAGTTATGTTTGGGACAGTGAAGGAACAAAATACTTGGATTTTACAGCCGGTATCGCAGTACTAGCACTTGGTCATGTACCGGATTCAGTAGAAGCAGCTTTGAAAAAGCAACTCGATACCCTTTGGCATTGTTCCAATTTGTATCATATTGGACCACAAGAGAAGCTTGCGAAAATGCTGACGGATCTCACATGCTGTGATCAAGTTTTCTTTGGGAACAGCGGGGCAGAAGCGAACGAAGGAGCCATTAAATTGGCGCGCCGGTACGCGAACTTAGTCCTGCATAAACCGGAGGGGCATATTGTTACCTTTGATCATTCCTTCCACGGCAGGACACTCGCAACAATGGCAGCAACGGCACAGGAAAAAATACACAACGGTTTTGGCTCTCTTGTTCCCGGATTTAAATACCTTCCTTATAATGATGCAGCAGATATCGAGGCTATCGCAGCTGATGAAGAATGTATTGCTGTCATGCTGGAAATGGTTCAAGGCGAAGGCGGAGTGATTCCCGCAGATAAAGTTTGGGTGCAGAAGCTCGCATCTGTGTGCAAGGAAAAAGGTATCCCAATGATTGTCGATGAAGTACAGTCGGGCATGGGCAGAACCGGTACGCTTTTTGCTTATGAGCAATATGGCATTGAACCGGACATTCTGACAGTAGCCAAAGCACTTGGTTCTGGGATCCCAATCGGCGCTTTCCTAGCAAAAAAACATATTTCCCAATTGCTGACACCGGGAACTCATGGATCGACATTCGGAGGCAATCCGTTCTCGACCGCAGCAGGGGTAGCTACCATTGAAGCATTTGAAAAACAAAATGTGATTGCGCAATGTGTGAAGAATGCAGATTATTTAAATCAAAAATTGAACGACCTTAAAGAAAAATACGCAAATCAATTAATCGATGTTCGAGGCCTGGGATTGTTAATCGGTGTTGAGACCACGGCACCCGCTATTGACATTGTCAACCAATTGAGAGAAAAACACCAAGTGCTGATCTTGACAGCCGGCAAGCATGTGCTGCGCATTTTGCCTCCGCTCGTCACGAATGAAACAGAAATTGATACATTTATTGCAGCACTTGACGATGTATTAAAGGAAAAATAATTAGGAGGCTGCTGATGATGAAAAAAGGATACTTGCTTCTGGAGTCGGGCCAATTATTCTCAGGCGTGCGCGTTGGCGCTCCTTCCTCAGTGATGGGCGAACTTGTCTTCAACACCAGCATGACCGGATACCAGGAAATCATGACCGATCCGTCTTATGCAGGTCAAATCATGACCTTTTGCTATCCTCTGATTGGGAATTACGGGGTCAATGCGAAAGATAATGAAAACGCCAAGATTCAAATGCAAGGCGTGCTTTTCAGTAATCTTTGCGAACTGCCAAGTCATTATCAATCAATTAAAACGGTAGATCAATGGTTAAAGCAGTCAGATGTGCCGGGTCTTGCCAACATAGACACGCGTGCTGTTGTCAAGGCAGTGCGCAAGAGCGGTACGATGAAGGCGATCATCAGCGATTCTCCTGATTTTTCACTGATCGATTGGAGTCAACCGCTGGATCAGGATATGGTTGCCAAGGTTTCTGCTAAGACAATGACCACCTATGAGGGAAAAGGGCCACATGTTGTTCTGATTGATTATGGATATAAGAAGTCAATGCTGAAGGCACTGCTCGATGAAGGCTGCAAGGTAACGGTTGTTCCTTATAACACCAACTCAGACGCTGTTGCTGCGTTGCATCCCGATGGTGTCATGCTCAGCAACGGCCCTGGGGACCCGATCCAGCTGCAGCCGCTGTTCGGCGAAATTAAAAAAATAGCATCTGCCTATCCGACTTTGGGCATCTGCCTTGGTCATCAGCTGATTGCACTTGCTTACGGAGCGAAAACTGGCAAATTGCTTTTCGGTCATCGCGGTGCCAACCATCCGGTCAAAGAATTAACCACCGGAAAAGTGTGGATGACCTCGCAAAATCATAGTTATGTGGTTGAAAAAGACAGCATCGATACGGAACAATTTTCGATCAGCTATCTTAATGTAAACGATCAATCAGTAGAAGGATTAAGCCATAATGACCTTCCGATTGAAACGGTTCAATTTCATCCGGAAGCCCATCCGGGTCCGGACGATACACATCCGATTTTCTTGAACTTTATGAATATGATTAAACAGAACAAAGGTGAAGTGACTCATGCCGTTACGTACTGACATTAAAAAAGTGCTTGTCATAGGTTCCGGCCCGATCGTGATTGGTCAGGCGGCTGAATTCGATTATGCCGGTACGCAGGCCTGCCTTGCTCTCAAAGAAGAGGGCATTGAGGTTGTCCTCATTAACAATAATCCGGCGACGATCATGACCGACGACCAGATTGCCGACCGAACCTATATCGAGCCTTTAACCATTGAAACAATAGAAAAAATTCTTATAAAAGAACGCCCTGACGGGATCATTGGCACACTGGGCGGACAAACCGGTCTAAACCTTGCTGTTGCTCTTTATGAGCAAGGAGTTCTGGAAAAATATGGTGTTGAGCTTCTTGGTACATCCGTTGATTCAATTCAGCATGGAGAGGATCGGGAGTTATTCAAGGATCTGATGCTTGAAATCAAGGAACCGATTCCCGATTCCAAAATTATTCGCTCTTATGAAGATGGTTTAGCCTTTATAAAGGAAGTCGGATATCCGGTCATCATTCGGCCGGCCTATACCCTCGGCGGATCCGGCGGAGGCTTTGCCTACAACGAAAAAGAATTAAATTTGGTCCTCCATCGAGGGTTAAAGCTCAGTCCGATTCACGAAGTCCTGATCGAGAAAAGCATCAAGGGTTGGAAAGAAATTGAGTATGAGGTCATGCGTGACGCAAACGATACATGCATTATCGTTTGCAACATGGAAAACATGGATCCCGTGGGTGTGCATACCGGAGACAGTATTGTAGTAGCACCTTCGCAGACCTTGTCTGATGTGCAGTACCAAATGCTCCGCAACGCATCGTTAAAAATCATTCGTGCTTTGAAGATTGTCGGAGGGTGCAACATTCAGTTCGCACTCAACCCGGCATCAGATGAATATGCCATTATTGAAGTTAATCCGCGTGTGAGCCGTTCATCAGCGCTTGCGTCCAAAGCGACCGGTTATCCGATCGCCCGTGTCGCCGCCAAATGTGCGATCGGTTTCTGTCTTGATGAAATTTTAAATCCGATTACGGGTACGACCTATGCATCCTTTGAACCGGCAATTGATTATATAGTCGTTAAAATTCCACGTTTTCCATTCGATAAATTTACGGAAGCTGACCGGAGTCTTGGAACACAGATGAAAGCGACCGGAGAAGTCATGGCTATTGACCGCACCTTTGAAGGCGCGCTGAATAAGGGCGTTCGTTCCATGGAAATGGGCTTTACCGGACTTGAAAGCAAGATGCTCGCTGCACAGCCGGACGATGTTCTGGAAGATCATTTGAAAAATACGACCGATTTGCGTCTGTTCGCAATCAGTGAACTGTTTCGAAGAGGGCGTACGGTTGCGGACGTTCATCAGGCAACCGAAATTGATTATTGGTTTCTCAACGCAATCTTTGGAATTGTTGCCTTTGAGAAAATGATCAAAGGAAAAAGCTTAGCGGAGTTATCCGATGCACAAATCGAACATGCGAAATGGATGAATATTGGTAATCAGCGGCTGGCTCAACTGCTCAATAGCTCTCTGAACGACATCGATGCTCGCGTTCGTGCCGCCGGTCTCGCTCCTTCCTATCATCTTGTTGATACGTGTGCGGGGGAATTCGAAGCCCAAACGCCTTATTATTATTCGACTTGGTTTGGTGCTGATGAGGCACCTGCAAGTGATAAGCCGAAAATTCTAATCATCGGTTCGGGTCCGATTCGTATCGGACAGGGGATTGAGTTCGATTATTGTTCCGTTCAGGCGACAATGGCAGTGAAGAAGAACGGTTTTGAAGCCATTGTGATTAACAACAACCCTGAAACCGTCAGCACCGATTATTCCATCGCCGATCGGTTATACTTCGAGCCGTTGGCAATTGAAGATATTTTGCATGTTGCGGAGAAGGAAAAGGTTCAAGGCGCGCTCGTTCAATTCGGCGGACAGACGGCAGTGAATGTAGCAAAGGCACTGGAACAAGCAGGAATCAAGGTGCTCGGCACGTCCACCGAGAGCATTGATCGAGTTGAAGATCGTGAACAATTTTATGAGCTTCTGCACTCGCTTGGTATTCCACATATTCAAGGCCGTACCGTTCATTGTCTTGAAGATTTGCCGGTCGCAGGAGAGAAACTCGGTTATCCGATTCTTGTTCGTCCGTCCTACGTCATTGGCGGTCAATCGATGTTCTTATTCCATCATCCTGAAGAACTTGATGCCTATATAAACAGTGAACGAAATCTGAATGAGCAATCTTTTCCTTTACTAGTTGACCGCTACATGCCGGGTATTGAATGCGAGGTGGATGCGATCAGCGACGGAGATGTGACCGCAATTCCGGGCATCTTTCAGCACATTGAACGTGCAGGCGTTCATTCAGGTGACAGCATTGCTGTATTTCCATCGTTCAGTCTTGATCAAGCAGCAAAGGATGAGATTGAAGAGGATACGCGCAAAATATGCCGCGCCTTGAATGTGAAGGGTTTGATCAACATTCAGTTTGTGATTGCCTCCGGAAAGGTGTTTGTTCTCGAGGTGAACCCGCGTGCTTCGCGAACAGTTCCAATCATCAGCAAAGTAACGGGAATGTCAATGGTTGAAAAGGCGGTAGGCGTTCAGCTCGGAAAAAGCCTGCCGGAACAAAATCTCAATGACGGCTACTGTCCTCGCCCGGGCTTTTATGCAGTAAAAGCGCCTGTATTTTCCTTCACGAAGCTGAAGGGTGTTGACCCTGTGCTCGGTCCGGAAATGAAATCGACAGGCGAGCAGCTCGGCTTGGGACAGTCTGTATCCGAGGCCTTTATGAAAGGTGTTTATCTGAATAAATCAAATCCGTTTTCAGCGATGTCGAAGAAGAAAGCAGTATTTTGCTCGATCACTTCAAATCAGAGAGACGAGAGCTTGAAACTCATCAAGAAGCTTGTAAAATTGGGATTCGACATTTTGGCAACACCGGGCACGGCGGATGAGTACACAAAAGCGGGTATTCCAGCGACAAGGGTGAACGAAGAAGAGGCTGACGTGGCTGCTCAAATGGCGAGTGGAAAAATTGCTGCCGTGTTCAACATTCCGACGGCGGGGCGCAACAGGAAGTCCTTTGGTTTCAAGATCAGAGAACTCGCGCTGCGCTATCAAGTGCCTGTGTATACATGTGTTGATACGCTTGAAGCGACGCTCTCATCAGCTAAGGGAGAACCTTCACCGGACGTGCACACATTGAATGAATATCGAGATTTAAGCTATATGACGAATAAAGGGAAGTGACTCATTTGACAAGTGAAACGGCATCAACATTACAAGGCAGAGATTTTCTAACCATTGCCGAATTTACGGAAGACGAGCTGAAAACGTTCTTACAGACGGCTGTTGCTCTGAAGGCAATGCAAAAGCAAGGCGTTACACACCATTTCTTAGAAGGACAGACGCTTGCAATGATTTTCGAGAAAGCATCGACTCGGACGCGCGTCGCATTCGAAGTAGGTATGTACCACCTCGGCGGTTCTGCGCTATACTTGAGCAGCAAGGATATCCAAATCGGTCGAGGCGAAACGATCGCTGATACGGCGAAAGTGCTGTCACGATTTGTCGATGGTATTATGATTCGTACGTTTGGCCACGAAGTGGTTGAGGAATTGGCGGCGAACGCTGATGTTCCGGTTATTAACGGCCTCACGGATACGCATCATCCGACACAGGTCATTGCCGATTTGTTGACCATTTTCGAGCACAAAGGCAAGCTTGGCGGCTTAAAAGCATGCTTCATCGGCGATGGCTATAACAATATGGCGCATTCACTGATGGAAGGCGCCGCGGCAGTCAGCATGGACATGACGGTCGCCAGTCCTGAAGGCTACGAGCCTGATGCGGCGATTCTCGAAGCCGCGAAAGCAAGAGGAGCGAAGAATGGTTGCACCATTGCATTCACCAATTCGCCTCAAGAGGCGGCTGAAGGCTGCGATGTCGTGATCACCGATACATGGCTGAGCATGGGCGATGAAGATGAAAAGGAAAAGCGACTGCATGATTTTCAAGGGTTCCAAGTTGACGATGCACTTGTCGCTTTAGCAAAACCGGATCATATCTTCATGCATTGTCTGCCTGCTCACCGCGGTGAAGAGGTCACGGAAAGCGTGATTGACGGTGCCCATTCCGTTGTGTTTGATGAAGCGGAAAACCGTCTGCACGCACATAAAGCAATTCTGAAATGCTTGATGGAAAAGAACGCATAAAAAACATACTCATTCTCAGGAGGGTTCACTAATGGCAAAAGAAAAAATCGTTTTAGCATATTCCGGCGGTCTTGATACTTCGGTCTGCATTAAGTATCTGCAAGACAAGTACAATTACGATGTTATCGCACTCAGCATTGATGTCGGCGAAGAAGGCAAAGACCTAGATAAAGTGAAGCAAAAGGCACTGGATGTCGGCGCAATCAAATCGTATGTCGTTGACGCAAAAGAATTGCTTGCTGAAGGATACCTTGCTCCGGCTCTCCAAGCAAACGCATTGTACGAGGGCGTTTACCCGCTTTCTTCAGGACTTTCACGTCCACTTATCGGCAAGTTGCTCGTTGACGTAGCACATAAAGAAGGCGCGACGGCAGTTGCCCATGGCTGCACCGGAAAAGGAAACGATCAAGTCCGCTTTGAAGTAGCCATTCAAGCGCTTGATCCTTCACTTAAAGTCGTCGCTCCGGTTCGTGAATGGGGCATGACGCGTGACGAGGAAATCAAATACGCAGCTAAGCATGGTATTCCGATTCCGGTAGATCTCGACAACCCATTCTCGATTGACGCGAATATTTGGGGACGCGCGTGCGAAGCCGGCGTTTTGGAAAACCCATGGAACGAAGCACCTGAAGAAGCGTTCGCTTGGACGAATCCGATCGAAAAAACTCCGGATGTACCGGAATATGTAGAAATCGAATTTGAAAAAGGTCTTCCGGTTGCTTTAAACGGAGTTAAAAAACCATTTATTGAAATTATTAAAGAACTGAACGCGCTTGGCGGACTTCACGGAGTCGGACGAATTGATCATATTGAAAACCGTCTTGTAGGCATCAAGTCGCGGGAAGTTTATGAAAATCCGGCTGCACTCATTCTGATCAATGCCCATCAGGGGCTTGAAACCATTACACTGACCAAGGAAGTTTCTAAGTTCAAGCCGTTGATCGACAAAGAAATTTCTCAAGTGATCTATGACGGTCTCTGGTACTCACCGATCCGGGAAGCACTGATGGCTTTTGTTAAGCAGACTCAGGAAGTCGTTACCGGGAAAGTTCGCGTGAAATTATTCAAGGGGAATCATGTTGTCGTCGGACGTGCATCGGAAAACAGCTTGTACAATGAAAAGTTAGCGACCTATACAACGGGCGACGCTTTTGATCACAACGCAGCCGTAGGTTTCATCAAGCTGTGGGGACTCCCGACCAAAGTGAATGCAGAAGTGCATAAGGAGGCAGATCATGGCGAAGCTGTGGGGCGGCCGGTTTACGAAGTCAACCAATAAACTGGTTGATGAATACACCGCGTCTATTTCTTACGATCAAGAACTAGCGAAAGAAGATATCGAGGGCAGTTTAGCACATGTCCAAATGCTCGGTGAATGCGGCGTTGTCACAGAAGAAGAGGCAAAGACCATTCAACAGGGGCTTCGAACCATTCTGAAAAAGATAGAGAACGGTGAAGCACATTTTTCGACAGACATGGAAGATATTCACATGAACATCGAGAAGATGCTCATTGATGAAATCGGCGCGGTCGGAGGCAAGCTCCATACCGGACGCAGCCGGAACGACCAGGTCGCAACGGATATGCATCTGTACATGCGGAAGAAGACTCAGGTTCTGATCGACTTGCTCGAAGATGTGCAATTTGCCCTTCTTGAGCAAGCTAAGATCAATGTGGACACGATCCTTCCCGGATATACACATCTTCAGCGTGCGCAGCCGATCTCCTTTGCCCACCACTTGCTCGCCTATTTTTGGATGTTTGAGCGGGATAAAGGGCGGTTGCGGGACAGTGTAAAGCGCATTAACATTTTACCGCTTGGCGCCGGTGCGTTGGCGGGAACAACCTTTCCGATCAATCGCCGTCGCGTTGCCGAACTGCTTGATTTCGATGATGTTTACCCGAACAGCATGGATGCCGTCAGCGACCGTGACTTTGTCGTCGAAGCACTTGCAGACTGCTCGCTGATCATGGTTCATCTCTCACGCTTGTCTGAAGAAATGGTGCTTTGGAGCAGCCAGGAATTCCAGTTTATTGAATTGGACGATGCATTTTGCACAGGTTCCAGCATCATGCCGCAGAAGAAAAATCCGGATGTATCCGAACTGCTGCGCGGTAAAACCGGACGCGTGTTTGGACATTTGGTCGGCTTGCTGACCGTGCTCAAGGGTCTTCCGCTTGCCTACAACAAAGACATGCAGGAAGATAAAGAAGGCATTTTCGACACCGTAAAAACGTTGGAAGGGGCGCTGAAATTACTTGCCCCAATCCTTGAAACGATGACGGTCAAGAAAGACCGGATGCGTCACGCTGTTGAAAAAGACTATTCAAATGCTACCGATATTGCAGATTACTTGGCAAAAAAAGGATTGCCGTTCCGTGATGCACATGCAGTCACCGGAAAAATGGTCCTTTATGCCATTGAAAATAAAAAGTATTTGCTTGATCTTAATCTGGAAGAGTACAAGCAATTCAGTCCTCTTTTTGAAGAGGATATCTTTACGGCTTTGCTCCCTGAAAATGTGATGCGTGCCCGGGAAAGTGAAGGCGGCACCGCACCGCACCAAATTGAGAAACAATTGAAACTTGCGGAAACAAGACTGCATCAGAATGGATCATTCTGATCGGCTGTTTCATATAATCCTTGAGAATACCATAAAAGGTATTCTTACGCATAAGGTTTATTACCCCCTAAATTAGCTTATTTTTTTAACTTGAAGCACCGGATACGTGTCATGCGTATCCGAATTTTTTTTAAATAGAATAGAGAGGAGTGCTCACCATGTATTCTGTTTATGTAGACGGCCAATATGGGACCACAGGTTTGAAAATCAGAGACTATTTGTCAAAGCATGACCATATTCGGCTTCTGAACATCGCGTATGAGGAAAGACGCGATATGGAGTTGCGGAAGAAGTGCATGAATGAAGCAGATATCGTTTTCTTGTGCCTTCCTGATCAAGCTGCCGAGGAAGCAGTAAAAATGGTTGAAAATGATAAGACCAAGGTCATTGATGCGAGTACAGCACACAGAATTGATGAAGAATGGACTTATGGAATTCCTGAACTGTTCCCACATCAGCGGGCTAAAATAAGAAATTCCAAACGTGTCAGTGTTCCCGGCTGTCATGCGACCGCAGCGTTGCTGGCCCTTGCTCCTTTAGTCGGTAAGGGAATCGTGCCTGCTAATTATCCTGTATCTATTTATTCAGTTACAGGGTACAGCGGGGGCGGCAAAAAGGTCATTGCAGATTATGAAAATAAGAAACGTGCCCCATTCTTTGCTGTTCCAAGACCTTATGCTCTGCAATTAGATCATAAGCATTTACCTGAATTGACGAAATATGCGGGACTCAAGGAGAAGCCGATTTTACTTCCGGTTATCTGTGACTATTACAAAGGATTGGCGGTCAGTATTCCGCTATATACAAATAAGCTGTCCGAGTACAAATCGCCTGAGGAGATCCGCCGCTTTTTAGTAAATTATTATTCCGAAGAACCATTTGTGAACATTATGTCTAATGAGACGGAAGGTCTTTTTGAAGATGGCAGCTTTGATATTACCGGGTGCAACGATACTAATAGAGCAGATCTATTCGTTTTGGGAAATGAAGACCGGATCGTGCTGATGACCCGATTAGATAATCTGGGCAAGGGGGCATCCGGTGCGGCGATTCAATGCATGAATATCATGCTTGGAGTCCCTGAACAGACGGGCCTTAATTAAGATTTTCTAATCAGTAATTTTAACTTAATGATTACAGTACTGAACGTCCTTATGAGCAAAGCTTCAGGTAAACAGATCTTTTTTCTGCTATGATAACGTCAGACACTTTAAAAGAGAATTTTTTGAGATGAGAAAGGCTGATTTAAAAGTGAAAGCTGCACAAACAGATTTAATGACGCGTCAAAGCAAAGGCGGCTATGTTCGTTTTGTACTCGTACTGGGAGCGCTCGGCGCGTTCGGTCCGCTTTCAATGGATATGTATCTTCCGTCATTGCCGTCTCTGACTCGGGACTTGCAAACGACAACATCTCTGGCACAATTAAGCATCACGGCATGCCTGATCGGACTCGCGGCGGGACAGCTTATTCTTGGGCCGCTCAGTGATAAATTCGGACGAAAGATTCCTCTGCTTTCCGGTTTGATTTTATTTACCCTGACCTCTTTTCTTTGCGCGATCACAACATCCATTGGATTGCTTGTCATTCTGCGACTGATCCAGGGGATTGCTGGAGCAGCGGGTATGGTGATTTCACGAGCGATTGCTCGTGATTTGTATTCGGGATCAAAGTTGACAAAATTTTTCTCGATGCTGATGGCAGTCAACGGTATTTTTCCTATCTTGGCACCGATATTAGGCGGCTTTGTGCTTCGGTTTACGTCCTGGCACGGTGTTTTCGTTGTCCTTTGCGTGATTGGTTTTTTATTGTTTTTAAGTGCATTATTCTATATTCCCGAAACGCTCCCTGTTGAAAAACGTATTTCAGGCGGGCTTGGTACAACAGTATCAGCGATGGGACATATTTTCCGAGACAGCCGGTTCGTCGGTTACGCGCTTGTCCTTGGTCTCGTGATGGGTGCCATGTTCTGTTACATTTCGGCATCTTCTTTCGTGTTGCAGGACATGTTTGCCGTATCGCCCCAGGGATTCAGTCTATTTTTTGCCACAAACGGTTTCGGTATTGTGCTGATGTCGCAGCTTGCCGGACTTCTTGCCGGACGTGTAGACGCACGGAAAATCATGCGAACCGGAATAGTTATAGCAGCGATTGGCAGTATTGCGCTTTTTGCCAGCTTGATGCTCGAACCGCCGCGTCTTGTCGCAATCATGATCCCGCTTTTTCTTGTTGTTTCAATGGTTGGCCTCGTCAATTCAACAGCCTTTTCACTGGCGATGCAAAGCCAGGGGAAGGCGGCCGGAAGTGCATCCGCGATTCTGGGACTTGGCATGAATACAATCGGAGCGCTTTTTTCACCGCTCGTCGGATTAGGAGGCAGTCATACCTATTTCCCGATGGCGCTGATGATCCTATTCTGTGATGTTGGCGCACTTGTCGTCTATGTTCTTTTTATCAGGAAGAAAGCGCTGAAAATCGTTAAATGAAAGAAGATTGATGAAATGAAATCATTTTTAATGGACTTATACCAAATCCGTCCGAGCCAGCTATACTTAGATCAGGATAAAATTGATCGTCTCAAAGGCGTATTTGATCCGCTCAATGTACGCTTCAATGCGCCGCTTCCGATTAAGAAAAATGGGGGAGAAGCGTTTCTGACCGACGGCCATACGCGTGCATTCCTCTATAGTGAGGAAAAAATATCGGTGATCCCTGTCTATTGGGATACAGATGATCTTGATATGGATCTCTACCAGACTTGTCTGAACTGGTGCCGACATGAGCGCGTAATGTTTATTGATGATTTGAAAGAGCGCATACTTCCACATGATCAATTTTTGCAAAAGTGGATGGATCGCTGCGAAGAAGCAATAAAAAAAGACAAATAAGGTACAAAAAAAGAACGGATGGCTTAGATGAGCCATCCGTTCTTTTTCACGAAATTATTAAGCGTTTAAGGTGAATTCAGCATCGACACTAATCTTAATTTTGTTGCCGACAACGAGATTGCCGTTTGCAAGCGATTGGCTCCAAACCAGACCGTAATCGCGGCGGTCAATGGCGAAATTGAGACTTGCAGCATTGCGCTTCAGGCCGTATGGATCATCGATCGGCGCACCAATTTCTGCTTCAAAGGTTACCGGTTTCGTCGTTTCTTTAATGGTGAGGTTGCCTTCGATGGTATAATCTCCACCATCTGCTGATGTTATTTTAGTTGATTCGAATTTAATTTCAGGATATTTTTCAGCATCGAAGAAGTCAGCGCTCTTCAAGTGAGCGTCACGATCTTTAATACGTGTTTCAATGCTTGCGACATCAATTGAAACGGCAACTGCCGTAATCTTTCCGCTTTCATCAGTTGTTACAGTACCTGAAGTTGTTTTGAAACTGCCCTTCACATTAGAAAGTCCCATGTGTTTTACAGAGAAACCTGTTTCTGTGTGTGCTGAATCGATTGTCCATTTTGCCATTTTCATCCACTCCCAATAAATTTTTCATGTATTTTTGAAATCAGCGTGGCAGAGCCATTGCCGATTTATTACCGCTTTTTCTTATTCCTTTTCTAAACTATTGATGTAACAAAAATAGTTACATCTAGATGTCAAAAAATCAAGCTTTATCAAAAAGCTGATGTAGGATGCCGTCGATTGTCTCACTGGATAGTTTGCGCTCTAATGCATCCTGAGCAGCGCCAAACGCTTCGTCCAGTGCGCGCCGAATCCCCTTGCCAACCGGACAATGGGGATTAGGATTGCCGTGGACTGCAAAGAGATTGTCTTTAGGTTCAACCGCATGGAATACGTCGAGCAGCGAAATGTCGGCAGGATCACGTGTTAATGAGGCGCCAGCCTTGCCGGCAGTAGTCTGAATCAGTCCAGCTTTTTTCAGCATACCGAGCAGCCTTCGGATGACGACCGGATTGGTGTTCACACTTGATGCGATATAGTCCGACGTTAAATCAACATGAGGCTTGGAGGCGATTAAAGCAAGAATATGAACAGCAACTGCAACTCGAGTATTAATCATTTCCCTCACCTCTTGTAACCATTATAATTACAACTATACATCCTGTCAACCAAATAATTAAAAAAGAACACTATTTTTTGTGACTTAGCTAACTTACTAAGCATTAGAAGAGTACTGCGCAACATCGTATCAATTGAAAAAACACTTATAATATGAGAAAAGCTGAACCGAAGAGAAGGAGTTAGACCGAACGCTTGAAAATCTAGATCGAATCCATGGAAAGTTAGGCCAAATTCATAAAAAGTTAGACTGAAAAGCGGAGGTTTGGCCGAACCAATAAAAAATTAGACCGAACGCTCGAAAAGTTAGGCAGAATCCATGGAAAAATGGACCGAATCTAGTGAGAGTTAGACCGAATCTCCCCGTATTGCGCGGTCTGTCCTTACTGTGCAATATTAGAATAACCCCCCTATCTACGCTTCAGATAGGGGGGTTAGGTGAGATTATTTGTTCAGAGTATCGGTATGTCCGTCGGGGTAGCCGACGATGACTTTGTCTGTCATACCGAGGAAAAGGCCGTGTTCGACGACTCCGGTGAGATGATCCAGTTCATTCGCCAATTGTTCGGGATTGGAAATGGACTGCAAGTGAAGGTCAAGAATGTAATGATGCGCATCGGTCACGTAAGGTTGTCCGTCCGCGGCGCATCGAAGTTCGGGACGGTACCCTTTTTCAGACAGATAGGCATTGACATGCTTCCATCCGAAGGGAACGACTTCAACCGGTAGAGGAAAGGCGCCGAGCTGTTCAACCTTTTTCGTATTGTCGACGATCCAAATGCGGCGCGTGGATGCTTTGGCGACCAGCTTTTCATAGAGCAAAGCGCCGCCTCCGCCTTTGATCCCGTTTAATTCTGAATCGACTTCATCGGCTCCGTCGACCGTTACATCGATTTTTGCGACGTCATTCAACGCACGCATCGGAATTTTCCATTCGCTGGCAAGGTCAATGGTTTTTTGAGATGTCGCGACCCCGGTCATCGTAAATCCATTTGCTACTTTTTCAGCCAGTGCTTCAAGAAAGTAATAAACAGTTGATCCAGTACCAAGGCCGATGGTCATTCCCTCTTTAATTTCATCAACAGCGCCTCTGCCTGCTGATTGTTTTCCGTTCATACTCATCCCTCGTTTTCTATTCGATTAAGGCTCTGATTAGTTGTCCATTGAATGGTAACGTTCTCATTGTATTATAGCGAAAGTGCCGAGCAGTGCCAATGGTTCCGTGAGAACTTGCACCTTGCCCGACACTTCATTTCCGTATTATTTTGCGACCTTCTGAAAACTTTTCCGCAGGTCGAGAGCAGCCTCGGGATGATCGGTAATAATGGCGTCAAGACCCATTTCAAAAGCAAGCTGCATATTTTTCGGCTGATTGACTGTCCACGCGCGCACCTTGAGTCCGTGCTCTTGGAGCTGTGCTGCTGTCTCAGAAAAAGCAGTCGGCTGCCAGAGATGCTGAGCGGTCGCGCCGACCTGTTGGGTGTAGCGCCACGGTTCGACCAAACGCTCCCATAAAAGAAGTGCGATGTCTGCAGTTGGATTAATTTTCTTCAATCGGATCAACGATTCATGATTGAAGGATGAGTAGACAACGGGAAGATGCGGCCGATAATGATCGACGAGCTGCGCTACCCGCGCTTCGATACCGGGATAAACGTTGCGGTCGGTTTTAAACTCTATATTCAGAACGCCGGGATAATCGGCTAGAAGTTCAAGCACTTGAATAAGCGTAGGTACACGTGTTCCTTTGAATTTTGGCGAAAACCAAGATCCTGCGTCAAATTGCTTTAATTCTTCTAGAGTGTATGATTTAATCTGGCCCTTGCCATTAGTCGTTCGATCAATCTTTTCATCGTGCATAACCACGACCTGCTGATCCTTTGTCAAATGAACATCAAGCTCAATGCCATCGCTTCCGACACGCATCGCTTCTTCAAACGAATCAAGCGTATTCTCAGGACAATTGCATTTACTGCCGCGATGGGCATATACTGCTGTTTTCATAGATATCCTCCCTCATCCATAAAAAGAAAAACGGATTAGCTCCTCACATCTAATCATCGAAGGCATACATCTAAACCTGACTGTCGATAACTTAGCCTTTACCTAAAGTTTACCATGCACCGAGATTCCATTCATTCGTTACTTTATGATTCACCTGCTAAAGTAATGATGGAGATTATGCGGCGTATAAACCCAATAGCTCTCCATGATGAAACGACATAGCCGCCTTAAGGTTGAACGGCTGAATAAAGACGAACGCTTCTAAGAACATTCTCCAAAATATTCATACCTGCATTTTCTCCGAGGCTCATAATTGACTCGGGATGAAACTGGACAGCCGTGATCGGCAGGCTTCGATGCTCCACAGCCATAATGACATGATCGTCAGATTCTGCTGTAGCATTGAGCTCTGGCGGCAGCTGGTCGACATAAAGCGAGTGGTAGCGTCCTGCTTTAAAATTCCGAGGAACATTGTGAAATAAAGGACTGTCCTTGTGATGAATCACTGATGATTTGCCGTGCGTGGGTATTGGCAGGATTCCGAGTGATCCGCCAAAGTAATTGACAATACCCTGAAGGCCGAGACAGATGCCGAATAGTGGGAGCTGATGCTCCAAACAAAGGTCAATCGTTTCCTGCATGTTGAACCGTTCCGGACGACCCGGCCCGGGAGAAAGGACGACAAGATCAATGGGCTCGGACCCCGCTCGGATCATTTGCCGGGCTGCCGGACTTCGGCGAACGGTCACGATTGCGCCAAGCGATTGAAAATAGCCGGAAAGGGTATGCACAAAGGAATCTTCATGATCAACAAAAAGAACATGGAGAGGGTGCTGGTCCTCTTTTCCCGCGACTTGCTTAACAACGGACTCCTCTTTGGACGAGGATGGACGAAGTGCCTCAATTAATGCACCGGCTTTAGTCAATGTCTCTCTTTCTTCACTTTCCGGATCGGAATCATAGAGCAGCGTTGCACCGACTCGTATCTGGGCTTCCCCGTGCTGCAGCCGCAGGCAGCGCAGCGTAAGGCCTGTGTTCATGTCACCATTGAAACCGATCCAGCCGACCGCGCCGCCATACCAGCCGCGCGCGGTTTTTTCATGCTGTTCAATCCAGCGCATTGCCTCAAGCTTTGGTGCTCCTGTGATGGTGACCGCCCACATATGGCTGATAAAAGCATCGATGGCATCACAATCTTCCTTCAGCTGTCCTTTAATATGATCTACCGTATGAAAGAGATGGGAATACGTTTCGATCTGCCGTCTCCCGACCACTTCAACAGAACCGGGGATACAAATCCTCGATTTATCATTCCGATCGACATCGGTACACATCGTGAGTTCCGATTCTTCTTTTTTAGAACCAAGCAAGGTCTTGATTTGTTCGGCGTCTTCGATGACAGAGCCTTTTCTGCGGATCGTCCCAGAGATCGGGCATGTCTCCACTGTCGCGCCATCGACACGTACGTACATTTCCGGAGAGCAACCAATCAGAAACTCTTCATTATTTAAATGGATGAGGAAACCATAGGGGCTTGGATTAATGCACTGCAGTCGCTGAAAAACATGTGAAGGCCGACTTGAACAGTGCTGAGTCAGAACACGGCTTGGCACGACTTCAAACAGGTCGCCTTTTTTAAATGCTGCTTTTGCTTTGCGTACAAGTGCGGCATAATCCCCTTTTTGATCAGCGACACCGGATGAAGCACTCGATTTTTTGTCGAACCGGGCAACTGCACCGAAATGCGGTTTGTTTTCGGTAGAAAGCTTTCCGTAAGCAAATTCATAGGTTAATTGATACGCGTTGTTTTTCTCCCGATCAACAACAATCAGCTCATCGGGAAGGTAAAGCTGCAGATCATTTTGTTCCGAATTTCGATCTTTATTCAGAGTGTAGTGCTCAAACTGGAGGACAAGATCGAAACCAAAAGCACCATAAAGGCCGAGAAAATCATCATCAATGTGAAAAAGTGTTTCAATTTCTCGAAGCAATGTGAACAGTGAAGAACGCTTTGTTCGATTCTCTTCTTGAATCAATGCTTCATCGGTCACACGGATGTTGCCGATCAGAGCAGATGAATGACGGGACGTTATTTCTAAATCAGGATGGGTTAAGCGATCAGTCAGAAAGGCAATCAGTACCTTCCCGCGTTCATTGAGTGCTTTAATTTGAAAGGAATGGTTCTTTGATGTCAGTTCAAGCGGCGGGTTCACAAACCCGATATCCCAGCGCGAATAACGGCCCGGAAAACGGTAGGTACTGGAGAACAGTGCGCCTTTGTGTTCATCAAGGCGTTCTGCAAGATTTAAAATAGCCGGTTCACCAGAGATCGGTACCTGGCTGCGGGTAATGATCATACCCTTGTCAGTGGTGTAAAGAGTGGATGCTTGTGATTTGTCAATTTGTGATAAGATACTCATCTTATCAACCTCCTGTATAAATAGATTTATACAGAAGAGCAACTCTGAATCAGAAAGAGACGTCGAATAAAAGCGGCCGTCTGCAAGTCACTAAAAAATGTACGATTCTGTTCTCAACTCTGCTCTTCTTTACTCTGCTTAACTGTGCTAAACTAAACTTCTTATATCATACATGGGAACTCGTTTCTATTCAACTGAGAACCGGTTGACGGTCTCATTATAATAAGATGTGACGAAGAACACAGAGAGGAAGAAAAAAGTGGCAGAACTTGTGCGGCGCTTTGCTGCCACACGATCTTGGCAGCGGTCGATCGGTATGATGCTCGTGCTCTGCGGTGCGACATTATGGGGTGTTTCTGGAAATGTTGCCCAGTATTTATTTGAAGCTCAGCACATCAATGCCGGGTGGCTGACTTCTGTTCGTATGCTGACGGCAGGCATACTGCTGCTCATCTTGACGCAATTTGGAAAAGAACGTCATCTGACCTGGTCTGTTTGGAAAAATGGAAAAACAGTGTCAGGTATGCTTATTTTTGGATTAATCGGGATGATTGGTGCTCAATATACGTATTTTGAAGCGATTGCCGCAGGTAATGCGGCTACGGCAACGCTGCTGCAGTATCTTAGTCCGGTCCTGATCATGCTCTACTTAATGATCCGTTGGCGCAAAAAACCGTCCGGAGTAGAATTAGCGGCAATTTTAATGGCATTGCTTGGTGTTTTTTTAATAGCGACAAAAGGGCATCCGGATCAGTTGTCGATTGCTCCGCTTGCCGTTTTTTGGGGACTGATGTCGGCACTGGGCGGTGCCATCTATGCGACACAGCCTGGAAAACTACTGAAACAATTCGGTCCCGGAGTTGTTGTCGGCTGGGGGATGGTCATTGGTGGAATCGCAATGAGCGTACTGTATCCACCTTGGCATTTCAACGGAAATCTTTCCGTTCAATTAATAATGGACATTGCTTTTGTCATTCTTTTTGGCACACTGCTTGCATTTTACTTGTATTTGGCCAGCCTGAAGTATTTAAAACCAATAGAAACCAGTCTGCTTGGCTGCGCCGAACCGCTGTCTGCAGCCATTGTCAGTGTTGCCTGGATGCATGTTCCATTCACAGTGTTTGATTGGATGGGAGCGGCATGCATTATTGGTACAGTCGTCATGCTGTCACTGACACGAAAAAAGCTGCGGTAAACATGGAAATAAAGGGAAATGATGTCGCTTGCTGATTATTACCTGGGAAATGATGACGAATGATGCGCTTTTATTCTTAAACTGTTGATTTTTGTTTCATAAAATAATAAAGAGTAAAGATAAGATATTAATGGCGCTGCCTTTATTAAAAAATAATTCAACTTATAATAGATAAGAACTTCCAGTTTCTGCACCTGTTCAGTAGATGTCTAAGACGTATCATTACCAAATTTTTCTGTGTTGCTTCATTCAAAAATGAGGCATACAATCAATCTGCACAAATCGAAGGAGTATAACGCAATAGATCTTGTGGAAGATTGCCAAAAATCTATTCTCATTCACTTCAAAGAGTTAAGTAATACTGCATGAAGAAGGGGCACATTTATGTTAACGAAATTAAAACGGCTGCTGATCGGCAGGCCGCTTAAGTCAAATGAATCGCACAATCAAAAATTAAATAAATTCAAAGCCTTGGCTGTTCTGTCCTCTGATGCACTTTCTTCGGTTGCTTATGGACCTGAGCAGATCCTAATAGTTTTGATGGCAGCAGGAAGCAGTGCACTCTGGTTTTCCTTACCGATTTCTCTTGGCGTTCTCATTCTTTTAATTGCACTCGTTTTGTCGTATCGACAGATTATTTTTGCCTATCCGCAAGGCGGCGGAGCCTATATGGTTGCAAAAGAAAACCTTGGCACTAACTTTGGTCTTACTGCAGGAGGAGCACTGCTCGTTGACTATATTTTGACGGTAGCAGTTAGTGTTTCAGCAGGTACGGATGCGATTACTTCAGCATTTCCATCGCTCCATGAGCATGCCGTTTTGGTTGCTGTCATTATCGTCATTTTGATCACGATTCTGAATTTGCGAGGATTAACGGATTCGGCAACACTATTGTCTTATCCGGTTTATTTCTTTGTACTCATGATGCTGCTGGTCATTGGCGGCGGACTTTTTGCTGCATTGACCGGACATACTGTTCCCATGCATCAACATGCGGCATTGGGTACGCCGGTGATGGGAGTCAGCCTGTTTCTTTTGCTGCGTGCCTTCTCGTCAGGATGCTCTGCGCTGACTGGTGTCGAGGCAATTTCTAATGCTATTCCGAGCTTTAAGGATCCCGCACCTAAGAATGCTGCTCGGACGCTTCTCATGATGGGCGGCGTGCTTGCGGTACTTCTGGCCGGAATCGTTTATCTTTCCTATTGGTACGGCGTTCATCCGGAAAGTGATCAGACGGTGCTTTCTCAGCTGGCGGGCAATTTGTTCGGACGCAATCTTTTTTATTACATTATTCAAGTGTCCACGGCATTAATCTTGATTCTCGCCGCGAATACCGGCTACTCAGCATTTCCGCTGCTCGCATTTAATTTAGCGAGGGATAAATATATGCCGAGACCGTTTAAGGTCAAGGGAGATCGATTGGGTTTCTCCAACGGTATTTTAACTTTAGGTGCTCTTTCGATTGTGCTCATTATTATTTTTGAAGGAAGAACGGAAAATCTGATTCCACTCTATGCAGTTGGTGTGTTCATTCCGTTTTCACTCTCACAGACGGGTATGATTGTCCACTGGCTAAAGAAACGGCCCAAGGGCTGGCAGGGCAAACTGATGATCAACTTGCTCGGAGCATTAATTTGTTATCTGATTCTTGCTATATTCTTTTTGACGAAATTTCCGCAAATCTGGCCCGTACTGATTTTTGTGCCGATTGTGGTTACTGTTTTTCATAAAATCCATGAACATTATATGCTTGTTGCCGAACAGCTGCGGGTTGATTTTTCCGAGCCCGTGCCAATCGTTCATGCGTCCGACAATATCATTGTTGTGCCGGTTGCCGGAATTACAAAAGTCGTAGAGCAATCATTGACGTACGCTAAATCACTATCCGGTAATGTCATTGCCGTATTTGTCGGCGACAGCCCGGCAGCGATCAATAAAATGAATCAGGAATGGAATGAATGGAATCCGGGGGTTAGGCTAATTGCGCTTCATTCACCATATCGAAGTATTGTCAGTCCGCTTGATAAATTTATCACCACTGTAAAATATAAAGCAGATAAGCAGGGAGCTACAGTAACCGTGGTATTCCCGCAGTTTTATACAAAAAAATGGTGGCAGAGCCTGCTGCATAATCAATCTGGTGTTCTGATCAAAGCGAGTCTGATCCGTCACAAAGATGTTGTTATTGCAACGGTTCCCTATCATTTTAAAAAATAAATCATTGATTTCCTTGGCGCGGCAGCAAACCGCGTCAATTTTTTAATTAAATGTGTTCATCAATCAGCGTGATAGAATATTGCTATACTAAGCTTTTAAAGAGGAGGAAGAAAATGAGGTCAAGCCTAGCATTAAGCGGAAGAAACCTAGTTTTTATCATGATTTGCAGCGCCGGAGGCTTGATGCTTACTTTGGCAGGACTTTCAATCGGATGGATGATTGGAACCTTGATCATGGCAGGCGCGCTTTCACTGTTGAATCCAAGGTGGATCAGGCGGCTTTGTACTGAAAAAGGGATGGAGAGTTATTGGTTGAAGGCCGGCCAGCTCCTGCTTGGTGTGCAGATCGGAATGCAAGTCAATGGATCAATCCTGGATGCATTGCGCCATGGATGGCTGCCGATTATCATCATGATCTTAACCTCCATTGCTTTATCTCTTGCAAGCGGATTTACTTTATTTCATTTCAGTAAGACGGATCTCAGTACAAGTCTCTATGGAACAACACCCGGAGGATTGTCTTCGATGGTGGGCATTGCGGCAGACAGCGGGGCGAACATGGCAGTTGTCAGCATTATCCAGACAATGAGGGTGATCCTAGTTGAAAGCACAGTGCCAGTCCTTGTATCCATTTGGAATGCACCGGTTCAAGCAAAGCCGGCGGCTGCTGAAGTTGTGAAAACGCTGAATCCGGCAACCGCTGCAGGACTCTTTCTGCTCATCATAATCGCTGTAATAAGTGCTTGGTTGGGGAAAAAAATAAAAATGCCCGCCCCTTGGCTGCTCGGAAGCATGATCGGTGCCGGTGCAGCGCAGATCGTGTTTGGCGTGGCAACAGCGAATACTTTGCCCGTGTGGCAGCCGCATCTTCTTGTGATCGTGGCTCAAATCACGATTGGTGCATGTGTCGGCGCACGGCTGAAGCGAAGTATGTTTTTGGACGTTGCTCGGATTGCTTTTGTGGGACTTATGGGCTCAATCGGACTGACGGCAGCCATGTTCCTCTGCGCTTTGCTCGTGTCGGGTCTAACCGGAATTGACCCGGTTACATCGATTCTGGCCTTTGCACCGGGCGGCATTGACGTAATGGCGGTAACATCGGAGGCACTCCATGCCAATTCTACTTTTGTGGTTGCAGTGCAGGTATTGAGAGTGCTTGCCATCTGTACACTTCTTCCGCCGTTTTTCAATTTGTTGAACCGTCACCGCGCACAAACAGAGCTATCGTCAAAAGCCTCGTCAGAATGAAGCTGCTTTGTCCATATGAGACACCATTACGGCTGCCGAAGCCAAAAGAATTGCTCAAGCCAGGTCTGCCTTCGGTTGCACCTATGGTGTAAGACTTCGAATCGAACTTGACTACATTACTTAACCTTGGATCGAATAAGTTCCTCAGGACATCATCAGCTGTTTACTAATCCTTAAGCAAATTTTAAGATTCCCCCCTTAAACTGAATCCATAACAAAACATCTGAAGTAGCGAAGGGGTTTGGATAATGAAGAAGATCTGGATTTTGATTCTTGTTGTAGTACTTGCAATTGGAGGGGGAGGGGCATTCTGGTATTTCACGCGGGACAAGTCTTCGGCTAATCAAACCATGATCCCGACAACCACAGTTCAGAAAGGCACGATCTCCACTGATGTCAACGGATCCGGATCATTAGAACCGACTGTTGATCAGGATGTGACGATTGACGCGGATGACGCCTCGAAAACGATTTACAGCGTTTCCGTCGCCAAAAACGACAAAGTGGAAAAAGGTGATAAACTGCTTACCTTTACAGACGGCACAACGGTTGTAGCCCCTAAATCAGGTACTGTAACAAGTTTTACGGTCTATGCAGGCGGTCGCGTAAATGCCGGACAGACGATCGCTCATTTAAAGAGCTATGATGATTTGAACACAGTGCTTTCTATTGACGAACTGGATATTCCGAAAATTAAAATCGGGCAATCCGTCTCCGTTGTCGTGGCCGCTTATCCGAAAAAAACGTTCAGCGGAAAAGTCACGTCAATTGCTAAAGAAGGCACTGATACAAACGGAACCTCTTCTTTTGATGTAACGGTGCATCTATCCAAATCAACCGGACTTAAACCAGGTATGACAACGACGGCGAATATCGTCCTTGAAAAGAAAACAAATGTTCTGTATCTGCCATCGGGTGCTGTACATCAAAGCAGTGACGGATATTATGTATATCTATCTTCCTCATCCTCAAATTCAACCAGCAGCGGGCAAGAGTCAGGACGCTTCAGAAATGTGGAGACAACAAGAGGCAAGCAGCAAACGGTGACTGTCGGTACTCATAATGATCAATATATCGAAATTAAATCCGGACTTCAGGAAGGACAAACCGTCCAATTAAATGCGATCACCAAATCATCCGGGACCTCTTCATCATCAAGCAGCCAAAATCAAATGTCTTCCCTGAATGGTGGCGGCTTTGGAGGCGGACAAGGCAGCTTCGGAGGCGGTACTGGAGGATATCGTGGTGGAAACGGTGGTGGAAACGGTGGTGGAACGCAAAAATGAGTGAAGTCATGATCTCGATGAGCAAGATTGAGAAGACCTATAAATTAGGCGACAATATCGTTCATGCTCTGGATCATATCGATCTTACTATTGAAGAAGGTGCCTTTGTTTCCATTGTCGGACCTTCCGGATCGGGTAAATCCACACTCATGAATATGATGGGCTGTCTCGACAAACCAGATGCAGGCGAATACACTCTGGGCGGCAGTCACATTGATCGCCTCAAGGATCGCGATTTAGCAGAAATCAGGAATCGAAAAATCGGCTTTATTTTTCAGAACTTCAATCTTCTTGGAAAATTGACTGCTGTTGAAAATGTGGAAATGCCTTTGCTCTATCGCGGCGTTAAGGCAAAAATTAGACGAACCCGCGCCTTGGAATGCTTGAAACTGGTCGGGCTTGAAGATCGCGCAACGCATCTTCCCAACCAGCTTTCAGGCGGTCAGCAGCAACGTGTGGCCATTGCACGCGCACTCGCCGGTGAACCGCAAATTTTACTTGCTGACGAACCGACGGGGGCTCTGGACAGCAAGACCAGTGAAGATATTATGAAGCTGTTGACCACTCTGAATAATAGCGGACGCACAATTGTGCTGATCACCCATGATTTGAATGTGGCAAGAAAAGCAAAACGAACAGTCAGCATCCGTGACGGCAGGCTTCAGGAAGGTGAGCATATCTGATGAATCTTTTTACTTCGATAAAAATGGCTGCTCGCAATATCCAGGGAAATAAAATGCGTTCTTTTTTGACCATGCTTGGTATTATTATCGGCGTTTCCTCGGTTATCGCTTTACTAGCCATAGGACAGGGTTCCAGCAAGTCGGTTGCCGACAGTGTCAATAGTCTTGGAACTAATCTTATTACGGTGAACATTACGAATACGGATACCCATTTTACAATGGATAATTTGAAAGAAGTCAAGCAGGCTACCGGCGTGAAATCGGTGGCACCGGTACTAAGCGGGAGAAGTACGCTGCGCAACGGCAGCACAACATCCCAGGTCAGTGTGACCGGGACAACCTCCAGCTATTTATCGATCCGACAGCTTACCGTCAAACAGGGACGATTTGTTTCCTCATTGGATAATAAATTCCGTCAGAAGGTTGTCGTTCTGGGCAGCGATCTGGCGACGACCCTTTTTGAAAATGAATCGCCGATTGATAAAAAAGTGTTGATTGACGGTGAAAGCTATCTAGTTGTCGGTGTCCTGAACAGCAAAGGCGGATCAATGGGATCGAGCAGTGATGACGCGGCTTTTCTCCCATTCTCGACTGCGCAGCGGCTGATCGGTACGACTTATATTACACAGTTTTATGCACAAGCTGAGAGTCAGGATTCTGTAAATTGGGCGATGGCGGGCATTTCTCGCGTGTTGAGCCAAACATACAGCGATTCAGATGATTACAGTGTTGTCAATCAGCAAGATGTTATGGAAGCGATGAGCTCGGTCTCAAGTACGATGACGATGCTGCTTGCCGGAATCGCAGGTATCTCACTGCTTGTCGGCGGCATCGGCATCATGAATATCATGCTCGTATCGGTTACGGAACGCACACGGGAGATCGGCATACGCAAAGCGATCGGAGCGAAAAGAAAAGATATTATGCTTCAGTTCCTGATTGAAGCAGCCGTCCTCAGTATGCTCGGCGGACTTTGCGGTGTCGGCATCGGCGTTCTGGCTGCGAAGATTTATGCGCTGGCTGTAGGAGGAACCATTGTCTATTCACTGCCGATTATGGCAGCCGCATTCCTGTTCTCGGCAGTTGTCGGCATTGTGTTTGGCGTATTTCCGGCATATAAAGCGTCAAAGCTTAATCCGATTGAGGCCCTTCGTATGGAGTGAGCCATTTTCAATAAAGGTTTGTTATGTTGTACAATAAGTGCAGGAATGAGAAATGTGAGGTGTTGACGATGCGACTGCTGGTTGTTGAGGATAATCACTATCTGCTTCAAGAAATTGTCCGCCTGCTTGAGGAGGAGTATACGGTCGACTCGGCAGAGGACGGCGACGATGCACTGTATCTAGCGGAGCAGAATATATATGACGCGATTGTTCTTGATGTGATGCTTCCTGGGATGAATGGTTTTGAGGTCACTGAGCGGATTCGAAAAAAAGGAGTAGCGACGCCGATTATTTTTCTTACGGCGCGCGATGCCGTCGATGACCGTGTGAAGGGGCTGAACTTGGGCGGCGATGATTATATGATTAAGCCATTTCAGAACCAGGAACTAAAGGCACGAGTGGCTGCAGTCTTGCGTCGCAGTTCGCCGATGGCACTTGACCATATCCTTCACTATAAGGGCATTGAGATTGACAACAAACGCAAACAAATTAAAGTCGATGGAGAAATTCTTTCGTTTACGACAAAACAATATGATTTACTTGAATATCTGGTGCAGAATGAAGACCAAATACTCACCCGGGAGCAGATTTTTGACCGGATTTGGGGCTTTGATTCGGATACAACGGTAGGTATTGTCGAGGTCTATATCCATCAACTACGAAAAAAATTGAAGAAATACGGCTATGACTCCGATATCCAAACTGTCCGCGGTATCGGTTATATGATGACGGATAAGTGATTGCCTATGACACTTTTTCGCAGGACGCTTATCAAATTAACGATTTTGAATTCAATACTGCTGATTTTGCTACTCAGTATCTTAAGTGGGACCATTTATTTCTATGAACAGGGCGTGACCTTTCGAGACAGTAATAAGGTCTTGAGGGATGCGGCTTCGGGGAAAGTGCCTTTTCGCAGCGGCCCCCTACAGGATCAACGCCAGGGGGGGATGGACAAACGGTTGCGAAATCCGAGGCTGACCTGGGTCCTCACAAGCAGCAATGGACAGATTCAATCCAGTTTGGATGCTTTAATAGGTACTACCGAAGCGAAACAATTTTTTAAACCATTCTTAAATACTCCTTCGGGAAGTATTGTTGAAAAGAAGGCACACGGAAATTATTATCACTTGTTGGTCAAAACCGGGAAAGTCGATGGTCAATCACTTAAGATTATCTTCAGCGTTGACGTGACACCGGAGAAAAATTTGTTAAACACGCTAAGTATGATCATTGTTTATGGGCTTATTGGCGGAGCAATTGTCTCTGTTGTTGTCGGCTATTTCCTTGCGAGGTACGCGCTTCGACCGGTTGAAAAGGCATGGGATCGGCAAAATCGCTTTGTAGCCGATGCGTCACATGAGTTGCGTACACCGCTTTCGATTATCCAACTGAAAATCGAAGGTCTGCTTCGGCAGCCGCGGCAAAAGGTTCAGGAGGTCGGCGAGGATATTGCGGTCATGCTTGACGAGACGCGCAGGCTGTCCAAACTTGTCGGAAATCTGCTGACCTTGGCGCGTTCGGACGCGAATAGGCTTGAAGTAAGTTTGGCTCCGCTTGACTTGAGCGCGGTACTGAGAAAGGTAACCGAACCCTTCTCGGAAATGGCAGAGTTCGAAGAGAAATTCTTCATACTTGACGGGGCGGACGATCCCATTTACATTAATGGTGATGAACAACGTGTGCATCAGCTGCTTGTCATCCTTTTGGATAACGCGATGAAATTTACGCCAAAGGGTGGAAAGATTACAGTTGCATGCGCGCGGGAGAACAAGTCTGCCCGGCTGACCGTATCCGACAGCGGATGCGGCATATCGGAACAGGATGCCAAACATATTTTCGACCGTTTCTATCAAGTGGACAGCGCACGTACCGGCCAAAAAGGCACCGGTCTTGGCCTATCGATTGCCGAATGGATCGTGGCAAAGCATCGCGGGAAAATTGATGTGGAAAGCGAGCTCGGTAAAGGGACAACATTCAATGTGCGGCTTCCTTTAGTGAAAAATGAGCCGGAGCAGCAAGAGGGAGAAAAAGAAGATGACAGCAAATCTTGAGATGGCGACCTTCGCTGGGGGATGCTTTTGGTGCATGGTGAAGCCATTTGACACTTTACCAGGGATTGAAAAAGTCATTTCCGGTTATTCAGGCGGTACGATTGAAAATCCCACCTATGAGCAAGTGAAAACCGGAACGACCGGCCATATGGAAGCCATTCAGATTCTCTTCAACCCTGAATTGTTTCCATACGATAAACTTCTCGAATTGTACTGGACTCAGGTCGATCCGACCGATGACGGCGGACAGTTCTTTGACCGCGGCGACAACTATCGGACCGCAATTTTTTACCATAATGAGGCGCAAAAAAAGGCGGCAGAGCAGTCCAAAGCGGATTTAGCCTCGAGCGGACGCTTTATCAAACCGATCGTGACTCGAATTCTGCCTGCGGCACCGTTTTACCCAGCGGAAGAGGAGCACCAAAAGTTTTACCAAAAGCATCCCGACCGTTACAAGGCTGAACGTGTGGAATCCGGACGTGATGCGTTTATTCATGAAACATGGGAAAAGAATTGACTGCGGACAATTATATAAAATGAAAGAAACCTTCCATGTCTTATGACAGGAAGGTTTTTTTACTGCGATTGCATTTAATTTTAAATAATGTGAAGCGCATTTTCTTTCTCAAGCAGTCGTTTCACCAATTTTTTAATTAAAGTGGCTGATTTGACACGCAGAGACAGGTCATCCGATATATGAATCGCATAGGCGCCACTATCTATCGCTGCTTTAAGCTGATCAATCGTCGTGCAGTCATCGCGCAATGTGTTGATCACCGTTCCGTATTGCATGAATTGGTGTGTGTCGCTGCCCCCGGTTACGGGCAGGCCAAGTGAACGCGCGAACGGATAAACTTTATTTTGGTTCGCTTCGATGCCCAGAGTATACAGATCTTTTCCGTTCGGATCCAGAGCATCGAGCCGCTTGAGCTGCTGCGATGCATGCTGAGTCAGAGGGGTCGCCGGGCGAAACGGATGCCCACCGATTTTCAGTACGTTATACTGCTCAGCTAAATCCATCAGCTCACTGAATGGCAGGAAATTGTCCTTGCTTAAATGATGCTTCAGCGTTTGAAACATGGAACGAAGGTTTTCGCGGCGGCTGATTAAGAGGATATGGCCGACTTCGCGAACATCCACTTCCATCCCCGGGAAAATCTTCAGACCGTCTGCGTCGTAATAATCGTCAATGTAATCGTAGTTTTCGTCCAGATAGTTGTAGACCGTCTCAAGGCTGGATGTATTGAAGTGCTCGGTAAGTGCGATGGCATCAAGACCAGCAAGCTTTGCCTCATGAATCATTTCTTTAAAATAGTCCGGGGAAAAATCGGACTTCTTTGCAACCTTAACATGGGTATGAAAATCAATATTCACGTACTCAGCCTCCTAAAATTGAACATAATGGCTTGAAATAAAAATTGAGATTAAATACAGAACAGAAATCAGCAAAAAGAAATAATCATTTTTGCCGATCTTTAAATTTGCCAGTTTCAGCTTTTTCACTGCAGGATTCTTAAACGCGTATTGCCCGCCCTTGGTCTCCAGCGCTTCAACGGTCGTCCGCGCACGTTTGGCCATGCTGAGCAGCAGCGGATAAAAGGATTTGACCGCCAGTTTGATGAAATAGATCACCGTTCGAAAGTAGAAAAGTCCGTGTTTTTCGGGACTTTTTCCGCGCAGGCGATAAGACATGAAAATGTGATTGTATTCTTCAAACAAGGTCGGAAGCATTCGGTAGCCGTAGGAGATACTGAACGATACCTGACCCGGTACGCCGATGCGAAGCAGGCCCTCACCCAATCGCTCAGGACTCATCGAACAGAATGCGGTAATACTGGCGAGTGAAATGACTGATAGTTTCATGGTCAACGTGAGGAGTGGGACAATAATCCCCAAGTTGCCTCCGAAAAAAAACGATGCAATAAGCAGGTAGCCGCTTTCGCCAAGTAATCCCAGGATCAGAATGAAAATAATCAAACGGCTGACCTTGGTCATAATCGTTGTGCCAATCACAAAGACCAGCATGCCGGCGAGTATCATTTTGCTATAGATGAACCACGGAGCGATCCCAAAAAAGGTGTACCACAGGAACAAGGTCCGCGGATCCAGCTTTGCGATCAGCGTTCGATCATTGCCATAGGCTGTATTCAGCAACTCAATCTTAATCTGTTCGAAGCTTAATTTATCTGCGAAGCTTTTTGCAGCGGCCATTCTTCTGGCACCTCCTTAAATCGATTGATAAAGGAATCAACCGAATAGTCAACCGGATCGACGTTCAATGCGAGACTGAGCGTAACGATTTGCGGGGGGACAAGTCCGGCTTTATCCATCAGCGCCGGGTTTGAAAAGAGTTCCTCTTTGCCGCCGTCAAAAATGATCTGCCCGTGATGGAGCACAATAACGCGCGTCGCCCATTCGCTGACAAGCTGCATGTCATGGGTGGCGATCATGACAAGATCGATCTGCTCCTTTAATTTCAAGATGAATTGTGTCAGGTGCTTTCGCGTTGCCATATCAAGACTGGCAGTCGGTTCATCAAGCAGAATGACCGACGGATTCATGGCGGCACCGATTGCAAGTGATGCCCGGCGCTGTTGTCCGCCACTCATCAGACGGCTGTCTTTGTCCTGCAGGTCGACTAAATCGAACTGCTCCAAAATCTCATCAATTTTGTTTTCATAGTCCTTGATTTTTCTCGCCTTTGGGAAAAAGGCAACGTCTTTTTTTACTGAATCGTCAATGAACATCTGCTCAGGATTCTGATAGATGTAGGCGACGTGATCCGCCATTTTTTCCGGTGTGCATGAAGCGACGGATTGCGAGCGGACGGTGAGCGTGCCGCTTTCCGGCTTTTTGACGCCTGTGATCAGCCGAAGCAGGGTTGACTTGCCTGCGCCGTTGTTGCCGACAATGGCGACCTGTTCGCCTTTGAATAGTGAAAGATTAATATTCTTTAAAACCTGCGCCTGTTTCTTATTCATCGATTTATAAGAAAAGCCGACCTGATCAAATCGGATGACCGGCTCTTCCTGAGCCTGTACGGGCTCAGGCTTTGGGACAGATGGCGTGCTTCGCGGAATCATTTCTTTGAAAAAAGCAACCGCTTCGTTTAAGGTGATCGGCACGTGATCGGCACCGAGCCGGCTGGCAGCCTGGGCTGCCTGAGGCGGGTAAATGTTCAATTCTGTTAATAGATCGACTTCAGACAGCGCTTGACGCATCGGCCGTTTCCAAATGACTGATCCCTTATTCAGCAGAAGAACCGTATCGCAGTATTCAGCGATAAATTCGGTATGGTGTTCAATCGATATGATTGTTTTTCCATACTGTTTATTCAACTTTTTCAAAACCTCATAGATCTCTTTGGCATGATAAGGGTCCAGTTGCGCCGTTGGCTCATCGATGACAATGATGTCTGGATTCATTGCCAGACAGCCGGCGAGTGCGAGCAAATGCTTTTGTCCGCCGCTCAGTTGCCAAACAAATTCATCCGCCAAATGGGCGAGCCCGACGAGTTCCAGTGCCCGGCGACCACGCTGCAAGTAATCCTCCATGCCGAAATTAAGCGGAGCGAACGAGGCATCTTCCAAAACACGCGCCTGAACAAGCTGATTTTCAAAGTCCTGGAATACATAGCCGACATGGCAGGATAGATCGGCGACGCTGCTGTTGAGTATATTCAATCCGTTTACAGTTACGGAGCCCTCAAAATCTCCGGTGTAAAAATGGGGAATCAACCCGTTAAAGAGCTTGCACAGGGTTGATTTTCCACTTCCGTTGCTGCCGATTACCGCAAGAAACGCGCCTTTTTCAACGGATAAGTTCATTTTTTTTAAAACCGGATGTTCGGCGCCTGGGTATTGAAAGGTCACGTTCTCCACATGAATGAGTTCATTCATTGGCCATACTGCGCTTCGCTTTGTTTTTTCCTGTAACAAGTACAATGATGGTGATCAGGGCAACGACAGCGGCTGCGGCCAGACTGATCCAAATTGCCGTGTCTCCAAATTCTGCTTCCCATTCAAAGATATCAATCCCGGCTTCAGACAGGAACTCGCATCCCATCGCGACAGCCGAAAGCAGGACACCGATGATGATGAAACGTGGTTTAAGGATGCCGCTGATCGGATATTTGGTCTTGTTATCGCGCGGCTTCATGCCGAGCAGCGGTTCGATTTTTCCATACAAACGCGGAACGAGGTAGAGCGTTGGCAGGAGGGCAAATAGGATCCCCGAGAACAGCACGTCATTCAGGAATGAGAAGCCCTCGATTGCAACTACACTTTGAGGAAGACCGGAAACGGCTTCAAAGTCATCGACGCCGATCCAGACCTTGGTAATATCTGAAATCATATTGAGAAATTGGTGAATAATCACACCGGTCATTGCGGCAATGCCGACTTGAACCCGGCTCTTGGGATTGTTAACGATGATTCCGGCAACATACATCGCCAAGGTGAAGATGACCAGTTTCTCTATTTCTCCGAAACCGCTGAACTGACCGAGCATCACTTCGCCGAAAATAACTTCACCGACAGATGCGCCGATTGCGGCATAGAAAGGATGGAACAGGATGCACAGCGTCAAAGGAATAAATGCGAAGTACTCAATTGAGAAATTAACAGGTCCGATATTTACTTCCGGTACAAGTTCGGTAATCATGTTGGATAATCCGTATAAAGACATCGACAAGATAAAAACCATCATTTTCTGGGGCTGGGTCAGCGTGTAGCGTTCTTTGATTTGCGTCATTGGTGTCCCTCCTGAATTTTAACTTCTCTTGTAGTATAGAAAATCACTGTTAATGAACCGTGGGAATCATGTGAATCTAGTGTAAATAAATTATTATTTTATATAATAATGTAATTTTATTTTCATAGAACTGCGAAATCAGCGACGCTAATGCTATGATGAAAGCAAAAAAAGGTGATCTCATGAGTCGCAGTCCCATTAATATCAGCCTGCTTTCGCCGACACATCTGAAAATTGCCCAATGGCTGCAGCACAATGAATCAGCAGTTATGCTGTTGACTGAAAAAGAAATCGCTAAAGAATCAGGAGTGAGCATTGCCTCTGTTTCCCGTTTTTGGATGATGATTGGGTTTAAAAATTTGAAAGATTACAAGCGGAAATTAAGAGAAGATCTTGAAATTACGCCGGCAAAAAAAATGATGAACACCATTGACGATCTTGAACACACCAAATTGCAGATTCATCATTTGAATAAGAGTGTCCAGCTCCTGCAGGTGACGTTGAATCATTTCAACAAGGCTTATTTCGAGCGTGCGGTTGCTTTGATTCAGGAAGCGAAGAAGCTCTACATTTATGCTCCGGGACCATCGATCGGCCTTGCGGAATTGCTGAATTACCGGTTGGCTCGGTTTGGCGTAACGGTTGTTATCCTGCGCAAATGGGGGAGCGAGCTGCTCGAAGATTTGGTCCATATTGACAAAAACTGCGTCGTGTTGATTTTTGCTTTTTCACGAATATTGAAGGAAGGCGACGTGCTCCTGGATTACGGGGCGTCGGCAGGCTATCGGACGATTGTCATCACCGATCAACCGGTGCTTCGGACGCACCACGCCTTCGACGCTCTTTTATTTGCGAGCCGCGGAGAAAAGGATGAATTCCATTCCATGATTGCAGCGACTTACCTGGTTGAGAATCTGATCTTGTCGCTCAGTGAGAAACAGCAAGACAAAAATATGCAGAGATTGGATCAATTGAGCGCTTTGAGAAAAAAGTATAAGGATGATCTGCCGAGATAAAAGTGACTGGACGCTGCAGCGTTTTCGTTCAATCAGCTGGGAAATGAAAGCTCAGGTCAGGATTGAACAGCTGCTTTTCGGTGCGAATAAGGCCTTGAAAAATTGGGCGCACTAGTGTACACTAATCAACAACTGAATGAGACATTTTGATTCTTATCAAGAGAAGCCGAGGGACTGGCCCGATGACGCTTCAGCAACCGTCGCTGATTTACGAATGGCGACAAGGTGCTAATTCCAGCAGGCTGCGTGCGGCCTGAGGGATAAGAAGATACCGGCAAACCAAGCCTTCTTCTTATTGCGAAGAAGGCTTTTTATTTTACCTATTTTTGAATTGTATAAGCGACTCACGATCTATCTGGTGAACTTAAATGTATTTGTTTTGAAGGGAGAATGGCGACATGGCATCGTATAAGACAGAAACAAAATTAACACAAATCGGGAATGGTTTTGATGAATTGGGTGCAGTCAACGCGCCAATTTATCTATCTACCGCTTATAAACATGAAGGAATCGGCATCTCAAAAGGCTATGACTATACGCGCACGGGCAATCCGACACGATCTATTTTGGAGAAGGCAATTGCCGATATAGAAGGCGGTCAGGAGGGCTTTGCCTGCAGCTCAGGAATGAGCGCGATTCAGCTCGCTTTTTCATTATTCAGCTCCGGGGATCATATTATTGCTTCAAGAGATCTCTATGGCGGTACCTTCCGCTTTTTTGAGATTCTGAGTAAGCAGTACCATCTCTCATTCTCTTATTGGGACGGCGAAAATCTGGGTGAATTAGCTGATCTTGTCTGTCCGGAGACAAAAGCAATTTTCATTGAAACACCGACCAATCCGTTGATGCACGAGGTTGATCTATCGGCAATCGCAAAGATTACGAAAAAAAATGAATTGCTGCTTATCGTTGACAATACATTTTACACACCGATTCTGCAACGCCCGATTGAACAGGGAGCCGACATTGTCGTGCACAGTGCAACAAAATATTTGGCCGGACATAATGATGTGCTTGCAGGTCTTGTGATCTCAAATCGAACAAAAGTTACTGAGAAACTGCGACTCTATCATAATTCATGTGGCGTGGTTCTTGATCCGTTTGATTCGTGGCTTCTGATACGTGGCTTGAAAACGCTCGCCCTGCGTATGCGCCAGCATCAGGAGAACGCACGCAAGATTGTTGCCTATCTCGAGAAGCAGCCGCTTGTGACCAAGGTGCTTTATCCAGGCAAAGGCGGAATGGTCAGCTTTGAATTAACCGCGCCGGATTATGTCGAACCTTTTCTCAAATCGCTGCACTTGATCACCTTTGCCGAAAGTCTCGGTGGTGTTGAAAGTCTGATTACCTATCCGGCAACGCAGACTCATGCAGATATTCCCGAAGCTCTGCGTCTTGAATACGGCCTGTCTAATTCATTGCTTCGTCTTTCGACCGGTATTGAGCACCCGGACGATTTGATTAGCGATTTGAATCAAGCATTTCAGACGTTAAAAGAAGAGGTGACCGCACATGAGTGAATCGATTCATTTTTCTACCAAACTAATAAAAGAAACGGTTGCTGTCGATCCACAAACAGGGGCGGCAAATGTGCCTGTTTATTTATCATCAACCTTTCATCAAAAGGACTTTGATCATTATGGTAAGTATGACTATACACGGTCCGGAAATCCAACGCGTGAAGCACTTGAAGATGCGATTGCTGCCTTGGAAGGCGGCGTTCGCGGGTTTGCATTCGCGTCTGGAATGGCTGCGATTTCTACGGCATTTTTACTCCTTTCTGCGGGTGATCACGCCATTGTTCCGAAGAATGTGTATGGAGGTACCTTTCGGATTCTGACCCAGGTCCTCGGTCGTTTCGGAATTGATCATACGTTTGTCGACACAACAAACCTTGATGAGGTAGAGCAGGCAATCCGTCCAAATACAAAGGTGATCTACGTGGAAACACCGTCCAATCCGACGCTGGCCGTGACGGATATTCGAGCTGTTGTCAAACTAGCTAAAGCGCATCGATGTTTGACCTTCGTTGATAACACCTTCATGACTCCTGTATTCCAGCGACCGCTCGAACTTGGGGCGGATCTTGTCCTGCACAGTGCGACGAAGTTTATTTCCGGACACAGCGATGTCGTTGCCGGTCTTGCCGTTGCGCGCACGGAAGAGCTTGCAGATAAAGTCTATTTTCTCCAAAATGCGCTTGGTGCCGTTCTTGGTGTTCAGGATTCCTGGCTGCTCCTCAGGGGTCTGAAAACCCTTGACGTCCGTATTCGCAAATCAGCGGATTCGGCGCAGCGTGTCGCCGAATTTTTCACGACGCAATCGGAAGTCCGCAACGTATTTTATCCAGGTCTGTCTGATCACCCCGGATCCAAACTCCACGCTGAGCAGGCAGCTTCAGGCGGCGCGGTTCTGTCGTTTGAGTTGGAAGACGAGGCAGCCGCGCGCACCTTTGTCAATCATGTAAAGCTGCCCGTATTCGCAGTCAGTCTCGGTGCGGTGGAATCGATTCTCTCGTATCCGCCGAAAATGTCGCATGCAGAGTTGAATGAGGAAGAGCGTGAAAAGGCAGGCATCGGAAGCGGACTTTTGCGCTTATCAGTAGGCCTTGAGGATGCTGAAGATCTTATTCGCGATTTCAGTAATGCACTTGATTTTGTGCGAAATCATGAGAAGGTGACCGTAAGGAGCGTAGATTAATGAAGCAATCGATTCGTGATGAATTAAAAAAACGAATATTGATCGGTGACGGCGCGATGGGCACGCTGCTTTACTCGTATGGAATTGACCGATGTTTTGAGGAACTCAATGTCTCTCAGGCTGAAGAAGTGAAGCATGTTCATGAAGCGTATATTAATGCAGGCGCCGATGTGATCCAGACGAATACCTATGGAGCAAATCAAATCAAGCTCGATCGATATGGACTGAAGCATGAGGTCACTGTTTTTAATCGCGCGGCGGTGAAGCTGGCTAAGGAAGCGGCAAAACCGGAAACCTATGTACTTGGCACAATCGGCGGTATTCGCGGGTTCCAAAAGCAATCACTGGCTATTGAAGACATTCGCGCAGGATTCAGTGAACAAGCATATGCATTGCTTGATGAAGGTGTCGACGGACTATTACTTGAGACTTATTACGACTTTGATGAACTTCGGGAAATGCTGAAGATTGCACGCAAGATGACCGATCAGCCGATCATTACGCATGTGTCGATGCAGGAGCCGGGCGTATTGTTAAATGGAATGGCACTTTCAGAAGCGTTAAGGGAACTGGAAGCACTCGGCGCAGACGTTGTAGGCACGAACTGCAGGCTTGGTCCATTCCATATGATTGAAGCGCTGCGCGGCATTCCGCTGCCGAAAAAAGCATTTCTTTCTGCATATCCGAACAGCAGTCTTCCTGATTACCGCGAAGGCAAGCTGCATTATGAAAATGAGCCTGAGTATTTCAGAAAATATGCGGCCGATTTTCGTAATGAAGGCGTTCGGCTGCTCGGCGGCTGCTGCGGCACGACACCGGTGCAGATCCAAGCCTTCAAACAAGGCATTGCAGAGCTTGAACCCCTAGAGTCGAAAAGGGTTGCAGAACGGCCTGAAGTTATTAAAGTGAGCGGCCATGATGCGGTTCCCGATTCGCCGCTTTATAAAAAGGTCATGAGCGGACGATCCATATTTGTTGAATTTGATACCCCGCGTCACCTGAATACCGATCACTTTTTTAAAGGAGTCAAAGCACTTGAGGAGGCGGGAGCAGACGCGATTACAATGGCCGACAACTCGCTTGCCTCGCCGCGAATCAGCAATGCTGCAGTCGGCAAGCTGATTAAAGAACGGTTCAGTGTTTCTCCGCTTGTACACCTTACCTGCCGAGATCGGAATCTGATCGGGTTGCAGTCGCATTTGCTCGGCTTGCACGTGCTCGGTTTGCATGATCTTTTGGTGGTCACCGGTGATCCGACGAAAATCGGAGACTTCCCCGGTGCAACCTCGGTATACGATGTGTCGTCAATGGAACTGATTAAGCTGGTCAAACAGTTCAATCGCGGTATTTCATACTCTGGAAAAAGTCTGAAGCAACCGACTCATTTCCGGGTGGCGGCAGCCTTCAATCCAAATGTGCGTAATTTGGATCGCGCCGTACAGCGTTTGGAACGCAAAGTAGAATGCGGTGCCGATTACTTTATCTCGCAGCCTGTTTTCGATAAGGAGCGAATCATCGAAATCAGTGAAGCAACGCGAAATCTCGCTGCACCGATCTATATTGGCATTATGCCGCTGACCTCAAGTCGCAATGCTGAATTTCTTCATAATGAAGTGCCGGGAATCCGACTGCCCGACGATGTTCGTGCTCGAATGGCTGCTGCTCAAGGAAAAGAAGAGGCACGCCGCGTAAGTCTGAACATTTGCCGTGAATTGATTGATACTGCGATGGAACATTTCAGAGGCATTTATTTGATCACGCCGATGACCCATTACTCAATGACCGTTGAATTGGTTCGATATATTAAGGAAAAAGAACAGAAACGCGCAGTACAAGGCAAAGGCGCAAGTGCAATTCTTTAAGATTCAATACTGAAATTCTTAAACAAATGATGAGAAGAAGACATGATCTGAGCAATCACCATGTTTTCTTTTTTGTTTGCCTGAAAAAAAGAAAAAATCATTCATCTGTGTGAAGATCTTTAAAATAAGCATGTACAGATGAAAAAATGCTATCATAGGAACAGACGAGTGTTAGAGAACATGTTGAAGAGAGGGTTATTGATGATTGAACATATTGTGCTTTTCAAATTCAGTGACGAAACAACCGAAGCGCAAAAAGAAGAAGGCGCACGCAGACTGCGCGAATTAAAGGATAAACTGCCGGGTATTCTTGATATCCAATCCGGACAGAATTACTCGACACGCGGCAAAGGCTATTCAATGGCGCTGACCACGCGTTTTCGTTCCAAGAAAGACCATGAGTTCTATACACCGTCACCTGAGCATCAGGCTTGTGTTTCATACCTGAAAGAAGTCGGACTTGTGGATTCTCTTGCGATTGATTTCGAAATTGCGGAATAAGTGAACTTTTGTTTCGAATGTGAGCCTGAAAGGAGTAGACAAGACTTGTTTCGGGCTCGATTTTTGCGGTTCATGAGGCAGATTTGTCGGTTGATCCGGCAGTAGTTAAGCAGGCACATTTTCTAATATGACGTTCAAATAGAATGGATTGCAGCGAATAGAATTAGGATAGATCTTTTGGGAGCGGGCCAACTTCGTTCTCGCATCCCGGAAAGGAATTCATGATGAATATGAAAAAAATGAGTATGATTGTTTTTGCGGCGATACTCGCAATTTCAGTTTTTATGCCGGCGAAGGCATCTGCAGATGCTGTGACCGGTGACGTCGTGGTGACCCTAGGTGCAAATTTAACGGCGGCACAGAAACAGTCGATTTTGAATGAGATGGGCGTGGATCCTGATTCTGCTCAGATCATTACGGTCAATAACAGTGAAGAACATAAATATCTTGATAACTATTTATCTTCGGCACAAATCGGCACACGTGCACTCAGCTCGTCGAAGATTACGATTGGGAAATCAGGCTCGGGTTTGACCGCGAGCACGCATAATATTACTTATGTATCTAAAGATATGTACATCAATGCACTCGCGACAGCCGGCGTGAAGGATGCCGATGTTTATGTGACGGCGCCGTTTCCTGTGTCAGGAACTGCTGCACTGACCGGTCTGATCAAGGCATATGAAGCCAAGACCGGTGAAGTGATTCCTGAAGCGAAAAAACAGGTTGCTAATGAGGAAGTCGTTACAACGGCCGAACTTGCAAATCAAGACGGAGTCGGCAAACAAAAGGCTGCAGATCTCGTCACAGCCATAAAGGATAACCTTGCTAAGAACAAACCGCAATCAAGAGCAGATGTCGAACAAGCGGTACGCGACTCGGCTAACCAAGTAAATGTGAAGCTGAGCGACGCGGATATCCAGAAGCTTGTGGATCTTTTCGATAAAATGCGCACCTTGCATATTGACTGGGGTCAGGTTGGAAGTCAGATGCAGCAGCTCAAGGATAAAGTCAATCAGCTTGCGAATTCCGGCGAGACCAAAGGATTTTTAGCAAAGGTGTTTCAAGCGATTGGCGACTTTTTCTCCTCCATTTTTAATGCGATCGCATCGTTGTTTCAATGATTAATCGTGCAAAATAAGCGGCCTTTACATCGGCCGCTTATTTTTTCTTTTTAAATTGTATGATCGTAATAATGATAAATCCGACGAATAGAACAACGCCGACTAAAATAAAATGGAACAAGCCTAAACCAAGAAAGTGGTGAATCTGATTGCCCATAAAGTAGCCGAGCATGAGAAAAAGAGATGACCAAATTAGAGCTCCGAGCACGGATGCGGGAAGGTACGACGCAAAACGCGCACGACTGAGTCCGGCTAAATAAGGATTAATCTGGCGGATGCCGGGAATAAAATAACCGGCAATAATAGCGAGAACAGTGTGACGCTGGAACCGATCCTGAGCAACTTTCCACCGTTTCGGAGTCAGACCGATATATTTCCCGTACCTCATCATAAACGGTTCGCCAATGTAATAACCGATGAGGTAGGCACTGACCATTCCCGAGGAGGCACCCAGAACCGCCATGAGAATGCAGAGTGTGAGGCTGAGCTGGTAATCAGTAGCGGAAATCTGAGAAAGGGTTACGCCGACAAAGAGCAGGAATGATTCTTCTGCAGCGGGAATGCCGATCAATCCGCAAAACAGAAAAAGAAAAACAAAAAAATATCCGTATGTATAAAATAATGTCTGAATGTGTTCCATAATGTGTCCCCGCTTAATGATCTGAAGTCACTGATGACACGTTTCATCAACAGCATGGTCAACACCTGCAATTATTATAGCAACTTTTAACAATCTCAATGGTTTCAAATTAGAGGATTGGGAAATAAATGAAACTGATTACTAGCTGAATGGACAGGCGACCTGTTATCATAAAGTATCGAAGACGTTTCCCATTGAATGTCGGCAGACAGCCAATAACAGGAAACAAATTAAAGATACATAATCATCCGCAGACATCCGGCGAATAGAACTATGAGAGGTGAGACAATGTCAGACACTAAGCGTCCCTCAAAAGGGACCAATGATCCAAAGAAAGGTCGAATTGTCATTTTCAGTTCGATCGTTGTCATTGTTTTGATTGCGGCAATTGCAGTCATGATCTTCAGTAATCTGAGTCACAAAGAGGCGAAACCGAAAAAACAGCCGACGCACCGCACGGAACAGACGACGCGCATTGACTATCAAGGTCAGCCCTTTATCGGCAGCAGTAATGCCCCTGTGAAAGTGACGGTATTTTCGGACTATCGTTGTCCTTACTGTAAGCAATTTGAGGAAACGGTGGTTCCTAAGCTTGAAAAAGAGTATATAAAAACTGGAAAAATCAGCTTGTACTTTATCAATTATACGGTACTTGGTTCCGGATCCGTTTTGGCCGCAAATGCTTCTGAGGAAGTGTATCATCAAAATCCGAAAGCGTTCTGGGCATTCCATAAAGCGGTTTTTGATGCGCAAAAGAGTGAGAAGGAACAATGGGTAACAAAGAAACTGCTCACCGACATTGCCAAGAAGACGGTTCCATCCATAGATTTAAAGGCATTCCAAAATGCCTTGGATACTAAATCACGCCAAGATGATGTGGACAAAGATGAAGCGATTGCCGAATCACTAGGTGTCCCGGGGACCCCGGCCATTTTTGTCGGCGACAAGATGCTTGAAGACGGACTGAATTATGATCTTTTGAAGCAGTCAATAGACAGCGCGCTGGAAAGCAGTAAATAACCATACAGAGCCCTGAGAGACGATCACGCGTTTCTCAGGGTTTTTAATTTTCTTACTGAAAAGTCGATGGAAGATATGCAGGCAGACATTAAAATTGTAACGAACCTAGGGAAATCATAACGTATTTCGACTCACCTGCTGAATAACGGCCTCACCTGCTAGATAATCGATTCACCTGTTTAACTTTTCCCGTTCTATGATGAGCAGTTTGTATTCACTATGCACTCCCACAATGATTAGTTCTCGTGGTCAGATGGTTCCTATCTTTTGATGCTTCATCCCGGCAAAACGTCGTACTTTGAACAAGCTGAGACGTGCAAATGGCCAGTCCTGTCATCTAAATGTAAAGTATGTTCCTCAGGCCCAGTTCATAGTAGTAAAGAAGAGGTCAAAGATGGGGGGAGACATCAATGTATTATAGCGGGACTGCACTTGCAAAAAGCGTTGCCGTGGCGACAACCTTTACATCCACATTCATTATCCTGCCGCCTTTTGCAGCTGCACACCTGAACAATGACACCGTTCTCACGAAAGGGATGCACAGTGATGAAGTGAAGACCATACAGTCGATCTTAAAAGCGACAGGTGAATATCCTCTGACTAAAACGAACGGGTATTTTGGATCTAATACGGAAAAAGCAGTGGAGCAATTCCAAAAAAATAATGATCTCAATGTCGATGGCGTGGTTGGGACTCAGACGAAAGCAGCACTTATTGAGTATATTAATAAGAATATGGATCTATTATCGAGAGGCTCGAAAGGTAATGAAGTCGCCTATCTTCAACAGATGCTGAAAGCTGTCGGATTCAATGATCTGCCTGTTGACGGCTATTTTGGCGAGAAGACAGAAAATGCTGTGCGCACACTGCAAAAGGTGAAGGAAATTAATATTGATGGTATTGTTGGACCGGAAACCTGGGGAAGCATTGAGAAGCTGCTTCGCAACCCGCAGCCGTTGCCAAAACCGGTTAAAGCAGCACCTGTGAAAACGGAAAACGTGCAACAGCCTGAGAAAATCCAAAGCAAATCGGCACAGGCACCTAAGGCGAAGCAGACACGCGTGATCCGAAAGTCGGAGACGGTTGCTGCGGTTAAGGAGTTCTATGCGAACAGTACCGCTTATACGGCACGCTGTAACGGCTGCTCCGGAACGACAGCGACAGGAATCAATTTGCTGCAAAATCCGAACGCCAAGGTGATCGCTGTCGATCCGTCCGTTATTCCGCTTGGAACAAAGCTCTATGTGGAAGGCTACGGATACGCCGTTGCCGGAGATACCGGGGGAGCAATTAAAGGCAGAAAAATTGATGTATTCTTCAATGATAATTCATCGGCTCTCCAATGGGGGCGCCGCACGGTTAAAGTTAAAATTCTTGAATAATGATCGGATACAATTGAAAGAAGGCGTTGCCGTTACTGGTAACGTCTTTTTTCAGGTTCGTACAAACCTATTGAGTGAATTTTTGCGCCGAAGAGGAAATCCAAGCCGCCTACTGCCCCTTTTAAAATGTATCCTAAGAGCCATATATCCAGTCTGGTATCTTTTTAGGTTTCTGCGTGTCCCTGGATAGCTGATCCGCTAATTAAAGGGTTGATATCATCAAAGAAAAAAATACTGGAATATAATACCAAATTATCTTGAGCGAGCTTTAGTTGTGTGCTACGATTCGGTGGTAGAGCAATATGTCTTTTTTACGTGCAAACATATGATTTTGTTTGATGAAAGAAGGATTAACCATGAATGCAGTACATAATGTCATGGAAGCGGCAGTAGAGGATCTTTTGGATCAACAGTGGGAGAATTTATCAATTTCATGCCACTGCGAGACATGTAAACTTGATGTATACGCATTGAGCCTGAATCGGCTCAAGCCTCATTATGTCAGAGATCAGTCAGGAAGAATGTATGCGAAAGCAAGTTTGATGACCACTCAGGCACGGGCAACAATTTTAACGGCAATCACGGAAAGTGCCAAAGTAGTGTCCGCTTATCCGCATCATTAACGGTCGCATCCGCAAATCATTGTCATAGGATTGGGCTTCTTAAACGCTATGTCTTGAACTCATAGTTATGGATTGGCTCGATCCCCATGTGCTTATCCCAACTAAATAAATAGTTCGTTGAATGATAAAAAGCAAAACCCCCGCTGCGTATGAAGAGCAGCGGGGGTTTCGTATCTGAGGATCAAGATCTCGATTTGAAGAAATCGCGATTGATCTGAATGTATTTCTGTTCCTTTTCCGGTACTTCATCTTCCGGGAAAATTGCTTCGACTGGGCAAACCGCTTCGCAAGCGCCGCAGTCAATGCAGACATCGGGATCGATATACATTTGTAACTGGTCTTCTACGATACAATCTACAGGACATGTTTCGATACACTCACCTGCTTTTTCATTTTCGCAGGCTGACGTAATGACGAATGCCATGAAGAGGAGCTCCTTTCAAAATGGAAATCTTTAACCATAATAACTAACACTATTATGAACAATTTTTGAACAAAAAACAATCGTTTTCATAGATGATGCAGTATAAAATGATAGGATTCTTTACTCGGTTCTATTAAAAAAGAACAGTGGAGCGAGTATCAATCCTGACAGAAAACCGATCAAATGCCCCATCACATCAATATCTGCACCGATGAATGAACTGATCAAGCTGATGAGAACGATGACGAAGACGACCGTCTGATCCTGTCTTGAAATGCTCTCTCTCTTGAAAATAACAAGAAAAATGTAGATGCCCAAAAGTCCGAACAGCGCACCGCTTGCCCCATAATGGCTGAAGCCCACGGGTTCAAGGAACAGCGCGGCGATATTCGCAATGATCCCTGTCGCCAAAAAGGCGGTTGCGTATCGCCATTTTCCCAACATCACTTCGAGCGCGGGTCCAAAAATAAAAAGAGAGAACGCGTTGAATAAGATGTGTGAAAAATGAATATGAAGGAAAATGGGTGTTACAAGCTGCCACCACGCACCTTGATTCAAAATCGCATCATTGGATCCAGCGGAAAACACAAACATACGCAGTGCAAATTCCGGTGCAACATGCCATGTTCCGGTGATTAAAAACAGAAGATAAATGAAAAGATCGACAGCCAGAATGATCGTGGTGATTGGGTAAAGCTTTATAAAGAGCTTGAATGGTTCGTTTCTGATAAACAAAGCAGTATAAAACCCCCTTGAGGAATGATCTTGTACTAAGTATAGGGTAAAATAGAAATCAGTGGTAGCGAAAAAGTGGTTCGCCGAATAGGCGGATCATGACGAACAGGTATCGTTCATCCATTTTAACCGCCATTGAGAGCTTTTACACATAGACAATCGAGAAATAAATACTTGTCAACTCAATTGATCGAGCGATGTGCATGTAACCTTTTTCATCTATTTTTTAATAGAGGTTCATTAACCGAAATTTACAGATACTGCAAAAATAAGGCGGGAGCATTCCATGATTAAAGGGATCGGCATTGATTTGATCGAACTGGATCGAGTAGCCAAACAGATTCATCAGGACGCGTTTATCAATCGTGTCCTGACTGAGAAGGAACGCAAACAATTCGACATGCTCAGCGACAAGCGCAAACTGGAATTTCTGGCGGGTCGCTTTTCTGCAAAAGAGGCATATGCGAAAGCATGCGGTACAGGAATCGGAAAATCCGTTTCCTTTCAGGACCTGACCATCATCAACGACTCCCTTGGCAGACCGCTGCTTGAGGATCGAACCGCTTCCGGCGACACCGTCCACGTATCAATTACACATACAGATCACACCGCCGCAGCTTTTGTTATTATTGAAAGCTTGTCATGCTAGTCTGCATATTAAAGAACCTTGTCTCATATAGTTTATTACGCTAGGAGGGACTATTGTGCACGTTGTTTCGCGAGAAGAAATGCAGAACATTGATCAGTACACCATAACACATATCGGGCTGGGAGGACCGGTGCTTATGGAGAATGCGGGTCGCGCCGTATATGCGGCGATCGAGCCGGAACTGACACCAGGAAAACAAGTCATGGTCATTATTGGAAAAGGAAATAATGGGGGCGATGGATTTGTCGTAGCTCGTCTGCTTATGGACAGTGAAGTATGCGTCAGCACATGGCTCGTAGCAGATCCGCAGAAAATTACAGGAGACGCTGCGTACCACATGAACGCTTATTTAACTTGCGGGGGAACAATCTTTCAAGTAAAAGATGATCCCAAACGCTTTGCAAGACAGTTGGAACGTTCGGAACTGATTGTTGATGCTTTGCTGGGGACAGGCGTTCATGGAGCACCGTATCCTGAATATGGTGAGGTGATCAAGCAAATCAACCATTCAAGTGCAGAGGTTGTTTCAATTGATCTGCCAAGCGGCGTCCCTGCTAACGGTGAGTCATTTACACACCCAGCCGTCGCCGCCGACCGGACCCTAACCTTGGAATGTCCCAAGCTGGCTCAGTTTGTCTTGCCTGCCGCCAGATCCTTTGGAGCCGTTCAGGTACTTCCGATTGGTATCCCGAGTATCGCATATCGTGAATCGGGCATTCGCCGTGACCTGCGGATGCGATCGGACGTTGTTCGAACACTTCCGTGGCGTGATCCTTTTTCACATAAAGGGTCGCATGGCAAAGGGCTGCTGATTGCAGGCAGCACCGATATGTCGGGCGCAGCCTTTTTCTCAGCCAAGTCGGCACTTCGTTCCGGTATCGGATTGCTGAAAGTTAGTGTTCCGAATGCGATTAAACCTCTAATTGCCGGGCGTCTGCCGGAGACAATGTTTATGCCAAGAGATGGGATCAGCCTTGATGGCGTGACCGGAGTCGCGATTGGGCCGGGACTTGGAAGGGATTCTCATGAGGAGGCTCTTGTTTGCCGCGTTGTTGAAGAAAGCAGCGCGATGCCCTGCGTCATCGATGCGGATGGGCTCATTCATTTGAAGCACCATCTGGATCTGCTCACTCGGCGCAGCGTTCCTGCTGTGCTGTCGCCGCATCCGGGTGAAATGGCGGCTCTGACAGGCAATACCGTTAAGGAAATCGAAAGCGACCGATTTAATTGTTCCAAGGCTTTTGCGGAAAAGTATCATGTTTATCTGGTACTCAAAGGCAAGTATACGATCATTACAGCTCCGGACGGACGGCAGGTCGTTAACCCGACCGGAAATGCCGCCATGGCTAAGGGCGGTTCAGGCGACATTCTGACCGGCATCCTGCTTGCTTTTCTGCTGCAGCACGAACAAATGATGGATGCGATATGTAACGCAGTCTATGTGCACGGCGCGACTGCAGACTATCTGGTTGAGCACGGTCATTCTCTGCTCGACGTACTGGCTACTGATGTTATTGAAGCGATTCCTCCTGTTCTGCATCACTTTTACAGCGAAACAGCGCACCTTTAAGCAGTTCCTCCTTTGTCACCGAATAGAGGCAAAGGGGTTGGAGATACATGAAAAAGTGGTCGGCATTATGGCTTGGCGCGATCCTGGTTTTGGCGTTATTAACCGGATGCGGCACCAAATCGGAAAAAGATGTCATTAATGATCTGAACAAGCGCTATGAAAATATCAACAGCTACTCAACCGATGCAGTCATGACGTTCCAGCATAATGGGAAGAAACAAACGTACCAAGTTAATGTCATGTATAAGAAACCAAACTATTACAAAGTTGCGCTCAGTGATGGGAAAAAAGAGAACAAGCAAATGATCTTACGCAATAAAGAAGGCGTCTTTGTCCTGACTCCGGAATTAAATAAGAGCTACCGGTTTGAAAGCGACTGGCCGAATAATCGAAGCCAAGCATATCTGTACCACTCGCTGGCAAAGGATATTTTGAATGATCCGAATCCGGGATTCACGGCAAAAGATAATCAGTACGTTTTTAAAACCAAAACCAATTACAATACCACACAGCTGGCCAATCAAACGATCTCTTTGAAAAAGGATCTGACTCCAAAAAATGTTCAGATCAAGGATAAGGATGAGAATGTCGTGGTAACGGTCAAATTCAAATCCTTTAAAGTGAATCCGTCACTGAATAACAAAACATTTGATGTAAAAACGAACATGACGGCGGCCCGTATTACGAAAACACAAACGACAACGGCGGAAAATGCCTCGTTCAAGCTTTTGTATCCGACGGCCATGCTTTCAGGAACCAAGCTTGCGACCGTGAAACCGCAAACCACTCAAGTCGGCGATCGTTATGTTTTAAAATATGAGGGCAAGAAACCGTTCACGCTCATTGAATCAAAAAGTCGGACCTCGGTAAGTTCCGTACCGACGATTGCAACCGGGAGCCCTGAAAATCTTGGATTTGCCATTGGTTCCAGCGGAGATAAATCATTATACTGGTCTTATGGGGGAACGGATTACTTCCTCGCTTCAGATAAATTGACACAAGATGAAATGATGACCATTGCTCAGTCTGTCAACGGACTTGCAACGAAATAACAAATAACTGCCGGCGCTCCGCTCCTCGTGATCGGGCGCTTTTTTGCTTGCATAACAGCACTTCGTCTGGCTGAGAAAACCAAATCGAGGTGCGTGTTTTATTATAAAAGCTTTAGGGCAAACGGATTACAAAATCATCTTTCGTTTTTTTGCGAGAAGTGCTTAAATAGGAATAGAAAACCTTGTCGAAACAAGGCGATGAGGAAGGCTTATTTACTTGCTTCACTTGTTTGTGATGAGCGAATGGCGAGCGGAAAACCTTCCTGTAAATTTTATTCAATGGATTGGGTGGTTGAGCCAGCGATGACAGCTACATCTTTTTATAGAGAAACATGGGCGGATATTGATCTGGACGCGGTAGCGAACAACGTCCGAAATATGAAGACACGTATTCCGGAGGATGTTGCTTTGCTTGCAGTCGTTAAAGCAAACGGATATGGACATGGCGCGTTGCAGGTCGCACGAACCGCGCTGGATAACGGCGCATCCTGGCTTGCAGTTGCTCTGTTCGATGAGGCACTTGCCCTTCGTAAGCAAGGTATTGAAGCGCCAATCCTAGTGTTGTCGCCTATTCCGCCCCAGCATGTCAACCATGCGGCCAAGTATCATATCGCTCTGACTGTGTCTGACGGAGAATGGGTTAAACGCGCCCGGGAAAACTATACTGCTGAACAGTCCGTGTCCCTGCATATTTCCTGTGACACCGGCATGGGCAGAATCGGTATCCGCAACAAGGACGAAGCATCCACACTTGTCAGCGAAATCAGGCGGGATCCCCGTTTTGTCATTGAGGGAATGTTTACGCACTTCGCTACAGCCGATCAGGATGACGAAGCTTACTTTAATGAACAGTACGGACGTTTTGAAATGATGGTAGACTGGATTCAGGAGCTTGGTGCACGCCCTGCAGTGATTCATTGCGGGAACAGCGCGACAACCTTGAAGTATCCTGCAGAAAGACGTCACTTGTTTAACATGGTTCGCTATGGCATCGCGATGTACGGCCTGTCTCCTTCCCCTGAAATGGTCAAACAGCTGCCCTTTGTATTGAAACGAGCCATGTCGCTGCACAGCCGATTGACCTACGTAAAACAAGTGGAAAAAGGGTCGTTTATCGGATACGGTGCAACGTACCAAGCCTCTGATGATGAATGGATCGGCACTGTGCCGATAGGCTACGCAGACGGCTGGCTCCGGGGATTTCACGATACCGATGTTCTGATCGACGGTCAAAGATGTCCGATTGTCGGACGGATTTGCATGGATCAATTCATGTGCCGGCTTCCGCGCGCATACCCTGAAGGAACAGAGGTAACCTTAATCGGGAAAAATGGCGCTGAGGAAATCACGGCAGACGAGAGGGCTCAGCAGCTGCAAACAATAAATTATGAAGTAACCTGCACGATTCACCCCCGCATTCCACGGGTTTATTGGAAAAACGGAAAGAAAATAGCGACAAGCAATCCGATTCTAACTGCCGCAGATGAAACATGATCAATAAATCAGCAAAAAAATGAAAAAAATAACACAATTAAGCATAGAAGTACTCGATTTTTGGCGAAAATAGCTTTGCAAAACAATTTTGAAATGGTAACATGAATTTTAGATCAAAAAAAGATATATTCTGACGAAAGTGGTGGGGGTGCAGGCATGTCGGAATCAAAGATAAAGGAAATCATGCTGAGTTTGCCGCAACATTTATTGAACGAAATTGATGGAATGGCGAGTCGGGACAAGATGAATCGCAGTGAATTTCTCCATCGCGCCATCAGACTGTATCTGCGTGAGCGTAACAGGGGCTATGTCCGTGAAATTATGCGTCAGGGCTACATGGAAATGGCTAAAATCAACCTTAACATTGCTTCTGAAGCATTCCTCGCTGAGGAGGAGGCAGAGATCACTATGGAACGCTCCGTCAGCGGGGTGTAACTGGTGATTGTTAAGCGCGGCGACGTCTACTTTGCAGATCTTTCACCAGTCGTTGGATCAGAACAAGGCGGTGTACGCCCGGTCCTGATCATACAGAACGACATTGGCAATCGCTTTAGCCCAACGGTTGTAGTAGCGGCCATCACCGCACAAATTCAAAAAGCCAAATTGCCGACTCATGTGGAGATCGATGCGAAAAAATACGGCTTTGATCGTGACTCGGTCATCCTGCTCGAGCAGATCAGAACCATTGACAAGCAGCGACTGACGGATAAAATCACGCATTTGGATGAAGAAATGATGAGTCGAGTAAACAAAGCGATTCAAATCAGTCTCAGTTTGATTGATTTTTGAATCGCATACATACACATAAATGAACGAAGAGCGCCTTTCCCATCAGAAAGTCGCTTTTTTTGTGGGAATCAATTCAGTCCAGCCTATTTGCTCAATATGGGAATTTTTGTTGAATTTTGCTGTTCATATTTTTTGCCATAATCGTCAATTCATGAAATAATTAGGTACCGAGTTTGCATTTTTGATTGTTTGTTATTTCGACAGAAAAGGTGATTGAAACCGTTCTATTTAGTTGAGTTAGACTATTCATTAATTAATTAGCTTTTTAGTCTATGGGTGTTCGGAAGGAGTGGGCTACAGTGGGTACAATGGAAGAAGAGCCGCAGCTTGCTGCATATCGAGATTTACTCGCACATTACGTTGCTCAAAGTTCAGAACCGAATATGGAGGAATGTGAGCAGCTGAGCGAATACTTGCATGAACATGGGGTTTCTCCTGATGATCTTGTCGAACTGCATCTTGATGCATTGAAACAAATCGTTATAAACCCTGATCGCGTGATACTCCGATCCATTGACTTTTTAATAAAGATGATGTCGGGATACGGCCGCGATTATAGGGAACATCAAGCGCTTAAAAACCGCCAGAAGCTGTTAGACACCGAGATTGATGTTGCTGCTGAGGTACAGAAGGCACTTCTTGAAGGGAAAGTTCCAAGCTGTTCTTTTGCGGACATCGGCGCGGTTAGTGTACCGGCGAAAAAGATGAGCGGAGACTACTATCGCATTGTGAACGATGGAAAACGATTGGCAGTCACGATTGCCGATATCGTTGGAAAAGGTATCCCGGCAGCTATGTGTATGTCGATGATCAAGTACGCAATGGACAGCCTTCCTGAAAATAAATCGGGGGCTCCATCGGCAATTCTTTCAAGTTTGAATCGTGTCGTTGAGCGCAATGTTGATCCAAGTATGTTCATCACCATGTTTTACAGTGTCTATGATCCTGAGACTCATATTTTTTCAAATTCTTCAGCAGGTCATGAACCAGGTTTTTATTATTCGGCACGCGAGAACCGATTTGTCGATCTGGAAGCTAGAGGACTATCGCTTGGACTCACTCCTGAATCCAAGTATAGGGAGTGGGCTCGGAAAATTTGGCCTGGCGATATGATTTTCCTTCTGACCGACGGAGTAACCGAAATTCGGAAGGATCACGATTTTATTGAACGCAAACAGATCGTGGAAATCATCCGCAAATCGATGCATTTGCCCGCCTCACGCTTGGTACGGCATGTTATGTATGAATTAAAGAAGATGCAGAAATGTTCATTTACTGATGATTTTACATTTATTGCGATGAAGTTTTAGGTTTTGCCTATTCTGATATTGGGTATGGATCATTTAAAGATGCTTTGCATGCAGGAGGATGAACATGAATATATCAATTGAGCGGGAAGCAAAAGGAGAGAAACTTTATCTTGTCGCTGTGGAAGGAGAAATCGATGTATTCACAGCACCGGAATTAAAGAAAGGCTTGCTTCCTTTAACAGAAGTTGAAGACGGTGAATTGATTTTAGATCTCAATGAGACAAAATATATGGACAGTACAGCACTTGGCGTTATTGTTGCTGCACTCAAATCGGCAGTCAAACACAATTGCCGATTTTCTGTAATTGGTATGACGCCGCGAATTAAAAGACTGTTTGAAATCACCGGATTAATGGATCTTCTTACGAGAGCACAGATAAGCGGGGGGAGCGCAAATGACTGAAACGAGTGATGTGATTCGGCTTAGCATTCCGGCAAAACCTGAATTTGTCGGAATTGCGCGGCTTGCATGTTCTGGAGCGGCAAGCAGAATGGGCTATTCGTTCGACGCGGTTGAAGATATCAAGGTTGCGGTGTCCGAAGCCTGCACGAATGCGGTCAGTCATGGATACAAACAAAATGGGATTGGTCAGATCCAAGTTATTATGGAATGTGGTAAAGAGGCGCTGACACTTACTGTTCTGCATAACGGAGAGAGCTTTGATGCGAGCGAAGCACTGCAGAAACTGAGGCCGATCGATCCTTCCGCCGATCTTGACGATGTCAATGAGGGAGGACTGGGTCTCTTTTTGATCAATGCGCTTATGGATCAGGTAACGATCAGTACGGAATGCGGTGTAGCTGTCCGAATGGTCAAGTATGTAACCAGAGACGGGGTGGAGCGCATTGCCAACAAAGTCTCAACAACAGAATGAGATTCAGAAATGGATCGCTGATTTTCAAAAAAATCCTGAGGATGAACAGCTTCAGACGAAAATAATTCGCCGTTATGAGAAATTGGTCGGTGCACTTGCCAGCAAATTTGCTAAGAACAGCGATGTACGCGAGGATCTTTATCAGGTCGGCATGATTGGGTTAATCGCAGCTATTAAGCGATTTGATCCTGCAGTTGGCGGCAGCTTTGAATCTTTTGCTGTTCCAACAATCGTCGGAGAAATAAAGCGCTACATTAGAGACAAGACGTGGAGCGTCCATGTGCCAAGACGTGTCAAAGAACTCAGTCCGAAAATCCGACGTGCGACCGAAGCACTGACAAACTCCCTCCAGCGTTCTCCGAGGATTGATGAAATTGCTGAAGCCATTGGTGAAAGCGAGGAAAGTATTCTTGAAACCTTAGAAATGGCTCGAGGATACAACACCTTATCCGTGGATTCAAAGATCGATGGAGATCCGGAAGGTACAGCGATGACACTGCTTGATATTGTCGGTAAGCAAGAGAACGGCTATGAGCTGGTACACAAGAAGCTCATTCTAACCGAAGCGTTCCAGGTCCTTTCGGAGAGGGAGAAAAAGATCTTGATTTGCACCTATTACGACAATCTCAGTCAAAAAGAAACGGGTGCACGCTTAGGAATTTCGCAAATGCATGTCTCTCGTCTGCAAAGAAGTGCCCTTCGCAAGTTAAGGGATAATCTTCCTCGGAAAGACGAAGTGGGACTTTCAATTAACAAGTGATCGTTTATTCAGGCAGCTCGTTATAGGGACGAGCTGTTTTTGTTTTACCTATTCTGTTTACTCAGACGAACAAATCTGTTTTCTGATATGATAGATGGGAAGGGGACGATTATAATGGACGAAGTTGTTTTACATATAGCAAAAAAGCTGAATATTTCTGCGCCACAGGTAGCACGCACCATTGAACTCCTGGAGGATGACAATACCATACCTTTTATCGCACGCTATCGGAAAGAAATGACCGGTGGGCTGGATGAAGTTCAAATTGAAAAAATACAAGATTCCTATACATACAGCAAGCAATTAGATAAACGCAAGATCGAAGTCATTAACCGGATTGAAGAGCAAGGCAAATTGACTGATGCGCTCAAACAGAAGGTTAATCGGGCATTGACTTTGCAGGAAATAGAAGATCTTTATCTTCCTTATCGACAGAAACGGCGTACACGTGCGTCTATTGCAAAGGAAAAAGGACTGGAGCCATTAGCTGATTGGCTGATGCGCTTGCCTTCTGATCCTGTGGAGCCCTTTGCCGAACGGTTTGTTTCCGATCAGCTTCAAGTGGCATCAGCTGAGGAAGCATTGCAAGGAGCATTGGATATTATTGCTGAACGCCTTGCGGAACGTGCAGAATTGCGTGCGTTGGCACGCAAGCGAACGGCTGAACAGGGAATGATTCATGTTCAGGTGAAGCACCAGGAACTTGATGAGAAGAATGTGTATGCCAATTATTATGCCTACGAAGAGCGGATAAAAACACTTGTTCCTCACCGGATTTTAGCGATTAATCGCGGGGAAAAAGAAGAAATACTCAAGGTATCTGTAGAAGCACCTGAAGGATCGATTCTCCCTGCGATCAAACGTGCATTGAATCCGGGAAAGCAAACGACGGCAGAGGGGTTGCTGAATGCATGTGCTGAGGATGCGTACAAGCGATTAATTGCACCATCCGTTGAGCGGGAACTGAGACAGGCATTGACAGAAAGGGCCGAGCAGCAGGCGATTCATATTTTCGCAGAGAATCTTCGCGGTCTGCTTCTTCAGCCGCCGCTGAAGGAGCGGACCGTACTCGGTGTTGACCCTGCCTATCGCACAGGCTGCAAGCTTGCTGTTGTCGATCCGACCGGCAAAGTGCTGGACATTTCACTTATTTATCCAACACCGCCTAAGTCGGATATCGAAGGGGCAAGGAAAAAGGTTCTGGAACTGGTTGAACGGTACCACATCAACATGGTTGCGATTGGCAACGGCACGGCATCGCGTGAGACTGAGGCATTCATTGCCGAGACACTGAAGCAAGTGTCCGATCATAAACTTTTTTATATGATTGTTAATGAAGCAGGCGCAAGCGTTTATTCTGCTTCTGCACTTGCACGCGAAGAATTTCCGGATCTGCATGTTGAAGAACGCAGTGCCGTGTCCATTGCGCGAAGACTTCAAGACCCGCTTGCGGAACTTGTAAAGGTCGATCCAAAATCTGTTGGGGTCGGTGAATACCAGCATGACGTGTCACAGCGAGAATTAGCAAAATCGCTCCAATTTGTCGTAGAGACGGTTGTGAATCAGGTAGGCGTTAACATTAACACAGCTTCGCCTCAGCTGCTTCAATATGTTGCTGGACTGTCGAAAACGGTAGCAAGTAACGTAGTTGCAGAACGGGAGAAGCTCGGCAAATTTGAAAGCCGGCTTCAACTGAAAAAGGTTCCGAGGCTTGGCGCACGTGCTTTCGAACAATCGGCAGGATTTTTGCGGATCAGCGGAGGAAAAAATCCGTTGGATAATACGCCGATTCATCCGGAAAGCTATAATGTTGCAGGAGATTTGCTCAAAAAAGCAGACTGCGATGCCGACAAAATCGGAACTGAGGATCTGATTGACAAATTGCGGGCATTGGATGTGACACGAACTGCCAATGAACTCTCTGTTGGCGAACCGACCTTGCGCGATATGATCGAGGCACTGATTCGGCCAGGTCGCGATCCACGCGATGACCTGAAAAAACCACTGTTGAAGACCGATGTTCTAAAGATGGACGATTTGAAGCCGGGTATGCAGCTGGAAGGAACGGTTCGTAATGTTGTGGATTTCGGTGCATTTGTTGATATTGGAGTGAAACAGGACGGTCTGGTTCACCTGTCAAAGCTTGCCTCACGCTTTGTTCGCCATCCGCTTGACGTTGTTCGTGTTGGTGAAATAGTCACCGTTTGGGTGGAACAAGTGGACGCAGAAAAGGGACGTATCTCATTAACAATGGTAGCTCCCAACAAATAAATGCAGAATTGATGACCCGTGGAGGTGAGGTCATGACTGATGAAGAACTTCAAAAGCTTGTAGAACAGGTATCGATGGAGAGCTTTCATCGTCCTTTTCGTCATCAGGCGATTTTTAACTCAAGGCTTCGAACAACCGGTGGACGTTATTTGCTGAACTCGCACCGGCTCGAATTCAATGCCCGTCAGCTCAACTATTTTGGATTAGAAGCCTTTTTGAAAATCATTAAACATGAATTGTGTCATTACCATCTCCATCTGCTTGGTATGGGTTATCGTCATAGGGATGCCGATTTCCGCACGTTGCTGGCAAGGGTGGGCGGTTCAAGGTTTTGCGAGGCAATTCCTAACACGCGCAATGGTTCGGGCGTTCGTTATCATTATCAATGTTCCGCATGTGAAACAAACTTTTATCGTAAGAGAAAATTAGATACTGCACGCTATGTTTGCGGTGCATGCGGCGGTACACTTCAATTGCTCAGCAAGACACGTATCAATCAATTTTAAATAAGATTAAAAATAGGGTTGACGCGGGATGTTAATCTGTGTTAAATTATTTAAGTCGTCAAAAGGACAAGCGATTGTGTCGCTCAAAACCTTGTTGACAAGTGAATGAACACAGTGTAGAATAGCATATGCATTTGTTTTTTTGAACCACTTATTCCACAGTAGCTCAGTGGTAGAGCAATCGGCTGTTAACCGATCGGTCGTAGGTTCGAATCCTACCTGTGGAGCCATGGAGAAGTACCCAAGTCGGCTGAAGGGGCTCCCCTGCTAAGGGAGTAGACGGTGTAAATCGTGCGAGGGTTCGAATCCCTCCTTCTCCGCCATTTTATGGCCCGTTCGTCAAGTGGTTAAGACACCACCCTTTCACGGTGGGTTCATGGGTTCGAATCCCGTACGGGTCACCATTTATAATAAGAATTATTTGAGGATCCGTGGTGTAGGGGTTAACATGCCTGCCTGTCACGCAGGAGATCGGCGGTTCAAATCCGCTCGGATCCGCCATTTATTAATTAGTTGATAAAAGAAAACGATATGTGTTCCTATACATAATTGTTTTTGGCCCATAGCCAAGCGGTAAGGCAACGGTTTTTGGTGCCGTCATGCGCTGGTTCGAATCCAGCTGGGCCAGCCACATGAGCCACTAGCTCAGGGGTAGAGCATCTGACTTTTAATCAGAGGGTCGAAGGTTCAAATCCTTCGTGGCTCATTTTATGCGGGTGTGGCGGAATTGGCAGACGCGCTAGATTTAGGATCTAGTGTTTTCCAACGTGGGGGTTCGAGTCCCTTCACCCGCACCAATTAATTGAATATGCGGTCGTGGCGGAATGGCAGACGCGCTAGCTTGAGGGGCTAGTGGAGGCAACTTCGTGGAGGTTCGAGTCCTCTCGACCGCACCATATTATTTTGCGCCCTTAGCTCAATTGGATAGAGCGTCTGACTACGGATCAGAAGGTTGGGGATTCGACTTCTCTAGGGCGCACCATTGTCGGGAAGTGGCTCAGCTTGGTAGAGCATCTGGTTTGGGACCAGAGGGTCGCAGGTTCAAATCCTGTCTTCCCGACCATATATGCGGGTGTAGTTTAGTGGTAAAACAAGAGCCTTCCAAGCTCTGGTCGTGGGTTCGATTCCCATCACCCGCTCCATTATTGTAATGGGCCTGTAGCTCAGCTGGTTAGAGCGCACGCCTGATAAGCGTGAGGTCGGTGGTTCAAGTCCACTCAGGCCCACCATTATTATTTAATGTATATGAATGTTCCTTGAAAACTGAACAAAAGCCAAGCGTGATATAAGGGTTTTAAACCCCATAATCAATTCAATTTTGCTATGGATCTTATGAGCTTCCACAGGATGTGGTGACTTCTGCGTTGTGCACAGGACGTGCACGACCTTAGCAGAAGTTCCACTCTTTGGAAGTACGACAATAAAGTAAGTAAGTATGCAACACACTTTTTGGAGAGTTTGATCCTGGCTCAGGACGAACGCTGGCGGCGTGCCTAATACATGCAAGTCGAGCGCATAGAAGGGAGCTTGCTCCCGGAAGTGAGCGGCGGATGGGTGAGTAACACGTGGGTAACCTGCCTGTCAGACTGGGATAACTGTGGGAAACCGCAGCTAATACCGGATAATCCCCTGCACCGCATGGTGCAGGGCTGAAAGATGGTTTCGGCCATCACTGACAGATGGGCCCGCGGTGCATTAGTTAGTTGGCGGGGTAACGGCCCACCAAGACAGCGATGCATAGCCGACCTGAGAGGGTGATCGGCCACATTGGGACTGAGACACGGCCCAAACTCCTACGGGAGGCAGCAGTAGGGAATCTTCCACAATGGACGAAAGTCTGATGGAGCAACGCCGCGTGAGCGAAGAAGGTTTTCGGATCGTAAAGCTCTGTTGCCGGAGAAGAACGTGCGGGAGAGGAAATGCTCTTGCAGTGACGGTATCCGGCCAGAAAGCCACGGCTAACTACGTGCCAGCAGCCGCGGTAATACGTAGGTGGCAAGCGTTGTCCGGAATTATTGGGCGTAAAGCGCGCGCAGGCGGCTTCTTAAGTCTGATGTGAAATCTTGCGGCTCAACCGCAAACGGTCATTGGAAACTGGGAAGCTTGAGTACAGAAGAGGAGAGTAGAATTCCACGTGTAGCGGTGAAATGCGTAGATATGTGGAGGAATACCAGTGGCGAAGGCGGCTCTCTGGTCTGTAACTGACGCTGAGGCGCGAAAGCGTGGGGAGCAAACAGGATTAGATACCCTGGTAGTCCACGCCGTAAACGATGAATGCTAGGTGTTAGGGGGTCCAACCCTTAGTGCTGAAGTTAACACATTAAGCATTCCGCCTGGGGAGTACGACCGCAAGGTTGAAACTCAAAGGAATTGACGGGGGCCCGCACAAGCAGTGGAGCATGTGGTTTAATTCGAAGCAACGCGAAGAACCTTACCAGGTCTTGACATCCTCTGACAAGTCTAGAGATAGGCCGTTCCCCTTCGGGGGACAGAGTGACAGGTGGTGCATGGTTGTCGTCAGCTCGTGTCGTGAGATGTTGGGTTAAGTCCCGCAACGAGCGCAACCCTTGATCTTAGTTGCCAGCATTCAGTTGGGCACTCTAAGGTGACTGCCGGTGACAAACCGGAGGAAGGTGGGGATGACGTCAAATCATCATGCCCCTTATGATCTGGGCTACACACGTGCTACAATGGGTGGTACAAAGGGCAGCGAAACCGCGAGGTCGAGCTAATCCCATAAAGCCACCCCCAGTTCGGATTGCAGGCTGCAACTCGCCTGCATGAAGCCGGAATTGCTAGTAATCGCGGATCAGCATGCCGCGGTGAATCCGTTCCCGGGCCTTGTACACACCGCCCGTCACACCACGAGAGTTTGTAACACCCGAAGTCGGTGCGAGAACCTTTATGGACTCAGCCGCCGAAGGTGGGACAAATGATTGGGGTGAAGTCGTAACAAGGTAGCCGTATCGGAAGGTGCGGCTGGATCACCTCCTTTCTAAGGAAACGATCAATAGCGAAGCGCTTGGACTTTTGTTTGGTTTTGAAGGAATCATTCCTTCACCGGCGTGCCGAAAGGCAGCCTTGAACCTTGAAAACTGGATAACGAAAGCAACGAAAGAAAGTCAAGAAACATCCAAGAAGATTATTGAATTGATCTTACGATCAAGAAACTAATCATAAAGGCAGGCATTGTGAGCCATGACGAAGCAATTCGCCGCTCATGATGCAGGCAGTGGTTAAGTTTTAAAGAGCGCACGGTGGATGCCTTGGCACTGGGAGCCGATGAAGGACGGAACGAACGCCGATACGCTTCGGGGAGCTGTAAGTAAGCATTGATCCGAAGATTTCCGAATGGGGGAACCCCCTATCTTGAACAGATAGGATGCTCTGCTGAATCCATAGGCAGAGTAAGGCAGACCCGGGGAACTGAAACATCTCAGTACCCGGAGGAAGAGAAAGCAAATGCGATTTCCTGAGTAGTGGCGAGCGAAAGGGAAACAGCCCAAACCAAAGAGCTTGCTCTTTGGGGTTGTAGGACACTCCACATGGAGTCAGAAATGCACGTTTCAGGCGAACGACCTGGAAGGGTCGGCCAAAGAAGGCAAACGCCCTGTAGCCGACGGAACGTGCACTCCGGAGTGGATCCTGAGTACGGCGGGACACGAGAAACCCCGTCGGAATCCGGGAGGACCGTCTCCCAAGGCTAAATACTCCCCAGTGACCGATAGTGAACCAGTACCGTGAGGGAAAGGTGAAAAGCACCCCGGAAGGGGAGTGAAAGAGATCCTGAAACCGTGTGCTTACAAGTAGTTGGAGCCCCCTTCGGGGGGTGACAGCGTACCTTTTGTAGAATGGACCGGCGAGTGACGATTCTAAGCAAGGTTAAGCTGAAGAGGCGGAGCCGCAGCGAAAGCGAGTCTGAATAGGGCGTTTTAGTTTAGGGTTGTCGACCCGAAACCGTGTGATCTACCCATGTCCAGGGTGAAGTTCAGGTAACACTGAATGGAGGCCCGAACCCACGCATGTTGAAAAATGCGGGGATGAGGTGTGGGTAGGGGTGAAATGCCAATCGAACACGGAGATAGCTGGTTCTCCCCGAAATAGCTTTAGGGCTAGCCTCGGATGAGTGAGACTTGGAGGTAGAGCACTGATTGAATAAGGGGTCCCCACAGGATTACCGAGTTCAGTCAAACTCCGAATGCCAAGCCCTTACGTCCGGGAGTCAGACGGCGAGTGATAAGATCCGTCGTCGAAAGGGAAACAGCCCAGACCGCCGACTAAGGTCCCTAAGTTTGTGCTAAGTGGGAAAGGATGTGACGTTGCCCAGACAACCAGGATGTTGGCTCAGAAGCAGCCACCATTTAAAGAGTGCGTAATAGCTCACTGGTCGAGTGGCGTCGCGCCGAAAATGTAACGGGGCTAAGCACAGCACCGAAGTCGCGGATGACCGTAAGGTCATGGTAGGGGAGCGTTCCAAGGGCATTGAAGATGTGCCGTGAGGCATGTTGGAGCGTTTGGAAGTGAGAATGCCGGTATGAGTAACGAAAAGAGAAGTGAGAATCTTCTCCGTCGAAAGCCTAAGGGTTCCTGAGGAAGGTTCGTCCGCTCAGGGTTAGTCGGGGCCTAAGCCGAGGCCGAAAGGCGTAGGCGATGGACAACAGGTTGATATTCCTGTACCAGCGTTTCACGTTTGAGTGATGGGGGGACGCAGGAAGGTAAGGCGAGCGCACGGATGGAAGTGTGCGTTCAAGCCGCGAGGCCGGCAGCGAGGCAAATCCCGCTGCTATCCGCCAAACGGTGATGAGGAGGGAACTTAAGTACCGAAGCGCCTGATCCTACACTGCCAAGAAAAGCCTCTAGCGAGTGAAACGGTGCCCGTACCCAAACCGACACAGGTGGGCAAGAAGAGAATTCTAAGACGCTCGGGAGAACTCTCGTTAAGGAACTCGGCAAAATCACCCCGTAACTTCGGGAGAAGGGGTGCTCGTCGGACCTACGGGTCCGATGAGCCGCAGTGAAAAGATCCAAGCGACTGTTTACCAAAAACACAGGTTTCTGCTAAACCGTAAGGTGATGTATAGGGGCTGACACCTGCCCGGTGCTGGAAGGTTAAAAGGAGAGGTTATCCTTCGGGAGAAGCTTTGAATTGAAGCCCCAGTAAACGGCGGCCGTAACTATAACGGTCCTAAGGTAGCGAAATTCCTTGTCGGGTAAGTTCCGACCCGCACGAAAGGTGTAACGATTTGGATACTGTCTCAACGAGAGACCCGGTGAAATTATAGTACCTGTGAAGATGCAGGTTACCCGCGACAGGACGGAAAGACCCCATGGAGCTTTACTGCAGCTTGATATTGGATGTGGGTATCGTTTGTACAGGATAGGCAGGAGCCTTGGAAACCGGACCGCTAGGTTCGGTGGAGGCATCGGTGGGATACTGCCCTGACGATATCGACATTCTAACCCTGAACCGTGATCCGGTTCGGAGACAGTGTCAGGCGGGCAGTTTGACTGGGGCGGTCGCCTCCTAAAAGGTAACGGAGGCGCCCAAAGGTTCCCTCAGAATGGTTGGAAATCATTCGCAGAGTGTAAAGGCACAAGGGAGCTTGACTGCGAGACCTACAAGTCGAGCAGGGACGAAAGTCGGGCTTAGTGATCCGGTGGCACCGCATGGAAGGGCCATCGCTCAACGGATAAAAGCTACCCTGGGGATAACAGGCTTATCTCCCCCAAGAGTTCACATCGACGGGGAGGTTTGGCACCTCGATGTCGGCTCATCGCATCCTGGGGCTGAAGTAGGTCCCAAGGGTTGGGCTGTTCGCCCATTAAAGCGGTACGCGAGCTGGGTTCAGAACGTCGTGAGACAGTTCGGTCCCTATCCGTCGCGGGCGTAGGAAATTTGAGAAGAGCTGTCCTTAGTACGAGAGGACCGGGATGGACACACCGCTGGTGTACCAGTTGTTCCGCCAGGAGCATACGCTGGGTAGCTATGTGTGGACGGGATAAGTGCTGAAAGCATCTAAGCATGAAGCCCCCTTCAAGATGAGATTTCCCATGATTTTAAATCAGTAAGACCCCTTAGAGATGATGAGGTTGATAGGTCTGAAGTGGAAGCACCGTGAGGTGTGCAGCGGACAGATACTAATCGGTCGAGGGCTTAACCCAGAATACCTTGGATTCACTTGTTTTGTTTCGATTGCTTTCGTTACCGGTTTTGAAGGCTCATGCGAGCCGGAAGTCTGGCGGTCATAGCGAAGAGGTCACACCCGTTCCCATCCCGAACACGGTCGTTAAGCTCTTCTGTGCCGATGGTAATTGGGGGCTGTCCCCCTGTGAGAGTAGGTCACTGCCAGGCAATGGAAAAACACGCATTTCTCAATTTTGAGAGGTGCGTGTTTTTGCTTTTACATGTATGTACAAGGTTTAAGAGCTTGCCCCACTGGTACGACGATAAGGTGATACGTTGCTTATTCCCAATCCGCACTTATCGGTTGGGCGATCAGTTAAGTGCCTAATCTGATAAATAGAGGGAAAAACTCCGCTTAATTAGAAAATGAACGAAAAAATAGCTTAAATAGACGGAGAAATTCCGCTTATTAAATCGAAAAACGTGAAAATGGACGTTTTTTCTTTGCATAACCGGAAAAATTACCCTTATTTACCGGCGAAACAAGCCCCATGGTGCATATAACCGGAAAATCTCCGCTTATTATACCCGTTAACTAATGAAGGACCAGAATGCTTAATGAAACAGAGGTAGGATGAAGGAGCTTTCATATGTAAGGGAACCTTCGCAAGTGTAAAGGAGCTTTCGTTAAATACGCATACGTCCTGTATGCAACGCAAAAGCCATCACATCCTGTGATCCTGTGAGAGTACATCCTGTATGCACCGCATTCTGCGGAAGTATGCACCGGGCGCTTTTTGCCCGGTTTTTCTAAGATTCTGTTGTTAAATTTAAATAGTTATTTTTAAGGAAATCTTCCTTCGTCCAGGTTCCCTATTTTTATTCAACGAACACACCTCGTTTAATGCTCAAAATGTAAAAGACAGCACCGATAACCAGGCAATCTTCACTAAGTGAGAGTCTCGTATTGTGGCGTTAAAGCGATAGTGAACGGATTGCTCGCACGGAGAATAGTGCGCTCTAAGCATACCTATAGTGTCCATTAGTGAGTTTTGCCTTGAGTTTGATCAATAGCTCTACTTTTAAATTGTGCATTAAATTGCTGCTGCCCCGGACGGACTTTTGCAAGGGCGTTCATGACATCAATCCACGCTTCTTGATAATTAGGTCCGAGAGAATTAAAGATTGTCTTCATCTGCTCTCTTTGCACATGACTAAGTTTGCTTTCAAGCTGCTTGCCTTGTTCCGTCAGATAGAGCAGTTTGTAGCGTTTATCATAATCCGCCTGAACCATCGTAATCAGATTTTTTTCCGATAACACTCTGAGCGGTGCATTAAGCGCTTGCTTTGAAACCTCGAGGATCGAAAGAAGATCGTTCACGGTTATCCCTGGGACCTGAGCAATAAAATAAAGAATGCGATGGTGCACACGCTGTATACCATATTTTTCAATTATTTGGTCCGGTTTCTCAGTAAAAGTTCGATATCCGAAATAGAATAGCATAAGAACCTTATTCAGCTGCTGTTCTTCCTCATTCACGTTTTTCTAACTCCTTTCGTTCTGACCTAGTAGTATAGCATAAAATAAGGACCAATGTCTCACTCAATTTTTAAATAGGACAACATGGTTGACTTATTGGGCGCCCCAGACTATACTTCCTATAAAGGTCAACAATATTGACCTAATAATCTTTCATCAAAGATTATTTTTATAATTAAAAGTGAGGCGATCGGAAGAAATGAGTACAACGTACACGATTGGACGTTATTTAGTCGACAGACTAGGTGAGCTCGGCATTCGACACATTTTTGGTGTGCCCGGGGATTACAATCTTTCATTTCTTGATACAATCATTGAGCATCCGGCACTTGACTGGGTAGGAAACTGCAACGAATTGAACGCAGCTTATGCTGCAGATGGATATGCGCGCATACACGGAATTTCCGCACTGGTAACTACGTTCGGCGTTGGTGAATTAAGTGCTGTGAACGGAATTGCAGGTTCACGAGCTGAACAGGTGCCAGTGGTTAAGATTACAGGATCTCCTGCATCAAAGATTGCAGAAGAAGGTCGTCTTGTTCACCATACATTAGGTGATGGTGAATTTAATCATTTTTCGAAAATGTATAAGGAAGTCACTGCCGCCCAGACAACACTAACAGCAAAGAATGCAACAGAAGAAATTGACCGGGTACTAAGAGTTTGCTGGTACGAAAAGGCACCGGTTTATATTAATCTTCCGGTAGATATACATGCACTTCCGGCGGAGCAGCCAAAAGAACCTTTGCTTAAAGAAGAACCCGCAGCATCCGCCCATACGATTAGCGAAATGCTCGAAACACTTGTTCCTGTAATTGAGAAGGCAAAGTCACCAGTCATTTTGGCCGACTATCAAGTTTCCCGGTTTCATGCTCAAGAAGCATTGAAAAAATTTGTGGAAGCGACTGGTTTCCCTATAGCAACACTGAGCATGGGAAAAGGTGTCTTTAATGAAGAACATCCTCAATTTATTGGCGTCTATAGTGGAAAAACAAGTCCCGATTATTTACGAAATCGGATTGATCACGCAGACTGTATTCTAAGTATTGGGGTTAAGTTCACCGATTCGATTACCGGTGGTTTCTCACAAGGCTTCAATGAGAATGTTGTCATCCACATATCACCCAAGAATGTAAACTATTTGAATAGAACTTTTTCAAAAATACCTATGGATGAATCGCTCAATCAATTGGCAGGAATTCTAAAAAAACATGATTTTCCGGATCTGAATATTATTCCAGTTACAAAGCAGCAGAGAGTAGAGCCTTTCTATGTAGAAGAGAATCAGGCGCTGACACAGAAACGTTTCTGGGAAATGATTCGACTTTTCATCCAGAAAGATGATGTGGTTGTTGCTGATCAAGGCACTTCATTTTTTGGTGCTCAGACGGTCCCTCTTAAAGAAAATGTTACCTATATTGGACAGCCGCTATGGGGATCAATCGGCTATACATTGCCAGCGACACTCGGCACACAGCTGGCTGATCTATCACGACGTAATCTTTTGCTGATTGGTGACGGTGCATTTCAATTAACTTTTCAGGAAATTTCGACCATGTTACGCGAAAATCTTCATCCGATCATTTTCGTGATCAATAATGACGGCTATACTGTTGAACGCTCAATCCACGGACCTGAAGCTCCATACAATGATATTAAAATGTGGCGCTATGCAGATATCCCTGCTGCTCTCGGTGGAAACAAGAATTTTAAAAGCTACAAAACGAATACAGAATGCGAACTTGCTGATGCCCTTAAGGACATTGCTGAATCACCGGATATTTTGCGATTTGTCGAGGTCGTTACTCAGAAAATGGATATGCCAGAATTATTGACCACCCTCGGTAAAGTTTTTGCTGCTCAGAATGACTGAATTTAATAGTGTCCAATAAAGATGGTAATAAGAAGAGGGCGTTTCAAAAGTCTATTGACTGCGAAACGCCCTTTAAAATTACGTATGTTTCGGGATTAAACTATTCGATTTGAAAAAATCCACAAATGACCGTGAAATTTGACTAACTATAGTCTGCTCTATTGTTAGGATTATTCCTTACAGACATCGTTGTGAAGAAAGAAATTGTTGTTTAATTATGGTACACTTAAAATATATTTGGTGAAGGATGCCAGTCATTTTAAAATTAATATTATGGCATAAAGCTATTGAAAAGGTGAACGTTATGCATCAATGGATCACACATTCTCCTGAAGAGACCATGAGTTTTTCCGAGCGTCTGGCGACTTTCCTAAGACCTGGTGATGTCTTGACCTTGTCAGGAGATCTCGGCGCGGGTAAGACTGTTTTTACCAAAGGTCTTGCCAAGGGCCTCGGTATCCAAGAGATGGTGAACAGCCCGACATTTACTATTGTTAAAGAATATCAGAGTGGGCGCTTGCCCCTTTTTCATATGGATGTGTACCGGATAAGCGATGAGGAGGATATCGGTCTGGAGGATTATTTTGATCAGGATGGGGTGACCGTGATTGAGTGGGCGGAGAACATCCCTTCGTGGCTTCCCGATGATCTTTTATCTGTTACAATTGAGCGTGTGAACGAACAGGAGCGAAGGATCACATGCAAAGCAAGCGGCAGCAGATCTGAGCATATAAATGAGGAGATATCAAACGATGAACGTGCTAGCGATTGATTCATCCAATTTAGTGATGGGTGTCGCCGTGACAACGGAACAGAAAGTGCTTGGCGAGTTGACGACGAACAGCCGTAAAAATCATTCGGAGCGTCTGATGCCTGCCATCGCGCAGATGATTAAGGCAGCCGGACTTGAGCCGGCAGACATCGATCGTATCGTTGTGGCTGAAGGCCCGGGTTCCTACACAGGACTTCGTATAGGCGCAACCATTGCAAAAATGCTGGCTTGGACACTGAAAAAAGAACTGGTCGGCGTTTCAAGCCTTGAAGTGGTTGCTCAAAATGGACGTGGTTTTGAGGGCTATATCGCACCGTTCTTTGATGCGCGGCGCGGTCAAGTGTTTGCCGGGTTGTATGAAGAGAAAAACGGCGAAATTGTTTCAGTTGTTCCCGATCAGCTTGTAATGATTAATGATTGGATATCTGAATTACGAAAATTGGGCAAACCGATACTTTTTCTCAGCAATGATTTAGACAAATGGGGTGAATTAGTATCCGCTGAAGCCTACGCGGAACTTGGAGATATCACTCAGAATGTGCCTAAGGCGGCAGAACTTGCCCGAATTGGCGCAAAAAAAGAGCCGGTATCCGATATACATCATTTTCTGCCGGCATATCTTCGCTTAGCTGAGGCTGAAGCGAAGTGGCTGGCGAAACAGGAGCGATAAGCATGCCGGATCTAGAATCAGTAAACATCCGACCGATGACCGCGGAGGATATTGATCAGGTTATGGTCGTGGAGTACAGTGCTTTCGATGTGCCGTGGTCAAGACAGGCATTCGAAAATGAGATCAGCAGCAATCATTTTGCTGCTTATTTCGTTGCCGAGCTTGCCGGGAAGATCATTGGTTATTGTGGAGTCTGGGTCATCGTTGACGAAGCGCATATAACTAATTTAGCGGTACTTGAAGGTTATCGTGGATTCAAGGTGGGCGAATCGCTGCTGCGCCAGGTTATTCTCTATGCGGTATCCCAGCAGGCACGTTCCATGAGTCTTGAGGTACGTGTCAGCAATGAGATTGCACAGAATTTGTATCGTAAGGTCGGATTTAAAAACGGCGGTATCCGTAAAAACTATTATTCAAACAATGGGGAAGATGCGCTAGTCATGTGGGTGAGACTATGAAAATAGATATGAATCAAAAGACATTAATTTTGGGAATTGAAACGAGCTGCGATGAAACGGCAGCTGCCGTTGTCGAGAACGGTACGATCATCCGCTCAAGCGCGGTTGCCTCACAAATTGATATCCACCGACGTTTCGGCGGTGTTGTTCCTGAGGTGGCATCCCGTCATCATGTGGATCAGATCACGGTTATTTGTGAGGAAGCGATGGATAAGTCCGGAGTATCCTGGGGCGACCTGGATGCGATTGCGGTGACCCAGGGGCCGGGATTAATCGGTGCACTGCTCGTAGGTGTGAACGGTGCAAAGGCACTGGCATATGCGCATTGTCTGCCTCTTGTCCCGGTTCATCATATAACCGGGCATATTTACGCCAATCGTTTTGTTCGTGAACTCGAATTTCCGCTGATTGCACTGGTTGTTTCAGGCGGACACACCGAGCTCGTTCACATGAAGGAACACGGCTCGTATGAAGTCATTGGTACAACACGAGACGATGCCGCAGGCGAAGCGTTTGACAAGGTTGCGCGAACGCTCGGGCTACCCTATCCCGGCGGACCGGAAATTGACCGTTTGGCTAAGGCAGGCAAGCCGGTCATTGATTTTCCGAGGGCATGGCTGGAGGAAGGTTCGCTGGATTTCAGCTTCAGCGGATTGAAATCTGCAGTCATCAATTATGTCCACAACGAGCAGCAGCGTGGTCATGACTTGAATTCCGCCAACATTGCGGCCAGCTTTCAAGCCAGTGTCAGTGATGTACTCGTTAAGAAAACACTGATCGCAGCGGAACGGGTTCATGCGAAACAAATTCTTGTTGCAGGCGGTGTTTCTGCGAACAGTGCAGTTAGAACTGAAATGGAACAGGCCGCACGTACTCGGGGAATTCCTCTGATTATTCCACCGCTGAAGCTGTGTACAGACAATGCAGCAATGATTGCAGCATCCGGAACAATCGGGTTTCTGAAAGGGACGCGCGCCGACCTGTCACTGAATGGGAAAGCAAACCTGGCGATTGAAGACTTTTAACTAAACAGTAACCCAAAAGCGGAGATGAACTAAACTCCTGAAATTGGGCAATGAAGATCCAACATTGAGGGTTCACATCAAGAGCAGAGAGAGATTCCTGCTCTTTTTTTATTTTTTTATTTCGTGCAGGTTGAGCAGATCACAAAAATTTGAAATACGAATGCCTGTTGATTGTTCGTGGATAAATCCAAAAAAATAGCTTATGCACAGGTGGATAAGTTGTTTTGAAAATAGCAATCAGGGAGTTATACACAATGGTTGTGCATAACTCCCTGATTTAACTGAATAAATTGGGGATAACCACATATGTTTGTGGATATGTCCTCTTCTTAGTGTGGATAACATCATTATCAATCTAATTCGTCTAATTCGAGCTGAGCGGATTCCCAGTCTTCCATCATCTTAGCGACTTTCGCTTCATCCTGTTCGATTTGCGTCTGAGTTTCTCTTGACTTTTTTGAGTCGCTGAAGACTTCCGGATCGAGCAGTGCTTGTTGATTGTGCTCAATTTGTTCTTCCAGCTTGCTAATATCAGTCTCTGCTTGTTCGATAAAACGTGCAAGCTGACGTTTTTTCTTTTTCAATTCCTTTTCTTTTAAAAATTGTTCCTTTCCGTCCCCGATCACAGGCTCATTTTTTTGTGCGGCTGTCGTCTGTGCCTCCAGCTCTGCAATCTGTTCCTGTTCCAATTTCTTGTCGACATAATAATCATAATCGCCGAGATACTCGGTAATTCCTTCGCGCGACAGTTCGAAAATGCGATCGGCAATGTTATTGATAAAATAACGGTCGTGAGAAACGAACAGAATCGTTCCCGGATAGTCAATTAGGGCTCCTTCGAGGACCTCTTTGCTGTCCAAGTCAAGATGGTTGGTTGGTTCATCGAGGATCAGCAGATTGTCATGGCGCATCATCAGCTTGGCCAGCATGAGACGTGCCTTCTCACCACCGCTTAATTGGGAAACCATCTTTGACACATCATCACCGGAAAACAGGAAGCCGCCGAGCACGGTCCGAATATCGCCTTCAGGCTTTAACGGATAATCGTCCCATAATTCATTAAGTACGGTTTTCGTTGGATTGAGGCTCTTTTGTTCCTGATCATAATAACCGATGCTGACATGGCTGCCGAGACGCACCTCACCTGAACGGAGCGTTGTGCCGCCGTCAATCGCTTTAAGCAGCGTTGATTTGCCGATCCCATTCGGGCCGACTAATGCAACGCGATCTCCTCGGCTGATCTGAAAGCTGAGATCAGATATCATGGGTTTCTGATCGTCGTAGCCGACATCAAGATGAGAAACCGCGAGCACATCACGACCGCTTTGCTGTTCAATATCGAAGGTAAAGGTAGCCGATTTGGCGTCGCCCATTGGACGATCCATAAGATCCATTTTTTCTAATTGTTTGCGTCGGCTTTGCGCTCGTTTTGTCGTCGAAGCACGTACAATATTTTTCTGAACAAAATCCTTCAGTTTTGCTACCTCTTTTTGCTGCTTATCATAGGCTTTCAGTTCACTTTCAAATTCTGCCGCGCGCACTTCCAGATAACGCGAATAGTTCCCTGTGTATTTGCGCACTTTATGTCTGGTAATTTCATAGACCTTTGTCGCAATTTTATCGAGAAAATATCGGTCGTGAGAGACGACAAGCACACTGCCGTTGTAGCGCTGCAAGTAACCTTCCAGCCATGATAGCGTTTCAATGTCCAAGTGGTTGGTTGGTTCGTCAAGAATCAGCAGATCCGGCTTGATGAGCAGGAGCTTGCCGAGCGCAAGCTGAGTCTTTTGCCCACCGGATAAATTGCTTACTGGCGTCTCATCGGGAAAGCCACCGAAATTCAAGCCGTTCAGCACGCTGCGTGTTTCTGCCTGGTAAGTGAAACCGCCTTTTTCGCGGAAGTCTGCTTGCATTGCATCGTAAGTCTTCAGCAGCTGATCGTAATCTTTAGGATTAGCAAAGCTGCCGGGATCCGCCATCTGTTCTTCCATCTTACGCATTCTCTTCTCAAGTGCGATAAGGGGCCCGAACACAGACAGCAATTCATCATAGATTCCGCGCGTCGAGTCGAGTGTGGCATTCTGCGGCAGGTAGCCCATTGTACGGTCTTTTGGCATGATGATCTCACCGCTGTCCGCACTCATTTCTCCGGCAATAATTTTAAGCAGCGTTGATTTGCCAGCGCCGTTACGGCCAACCAGCGCAACGCGTTCTCCAAGCTGTACTTCTATGGAGATATTAGATAAAACAAGATCAGTTACAAAGGATTTACTGATCTCATTGGTTTGTAAGAGCAACACAGATTTTCACCTCAGAAAGATTAGGAATAGCGGTCGATTTTCCGGAAGCAGGATGTTTGCTTCGGAATCTGTACACATAATAAGATAGATATGTTCATTGTAGCCTACTCGTAAATTATTCGGCAACTGCGGAGGCATGCAATGTTGGATTAAGACAAATTCGATCATGATTGTGAAATAAATAACAAAAATAATGATGATTATAGTATAGTTGAACTAGAGACACAGATAAATGATGGCAACACGATCTGTTTTGTAAAATTGGGGGGGAAGACCCGGTCATGGCGAACCAAAATGTACCTCAGGCGACTGCCGAGCGGCTGCCGCTGTACTATCGAACACTGCAGGGCTTGGTTGCAGTAGGAAAAACGCGTATTTCATCTTCGGAATTCGGAGATCTTGTGCAAATCGATTCAACAACGATTCGCAAGGATTTTTCTTATTTCGGTGCGCTCGGAAGAAAAGGATACGGCTACGATACGCAGCATCTGATGGATTTTCTAAGGAAAACACTTTATCAAGATGAATTGTCAAAAGTGGTCCTGATTGGTGTCGGACATTTGGGCACTGCACTGCTCAATCACAACTTTCAAAAGAATAACAATACCAAGATCGTGAAGGCCTATGACATTGATCCTTCGCTTGTCGGTACGGAAGTCAGCGGTACGGAAATTTATGCAATGGATACGTTGGCAACCGACGACAATAGTGACATAACAGCCGCTATTTTAACTGTTCCAGCTGCACACGCGCAGGAAGCAGCGGAAATGGCGCTTGCATCAGGCATTCACGGATTTTTAAATTTTTCTCCGACGACCTTGTCTCTGCCGGCAAACGCTTATGTCCGTCATGTGGATATGACGGTTGAACTTCAGGCGCTGATTTATTTTCTTAATCATTCGATGGAAGAAAGGAATTCTAAATGATTAAGTGGTAAAATACAGGTGCATAGCATTAACTGGTTAAGAATCAACGCATGCGCGGACAGTGAGCAGTTCGTTCGCGCTTATGCGGTTTAAAAATAAGGTGGAATGCAGGAATGATTCAATTAAAATCACAAAATGAAATTGCTGAAATGAAAAGATCCGGTCAGCTGCTTGCTCGAGCGCATCAGCATATTAAAAAAATGATTCGTCCCGGCGTGACGACCTGGGAAATCGAAGAGTTTGTAAATGAATTTCTTGAAAAGCACGGCGCGATTCCTGAAGAAAAGGGATTTCAGGGCTATAAGTATGCGACCTGCGCTTCAGTTAACGATGAAATCTGCCATGGCTTTCCGAATAAAAAGCCTCTGAAAAATGGAGATATCGTCACGATCGACATGGTCGTTAATCTGAACGGCGCGATGTCGGATTCAGCGTGGAGCTATGCAGTCGGTGAAATTTCTGATGAGGCGAAGCATTTGCTGAAGACAACGGAAGAATCGCTTTATGAAGGTATTAAACAAGCGGTTGTCGGAAACCGGCTCGGCGATGTCGGCTACGCTATTCAAAAATATGCCGAGGATCGCGGACTCAGCGTTGTTCGTGAATTTGTCGGCCACGGTATCGGACCGACAATGCACGAAGATCCGCCGGTTGCACACTATGGCCGCCCTGGTCGCGGTCTTCGCCTTAGAGAAGGCATGACGATTACGATTGAACCGATGTTGAACATTGGTGACTGGCGTTCAAAGGTTGATGATAACGGTTGGACGGCACGCACGATCGACGGTTCATTGTCCGCACAGTACGAACACACATTGGCGATCACGAAAAACGGTCCGGAAATTCTGACCGCACTTGATGAAGAATAAAGAGTACGGGATAGAAGAAGCGGAGCCCCAATTAACGGGCCCCGCTGTTTTTATACAAAAAAACGTTTAATAGATCAAAGAAAGGACTTGGCCTCCCAAATTTTTTCAACCGCTCTTTTACATAAACCAGTGAATCCAGCTGGTTGTATTCGGAATGTGCACACTCAAGCTGAGTAGAACAACAGTGGCATTCATGGCTGCATGCATGAACATGGTCACCCAAATGCGACCGGTCTTGTGATAGGCATAGCAAAGAAAGAAGCCAATCACAACATAAATAAGCAGATGCGAAAAATCAAAATGGCCGGCAGCAAAGATTAGGGAACTGATCAACGCGGCAAAAAAGAAGCCAATGCCCTTTTTCAAACTTCCGAAAAGAATCTTGCGGAAAACAATTTCTTCAAGCATCGGTCCGATGATGCTGACTGCGAATATAAACAAAGGCGCCTTGCGGGTCATCTGGACGACATCCTGAGTATGCTGCGAGCTGATCGGCTGACCTAATATGAGGCTGTTGATCAGTGCTGTCGCAATCTGAAGAACGAACAGGATGAACACACCGCAAATTGCCCAAGCGATCGACTCGCCGATAGAAGCAACCGGACCGCGTGCCAACCTACGCTCGGGTATTAGCAGCAGTGAGACAATAATTAAGGTTAAGAAAAAGACGGCTGCGTATGCATCACCGGAGGACGATCCACCTTTCGGAAATCCGGGAATCAGCGGAGATATAAAGCAGATAAGATAAACAAGAACGATCAGGATATACCGTAAAACCAAAGTCAGACACCTCATATCTATTTGTATAATTTAGGATTATTTGTGAAAAGCTGAAAGCATTCTAGAAGGTTATTGCTTGTTTTGTCTATTTTAACATAGCGGATTTTCTTTATCCTTTAATAACTATTTGAACCATTTTTATGGTTACATATATTTTCGAGTAAAAACTTGCAAATCTATTGGGAATTGATTATTATATTAAATGGATTAGCACTCAGGCGAACTGAGTGCTAACAAAGGTACTTAACTTAACATTTTTAAGGAGGGTATTTCAACATGTTAAAGCCATTGGGTGATCGTATTGTGATCGAACCACAAGAAAAAGAAGAACAAACAGCAAGCGGTATCGTACTTCCTGATTCGGCGAAGGAGAAGCCGCAAGAAGGCCGCGTTATTGCCGTTGGTGCCGGCAAGGTGTCCGACAAAGGCGAACGTATCGCTTTGGACGTAAAAGAAGGAGAAAAAGTGATCTTTTCAAAATATGCAGGCACTGAAGTAAAATATGACGGCAAAAGCTATCTCGTTGTTCGTCAGGACGATATTCTCGCTGTTATTGACTGACTTGCAATGCTCGTTTAACAGAAGATCCTCAGATCTAATTTAATTTAGGAGGGACTATTCACAATGGCAAAAGATATTAAATTTGGTGAAGAAGCGCGCCGCTCGATGCTTCGCGGTGTCGACGTTTTAGCTGATGCAGTAAAAGTAACGCTCGGACCGAAAGGCCGCAACGTTGTACTTGATAAGAAATACGGTTCACCGCTGATTACGAATGACGGTGTAACAATTGCAAAAGAAATCGAACTTGAAGATAAATTCGAGAACATGGGTGCACGTCTTGTATCCGAAGTCGCTAGCAAGACGAACGATGTAGCCGGCGACGGTACGACAACTGCAACGGTTCTTGCGCAGTCTATGATTCGCGAAGGCTTGAAGAACGTTGCTTCCGGTGCAAACCCAATGGGCATTCGCCGCGGTATTGAAAAAGCAACTCAGGCTGCCGTTGAGGGATTGAAAGAAATTTCAAAGCCGATTGAAGGCAAAGCATCAATCGCACAAGTTGCAGCTATTTCTGCAGCTGACGAAAAAGTCGGCGAACTGATTGCCGAAGCTATGGAAAAGGTTGGCAACGATGGTGTTGTTACGCTTGAAGAATCCAAGGGCTTTGTTACTGAACTTGACGTTGTTGAAGGTATGCAATTTGATCGCGGTTATGCTTCCGCATACATGGTTACAGACCAGGATAAAATGGAAGCCGTTCTCGACAATCCATACATCTTGATCACCGACAAGAAGATCTCAAACATTCAAGAAATTCTTCCTGTTCTTGAAAAAGTTGTTCAACAAGGCAAACCAATGCTGATCATCGCTGAAGATGTTGAAGGCGAAGCGTTGGCAACGCTCGTACTGAACAAACTGCGTGGTACATTCAACGTTGTTGCTGTTAAGGCTCCTGGCTTCGGCGACCGCAGGAAAGCAATGCTCGAAGACATCGCTGTACTGACCGGCGGACAGGTCGTTACAAGTGACCTTGGTCTCGAACTTAAGGAAACAACGGTTGATCAACTCGGAACAGCCGGCAAGGTTATCGTTACGAAAGACAACACGACGATCGTTGAAGGTGCAGGCGCATCCGACAAGATCGGCGCGCGTGTCGGTCAGATCAAAGCACAGTTGGAAGAAACAACGTCTGACTTTGACAAAGAAAAGCTGCAAGAACGCCTTGCAAAACTGTCCGGCGGCGTAGCCGTAATCAAAGTCGGTGCAGCAACTGAAACTGAATTGAAAGAACGCAAGTTGCGTATTGAAGACGCTCTGAACTCGACTCGCGCTGCAGTTCAGGAAGGTATCGTAGCCGGCGGCGGTACAGCTCTTGCTAACGTGATCAAGAACGTTGAAGCTGTTGAAGCTGAAGGCGATGAAAAGACCGGCGTGAACATCGTTGTCCGCGCACTCGAAGAACCTGTTCGTCAAATTGGCGAAAACGCAGGCCTCGAAGGCTCTGTCATCGTTGAAAAACTGAAATCCCAGAAACCAGGCATCGGCTATGACGCTGCCAAGGATCAATGGGTAAACATGATTGAATCCGGAATTGTTGACCCAACAAAGGTTACACGTTCCGCACTGCAAAACGCGGCTTCTGTATCTGCAATGCTGCTGACAACTGAAGCAGTCGTTGCCGACAAGCCTGAAGAACATCCGGAACCGCAAATGCCAGCCGGAGCACCAGGAATGGGCGGTATGATGTAATAAACTAAAAAACATTGATTTAACAATGTTTTTCAGTATGAATAGATTGTTTTTTAGGGCACTTCTCATGTATCCATTTGGATACATGAGAAGTGTTTTTTCACAAGTAAAGAAAGTATAAGATTTTGCCTCGTATTTAAACAAATAAACCAGTGTCTTGACCGAGAATCAAAGCGGAGGTGCGAGACGCCTGCGGGATCAGGTGCCAGCGAGACCCCGCAGATTTCTGCTTGTCTGAGGAGGCTCGCGGTGCGCCCGCGGTCGCGCTCAGTTGATGCGAGCAACCGAAGCGATGATTCAGCACTGTAAAGACACAAACTAATCACACATGGCTGGAGATTAAGGACCGGGCGCTTTTTGCCCGGTTTTTCTTATTTTTTGAGTGACATGAGCATAAATTTTAATTGCGATTTTTTTCTCTTTTCTGAGCGTAATCGATGGAATAGTATAGAATCCAAAAAACAGCTGGAATAATCATGATACAGATAAAGTATTTAGATGGAAGAGGAAAAAGAAAACCAAAAACGAACATCATAATTACGGCAGGGATAACAAGCAGCGTATAGAGTTTCCAGTTCATTTTAAACTTCCTTTCATTGAATGAAATTGTAAGGAGTTGAAGAAATGTGCGATTTGACACGACCCAATCATTTCTTCTTATCCAAAATCAGGAACACTGAAAATGAAAGGGGAAACAACTGAACCAAGTAGTTTTTAGGGTGCTAAGGTGAAATCTGAGGATAATAGCAGCAATAAGGAAAATTCCTGTAGAACTCTTCATAGCATGCATTTTTACATTCCTGACTGCCAAGCGATGATGATAAATGTAGTCCAAAGAATAGTCAAGATGATGACAAGTAGCCCACCACCCATGACTAATCCATCGATCACGCGCTCGATGGTTCCGAGGTTTCTCTTGATCGTTATGTCGATAATGATAAACGTGATAGCTGCTGCAGAAAATAAATAAGCCAGCACAGCGCCAAACCAGTACCAAAACATGCTGTTTTTGGTCCAGTAGGCCATTTCTTGAAACGCATACCCAAAAAAGCAGGCCACAATTGTCAGCAGTGCAATAATTGCAGGCAATACAAAAGGCTTTTTCATCCAATCATCTCCTTAATAAATCGGGATTCGTCTCGATCGAACGATACCCTATTTTACCATATTAAATGGCATGTGATGCTAAAGGAGACGCGGCGTATCATGTCAGAAAATAATAGAGAATGAATGAAAGCGGCACCCTCAGGGGTTGTTTTGATTTTGCTTTAGTTTCCAAAAGCGGGGTCTAAACCCACCGTCTTTAGACGGTATCCGCTTTTAGCCTTATCTTTTCGTGTCCATACTTTTTACAGAGGTGAAAAGTATGGACGGTTATCAAAAAAATGGTCACGCGATCTATGACATTAAGTATCATGTGATCTGGGTGACAAAATATCGCTACAAAGTGTTGCGAGGCCAGGTTGCTGTCCGGTTACGGGAACTGATCCGGCAAGGTTGTGACGCCAGAGGGATCACGATTCTGCAAGGTAGCGTAGGTAAAGAGCACATTCACCTGCTAATTTCCTGTCCGCCCAGTTTGGCTCCAAGTAAAGTCATGCAGTATTTGAAAGGATGTTCATCCCGGTTATTACAGGATGAATTTCCAGAATTGAAAAAACGATATTGGGGTCAGCATTTATGGTCCAGAGGCTATTTCTGTGCAACGGTGGGCACCGTGACAGACGGAATCATCCGAACTTATATTGCCAATCAATCAAATAAAGTCAGGGACGACATTTTCAGGATTGATGACTGAGTTCAGTCAGAATTCAGTGTGCATTGAGCACAAGAACTTTCAGAAGACTTCAGTCTTGAATGGCGACTTTAAGTCGCAGACATTTATGTCTGAACCCACCTGCTTTAGCAGGTGGGCGTTTAGAGGAGATATGCAGCCAATTGCTCTAGGAGTGCTAGACACGGGTAAATGATGGGTTGCGGCTATACAAAAATAGTATTGGCCCCACCATCGCCAACACTGATGGCGGCCACTGACGCCACCCTCACTGACATTTATTGTACCTCTCAAATGTTAAAAACAGCTTAAGGCTGAATTAAGAAGGTATTAGGAATGGTATTGGCATCCACTGTTCACACGATGAGTACGTTTGCCTGCCAGCTGCCCTCAACAGCTGGTAAGAACGGAATCTTTCCCTATTTTATTCATGGAGACTGCAGAGCTGACAAGAGGTTGGAATATTTTTTCAATTTTCAAGTATTAGTTTATTAAAAAAAGAGGTTTCTCAACCGATTTTGAAATCGATGAGAGACCTCTTTTTTGTATCCATACGGAGGCATTGTCCCAAATGATGTCGGCAGCAAGATGCTTAATATGCTGTGGTCAAAGATCTTATAAATTCATACCCAAACCGGATGCCAAATGCCAGTAATACAAAACCTGCGCCAATAGAGAACCAACGCATAAACTTTTGATTCACAAATCGGCGTGTCATGTGTATGACGCTGAGCAGAACGATATCGTGAAGAATAATTCCCAATAGTATTCCTAAGGCAATATAAAGAAAAGAATGTGATGTAGAAGCGGTTAATGAATTTGTGAGGATGGAGCCGAAAATACCAATCCAAAAAATAATACTTCCCGGCGATATTGCTACCATTAAACCCGACAAATAGGATTTTAGAAGCGAACGCTGAACAGGTTTCTGTTCCTCATCATGAATAAAATCTTTACTCTCTTTAAAACTGTCAACAGCTAGATAGATAAGAAAGAAACAGCCAAACAGCCACATTACACTTTTAATTATCGGCATCGATAGAATTGTAGAAAAGCCGAAATAGATGAAGAGAATCATGATAAAATCAACGGTCATTCCACCAAGACCAACGCACCACCCAAATAAAAAGCCATTTCTTAATCCCTGCTTGGTCATACCAATGGTGATCGGACCAACAGGAACTGAAATAGAAAAACCTAATACTATGTACGTGAACAAAAGATGCATCAATAAACCCCTTTCCATTACCTTGCTTTGCTTTGAGTGAACCTGGATTCATGAATTTTTCTGACCCTGCTGCACAGGATTAATGCCCGTCAATTCCTTTTCAGTTCCGCAGTCAAAGAGAAAGTGCAGGAGATCGCAGAAATAGCTATCTCATAAAAGAGAATTGAAGATGAAAATATGGATGCGGCAATGTAAGCCAGATGTTTTGGGGACGAGCTTCTCAAGTTCGAAGATGATGTTGCCAATGTGCAAAGACAAGACACCAATACTATAGTCACCTCAATAGCCTGAAAAAATAGCATACTATATTTTTGATTAGCTTGCATAATTAACTTAACATGCAGATTTATCCAGGCAGAGGTTACTTAAATAAAGTATGATGAAAGGGAATTGTTTTCGTTTGATACTAAACGAATGGTGAGGAGGTAATCTATATGCTTTTACTGATCAGCGTTCTTTTTTTATTGAGCAGTGCGTCAATGACTTTTGCTATACAGGCTCTGTATCAATTATCATTTAAAGAAAAATACACATCACTATCGGACTTCTGTGATCAAACTGGTCTTGCATGGATTCCCTCAGTTTTATTTGTTCTATCGTTAGTGACCTTTATCGTATCTTTTGTATACTAAATAGAAAAAGTTTGAGGCCGAGGAAATGACGGGTAAATACCGTTATTTCCTCGGTCTCTTTTTAATGATCTGCACTGCCAAAAAAGGCGACAGTCTGTGGAAGATCGCTCAAGCAAGGAAAGTAACCGTGAATAAGCTAATGAGCGTAAGCAGACTAACCTTTTGAAAGGATGAGTGTTGTGCAGGATTTAGGAGTACAGGTTTTATCGGCAGTTTTATCTCTATTAGTGGCAGGTGTCGGTGCTTTAATCACAGCCTTCGTGCCAAAGATTAAATTGGCAGCGGACAAACATCTGAGCTCGTCTCAGGCTGATATAGCTAATAAAGTTCTTGATGGACTGTCATCAATTGCTGAGACTGTCGTTGCAGATTTTAATCAGCGAGTTGTTGCGGATGCCAAGGCCAAAGGAGCGTTTACTTCAGAACTTGCTGCGCGTGTCAAAGATGACGCAGTCAAGTCCGTCATCGCTCAGGCACCGGAATTGATCTCACTCGGAGAGCAGGCGATTGGCGATATTAAAGCGCTGATTCCGCAATTGATTGAACAAGCAGTTCTCAAGGCAAAATAAAACGCCACCACTCAGGGGTTTCTGGGTGTAGTACATATTAAAATGAATAATGAGAAGAGAAGAAAATAGCATGTCTATACTCATCGGTAAAATAGAGGAGATGGAAAAACTCACATGACACTGATTAGCAGCAGCTTTTTAGGTATCCTATAAATAATCGTTTAGCAAAATTTTAAGAGGTGATTGAAAATTAAGGCATACAAAATTTTAGCAATGAGTATTCTGCTTTTGGTTCTATTTGCCGGGTGCACGCATGTGAAGAAGTCAACAAATGCGAAGCAAGTTCAAGTAAATGCCGCACTCGTTAAAGATCTAAAGCATGGGAAAATCAGCGGGACACCGCTTTCTTTGAACGATGGATTTAGTTTGACGGACGTCAAAAAAGCTTGGGGAGAGCCGGATCGGCACATTGATCGTGAAGAAGTGCAGAGCTATGTGTATCAGAAAAACGGTCAAACGTTTCAGATCGATGACAACATTGAAACGGATGCCTTTAAGGATCAGAGACGCTTTAAATATAGCTTCGTTGTGCATTTGAAGACTTCTCGAGAAAAGATCGTTAAAGAAATGCGCATGTCGCCAAAAATAAATGGAAAACGCCTGCTTCAGTATCAATATAATGGGCACGTCATTCAATTCGAACAAGACGGGACAAAAAACAACTGGCTCATGTTCTACAGAAATGCATCGCAAAGCGACATAAAAGAGTGATCATATCATTTTTAAAGGCAGACCAATTGGATCAATGATTAGCTCGATTTTTAAAATAGTGATTTAAATGGGCAACAGAATTCAAGGCGTTCTTATCTGTTAAAACGTCCCCCTTTTTGTCCCCTTTGCCAATGACATAACTGCCGAATTTCATTTGTAAAAAGTCACAAATACATTGCATTTGTTGGATCATGGGTAAAACTTTTATGTAAGGTTCATCGCCGCCAACAGTAATTAAATGAACTTCTTTCGCCTTCATTTTTTCTCTGAAATCGAGCATTGTTGGATCCCTAAGGGTTTCAGACCAACGATCAATATATAGTTTTAATAAACTGGACATCCCATACCAGTAAACCGGAGTAACAAATAAAATTATATCTGCGAGCACTTGTTTCCAGATCAGCTTTTTGTAATCGTCATCTTCATGTCTGTGAGTTGAGATGGGATTAATGTGATAATCTCTCAAAAAAACGTTTGTAACATCTAAATCTTGAAGCGCAAAATGTGCAAGCGTTTCTGAGTTCCCTTTGTCTCTTATCGAACCATAAAAAGCAATGATTTTCATAAAATAATCTCCAGTTAGTGTTTTCTTAACTATAATGATTTTTAGAAGGCTATTAAAGAAGAATAGTCCGATACCATCAATCGGATTTTCGAATGAATAACAGATATCTCGTATAACGAACCATAATTGTTTTTTGGGCCTTTTTCTTGATCTAAAGATTTTTTTGAGAAAGTCCTTTTTATTTTTAATGTTAAAGAACATATGTTCGTGTATAATGGATGACAAAAGGAGTGATTTGATGCTATCTGACTTCGAGCGAAAACTGCGGCAAATTATTCTTAACGACAGCATCGGCGGCAGAAAGGTAGATATGGACGCGTTGGAACAACGGACCGGACATAGCAGACAGGAAATTGAGGATACCATCGAGAAGTTATTACGGTTACCAAATGACAAGGGTGGAATTAACCTATGAGTAAGTTAACCGAAGAATCGTCGTGTATGCAGTCGGAGTCCGACTTGGGTATGTCCGCAATGCTGGAGACAAGAATGAGAAATGAGGTACGAAACAACACGAAAATAGACCGGCCGATACTTGCCGAGGACGAGACTGAGCAGATCAGACGAACGCTACAAGCAGCGATTAACGAGCGTGCACCCGTTCAGTTAAGTTATTACAAGGGCGGTTTCATAAAGCAGTCGATTTGTTACCCGAGCTGTCTTGATTCATTCAGCAGACAGCTGATTGTCCGTGATGCTTATGGTATGAAGAAAAATTATGATTTTCGAGATGTTATAGACGCACAATTTGGTCCGCAATGATTAATGAATAGTTTGATGCTTCTTCAGTTTCCCCATGCGTTGCCATGGGGACTTTTTTTGTAAAGCAGCGTGTTGTATAAATCATGGCTACCCACCCGTTTTTAGAATTCAAAAGCCCAAATTGGGCTAATCAATCAGTGAACATTAAGTTTCAGTGGCTTTGTATGTCCGTCTAGTGATACATAAATAGTATAAGTTTTCTTTGTGGTATTGCCGCCAACGAGCCAGGACCAAGTAATAATGCCGCTCTTATTGGATACCTTAGCTTGCAATCCCTTGGCTGTACTTCGACCGGATTTGTAGATGACGGAAATGGTACCTCGTGCACGCGGCTTACCTTTAATGGTGACATAAGCGACGTTGCCGCGATGAAGGTTCAAATGCGAGCTGACAACTTTGATTGGATAAGATTTGGCATACGCAACATTTTGCGAAGCTGCAGGTATGATTTCCTGCGGCAGAGCTGCGCCTGATAAAATGCCGAGTGACAAGGCGACAGCCGTCATTAATCTTAAAAGCTTGTTCATGAAAACTCCCCCTAAATTGCTCATCTATATCATGCCTTTCGGCAAAATACCGATTGAAATAGGGGAGAGGATAGGGTGAGGTGCTTTCAAGTTGTGGGATTCTGTCTTCTCTCCAGAAATTCTTGTGCTCTTTTGTTCCAATAGCAGATATCTAAAAGAAACGTAAAACGCATGTCCATTTGCGGACATCTAATTTTACCAAATTGGGGAAATTACGCATTGTTATTTTCTTTATTAATGTGTAAAATTCCTTCATAAAAAGGAGCTTTTTAACAGAAATTCAGAAAAAAACAGATAAACCTAATTAATCATTTCTTAAGATTGTTTTGTTACACTGTAGAATGTTTTTCTAATCATGAGAAAGGGGGAGGTAGCATGACCGTTTCGTTAAATAACTATTTACTCAATTATCTATCGCAAATTGAGAATTCAAATTCCGCAACAACATCAACGAGCAGCACAGATACAAAGGAATTATCTTCTGAGTTTGCACAATTGCTTGCTTCTTCATTAATGAACGATTCATCGTCTCAGATGCTCGGCGCTTTGTCTTCATCCGGCAGTGAGTTGACTGATCCGGATTCTAATGATTCGAGCAGTATTTCCGGTATTTCGGATACATCAACTCAAAGCACCAACTCAGTGGAAGACCTGCTGTGGACTTTGCTCTCATCTGCTGCGAATAACAGTACGGATGCGACAACGGCTGCTTCAAGCGCTTCAGTCTGATATCCGTATCACTTTAATGAAAAAGTCAAAAGGCTCTCTGCATGTGTTCTGCAGAGAGCCCTTTGATTAGCCGTAATGCCTCAACCTTGCGGACTGAACGTTCCGCTCATATTCTGAGCGGCTTTCCCCATTTGATCCATCGGCTGTTTTGCCCATTTAGGCATATTTTTCTGGTTGTTTTTCATCCAGAAAAAAGCGGCTGTTGCTCCGCATCCTGCTAAAAAAGACCAGAAGGCATGACCGTTTCCCATTGGTTTCATCTCCCTCAATTATTTGGTGCATGAGTATTTTCCGTTGTTTCACGAAAAAGATACGATGAAAAAATAGGAAGCAGTGAGCTTCTCTTTTACTGTTTTTTTTCTGCCTGAAAAAGAGTTACTTTTGTCGGCACCTCAAAGAATGGGACGGAAATCGAGCCAAAGTGAACAAAATGTTCGGTTTGATTATGAACATCCACTGCTTTCTGATCTTTCCATTCCTCAATCATCATGAATGTGTTCGGTTCTTGAGCATTTTCCAATAAATTGTAGCTGATGTTTCCTTCTTCAGCCTGAGATCCGGCCACAAGTGGCTTGGTCGCGGAAAGAAATGCATCTCTTTGTTCCGATTTAACTTTAAATAGCGCATGTATGATGATCATTCTCCATCACCTCACTGCTTATTTTACGCGATACGAAAGCAAAACAGAAATGAAAACGATTTATTTTAGGCGTATTCATAGCTTGAAGGTGTCAGGACATACTAAGGAAAAAGAAAGGAGTACGTTATACATGAACAAAAGATGGATCGTACCTTTTATCGTCTGCTTCAGTCTGTTGTCCGGTATGATTTTTGCATCCGTATCCAAAGCAAATACCTGCCCGCCGGTAAAATACAAAATTCAGCAGTTGTCTGAAGGCATTTCCTATCCGCAGATTACGTCAGGGCTTGAAGATCAACAGATCATGGATCAAATGAACCGGGTTTTTCGTAAACATGCGGAAAATGTGCAAAAAACGGACAAGAAATACAAAGAACAATACGCACATGATCAGTTGATTAGTGCAGCGGGACCTTATTATGCTCATACTCAGCCGACAGTACGTTTTAACAGCAACTGCCTACTCAGTGTTTCATTCATTGATGAATCCTACACAGGCGGCGCGCACGGCATGCACTATGAAAAAGTTTATAATTACGATACGCGCAGCGGGAGACAATACCAATTAAACGATATCATCCACACCAAGAAGGAACTTAAGAAAGTCAATGCCTATCTGAAAAAGCAAATGATCAAGCTGAAAAATGAGGGACGCTATGATTTCTTTCTCGATTCGTTCAAAAGCGTTGATCTGAAGAACGGACAGTTTTATTTCTACGATCATGGAATTGTCATTGTTTTTCAGGAATACGAGGTCGCTCCCTATTCAAATGGCATCATTCATTTGAAGGTTCCGTATCATGTGTTCATTGAAGATCGAGAATAATATGAAAAGAGTAACATCTATTTCAAAAATTTGCCGATATTCCCCTATTTATAAAAAATTTCAGTATGCTATAGGTGTCAAATGAAATTGTGTTTGTTGACTTCCCCCTGTTATATAATCTTTTATTGGACCCTTGCGAGAGGGTTTATTTTTTTGCGTGTGCTTATTCTCTAAAACGAATTATGAGTTCTTTTTCATAACTTCTAAAATCATTCAGCATTCTGTTAATCAGTTCTTAATAATTCCGCTGTATCATAAGAGATGTTAAATCAATGAAGCATTGTTTAACCTCCCCTTTTTAATATAGGAACAACTCTTGGGCGCCTGATCACAGGCGTCACTTTTTTTGTTAAAAAAAAGACCTTCGGAAGGGAAGGCCTCTAAATGATAGATTACATTGCATTAGGGTCATAATAAGAAACATTTTGATCAACGGCACCGCTGATCCCTGAAACGGTACCATTGCTCGTATATTGCCAGATATCAACTTGAAAACCTGTTCCCACCCCGCTATTGGTCCCTTGACCGCGGTAACGTGCGATCCAAATAAGCATCCTTTGAGGTTGTGAAATTCGGCTCATGTCAATATAGGTTTTATAGAAATTCGATCCGGAATAAATGCCTAACTTAGAAAAGCCTCTGTTTCGCATTTGGTTGAGGAACACATTGACATTATCGCTTAGGGTTTCTTTGACATTGCCCTGGATACCATTTGTTGTTTCAACGTCTACAAATAAATAGCCGAGATTGTCATTAGTGAATCCTGAGTTATTCAGCACATTAGCAAAATTATTGGCTTCAGCTATAGCTTGATCGCTATTTGCTGCTCTGAAGAAATGATAGGCATCGACTTTAAGACCAACATTTTGTGCATTATGCGCATTTGCTGAGAACGTATTATCCGACCCTTTGCTTCCTTCACTTGCTTTAACAATAACAAAGCTGTTTCCAGAATTTTTAATGGCATTAAAATCGATCGTTCCACCACTATTATCATTTTGCCAGTGAGAAAGATCGACACCGTTAGCACCTGCAGGAGGATTAAATCGATTCAAATCTGTTGTCAGGTTGTTCTTATATACGAAGCCTTCTTTTCCATCATTGGTTCGAATACGTTTCCAATCCCCATTCTGACCAATGATAGTCACTGCTGTTTTCTCTCTCAGTGTTGTGACAACGGCAGATTGTGAATTGGTATCTTGATAAACCTTGAGATTGTCGTATCCGATATACGCTGTATAGGCATTGACCGGTGAATAATTCAATTTGACGATTTCAGGTGGGGCTGCACTGGCTATTGGGGGATTGCCCATCTTTACATATTTTGCAGCGATATAGTAGGTGACTCTTCCGTGTTTAAATCCGTACCAGCCGCCGTGATATCCGGAAACGGTGATTTTCTCGTTGCGGTGCAATTTTTTCACAGATTTGTACTGATTGCCTGCTCCGGCACGTGCGTTCACAGCGCTGACGGTTATATGGGCTCTGCGGGAATCAATATTGCCTTTTAACCATTTATTCTGAACATAACCTCTTTTGCCGCCCGAATAAATATATGCGTAGCCCTTTTTCTGACCAAGCACGGTTATTCGTGTATTCATGTGGACCGTGCGCACGGTTTTATATTTGCTGCTCGGCTTGTTGCGGATATTCAGCGAATAGCAGCGAACATAAGCCTTATAGTTCGCTGCTGCTGCATGGGCAGACTGTTCGAATGGTGCAATCATGCTTCCAATCGTTAATGAGAAAAAGATAAGAGCAACGCTCAGCATCTTGACTGTTTTATTCACTTTTTTCTCCCCTTAGTTATGAATTGCCGACAGTATGAACCTCCTTTCGTTCAAATGAGACAACTTTCCTCGTAATCTAATTATCGGGGTGGTATGGGTAGACTTCAATGAGTTTGCAAGAATTTTACATAGCCTTAATAAAATGGAATTCATGATTATGGGGATTGACAACAGAGTAGTTGAATGAGTAATCTTAAAGAAATGAATAGGGAACGAAATTTGGTGGAGCCTGTCAACAAGGGCTCCACTTTGTTTTTTTCAGGAAGAAGGGGAGAAAATGAACATAATGTTTCAATTGGTGGTGATTATTGTTTCGACTAATCCAAACAATCATTCGAGCAGGCACGTTATTCGGCTTGGTTAGACACTTTTTTACACAGAAATAAAGTACAATAATTCGCGTGAACGACTCACATAGCTGCCGGTCACTCGAATAGAACCCTGTGTTTAAGCTGCGGAAATTCTTCTCTGATTTGATCAACAGCTGCAAGATCAATCTCAGCCGTAACGACGGATTCATTTTCATCACCGGCAGCGACTACATTACCCCGGGGATCAACGATGCGGCTGTGTCCACCAAGGACGACACCTCGATTAATCCCCACACAATTGCAGGAAGCGAGAAAACAATGGTTCTCAACGGCGCGAGCGGCATTAAAAAGTTCCCAGTGCGCCAGACGCGTGAGCGGCCAAGCTGAAGTAATCAGAAACAGTTTAGCACCGTGATCAAGTTCTTTACGAAATTGTTCCGGAAAACGCAGGTCGTAACAAGTTGCGAGTCCAACCTTGCCGAACTCTGTGTCGACCGTCACAGGATCAGTCCCGCGTGTCAGCAGCTCGCCTTCCTCTGATCCATAGGTAAATAAATGAATTTTTCGATACGATGCGATCAGTTGCCCTTGACGATTGAACAGAATACTGGTGTTGTAAAAATGATCGTTGGATTTTTCCACGAAGCTTCCGGCAAAGAGATAAGCATTCAACTCACGCGCTTTTTGCGCAAAATGTTCAACGAATGGGCCATCTATAGGCTCAGCTTCATCCTGATAATGGTCGAATGTATTGTAGCCGGTCATCCAGATTTCCGGAAGAAGAAAAAAGTCATAGCCGGCATATTTGTCCAGCAATTGATCAGCTTTTTTTATGCGATCGGATGCCAATTGTGCATCGTTGATTTGAAGCTGAATCGATGCGATTTTCATGAGACTTGAAACTCCTTTTTTGAGCTTTAATTTTTATTTTTCCGATAATAATTTTCACAATTTATTATCGCACACTAGAAGGCGCGGTTCAAACAATTAATGCAGCGTACAGCAGCTTTGTATTATGTAAAATGAGGAGAGGAGTACCTATTTTAAAAACGCTTCAATGGGAAAAATTACATTTTTAGGCCGATTTCTGACTATTTTGTAATGGGATATGAATTAACCTTCTGAATTCAATTCTCCGAATATGCCCGATGATATTTCGGATTGGTTTGACAATGGTCTTTCATTTAAATAGAGTGAACAATATATGACCACTCATATTAACAGGTCCGTAAATTCTTATAACGGGGCAATCACAGATTGGAATGATTTTAATGAATAAACAATTTGCTGTCATCGGTCTCGGCCAGTTGGGCTCAAGTGTCAGCATCGAGCTGAGCAATATGGGTTGCGAAGTCTTAGCGATAGATATTGATTTGGATAAAGTGAACGATTACTCGGATGTCGTATCGCAGGCTGTGCAGGCGGATTCGACGGACGAAAAGGTATTGTTGGCGCTTGGTATTCGCAATTTCGATCATGTAATTGTTGCGATTGGACGCAACATTCAGGCGAGCATCCTGACGACACTGCTGCTGAAAGAATCCGGTGTGAAGGAAATTTGGGCGAAGGCTCAGAACGACTATCACGAAAAGATCCTGAGAAAGCTTGGCGCGGACAAGATCATTCGTCCCGAAGTGGAAATCGGGTACCGGATCGCGCATCTGGCGACCGCAAATAAGATTCTTGATTACATCGAATTGTCAAAGGACTATAGCATTATTGAAATCGAAGTGACAGAACGGCTGATCGGAAAATCAATTATGGAAATTGACGTACGCGCGAATTACGGCTGTAATGTGATTGCGATCCGTCGCAATCGTTCGGTCATTGTACGTAACATCGGTGATTTAAAGCTTGACCGTAACGATGTTTTGCTGATTATTGGGAAAAGCGAAGATCTTGAACGGTTTGAAAAAGAAGGGGTATGACTGAATGACTTGGTTTAGAAGCAAGATGGCACAGCTTGATATCAGGCCAATTACGTTTAACCCTCCTTTGCTGTTAGTACTTATTTTTCTTGCATTTGTGATTGTTGGTTGCTTCATGCTTAAGCTTCCGATCGCAACGACTCATTCGATTTCGTGGATCGATGCGTTTTTTATTTCTACTTCCGCAGCGACCGTTACCGGACTCGCACCAATTGATCCCAGCACGACGTTTACGATGTTCGGTAAGACGGTGATCATGCTTCTGATCCAGATCGGAGGACTCGGCATCATGTCTTTTGCCGTTTTTTTTGTTATCTTGCTTGGTGGAAAAGTTTCGATCAGACAACGACAATTGATGCAGGAGGCACTTAATCAACCATCATTCGGTGGTGTTATTCGGCTCGTGGTGTGGCTGCTTGTCTTTTCTGTAACGATTGAATGTGTAGCGGCACTCCTAATTTCAACACGACTGGTTCCTGAATTTGGTTGGAGTAGGGGCCTTTTTTACAGTGTTTTTCACGCAGTCAGTGCTTTTAATAACGCAGGATTTGCATTGTTCCCGGATAACTTGATCCGATATGTTGGCGATCCGGTAATCAATTTAACCATTTCCGGCTTGATTGTCACAGGAGGACTTGGTTTTACAGTTCTTGCCGAACTGCTTTCAGAGCGGAAATTTCGAAAAATGTCGCTGCATTCACGTATGATGATTACCGGAACGATTGTACTGAATGTGATTGCAATTGCAGGCATTTTGCTAATCGAATGGCATAATGCCCGGACATTGGGAAAACTTCCGCTTGGCGAAAAATTATGGGCGGGTTATTTTCAAGGAATTACGCCTCGTACCGCTGGGTTTAATACCATTGATTATAGCGCCATGACGACTCCAGGCATCTTATTAACGGTTTTTTTAATGTTTGTCGGTGCGGGCAGTACATCAACAGGCGGAGGCATCAAACTGACAACGTTTATTGTGCTCGCTGCAGAAATGATCAGTTTCATCAAAGGAAGGCCTGAGGTTGAGGTGGGTAAAAGAACCATTGGACGGCATATTGTAGCGCGTGCATTGACCATTGCGCTGACATCACTGATTCTTGTGTTTGTCTCCGTGTTTACCCTTTCGATCACTGAACAAGCTTCACTTGAGCGTATTTTATTTGAAGTTGTATCTGCTTTCGGTACCGTAGGATTGTCAATGGGGCTAACCGCCCATTTGACTGTTTGTGGAAAGCTTGTGATCATGTGCGTTATGTTTTTGGGGAAAATTGGTCCACTCACGATCGCATTCTCTTTTTTAAAACGTATGAAAGCAAATATAAGGTACCCGGACGAAGATATTTTTATCGGCTAAGAGTGGAGTTCAATCTATTTCTTTTTGTCCTAGTCTTTTTGTCCTAGATCGAACGATTAGATTTTATTTTTCTAACAAATGGTTGACAATTCAGCTGCTCATTAAGTAAGCTTAATGTAATAAGTGAATAAGAAATGTTTTTTGGAGGAGCCTGTCATTATAGGCTCCCTTTTTGTTTTTTTGGAGGAGAAGGAGGACATGAATTGACATTTATTATTCAGTTAGCAGTCGTTATTGTTGCAACAAAAATAGCCGGTCATGCAAGTGTTCGGTGGTTGGGGCAGCCGGCTGTGCTCGGTGAGCTAATCGTCGGCATTTTGGTTGGCCCGGCACTTCTTGGGTGGATACCGGATTCTGAAATGATGCATGTCTTTAGTGAAATCGGTGTACTCATGCTTATGTTTATAGCCGGTCTGGAAACAAACCTTGAGGATCTTAGAAACAGTGCCCGCTCTTCATCAGCGGTAGCTTTGGGTGGTGTAATTCTGCCGCTTGGATTTGGCTATCTGGCCGGCACTCTACTAGGTATGGATACAAGTCATGCGATCTTTCTTGGATTGATCTTGTCCGCTACATCGGTGAGTATTTCCGTCCAAACACTGAAGGAATTAGGCAAGCTTCAATCAAAGGAAAGTATGACATTACTTGGCGCAGCTGTGCTTGATGATGTTATTGTGATTGTGCTTTTGGCTTTCGCTATGAGTATATTTGGAGACTCCGATACGTCAATTTGGTGGGTTGTCGGTGAAAAAATCTTTTTCTTTGCCTCGGCAGTCTTTGTAGCGTGGAAAGGTGTTCCTTGGATCGTTCGATTATTCGGCAGATTAAAGGTTTCCGAACCTGTGATCGCTCTCGCACTGGTTCTTTGCCTTGTTTTTGCATGGTATGCAGATCTTCTTGGCGTTGCAGGGATCATTGGTTCGTTTATTGCCGGCACAGCGCTTGCCCAGACATCATTCAAAGCAACTATTGAGCGTAAGATTGAACCTGTGGCTTATGGCATTTTTGTTCCTGTCTTTTTTGTCAGCATTGGACTAAAAGTGACATTCAATGGTATTTTTGACCAAATATGGTTCATTATCGGTTTAACACTGATTGCCGTATTGACCAAATTTATTGGATCCGGATTTGGAGCATGGATGACTGGTTTTTCACCGTTGTCTTCATTTCGGATCGGCTCCGGAATGGTTTCAAGAGGTGAGGTGGCACTTATACTCGCCTCTATCGGTATAGAGGCACATCTTTTGGCTCAAAAATATTTTACACCACTCATCCTTGTTGTTATTCTGACGACACTGATCACGCCGCCGCTCCTGAAAATTTTGTTTGAAAAAGAAGAGGCATCGGCACGCGCAAATAAATAGCAGTTGGAAAAACAGTTGAACGAATGGTATCGTGAATCGTAATGAAGTTTGCCAAGAGAACAGGAAACAAATGGGGTAAAATCTCAATTCATTTCTTTACAAAACAATCTGGAATTCGCAAGTTAAATTTAAGATAAAAAAAAATCCCCGGATTCTGCCGGTTTGCTGCACAGATCCGGTTCTTTTGCAATGTAATAGCTTGTGACCAAACATAATGAAACAAAGACATCAAATAAAAATCCAAAATAAACAATATATTAAAGGAAGATGGACATGCGGAGTGAAGCATTAATTGCTATAATCATTTTTATCACTGCCTACGCACTGATTATCTCAGAAAAAATTCATCGAACTATAGTGGCTATGACTGGAGCTTCTTTATTGCTTCTTTTTGGTGTCCTCTCTCAAAATACAGCAATTCAGCATATAGATTTCAATACAATCGGTCTTCTGACCGGCATGATGATCATTGTATCCATCACTGCGCAAACCGGATTATTTAAATATATCTCTATTCGCTCAGCACAAATGGTGAACGGACAGCCATTTGCGTTACTAATCGTTTTTTCATTAATTACTGCAGTGGGTTCGGCATTCCTTGATAACGTCACGACCGTGTTGCTGGTTGTACCCGTTACGCTCAGCATTGCAAAACAATTAGATATTTCCCCGACACCCTTCCTGATGTCTGAGATTTTCATGTCTAATATTGGTGGCACGGCAACGATGATCGGTGATCCTCCGAACATTATGATTGGGAGCGCAGTACCGGAGCTCAGCTTCTTAGATTTTATCACAAATCTGGCACCGGTCGTATTGCTAATAGTGGGGGCAACACTCTTGATGCTTGGATTAATTTACCGTCGTTCACTGAAAGGGAGTAAAGAAGCGCGCATGAAAATTGCAAAACTTAATGCACGTGAAGCAATCAAGGATAAAACGTTGCTGATCAAAGCGCTCGTTGTTTTGTTTCTTACTATTATTGGATTTTTCTTGCATGAGTTTATTGGTGCAGAAACAGCAACAATCGCACTTGCCGGGGCGTTCTTTTTACTTTTGCTATCCGGAGAACGTTATTTGGAAGATGCTCTAGCGGGTGTTGAATGGACGACCTTATTCTTTTTTGTGGGACTCTTTGTTCTCGTAGCAGGACTTGTGGAGACAGGGGTTATTGCAAGTGTGGCTAAAGGAGCGCTTACGCTGACAGGAGGTAAACTTGTTCCAACTACTTTTCTGATCCTTTGGATGAGCGCAATCGCTTCTTCAGTTATTGATAATATTCCATTTGTCGCTACCATGATTCCGCTTATTAAAGATATGGGAGAACTTGGTATCACGAATCTGGAACCGCTTTGGTGGAGTCTTTCCTTGGGTGCGTGTCTTGGTGGAAACGGTCTTTTAATTGGTGCAAGCGCAAATCTTGTTGTTGCCGCTCTTTCAGGACGAGGCGGCCACCGCATTACATTTATTCGTTTTATGAAATTGGGAGTTCCTGTGATGCTGCTTTCAATGGTTATTTCGACCATCTATGTCTACCTGAGGTATTTATTATGATGGGTTGCCGAGCGCTGCATTCATTGTTAAAATAGGAAAAGCGGTTCAATTTGTTGAATCTTGGCGAAAACGGATACTGTAAATTAAAACTGGAAGCCACGTGGCCTCCGGCTTTTTAAATGGTTTATTAGATGAATGAAACAGGAAATTTGATTAAAAACGGATGGGGTGGGCAGAAGGATGGGACAACCGAATAACTTGATTATTGTTATGGACTTCGGCGGTCAGTACAATCAATTGATTGCAAGGCGAATTCGTGATTTAGGCGTGTACAGCGAGCTGTTCCCGAATACGCTGACTGCGGAACAAATTAAAGAAAAGAATCCAAAGGGGATTATCTTCTCCGGCGGACCGAACAGTGTTTATGACGAAGGCGCGCCTTTGTGTGACTCAGCTATTTTTGACCTGGACATTCCGATCCTCGGCATCTGCTATGGCTTGCAACTGATCAGCAAGCACTACGGCTCGACTGTTGAACGTGCGACACACCGTGAATACGGGAAAGCAGAGATCACGGCGAACACAGATAACGCACTCTTTAGCAGCCTGCCTGAAACGCAAACGGTATGGATGAGCCATGGCGATCGCGTCAAGACGCTTCCTGAAGGCTTCAAAATTGAAGCAAGCAGTGAATCCTGCCCTGTTGCAGCGATGGCAAACGATGCGAAAAAGGTGTACGCGGTTCAATTCCATCCGGAAGTGCGCCACTCCGTGCACGGCAATGAGATTCTGAGCAACTTCGTGTTCGGCGTCTGCGGTGCGGAAAAAAGCTGGTCAATGGAACACTTCATCGACCAGCAAGTGGAAAAGATTCGCGCAACCGTTGGCGATCAAAAAGTTATTTGCGCATTAAGCGGTGGCGTGGATTCTTCGGTTGCCGCTGCACTCGTGCACAAAGCAATCGGCGATCAGCTGACCTGTATCTTCGTTGATCACGGCCTGCTCCGTAAAGGTGAAGCTGAAGGTGTTGTTGATACGTTCCAAAATCGTTTCCATATGAATTTCATTCATGTTGATGCAAAAAAACGCTTCTTGGATAAGCTTGAAGGCGTCAGTGATCCGGAACGAAAGCGTAAAATCATCGGCAATGAATTTATCTATTTGTTCCAAGATGAAGCCAATAAACTAGAGGATATTGCTTACCTCGTGCAAGGCACGCTCTACACGGACGTTGTCGAAAGCGGTGCCGGCGGCTCATCTCAGAACATTAAATCACACCATAACGTCGGCGGACTGCCGGAAGACATGAAATTCAAGCTAATTGAACCGCTCAACACGCTGTTCAAAGACGAAGTCCGCGCGCTTGGCACTGAGCTCGGCCTTGCTGATGACATCGTTTGGCGCCAACCGTTCCCAGGTCCTGGTCTTGGCATCCGCGTTCTCGGAGCAATCAGTGAAGACAAGCTTGAGATCGTTCGCGAATCCGATGCAATCTTACGTGAAGAGGTTAAGAAAGCCGGTCTCGACCGCGACATCTGGCAATACTTCACCGTGCTGCCGAACATCCAAAGCGTCGGCGTCATGGGCGACGGCCGTACCTACGACCATTGCATCGCGATCCGTGCCGTAACGTCGATCGACGGCATGACCTCCGACTGGGCACGCATCCCATGGGATGTGCTCGAGAAGATCTCAACCCGAATCGTTAACGAAGTCGAACACGTCAACCGCATTGTGTATGACATTACCTCCAAACCACCGGCAACGATTGAGTGGGAATAAAGTAGATACCTCGTTTGGTGTCAAAACGTTGATTTAACAGCATTTTTGGCAAAGGTAAAATGGATAATAACACTTAAATTGATAAGGATCTCCGCCAAAATTCCGCCAAGGACCGGAGTCAGAGAACCGTATCAGTTCGAGGTTCAGAAGGTATATTTTGAAGAATATGCCTTCTTTTTTATTTTATTTTTCCGCCAAGTCATTCTGTTTCGAAAGGTACCATCACTGTGTCACAAATTTTAATCAATCCTGTGCTGAGATGAGAAATCATTTCAGCCTTTTTATTTCAAGTTTTTGGTGTTGGAAGGGATGTGCTTTCACCAGAGCATCTCGCTCTTTTCCCGACAAAATTTAAGCTTGAATCAGCGTATTAATCAAAACAAAATTATTTACAGAAAGGAAAATGATTTATGGAACTGAAACACATTATTCCAAACGTTGAAAAGACATTTGGAAACCTCGAATATGCTGGAGAAGGCAATGTAGAACAGCGCCGGGTTAATGGTCGCACGATGATCCTTTCCCGCAGCTACAATTTGTATTCCGACATCCAGCGAGCGGACGATATCGTTTTGGTGTTACCACCGGAAGCGGGTGAAAAGCATTTTGAAGTAGAAGACAAGGTGAAATTGATCAATCCTCGAATTACCGCAGAGGGTTATAAAATTGGTGCTCGTGGTTTTACAAATTATATTCTCCATGCAGACGATATGGTGAAAGCATAAGGAGGGCAAAAAATGAGATTAGCTGAAGGCATTGTGATTGATAAGGACAAGACATTTGGTGCGCTGAAATGTTTTATGCAAGCAAAAAGTGCAGAGAATTGCAGCGAAAAATACATAGGCTTGCGATCCTAAATAGCGTTAAATTTCAGTATCTGTTTTTATTGAAGAGAGGGCATTTTTCAATCGGTAACTTTCTCCTGTAAACGCGATGACATGAGCATGGTGGACCAAACGGTCCACCAAAGCTGAAGTGAGCCGATTATCCCCAAACACTCGATTCCATTGACCAAATTCCAGATTCGAGGTCACGATGACACTTTTGCGTTCATAACAATCTGCGATGATATGAAACAATAATTCGGAACCTTGTTTTTGGAATGGAACGTAGCCTAATTCATCGAGAATGAGTAAATCTGATTTCTCGATTTGGCGCTTCAGTCGACTGAGTGTTCCTGCTTTGAGCGCTTCCTCTAATTGACCGACCAAATCGGCGACGCGGAAAAAACGAACGTCATACCCCATTTCACACGCTTTGATTCCTAAAGCAGTCCCTAAATGGGTTTTTCCCGTACCCGGTGTTCCCAGAAGCAGTAAATTCTGTTTTTGCTTGATAAACCGAAGATCGTAAAGATCTTTCTTTGTTGTGGTAGCTGGTAAATTGATTTGTTCCGTCCACTCATAGTCTTTTAACCATTTCAGTTCCCTAAATTTGGCTTTTTTGATTAACCGGGCAATCTTTGTCGTTTGTCTCGAACGCACTTCAATGGATAAGCAATCCCTTAAAAACTGTTCTTTGTTGTCAAATGGGACGCTTTCATAGTTGTCGATAAGATGAGCAAGATGTAGCGTTTTACACATCACTTTTAAATCGGTCATTAGGAAACTCCTCCTTCCAGAGAAGGACAAAGCCGTTGATCATAGGTGGCTAAATTGGTCTCATAATTGAGCAGAATGCCAGGCGTATGTTCTTCCTCTATTTTGTCAGGATAAGAAAACGCACTAGCCTCTAAAAAGATGCCAAGCTCATGGGGTGTCCTTTCCAAACGTTCTTCACTAGATAAGATGGTCTGGATTTCCTTTAAATCATATTTTTCTAACAGTTTTCTTAACCCCTTGACGCGGTATTTGACTTCTTCCTTGCGTATCGTCAGATACGCTTGCACGTTGTTGGGCAGGTACTTGAAAAATCGTGAATAACGAACCGAACGCGGTTTCTGTTCCCAATCATTCAGAATATCCTCCCACGGAATCACTCGCGTCGTATTCATGTAAGGACGATCCGATTGATACACAATCTCGCCATCATTCGTGAAACAAATAAACTGATTCCATTCGGCTTTGATGATTAGTGTTTGTTTCATCCGTGCATGATGGATGACAAATCGTTCTCCATCCATCAGGATCTCTCCATACTTATTGAGTTTTGCAGATTTTATCGAGAAGATGGGCAGATCCTTTAGAGGTAACGGTTTCAAATGCTTTTGATCCTCTTTCCACAACACATTGATCCGCTCTTTTTTTTCGTAATGAAGCCGCTCACGATCCTTGCTCATGGCTTGTTGAATCCAGGTAGCCAATTGCGGGAAGTCTTGCATTAATGGGGCAGTTGTGAAAAGATTATTTCTTGTGTATCCCACTTTCTTCTCGACATTCCCTTTTTCATGACCACTGGCAGGATTACAGGGCTGCACTTCAAAGCCATAGTGATTTCTAAATCGGCTGAAAGCCTCTGTGTACGTTCGTTTCGCACCCTTACCCATGGAAACGACTGCCGCAGCCAAATTATCCATTCTCAAATAAGTAGGCACGCCTCCGGCTTGCTTAAAGAGCTGTTTTAAGCCTTCCAAAAAACATTCGGTATTTTCACTGGGCAGAGGATAACCCAGCCCCGCATTACTGTATGGGAAACTTAGAATGAGCAATTTTATATCCTTAAAGGCGCTGTCTTTGACCACCGTCATTGTCCCAAAATCAACTTGCGCTTCACCCGGCGGGTGCTCAAGATGTTCATATCTTCGGTTTTTTTCCTCTTTGATTTGTGGTTTCCGACTTTGAATATAGTCACATACTGTTCGATAAGATCCTGGGAAATTCCATTCATCCCTAAGCTGTTCATATATTTTTTTGTTCGTTCTTCGCTCTTTTTTCTTAAGCTTCAGATCCTCCTCAATCCAGTCATCCACAATTTCACCATAGCTTTCTTCATACATCATTCCTCGCTTTTTAAACTGAAGCTGGGTATCCGACGACTCTCCATCTGCATATTTTTTGACGGTTCGCCAATTACAGCCGGTCTTTTTTGATATTTCATTAATCGATAAATCTTCGCTTTCTCTTAAGTGCTTGATATAATTGATTTCAGGCATTGCTAGCATCCTTTCATTTCCTCCTACTGTTAAGATCGCTCAATCCAAACAGTAGAGGTTATTTTGGGGGCTGGCAAGCCTATTTTTATGCGGTTAAGTTCTGCATAAATTCCCTGCAAAACTCTGTACTTTTATTCTGCCATAAACAGCGCTGAAATTCTCCGCACTCCGCCGTGAAGTGCGCGTGAATAATGAGGACGGGACGGTTAGTGATGAAATTAAAGAACGGACTTATGACCTTAAATCCCGTGGACAAGGACGCATGATACAGGTCAGTATTCCGGCTGCCGTCCCGTTAAAAGAGTTTGACTATAATGCCGAAGTGGAACTGATCAACCCGGTAGCGGATACAGTAGCGACTGCCACATTTTTGGGAGCGGATGTGGACTGGTATATCAAGGCCGAGGACATAGCGCTGAAAAATAAACAAGCCGTCCCCCATCCGCAGCCACAAACTAAAGGAAAGTAATGCCATTTCATTTTCCGGAAAGGATCATTTATGAAACATTTCATCTATAAAGGAAAAAGGATTCGAGCGGGTGATCAACATCTTGTCTTTCGATTTGCTGCTACCTCACTCGTTCTTGTTTTCCTATTCGTGTTGCTGGCCTTTCATGGGAAGCGGCTCATGCTAATGGACTGGAAGAAGGTACGACTTTTGCATGAAGGCAGCTTGCAGTTTGCTATCACGCCCTATCTCATGTTCAGTGTCAGTGTAGCTGCAGGAATAAGCATGCTTGTGGCCGGCCTTTATTACCACTTTCATCGAGATAGAGTGAAACAGCTCGTGCACCGCCAAAAGCTAGCCAAAATGATCCTAGAAAATAAATGGTATGAATCCGAACAGGTGCAACATGACGGGCTCTTTAAAGACCTACCATCCGGCAGGCCAAAGGAGAGAATCCGCCATTTCCCAAAGATGTATTACCGGCTCAAAGATGGACTGATTCACATCCACGTAGAAATTACGTTGGGTAAATATCAGGATCAGCTCCTGCACTTGGAAAAGAAGCTGGAAAGTGGCTTGTACTGTGAACTGGTGGACAAAGAGCTCAAGGATTCTTATCTAGAATATACCCTGCTCTATGATACGATTACGAATCGTATTTCCATTGAAGAAGTCACTGCTAAAGACGGGCGCTTAAAGCTGATGAAGTCTGTTTATTGGGAGTATGATAAGTTACCTCATATGCTCATTGCTGGGGGAACAGGCGGAGGAAAAACCTACTTCATCTTCTCACTCATTGAAGCCTTAGCGCGCACAAACGCCATGCTTTATGTCCTTGACCCAAAAAATTCGGATCTTGCTGATCTTTCTGAAGTCATGCCGAATGTCCATCATCAGAAAGAAGACATGATGGCCTGTCTGAACCAGTTTTATGACAGTATGATGGAACGCAGTGAAGCCATGAAACAGATGACTGGCTACAAGACCGGAGAGAACTATGCTTATCTGGGATTGCCCGCTCACTTCCTCATCTTTGATGAATACGTGGCGTTCATGGAAATGCTTGGGAAAGAGAGTTCTGTTGTTTTAACCAAGTTGAAACGGATCGTCATGCTTGGGAGACAGGCCGGGTACTTCCTGATCCTTGCCTGCCAGCGTCCAGACGCTAAATTTTTAGGCGATGGGATTCGTGACCAATTCAACTTCCGTGTGGCCTTGGGACGCATGTCGGAAATGGGCTACAGCATGATGTTTGGTGAGGTGGAAAAGGATTTTTTCCTAAAACAAATCAAAGGGCGAGGTTATGTGGATACAGGGACAAGTGTCATCTCAGAGTTTTATACCCCTTTAGTCCCTAAAGGACACAATTTTATAAAAGAGATTGGAACACTGATAAGAAGCAGGCAGGACGGACAGGCGGCGTGCGAAGCGAAAGCCGAAGGGACGGACTAGCCTGCTGCTGGTGTGGCGTCAGCCACGCCAGCGATTTAGCCCCCCGTATCTAACAGGGGGGCACAAATACAATAAAAAACAGTTTCAAAATCCAGTAAACACCCTATTCTGTCTAGGTTTCTGGAATTTTTGGAGGATGTCAACTATGCCCCTTTCAGTTGACATCCTCTTTTTGATTGGAGGGTAATCATTGAGCGAAAATGATTTATGGGTACAACATCTGAAGGAAAAGCGGCTTTCATACGGCCTTTCACAAAATCGCCTGGCGGTTGTTGCCGGAATGACCAGACAGTATCTCAACGATATTGAAAACAGCAGGGCTTCCCCATCGGATGACATCAAAACGGCGTTACTAAAAGCATTGGAACGGCTCAATCCCGATGCACCACTTGAGATGCTGTTTGACTATGTGCGGATACGATTCCCAACCACGGATGTGAAGCATGTCATTGAAGACATTCTGCTTTTGAAAATGAACTACATGCTTCATGAAGACTATGGCTTCTATTCCTACACGGAACATTACGCTTTGGGAGATATTTTTGTGATGGTCTCTCCTGATGAACAAAAAGGTGTGCTGCTGGAACTGAAAGGACGAGGCTGCCGCCAGTTTGAGGGATTCCTTTTAGCCCAACACCGAAGCTGGACCGACTTTTTCATGGATGCCATCTGCGAGGGCGGTGTATTCAAGAGGCTGGACTTAGCGATCAATGACAAGGCAGACATTTTGGATATTCCGCAGCTGACGGAAAAATGCCGACATGAAGAATGTATTTCTGTGTTTCGCAGCTTTAAAAGTTACCGTAGCGGCGAGCTCATCCGCCGAGAGGAAAAGGAAGCCATGGGGCACACGCTCTATATCGGTTCTCTAAAAAGTGAAATCTATTTCTGCCTTTATGAAAAGGACTACGAGCAGTATGCAAAGAGTGACATCCCTATCGACGAAGCCGAAGTCAAAAACCGATTTGAAATCCGCCTGAAAAACGAACGTGCCGATCACGCCATCCTTGACCTGATGGCTTACCACGATGCGGAGCGTACGGCTTTTTCCATCATCAACCGTTACCTGCGTTTTGTGGACAAAGTGGAAAATAAGCGACGCAGCACATGGAAAATGAACGAAAACTGGGCCTGGTTTATCGGAAAAAACCGGGAGAAATTGAAATTAACCACCCAACCGGAGCCGTATTCTTTTGACCGGACCTTAGGCTGGTTACAGCGACAGGTGGCCCCGACATTAAAAGTGGCGCTTTGGCTCGACCAGATCAAAGATACTACCGTCATTGATGACATGATCCGGCATGCCAAGCTCACGAAACGCCACGAAAAAATAGTCCAGCAGCAGGCCGATGCTGCCGAACAGATGGTCACGAATCATCATCGGCAAAAATGATCTTTAAACAATGCATCAACGAAATTTTAATCACAAATTGGATGTATAAAAGGAGAAATCGCTCATGAATTTTGGACGGAATTTATACACTTGGTTTTTAAATAATGCTCAGTCTCTCGTCTTGATGGCGATTGTGGTCATCGGGCTTTATCTCGGTTTTAAACGGGAATTTTCCAAGCTGATTGGTTTTCTAGTGATTGCTTTGATTGCCGTGGGATTAGTCTTCAATGCGGCAGGTGTCAAAGATGTCTTACTGAATCTGTTTAACAGAGTCGTGGGTGCGTAACTTTAACACCTGTTCTTTTGGCATGTATAAGGGCTTTTCTTATGCATGCCAAAAAACAGGTACGTCAAACGGTAGTGCGACAGGGAAATGCACTTTTATCTAAATAAATTTAATGGGTAGCCATTGCGCAGTCGAAAACCACTGCTTTTTTTGTATCTATTTTTAGGAAAAGGAAGTGATATATAGATGGAAATGAAAGTCTATATAGCCAATCTTGGCAAGTACAATGAGGGCGAATTAGTCGGTGCATGGTTCACTCCACCCGTTGACTTTGAGGAGGTCAAGGAGCGTATCGGATTGAATCATGAATATGAAGAATATGCCATCCACGATTACGAATTGCCCTTTGATATTGATGAATACACGCCCATTGAGGAAATCAACCGTCTGTGTTCTCTAGCGAAGGAATTAGAAGGAACACCGATTGAGGAGGAAATGAGAGAAATCCAGAACGCCTTTTTTGGCAGTTTTGAAGAAATGGTGGAGCATAAGGATGACATCATCTGTTATCCCGATTGTGATGATATGGAGAATGTGGCCCGTTACCTATTGGAAGAGTCAGGTACCCTTGGTGAAGTCCCTTCTCATTTGCAAAACTATATTGACTATGAAGCTTATGGACGGGATTTGGAGTTGGAAGGAAATTTTCTCGTCACTTCCCACGGTGTTTTTGAATACGTCAGTTAACTAAAAAGTCTCTTAAACAGAAAGGAATAGTGACAGATGAAAAAAATCAGAAGCTATACTAGCATCTGGAACGTGGAGAAGGTGATCTACGCCATCAATGACTTCCAACTACCCTTTCCGGTCACTTTTACGCAAATGGCTTGGTTTGTCTGCTCGCTCTTGCTGGTGGTGCTCTTTGCGAACGTGCCACCGTTGTCTTTCATTCATGGCGTCCTGCTGAAATATGTGGGTCTTCCGGTTGGCTTCACGTGGTTCATGTCACAGAAGACCTTTGATGGGAAAAAGCCCTATGGCTTTCTGAAATCCGTATTTTCCTATATGCTCCGTCCCAAAGTCACCTATGCTGGAAAGTCTGTGAAGCTGAAAAAAGAGACCGTCGGTGGAGCGATTACCGCCGTGAGGAGGGAACGTTATGCTGTATCCGATCAAGTACATCGAAAATAACCTCGTTTTTAATCACGACGGGGAATGTTTCGCCTATTATGAACTGATTCCCTACAACTACTCCTTTCTGAGTCCAGAAGAAAAATACCAGGTGCATGAGCATTTTCGTCAGTTGGTCGCCCAGAGCCGTGACGGGAAAATTCATGCCTTGCAGATTGCTACAGAATCAAGTATTCGGGCCACGCAGGAGCGAAGCAAGAAAGAAATCTCTGGAAGATTGAGAGACATTGCTTGCCGGAAAATTGATGAACAGACTGAAGCGTTAGTCGGAATGATTGGTGAAAACCAAATCGACTATCGCTTTTTTATTGGCTTCAAACTGCTTTTAAACGAACAGGAAGTCAGCCTTAAGGTGATCAGTGAATCCATTCTGATGACCTTTTCTGATTTCCTTTACGAGGTCAATCACAAACTGATGGGCGATTTCGTCAGCATGAGTACGAAAGAGATTAACCGGTTTATGAAAATGGAACACCTGCTGGAAAGCAAGATTTCCCGCAGATTCAAAGTTCGCAGGCTGGATAAAGATGACTTTGGCTATCTGATTGAACATCTTTATGGGAAGACGGGTTCGCCCTATGAGGAATATGCCTACCATTTACCGGCAAAGAAACTGAAGCAGGAAATGCTGGTGAAGCGGTATGACCTCATCAAGCCGACTCGCTGCCTTGTCGAGGAAAACCAGAGATATTTGAAAATCGAGCAGGAAGACCAGACGACTTATGTTTCCTATTTCACGATCAATTCGATTGTACGAGAGCTGGACTTCCCCTCCTCAGAAATTTTTTACTATCAGCAACAACAATTTACGTTTCCAATTGATACATCGATGAATGTGGACATTGTCACGAATAAGAAAGCCTTAACGACGGTTCGAAACAAGAAAAAAGAATTGAAAGACTTAGATAACCATGCCTGGCAGTCTAATAATGAGTCAGGTAACGACGTGATGGAAGCCCTGGATAGTGTCAGCGAGCTGGAAGCGAATCTCGACCAGACCAAAGAAGCGATGTATAAGCTCAGTTACGTGATACGGGTAGCAGCGCCGGATCTGGACGAATTGAAGCGTCGATGTAACGAAGTCATGGACTTCTACGACGATTTAAGCATTAAACTGGTGCGACCGTTCGGAGACATGATCGGGCTGCACGGTGAGTTCCTTCCTGCCAGCAAGCGGTATATGAATGATTATATCCAGTATGTGACCAGTGACTTTCTTGCAAGCTTGGGCTTTGGGGCCGCGCAGATGCTTGGGGAACCAGAGGGGATCTATATCGGCTATAATCTGGACACCGGGCGTAACGTTTACTTAAAGCCGAGCCTTGCAGCACAAGGCGTGAAAGGGTCTGTCACTAATGCACTTGCAGCGGCTTTTCTTGGTTCCCTTGGCGGCGGAAAATCCTTCTCGAACAACTTACTCGTCTATTATGCCGTCCTCTACGGGGGACAGGCGGTGATCTTAGATCCCAAATCCGAGCGTGGTGGGTGGAAGGAAACGCTACCGGAAATTGCCGAGGAAATTAACATCATCAATCTGACCAGAGAGGAACGCAACAAGGGCTTACTTGACCCTTATGTGATTATGAAACAGACGAAGGACGCAGAGAGCCTCGCCATCGACATCCTTACCTTTCTCACAGGCATTTCCAGTCGGGATGGTGAGAAGTTCCCAACGCTTCGTAAGGCGATCCGTCGGGTGACGCAAAGCGACCGACAAGGGCTTTTGTGCGTCATTGACGAGCTATACAAGGAGGGCACCTCCGTTGCGAGCAGCATGGCTGACCATATCGACAGCATTAAGGACAGTAACCTGGGACACTTGTTGTTCTCTGATGGCATGACCGTTCAGTCGATTAGCCTGGATAAGCAGCTGAACATCATCCAAGTGGCGGACTTGGTGCTTCCAGATGCTGAAACCGAATTTAAGGAATACACGACTGTGGAACTTTTAAGTGTGGCGATTTTAATTGTCATCAGCACCTTTGCCCTTGATTTCATTCACTCCAACCGCAGCGTGTTTAAAATGGTGGACTTGGATGAAGCCTGGAGCTTTTTGCAGGTGGCACAGGGGAAGACCCTTTCCAACAAGCTGGTGCGGGCTGGTCGCGCCATGAATGCCGGTGTTTATTTCGTAACCCAGAACGCAGATGATTTACTGGATGAGAAGATGAAAAACAATATCGGTCTGAAATTTGCATTTCGTTCGACGGATATACACGAAATCAAGAAGACACTGGAATTCTTCGGCGTGGACAAGGAGGATGAACAAAACCAGAAACGATTACGTGAACTTGAAAATGGCCAGTGCCTTATCTCTGACTTGTATGGCCGTGTAGGTGTCATCCAGATTCATCCGGTCTTTGAGGAACTGCTCCATGCCTTTGACACCCGTCCACCGGTCAGAAAAGAGGTGACCTAAATGCACCTGAAAAAGAGACGTAAAATTTTCATGGCTGTTCTTTTGGTCACGGTTGGATCGCTGCTTTTCTTCGCACTGCTTGGAACGATTGCCCATGCGGCCGGTCTTGTCGATGATACGGTCAGTGCTCAGAATGCTTACTCTAAATATCCTTTGGGCAATTACCAGCTCGATTTCTATGTGGATAATTCATGGGACTGGCTGCCGTGGAATTGGACCGATGGTATTGGCAAACAGGTCATGTATGGACTCTACGCCATCACGAATTTTATCTGGACGCTCTCCCTCTACCTGTCCAATGCGACAGGGTATCTCGTACAGGAAGCCTATTCCTTAGATTTCGTTTCCAAGACTGCAAACGCGATTGGAAAAAACATGCAAACATTGGCAGGAATTTCGCCCAGCGGCTTTCATAGTTCTGGCTTTTATCCAGGGTTCCTGCTGATTTTTATTTTAATCCTCGGGATCTATGTGGCCTATGTGGGGCTGATCAAGCGAGAGACCACCAAAGTGATTCACGCCGTGATGAACTTTTTGGTGGTTTTTCTTCTGTCCGCTTCCTTTATTGCCTATGCCCCAGACTATATCGGCAAAATCAATGGATTTTCGGCGGACATCAGCAAGGCTAGTCTGTCGCTGGGGACAAAAATGGTGATGCCACACTCGGGAAGTCATGGCCAGGACAGCGCAGCCCTCATCCGGGATAACTTGTTTTCGATACAAGTGCAGCAGCCCTGGCTGCTTCTACAGTATGGCAATTCTGATATGACTAAAATCGGACAGAAACGGGTGGAAAAGCTGCTGTCCGCAGATCCGGACGCAAACAACGGCGCAGACCGGGAAGCGGTTGTTAAAGAGGAAATTGAAAAAGAAGGCAATAAGAACCTGACACTCACCAAGACGACCCCACGTTTGGGGATGGTGTTCTTCCTGTTTCTATTCAATATCGGGATTTCCATCTTCGTGTTTCTACTTTCGGGGATCATGATTTTCTCGCAGATCTTGTTCATCATCTATGCCCTCTTCCTGCCCATCAGTTTTCTGCTTTCCATGATCCCGGGCTTTAATGGCATGGGCAAACAGGCCATCATGAAGCTTTTCAATGTCATCATGACACGGGCAGGCATTACGCTAATTGTCACGATTGCCTTTTCCATTTCCACCATGCTTTACGCCCTATCCGGAGAATTCCCGTTTTTCCTGATTGCCTTTTTACAGATTGTGACTTTTGCGGGTATTTACGCCAAACTGGGTGACCTTATGGGTCTATTCCACTTGCAGGCGAGTGATTCTCAGCAGATGGGAAGCCCAATCCTGCAACGGCCTTATCGGTTCTTACATCGCGAGACGCGGCGATGGAAGCGGAAAATGGGTCGCTTTTTTACGGCCGGAGCAACCGGTGCGGCAGCTGGCCCTGGGGCAAGGGCAAAAGCTTCGAGGTCCGGAGCTTCCCAACAGACGCAAACCCGCAGCCAACGTCCAACACAAGGATCAAAGAAATCCCAGCTTGAGCCTCGTACGGGTCGGTCAGCGGGTGCGGGCAAAGAGACAATAAAGCGAAGCACGGACAACCCAAATCCAAGAAAGAAGCAAACAGCGGCTTTACCTTTGAATACCCGCCAAGTCTTGATTCATGGGAAGACAGAAAAGCACGACACGATGACAAAAAAGACAGAGGACGCCAAAAGTCGTACAGTGCAAAAAATCGCGGACAAAAAACAGAACCGTGAAAAGAACCAAATGCAGCAGCGTCCGACGATTGCGCAACGCCGACTGGAATTTAACCGGACCCGTCAACAAAAGGCAACCGAACAGGATTTCGTTGAACGGCCTAAAACCAAATTAACAAAAGATAAACCAGCCAAGAAGCAAAAAACGGCAAGGCCTCATTCGGCACCTGCACGGTCTGTAATGCCTGATTCCACGCTGAAGACAAACAAAAGGACGATAAACTCAATCCACTCATTCAAGGATCAGGCGAAAAAAAGCCAAGCAAAAAATACCGAGCTCAATCGTCCGGTCGTCCAGATGCCAGATTCTACAGTACGCCAAGATCTCACCAAGCAGGATCTTAACAGGAGAAGCCCAGTTGCGACGCAGAAAGAGCACGCACCGACTCATCCAAACGCAACGCGACAACCGTTTACACCAAAAAAGAGCCGACAACTGGCCCCGATGATCAAAAAACAAGAGGCAACCCTCAGGCATAATCGGACAGAAACGGGTCAACAGACAAGGCAACGCGTGACTCGTAGGCAGAGAGGAAGCCAAAAATGAGATTAAACGTTTGGCTAATCTTCGGTGCCGTCTTCGCTATGCTGATTTCCCTACTAATTTTTGTCGCTGTTTTCATTTCAAATGAAGAGGATGGAGATGGCAGCAGCAATGGGATCGATCTTGCAGGCGCTAATCTGTCACAGGAAGTACTGGCCCACCAGCCAATGGTGGAAAAGTATGCCAAGAAATATCAAATCGAGCGCTATGTCGGTGATTTGCTTGCCATCATGCAGGTGGAAAGCGGAGGTCGTGGCACAGATGTCATGCAGTCGATGGCCTCGACCGGACAACCTCAGCATTCCTTTACTGTGGAGAAGTCGATTCAGCAAGGGTGCAAATATTTTGCGGCTTTACTACAGTCTTCTAGGAAAAAAGGAGGCGACATCAATACCGTGATTCAGTCTTACAACTATGGAGGGAATTTCATCGATTACGTGGCGAGTCACGGTAAAAAATACACCTTTGAACTTGCGGAGAACTTTGCGAAAGAAAAATCCGATGGGGAAAAAGTTTCTTACACAAACCCGATTGCATTGAAGAAAAATAGTGGCTGGCGATACCGTTACGGGAATATGTTCTATGTCGCTTTGGTTTCGCAATATTTGACCGTGGCACATTTCGACAATGCCACCGTTCAGGCAATCATGAACGAAGCCTTGAAATATAAAGGCTGGCGCTATGTGTTTGGGGGAGACAATCCCAACACGTCCTTTGATTGTAGTGGATTGACGCAATGGAGCTTTGGAAAAGCGGGCATTAGACTGCCTCGGACAGCTCAGGAACAGTATGACGTCACGCAGCATCTTCCGCTATCGGAAGCGAAACCGGGAGATTTGGTTTTTTTTCACGATACCTATAATGCAGCTACTTATATCACACACGTCGGTATTTATGTCGGTAACAATCGCATGTATCAAGCTGGTGATCCGATTGGGTATGCCGATCTTACAACCTCATACTGGCAGAAACACCTAGTCAGCGCCGGTCGGATCAAAAACAAATAGAAAGGAAGATTTAAGCTATGAAAATAAGAAAAAAAGAAAAGCAGCTCAAGTCCCCAAAGATCCACGTGATGAAAGTCGGAATCCACAGAAAATGGGTCATTTTTCTGTGGATTCTGCTGATAAGCAGTGTTGCTTTTGGCATCTACAAAAATTTTACCGCCATCAATAGGCACACGGTTCATGAAACAAAAGTGATTGAAAAACAAGTGATAGATATCAACCCGATCGAAAATTTCATCAAAAACTTTGCCAAAGTCTATTATTCATGGAAAAACAACCAGAATGTAATCGACCAACGGACAGAAGCTCTCAAAGGGTATCTGACTAAAGAATTACAGGATTTAAACATCGACACCATTCGCAGGGACATTCCTACCTCTTCTTCAGTTAACGACGTGGAAATCTGGAAGGTAAGGCAAATCGATGAACACGAGTATGCCGTCATTTTTTCCGTTGATCAGCTGATAACGGAGGGCGACACAAAAAAGGCGGTGAATGCCTCTTATGAGGTGGGAGTCTATATGGATAAAGCCGGAAACATGGTCATCGTCAGAAATCCCACCATTTGCGAGATTCCTGTGAAGTCAGGTTATGAGCCAAAAGCAGTAGAAAATGATGGTACGGTGAATGGAGGTACGACAGAAGAAATCAACGTATTTTTAAAAACGTTCTTTAAACTATATCCTACTGCAAGTAAAGAAGAACTGTCCTACTATGTCAAAGACAATGTGCTGAAACCGATTGGCAAGGACTATGTCTTTTCAGAGATGATCAATCCGGTGTATCGGAAAGTGGGCAATCAAGTGCAGGTTTCAGTATCCGTGAAGTATCTCGATCAGCAAACAAAGGCGACGCAGATTTCACAGCTTGATTTGACTCTGCAAAAAGATAAAAATTGGATGATTGTTAAATAAAAAATATTTCGGTTAGTTCAAAGAAGTTAAGCCATTTATCTCAGAAAAGCTAAAAATATCAGTAGAAGTATTGGATGAAAAAAAGAAGTTTAGCTTCTTGATTACTTTTTTCAATAAGTGCCTAATATTAACCCACCGGCTGCCAGTAGGTTTTTTCAGGACTCGGTGAAATATTCTCATACAGTCTTAATGGTTCAACTTCGTAGCATTATAAAAGAAGAGTTTATTCGGGCTGTCTTTTTGTCTTGACAGGAAAAATATGAGGGGAAACGAGAGAATGCATTTTTCTTTCGGGCTTTTTTTCTTTTATTAGGTGGACTAAAGTATCTCTTAAAATCATTGCCAAAGGTACTGTTTTCAATTTCAGTAACCACCTTAGTAATGCTTTTTTTATGGTACGAAATGCTTTAAGGCGTTCATCATTGATAAACTGATTCCGCATCTCGTATGTATTTGTATCCCTCAATGATTTTATCTGCTCTTTACTAGCCAACTGGCATACCTCCGTAGGAACTCAATAACCTTATTATAACGTAAGTACAAGCCCTGGAAGGGGGGACATCGCAGTTCCCAAATCTGACAGGGCATACGATTTATTTTCATCTTATAGGGTATATTACCTGATGTGATTAATTTTTATTGTGTCAGGAGTGATCAGCTTTGGCAATAAAAAAATTTTGCGTATCCTTTTTTTTATTAGTTCTTGTTGTAGCGTTAACTGGGTGTAGCACAAACCAGGGAACAAATGACAGTTCAAGCTCCATGAGCCATGATATGAATAGAGATCATGATCAGCACGCTATGTCGGATCGCGATGTTCCACAGGGCCTTGTGGCAACAATGAATCCTGAATTTAAAAAGGGGAGTAAAGTGACGCTGAAAACAGATCATATGTCCGGTATGATGAATGCTAAAGGAACGGTTGCCGGAGTTTATACTACTAATGTGTATACTGTTACTTATCATCCAACTAATGGTGGGAAGGTGGTTAGAAATCATAAGTGGGTTATCCAGCAAGAGTTACAGACTCACAACAAAGGACTTCTCAAAACGGGGACAAAGGTTAAGCTAAATGCCAGCCATATGCCAGGGATGATGGGCGCAGAAGCAACAATTGACAGTGCTAAGCAAACGAATATTTATATGGTCAATTATACCGATACTAAGACTGGAAAAGTGATAAAAAACCATAAATGGGTGACTGAAGATGAATTGATATCTCGATAATTCATCTATATTTTGATCATTATTCGTTCTTTCCTCTCCTTTTATTCAAGGTATACCGATGCTCATTTTGCAGATTTTAATTTTTCTATGAATTAGTAGCTACTCATGCAATAAAGTGAGGGGGAAAGTCATATTGACTTTCCCCCTTACACTTATTTAAGACCTATCACATGTTCAGTCATCCAAAATCTTTTTCATTTTTTTGTATTCATCCTCTGTGATTTCACCTTGGGCAAATCGTTCTTTTAAAATCACGTACCCTTGTTTATTGGTGTCTGAATGGTGATTCAATTTTTTAATTAGGGTAACTACTAGATAGATCACGGCAATAAACAGTGATAGTTGCACAAGCCATCCGATAAAACCCATACCTAAACCAAAACCATTCATCATACCACCATTCCATCCCATCATATCTACCACCACCTCTGAGACTATTGTAACATGATCGTTTAGCCTCTATTTTAAGAATACTTACTCTGGTTTATTGTTACTCGAAGAACTTGGAACATAACTTGAATGGAAATCTGTATACTGGACCTCGGTTATCATCCCTGCGTTCGCGTGATGCAGATCGTGGCAGTGAAACAGCCAGTTACCCGGATTATCGGCCAGGAAGGCAACCTCATAAGTTTCACCCGGTTTTACATTCAACGTATCTTTGTAAATGGGGGAACCGCTGACCGGTTTGCCATTTTTGCTCAAAACCTGGAAAAAGTGGCCATGGAGATGCATTGGATGGTTATTCATATGATCACGATTGACCAGCTTGACCTTCACGCGATCACCCGTTTTAACCTTAATCGGATCTGTATTTGGGAAGGTTTTCCCATTGATCGTATAGATCATCCCATTATTGTTCATACCTGCATTAAGGTTCATGGTATAGGTGACGTCGTATTTTTGATTCAGCGTAAACTCAGGTTTTGTTTTAGACCCGTAGTCAGCAAAGTTTATAGCCGGCAATTGTGTGCTTGCATTAGGTTGATCGGTTGTAGCCTTGCTACCTTCGTAGTCAATTAAGGCCTTCATCCCGTTCGTACCCTTTGCTGTTCCATGATCTTCGATATACCATTTTCCCGGATTGTCCGCAGTAAAGGCTACATCATATCGTTCACCTGGTGCGATGGAAATGACCTGGTTTTTAACGGCCAGCGGATTGTTTATAGGTTGACCATCAGTTGCAATTACTTTAATGTTGTGACCATGGATATGAATGTTATGCGGGAGGTAGCCGGCATTAATGAAACGCAGCCGAACATTATCCCCTTTCTTGACCGTCAGAGGTTTAACCAGACTGCCGCTTTTTCCATTAATCGTGTACAAGTCGTACATGCTCATATTATCGGCCATCATATTCCCGGGCATATTCATGCCGTTGCTGTTTCCGCTATCTGAACTGCTGTTGTCCATATTATCCATATTCATTCCACTACTGCCACCACTATTTGAGCTGCCTTGATCTGAACCGCCCATATCCATGCCGGGCATGCTGCCCATTCCGGAATCTCCGTTGTTTTTATTGCTTTGACCCGCAGGTGTCATCGCTTTAATCTGACTGTTGATCTGATTTTTATCGGTCATCCATTCGTCCAGCATTAGGGTGTAATCCTTATCATATTTTTCTTTAGGATCTTCAACAATGAAGGCTCCATATAACCCTCGGTCCACCTGATTCACTGAATCCTGGTGAGAGTGATACCAATAAGTGCCTGCTTTGTCAGCAACGAACTCATAAGTGAAGCTCTTTCCTGGGGCTACCGCGTTTTGTGTGACACCTGGGATACCATCCATTTTATTAGGAACTGGATAACCGTGCCAGTGAATCGAAACGGGTGCAGAAAGCTCATTCTTTAAGGTGACACGCACTTTCTGGCCTTTTTGTACATGAATTTCCGGTCCGGGTGCTGATCCGTTAAACGTCCAAACTGGGACAGTAACGCCGTTGCTCAATTTTTGTGTCCCTTTTTCGGCAACAAGCGTAATATTTGGCCCTCTCAATATTTTGGGTGATTCTGAAGCAGCTGATTCGCTGCTCGCAGCCTGCTTGTTGGCTGTTTTGTTGCTATTTTCTGTAGTCGCAGAGCACGCAGTAATGATGAGTAGTGTGAAAATTGCCAGTGCGACGAAAAGAAACTTTTTCATGGGTACACTCTCCTTATCTCGTTTCCACAAGTGTATCGAACAAATGTGGAGAAACTGTGAAGATTTATAAATACTCAATAAAAATAAAGTTTAAATCAATGTATCTAGAGATCGTAATGATCAAGAAATCTATAGCTATTAAATGTTAAATATAAAAGGCAGAGATCGTATCATTCCTTAGAACTGAGGGAATAAGGAAACCTGATGTTTCTCTGATTTTCCATTTCTATTCGTGCTTGTTCGCAAATGATTTCAAAAAAGATATGATATTTTTCATATCCTAACAAAAACTACACATCTGTTTATTAGAATAAATGAGACCAAGGGATAAGCAGTGCCTTCATTTAATTACGAAAAGCCCCACGACTAGGTATAACAGATCGCACAATTTATCATTTGACACGTATACCCCCCATGGGTATAATAAAGCTGAAAGAAGATGGCAGGAGCTGCTAACCTGAATCTTTAGTTGGAATAAATACAAATCATTTATTCTGGGGGTTCACATTGACTTCTGGATGAACGGATATAAGGGGATGAAATGGATGAGTTCAAAGGCAATGCAGATTGGGATTACAGGGATGACCTGTGCTTCCTGCTCGACAAGGATTGAAAAATCGCTCAATAAGATGGATGGCGTCGAAGCGAATGTCAACCTCGCATTGGAAAAAGCGAAGGTGACCATCCATGAGGAAAAAGCAAAACCCACGGACATTGTACAAAAGATTGAAAAGCTGGGTTACGGCGTGCGAACGCAAAGGTTGGATACGGATATTCTTGGTATGACCTGTGCCTCTTGTGCCGCGCGTATTGAAAAGGGATTGAGCCGTATGGCAGGTGTAGTATCAGCCCAGGTTAATCTAGCGACTGAGTCTGGAACTGTGATCTTTCAGCCCGGGATCACCGAACCTACTGCGATTTATGATCAAGTCAAGAAACTCGGTTACAAGGCTGTCCCGAAACAAGAACAGGCGACGGACGAAAAAGAGAAGGAACTTAAAAGAAAGCTGCAGAAACTGGTCTTGTCCGCTGTTCTTTCGCTGCCGTTGCTTTACACCATGATTGCACACTTGCCCTTTAACACAGGCCTACCGATCCCTCAGTTGCTGATGAATCCATGGTTCCAGCTCATCTTGGCTGGTATTGTGCAGTTCTACATTGGCGGCCAGTTTTATATCAGTGGTACAAAGGCTCTATTAAATAAGAGTGCCAATATGGATGTTCTGGTTGCACTGGGTACGAGTGCTGCTTACTTTTATAGCGCGTTCGAGACACTCCGTTATCAGTTTGGCGGACTCACCAGTCCTGAGCTGTATTTTGAAACGAGTGCGATTTTAATTACGCTTGTCCTGTTGGGTAAATATTTTGAATCACGTGCAAAAAGGCGGACGACTGCGGCGATTACTGAACTGATGGGACTGCAGGCCAAAGAGGCGACAATCATTGAGGACGGGAAGGAACGAAAAGTACCGATCGATCAGGTTGCTGTCGGTGATTTGTTACGTGTCAAACCTGGAGAAAAAATACCTGTAGATGGTATCGTTGTCAACGGCCGTTCTTCTGTTGACGAATCAATGATTACTGGTGAATCCATCCCTGTCGAAAAAGGAAAAGATGACAAAGTAATCGGCGCAACGGTGAATGCAAATGGAACGCTGACCATGAAGGCTGAAAAAGTAGGGAAAGATACGGCACTTGCCGGGATTGTCAAGATTGTTGAGGAAGCCCAGGGATCAAAAGCACCGATCCAGCGGCTCGCTGACAGTATCTCGGGTATCTTTGTCCCGATTGTGATCGGTATTTCGGTGCTGGCATTTCTTGTCTGGATTCTGTTTGTCACTCCCGGTCAGTTTGCCCCAGCACTGATTGCGGCTATTAGTGTCCTTGTGATTGCCTGCCCTTGCGCTTTAGGCTTGGCAACGCCGACATCCATCATGGTTGGAACCGGCAAGGGGGCTGAGAACGGCATTCTTTTTAAAGGAGGTGAATATCTCGAAACAACCCAAAGTCTGCAGGCTATTCTGTTCGATAAGACGGGGACAATTACTAATGGTAAACCTGAAGTTACTGACATTATTGCACTGAATGGCGCAGCAAAAGAAGAACTCTTAACGCTTGCTGCTTCAGCAGAATCAGCCAGTGAACATCCGCTGGCGCAGGCGATTGTTACCTATGGAAAGCAAAGCAGCCCGGATCTCCCATCACCGGATCAGTTCAAAGCTCTTGCCGGTTATGGTATTAAAGCAACTGTTTCCGGGAAGGAAATAGCAATCGGCACACGGCGGCTGATGAAAGAGGGAGACATTTCTTATTCTGAGACTGAGGAACGGATGAAGAAGCTTGAATCTGAAGGGAAAACGGCAATGTTTGTTGCCTACGATGGCAAACTTCAGGGGATCATTGCCGTTGCAGACACGATCAAGAAATCTTCGAAGCAAGCCATTGAAGAATTAAAGACACGTGGTCTTTCGGTGTATATGATTACGGGCGATAATGAGCGGACGGCTCAGGCGATTGCCAGACAGGCAGGCATTGACCATGTGTTTTCCGAGGTCCTTCCCGAGGAAAAAGCAGCTAAAGTGAAAATTCTTCAAGAAAAGGGACTGAAGGTAGCCATGGTTGGTGATGGAATAAATGACGCTCCGGCATTGGCTACAGCAGATATCGGCATGGCAATTGGCACTGGAACAGACGTGGCAATTGAGGCAGCTGATATCACATTGGTCGGTGGCGATCTGCTTCATATTCCAAAAGCGATTGATTTGAGTCGGAAAACGATGCGGAACATTCGTCAGAACTTGTTCTGGGCACTGTTCTATAATACGGTTGGCATTCCAGTGGCCGCACTCGGCCTGCTTGCGCCTTGGGTAGCCGGCGCTGCCATGGCCTTTAGTTCCGTATCCGTCGTGACGAACAGTTTACGTCTGAAACGGGTCAAAGTCTGAAATTGAAAGGTTTTTTGACTGAGAAGCTGTAGAGCATCAAAAAAGATGAAAAGGAGATTGACGACTTATGGCAAAAACAAAGCTTGATGTTAAGGGTATGATGGGAGACCACTGCAAGAATCTGGTGACTCAAACACTGAAGGGTCTTGATGGGGTATCTGCTGTCTCTGTTGATCTTAAAACTGGTGAAGCTGCTGTCGACTATGATGAAACGAAAGTACAATACGACAAAATGAAAGAAGCTGTCGAAGAACAAGGATACGATGTTGTTGGACAGCACTGACGTTTAAATCTGTCCATTCATCTTTAAATAAAAAATTTTCAGTATAAAAAAGGAGATTGAAACGATGGCAAAGACCACACTTGATGTAAAAGGTATGCATTGCGGACATTGTAAAGCCTCGGTTACAAATGCTTTAAAGGGATTAGATGGTGTATCTGACGTTTCTGTGGATCTTGAAAAAGGTAAAGCGTCAGTTGAATATGATGATGCAAGGATTCAGTTCAGTAAGATGAAGGAAGCAGTTGAAGAACAAGGATACGATGTTGTCGGACAGAATTAATTGTTAAGAAGTGCCTCGCCCGAAATGGGTTAGAGGCACTTTTTTAATATCATAAAAGAAACAAGACAATGAATTAAAGTAAAAAAACGGGTAGCTTTGATGTTTCAAAATCATGTTCAATTCTCTTTTTAGAGAAATATCACTTTTACATGGATTCTACACATTTAACGTGTAATCTTATTGCAGTAGAGAAGGGGGGAGTTGATACAAAACAACAAATGACGAATGTACTCGTAAATAAGGTAAAAAAGTGTTGGTCGCCCTTTAAGGGGGTCCGATATCGGTATGAAAAACAATCAGGAGGTTTTATTGAATGTCACTATTTAAAAGACTGCGTGACCTTACCGTTTCAAATATTTATGCTGTGATTGAAAAAGCGGAAGATCCGATTAAGATGACCGACCAGTACCTGCGTGATATGCAGGAGGACTTACAAGAAGCTGAACGGGGAGTCGCTGCACAAATTGCTCTTGAAAAAAAATTCAAGGCTCTTTACGAGGAACAAAAAGCTCTTGTGGCCAAGCGTGAAGAACAGTCACATCTGGCGGTTGAAACCGGTGATATGGATCTGGCACGAAGAGTCATCGAGGATAAACAAAACGCTGAACAAAAAGTGACTGAATACAAGAAACGTTATGAACAAAATCAGGTCGCGGCAGAAAATCTTCGTCAAAAACTAGACGAGATGCGAAAACAAGTTGCAGAACTGAAAGATAAGCGGGAAACGTTGGTCGCACGGGTTAACGCCGCCGAGGCGCAGAAAAAGATTAATGACACCATGTCTGGCTTTGATTCCAATACAGCGATGGCCGGACTGAAACGTATGGAAGAAAAAACATTGCAGCTAGAAGCCGAGGCGGAAGCAAGCGGGGAAGTCTATAAAAAAGAAAAATCCATCGATGAAGAGTTTGAAAATTTGGGGAAGGACAAGAAGGTCGAAGATGAACTGGCACAGCTCATCGAACAGCATAAAAAATAAGGGATAACAATAGGCAAATCAATGAGCCGGCACGCCGAGAAAATTACAAAAGACGGCTGTCGGTTTTATTTTTGCAAGTTGAAAGGAGATAAAAAATGTCCCTATTTCATCGAATCATCAATTTAGTAAAGAAGCCAGAACCACCGATTGAAGAAAAAACTCCTTACACTTTATCTATTGGTGATATTGTTGATCTTTCACTTAATAGTTATACCGTTGCGGGTCGAGTGTTATTCCCGCAACGCCAGGAAGCTTTTTTTACGATAAAGGATGGGAGTACGATCAAATATTTACGGGTTGCTAAGAGGGAAAAACTGGAGCTGTCTCTTTATGAAGCGATTGATGGACGTCTGGAAGATATTAATGAGATTCCAACGACCATTGAAATGGAAGGGACATTGTATCATATGGAAGATCAAGCGGTAGGCGCAGCCCATTCTTCAGGTGATACGCCTTTTGCATCCTCTAGTGAACGTTATCTTTGGGACTTTCAATCAGATAACTGGAAACTACTGCGAATCGAATGGCAGGCTGGCCAGATGATGTTGTATGAGGGAGAGGATGTCCTACCAATGGACGTCAGGATCATTCAGTCATGAAAAAAAGGAAGCGTTAAATATGATTAAGCGATTGTCAAACAGCATAAAAATTGTATTGGCTATTGTACTCGGGGCTTCCCTTTTAACCGGATGCTCCGCATCCGGCTCCGGACAGCCAGCCGTTACCGGTGGCTATCCGCTGACCTCCGTATCCAAAAACGGAAATCAGGAGTCTTATATTTATCAGGCTGACAAACAGTCGGTTCCAGAAGTAGCCAAGAAACTAAGCGACCAAAAGAAGCCGGATCAGATCTCAAGAAACGACAACCAGCAAATGTTCCTTGTCTATTCTGATGAATTATATGATCTTCAAAGAGACAAAAAGAACCCCGATAATACCCTGATTGAAGTAAGTAATAAAGAATTTGTTCGCAACAATTACAGTTCGTCGTTTTTGAAGGGCTATCTGTCTGCCGTTCTCTTGGATCGATTGTATCAATTGGGAAAAGGCGCTCTAGGTAATTATCGTGGCTATACGGATGGTAATACAATTCGGCCAACGGTAAAGTATCAGCCCCCTACCGCCAGCGAAAAGAAAACGATCCCTCCAATAACGAAGCAGACAACCGGTTCGATTATTAAGCGTAGCAGCTCCGGGAATAACTCGAACTCGTTTTCAAGTACATTCTCAAGAATAAGGAATAGCGTTACAAAAGATGTAGGACAGGCGATTAATTCGGTTGAGAGAAATACGGGGAAAATCTTGAAATCGGATACGGGTCAAGGAACGAGTAAAGTTTTTCCAAAAAATTCAAGAATTTCAATCCCAAAAAATAATTCTCCACCAAAAGTCAAATTCAAAAGTTTTGGAAGGATCATGAGAAGAAGCAGATAAATTCGATTGTCAATAAATTGATTACAAAACTACGGTTCGCTTTCAATTTAATGGTCGTCTATGAAATTCTGTTCAGGACTAAGCCGTAAAAGAGAGGCTTAGTCCTTTTCCTGACAGAAATACGAATCCACTATTTTTACACTTCTTTAGGCTTATGTGGTTCAGATCAAAATATTTCATATGGGTGTGTGTGCGGATGCATTTCAAAAAATCCAGTGTATTTCAGTCCCTGCTTGCCATCAATCTTGCGTTGTTTATTATTTTCCTGTCAATAGAGCTTGCTCTGCTCTTTAAACCTCTGTACTATTTCGATATTTGGTATCTTGGTATTGACAAGATCGCGGGTATCAACACAGCTAGAATTGTGGAAAACTATAATTACATGATTCAATATCTTTTCGATCCAAGGCCTCAATCCTTTAAGCTTCCATCCCTGCCTTACTCAGTTCGCGGACAAATTCATTTTGGGGATGTCAAAAGGATCTTCACTTCAATTGAGCTGCTCTTTATCATCACAGGTTTAGTTAGTGTGGCTGGCCTGTATTGCGGTATTAAGCATGGAATGATCAGTGTTCTGAAAAAAGCGTCTTTCATTCTTCTGTTCTTCATTATCGTTACTTTAACTGCTTTCACTTTAAACTTTGATGCATCCTTCACTTTGTTTCACAAGGCTTTTTTTAGAAATAATTACTGGCTGTTCGATCCGGTTACAGATCCTGTGATCACGATCCTCCCGGAAGCCTTTTTTCTACATGCCGCTTTATTTATTTTGATGTGGATTGTTATAGGCATGATTTTATTAAGTGTATGTCATAGGAAGTTATTAAAAAAGTGGAAAAATAAGTCCGTTTTCTAATCAAACAATCCATAGGAAGAGATCCAGTTTTTTTTTTTAAGTATCACTGGATTTAAAAAAGAAACTAGGATGTATGCTACGCATGATTTCAATTTGTTAATATATGTAATATGGAAAATTTGCTGTATGATGAGAGAAGGTGATGAGTATGAAGAAATTACAAGTCTTAATGGTGGATGATGACTGGAAGTTGCGCAATTTGCTACGCATCTACTTATCTAAAGAAGGTTTCAATACCGTTGAGGCAGCGGATGGCAATGAAGCGATGCTGAAAATTAAAAATCACTCCTTTGACTTGGTCATCCTTGACGTGATGATGCCCAATATGGATGGTTGGGAGGTGTGCCAGTCGATTCGGAAGACACAATCCGTTCCTATTCTGATGTTAACGGCTCTAGGTGAGACAAAAGAAAAGGTCCAGGGGCTGGAACTCGGGGCTGATGATTATCTGACAAAACCCTTTGATCCAGAGGAATTAATTGCCCGCGTTCATGCGCTGATTCGCCGCGCATCCTCGACCTCTACCGAAAAAACAAATAACGATGTGCTGAATTTTCCAGCACTAACGATTGATAGAGACGGACGCCAGGTTTTTGTTCATGATCAATCGGTGGATTTAACCCATAAAGAATTTGACCTTTTTGCTACGCTGGCCAAAAATAAAGGACGTGTTCTGTCTCGTGAACAGTTGATCGAACAAATATGGGGTTATGATTTTGAAGGGGATGCGCGGGTTGTCGATATCCACGTTAAAAATATCAGAGAGAAATTAAAGAGATCCGGATTAGTCTATAACCCGATTCAGACAAGTTGGGGAGTCGGTTATAAATTTGAGGCAGAGGTCGGAAAATCATGAGTATCAATCGAATCGGGCTGAAATTGGGCGCGGCTGTTATCGTACTGATGATTGTGATTCTCGTATCCTCCGGTCTTGCTGTTGATCGATTGTTCACAAATTTCTATGATGCTCAAATGAAGGACAATACACAGGAAATTGCTGCACACTTTGCAACCATGGCAGAATCCAATGATACTTCTTCACAATCAATGATTCGAGCTTTTGCTAAATTTTCAGATGTAAAGGTCTTCTGGTTGAATGATGAAGGAAGGATTTTGACGCTTCCACGGGAGAAACAGCCGAATCTGTCTTTTATACGGTCACGCGATACCCGGCGCCTGCTATCCGGTCATTCTGTAGCTTTTCAAAACCATGATGTTCATGGAAACCGATTTTATGTTGTAGGTAAACCCATACAAATAGGGGAAACGACTGGGTCTGCGATTTATATTGTCTCTTCCATGAAAAAAATAGACGATTCTTTGCAGAGACTTCGAAATTTGTTGGTGCTTTCTGGACTTGGCGCGTTTTTTCTCGCTTTAGGTATGATTCTTATCATGAGTAAACTGCTTTCTCGTCCACTGCTTCGAATGCAGCAAATGACCGATAAAATGGCAAAAGGAAACTGGGATACAAGACTTCAGGTCGGGAGTCGAGATGAAATCGGTATGCTCGGGCACTCCATTAATGATCTGGCTGCAAGTTTGCAAAGATATCGAGATACGCGGCGAGCGTTTTTCTCAAACATTTCACATGAACTTCGAACCCCAGTCACTTATCTTCAGGGTTATGCTAAAGTTCTGACAGATGGATTAGTTGATTCTGATAAAGAAAAAAAACAGTACCTTTCCATTATATATCAAGAATCCGTTCGTCTCGAACATTTGATTAATGACCTGTTTGACCTCTCGAAAATGGAGGAAGGACAGATCAAACTTAATATGGAATGGATGGATCTGAAGATAACCATAAAAACAGCTGTTCAGAAAGTTAAACTTAAAGCAGAAAGTAAACGACTAAGCTTACAGCTGGATTTACAAGATCAGGTTCCTCTTATTCGAGGAGATCGTAAACGGATGGAACAGGTGCTGTTAAATTTACTTGAGAATGCCATCCGTTATACGGAGAAGGGCAGCGTTCTTGTACGACTGACCGGGAAGAAAGAAGCAACTGTCCTTTCCGTATCAGACACAGGCATTGGTATTTCTAAAGAAGAGTTGCCTTATATCTTTGAACGATTTTATCGAGTGGAGAAATCACGTGCGCGTGAATACGGGGGGACTGGATTAGGCCTGTCTATCGTCAAAAAATACGTTGAAATGCAGGACGGAACGGTTCGAGTTGATAGCCAAATGGGCGTCGGGACTACTTTCACATTGATCTTTACTCATGAAAAAAAGCAGAGAAGGGACGGGATGAAATAATGAAGAAAATTGATTGGTTCTTTTCACTTTTTTTAATTATCGTTGGACTAACCTGCCTTCTCTTCTCAGCCAATGCTTTTGGTCATGAGAGTTTTCTTGCATTTGGGAGGATTTTTTTCAAAGTCTGCATGTGGGTCGCCTGCCCTGTGATCCTCTTTGGCAGCCTGTATTTATGGTTCCATTACAGGAACAAAGAGTAATATGTAAATCTTTTTTTATTTTTTCAACAATTACTCGCCTTCTACATGTTTTCCACACAGATTCCACACATTTCTTTCCTATAATCATTATTGAAGAATGAGAGGAGGAAGAAATCAATGGACTGGTCTTGGCTACTATTACTCGCTTGTCCCCTTATGATGCTCCCGATGATGTTTATGATGATGAAGGGAAATCATTCAGAAACGGATCATTCTGAACATCAAAAAAGCTCGAATGAATTGAACGACCTGAAAGAACAGAATAATCTTTTGCGGGAACAGCTTCAACAGCTTAAAAACAAGGATTAATAATCAAAGTTTACGAGGAGGAATTTTTTATGTCTTGTTGCGGAAATCACAATCATGAAGGTCATCAGTCTGAAAACCATCAACACAGCACACATCAGCATATTCATGAGAAACAGAATGAATTTGACGCGTTAAAAGAACAGAATGATCAGTTGCGGAAAGAACTTCAGCAGCTGAAAAGTAAACAAGCATAACGAGATTGAGGAGGGATTTTTGATGAATTGTTGCGGGAATCATGATCATAACAGTCAGGGTCACGAAAATCAAAATCAGGGAAATGAAAATCATAGTGCTCATGGAACTCATCAACACAATCATAACCTTATGATGGCAGTCTGCCTCATTATTCCAATAGCTGTGATCATTGGTCTGTTTTTCACAGGCGGATTTTCAGGATCAAATAGTTTGCTCATACTCGCGGCTGTACTTATTTGCCCGTTGATGCATCTGTTCATGATGCCGGCTATGATGAAGAAAGGTAATGGACATCATCATTGACTTGAAAAAAGTTTCAATTCGACTTTTCTTTATAGGGACGAAAACTCTATCGGGTTTTTCGTCTCTATTTAATAAGGATCTCATTAATCAGTGCAGATAATAAAACCAGTATGTAAAAAGAGGTGAAATGTAGATTGACAAAATCAAAAGATGAAAAAGCACAACCGGGGACTTTAGCTTGGCAAAAGCAAAAAATAAGAGAAGAATATGTTTGTCCCATTTTAGAAAAGGAAAATGAATCAATGAGAACACGGAGAGGATCTAAACGGAATCTTTTTAACAAAAGAACCGTTAGAACTGAATTTTAATCAGGTGTTGTTAAGCTGAACTCTGCAGATAAGAGTGAAGGGAATACTCTTATCGCTGTGACTTAGAGTTGCCACCGATGTGGCTTTACATAAAGAATTCACATCTCCATCAGATAATTAAATGATGAACGGTGAAAATTAGAGTGACTTTCACTTTTGAAATACAGGGTTCCTTATGCGTGAGTGGAGGAGACGGATGAAACGCGTCTATAGAAATATGATCATTTATGTCTTTATCGTTCTGGTTGTTGCAGGCGTGACCAAATGGCTGACCAGTCCAAACAACATTGTTGAACCGATGTCTTTCAGTACCTTTCAACAACATCTTGCCAAAGGGGATGTCAGAGAACTGACGCTTCAGCCGGATGGGAGTGTCTATACAGCAACAGGCCGCTTGAATAATGGAAAAAAGAATACGACATTTAGAGCCTATGTCCCGGCAAGTGAAAAGGAAATCAATCAAATTACTTCATTGGCTGAACAATCCAATTTGACTATTCAACCAGAAGCAAGTACACCTGGTTGGGTCGTATTTCTTACTTCACTGATCCCATTTGTTCTCATGTTCTTGCTGGTTTTCTTTCTCATGAATCGTACACGTGGTGGCGGCCAAATGATGAGCGTTGGTAAAAGTAAGGCTAAACTTTATAAAGAGGATAATCATAAAGTCACGTTTAAAGATGTGGCGGGTGCGGATGAAGAAAAGCAGGAATTAGTTGAGATTGTCGATTTTCTAAAAGAACCGAGAAAATTTATTGCTTTGGGTGCAAGAATACCAAAAGGGGTTTTACTTGAAGGACCACCGGGAACAGGGAAAACATTGCTGGCTCGTGCGGTTGCCGGAGAAGCGGGTGTTCCCTTCTTTTCAATCAGCGGCTCTGACTTTGTTGAAATGTTCGTGGGTGTCGGTGCTTCAAGGGTTCGTGATTTATTTGAACAGGCAAAAAAAAATTCACCTTGTATTATCTTTATTGACGAAATTGATGCTGTCGGACGCCAGCGAGGAGCCGGTCTGGGCGGAGGAAACGATGAACGGGAACAGACTTTGAATCAGCTGCTTGTTGAAATGGATGGTTTTGCGGCCGATGAAGGAATCATTATCATTGCGGCGACGAACAGGCCGGATATACTGGATCCCGCTTTGATGAGACCAGGCCGTTTTGATCGCCAAATTCCAGTTGGCCGTCCAGATCTGAATGGACGTGAGGCTGTACTTCGAGTTCATGCACGAAACAAACCGCTATCGAAAGATATTGATTTGAATACGGTAGCTAAGTTGACACCAGGATTTTCCGGAGCAGATTTAGAGAACTTGTTAAATGAAGCGGCACTGGTTGCTGCACGCGCCAACAAGATCGTCATTGATATGGAGGATATTGATGAAGCAGTTGAACGTGTCATAGCAGGGGTCGCAAAGAAATCACGTGTCATTTCCAAAAAAGAACAAAATATTGTTGCCTATCATGAATCAGGGCATACAATCATTGGTTTAGCTCTGGATGGTGCCGATGAAGTGCATAAAGTGACGATTATTCCACGTGGACAGGCAGGTGGGTACACTATTTCTTTGCCTAAAGAAGATCGCCATCTAATGACCAAACCGGAACTGTTGGAACAGATCACCGGCTTGCTTGGTGGTCGTGTGGCTGAAGAGATCACATTTGGTGAAGTATCTACAGGCGCTAGCAATGATTTTCAGAGGGCTACAAATATCGCAAGACGCATGGTGACTGAGTGGGGGATGAGTGAGAAGCTCGGTCCTTTGCAGTTTGGAAATAAAGGTAGTCAGCCCTTTCTTGGAATGATGCAAAATGAACAAAATATTAGTGACCAGGTTGCTTACGAAATTGACACCGAGGTGCAGCAAATCATTAAAAGACAATATGCACGTTGTAAGGAATTGCTAGTGGAACACGGTGATAAACTGGAACTGATCGCGCAAACCTTGCTGAAAGTTGAAACACTGGAAGCCGAACAAATTAAGGCATTGTATGAACGTGGAGAATATATCGAACCCAGAAATAATCGTTAAGGCGAGAAAATGTATTAAAATAGTATGTATTTTAAAAGTTCTTTAAGAAAATTACATTAAGATGGACGCTTCGTGAGAAACATAGTGATCCCAACGAAAAGTCAATATTTTTGATGAGGTTATAAATGAAAAAGGTTAAATTGGGCAGATGTCAATTGCTCAATTTAACCTTTTTTTAGATATTAACAGTTTCTACACGTTTTCAACTCAGAATCTACATGATTATCATTTAACATTACTTTATGCAAGAGGAAGTCCCATTGGATATAAAATACTTAAAATAGACACCATGAATGATGGTATAGCATAAGGGATATCTCTTACTAAGAAACAACAGTATAGAAAACAAACTGAGCATTAGATTTTCATTTATTAAATACTTTGGAGGGGAGAATTGAAAATGGAAGCTGAAAAAATACAGCACATGCATGAACATCAAGATCATGAGCATGGGATGATGACCGGTCACATCAAGCCAGAACAAGGTCAGCAAGGAGAATCAACTGAGGAATTAGAATATCGGTCGCTAATGAAGAAATGGTGGCTGGCAGCTACTGTATCTGTTCCTGTTATTTTAGTTTCTTACCCTAATTTATTTCCTGGGTTACGTGAGCTGCTTCCGATGGGAAGCCAGCAACTGTGGTGGGCCAGGTTAATCATGGGAATACTCGCCTTGTTCGTCGTGATCCGAAGCGGTGGTCAATTCTTCGTTGGCACCTGGGAAGGCTTGAAACAGCGCTCCGCCAATATGAACACGCTGATCGCAACCGGTGTTTCGGCGGCGTGGCTCTATTCTCTGGTCGCCCTGTTCTGGCCGCAAATTTTTCCGAGACCTGAAATGGCTGATGTCTACTATGATGTCACTACAGTTGTCACGGCGCTTGTTGTTCTTGGATCGGCGCTGGAAGTAAAAGCTAAAGGACGTTCATCCGAAGCCATTAATAAACTGGTTGCCCTTCAGCCTCAGACAGCCAACGTTGTCAGGGATGGAAAAGAAGTCAAGGTACCGTTAGAGGAAATAAATATCGGTGATCAAATTATTGTCCGTCCCGGTGAAAAGGTCGCCATAGACGGAACCGTTGTCTCAGGAAGTTCAGCTATTGATGAGTCGATGCTGACCGGAGAATCTATACCTGTGGAAAAGAATGAAGGCGATGAAGTTTTCGGAGGGACGCTGAATAAAACAGGAAGTTTTACATTCAAAGTAACCAAAGAACAAAAGGACTCGGCATTAGCCAATATTGTGGAAATGGTGAAGCAGGCCCAGGGATCGCGTATTCCCGTTCAGAAAGTTGTCGATCAGATTTCGTCAATCTTCACTCCGGGTGTCATTATTGCGGCCATACTCGGCTATATCGTCTGGTATGATTTCGGGCCGCAGCCGGGATGGGTATATGCGTTGATTGTTGCAGTGACGACCTTAATTATTGCCTGCCCATGCGCGCTGGGAATGGCAACACCGATGTCCCTGACGACCGGTATTGGAAAAGGAGCGGAAAACGGGATATTAATCCGCTCCGGAGAAGCGCTGCAAATCGCACAGAAACTAAGGACGATCGTCATGGATAAAACCGGCACGATAACGGAAGGAAAGCCTTCACTGACGGATATCGTTCCCCTTGGAAAATTTACTGAGGAAGAACTCCTTCTCATCAGCGCTTCGGTTGAGCAGGGATCCGAACATCCGCTGGCATCCGCTATTGTGGAAAAGGCTAAGGAGAAAGGGTTGACGCCTGTTAAGAGTGAGGGCTTCAATGCGATTCCGGGACATGGAGTTGAAGGAACGGTCGATGGAAAAATGATCTATTTCGGTAATTTAAAACTGATGAAGGAAAAAGGGATTCCTCTGGACGGCTTTAACTCTTATGCTGCCTCGATGGCCGATCAGGGAAAGACGCCGATGTTCCTGGCGATCAATGGGGAAGCCGGTGGCATCGTTGCGGTTGCCGATATCGTCAAGAAGGACTCGCTTTCCGTTATTCATGAATTGAAATCAATGGGCCTGGAAGTCGTGATGATTACCGGGGACAACGAGCGAACGGCCCGCGCGATCGCCAAACAGGTGGGCATTGATCAGGTCCTGGCGGAGGTCCTTCCTCAGCATAAGGCGGAAAATGTCCGCAGGCTTCAGGAAGAAGGGAAGAAAGTGGCGATGGTCGGCGACGGCATTAACGATGCACCGGCACTCACACAGGCCGATGTCGGTATTGCCATTGGAACCGGAACGGATGTCGCCATTGAAGCAAGTGATATCACACTCATTTCCGGGAGCCTGGAGGGGGTTGTTAGGGCTATTAGAGTCAGCCGAGCCACGATGAAAAACATCTACGAAGGTTTATTCGGCGCCTTTATTTACAATGCAATCGGTATTCCCATTGCCTTGGGTGTGCTCTATCCCTTCACGGGCATCCTGTTATCGCCGCTGGTTGCCGCAGCAGCCATGGCGTTCAGTTCTTTAACTGTTGTCCTGAACGCGAACCGTTTGAAACAATTGAAACTTAAATTTAATTAAAGAGGGGAGAATGATTCAAATGAATTGGTTTGTTACAGTTGTTGGACTGTTATTAATTGGTGTGATCGCCTGGTACTTCTGGGGACCGAAAAAAGGAGGAAGCCTTGCGGAAACGAATGCTTCCGGTTTTCAGGAGGCTAAGATCCTGGTTAAAAACGGCTATAATCCGTCCCGTATTGTTGTCCAGAGCGGGAAACCGGTTCGATTTGAGTTTACCCGTATAGAGACAGGAGCCTGTGACGGAATGGTTATTTTTCCTGGATTTGAGAAAAGCGCGACGCTGCCGGCTGGAGAAAAGGTTATTGTTGATCTCCCTCCCATGAAAACAGGATCCTATGACTTTACCTGCCAGATGGGGATGTTCAGAGGAAAGATTATTGTGAAAAACTAAAAAAATAAAACAAGAAACAATGAGCTGGTTTATAGATTATTTATGAAGAGGAGATTTGCTCATGCCTGATGGAAAATACGCGTACGGTCTATGGGGTGCTGTCCTATTCAACATCGTTTTCTTCGGACTGTTTGCTTACTCCGTGTTTAAACCGACGACAAAACGGGACTGGAGAACTTTGGGGGCATTTACAGGGTTTATGGTCGCTTTGTTCAGCGAAATGTTTGGTTATCCCCTGACCATCTATATCCTGACATCTATCCTTGGGAAGAATTATCCAGTTCTTGATCCGTTCAATCATATTAATGGTCATCTATGGGTGGCAGTAGCAGGAGGATCTCCGATTTTATTTGATATTCTTCACCCTTTAAGCAATGTGTTTATTTTTGGCGGATTGATTATTATCGGGATTGGTTGGAGAAAAATACATTCAGGGGAAGGAAAATTAGTCACGGATGGGATCTACCGATTTATTCGCCATCCTCAATACACCGGTTTCGGAGTGGCAATTATCGGTTTTCTGATTCAATGGCCAACGTTAATTACACTCATTATGGCGCCTACTTTACTGATTATGTACAGGAAACTGGCAAAAAGAGAAGAACAGAACATGATTCAAGAGTTTGGTGAGGAATATCTCGAGTATATGAAAAAGGTACCTAGATTCGTTCCAAAGATACATTTAACTAATTTCACAAAGAAGGAAACAAATTAAAAGAAACTGACAGATGATCCTTTTACTATTTATACATGGATTCTTTTAATCATTAATTTTAGTGTGGTAGATTACTCACTCTCTGTGTTCCTCCGTGATTAATTTGAGAAAACATTAAAACATTGAACAAACAATGATGGTAACCGGACCGCTTCACATAATCGACCAAACTTATCTGTGTATCAATGCTGTTCCAAAACGTACTAACTTACACATCCCCCCATCTTCCATAATCAGCACTAAAACCTTCGCCAATCAAGCGAAGGTTTTGTCTTTGATTTTTACTCTTTAACTTTCGCGAGTCGTAAACTGTTCAATGTGACAATTATTGTAGCTCCCACATCAGCTAAAATAGCAATCCATAGTGTTAGCCACCCTGGGAAAATAAGCAATATAGAAATAGCTTTAATAGCTAGTGAGAACGTGACGTTTTGTTTAATAATCGCCAAAGCTTTACGGCTCAATTTTATTGTGTAGGGCAATTTTGTTAAATCATCAGACATAAGGGCAATGTCGGCTGTCTCTAAAGCTGTATCTGTTCCAGCACCCCCCATAGCAATACCCACAGTGGCTTCTGCCAATGCTGGGGCATCGTTCACCCCATCACCAACCATTGCAACCTTTTGCTTCCCACGATAGGACTTAATATAATTTAGCTTTTCTTCCGGTAGCAATTCTGCTTGAATATCAGAAACACCGACTTCTTTTCCTATTGTCTCGGCTGTACTTTTGTTGTCCCCTGTTAACATTACAGTTTGTTCAATACCGGACTGATGAAGTTTTTGGATAACATTCTTCGCTGAATCTCTTAGCTTATCAGCCACAGCGATAAGGGCAAGAATATCTCCGTCCGTTCCAAAAACCATTACTGTTTTCCCTTGCTTTTGAAGGGTTACAATCTGATTATGAATAGCTTTTTTAATCCCATTAGAAAGTGTTTCTTCAAAAAGGTTCGGGCTTCCCACATAGTACATGTTCTGGTTAATTCTAGCCTTGACACCTTTACCAGTAATGGATTGAAAGTCCTCAATCTCAATATCGTTAAATTTCAGCCTTTCTTCCTCAGCCTTCCTAACAATGGCTGAGGCGAGTGGGTGCTGAGATCCTTTTTCAAGAGCCGCTGTTAAGGTTATGATATCTTGTTCGTTTTTATTAAAAGTTACAACGTCTGTAACCTCTGGAATCCCTCTTGTTAATGTACCGGTTTTATCAAAGGCAATAACCTTGAGGGAGCCAGCTTCTTCTAGGTGAACTCCTCCTTTGATAATTACACCGTTTTTGGCAGCATTTCCTATCGATGTGACAATAGCTACGGGTGTAGAAATGATCAGAGCACACGGGCAACCGACAACCAGCAAGGCTAACCCTCGATAGATCCAATCTCCCCAAGAATCTCCCATGAATAAAGGAGGAATCACGGACAACAGGACAGCGAAAATAATAATCGCTGGCGTATAGACTTTTGCAAAACGATCAACAAACGTCTGAGAAGGTGCTTTTTCTGCTTGAGATTCTTCAACTAAATGAATAATTTTAGAAAGAGTTGTATCTTCAACTCTTTTTGTAACTTTGACCTCCAACAAACCTTCTTCATTTAATGTCCCAGCAAAGACTTCGTCATTAATGGTTTTTGTTACTGGTACTGACTCGCCAGTAATAGCGGCTTGATTTAGAGTCGATGTTCCATTAGTCACAACTCCGTCCATAGCCAATTTTTGCCCTGGTTTCACAATCATTGTGTCACCAACCTGAACATCTACAACAGGGACCATCAATTCTTGACCGTTCCGACGAATCAATGTTTCTTTTGGTGCAATTTTCATTAACGATTGAATAGATTGTCTCGCTTTATCTGCTGAATAACTTTCTAACGCTTCACTAATCGCAAAGAGAATAACAACCGTTGCTCCTTCTTCCCATTTACCTATCGCGGCCGCTCCTATAATAGCAATCGTCATAAGAGTGTCCATATCAAAGTCAAGCCGAATCAGATTTTTAAAACCTTCAATGAATAACGAGTAGCCACCGATGATAATAGCCGCTAAAAATCCGATGGTAGGAATCAGACTCAGCTCTCCGTATTGAGTCCCAATAATCCAACTGATTATCAATAGAAAGGCTGAAATGTAGACTTTAAAATTTTCTTTTTGCTTCCAAAATGGTACATGTTCAACAGTTTGTTCTGCTTCATCCCTGACTTTTAATTTTTCAAACGCTCCTGCTTTTTCTAACGCTTCAATGGTTGTGTTTCCAGTAACCATAATCTTAGAAGCGCCAAAATTCACTTTAGCTTCAATCACTCCATCTAACCGCTTTACATTTTTTTCAAACTTGTTCGCGCATTCCATGCAGTCAAACCCTTGAACTCGATATGACTTGACTTGTTGTTCAGACATGAGTTTTCTCCTCTTTTCTGTGCGTCATTGCAATAGAAATTAATTGTTTGATGTGTTCATCATCAAGCGAATAAAATGCCATTTTTCCGTCCTTTCGATATTTTACAAGACCTTGCTTACGGAGAGTGCGTAGGTGATGTGAAGCCGTTGCTATGGAAGAACCAATAATGTTTGCAACGTCACAAACACATAGCTCCTTATCTTGACATAAGGCAAAGACTATTTTTGACCTATTTTCATCAGCAAGCGCTTTGAACAATCGAACAACGCGAGATAGCCCATCATTTTCATTTTTTAAAAGGCCTTGTATGCGATTGACCTTTTCTTCGTCATAGCAATAAATTTCACATGTATCTTTTTCGACCACTAATAGCGACCTCCTTATCATTCAAATATTCATTTGATTATATTATACATCATTTCTTATTTTATTCAAATGTACATTTGAATAAATTTTTTTAGTGTGCTAGAGATGTCAATTATGTGCCATTAACTACAGAAAAATAAGATGATAAAAGATAGATGACTTTTTTTCCTTTGGTCAATCTCCATGACCTTCTTCATTGATATGCATCACCAAAAATTTTTCTATAATCATAACCGAAGTTTATCGTTTCCACATCGTTTCCACACATTTTTGCAATAGGATTCAACTTATAAAGTGATTATTTTTATTAAAAGGGAGGAAGGTTCATGTGGTTTCCAGGACCTGTTTTATTTAGAATCGGACCGATTCCAATTAATACGTTGGGTGCTTCGGTAGCTCTGGCAACGCTCTTTGGTTTATGGTTGATAAATCGTGAGGCCAAGAGGCAAGGTATTCAAGCGGATTACATGGTGGAATTCGCTATTTATTGTGTATTGGGTGGTGTTCTTGGAGCAAGATTGTGGTTTGTTCTCTTCAAATGGCCGTATTACGCTGCTCATCCAGCAGAAATTTTTATGGTTTGGATGGGGGGACTGGCAATACAAGGTGGCATTCTCGGCGGTACTTTAGTAGGAATCTGGCTCGCTAAGAAGCATAAATTGCCAGTTTGGCAGGTAGCCGATATCGTGGCACCAGCGTTAATACTCGGAATGGCGATTGGTCGGATCTCAGATTTTCTTACCGGTGACGCTTATGGTATTCCAAGCGATTCCATCTTAGCTGTTTCCTATCCCCCGGGAACATTTGTCTACAACATCTTTGGTAGCACGCCGGTCCTGCCGATGCCCTTATTTGAGGCCATCGGTGATTTGATCATCTTTGGCTTTTTGCTATTGATTAAATATAGAAAACCATTCCAAGGGTTTCTATTCCTTCAGATGTTAGCACTTTACTCAACATTGAGATTTACTTTAGAGTTCTGGAGAGGAGACAGCCTAAGGACATTACTTAATCTAAAAGTCGCTCAATTGACGGCTTTGGCAACGATTATCTTAGCAATCGGTTTTATGATCGGACGCTATAGACAAATGAAAGCCGCTCATCGAGAGTAACAAAGAAAATTAGAAAATAAAGAAAAGGAGAAGCGGCATGAGGAACAGAAAATCTGGATCAGTTTCAACAAATAAAAAGTCAAATCGAGGGAAAACCTTACTAAAAACCATAGGTTCAGTCCTTTTCGCCATTATTGCTACATCTCATCACTGGCTGCATATACTATTGATTTCTGTCGGCTTAACGTCGATTGGGGCAGTTTTATTTAATATGCCTCCCCTTTTAAAAGTCATCCTGTTGATCATTTCTCTGATCATTTCAATCCGGTTTATTTTCGTAGCGAAACACAAATGGAGACATGAACGCCCGGTCGCATGGGTTTATGCCATCTCTTCAATTCTATCGATCGTGATTGTATTGTCTGCTGTACCGCAGACAATCAACGCAATCATTCAGCCACCTTCAAATACACAGAATCCTGGCAGTATAAACACGCATGACCATAATCATAGTGATATGAATAAATAGTGGTGAAATGATTTTTAGCAAATGACAGATAGACATGGGGTGATTTTCTATTTTTATGAGGAATGTCCGTATTTTCACAATGTGAGAATTGCATCAGTCTCTAAAAGATTGAATGCTAAAAGGTTGGGAAACAAAATGGATTCAAAAATTTATGATGTGATTATTGTCGGAGCAGGTCCTGGTGGCAGTTCACTGGCAGCAAAGCTTGCTGAAGCAGGGCTTCATGTTTTAATTTTAGAGAAGCAAAGTTTTCCGCGTTATAAAGTATGTGGAGGCGGGATTACCAAGAGAGCCCTCCTGAAAATGCCGACTGCTATCACACCGATTATTCGAGATCAGATCACTTCATTTGTCACGGTGGAAGGTAATCATGACATTCAGGAGTTTAAACATAAAACGCCGTTTATTTATATGGTTATGAGAGACGAATTGGATCAACTACTGGCGAAACATGCCGTTGACTGTGGTGTAGAACTGAAAGAGGATTCCTTCGTTAAAAAAGTGGTCGAGTGTGGTGGAGGGGTCGAGGTCTTCACAAGGGATGAGAAATATTCAGGACGGTATTTGGTTGGAGCCGATGGCGTAAACAGTATCGTTGCGAAACAGGTGGGGTTAATGTCGGAACGAAGGAAAGCTCTGGCATTGGAATATGAATTCAGATGTGACCAGGCAACAAACGCAAAATATAAAAACAAGTTTATCATTGATTATACCAGTGTACCTGACGGATATATATGGATATTTCCGAAAAATGGAATTTTATCGGCAGGCATCGGTTCTTACTCGTTAAGTCGGAAATTGATGTCGAAATATTTGCTTTCATTTCTGGACCATCAGGAAATGAGTGGAGATCTGCTGAGCGCGAAGGGATCTTTTTTGTCTGCTGGCGGTACCCGGCAGCCAATCATGACGCAACGAACAGCATTAATCGGAGACGCAGCCGGACTGGTCGATTCATTTGCCGGAGAGGGCATCTACTATGCTTTGTGGAGTGCTGAATTACTTTCTGACCATTTAATAAAGTCGATCAGGGATAGATATAGTGAAGCATTCTTAACCTATCAAAGAGATGTTGATCTGACAATCATGCCCGAACTCAGTACATTGGATCAGTTTGGCCGGAAATTTTACAAAAATCCGAAATTGATGCAAAAGATTGTTTCTCGTTTTCCTAAGTTATTAAGCTTAGTTTTTGATGTATTAGAAGGAAAAAGAGATTATAGCAAACTGTACAAGAAATTCAATATAGTAAAATCGTACGGCCATTTTTTGAATCTGAAAAGCTCTATTTTCACTTGAGTCCATTCTAAAAGACCAATTAATGATATTACCGTCATGATACGGAGTTATGTTTAGGAATAAAGGTTGACCCTGTACTTTGGTACAGGGTTTATATTGTATATGAGGTGAAACAAATGGGGTTACGAATCGGACAGCTGGCCAGCCGAACTTACGTCAACAAAGAAACGATCCGGTACTATGAACGGCTGGGGCTAATTCCAATTCCCTCTCGTACAGCGAAAGGATACCGTATCTATAAGGCTCAAACAGTGGACCGAGTGAATTTTATTAAAAAGTTGAAGAGATTAGGATTTACATTGAATGAAATTGACAAGTTGTTAGGCGTTGTTGACCGCAATGAAGTGAAGTGCAGAGATATATATGATTTTACCGTTAACAAGATTGGTGAGATACAGCATAAAATCGAGGAATTAAACAAACTTGAAAAGATGCTTGTCGATCTGAAAAAAAGATGTCCTGAGAATAAAGAGATTTATGAGTGCCCCATTATTGAATCCTTAATGTGAGAATACGAGGAGGAAATCATATGATAACGTATCGAATGACTGTTCAGGGGATGACTTGTGCCGGGTGTGAAGACCATGTGGCAAGTACTCTGGAACATATTGGTGCAAGAAACATTAAGGTTAATTATCAACGTGGGGAAGCTCTTTTTGGGCTCCCGGTTAGTATTAAAAAGGAGACTGTGGAACGGGCAATAGTTGAAGCACACTATCAACCTGTAAATTTTATGCAGATCCAATCAGAAGGAGATTCTGATAAAGAAGACGACTACGATTACATTATTATTGGCTCTGGCGGTGCGGCTTTTGCTTCAGCCATTAAAGCCAGAGAGTATGGCGCCAGAGTGGCAATGATTGAACGAGGTATAGTTGGCGGTACCTGTGTTAATATCGGCTGTGTTCCTTCTAAGACCTTGCTCAGAGCCGGGGAAATTAATAACCAGGCAAAAAATCATCCATTCAAGGGATTGCACACTTCAGCAGCTGAAGCTGATTTAGCGCAACTGGTTGAGCAAAAAAATGAATTGGTTGAAACATTACGGATCCAAAAGTATGAAAATTTAATTGGAACTTATGGTTTTGAACTTATTAAAGGAGAGGCAAAGTTTGTCAATGAAAAAACGATCGAAGTGAATGGCAGACAACTGACGGGAAAGCGTTTTTTAATCGCCACCGGTGCTTCACCGCTCATACCCGATATTCCCGGACTAAATCATGTGGATTTCTTAACCAGCACAACTTTACTTGAACTGAAAAAGATCCCGAAACGTCTTGCGGTCATCGGTTCCGGTTATGTAGGTTTTGAATTAGGTCAGCTTTTTCATCATTTAGGTACGGAAGTAACATTGATGCAGCAGAGCAATCAATTATTAAAAAAATATGATCCGGAAATATCGGAAACCATAACACGAGCTTTAACACAACAAGGTATTCATTTTATTACCGGAATAAAATTCAAGCGTATCGAACAAGACGGGCAGATAAAGAAAGTCCATATAAAGACTGAGGGTAAGGAACAAGTTATTGAAGCAGAGCAGTTGCTTGTCGCAACAGGACGCAAACCGAACACAGCAAACTTAAATCTGTATTCAGCAAACGTTAAGGTCGGTACCCGGGGTGAAGTCCTCATTGATGAATTTTCCAGAACGACCAATCCACGTATTTATGCAGCTGGGGATGTCACGCTCGGCCCGCAATTCGTCTATGTCGCTGCTTATCAAGGCGGTCTTGCTGCAGACAATGCCGTCGGAGGACTTGGTCAAAAAACCGACTTAGACTTTGTACCGAGCGTTATGTTTACAACTCCATCAACTGCCATGGTTGGATTAACGGAAGAGCAGGCAATAAAAAAAGGCCTTAAGGTAAAAACGTCTGTTCTGCCTTTAAGTACCGTGCCCAGAGCAATCGTTAATCGAGAGACGACTGGTGTCTTTAAATTAGTGGCAGAAGCAAAGACACTCAAGGTCTTGGGCGTCCATATTGTTGCTGAAAATGCGGGAGACGTGATCTATGCTGCGACATTAGCCGTAAAGTTTGGGATGACTGTGGAAGATCTTCAAGATACCCTCACGCCTTATCTCACTATGGCCGAAGGCTTAAGGTTAGCAGCACTCACATTTGACAAAGATATATCTACACTTTCTTGTTGTGCAGGATAACAATGTTAATAATAAAGAAACAAATTAAAGCCGATTTCCCATTTTTCCTTAAAAATGGGAAATCGGCTTTTTCTCATAATTTAAAAAAGTATAACCCCGATGACGATCTGCTTCAAATCAGGATGATGCTGTTTACTGTAGCCATACGTAATGGCAGGTGTCCCGTCCGCCCCATCTGGCGAAGTGTAGCTGCCCTAAAACAAATAGGATGTGGTATCGCTGCGGACACCGGACACCGGGAGACCCGGTTTCTGATAGGCGGAAAGAGACAGGGGTGGAATACACACGCCAGGGGCCGGCCTCGTGCAGGTGATCCAACGCTCGACCGAACGCCGAGAGAGGCTTTCGAACGGATCTCATCCCAATCCGGCAGATGATTGATCGTTTCATTAAATTGGTTTTCTCACAAATCACGGAAATCAACTGAGAAGCACCCACCGACAGGGTGAGCACCTGATCTGTTTCCATGACTTTTTGCCATTTCCGAATATTCATGAACAGCTCTTTCCTTCATATTTATTCCTCAATTTATTTCTATCAATCATCGTATTTAGTGATGTTCATCAACATGTTCTAAATCTTACAACATAATTTGTTTCTACATAGTTTCCACACAAAATCCACACATTTATTGATTATCATTATTTTAATAACTAAACCACATTATAGAGAAATTGAGGAGGTTTCAGATAAAAAAATAAATCGCGATTAATTAATTAAACGAAATAATATTGAGATCGAAACATGTCGAAATTTGTCATATTGAACTGTTACGATATGATTAATGGCTCTAGCGGGGGTCTTTCACCTTAAAACTCCAAAGAAAAGAAAAGAAGCTAAAGGGGAAAGATAGTAGTGAAAAGAAAATATTTACGCACAACAATGATCTTGGGTACAGCGTTTTTGTTGATAACGAGTTATACGGAGAGCTACGCACACGCCACTTCAGAACGTCAATTCAATACGAAACAAAGCTTATCTTCTGAGCAACAGTTGTCGAAGAATGATAGACAACAAGATGTAGCGATAAATAGAATTAAATCATCCGAAAAGCAGATTGAGAAGATAAAAAGAAGTGTAGCAGATAAACAATCTAAACTGGTTGAAAGTGAAGCAATATCCGAATCGATGAAAGATCAGATTGATCGGCTTACCAAACAGATCAGTATTAGGGATAAATTATTAAAAGAACGGATACGTTCCATTTACATAAATGGAGGGGCAATCAGTTATCTTGATGTTCTTCTTGGTGCAGATAGTTTTGGAAATTTTCTGGATCGATTATTCGCCTTGAAATTGATTACTGAAACAGATAACAAAATACTGACTGCTCAAGAGAAAGATAAGAAGGATCAAGTATCAAAACAAAAGATACTAAAACAAGAACTGATAAATCTGAAAAATGGATTGGCAGATCTAAAAAAATTAGAAAATGATCTACTTCAGAAACAGAAAGATCAAAAAAATGAGTTAGCGTTATTAAGAAAAGAAGCATCCAAAATTAAAGAAAAGTCAATGGATAAGAAGGAAGAAAAGGACATTGTAAAGGCTCAAACGAGTTCAGCAGAAAATAGAGCATCGACTTTATCATTAAAAAAGTTATCGTTAAACAAATCAGATTTTATTAATCCTACTCAGGGTTATATCTCATCTGGGTTTGGTAATCGGTCATTTGATAACAGCTTTCATCCAGGAATTGATATAGCTAACAGTGAGGGAACACCAGTTAAGGCTGCAGCTGACGGAGTAGTTTTCAGAGCGTATCAATCTTCAAGTTATGGAAATACGGTAATGGTTTCCCATCAAATTGATGGAAAATTGTATACGACGGTCTATGCTCACCTAAACGCTTATAATGTATCTACAGGTGAACGAGTGACTCAGGGACAAGTGATTGGCGGAATGGGTAATACAGGCGAATCATTTGGGTCTCATCTGCATTTTGAATTGTATATAGGCCCTTGGACTCCACCACCACATAAAGGGGCAGTTAATCCAGTGAGCTATATTCAATAAAAGCCGTTTGAATTTCGATTAGATTTTAGTAGAATACAATTATAAAATCAGGTATAGAATAAAAAATTTTTATACTAAGCTTGTTGGCAATTACTCGAGGAGCCTGAATGCCGGCTTCTTTAAAGGCACTTAAACCGGCAATTTCACCTGCGTAGAAGCTTTGCGGTTGATTCGGCTGGATGAGAAGAAAATAGCTTTCCTTGCCGGTATCGATTCGGTAGGCTTGATTGACATCGCCTCCGCCAACACGCGTTACCTGTCTTACATCCTCCAGCGGCAAATGATTTATCCAGTCACTGACCATCTTGTTTCCTCCTCATTGTCAATTGCTTTACTCTAATTATAGAAG
>NZ_JBWXPA010000002.1:0-1060891 GCF_056678885.1 Sporolactobacillus sp. PKPK-6 | reverse complement strand
TGCTGCTGAGCTACAGGGCGTACTTGCTGCTGAAAATATTGTCAAACAACTACATCATGAACCTCTTCGATCATTCCAAGAGGATACACTTTATGTGATGGAACTTGGAAAAGAAGGTGGCATGTTTATTAAACAAGGAACATTAAAATGGACAACGAGTGGCATGATTCCACATATGATGAAGCGAGCGTTTGAAAAATATTACTTACTTAAATTCAGCTAACTATATAAATATCTTTCAGTCAATCCTATGTTAATTTTTATACATCGGTATAAATCAATATTTACCGGACACTCAGGTGCTCCTGATTTTTTACAGAGTATCAACGGAAAGTCTTCCTTTTTATGTCCATGAATAATGTGGGTGTTTTTGCACATCCCCCGAAAAAGGGGAATAGCACCCTGGCATTCACTTAATGGCGGGTGCTAATGTTTCATGATAATAAAGTTGTTAATATAATATATAGTCGATTAAAAAATAATAAAGTCGTTTAAATTTAAAGGTTTATACAACAATCGCGCCCTTATTTGTGGAAGATCGTTATTAAAATTTAAGTACAAGTAATCAAAATGAAAAATAAAAATATATAATCGCTTTATGAAGATTATCATAATGCGATTATAGTTATTTCCGTTCTACCCCGTATTTGCCCCTTTATGGCTCGATCATGCTGAAATTAATATCGCTCAGTTAACTAATACCAGGCTGCTCCGGTCTCCTTCATTTGTTTGATGGAAATAAAAGTAATTTTAAGGAAGCATGAGAGCCTGGAGGGCATGCCAGGTGTTATTAGATGTCTGGCGCTGTTAGGATTTGAATTTTAATTTGTAATGTTTAAAAGGATACTATCAAAGATTAAACAACCTAGATGAAGTTATATTTGGGATGGAACCTACTAACATTTTTTTCTTTATTCTGCGTTTATCAATTTCTTATCCTTGCCATAAATCATCACCTTGTACTCATAATTTCCTCCGCTAGCTCTTTTGCCTCCGGATCTAATGAATTTTATTGATTAGGCATTAAAATTTAGATGAACAACTAATAAATCGTTCACTAAACGACCACCTTCTAGAGCAGGTGGTCGTTTAGTGATGAACGCTGTTTTTAACGAGCCATTTTTCTGCAGGCATCCGCACATTTTCTGCACGATTCTGCACACTTTTTACAATGTTCATGGTGGTGGGCATGTTTCTCACATTCAGTAGCACATGCTTCACAAATCGTTGCACATAATTGACAAATCTGAGAAGAAAATTGACTTCCAGATGCCATGGCTGTTGCAGCAAAACTACAGATATCAGCACATTCACGGGTCAGTCTGATGCATTCTACGACCATTTTGACATCTTCTTCTTTCAAACATGCGTCAAAACAATGATTACACTCTGTCATACAAGCCAGACATTCTTCTATACATTCTTTAAATTGTTGATGCATATTCCATTCCTCCTAAAAAGTTTTGTGGTACGGTCAACATTTTGCCCCTTATGTTTCTTTTTAAACAATGAAAATTAAACTATTAACGGTCTAATTGTGACAATTATGGAACATTACAATTGTTTGTTAGCCCTTGAACTAAGCTAATATCAGTGTTATATATTTAGGCGACTTATATACTTCATTATCTTTTGGGAGATAGAATAGGTGGTTAAAAATGATAACCGTTCTCTCCTTTTTCCATCTATTACAATTAATTATAGCTTTAACAAATGGGGAAGATATTTACGTATTAAGAAATTTCAAGCAAGAATGGGTATGCCAAAATATATTAAATCTTGATAATGGAGGAGATGAAGAATGAAAAATAAGAAATTTATAATATTTCTAGTTTATTTAATCACAGCTCTTGTTTTATCAGCTTGTGCTGGAAAGAATGAAACAGCACCTGAAGATAACGTAGATAAGGAGAATGAGTCAAATGAAAATATGAATATGAATGGAAAAGAGTCCATGGAAGGAATGGATATGGATAAAGACACGACGGAGGAGCATATGAGTCACGATGAGATTATGAGTTTAAACAACTCAACAGGAGAAAATAAATTGAAAATGCCCCCCGTGCTTGAAAGCGATAGTGAAGAAGAAGTTGTATTCACTGTTCGAGCCCAAGAAGGAGAGACTGAAATATTCGATGGTACTAAAACGAAAACGTATGGATACAACGGGGCGTTTTTAGGACCGGTGCTTTGTCTTAGCAAAGGTGATACGGTGAAAATTAGATTGATAAATGAATTGGATGAGGTGACAACTTTTCATTGGCACGGGCTAGAAGTACCGGGGGAAGTAGATGGTGGACCACATAATGTACTGAAACCAGAAGAAGAAAAGGTGATCGAATTTAAAGTGACACAAGAGGCTTCAACATTATGGTTCCATCCCCATCCAAAAGGAAACACCGCTGAACAAGTATACAATGGACTTGCAGGATTGATTTATATTGAAGATGACAATTCAAAGAGTCTGGGATTACCAAATGAGTATGGGAAGAATGATTTTCCCTTGATTTTCCAAGATAAAACATTTGATGATAAGAAACAATTGAATTACAATGCTGCAATGAATGTTGACGGAACAATCGGTGATACGTTATTGGTCAATGGGACGGTGAATCCAAAATTGACTGTAAAGAAAGAAAAGGTTCGTCTTCGTCTATTAAACGGGTCTAATGCGAGGAATTACACATTTAAATTGAATACAGGGGATTCCTTTGTGCAAGTTGCAACGGATGGAGGTTTCTTGAATGCACCGGTGACACTGAAAAAAATTACACTGACACCATCAGAACGGGCGGAAATAGTTGTTGATTTTTCAAAGCTTAATACAGAAAAAGACTTGGCGCTAATAAATGCGGATGGATCGATCCTTTTACCATTTGAGGTTTCTGATCAAAGCGGAGAGGACAGCAGCATTCTGGCAAAGATGAATAATTTTTCAATAACAAAAGAAGAGATGAACTTGCCAGTTACAAAGAAGGTGGAATTCTTTGGGATGATGGACAAGGTAACGATAAATGGAAAGAAATTTGATGCGGAAAGAATTGATTTTACGCAAAAGCAAGGGGTCACTGAAGTGTGGGAATTTTACAATAAACCGGACGCTATGGGAGGAATGATTCATCCAGTCCACATTCATGGAACTCAATTTAAAATAATCTCAAGAAATGGGGAAGAACCACCTGAAAATGAGTTTATGCGCTAGATTCTCTATTCTTCTCCAAGTTCTCTCTGTTGGAATAAAAGCATTTACTGCCTCTTCACCATAAGTTAGACGTGCTTCTTTCCAAATTAATAGGCAATGTAACAAAAACTTGGTATCTTTCATAATAAGTAACTCATTGGTGTAAGATTCTATATTATCTAATAGTCGATTTAATTCTTCCATGAGTTGAATTAACAATAGGTTCCGTGGAATCACGTATTCACATGAATAACAATTAGCTAGCTGCGGATATTTACAATTTGGATGAACAAAGCATTGAGCATGTTCACTTTTAGACGGCAATTTCCCTTTAGACAGCTTTAAAATAATTTCTTTGATTTCATCATAAGAGTAATCTATTAATTTCGAAATAACTGATTGCCTTTTTTGATAAATATCCATTAAATAATCATCCATGTTATTGGTTTTGTTATTTAAAGGAATAAGGGTTAAATGATTCTCTATAAATTTAGAAAGGTTTTCTAAAGCTATTGGAGAAACTTCCTGTCTAATATTTTCAATAAGTTTAGTCCGTTCTTCCATCGTATTATTAATCTCGTTAGATTGAGAGGCATATAAGATAAGATAATTATATAGCCAGCCAAAATGTCCTCTTCTAAAAAGATTGTATGATACACGATTGATCGACCCATCTTTATTTAGTTCCGGATCTTCCCAATCGACTAAAATCAAGCGGTCATCGCGTGACATCGTCGTAGCCAGATTTTTTTTTAAGCCACGAGAGTTCCGTGGTTAAACGACCAACTTCGCCATAGAGTCGGTCAATTTTTTCTTCGTATTCCTCCTGCATCCGGCTCTGATCATTCTGCTTACGATCGAAGAGCTGTGGGAGCTGGTCTAGAGCAGTCTTTTTCCATTGCCGAAGCTGATTGACATGAACACCGTACGCAGAGGACAATTCACTTAACGTCTTTTCCTCTTTCAGAATTTCGAGCACGACTTTGACTTTGAATGTTTGAGAATAAGATTTTCGTTTCATAGATATACCTTAACACATCCTTATTTCGTGTCTGAATTCTTGGGTCCATTATACTCAAGGATGGGGAGAGGACGCACCTACCCCTGGTGATAAACAGAAGCCGGTGTTTGATAACCGAGCGACTGGTGTGGCCGTTCATGGTTATAAAGATTCAGATAGTTGTCAATGCCTCTGCGGGCATCTCTTGGATTTACGTAGTCTTTAAGATAGACTTCCTCGTACTTGACCGAACGCCATAATCGCTCGGTAATAATGTTATCCAAAGCACGATTCTTCCCGTCCATACTGATTTTTACTGATTTTCCCTTGAGAAGATCTAGATAGTGCGGACTCGTGAAATGGCCGCCCTGATCACTGTTCATGATCTCCGGTCTTGCCTGCGTGAGTGCATCGTTAACAGTTTGCGTGATGAGCTCAATCTCCAGCGTCTGTTCCAAGGACCAACTGATGACGTAGCGTGAGTACCAGTCGATAATGGCGGCCAAATACATCCAACCGTGTCTTAACCGAATGTAAGTGATGTCAATACCCCAAACATGATTGGGATGGGTAATGGCCAAATTCCGCAGCAGATAAGGATAAACATACTGATTTCGGTTTCGCCTACTCAGATTAGGCCCAGGATGAATGCCCTGAATCCCCATCTCGCGCATATGACGCTGAACCGCTTTGCGATTGATCATCACTCCTTCCTGGTTAAGCAGATAGGTCATCCGACGAGAACCATAAAACGGGTATTTGGTGTACAACTCATCAAGACGATGCTTGATCATAATCTCCCTAGGCGAGGGCAAAACGGGCTTGTAGTAGAGGCTTGAACGATTCAGCGAGAGAAGCTCCGACTGTTTCTTGATGGGCAGTTCCGGATCTTCCCAATCGACTAAAATCAAGCGGTCATCGCGTGACATCGTCGTAGCCAGATTTTTTTTTAAGCCACGAGAGTTCCGTGGTTAAACGACCAACTTCGCCATAGAGTCGGTCAATTTTTTCTTCGTATTCCTCCTGCATCCGGCTCTGATCATTCTGCTTACGATCGAAGAGCTGTGGGAGCTGGTCTAGAGCAGTCTTTTTCCATTGCCGAAGCTGATTGACATGAACACCGTACGCAGAGGACAATTCACTTAACGTCTTTTCCTCTTTCAGAATTTCGAGCACGACTTTGACTTTGAATGTTTGAGAATAAGATTTTCGTTTCATAGATATACCTTAACACATCCTTATTTCGTGTCTGAATTCTTGGGTCCATTATACTTTAAGATGGTCTTATTTTTTGGCGATCATTGGACAGCGTCCTCGTCAAACTGCGGTCAATAGCCACCGTCATTTTCTGGACATAAATGAGTATCAATAACAATAGAAGGTTTGGAGCTTATTGTTCCATTCGATTCTAGTATTCATCCTTGAGTACTAATCCTTGAGTACTAATCATCCACGATGATACAGGATCTGCGAAACAGAATATTTTGAACGGTAGGATGGATTTGGAAGCGCCACTCACCGTGGTTCGTTCAATTTTTTTAATTAAACAAAAAAGCATCACTCCAACATGGTTTAGGAACGATGCCTGTTCTTTATTTTGCAGTTATTTCTTTAGATTGATGATTTCTTTTATTGATAACCCAGTTAACTCGGAGATGGTGTGGAGATCCATTTGCTTTTGAAGCATGCGCAGCGCCATCTCTTTTTGAGCTTCAATTTTGCCCTCGGTTTTACCTTCAGCCATACCTTCAGCTTTACCCTTCTTCACCCCGCGATCATAGAATGAATTCGGCCATTTGATCACTTGTTCACGCTCATCCTTAGGCAATTCACGGACTTCCTTCATGAGTTGATCCACCTCATTTTCGTTCAGATTTAAATAGGTCTCAAAGAAACCGTTGATCATGCTGCTGCGTGCTTCATCAAGCTGCAAACCAGCCATCTGTCTGAGAAAGGCAAGCCGAACGGCTACACGCTCTTTTTTCTTATAATTCATTTTACTCATCAATGCGGCACTAACAGGATTGTTGCTGTGCATGAATACACGCCAATTCATCTTGCCTAATTCCATCTTTAAAAAACGAAACGTCATGGCATCAAGGAATGGTGTTTTGATGACAAATTCATTGGGTTCATCCCTACCTCCATCATAGCTGAAAATGGCAATAGGTAAAACAGGTTTTCTGAATTTTAGATAAATCATTGAGAAATAGGTGAACATTCGTTGTGGGAAGTGCTCCTGATGCGTATTTTGCGCTTCAATATGAATAATGAGCACGCAATCCTTTCTGTTCTCTTTAAAACGTGTTTCGGCAATCACATCGGCACGTTTCTTATCACCGTCAATGAGATCCGGAAATAATTCTTCAGATAAGAACTTCTTATGCGACAGATCGAGAGCATGGAAGACTTCTGGGAAAAAAGCTTCAAGAAATTCGTCAAAAAAGTTATGCAGCAATTCTTTGAAGAGGCGGTCGTGATCAGTCACTCGATCATGCTCCTTTGGGGAAGGGATTGGATGTGGAGGATAGGCATGAATCTAAAAAATAATTGAAATCATTTTCGTTAGGGCGTAATCAGCAAAAGTACAACGGCTGATTCTCTTGTACGGCCCGATCCATACCGCCAATCAGTGAACGAATTTCCTGTTTAAAATTCACTTCTGGCCAATGAGCGGTCAGCTCGTTTAATCGTGGTGCTACTCGTTGACATTCTTCTACAGACAAGTGTTTTATGCAAGCAAAAAGTGCAGAGAATTGCAGCGAAAAATACATAGGCTTGCGATCCTAAATAGCGTTAAATTTCAGTATCTGTTTTTATTGAAGAGAGGGCATTTTTCAATCGGTAACTTTCTCCTGTAAACGCGATGACATGAGCATGGTGGACCAAACGGTCCACCAAAGCTGAAGTGAGCCGATTATCCCCAAACACTCGATTCCATTGACCAAATTCCAGATTCGAGGTCACGATGACACTTTTGCGTTCATAACAATCTGCGATGATATGAAACAATAATTCGGAACCTTGTTTTTGGAATGGAACGTAGCCTAATTCATCGAGAATGAGTAAATCTGATTTCTCGATTTGGCGCTTCAGTCGACTGAGTGTTCCTGCTTTGAGCGCTTCCTCTAATTGACCGACCAAGTCGGCGACGCGGAAAAAACGAACGTCATACCCCATTTCACACGCTTTGATTCCTAAAGCAGTCCCTAAATGGGTTTTTCCCGTACCCGGTGTTCCCAGAAGCAGTAAATTCTGTTTTTGCTTGATAAACCGAAGATCGTAAAGATCTTTCTTTGTTGTGGTAGCTGGTAAATTGATTTGTTCCGTCCACTCATAGTCTTTTAACCATTTCAGTTCCCTAAATTTGGCTTTTTTGATTAACCGGGCAATCTTTGTCGTTTGTCTCGAACGCACTTCAATGGATAAGCAATCCCTTAAAAACTGTTCTTTGTTGTCAAATGGGACGCTTTCATAGTTGTCGATAAGATGAGCAAGATGTAGCGTTTTACACATCACTTTTAAATCGGTCATTAGGAAACTCCTCCTTCCAGAGAAGGACAAAGCCGTTGATCATAGGTGGCTAAATTGGTCTCATAATTGAGCAGAATGCCAGGCGTATGTTCTTCCTCTATTTTGTCAGGATAAGAAAACGCACTAGCCTCTAAAAAGATGCCAAGCTCATGGGGTGTCCTTTCCAAACGTTCTTCACTAGATAAGATGGTCTGGATTTCCTTTAAATCATATTTTTCTAACAGTTTTCTTAACCCCTTGACGCGGTATTTGACTTCTTCCTTGCGTATCGTCAGATACGCTTGCACGTTGTTGGGCAGGTACTTGAAAAATCGTGAATAACGAACCGAACGCGGTTTCTGTTCCCAATCATTCAGAATATCCTCCCACGGAATCACTCGCGTCGTATTCATGTAAGGACGATCCGATTGATACACAATCTCGCCATCATTCGTGAAACAAATAAACTGATTCCATTCGGCTTTGATGATTAGTGTTTGTTTCATCCGTGCATGATGGATGACAAATCGTTCTCCATCCATCAGGATCTCTCCATACTTATTGAGTTTTGCAGATTTTATCGAGAAGATGGGCAGATCCTTTAGAGGTAACGGTTTCAAATGCTTTTGATCCTCTTTCCACAACACATTGATCCGCTCTTTTTTTTCGTAATGAAGCCGCTCACGATCCTTGCTCATGGCTTGTTGAATCCAGGTAGCCAATTGCGGGAAGTCTTGCATTAATGGGGCAGTTGTGAAAAGATTATTTCTTGTGTATCCCACTTTCTTCTCGACATTCCCTTTTTCATGACCACTGGCAGGATTACAGGGCTGCACTTCAAAGCCATAGTGATTTCTAAATCGGCTGAAAGCCTCTGTGTACGTTCGTTTCGCACCCTTACCCATGGAAACGACTGCCGCAGCCAAATTATCCATTCTCAAATAAGTAGGCACGCCTCCGGCTTGCTTAAAGAGCTGTTTTAAGCCTTCCAAAAAACATTCGGTATTTTCACTGGGCAGAGGATAACCCAGCCCCGCATTACTGTATGGGAAACTTAGAATGAGCAATTTTATATCCTTAAAGGCGCTGTCTTTGACCACCGTCATTGTCCCAAAATCAACTTGCGCTTCACCCGGCGGGTGCTCAAGATGTTCATATCTTCGGTTTTTTTCCTCTTTGATTTGTGGTTTCCGACTTTGAATATAGTCACATACTGTTCGATAAGATCCTGGGAAATTCCATTCATCCCTAAGCTGTTCATATATTTTTTTGTTCGTTCTTCGCTCTTTTTTCTTAAGCTTCAGATCCTCCTCAATCCAGTCATCCACAATTTCACCATAGCTTTCTTCATACATCATTCCTCGCTTTTTAAACTGAAGCTGGGTATCCGACGACTCTCCATCTGCATATTTTTTGACGGTTCGCCAATTACAGCCGGTCTTTTTTGATATTTCATTAATCGATAAATCTTCGCTTTCTCTTAAGTGCTTGATATAATTGATTTCAGGCATTGCTAGCATCCTTTCATTTCCTCCTACTGTTAAGATCGCTCAATCCAAACAGTAGAGGTTATTTTGGGGGCTGGCAAGCCTATTTTTATGCGGTTAAGTTCTGCATAAATTCCCTGCAAAACTCTGTACTTTTATTCTGCCATAAACAGACAAGCTGCCATCACAGTCTGAATGATCAAGCAATGGAATAATTTCATCATCGAAATCAGCAAATGGGGTCGTACCGCCGAACCCCTCCATTTTATTTAAGTCCATACCGATCTCAGAAGCAAGCATTTCTCTGAATTCATGAAAAAGCCCGTATGTCCAATAAGCGTCACAGTGACTGAAATTGAGGCCGATACATATCACTCCTTTTGTCGTTTCTTTCATTATCAAATAAACCTCAAATCAATTGCAAACGACTAAAATGCTGAAAAGGAACCAATGTTGGCGCTTTCTCAGGGCGTAGAAAATATACTTCAGGCCAGATCTATCAAGAAAAAGATTAAAAATGACTAAATTTGCTTTTTGTTATCAACGTTATTCATGTCTTTGTCTTTTCGTCCACGTTAATGTCCGCTTTTTGGATTTTAATTTTTTCAGTTTCTTGATCCCTAACCAGGAAAATATAGAAAAAATGACGAGAAAAAGAGCATAAACATAGGTCAACGGATACAGAATGAAACCGACCAAAGACCTTGTGTTCATTTTTGAAATAAACGTCTGGTAAGGATTGCTTTCGTTATAGCGAAGTGTAATGATTTGAAGCTCGTTTATGACGAAACAGTATCGCTTTTTAACATGATTTAGGGGTATTCTATATCCATCAAGTGAAGAAGATAAGTACTTGATTAAGCGATTCAGTGTTTGAGATTAGGCTGTGAAACGACAAGGTTTTTTGCAAAATGTAGATTCTAGTTATTAGAAAATAAAGTGATCAAAGGAGAGATGGAAATGTCTTATATCGTTGATTTTAAAAATGTATCTACGGTTGGATTAGAGTCTTCACCTGTAGCAGAAACGCTTGCTGGTTTACGTGCTAATGAGGCTCGGTATTTTATGAACAAATACAAGCATGAATTTACGGTTGTACCGGCTAGTGAAAGCCAGGAGACTCTTGACTACGTGAACCGAATTTTGAAAGAAGAACGTGATCTTGAATTTGCGGCCAAGCCTCTCGAAACATCACGTTTTCAAGTGGAAAATATCAAATTTGCCTACGTCTTTTATGAGGACGGCCTTGAGGTTAACGTTATGTATACGGTTGATAACCCTAAGAAGCGGGCCGTTGGTTTTAAGCTTTCTGAAGGGATGGAGATCCCCAAGGAGTTAGAAGAAAAATTTAAGTTTGCTCGGCAGAAGTCGAAACTTGCTGGAACGATTCGGGGTTCGTTTTTTGTCATAAAAAGAGAATATTAAAGTAAGCAAAAGTAAAAGTGGAGGAATTCAGCCATTTTTCGCACTGGGGCATTCATTGTATTCCTTGAATTGTGTGAGAATATTATCTCTCTGGGCAAAAAATAACTTTCGCTCGCTAGAAAATCTATGGATGGGTTCCTCGGGTAATCTTATTCAGCCATACTGAGCGACAATTTCCACTCATTAATCATTTTATGAGTTAAAAATCTTGACTTGGAGTTCACTCCAAGTATTAGAGTGAAAATGTAACAAATTATGGCAAAGAAGAGATGCAGATATGGAATTTAAAACACTCATTAACGGCACGAAAATGCCAATACTCGGATTTGGCGTGTATCAGGTTAAGGATGCCAATGAGGCAACAGAGGCCGTATTGAATGCAATTCATGCAGGTTATCGTTTAATTGATACGGCTGCATCGTACGGAAACGAAAGGGCTGTTGGGGAAGCCATCAAACGCACCGATGTTGCTCGTGAAGAACTGTTTATCACATCAAAATTATGGGTTCAAGACGCAGGTTATGAAAAAACGACTCAAGCAATTAAGGATTCACTTAAGCGACTACAACTTGATTATCTGGATTTGTACCTTATTCATCAACCATTTAATGATGTATTTGGTTCTTGGCGAGCAATGATTGATGCGCAAAAGGCGGGGCTGATCAAAGAAATTGGCGTATCAAACTTTTCAATCAGCCAGTTAACTAATTTAGCTGAATTTACTGGTGTCAAGCCGTCCATTAATCAAATCGAGGTTAATCCGTTCAACCAAAATAGCAGTTCAGTCGCGTATTTCAGCGACTACGGCGTTCAGGTAGAAGCATGGGCACCATTTGCTGAGGGGCGCAACGGTTTATTTTCGAATGAAACATTACAAAAAATTGGCGATGTGCATCATAAGTCGATTGCTCAAGTCGTTCTGCGCTGGCTCATTCAGCGGGGCTTGGTGGTCATTGCCAAATCAAGTCAGCCAAAACGAATGGCCCAAAATATTGATGTGCTTGATTTTAAGTTGACCGACGCAGAGATGAATACGATTCGTGAGCTTAATATCGGTAAAAGTCAGTTCTTTGCACATGATGATCCTGAAATCATAAAGTGGATGGCAAGTCGGACCATTGACTATTAAGCGGGAGAGGCGGAAATTTGATATCGCACGGGGATTTAATCTCGAATGTTCATGAGTCTAATAAAGGGTGATAATTAATGACTATTAAAGAAGCCTGTGAAATTACTGGGGTGTCGGCCGATACCATTCGTTATTATGAGAAGGTCGGTCTTATTCCCCCAATTGATCGTAAGGATTCAGGTATTCGTAATCTTGATCAACGAATTATTCGTCGAATTAATTTCGCTAGGCAGATGCGGTCCGCCGGAATGAGTGTTGAAGCCTTGCAGAAATATATTCGATTATTTGATGCTAACGAAGATAACACGCAACAACAAATAGCGTTGTTACAAGAACAATTAGAATTGATGGAAGAAAAACGCGATGATCTGCAAGCAGCGATTGATCATTTGCGGTGGAAACTGAATAATTATGACTCGCATATGAGTACTACAGAAGAAGAGTTACGTGCGTTGGAACGAGAGCATAAAACAAATCATTCAAAATTAGATTAAAAACGAATTCTGAGTGACTCAGTCCATGGATGAAATTTCTTGACCCGAGTACCAAATGTCGCTTGAGGATTTTTACTAGTTGCTGTGCACTATTCAAAGTAGTGAAGAATTATACGGGGCATGTTGATGGATAAGATTAAAATCGGAAAAAGTCAGGTTGAAACAGCACCACTTGGACTCGGTACGAATAAAGTCGTATGATCGATTACCTGCGCACCATCAAACGAATCTCGGCAGATTGGATTCGAAATGGAGGTACCATCGGGAACATAAATGAAATCGATATACCCAAAAGATACGCATCCTATGGTGCACCAAGCATCTTTCATTACAATATAAAATCCTTACTGGAATAGGAAAAATGATTTAAGCAGGCTTCCTATAAGCTGTCCCTACAGAGTAGACATTTTAAAAAGCCTACCCAATAGGAGATTTTTGTAATAAAAACGGGATAAGGAGGATACAGAGCGTAAGAAGATAATATCTCAACTTTCAAGGTTTATTCTCCTGTCTTGGCAAAACCGTTGCAGTACAGATAATCGAACCCTTGGTGGTATGTTTTATGAACTCTGTGACGAAATGAATGAACTGGATTGGGCTGTAGCACTGACGCAGCTCATGGATATTCTTCATGACGCCCTAACAAAAACAAAAAAATCAATCAAAAGATGGGTTACTTGTCAACTGACACAATGGATTGAGAGCTTACGTACGATCTGCCCTGGAACTCTTTTTGAAGCTTAAGAAATGACTTCGTTGCTTTAAAAAATAATTCAATGTCCCATCTCATGCCGTACGTACGAATGATTTCCCGTTCTGTAAGTGTGCAGTCGGTACTTAAGATGGCTAGCCATTCACTTTGTTTATTGCGGTTTTGAACGAACACAACTTTGACCGGGACTCCATTAGCCATTGTGGTACGAATAGAACGTAAAATTTCTTTGTGACTGGTTACGGGCTTCGACAGTCGATACAGCGTTCTTAATCCAACCCATTGAGAGCCTACTCGATAGCGCTGATTCGTTGGTTTCACCATACCAATAACATCGATACCTTGATCGGTCAAAGCCTTGATCAAAGGTTGTTGGGTAAACCAGCTGTCCATCAGAACATAGGACGCATCAATTCCGTTCGACAAGGCTCGTTTAACCATGCCAGGTATTTGTTCAGGAGCTGTTTGTAAAGCTTCAATTCGCCTTTTATAGCCGGAACAACGCTTATCAATCGTCGAATCGATATCGTTAATTTTTGCCTTTTCTTTGCTTGAACTAAGGAGTGAAAAATCAATGGGCAGGAACGTTGATCCGTCTGACCATCCCAATGTCAGCATACGAAATCCTTTGTAGTGTCTTCTCTTGGCATGGTCAAAACAATGAGCCAAAAGTTCGACGCGCTTACTGCGGTCGCGATAAAAAGATGAATCATCCAGAATGAGTACTTTAGTGTGGCAGACGCTCGTCAAACGGCTGACTTTCATAATTGTGAATACACTTAATGCAGTCAGGAAGCGGCGCCAGGCAAACTTCGGGTAGTTTAAAAAACGATAAACAGCATCCTTGCCTGGTAAGTCATCAGCTTTATTACTCTCCAGTAAACGATACCAATTTCTTTGGGTAAAAATCAGGCGAAAAATAAGCTGAAAAAGATAACCACTGGAAAAGCCGAAGGCTTTTTGAATTCCTGCCTGACGTAAATGTTTTAGAATCCTCAACTCATTAAAATTCACTTTTATTTCTGATGGCAGTTGATTATTTTGACCTTTTTTCGCTATCATATAGAGGGCACCTCTTCTTTTTGGTAGTGTATTTCGTCAAAATCACTATACCAAAAATTGAGGTGTCTTTCTATTTTGTCAAGGAGTGTAATGAATAGGCTACAAAGCACGTTATATCAAGGGCTATTTCGGATTTTTACTCTGCGAAAGTTGAGTCAATAATAAAAGAGGAATTTGGCAGTTAACTCAAAAAGGTGAAGAGACGGAACTTGTTTATTTTGCAGATATTATTAATGCTGTGCGTATTCTTGAAAAACAACCTAAACCCAAAGAATATGTATTGGATAGTAACAACGAGGAAGAATTTGAAAGCAATGAGGATCTAAATGAAAAGTGGAAAGACAAGGTTCTACAGTTAATTAATCAAAGTTCTCCTAAAGATTTCGAGAAACTCTGTGGTTGGTTACTTCGAGAATCAGGGTTTATTAATGTGTCCATAGAAGGGCGACCAAATGATGGAGGCATTGATGGGTTCGGCGTCAAAAAATCAATGATCCATTCAGCCGTATTACTTCCTGACCAGGTTCTCGATTGGTGAATAATCGGACCGCGAATTTTTTTCAGAGGTGCGTTCAGCAATCGGCGGATTTTGAAAAGAGAATTCTACCCATTGTTGCCGCGGAAACTTGTTGAAATAACATACCGAGCATCACAGGGAGCGTGGTTTGCGGATTCAAAGAATTACCGGATTATCATGTGGCTTACGTTCGCCATGTTGGAAGTTACTTGAACACGGGTCAGGTATGGGAATGTTTGATGACTTGGGCAAGTAAACACGAGATATACCCTACGGAACACTATTTTATTGGTATATCACTCGATGATCCACAGGTTGTCGAAGAGAATAACTGCCGTTATGATGCTTGTGTTCCCCTTCCTGACGATTTTGATTGCAATCTCGACGGCGATATTCAATTTAAAACACTTTCTGGTGGTAGTTATGCACTCTATCCATTCTATAACACGATTGATAAACTGGCCATTGCCTATCAAAGCCTTTTCGGGCAGTGGCTGCCAAGCAGTGAGTACGAGGCGGATGATAAACCGTGTCTTGAATTTTGCATGAATAATCCATTTGAAGATCCTGAAGGAAAAGCCAAAGTCGATTGGTATGTTCCTATTAGAAGAATTTGCGCCGCCAATCTTTAAGAAAGCGAGGTCTCAGTCGAGTTTATAGTATAGGTAATTGCATAAAACAATAAAAGATCCGGTGGTGAATCACTGTGCAGTCCGTGTTTAACTGTGCAACAACCGTGTTTGCAGTAAAGGCGATTTTAAAAGATAAATTAAGATTATTTCGTGTAATCCAAACAATCGGTAATGATGTCGTGGAAGCCTTGGACAGCGTGAATGAACGAGAAGCGACGCCTAATTTAGACGAATTGAAGCGTCTCTGTAATGAAGTCATGAATTTTTACGACGAGTTCAGCATTAAAAGCGTGCGTCCATTCGGCGACATGATTCGGCTGCATGGTGAAGTTCTTCCGGCCAGTAAACGGTGCATGAATGATTACATCCAGCATGTGACCCGTATTTTTCTCGCTGGTTTCGGAGCCGCGCAGGGGTGAAGGGCTTGGGCACCTGTGCAGCTGTGAAATCTCTTTCCTCTTGTCATATTGTGTAAAGTTGAGCGGTTGCCTATTTGGGAGAATGATAGAAATAATATTGAAAAAAAAGTCACCGACGAACAGAAAGGATTGATAAACAAATGAAACAGTATGTCGTTGATGCGTTTACAGATAAAGTTTTTCGAGGCAATCCGGCAGCGGTGTGCGTTATGGATGAATGGATTACGGACGAGTTGATGCTGAAAATCACTGCTGAAAATAATCTTTCCGAAACAGCTTTTACAGTGAAAGAAGGAGATCATTACCGACTCAGATGGTTTACACCAGGTGGGGAAATTGACCTTTGTGGCCATGCAACACTGGCGACGGGGTATGTTATCGCAAACTATTATGAAGAAAATGTAGAAAGAGTCACATTTCAGACAATGAGCGGGGAGCTTGTTGTGTCAAAAAAAGAGGATTTATTTGAAATGGACTTTCCGTCATACGATTTAAAAAAGGTGGACGTGACCGATGAAATGACAGAGGCCATTGGTGTCCGACCGCTAGAGGCATATATGGGCAGAGATCTAGTCTGTATTCTGGAAACAGAAGAACAAGTCCGCAACGTAAATCCTATCCAGGATAAGATAAATAAACTGGATGGACTTTTATTGCATGTTACAGCGGAAGGAAAAAATTATAACTGTGTATCAAGATCATTTGCACCAAAATGCAATGTACCTGAAGATCCTGTATGCGGGAGTGGGCATTGCCATATCATTCCGTTCTGGGCAACGCGGTTAAATAAAAAATCACTCGTTGCTTATCAGGCATCGCTTCGTGGAGGAGTCCTCTATTGTGATTATGAGGGAACCCGGACAAAATTAAGCGGTAAAGCTGCTTTATATTCCATTGCAGATTTATATATCTAAAATCCTGTTAATTATCAAGCAGCCAATACCCGAGAAAAGATTCGTAAAGCAATACATTTAGTTTCCAAAAGCGGGCGTTAACCTCTCGAATCCGCTTTCCAAGATCCAGAGGAACGTTTCAAATACCACTCCACTATCCAAAGCATAGTTGAATTTTCATTTTTTCATGAGTAAATATCATATTTTTAAAGCTTTAACTTTCTGTATTTTCGTGCTACAATATATTATAAATTTGATATTACACTTTTCTTTGTCACCGGATGAAGAAGCTAAAAGTGCTCAAACTTAGGCCGTAGGTTTTAAAGGCGTAAGTTTGGGCACTTATTTTTTTAAGGAGGAATGATGATGTCAATAGTATGTATATTGTCAGAACAAGATTTCCAAGATGCTTAGTCTGAATATCGCCGTATGTGGTGTGGAGGAAGCATATCGACAAAAATCGTCTGCAGCAGGATGCTTGTTTCCGATGGTTTTTTATAAATTTCGAACCCCGGACAGGCCGACGTGGATATTAAGTTAGGCCATTTACCGCAGAGTGGTATATACGGTCTGAAGTTGATGTCGTGGTTTGAAGCAAATACGAAAAAGAGTTTGCCACAGCTTTTTGGAACCACGCTACTTTTTAATGACACAACAGTTGAATTATAGGGAGGAAAAGGACCAATGAAAATTAGGGCCTTTCAAGTAGAAGAATGGATGAATGCATATGAAACCAAAGCGGTGTATAACATTGCGGAAACGTGTACAGATTCCGTTTCTTTACAAGAGTTGTTTAATCTGACAGGGACTGATATGGAATCATTTTGGAAGCGATTTTCTCGACGTCGCCTAACCTATGGTGATATTGAGGGATATCCGGATTTCTTACAGGGTATATGTCGCCTGTACCGTTCGATACGCCCGGAGCATATTATCTCTACTCATGGTGCGGCAGGAGCGAATCACCTATTAATTTCTGCGCTTGTTGAACTTGGTGACCATGTTGTTTCCGTCATGCCTACCTATCAGCAGCTCTATTCCATCCCAGAATCATTGGGCGCAAATGTCGATATTTTGCATCTGCGTAAAGAAAACCAGTATCTTCCTGATTTAAAGGAGCTGGGTCAGCTTGTCACAGATAGAACAAAGCTTGTTTGCATCAATAATCCCAACAATCCGACCGGTACGCTGATGGATAACCAAATGCTGCAGGAAATTGTGGAAATCTGTAGACGTCATGGTGCTTATCTGCTCTGTGATGAGGTCTATCGCCACCTGACACAGGAGGATGTATACTGCGAATCCATTGCAGATTTATACGAAAAAGGCATCAGCGTAAGCAGTATGTCGAAAGTGTTCTCGCTGGCCGGACTTCGCCTTGGTTGGATCGCCACAAAAGATTCGGATTTGCGCAAAACGTGTTTATCGCATCGGGATTACAATCTGATTAGTTGCGGTTTGTTTGATGAAGAAGTTGCTTCAATAGCACTTGCGCACGCGGATAAAATTCTGAAAAGAAATCGTACGCTGGTTCGTACCAACCGTAACATTCTCAAACAATGGGTAGAGAATGAGCCAAATATGTCTTTTATTACGCCTCAGGCGGGTACAACGGCCTTGCTGCATTATAACTTTGACGTGGATGCCCGCACTTTTTGTAGAGAACTGTTAGAAAGAGGCGGCGCACTGCTCACTCCGGGCGACTGTTTTGATGAACCGCGATCCTTGCGCATTGGTTATGCTTGCGACACAGAAGAACTCAAAGCAGGGCTTGATAAATTGCATGAATTTGTTGCTCATCTTAAAGAGCAATGAATACGTAAATGTTATCTATAGCAATAAACGACAAATCACGAAAGGGGGATACGAATGAACAGTCAGTTCGCTGGGATCTGTCCCAAGTAATTTGAGCAACTGCACAATCTTGTCGTCCAAACCGATGAAGCTCTTGATGAACTACTGCCTTGGTCTGCTGCCAATCTTCCAGATAACTGCAAATTATCTTCTCAACAATCCTAAATCAAGCCCACATATTTGACAAGGTGTGGGCTATTTGACGCTTACGAATAAAAAACAGGTATTGGTATTGAGGCTGGCACTTCTTAAAAACGCTGATAAATCAACTTTTCTGAAAAGCTACCTACATCGAGTGGGAATAACAGAATAGTAAAAAAGATAACGGAGACTGAGCCCTAGTTTTTCATAGCTTTTATCAAACGGATAAGCTGCAGCGTATGCTCGGAAAATTCAGAGTTGAAACCACCAAAGATCTTGGTCACGCCAATGTCTAGTTCCCGATCGCCGTAAATCGCCGCCAGATCAGCCGGAAATTTCACTTGCGTAGAAGCTTTGAGAATGATTCGGCTGGATCAGTAGAAAATAGCTTTCTTTGCTGGAGTCGACACGGTAAGCTTGATTCACGTCACCTCCGCCAATACGTGTTACCTGTCTTACATTCTTCAGCGGCAGATGACTGATCCAGTCATTAATCATCGCCCTTGTCGTCAATTGATTTATCCTAATTATAGAACGTTTGAAGTAAATTATTTAACTTGGAATCACTCATTCATCTTTTTAGGCATCGCTCACTTTATGTGTCTATGATTAGCTTAGTATTTTCACCTATAGCGGAAACGCTTGCTCGTTTATGGGAAGGCAAGTTCACAATCGTCACTCCATTTATCAAACAATAAAAAACAGGCATCACTCCAACATGGTTTTGGCATGATGCCTGTTTTTATTTGGCGGTTACTCCTTGAGATTGATGATTTCTTCTATTGATAACCTGGTTAACTCGGAAATGGTATGGAGATCCATGTTCTTTTGAAGCATGCGCAGCACCATCTCTTTTTGCGCTTCAGCCCTTCCCTCGCTTTTGCCTTCTACCTTGCCCAGAGCCTTACCCAATGCCTTACCTTGAGCTACACCTTCAGCTTTACCCTTCTTCACTCCTCGATCATAGAATGAATTCGGCCATTTGATTACTTGTTCTTGCTCATCTTTAGGCAATGCGTGGACTTCCTTCATAAGTTGATCCGCCTCATTTTCAACTTGGATTTCGCAATCTAGGATCAGAAATTATAGTGAAAAGTAGGACATCATTCCATAGTTTCCTTTAGTCCGAGAATGTTATCTACAGATAATCCAGTCAATTCGGAGATAGTGCGTGGATTCATTTGTTTTTGAAGCATGCGCAGCGCCATCTCTTTTTGCGCTTCAGCCCTTCCCTCAGTTTTGCCTTCTACCTTGCCCAGAGCCTTACCCAATGCCTTACCTTTCCTAACCCCACGATCATAGAATGAATTCGGCCATTTGATTACTTGTTCTTGCTCATCTTTAGGCAATGCATGAACTTCCTTCATGAGTTGATCCACCTCATTTTCATTCAGATTTAAATAGGTCTCAAAAAATCCGTTAATCATACTGCTGCGTGCTTCATCAAGTTGCAAACGGGCCATCTGTCTGAGAAAGGAGAGTCGAACAGCGACACGTTCTTTGTTTTTATAATTCATTTTACTCATCAAAGCGGCACTGACAGGATTGTTGCTGTGCATAAATGTGCGCCAGTTCATCCTTTTTAATTCCATCTTAAAAAAACGAAACGTCATGGCATCAAGGAATGGTGTCTTGATGACGAATTCATTGGGTTCATCTCTAACTCCATCATAGCTGAAAATGGCAATCGGTAAAACAGGTTTTCTGAATTTTAGATAAATCATTGAAAAATAGGTGAACATGCGTTGCGGGAAGTGCTCTTGATGCGTATTTTGGGCTTCGACATGAATAATGAGCACACAGTTTGTTCGGTTCTTTTTAAACCGTAAAAAGTTATGCAGCAATTCTTTGAAAAGGCGGTCGTGATCAGTCACTCGATCATGCTCCTTTGGGGAAGGGATTGGATGTGGAGGAGAGGCTTGAATCTAAATGATAATTGAACTCATTTTCGTCAGAATGTAATCAGCAAAAGTACAGCGGCTGGTTCTCTTGTACAGATCGTTCCATGCCGCCGATGAGTGAACGAATTTCCTGTTTAAAGTTTACTTCCGGCCAATGAGCGGTCAGCTCTTTTAATCGCGGAGCTACGCGTTGACATTCTTCCACAGACAGGCATCCGTCGCAGTCTGAATGGTCAAGCAATGGAATGATTGGATCATTGAAATCAGCGAATGGGGTCGTTCCGCCGAAACCCTCCATTTGATTTAAATTCATGCCGATTTCAGAAGCAAGCATTTCCCTGAATTGATGAAAGAGCCCGTAAGACCAATGCGCCTCACAATGACTGAAATTGATACCCATCTCTTTCACTCCTTTTGTCGTTTCTTTCATTATTAACTCCAACGCAAGTCACTTGCAAACGACTAAAACAATAAAAAGGAGTTGATGTTAGTGCTTACATAGGGTGAAAATACATATGCTGGGTCAAAAACGATCAAGAAAAACAGTAAAAGCAATGAAACTACAATTCTGTTCTCACTTTTTTAGACGCACAAAAAAATTTCACTTAAAAATTTATAATTTAAAATATTCTTTGGCGAAAACGTTTACACACAGTGCATTATGTGCTATATTCAATTTGTAAATTGTTAACGGTTACAACAGGGTTGTAAAAACAGTTGCAAATAAGGGAAGTGTTCAGCAACCATAATAAGCAAAAGGCTTTTTGGCTTTTGTAGTCTTTGTACAGAGCGTTTTTAATGGGATTTATGTGAAAATATTCACAAATAGTACTGCTTTAAAAAATGAAATGCCAGAAAGGAGCAGGTACGATGACTTAATCATTTCAAACGATGGATGGGATCATGAACAATTATTTCCATAAAATCACTAGGCCAAAGCGACAGATACTGACGCACGGTTCATTCGTGTTTTTATTGGTTGCATGGATCATTTCTCAAATCATAAGTTTAGTAGTACAGGAGGTGAATGAGATGTCTTTGATTTTGGCGATCAATGCGGGCAGTTCGTCACTCAAATTTCAACTGTTGGATATGCCTGCAGAGAAATTAGTGACGAAGGGTTCTATTGAACGCATTGGTTTGTCCCGTTCGATCTTTACCATCATCGTAAAGGGGGAAAAAATTCAGAAAATCAATTTGATTCCTAATCACGAAACGGCTGTTCGTTTGCTATTGAGGCGACTGGTTTCCTACAAAATCATTCAGTCGTTGGATATGATCAAGGGGATTGGTCATCGTGTCGTTCATGGTGGTGAATTTTTTTCCGATTCTGCATTGGTGACGGACGACGTTATTAGGAAAATTGAAAATCTCTCGGATCTCGCACCGCTGCATAACTCTGCTAATCTCATTGGAATCAAAGTGTTCTGCAAGGTTCTACCAGGTGTACCGGAAGTTGTCGTGTTTGATACGGCTTTTCACCAGTCAATGAGTGAAGAAACCTATTTATATAGTTTACCCTATAATTATTACCAGGATTTTGCCATGCGTAAATACGGATTTCACGGAACGAGTCATAAATATGTGGCTGCCCGTGCGGCCAGATTATTAAAACGGCCGATTGAGACTTTAAAACTGATCTCCTGCCATCTGGGTAATGGGGCAAGCATCACAGCGATAAAAGGTGGTAAATCTGTCGATACATCTATGGGTTTTACGCCATTGGCCGGCATAACAATGGGGACTCGATCTGGGGATATCGATCCGGCTCTGATCCCATATATCATGGATAAAACCGATATGAATGCGTCCGAAGTCGTGACTATACTGAATAAAAAAAGTGGCATGCTCGGCATTTCGGGTGTTTCGAGCGATCTGCGTGACATAGAAAAAGAGGCCGAGCAAGGCAACCATCGGGCAAAACTAGCCATTCGAATTTTTGTTGAACGCATTCAAAAATACATCGGGTCCTATACAGTAAAAATGTCAGGAGTGGATGCAATTATTTTTACGGGGGGAATCGGTGAGCATAGTTCGATGATTCGTCGGGAGGTCCTACATGGTCTTGAATTTATGGGTGTATTTTGCGAGGAAAAAGCGAATCAGATAAACGGACAGGAATTATTGATAAGCAAAACGGATTCACCAATTAAAGCGTTAGTCATTCCCACTAACGAAGAACTAATGATCGCTTGCGACACGTTCAGATTAGCCCCAATGCATCTGAGGGAAAAATCAGGGTGATAAATCAGGTTGTAGATTATTGTAGTTTGTGTGAAAAAAATCACAAAAATAGAACTTATTTAATTAGTAAAAAGGCTACTATGTAGGGGTAATTTTACACTGGTAAGAATGTATAAAAAAATTAAAAATTCAAGGAAACGAGTGTAAGTGCAACTAAGCCTCTGTCTGCGCCAAGGCTTGCCAATCGGCAAGTTTTCTAAAATAAAAATAGAAAAAAAGGAGTTTTTAAAATGGAAAAATTAGTAAAACCTAAAGTGAATAAGGTTTTGTCTGATGATGAAAAAAAAGCTTTGATGGAAGAAGCGAAAAACTATACATCCGGATTGGTCGATAAAGCCTTGGAAGCAGAAAAAGCATATTCCAAGTTCACACAGGCACAGGTTGATAAGATTGTTGCTGCAGCAGCTCTGGCAGGATCAGAAGCAGCTTTGTTGCTTGCACATGAAGCAGTTGATGAAACCGGACGCGGCGTTGTTGAAGATAAGGATACGAAAAATCGTTTTGCAACTGAAAATGTTTACAATACAATCAAGAATGACAAAACAGTCGGTGTGATTCATGAGAATAAAGTTGCCGGCGAAGTTCAAATCGCAGCGCCATTGGGGGTATTGGCGGGGATTGTGCCAACGACTAATCCTACCTCAACGACGATGTTCAAATCATTACTGGCATTGAAAACACGCAATGCAATCGTTTTTGCCTTTCATCCGCAGGCGCAAAAATGTTCTGCTCATGCAGCCAAAATCGTATATGATGCAGCCGTAGCCGCCGGCGCGCCTAAAGATGTTATTCAATGGATTGAAAAACCGTCGCTTAACAATACAACAGCTCTAATTCGCAATACCAAAATCGCTTCTATATTAGCAACCGGAGGTCCGGGGATGGTTAATGCGGCATTGCAATCAGGTAATCCGTCCATGGGTGTCGGTGCCGGTAACGGGGCAATATTTGTTGACCACACAGCGCATCTTGACCGGGCAGTCGAAGATTTGCTGCTGTCGAAACGATTTGACAACGGAATGATCTGCGCTACTGAAAACTCAGTGGTTGTTGAAGCACCAATCTATGATCAATGGATGAACAGAATGCTGGAAAAAGGCGCCTACCTTGTTCCTAAGAAAGATTATCAAAAAATAGCTGATTTCGTTTTCAATGACAACCATGGTGTAAACGGACCGGTTGCCGGCAGACCTGCTCGATGGATTGCGGAACAGGCAGGTGTCATTCTTCCGGAGGGCAAGGATGTTATGTTGTTTGAGCTTGACCCGAAGAACATTGGCGAAAAACTCTCCTCTGAGAAGCTGTCTCCGTTGCTGTCTGTTTATAAAGCTAAGGATCGTGATCAAGGTGTTCAAATTATTGCAGCTCTTTTGGATTACCAAGGAGCAGGACACAATGCAGCGATTCAAATCGGCTCACAGGCAGATCCGTTTATCAATGAGTACGGCGAAAAGACTAAGGCCGCTCGAATTCTAGTGAATCAACCGGATTCAATCGGAGGCATTGGCGATATTTACACAGATGCACTGCGTGCAAGCTTGACTTTAGGAACAGGATCATGGGGGAAAAATTCATTGTCGCATAACTTATCAACTGAAGACTTATTGAATATCAAAACCGTCGCAAAACGTCGTAATCGTCCGCAATGGGTTCGTTTACCGGAAAAAATATATTATGAAAAAAATGCAATTTCTTATCTCCAGGACATTGAAAAAGTTTCACGGGCATTTATTGTTGCGGATCCGGGAATGGTTAAATTCGGTTTCGTTGACAAGGTTTATGAACAGTTGGAAATTCGAGATAATGTGGTAAAAACGTCGATCTATGGGACCGTTCGACCTGACCCAACACTGGGGCAGACGATCGAAATCGCAAAACAAATGAGCGAGTTCCAACCGGATACAGTCATTGCGATCGGCGGTGGATCTGCGCTAGATGCGTCTAAAATTGCCCGCTTTATCTATGAGTACTCACTGGAACAAGAACCCGGATTCTTAGACAGCTATGAAAAAGTCAGTGAGTTGTTCACGCGTTTGCAACAGAAATTCATTGATATCCGCAAACGAATCGTTAAATTCCATCATCAAACGCAGACCCAGTTGGTTGCCATCCCGACAACATCCGGAACAGGGTCTGAGGTAACGCCGTACGCGGTAATCACAGACGATAACACACATGTTAAATACCCATTGACCGATTATGAACTGACACCGCAAATTGCCATCGTCGATCCGGAATTTGTCATGACCGTTCCGAAAAGAACCGTTGCGCTGTCCGGACTGGATACACTGTCTCACGCTTTGGAAGCTTATGTTTCAGTTATGGCATCTGAATTTACACGTCCGTGGTCACTGCAGGCAATTAAGCTTGTCTTTGAGAACCTGGAAGAATCCTATAAGTATGATCCTAAGAACCCGACACTCTCGGGTGAGCAGGCACGCGAAAAAATGCATTATGCGGCTACTTTGGGTGGTATGGCGTTTGCCAATGCCTTCCTTGGAATCAATCACTCGCTTGCGCATAAAACCGGTGGGGAATTTGGATTACCGCATGGTTTGGCCATTTCAATCGCAATGCAGCATGTCATTCGTTTCAATGGTGTCTCCGGCAGAGTAAAACGGACGCCGTTCCCTCGTTACGAAGTATATCGCGGTCAAAAAGACTATGCCGACATTGCACGTTCATTGGGCATGCAAGGAACGAGCGATGCAGAACTGGTTGAAGCCTTCTGTGATAAGGTAGCAGCTTTAATGAAAGCTTTGGATGTTGTGCCGAAACTGTCGGCCAATGGTGTGACGCAGAAACAGTTTGACGATGCACTTGATAAATTGGTTGACTTGATCTATAACGACCAATGCACACCGGCCAATCCGCGTCAACCGGGACTGGATGAACTAAGACAGTTGCTCATTGATCAATTTTAATGAATATGTTTATTAGCATTAAGTAAATCTGAAGCAATAGTCCCGATTCTACAGGGGTTGAACACACCTGTTTCGGATTTATTGCGTGGAACAAGTGAAGAAAGTGAATGAACCTCCTAAGGTGAACGAACAAATTCAACTTTAGGAGGTTTTTTTATGGTCAAATAGTCAATGGATTATGTCTCTTGCCGAAACTATTGAAAGTCAAGATTATGCACGATCATGCGCAATCCGTAATGCACATGAGTATTGAAAAAGCTAAAGAGAAGACCTATCAAATTTAATGATTTGTTCCACAAGGCTCAATTGCCATCAATGGTACGAGCGTGACAGTTGATGATGTACAACCGGGAACATTTGCTGTATCTTTGATCCCTCATTCTTTAGAAAATACGGTCACGAAACGATCAGCTCTTTTTAAATTTATTTGTTCTTCACTAAGTAGTCTAGAAGTCTAAATAAAACCGTTTTGTTTTGTTCAGGAATACCAAAGTCGGTTATTTCCTCAGCGCTTTGCACGAATTGTGAGTGATCAATATAATCTCCGTCATGGGTGAGTAATCCCTGAATACTAGTAGGGGTCATTTCCAGATGAAATTGCAAGCCAATCACTTTTTCACTGTAGATAAATCCCTGGTTTTGACATGCCGCGCTGCTCACTAATCGTTCCGCTCGATCGGGAAGTCCAAATTGCTCTCCATGCCAGTGAAAAACAGTCAATTCCTCAGGTATAAATGGTAACCTAGAAGAAACGGAACGTATCGGAAGCCAGCCTACTTCTTTATCGCCTTGAATAACAGCGGCTCCTAATGCTTTAGCAATCTGTTGAGCGCCTAAACAGACGCCAAATACAGGTTTATTCTCGGAAATGGTCTTGCTGATTAATCTGCGCTCTTCGTCAATCCATTGTTGATCCTGATCATTTGCACTCATTGGTCCGCCGAGTAGGATCAGAAATTCAAGATCGTCGATCCGGGGTATTGAGGGATTTTCATAGAGCTTATGCATGCGAAAGGTATGGCCATTATCGTTGCCCCATTCTTCAATAGATGCGAGTCCTTCAAAGGGAACGTGCTGCACTACGTCAATGTTCATGTCATCACCCACTTTATCGATTTTGCAATCCGTCAATCAGCCTTGTTTTGCTTTGTACATTGCGGTCAATCATCCGCTTCTTGCATCTTCGTTTAAAAATCATTGATTCAATCATAGCGCATCTTTTAGCTTCAATAAAGTCTTCCCATACCAAAAAGGAACCTTAGCCGCGCGAACTTCAGGAATGAAATCGAATCATTTAATTTACAATAAATCGTTACTTCTTGACAGCGGTCAATTTTATATCCTTGGTCTTCGTTTATCCTTGAGTTATAAAAAGGAGGGGGAGGCTGTATGAACGTCCAGAAATGGGTACAGAAACATAACCAACACATCACCTATTTGACCGGTGCATTGATTGTCCTCGGCTTTTTAAGTAAAGGACTTTTTCAATGGGAATTAGGTTATACGGCGACCTTTATCGCGGCTACACTTGTCGGCTTTTTACCGGTTTTGATTCATGCATGGCAGGCCTTGAGCGTTAAGGTCATCAGCATCGAATTGTTAGTCAGTATCGCTGTGATCGGTGCCCTTTTCATTGGTGAATATAACGAATCGGCGATCGTTGTCTTTCTGTTTTTGTTCGGGAGTTATCTGGAGCAGAAAACCTTGCAGAAAACGCGCAACTCAATTAAAACCCTGACTGAAATGGCTCCGACGAAAGCTTGGGTTTATCAAGAGAATGGTCAGGTGCAGGAAACGGATAGTGATGAAGTCAATGAGGGTGATGAGCTCTTAGTGAAGACGGGTGCACAGGTCCCGGTGGATGGGGTGATCACCTCAGGTCACGGCTATCTGAATGAAGCCAGTGTCACGGGCGAATCGCGGGTTGTTGATAAGTCAGTGGGCGCGACCGTTTTTGCTGGGACTCTTTTAGACAATGGAACGTTACGCATTAAGGCAACTCGTGTGGGTGAGGATACCACATTCGGTAAGATCATTGAATTGATTGAAGAAGCTCAGGATACGAAATCACATGCGGAAAAGTTTATTGATCATTTTGCCCGCTACTATACGCCAGCCGTTCTCTTATTGGGAATAATTGTCTGGGGGATCACGCAGGACATCCGTCTGGCCATCACAATCTTAGTCCTGGGTTGCCCGGGGGCCTTAGTGATCGGTGCTCCGGTATCCAATGTCGCCGGTATCGGTAATGGCGCAAAACGCGGCGTTCTGATCAAAGGCGGCGAGATCATGAATACGTTCAGTAAGGTGGATACGTTAGTCTTTGACAAAACGGGCACGCTAACGAAAGGACAGACTGAGCTCGTAGAAATGAATGCCATGCCTGGTCAGCAACGCGGGTTAGCCTATACAGCTGCTATTGAAAAGGAATCCGATCACCCACTTGGTCGGGCGATCTTAGCCTATGCCGAGGCGCATGCTATTGATTACAGTCATCTGAAGGTGACGCAAACCAAAGTGGTTAAGGGTAAGGGAATCCGGGCAGTTGTGGAAAACCAGACCGTCCTGGTTGGTAATCGTAACCTGTTAACTGAAGCCGGGGTTCAACTGAACCATGAACAGGAACGAAAATTAACTGAGATGGAAGAGAAAGGAATATCCACCGTTTTAGTTGCGGTCGATCAGCAACTGGCGCTTATGCTTGGTATCGCCGATACGCCAAGAGACGGGGTTAAAGCAGCTTTAGCAGCGTTAAAAACAATGGGCATCAAAAGAATGGTTATGCTGACGGGTGACAATGTGCGGACTGCGCAGGCGATTAGCCAGCAACTTGGTATTGATGAAGTTCATGCAGAGCTGTTGCCGGAAGATAAAGTGGGTTATGTAGAAAAGTTGAAGAAGGCGGGTCATACGGTCGCTTTCATCGGGGATGGTGTCAATGACAGCCCCTCCCTTGCCTCGGCACATATTGGCATTGCCATGGGCAGCGGGACCGATGTTGCGGTGGAAACCTCAGATATTGTTTTAATGAAGTCCAGATTTACCGAACTTGTCCATGCTTATGGATTAACGAAGAAAACGGTAAAAAATATGAAAGAAAATATTATTATTGCCATTGCTACCGTTGCGTTCTTATTGATTGGTCTGATCTTTGGCTATATTTATATGGCGAGCGGCATGTTCGTCCATGAAGTCAGCATTTTAGTGGTCATCATGAACGGGATGCGTTTGTTAAGGTACCACACGAAGCATGCTGAATAAACACGTTGCTCTTTCCGACTATTTTTCTAACACTGGGGCCCAATCTTAGAAATAAACGGAAAAATTCCGCTTAATTAGAAAATGAATGAAAAAATCGCTTAAATAGACGGAGAAAGTCCGCTTATCGAATCAAAAAACGTGAAAATGGAGGGTTTTTCTGTGCATAAGCGGAAAAATTACCCTTATGTACCTGTAAAACAAGCGCCAGGATGCATATAACCGGAAAATCTCCGCTTATTTGCATCCTGGCCGCGTTACTTAATTAAGGATCAAAATGATTTATTAGAAAACTTGCAGATTGGCAAGCCTTGGCGCAGACAGAGGCTTAGTTGCACTTACACTCGTTTCCTTGAATCTTTAATTTTTTTATACTTTTTTATCAGTGTTAGAAAACTTGGCTTCGCCAGAGGCTTGGCGAAGCCAAGTTTTCTAACAGGTAAAGAAAGTATATGATTTTTGGTTACGCAAAAGACTGTGCATCAAACGCGAAGATGCGAGACGCCTGCGGGATAGCGAGCCAAGAGAGACCCCGCAGATTCCTGCTTGTCTGAGGAGGCTCTCGGATCGCCCGCGGCAAGCGAGCAATCGGAGCGTACACAAAAATCAGGATGGTTTAAGGACCAAGCGTGGCTTGGATTTTCTAACAAGTTAAGAAAGTTTATGATTTTGAGCATGCTGGCCCCAGATAATAAATCCAGACACGTAAGCGCGAGACGCCTGCGGGATTAGCGTTCCGGCGAGACCCCGCAGATTCCTGCCTGTTTGAGGAGGCTCGCGGTGCGCCCGCGAGCGCACCAGTTGATCGCGAGTAACCGAAGCAACGATTCAGCACCGAAAAGACACGAACCAATAACACATGGCTGGAGATTAAGGACCGGGCGCTATTTGCCCGGATTTTCTAAAAGTTGATACCTGTCAATTTATTAATGAACGAATCGCTTTAAACTGAACTAGTAAACAAAAGAAAGGGGCGTTCAAGATGACAAAAGTAATTTTACAATTAGAGGCGCTGACCTGTCCGTCATGCCTGCAAAAAATTGAAACCGGCCTTGCACATCAGGAAGGCATTTTAAAGTCGAAAGTCTTGTTTAATTCCAGCAAGGTTAAAGCAGAAATCGATACAGATAAGATCTCAGCCAAAGCGGTTGCGCAGATCGTGTCGAAACTCGGTTATGAAGTCGAATCGATAAAAGTAAAGGAAGCTTAAGGATCATAAATTCAGAGGAGGAACGCGTATGTCAATCGATGCGTTGTATGAAGCAGAAGTTTCTCAGTCGGAGAAAGATCACCACATCCCGACCGCCGGAGCGATGACCGGTCATATTTTAGCCAATCTGAAGATTCATCAGGAAAAGCTGGCTCAGGCCGTTTTTTATGCCAAAGGATCCGAGACTCCATTTTTAAAGGAATTCTTCAGCCAGGCGATCCAAACAGAAATCAGGTTATTTGACGAGCTTGCACAAGTGTTGTTAGATGAAAGTGAAGTGATTCCGACAACAACTGAGGAGTTCAACCGTTACAGTATGTTGGAGGAACATGGGAAATTCAAGTATCTCTCTGCTAAAGAATGGCTTGTGGTTGCGGTGAAAGACTTTGATACGCAAAATCTGTTTATCACGCGCGCGATTAAATTAGCTGAAAAAGAGGATAAACCGGCACTTCAAGCGCTTCTGGTGCAGCAATTAGGCTGGAATAATCGCAAGATCCGTGAGTTACAGGCGTTCTTAGGTCATGCTCCTCGAGAGGGGTTAGAAGAAGACGATGATGATTAATTAATGGAGGTTTGAATGATGGGGAAGCATAGCTGTCTGATCTTGGTCCCTCTGTTCAATCATTTGGACGAGTCTGATTTAGAAAAAATTGATCAACTGACCAAACGTCATGTCTATAAGAAAGCGGAACAGATCTTCAAACCGTATGATCAGAAGCAGTTGACCATTGTAGCCAAAGGACGCATGAAAGTCTATCAGATTTCCGGCTCTGGTCGCGAGCAGCTTCTGCGCGTTGTCGAACCGGGTGGGTATGAAGGCGAAACGGCATTATTCGGTACAGAAAACGACAGCTTAATTGGCGAAGCGCTTCAAGAAACGGTGGTATGCACACTGGCTCACCAAGACTTCCGGAAGCTGCTGCTGACGTATCCTCAGATCAGTCTGAAATTATTAGAGACGAATGCAGAAAAACTGGTTTCTGCGGAGAACCAGTCAAAATTTTTACTCATGGAAGCTGTAGAAACGCGATTAACGGTCTATCTGCTGGATTTAGCGAAGGCAAAGGATTCCCTGACCTTCGATTTGCCTGTGAAAATGAAGGAATTGGCGGGGTTCCTGGGTACGACTCCAGAAACGTTGTCCCGTAAATTTAAGTTATTAAAGGATAAAGCGTTGATTCATCGCGAGAAGCAAACAGTGACCTTGCTTGATCCGGAAGAACTTGAAGCGCGTTATGTCATCAATTAAAAAGTCCCGTCAGGAAAAGCTGACGGGACTTTTTTTCACAGGTGAAAAATTTATAATTTTGCCTTTCTAGTACGACGATTAGTGTTACTGTTCATCATCCTCGATAAAGCGTGCAAGACGATGGCTGTAGTCACCGTCTAAGTGTACAAGATCCGCTTTGGACATATTTTCTAGAAAGCGGTCGATAATTTTAGGACCGTAATCGAGATAGAGTTCTGAGATTGATCGATTTGTCGTCACCAGCAGACTTTTCGATAACCGCGCATTGAGTATGGCGAAGATGAGCTCCTTCGTCCATGGAGTAATCCCTTCAGCACCAACATCATCCAGAATGAGCAGATCGGCATCAGCGATGAAGGCCATGAGATCGCGCTCTGTGAGCGTACTCTCTTTCGTCCAGGTTGATTTAAAGATGAGCTTTAGAGCTGGAACATCGATAAATAAGCATGTTTTATGATAGTTTTGGTCAAGCAGTTTACTGATTCCAACGGCTAAATGCGATTTTCCAAGGCCGGGTTTGCCATAATAGAACATTCTCGCCGGCTTATTTTCTCCTATTTTTTCAACAAATTCAACGGCATGTTCAACGGCATGGATCTGTGACGCATTCTGTGCGGAAAAATTTTTTAATGTTGCCTGTTTTAAGGCATCGTTGAGCGTCGACAGTTCGTTAAATCGTTCACGCTTGATTCTGTCGGCCTCTTGTAGCGCTTGCTGAGACAACGAGCAGTCACAAGGCTCGGTGATCGTCGTCCATGAACCTTTTCGCGGCCCGCCGACCATTCGCATTTTATAGACATTCAACGCTCTGCCGCAATTGCGGCAATGCGTCACATTGACTAAGCTTCGCTTCAAATCGATGCCATCTGCATTTAAGAAATTAGCTAAGCGACGCATGGTGACACCAGCCTTTATGAGATGGATTAATGCTGCGCTTAGTTCTTAGTATCATGCTTATTCCCCCGAAAGACGCGAGCACTTCGAACATAGGCAACATCCTTTACATGGAGCCTACAGTTGGCGATGCGTGCGGCGGCAAAAAAAGTAATCAGAGAGACGGTTGATATAGCGCAAGGGCAGAGAGGACAGTGCCTGATCCTGCTTCATAAGACCTGCGATGCATCGCTCGGCTCGTCGTGCCACGGTGCGGGCGATGTGGAGCGAGGCGGATGCGGCCGTCCCTCCCGGCAGAATAAAGCGTTCAATGTTCGGCGCTTCATCGGTTAACGCATCGATCCGCTTCTCCAGCCAATCGACCATTTCTTGGTGTAATTTGTTCGGTCGTTCCTTAATCACGCTTGCCAGATCGCTGCCGCAGTCAAACAATTCATGTTGAATCTTCTCCAAATCATCCAAAAGATCCTGAAATAGGGCGGGATCTAGCTGGGCAATGGCCAACCCGACAAAACTATTGGTTTCGTCAACCGTTCCATAGGCTTCGATTCGAATGTCGTCCTTATCCCGCCGACCGCCAATAATGCTGGTCTGCCCCTTGTCACCCGTTCGCGTATAAATTGCCATGTTTTTTCACCTCTGCTCTAACGTCATTAAAACTTGCTATAGTACCAGACGATCTGATCATTTTTTTGAACTTTTACGGCACCAGCGCCGACATTGGGCTGTTTGCCGTTAACGGTGAACAGCCAGCCGGCTTTTTTTGAGGCTTTTTTGTTGTTTAAGCTGGTTACATAAACCATTTTGCCACTGCCGCTGCTGCTCATTTCCAGATGCTGTTTTTTGCTGAATTTTTGAAGCAGACGAAAGACGGTTTCGTTTTTTGAAAGTGCGATTTTGCCTTCTTGCACATGGGAACCGTTCTTAATGCTGATAAAAGCGCTTGAAGCAGTGGTTTGAGCCGCATGTGCGGCTGGGCTTGATGCAGCGTTCTGCGCCGTTTGATGTCCGGCCCAAAAGCCCGCACCAAATAATACGGCGGCTGCAAGTAGCGCAATGATGACGCGATAAATGGTTTTCATTAGTTTTGTCTCCTCTTAGTATAGGGTGTTTGTTTAACGGGTCTGTTTGTTCAATTTACGAGCTTCACTTGCGAAGACTTTGAACAAAAGCGGAGAAAACAAACCGAAAATGAGATTGCCTGCCGCGTGATAGAGATCAAAAGGCAGTCCGCTGATCCAGAGACCGACGATCGTTAAGGGATTCTGGGTGAAAATAAAATAGGACAAGGCCATGATCATACCAAACACTAATCCGCTCACGAACAGCCATAAGAAATAGAGCCACTGCTTCTGTGGAAGCAGCGCGGACAGGAGTCCGATCAATCCCCAAGCGGCCAGGTGAAAAAGTGTCCAGTAGCCGAGACCGAGAAACAGATCGGAGACCAGCGCGGTTAACAACCCTTCCGCAGCCCCCATTTTCCAGCCAAAAAACCATCCGGTCAGAATGATGATGAGTGTTGCCGGTTGGATATTTACTCCGTGAATTGCAAGTCGGCCGGCGACCGCGGTTGCAGTCAGCAAAGCGAGCAGTGTCATTTTATGAATGGCCAGCATCATGATACCCTCCAGGTCACTTATTTTACAGGACAAGCGCCACCGACGCAGTCGCTTTGACCGACGATTTCAAGGTCTTTCTGTTCCTTGAGACGGAGCGTTTGATAGAGTTCAGCAACATCCGCGCGAATTTTGGCTTTTCGCTCAAGATACGTTTCTTTACTGATTGGCTCTTTTGGTGCCTGAGCGAAGCCGTGTCCGCTGTAGGGAAGCAGCGAGGTTGACTTGCACCGTCTTCGGTATTGCTGAAGCAGATCGGCAATCTTTGACGCTTCCTCTTTATGAAACGTAATGGTGCAGCTGACCGAGTTGTCCGCCCAGTAGGTTTGCAGAAACAGCTGTGTCGCAAACTGTTCTCCGATCGACACATCATTTGCGGATACAAAGTCTTGATGATCGGCACTGCCGGCTTTGACCGGGAATTCGACGACCATCGTATTCTCAGAGTATACATCTTTTTCGATCGTATAGCCGGCTTGTTGCAGTGCGGGCAGCAAGGGATCGCTATCCTGAAAACGGATGCGCTGAATCAAGTATTTATCAAAACTAAAGTGCATTCCTTCGGATATCCCGACAAGCTTTGAGACCGTTCCGGATGGCTTGACGGTCGTGTGTTTGATTGATGGATTGCAGCCGAGTGTCTGGGAATACCGTTGATCGGCTTTGACGATCATTTGATAAAAGGCATCAACACATTGTGCCGCTCGCTCATTAAAAATTGGTTTTTGATATAAAGTTCCACTTTCCGGATCTTGAGCCTCCACAAATCCGCTGACGAGACGTTCGCCAAATCGTTCGAGTACCCAGTCTTGAATTCCGCTCATTGAGATGCCGATGCGCCGGTTTTTCTCAATGATTGTTCTTGAGCATTGCCAATCATAGTGCGAGAACGTCACACGTTTGGTATAGCGGACGGCAAGACTGAACACTTCTTCCATCGACCAGCCCATCTTTTCCGCAATGCCGGGGAAGACTTCAAATAGGTTGCATGGTTCGCCGTTTCCTAATGAAATTTCGCCGCAGGGGTTCGTTCCTTCTGCATCAGCGTCGATGCCCGGCTGACGGCCGTCTGCAAACCGCCCGTAGTTGCGGATGTTGTCCAGATTGACGATACCCGGTTCTCCATTCTTGACAATCGCCTCGGCAACCGCATCGTAGTGATTATAATCAGGGGTGACCAGCACACTGTTGTTTGAGGCCCAGCGATGATCCATTAATTGTTCCTGATCCTGTTTCATCGTGACGAAGGCTTGGTCGTCCGGATCACCAAGGGCAATTTCTGCACTGCGGCGTACATTGCCGGCAACGACATTTTTGCCGATTAAATTGCAGATGTCCGTGCAGTCCACGGATGTGAGCGACTTCCCGTTTGCCTGATTCAGCACACGGTTTACTGCGCCCAGCATTTCGATGAACGGAACAGGACCTGCGGCTACGCCGCCGAATCCTTTAATCTTTTTCCCTTTTTCACGAATCGAACTGACATCGATGACCACATGGGATGCATGGTCAATCATAGACGAGAAGTGGGCATCAATGAGCAGGGCGTTCGATTCTACCCATCCTTCGCGTGTATCAGGTGTTCGGTAGCGGAGACAAGATGTGCGGTCATGATCCTGATACCAGGTATCGGCATCTTCCGCGCCCGCCTCAAGCGCTGCGGCGTAATCGCCATTTTCTTTACTGATTAGAATATCCAGCTTCACGTGACGCGTCACCGGAGGGATTTGACGAATATTTGCTTTGGAAACGGAGAAACCGACACCGCCGCCTTTCATTAATTCGTCAAACAGGAAAGAGAAGGGCATGGATACGGCCGGCTGCTCTTTCTCCAGATAGAAAGGAACGATGTGACTGTCCCCATAGACTTGGGGACGAATTGCAATAAACCAGCAATTATTCAATGCATCGCCGACACGCTGCTGATAGTCCGTACCGGAGATCCAAAGGTTGCGCCCTGATGGGGTGGAGGCTAGGCTGTAAATGAGTTTAAATAAACGCTCGGCTTCTTTTCCAAGCTCATGGACGGTTGCTTCGGATACGTGATCCGTATGGAGTCTGGGATCTAGATTAATATTGCCTTCAACCACTCGCCTTACCGTCTCGTCCCATTCTTCGTAGCGGCCAAGCGGATCAATCCAGCGGGCATAGGTTCTTTTATAGGTGACCCATCCAAGTTCGCCCCAGTGTGGCTGAACGTCCGACTTTATTTTTTGTATGTAAGCATCAGATAACTTAATCTGCATTATTTTACTCCTCTCAACTACGTTTCCTGCTCATCGTAACTAGATATTGTATTAAAGTCAATTGTATAATCAATATATAGTATTTTGGCTTATTCGGTACAATCATGCATGGTTATCGGATTTTCGGTGGGACAGCCTTTGAATGCATCAATTCGATTAACTATAGTGTCACATAATTGTCACTTTGTGAAAAGCTACAGTAGCCTGACAAAATAAAAATATGCGCTTATTCTTGAATTTGAGAATCATTATCAAAAAAATGTGTAGGTGGAGAATAGTCACTCGGTTTTCAAACCATGCTTAAAATGAGTGCAGATCTTGAATTTGAAGACGGCACCATTCTGATTAGGCTATTCTCTTATTTTGGAGGCAACGAAGATGAATGCGTTAAAAGATATTTTTAATCGAATAAAAGCGGATCCTGAAAATAGTCATTTCACAAATAAAAATATCGAACCACTCTACTATGCTGCTCCGACGGCAAAGCTGTTAATCATCGGCCAGGCTCCGGGTGAAATCGCGCAAAATACAAAGATAGTGTGGAACGATCGAAGCGGCGCGCGTTTGCGAGACTGGATGGGTGTATCAAGAGATACTTTCTATCATTCGGGAAAAATTGCTGTGCTCCCAATGGATTTTTATTTCCCCGGCAAAGGAAAGAGCGGTGATTTACCGCCGAGAAAGGGATTCGCTGCAAAATGGCACGATCCACTCATTAGAGCGATGCCGGATATTGAGTTAACCTTATTAGTTGGCTCTTATGCCCAGCGGTACTACCTGAAGACGCGTTCAAAAATGACGTTAACTCAGACTGTTAAAGAGTATCGCAGTTATTTACCTGACTATTTTCCATTGGTTCATCCGTCACCGCGAAACTATATTTGGATAAAAAGAAATCCTTGGTTTGAGGAAGAGGTCTTGCCGGATTTGAAAACGCATATTCATCAAATTCTTTCTCTGTGATCATAACCATTCACACTGAGTGATCGGTTACTGCTGATTCGCTACGGTATATTCAGAATATAAATGTTTGGCTCGTTCTTCTGCCTTGAGGCAGAGGACGTCAGCATCACTTGTGCGTCCATAAAAGGTGCCGATATCAGGAAAATCAATAAAAGTAGTGGCAGTGCGCATGTTTCTGTCAGCTGCTCAATATCGGGCAAAAGAACCGATCCCCTTCCCGATTGATTAGAATTTGTTGTAGTGCCCCAGACAATTATAATGGAATTAATTGAAACGTAATGGGCAGTGAAAAAAGTTGGGGAAGGTCGTCACGGGTAAAACAGATGTGATTTTAATCAGCACCGGGATCATGAGCGCGACACTGGGGACGTTGCTAAAAGAACTCGCTCCAGAAAAAGAGAGTTCGAATGAATGGAATAATGCAGGCATCGGCCATTCAGCGCTGTGCGAATTGAACTATACACCGGAAAAAGCAGATGGAACGATCGACATTAGAAAAGCGGTTGCAGTTAAGATCAACTTGCGGATAACTGTTTAAAAATTTTCTGTGGAAACGATTAGTAAACGAACATTGGTCAGAACCGGATCCAATGCACGAAAAAAGTGATTCAATGCACGAAAAACTCAAATCAATGCACGAAACCGTGATGCCAATGCACGAACAGGGTTCAAGAACGAAATAATCACGGTGAAGACCGGGTTTCCAAAGTCAATAAAACAAAAACAGCACCCTCCGCTTTTGTTATCAAGCAAGAGGGTGCTGCATCATTTCAAACCGTTTTATTCAGCTATCACGGCATTTTGCCAAGCTTCATCGAGGCGATATCGGCTTTAATCTCGTCCATGCTTTTGTTTAAACTGCTATCGACAATCGCAGTGATGGCACCTTCAACAAAGGCTGCGTCGACAATTTCGACTTTGCTGCTGTCATCTTCAAGAAAATCGAGAGCCATCTGCGCATTCATATAAGCGCTGCCCATATCAAAGAAAACGAGCACACCATCTTCAGAATAGACGTCATGGATGGCATTGCTGATTTTGCTCATATCCGTGCCCAGTCGATCATCTTCGGTTCCGCCGGCAAGGGCGACCGGTGCATCCTTAGCCATCTGAGAGGCAAGTTCTTTAATGCCCTCTACAATTTTTCGGCTATGCGAAACAAGTACGATTCCAACCATTTTAACAGATCCTTTCTCGATTAATTAATCTTTCTGTTCGAACAAAATTGAAATTCAAGCTTCTGCAAAGTAGTCTGCTACGGCTCCCAGAATCAGAGCAACAGAGGCTGCTCCCGGGTCTTGGTGGCCGAGGCTGCGCTCGCCGACATAGCTTGCTCTGCCTTTTTTAGCGACGAGCTTTTCCGTCTCTTTCAAACCCTTTTCCGCTCCATCCTTAACGGCTTGAAGAACCTCCTGTGCATCTTTGTCTTGCTTCACAGCCGCTTCGCCAGCTTCATAGGCCGGAATCAGCGCATCAAGCATCGTCTTTTCACCGGCATCTGATTTTCCACGCATCTTAATACCTTCAATCGAAGCTTTGAGCAGGCTGACGTAATCTGCAACGCTGACCTCTGTTTTATCCTTGAGTGTCATTGAGGCTCTCAGAAATGCCGTGCCGAATAGCGGTCCGGATGCTCCGCCCACATGAGCAACTAAAGCCATACCGCATTTTTTGAAAAGGTCGGCGGCGGTTTCGAAGCTGCCTTCATCGAGTGTTTTCTTTACAAAGGAGAAGCCGCGGCTCATGTTAATTCCATGGTCACCGTCACCGATCGCTCCGTCTAATTCCGTTAAATGCTGTTTATTTTGTTCAATGATGTCTGCCACGTGATTCAGCACGTCGATCACTTGATTTAGCTCTGCCATAAGTCATCCATCCCTTTTTATTTTTTGATTATTTTGAGTGCCGGTGTGTCTGCCAGGTCGTCAAGCAGTGATTTCAGTTCATCGTCCAATTTAATAACAGTCAGCGACATACCCGCCATTTCAAGAGAAGTCATGTATTCACCGACAAAGGTGCGATGAATGGTCGCACCGAGTGATTCAAGAAGGTCATGTGCTTTATTATTAACGATATAAAGCTCCATCAGCGGAGTGGCGCCCATGCCGTTCACCATCAATGCCACTTCGTCACCTGATTTAATCGGTGCATCGGCCTGGATTTTATCAAAAAGTTCTTTAGTCAATTCATCGGCTGTTTTAATTTTCTCGCGGTGCGTACCCGGCTCACCGTGAATACCGGTGCCGATTTCGACTTCGTCTTCAGCTAACGTAAAATTTGGTTTTCCGGCTGAAGGAACGGTGCAGGGGCTGAGTGCCATGCCCATACTATGGATGCTTTTAATCGCTTTTTCAGCGGTTGCTTTTACTTTTTGTAGATCCCATCCGCGTTCAGCCGCTGCTCCGGCGATTTTATGAACGAGTACCGTTCCGGCGATCCCGCGCCGTCCGGTTGTAAAAGTGCTGTCTTCCACAGCAACGTCGTCATTCACGATAACTTGATCGACCTCAATGCCTTCCATTTCTGCCATTTCTTTTGCCATATCGAAATTCATTACGTCGCCGCTGTAGTTTTTCACAACGAGCAGCACACCTTTGCCTCTGTCTACGGCTTTGATTGCTTCATAGATTTGATCAGGTGTAGGCGATGTGAAAATATCGCCGGCGACCGCGGCATCCAGCATGCCTTTTCCGATATAGCCGGCATGCGTCGGTTCATGACCGCTGCCTCCCCCGCTGACCACGGCAACTTTTTGGCCGTCTAAATTCTGGCGAACAAGTACATTTGTATTCTCAAGTCTTGTTAAATAATCAGGGTATGCCTTGGTCATGCCAAGCAACATTTCATTTAAACTGTCTTCCGGTTGATTGATCAATTTTTTCATGATAATGCCTCCCTAATATATAATTAATCGTTTACTTAGTGGAAAAGAAGAACGTAGGCAGCAGCTCCGCAAACACCTCCAAGGATTGGAGCGGCAACGGGAATCCAGGCATAGGCCCAATCTGAGCCGCCTTTTCCGGGAATTGGTAGAAGTGCATGAGCAATTCTCGGGGCCAGATCCCGCGCAGGATTAATTGCATATCCGGTGGTGCCGCCAAGTGAAAGGCCAATGGCAAAAATGAGAATGCCGATGGCGAGGCCCATGAGCCCGGGAGCCATTTTCTGCGAGACGATACCAATAATACCGAATAAAAGGACAAACGTATTAATGAATTCGCCGAAAAAGTTGAAAAACTTGCTGCGAATCGCGGGACCGGTGGAAAAAACACCTAATTTAACTGCCGGATCTGACGTTGCCTCAAAATGTTTGTAGAAGTGGATAAACAGAACGACCGCAGCAAGAAATGCGCCGATAAACTGTGCTGTTATATATGCGGCTGCATTGCTCCATGGAAATTTACCAATGAAGGCGAGTCCCAAAGTCACGGCAGGATTAAAATGTGCGCCGCTGACACTGCCGAAAAGCCAAACCGGAAGAGCAACCGCGAAGGACCATCCAGCTGTAATGACAATCCAGCCGGAATTTTCCGCCTTGGACTTTTTCAGAATGACATTGGCGACTGCACCGTCTCCTAAAAGGACCATGATAAATGTACCGACCAGTTCTCCTAAAAACGCTTCCATTTTTTCCGCCTCCCATTTTCCTTGCCACCACTAACAAAGCATTTTTGATGCCAAATGAATGGGAAAGCAAAAACAGTGCTGCAATCCTATTTACCAAATAGCGGCATGGTAAAATAGCGCAAGAAAATTGTCCATGTTGGTAATAAACACCAACGTGGGCAATTTCTATGGGATGAGGTTATATTTTCGTGCCTTGGCGGCAACGGTCTTATGATTTAAATGCAGAGCTTTGCCGGCAGCGTTACAGCTTCCGTATTTCTCCAAAGCCTTCTTAATAATGGCTTTTTCATAGTTTTCCATGGGCAGTACGTGATCAGACGAAAGCAGTTCGACATGTGAACGTTGCTGCGTGCTTAATTTTTTGCCGCGAATATAGGCTGGGAGATCCTCCGCTTCAATATAGTCATTATCGACCAACGTAAATAAACGCTCAAACAGATTCTCAATTTCGCGGACATTCCCCGGCCATGCGTAGGCAAGCAAAGATTCCATGGCGTCGTTGGAGATACCAAGAATCGGTTGGACACGGTTTTCCTGAAATTTATTCATGAAATGTTCAACGAGAAGGGCAATATCTTGTTTTCGTTCGCGAAGCGGCGGAAGCAAAATGGGAATGACATTAAGTCGATAGTAAAGATCCTCACGGAATTCTCCCTTTTTTACCATTTCTTCTAAATTGCGATTGGTTGCGGTAATGATCCGAATATCCAACTTCTGAACAGTCTCGCTTCCAATGCGCTGAATCTCTTTTTCTTGCAAGACGCGCAGAATTTTAGCCTGCATATGAATAGTCAGCTCGCCGATTTCATCGAGAAAAATGGTGCCATGCTGAGCCAGTTCAAATTTACCAAGTCGCCGCGATACAGCTCCGGTAAAGGATCCTTTTTCATGACCAAACAATTCGCTCTCAAACAAATTCTCAGGAATGGAGGCACAATTGACCCTAATGAACGGTCCGTTGCGATAAGCGCTGGCATAGTGAATGCCCTTGGCGATCATTTCCTTACCCGTACCGCTTTCACCATGAATCAAGATTGTTGCCTTCGAACGGGCAGCCTTGAGGGCGATGGACAGAGCGTCAATTATTTTGCCGCTTTTGCCAATAAAGCTGCTGAAGATCTTTTCCGGATTTCGGGATCTGATCAGTTCCTCTTCCAGGTACTCGGCGCGTGAGGTGACTTGATTCAACTTTTCGGTCAGTTGCTGAACTTCACGCAGATCCTTCACAATTGATATGGCACCAACCTGCTCGCCGTCAACAATAATCGGACTGACATTAGAGAGAATCATGACGTCGTCGTTTTTCTTTATTATTTTGTTTTTAACACTGTGACCGGTCTTTAAAACCGTTTGTCTGATGCCATGTGGTGAAAGTTCGCTGATGTTCTTGCCGATAACATCCAACTTATTGAGTTTTTGTATCTTTAAATAAGCGTCATTAACGTAATTAACCACGCCTTTTTTATCCATGACACAGATGCCGTCTTGAACATATTTTAAGATAAGCTGCAGGCGTTCTTTTAGTTCTTTAACCTCTTTCAATTCTCCTTTGACTTTCTCTAATCCGGAGATGTTCTGCAGAATAGTAATTGTTCCGCGCGTCTGTCCATCAATGACAAGCGGCCGACGTGTGATTAAAAGAACCTGGTTATTAATGACCTTGCGGATCATCGCTTCAGGAGCATCATCTTTAAGTACTAAACTAGGCAGGGGAAGTATTGAGTTAAAGGGTTCACCAATGACTTGATCGCTTGTCATGTGAAACAACCGTTCAGCAAACGAGTTAAAGAGAATCACTCGGCCCGCTTGATCAGTGACAATAATACCATTTGCAATGTTATGGAAAATTTCTTCGGTTGTGATCATATTTTCATTTAAAATGGTATCAATCTCGTTGATCGTCTGATTATTTAAATCTTCGAATCCGCTTTCAAAAAAATGATGGAAAGCAATTAGCGCTTGTTCTTCATCCGCGCCTGTTGCCATGAGCGTCAATCGATCCTTGTCTCTGATCTTTAAATTGACAAGCGGCATCAGGCTTGTCGCAGGTATGCGCCGGTCATGAAAAGCAATGAACAGACGCACGTGATACTTATTCTGGATCATGTCTGCCCTATTGACAACAGCGGCCGCCGTACGCGTATGAAGTCCTTTTGCAAAGTTTAATACGATTTCCTGACTTCTCAAAACAATCACTCCTGAACAATAAAAATCTTGAAAGGAAATTTCCAAAACGGTGATCAGTGAGAAATGATGTGTTCACAATTAAAGGTATATCTGATCGGGATAAAAATCAATTGAACAAGCGACACTTGCTCGTTTTCGATTGATGCCTCATATAGATGTGCCGCCAGTATCTTTGCTGCTTTATGGCATGTCACTAGCGGATCATCCGGAAGTTTTCCGGGAAATGCAAGATTCAACGGCGCAGTGTAATAAATCCTTAAGCAGAAATTAAGAAAGCGCGATTATAGTTCTTATATCATGTTTCCTAGGAGTGAGTCAGACCTAATGAAGAAGAATTATATTAAGTTTACTATTGACATCGTTATGGCAATCATGTTTCTTCTGTTTTTCAATACACGCGTTTTAGGCGGGCTGGCCTATCATGAAATCGCAGGGCTTGTTTTTGCGGTGATGTTCTTTACCCATGTGTTGTTGAATTTAAATTGGGTCAAAAATGTAACAATAAAGCTATTCGATAAAAATCTACCATGGAAAGCACGGGGCAATTATGCATTGAATCTTTTGCTGTTGATTTCAATGAGTTTCATTATTTTTAGCGGAATTATCATTTCGAGAGTTGTGTTCCCAAACATTAACCTTGGAAATGAAGGGTGGTTTAAGTCTGCTCATATCGCTTTCTCATTTCTTACTTTAATTGTGGTCGGGATTCATATCGGCATACATTGGCATTGGGTTATCAACGTTTTCAAAAAGATAATCCAATTCAAATCGAAAAAAAGATGGGTTTCGTATGCAGCAAAACTTGCAGCGCTCATTATTCTTATCGTTGGCGTGTACGAAATCCAGCAAACAGGATTTTTCAATCAAATAGCGAGTGTGAATTCTGTTTTTAGCGGAAGCAGCAGCGGAAAAATAGAGGGACATGGCAGTTCTGACGCTGATAGTGGACAACATACTCATTTTGGAAATGACGGACAAAAACCGAATTTCGAAAATGGGCAAAAGCCAGATCTTTCAAATGGAACTCAATTTCATGGATCGGGGCATGACGGCGGAAGTGCAAACGTTCTTCACGTCATCGCCACATACGCAACCATTATGACCGTATTTGTCGTGAGCACCTACTACATCAGAAAACTAACGCTTAGAATGAGAAGAAGAAAATGGGCTTAAAATAAAATCTTGGCGTCAGAGACTTACCCTCACCAAGTTTTTCTTAACTTTAAATGATGAGAAAGAATGGAAGAAATAAAGTGTTGAAAATGTGTCTGCTCTATAATCTAAATTCATTCAGTATGTGATTGGCATCGGTAAATGCTAGGCAGACTGGTTCACTTAATGATTAATTTGGCTGTTCAACCGCCAAACATCGCATTTGTGAATCAAGCATCAGGTCATGAACGAACCCATAAAAAAGCAAAAGCTGAATCTCTCGTATTTGAGGATTCGGCCTTTTTGTTCGTTATCCATTTTCCATTGATTCACCGCATTCTATTGTTTTCCTTTGCCCGCATCCTTAACTTTGTCGCTCACAAAGAACACAATTGCTTCTCTGTCCTCTTTTTTGCCAAGCGCATAAACTTGTTGGTCATCTTCTTCCTCAAAAAAATGGAACGGCACTTTTCGGTTATAGTCATAGGGAAATCCGTCGAGCAGAACGATACCGTCTGTGTACTTTAGATCTTCATCAAGATAAGGATCAAATAAATAGAGATAGTGGTTCGTCGTATCTGCCTTTGTTGCCAGCACATAATGCTCACCGCCATAGTTTAATCGAAAAATGGCCGCGCCGCCGTTCTTAATCGCATCAATGATTTCGCTGCGTTCTCCCAAATGAACATGCTCACCTGCATAATAGTTTCCATGGATAGGCAGTCCTTTAATTGGCCCGTTATGATTCAGCCATTCGGCGATAAACTTCATTGCCGCTTTTGACGTGCCGCTCTTGCCGACTTCACCATCCGAGTTATATGTATCAAGAGAATAGGTGGTAATTGCTTTGATCACATCAGGCGGAATCACTTCTCGAGGAAAAAGGTATTTGATTGCATTCAATAGCGTTACTGTGCCGCAGTCATATTCAGACATCTGATAATAGAGTGGCGTCTTCATGCGATCTCCTCACTTATAAATGAATATTTGGATTAAGGCTGCCCCGAAGTGCATCGCCTTGTTACTGTTTTTTTAACCGTTCCAGAGAGCAGCATGCAACGGCTGACGATGTTAGTTAGCAATATGATCCAATAGATAACTAATATCTGTGATGATCAATTTTCGATTTTTGACAATCAGTGCACCGTCACTTTTTAATTCACCAAGCATTCGATTGACGCTGCTGCGTGCGCTGATGCCGCAGAAGCCGGCAATATCATCATTTGTTAACATGAAATCAATCAAAATACCCTCACGCACTTTTCGGCCGAATAAATCAATCAGACTGTATATAAACGCACAAACGGCACCTTTTTTCCCATTCATGATCATTCGTTGAGAACGGAAAATATTCTCCGATAATTTCTTGCGATAATAACTTTTGATATAGTTCTGCAGCTCAGGCGTCGCATTGACGTATTTCCAGAAGGTGACACGGTCCACTTGATAAAAGGTTGCTTCATTTGATTCCACGCGTACATTAAAAGGCTGTTCCGTAAACTTGGAAACCTCATCCCGAAGCAGTGAGATTACATCGGGTTTTACGATATAGGAGAGATTGAATTCTCGTCCGTCTTGAAGAATAATGCTGTTTTTTATAATTCCCTTTTTAAGAACATAAGTATACCGTTCTTCGAGGCCGTGATAAGTCAGATAGGTATGTCTACTTTTGTTAATTGTTGGTACATCGTGCGCATCTAGAAAATTAATCAAATATTCGATTTCACTTAATACCATGGATTTTTCCTTCCCATCACAATCGTTCAAGTAAAAAAATAGAGATACAATTGTTACATTTAACCCTATTTTAACTGTTTTTTATCCGATGTATGTCACAAATAAAGTAAACATTTGTTAACTTTTTTTGATAATAGCAAACGGAACGGACAGACTTTTTGTTTTGATTTATAACAGATGGTGCACAAAGAAAAGGTTGTGGGAGCTAGTGATACGCATGTCAAGCGTCACTTTTTCTCATACTAAGAATCACAAATCTTTTCTACTTGCTATTTGCAAAGCAAAAAGATCTGAAAAGAGGCTGTCCATAAATGGTTAGCGTTGAACTTCCATATGACAAAACAACAATCAAGGCTGATCTGCCCGAGCGCAATTTTGCAGGCAAATTAGTATCTCAAGCAGCGACTTACCACACGGATCGGTCGGAAAACGAGATCGTTGAGGATTCGCTTGATCATCCAATCGGCTCCGCGCCTTTGGAAGAACTGGCCAAAGGCAAGAAAAATATCGTGATTATCAGCTCGGATCACACGCGTCCGGTACCGTCACACATTATTACACCGATCCTTTTGCGACGGTTACGTGAAGCTTCTCCGGATGCGCGCATCCGTATTCTGGTTGCAACCGGCTTTCATCGCCCATCTACCCGTGAAGAACTTGTTAACAAATATGGACAAAAGATTGTCGATGAAGAAGAAATTGTCATGCATATTTCGACAGACGACGCGGCGATGGTCAAAATCGGCCAACTGCCGTCCGGAGGCGATTGCATCATTAATCGAATTGCCGCCGAAGCCGATCTGCTGCTTTCGGAAGGATTTATTGAATCGCATTTCTTCGCCGGATTTTCAGGGGGACGCAAATCCGTGCTTCCAGGTGTTGCTTCCTACAAAACGATCATGGCCAATCATTCCGGCCCATTTATTGATTCCCATAAAGCACGTACCGGGAATCTAAATCATAATCCGATTCATGAGGATATGGTTTATGCGGCACGTAAGGCAAATCTAGCTTTTATCGTTAATGTCGTGCTCGATGAGGACAAGAAAATCATTGGTTCCTTTGCCGGAGATATGGAAGAGGCACATAAAAAGGGCTGTGAATTTCTTCGCGGACTGTCCAGTGTCAAAAAGATTGATTGTGACATCGCCATCTCAACGAATGGCGGCTACCCTTTGGATCAGAACATCTATCAAGCGGTAAAAGGGATGACAGCTGCTGAAGCAACGAATAAGGAAGGCGGCACAATTATCATGGTTGCCGGCTGCCGAGACGGACATGGCGGCGCAGGCTTCTATCATAATATCGCGGATGTTGCCGATCCAAAGGAATTCTTGGATCGCGCCATCAATACACCGAAGCTGAAAACAGTCCCGGATCAATGGACAGCTCAGATCTTGGCTCGTATTCTGGTTCATCATCATGTCATTGTGGTTTCTGATTTGGTGGAGCCTGAACTGATTACCCGTATGCATATGGATCTTGCGACTTCTCTTGATCAAGCACTTGAAATGGCTTATGCGCGTGAAGGCAAGGATGCCAAAATAACGGTTATTCCTGACGGCTTGGGTGTTATCGTTCAATAACAATTCCAGAACAAGAGGAGAGGTGGACAGGAAATGGAAAATGATGAACTGCATACGCCGCTCCAAGATGCTACTGAGCCCAGTCAAACGAAGACACATGAAAAAGACAACGGTTTTGCGGATATTGGTTTTGCAAAGGTTGATTTGACGAGGAAGCAGCGCAACGGCTATCCGGAAGTGATTTACGGCGAAGGTAAAACGGCCGAGCAAATCATCGGCATCATTGAGACCATGCGCAAGCAGACGGTGAACATTTTATGTACGCGCCTTTCCTCGGAGAAGTTTGAAGCAATAAAAAAGGTTGAGCCGGATGCTGTTTATTACAAAGAAGCACGCTGCGCGCTTGTGAATCGTGCCGAAGTGAAGAAAACCAGCAGCTATATTGCGATTGTGACCGCCGGGACCTCCGATATTCCGGTTGCCGAAGAGGCAGCAGTTACCGCTGAAGCTTACGGGAACTGCGTGAAACGGGTTTATGATGTCGGTGTTGCCGGTATTCATCGGTTATTTGCCCGTTTGGATGTGATTCGCGCGGCAAAGGTTGTGATTGTCATTGCCGGTATGGAAGGCGCACTTGCCAGTGTTGTCGGCGGTTTGATCGACAAGCCTTTGATTGCGGTGCCGACGAGTGTTGGCTACGGCACCAACTTAAAAGGGGTGACGGCGCTGCTTACAATGCTCAACAGCTGTGCATCGGGGATCACCGTGGTGAATATTGACAATGGCTTTGGTGCTGCCTACTCAGCCAGCATGATCAATCATTTGTAAAATGGCTTTGGCCTGCATGGAGGATTAAGATGAGAACTCTTTATTTAGATGCTTTTTCAGGAATCAGCGGTGATATGTTCATTGGCGCACTGCTTGATCTTGGTGTCGACTTTGACCGATTTCAATCGGAACTCGCTCAATTGCATGTCAGCGATTATCAGCTTCACAATGAGCGCCTTGCGAAAAACAGTATCTACGGGACAAGCTTTGACGTCGTACTAAATCATGAAAAGGATCACGGATTTATTGAACATCATGACCACCATCACCATCATGACGTTCGGCATTTGAGCGACATTTGCTCCCTTATCAATGCAAGCGGCTTAGCTGAAAAGATCAAGAAGCAATCGATTGCCGTTTTCACTGAGATCGCCAAAGCAGAAGCGGCCGTTCATCAGATGCCTCTGGCTGATGTCCATTTTCACGAGGTCGGCGCTATGGATTCGATTGTCGATATTGTCGGCTGCTTTGTCGCACTGGACTTACTAGGCGTCGATGATGTGCGCGCGTCCGCACTAAGCGATGGGTCCGGTTTTATCCAAGTTGCACATGGGCAGATGCCGGTACCGGTTCCCGCTGTCATGCAGATGCGTATCGGCACCAATATCCCAATAAAACAGCGCACGGATGTTCAGACCGAACTCATTACGCCGACCGGTATGGGCCTTGTCAAGGAGATCGTCAGTCACTACGGATCCATTCCGGAGGATGGAATTCTGCTCAAGACCGGATACGGGTTCGGCAAGCGCGACACCGGTTCCTTTAATGCGCTGCGCGCGTTGCTCTTTGAAACGAAGAAAAGCATGCAGACGGTGAATACGGATCATGATACGGTGCTGCTGATCGAAGCAAATCTTGATGATCAAAGCGGAGAATCACTAGGATTTGCAATGGATGTGTTGCTTGAAGCAGGCGCATTCGATGTATTTTTTACACCGATTTACATGAAGAAAAATCGACCGGCATGCAAGCTCTCTGTTCTTTGCGCGCCGGAAGAACGCGAAACATTTGTTGACTTGCTGCTGAAACACACCTGCACCCTTGGTGTTCGCTATCAATTAATGCAGCGGTCAATCATGAAGCGCAGCTTTAAAAAGGTAGAAACAAAGTATGGAACAATTCGTGTGAAGGTTGCCAGCCGTGACGGTGTCGTTAAGCAGACTGCTGAGTATGACGATTGTGCTCAGGCTGCACGCTCATATGGTGTTTCTCTAGCTGCGGTTGAGCAGGAGGTTCGACGGCAGCTGCTGGATTCATTGAATCAGAATTAGATTATTTGGAGGGAATACTGTGATTCATCAACTCGTTGCTGAATTCTTAGGGACAGCATTAATGATTGTTTTTGGTGTTGGCGTCCATTGCTGTGAGGTGCTCAATACATCAAAATATCAGAATTCCGGTCACATTTTTGCTATTACAACTTGGGGTTTTGGTATTACCATCTCGTTGTTTATCTTCGGAGATGTTTGTATTAACCCAGCGATGGTTGTTGCTCAAGCCGTTCTTGGCAATATTCCATGGACGAGTGTCATTCCATTAAGCATCGCAGAAGTACTCGGCGGTATCTTCGGTTCCATTGTTGTCTTTATCGCTTATTATGATCAATTCAATGCGTCCAAAGACGTCGATCGGGTCAAAATTCGCAACATCTTTTCAACAAATCCAAATGTGCGTCATTTGCCGCGCAACTTTTTCGTCGAATTTATTGATACGTTTATCTTTATTACCGGAATCTTAGCCATCGCTTCGATTAAAACACCAGGCATTGTGCCGATTGGTGTCGGCCTTCTTGTGTGGGCAATCGGTATGGGTATGGGTGGTCCGACGGGATTCGCGATGAACCTCGCACGTGATATGGGTCCACGTATTGCCCATGCGATTCTGCCGATTCCTGGCGGCAAAGCGAGCAACGATTGGCAATACGGCATGATCGTTCCGGGCATCGCACCATTCTTAGGCGCTGCTTGTGCCGCACTTTTCGCCCGAGGATTCCTCGGACTATAACCAGGCTGTCATTAATAAAAATAACTATAAAAAAGGAAGGTAAATACTGATGCGTACGTTAACTGAAAAAAAACAGGCTCTCGTTGATCAATTGAAAAAGATGAATCGCGTGGTTGTTGCTTTTTCCGGAGGTATTGACAGTACACTCGTTCTGAAAATGGCACTGGAAACGCTGGGCAAAGACAATGTGCTCGCCGTTGTTGCCAACTCCGAACTTTTTACGGATGAGGAATTTGACAAAGCCGTCTCCTTGGCAAAGGATCTGGGTGCTGTTGTTAAGAAAACTGAACTCAACTATCTGTCTGAAGAACATATCAAACACAATACGCCGGACAGCTGGTACTATGCGAAGAAAGGCTTCTATGCGCGAATGAACGAGATCGCGGCGGCTGTTGGTTTCGAGTTTGTACTGGACGGCATGATTAAGGATGACGAAAGCGACTTCCGCCCAGGTCTGCGCGCCCGGACAGAGGCAGGCGCACGAAGCGTTCTGCAGGAAGCAGGTTTCTATAAAACCGATGTTCGTGCTTTGGCAAAAGTAATTGGCCTGAACAACTGGAACAAGGTTTCTTCATGCTCAGTATCTTCCCGCTTCCCTTACGGAACAACACTCACGTTGGAAAAAATCGATCAAGTCATGAAGGCGGAAAAATACATTCGCGATCTCGGTTTCCCTGTTGTCCGCGTCCGCTATCATGGTGAGATTGCCCGTGTTGAGGTTCCGGCAGAACGTTTAAACGACTTCATTGAATTGAATGATAAGGTCAGTCAGACGCTCATGGATTTTGGCTTCCGTTATGTGACACTTGATTTGAGCGGCTTCCGCAGCGGACGGATGAACGAAACCCTTTCAGCAGAAGAACGCAAGGCCTTTGTTTCTTAAGTATAGGGACATCAATGAGCGGCTGAAATTTTCGAATCTCGAAAATGGATGCCGTTTTTTTTAACGATGAGAACGAAAGGAAGAATTAACGTGTTGAAAAAGTGTCTGCCCTATTATTTAGGTTCAATCATTCTGCATGTTGTTGGTATTGGTCTGCTTTTTCTTGTGGCAGAAAATAATCCGGTCATGCTCGGGCTTGGACTTGTCGCCTATACACTCGGTCTTCGTCATGCCTTTGACGCGGATCATATCGCAGCTATTGACAACATTGTGCGGAAACTGACGCAGCAAAAGGAGAACCCGATGGGTGTCGGCTTTTATTTCTCACTCGGCCATTCATCCGTAGTTCTGCTCATGGCCTTGGTTTTAGCCTTGTCCGTGAGTTGGGTGCAGAATCATCTGCCGCAATTCGAACGTGTCGGCGGTGTTATAGGCGCCACGGTCTCCGGTGGATTTTTGATCGCAATTGCAATCATTAACCTATTTGTTTTAATTGATTTGCAGAAAATGTTTATTCAATTAAAAAAGAGTGCTTTCGATCAGGAAAAGTTCGAACAGCTGCTGCAGTCCCGAGGCTTTCTGTCCCGCGTGTGCGCACCGCTTTTTGCGTTTATCAACAAGAGCTGGCACGTGTTTCCGCTGGGCTTCTTGTTTGGTTTAGGGTTTGATACCGCGACAGAAATCAGCCTGCTTGCACTTTCCGCAGAGTCCGCACGAGCGCATATGTCTGCTGCTGCCATACTTGCTCTGCCGATTCTTTTCGCAGCAGGCATGAATGTTATGGACACAACTGATTCGGTCATGATGACACGTGCGTACCGCTGGGCGCTCGATACGCCTGTTCGAAAAATTTATTACAATATTACGGTTACGGCCATTTCGGTTGCTGCGGCATTAATGATCGGTGCCATAGAACTGAGTCAGGTTGCGGGTAAGGCGTTCCAGCTGCAAGGCGGCTTTTGGAACTGGGTGCAGCAGATTAATTTAAATTGGGTCGGCTATGGATTAAGCGTTCTTTTTGTCACGATATGGGGGCTTTCGTATATTATCTGGAAATTTTTCCGTATCGATCAGCGCTGGAACCAAAATTATCTCTAATTGATTGCACCATTATTAAAAAGCAAACTTCCTTAATGAACCCTTGGAATTCCTATGCTTAAGGAAGGGGATACAAGGCATTTTTATAGTGAAGAGTGGTAGATGATCATTACGTTTCTCTAATATAACCGAACACTTTTCCAAATTTTATTAGTCTCTATTGCAAAAAAGTGATAAGAAGCCAATAATGGACATGTAAGCGGTTTACAATAGGAGCTACCCTGGTAAAAACGCAGCCCATTTTTACCAGAGACTGCGAATGAAGCATTACAATTCGGTCGAAGCGACTTATGAAGGGGAGATCTGAATATGAAACGTGTTGTAATCACTGGTGCATCATCGGGTATGGGACTAGCAGCGGCAAAACTGTTTGCTGAACGCAACTGGGATGTTTTGATGGTCGATTTAAATGAAGAAGGCTTGGCAAAGGCAGCTTCGGAATTGCGGCAGAAAACAAAGGTTGAAGTTTACACGTACGCGGTCAATGTTGTTGATGAAAATGCTGTTTCAAGTCTGGCAAATCAGATTAAAGCTAAGTTTGCAACAATCGATTCGTTAATAAATAATGCCGGGATTGCGAGAATGGGCAGTGTTACGGATACGGACAGTAAAACGTGGGATGCAGTGCTGAATGTTGACGTTAAATCTGTTTTTCTCATGTCTAAATATTTTGTTCCACTTTTGATTGACAATAAAGGCGGAACAATCGTAAATACTGCTTCGATCTCAGGACTCTGCGGTGATTTTGGAATGGCTGCCTATAATGCTGCTAAAGGTGCTGTGGTCAATCTGGTTCGTTCCTTAGCTCTGGACTTTGCGAAATACAATATCCGGGTCAATAATGTGAATCCGGGTGCAACGGAAACACCTATGTTTCTTCAGAATCCAGAGGAGGTTCAACAGCAGTTCAGGGACGCAATTCCACTGGGACGTTTAGCTAAACCGGAGCAAATTGCGAAGGTCATGTATTTTCTTGCTTCGGACGAATCTGATCCGATTGATGGTGTCAATCTGCCGGTAGACGGCGGACTGAGTATCCAATCCGGACAGCCGCAGCAATAAATGATTCGCAGGTAATGATTCATTAGGTTGCTAGAATTAGAGAAATTTTAATAGACTGAAGAAGAATATGAATGGTTACTTTCAAACCTCTAAATACGCCTTCAAGGACCTGAAAATCTTGATGAACCAAGATTTTCAGGTCTTTTTTCAAGAAAAGAAAGTATAAGATTTTACGGATTAATAAAAAGTAGGAAAAACAGACACGAAAGCGCGGTGCACCCGCGGTCGCGCTCAGTTGATGCGAGCAACCGAAGCGATGAATTCAGCACCATAAAGACACAAATCAATCACATATGCCCGGTCTTTCTTACTTTATAAAAAGTATCTTGATCGTTACCCGTAATACGTCTGGCTTTTGCAAACACGTGATTCGACCGCGAGACGACCAGACTGTCGGCATAAAAGACAAATAAAAGGATTCTCTTCCTCAAGAGGTCTTTTTTTGATACGATAATCAAGTTGATTTTATTACTATTCTTTCTGGGACGGCTGTGATGTATTGTGATGTGGAGAAGAGGTATTGGCGCAAATGTGCGCTATAATTACATTTATTATTTCTGTTCTTTTTTTGGTGTGGCGGCGCTTTGGGTACTTTATCTGACGCATCGCGGGATGTCGCTGGTCGAAGTGGGGCTGCTTGAGAGCATTTTTCACGTCAGCAGCTTTATATTTGAGGTGCCGAGCGGGGCACTTGCCGATCGCTTGAGTTATCGAGCGGTTTTGATTTTGGGCCGCGTCTGTTCAATTGTGAGCAGCTTTATCTTGATTTTTTCTCATGATTTTCTGTGGTTTGCTGTCGGGTTTATTATTTCTGCATGGTCTTATAACCTTAACTCCGGTACGAATGAGGCTCTGATCTACGAGTCGCTGCGCAATCTGAAACAGGAAAAGAAGTACATCAAAGTATCGGCGAATGTCAACGCAATCTATGAATTTACGGACACCTTGGGCATTTTTGTCGCAGGCTGGTTCGTCAATGTTTACTTTGAAGGTGTGTACTGGATCCAGATCGGGATTTCATTGCTGGCGATTCTGTCCGTCATGATGATGGTTGAACCCGTGAAATCGGAACGGAAAGAAGAAAAGATTACCGGATATTTCGCCATTTTGAAGAACGCCGCTGCTTTTTTAAAAGAAAACGCTCAACTGCGCTTCCTCATGTTCTTCTTTGCTCTGTTTCAAGGTATTGCCGCAACGTACTACTTTTATTTTCAGTCATTCGTGGATGGGCGCGGGTTCAAAGGGATTCAAATCAGTCTGCTGATGGTCATTTCGGCTGTGTTTCAAATTATCGGAGCGAAAATCTCACCCAAAATAGAAAAAAAAGTCGGTCAAGTTCGACTGATCAAGTATTTTTCCATTCTATTGTGCGTGCTGCTCATCTTGTCTTATGTGAATCAGCTGGTGATGCTGATCGTCTGCTTCATCGTGATGAACGCACTGGTTGCAGTCAGCCAGCCAATTTTCAGCAACTATTTTAATGAATTGATCCCATCGTCCAGCCGCGCAACCCTGCTGAGCGTTTCCAGCATGCTGTTCAGCGTGACGATGATTCTTCTCTTTCCACTGACAGGATGGATGATTGAGAAGTTGGGCTTTACCCTGAGCTTTGGAGTAATGGGCAGTTTGGCAGCATCTTTGTTGCTGGGACTTCCGCACCTGGCGAAGAACAGGCAAAATCAATAACGATGGATTAAGGAAGATATTGCTGCCACTTGATCGCGTCAATATAGGCTGCCATATAGGCATGTTTTGAAATCGCAAATTGCTCTAAGTAGTCGTTAAGTGCAGCCCAATCTGCCTGTTCGAGTAAGAGAACACCATTAAGATGGGTTCTGAAGTTATTGTCTTGTCCCATCAGTGCTTCTTTTACTTCGGCGGGAAAAGGGAGCGTAGCGAGAATATCTTCCATCTTTTGATTCGTAAGTGCATCAATTGAGGAAAAGAGTCCGACGAGGCAGTAGTTGTCCTCCTCGTCCTGTGCATTCAGGAGTGTCGCCAGCTTTTCCAGCATGCGCCCACGAATAATGCAAGCTTTGATTAACTCAGCGTTAGGCAGGTTTTGAAGCTCTTGAAGAAGAAAAAGATGCATCCATTTTGATAAATCCTTTACACCGATCCGTGTGAGGGCATTCTGAATGGAGCGGACAGGAATCATCGCACCGTAATGGAGAGTATTCGCAATCCGCATGATTTTATAGGTGAGTCCAAGATCATGCTGAAAGTGTTTGGAGAGAGCTCTTAAATTGACGTCCTCTTTTTTTAATTCTTTAATGATGTGCAGCACATGATAATTGAACGAAGGAATGTCGGTTCCGTTAATCATCGCCGGCTTGCTGAAAAAGTAACCTTGAAAGAGATGGTAGCCCATGCGAAGCGCCAAGGTATATTCTTTTTCCGTCTCTATTTTTTCAGCTAAAAAAAGCTTCTGCTGTCCGTATTTCTTGATCAGGCGAATTTGCTGATGCAGCGGATTCCGATTGAATTCAATCTTGATCATATCGACCAGTGTCATCAGCGGAGACCGCATTATTTTCGGATCGAAGGTAAAGTCATCCAAAGCCAGTGTGTAGCCGGCTTTCTTTAACCCTTTGCAGGCATCGATAACCTCCTGGGTCAGGGGAACATTTTCTAGAATCTCCACAATGATTTTATTTGGAGACAGTAATTTTGGAAAGTCATTGGTGAGAAAATTTTCCGAGAAATTGATGAACCCTTTCGTTCCATCGATGAGCTGGTCGAAATTCATGACCAATATGGAGTTTGACAGCAATGCTGCTGTGGCTTGATTATCATCGGTTCCTTCGAAATAATTATTCATGCTTTTTCGATAAAGCAGTTCATAGCCGTACAGATTTATTTTCCGATCAAAAATCGGTTGCCTGGCAACATAGACATCCATCAATACTCATCTCACATTCAAACAGCGCAAGGGTGCAGTTCTTTGTATTTATATTAGCTTGAAAAATGGGAAAAGACAATGACATGTATGACGAAAGGAGGAGACGATGTTGGGAAATATATGGGATCCGGAGCAGGTGGTTTCAGAAAAATTAGCGCGAACATTGATCGAACGGCAGTTTCCTGAGCTCGCGCCAGCAAAGGTTTCTGCGCTAGGCGAAGGCTACGACAATACTGTTTATCTTGTCAATGAACGGTATGTATTTCGATTTCCTCGCCGGCAGATAGCGGTTGGACTGCTGCGTGCGGAGAGTGGAATCTTGCCAAAACTGGCAGATCATTTACCGCTGCAGATTTCTAAACCGCTTTTTTTTGGCAATCCGGACGCTGAGTTTTCATGGCCGTTTCTTGGTTATGAGAAGGTTCGCGGGTATTTGCCGGTTATCCTGACCCATGAAGAACGTGCGCGTTCGGCAGCAGACTTGGCTCAATTTTTGCGAGCTCTGCATCATTTTCCGGCAGAACAGGCTGCTGCACTAGGTGTTCCCGATGATGAGCTCGGACGGCTGGACATTGGGAAACGCAAAATGGCGCTGCTCCAACGTGTGGATCAGTTAGCGATGCAGAATCTGTATCATCGAGTTGGTAAGCTACGGCAATACGTCGAAAAAACGGATCCGATTCCTCTGGCTGAGCAACGGTGTCTGGTGCATGGCGACCTGCATATTCGGAATCTAATTAGTAATCAGCTTGGCAGGGTGACCGGTGTGATTGACTGGGGAGATGTTCATATTGGTGATCCTGCTGTGGATTTATCGATTGTGTACAGCTTTTTGCCTTATGGTGCGCGTTCGCAATTTTTTGCGGTTTATGGTGAAGTGAGCGATGCGACGAAAGCATTAGCTAGGTGGAAGGCGGCTTTTACAACGGTTTCACTGTTCATGTACGGTTATGATCGGCAGAATGCGGACATTGTTGAGGGATGCAGGCAGAGTCTGGATTTGATTCTAGAGGATTGAGCGTCGAGAGAAGGATTTGGAAATCCAGCCGTCGAACTTCTTATCATGAAAGTGAGGCGATCGAGTGTTCGACAAACCCATCCAAATCCCATACCACGTGCTCCAGTATGAAGCGCTGACGCGGCGGATGAAAGCGGGCAGTACGCGTGATCATGTGCTGTCGCTCTATAAAAGGGCGTTCGCCGGTTGGCATGGTGAGCAATCTATGGACGATCCGCTCAGCTATCTCCCCGACAAAGAATTTCGTATTTTCCACAACCTCCGTTTGTCAGACTATGTCCACGTTTTCCAAATTGATTTTCTTGTTCTTTGTGATCGTTTTGCGCTGATCCCATTACACAGGCCGAGTATTTAACTGATTCGCTGCAACAGTGGTTGAATGAACACGACTGGTCACTGCCGATTATTAATCGTGTGGTGATCGCTTCAAACGCTCAGCTGCAATTTAAAGGATTGAGGAGCCGCGAAAAAATGAGCCAGGTAGTTCGGCGGGCAAATCTCAGAGCAGAGCTTTCACGTTTCAGTAAGCAATTCAGCAAAGCACATTTGTCTGTGAGGGATTTGGACAACATTTCAGATGCACTGCTTGCGGCCCATAAGCCACTGATTATCAAACCCTTTCGATCATTGATCAACCCCGAAGCAATCATAAAAGGTGTGCGCTGTCCCGAGTGCGGTGCAATGCCAATGGAGAAGCTGAAACAGAGCTGGATTTGTCCACATTGCGAGCATACCTCTCTCGAACCGCGCATTTACTTGCATGACGCGACTATTATCTAATTCACGGGCCGGCAATTACAAACAACCAATGCCGCGATTTTCTCATGCTAAGGCCCAATTTAACCGCGAGACGCTTGCTTCATCGAACAGCACTTCGTTACGAGGGTGAAAAAAAGTCTAGGATTTACTATTTATCAGAGGACGTATTTGCCGAAAAATCAAACCGGTCGATAAAAAGTTAAAAGTGATCGATAAATTCGTCAAAGTGACTGATAAAATCTGGATAGCGGTCGATAAATTCGTCAAGGTGACTGATAAAATCTGAATAGTGGTCGATAAACACAAACAAGGAGGCTTGAGCACATGCCCAACCAAGAAAAAAACTACCATACAGCATTCGGTTGCTACGGTATTGCCGAACACAACAACAAAATCATTATTATCGACAAAACCGGCGGCCCGTATATTCATCGCTACGATTTGCCTGGCGGCAGCCAGGAACCTGGCGAATCATTGATCGAAACACTGCACAGAGAATTTAATGAGGAAACCGGCATGGCGGTTTCCGACTGCTTTCAAATTGGCACCTTTGACTTCTTTTTGCCGTGGAACTGGAAGCAGTTCACTCATGTCCATCATGTCGCGGTTTTCTATCTAGTGACGCAGATCAGCGGATCGTTTGAGCGTCCTGCTGAATTTGACGGACAGGATTCGGCCGGCGCGCACTGGATCAGCATTGACGCGCTGAACATCAATAATTCATCTCCGCTTGTGCTGAAAGCGGTCGATTGGTTACGCAATCAGTCACGTCCCGATCAGGCAACCATTTACGAATCATGGCCTGTGCTGTGACTGCGCCCAAGCTTCTTGAACCGCCCATGCCTGATGTTCGTGGAATAACAACTGACCACATTTCGAGACATCAATCCATTCTAAGAAGTTGTCGGATTCAGTCGGCTGCTGTACTTGCTGACCAAGCCGTGCGGTATAAAAATAACCGTCACTGACCATGGGCTGAACAACGGGAAGCGTTGACAGAAAATAACGTTGCGCATGGCCAAAATAGTGAATCTCATCGATGGTGCAGCCTGTTTCTTCAAGCAGCTCGCGCTTCAGGCACTGTTCATCTGTCTCACCAGACTCAATTCCTCCGCCGGGAAGAAAATATTGGTTGCCGTTAGCGCGGATCAACGCTGTGCGGTCGCCTTCAAAAATTACAGCATAGGCGCCTTTTCTCAGTATATAGTTCACTCCGTTTTTCACGGTTCCGAAAATGCGCACAGTCTCCACCTCATTAAAAATCGAGAATAAGTTCATAATAGCATAGAGAATATGTTGTGGAGGGCTTGCTATGGTCTTTTTTAAACCATTAACCGCCGAAGATGCGGAGCAGTATCGCGCATTGAGGCTCGAAGCATTGACAAATAATCCGGAGGCATACGCATCGGACTTGAATACGGAACAAAATCGGACAATGGATCAAATTCGTAAACATCTGTCTGACCCCGATGTCTTGACTGTTGGCGGTTTCGATGAGGAACGACTGATCGCGATTGCATCACTGCATCGGGAAACGCTGCCGAAAATGGCGCACCGTGCAACACTCACCAGCGTCTATGTATCGCCAGAATACCGAGGTCAGGGCCTTTCCAGAAAAATCATCGAATTTATGATTGGTGATGTGATAAAAGACGGTGTTACCAAAATTTATTTATTTGTCGTCACGAACAATGAGCCTGCGATTCGCGCCTACAAAAAATTCGGATTTAAGATCTACGGCGAAGATTATGACGCAATGAAGGAAGACAGCGGATTTGTAGACGAGTATCTGATGGTAAAGTATATCTAAGCCCATTGAGCGGCCGGTGCTAAACGGCCGGAATCAGCTGCAGGTGACAAGTAGCCGCCAAGCGTTCCGGAATAAAGGGTTTCCGCTTCGTTCAGAACGAGAAAATCAGACGGTTTGATAAAATAGGCGGGCTTGCTGAAGCGGTATGCGCCGCTTTTCTCGAGCAGTGTTGAAACAAATTGAGAGCAAAAATAGGCATTTATTCCGCTTATTCTGCGGTGAAGCATGATGCCGATAATTCCCTTAAAATTATAATGATAGGAGTCACCGTAATCTTGAAAGTAGGCGAGCAGAATACGAGCTCGATAATAGGCATTCTGAGTCATTGGAAGACGCAGAACGCTGATTTGCGTTGCTTGATCCATATCAGCGAACTGTTCCTCAATAAATCCTCCGTTAAGAAAGTTCAGCCTGCTTTTCCTACCGAAGCTGTAAGCGGTCATAGGTGAATCAAGAGAAATGGCCACGTGTGAATAGGTATCACCGGTCCAAAGCCGGACGAGTTTTGCGGGCAGTGTTTTTGAATGAGTAAGTAAGATATAAGCATACATGACGGGCAATCCTTTCGATCAATGTACCTATACTTTAACTTGACGACGGATCTTCAGGAATAAGCCTCAGCCATATATTCCTCTAAGACTTAAGGCTAATATCCAAACAGAGTCATACTGGGCACCTGTTCTCAGGAGGGCATGAAAAATACCGACCGGCGTTGCCGATCGGTATTTAATAATTAATGAGTCTTGCTAAAGGCGGTTTCATCTTTCAGTTCATCGCGCAGTCCTTCTACGCTGTCCTTGCGTCGCTTGTTTTTTTCATGCAGCTGACGTTTTTCATCCTCGTTCATTTCATCGCCGTGCGCTTTTAAATAGTCATTGGTTTCGTCAATGTTTTGCTGCGTGTTACCGATGTTGTGGCCGATTTTCTCCCAATTGTCAGAACGATCATCTGGTTTTGCCATTGTTTCTCCCCCCTTTTTCGTCAATTATTATGTGATTGATGAGGATGTCTATACATACCAAACTTGGCCATCACTCCTAGACTGAGCAAAAAATTGTCATCATTTTTAGCCGGAAAAAACGTGAACAAGAGTGTTGACCACTAGGTCAATGCATGCTATAGTGTCATTGACCTAGTGGTCAAAGCGTGATCAAAAGGAGGTTCACTGAGATGCCGGTTATTGAATTGAGCCACATCAGTAAACGTTTTGGCAAGTTTGTTGCTGTGAATGATCTGTCCTTTTCTGTTGAGCAAGGTGAATTTTTCGGATTCATCGGACCGAATGGAGCAGGCAAATCGACAACAATGAATATGATGTTGAATTTTATTAAACGAAGCGGCGGGGAGATATCACTTCTCGGAAAAAATGTTCCGCAGCATGATCTGGAGGTCAAGAAAAGAATTGGCTATGTGCCAAGCGATGTCCGTTTTTATCCGCAGCTGCGCGTTCAGGATCTGATTCGCTATACGCTTGATTTTCATCAAATGAAAGGCGATCAGGCGGAGATTGATCGCTATTGTGAACTGTTTCAGATTGATCGCAAGAAGAAGTTCGGTGATCTGTCTTTAGGAAATAAGAAAAAGGTTGCATTAGTCTGCGCACTCATTCATCATCCGGAGTTAATTATCATGGATGAACCAACGAACGGACTTGACCCGCTGATGCATGCTCGGCTGTTCCGAGTGCTCAAAGAAAAGCAGGAACAGGGGGCGACCATCTTCCTCTCAAGTCACAACCTGAAAGAAGTTGAGGATTATTGTTCAAAGGTCGCGTTTATTCGCAGCGGCCAGTTGATCGGTGTTGAAGATCTGTCTCAAGTCAATAAAAAGATGAAGATTGTTGTCTTGAAAGGAAGCAAGCTGCCGCTCGATGAAATGAAGGCTATTGGTGCGACCTGCACGAAAAAAGAGGAACATGAAGCGCGTTTTCTCTATGAAGGCGGCTTGCCGCAGCTGTTCTCAACCTTGTCGAATCTTTCAGTAGATCTTGAAGATGTTACTGTTGCGAATCGTGATTTGGAAGAACAGTTCATGTCTATGTATGAACGTCAGGAGGGTGAACGATTATGACCTTATTCAAGCTTGAATGCAGGACACACATAAAAACACTTTTGATTTGGATTGTTGTTGTCGGATTGCTGACGCTTGGTTTGGTGTCGTTATTTCCCGCAATGAAGGACATGGGTCTGCAGCAGATGGACTTGAAGTCAATGCCGAAAGATATGCTGAAGGCATTCAATTTATCGGATATGGCGGCTCTGGCGACGATCAAAGGCTACTTTGGTTATGAATACCAGTATGTGATCATTGCCACCGGTATTTTCGCAGCGATGCTCGGAACCAATGCACTTGCCAGAGAAGAGGCGGAGGGAACAATCGGCTATCTCTATGCTCAGCCGATTACGCGTCTTTCCATCGTTGGATCGAAAATGCTCGCCAACAGTTTGCTATATACATTATACTGGGCAGTATCAATGGTCATTGCTTTTTTGGGATGCATCCTCTTCAAGGAGTCGGGAGCATCCGTTGCTGGGCTGTTTAAGAGCTTTGCACAATTAGCTTTTTCCGGATGGGTAATGGGCCTTACTTTTCTTGCGTTCGGTTTCCTATTATCGGCGTTCCTGTCCACAAATAAATCGGCGACTTCATTATCTCTTGGTATTGTTTTTCTTACCTTTATACTTGGTGTTGTGGGTAAGATGAATGATGATTTTCAGGCACTGGTTTTCTTCTCGCCGGTTGACACGGCGCTTCCGAGCACTGTTTTTAAGAATGGGATTGAATGGAAATACATTGTGACCGACCTGATTGTGATCGTGGTTTCTTGTCTGCTTGCGCTTTGGACATATAAGAGGAAGGATTTGAAAGTGTAATGGATGAAACGAAAGAAAAGGCTATTTTGAACGCTGCGATTCATGAATTTGCGGTAAAGGGATTTGACCGGGCATCGACCAATCAGATCGCAAAATTATCGGGCGTCTCAAAAGGGCTGATCTTTCACTATTTTGATTCTAAAGAGAAACTCTTTGAAGAAAGTGTGGATTATGCCATACGGTTTACAATGAAAGAGCTTGACTATGAGAACTGGAATTTATCGTCTGATATGCTTGCAGATATGCGGAGAATATGTGCCATGGAAATCAGTATTTATAAAAAATATCCAGATATTTTCCAGTTTATCATGAATGCATTTACTCGACCTCCGGAAAAACTGACGAAAAAAATGATTAGTCTATATAATGAATTGAATGCAATGACTCCGGATTTCGTTGGGGATACGATTGAAAAACTCGACTTGAAGGACGATGTAGACCCGAATCTTTTAAAAGAGGTACTGCTCTGTATTTTTAATGATTACAGTAATCGGACGATGACTTATCTAAAGAAACACCCGAATTCGAATATTGACGATCTCATGCCGTTCATCGACAGGGTGATTGCAATGATCGAAATAACCCTGCGTGGTTTGATCAGAAGTAATGAAGAACTGTGAAGTGAAGAAAAGGGAGCGGGAGTATGATCGCGCGTGCGCGGTTAAAGTCCCGCTTTTTTAATTTTTACTATAAAAAAGTATATAAATTTTCACTAGCGTTGCATAAATATTGACGAACTATTCAGAATTTGTATTTTTTCTACCAAAGCCAAAAAAGTTAATGTCCACCTAAAAGGTGACTCGATCCATTTTACAATTTTATCCAGTTAATCAGTGTCCAAGTGTCAACAGCCTTTAAGGTGCCTTTAGGTTACTCGTTTCCTTTTATTCATTTGAAAACGAATACGGCGGAACCATTGCTCACAGGATTTCCAAAGCACAGCTTTGAACCATCGGTTCAGTTGAAGTACTGAACTCGTCGTTTTAAGTTTCTGCTGAATCAAAACGAATAGACTGTAATGAATCAACGCCAAAAGTAGTTGATTCTGGACAGCCTTCTCACTTTGTCCGTAAAATGTTTGGATCCGAACATGTTGCTTCAGCCATTTGAAAAAAAGTTCGATGGCCCATCGATGACGATAGACATCACTGATTTCTGTCGCCGACAAGTCAAAACGATTGGTGATGATCCGAATGTTCTTCCCCTGATCGTCTTGCGCCACGATGAGACGGAAGGCATTTTCCGTTTGGTTTTGAATGCTGCCCAGCAGGATCATTTGATCCGATAAAAGAGAACTTTTCTCGGGGACTTTATAGTTGTGCAGGACATGGATAACGGCATTCTTTTTTAAACGGGAAGCAAAGAACATCCCCTCTTCGGAAAAACGATCAAAGGCCTGGTAATCCACATAGCCTCGATCAAAGACATACATGGCTTCTTTCTCGTCAACGAGCACATCGAGTTGCGAGCGGTCATTGACTTGAGCGGATGTAAGGACTGCTTTTTCCGGAAACACTTGCCCTTTTCCCATAAAGACAAGGCGAAGGTGCAGCTTGACGCCGGCTTTGGTTTTGCGAAAGTGAGCCCATGGATAGCGCTGAGCATTCAGGGATATCGTCGTCGAATCCACAACCCTAAGCTGTTCATCCATTTGGGGTGCTCGTTTGCCTTTAATCTTGGCGACCAGATCAAGAAAGAGCATCATCAACAGTTGCGGGTCAACCGAGTTATTTTTTCTTGAGAGTTGTGAGGCGCTGATCGACGAGAGACCCGTTGCTTTCTGAAGCTCTTCACTTAAGACGCAGTCCGAAATCGAACGCAGACTGTCTTCTTTCTGGAGATGAGCATACAGAAAAAGGGTCATATAAGCCTTTGTCGTCAGCTTTTTCACGTACTTGTCACCGCCGGTTTGTCCGAGGGTTTCGTCAAGCTGTTTAAAGTTTATCTGATTTAACCATTGCGAAAATGAAGAGAGATGTGTATTCTTATCCATGCGTGAATCCTTTTCTTTGGATTTGGATAGAATCACCTATCCTTCCATTGTAAAGGATTTTTTTGTTGGCTAGCCTCTTTAAATTCGACTATTCCTAGTATTTTGAATCATCAGTTTTGATTACTGCAACGCTAGTGATAAATTTTAAGGAAAATAGTATAAGTGCAACTATGACTTCGCCTTGCTAGAGGCTTGGCAAAGCCAAGTTTTCTAATCGTTTGATGCGCTGAACGTCTAATGATGTGTTTAAGGCATCTTCACGCAGAAGATCAATGCGGTCCAGTACATCAAAGTGCTTGTCTTTAATCTCTTGTTTCAATGCAGCAAATCCGGAGCGCATGTCATTCTCCATGTGATTTATTCGTGTGTCAAGCTGATCCATTCTCTGTTCAAACTTGCCCATCCGTTCATCGAGCGTGCTGATGTTGTTTCCAAGCTCTTTAATGGCTTGCATCACCATTTGCAACTCGCTTGCCATCATGATCATCTCCTTTCTTTTTCATAAGTATAACAGCCATCAAATCAAAGGTACACTATAAAAAGGAGATCATTCGTTCGCTAAATGATCTCCTTTTTTTACACAAATAAGAAAGTATAAAGATTTAGAGGAATTTAGTGTAAATGCAACTAAGCCTTTGCCTTTGTCAGAGGCGCAGCCAAGTTTTCTAATCTGTTTATGGTTTATTTTCTACGCTTATTCCGGCTGTTGCACACGGTTTCTGCTTGTGCCGGTTTCCAGAACTTCAACAACACAGTCAAGCGCGCCTTCAACGATATTTTGAATGGCTGTTTCCGTAAAGAAACCAACATGTGGTGTCAACAGGACTTGATCCATAGCGATCAACTTAGCGAGAAGCGGATCATCAAGCGGTTGTCCGCTTAGATTTTTGTTAATCACGGTTTCGTTCTCAAATGTGTCAAGCGCAGCCCCGGCAATTTCTCCGGTTGCGAGTGCATCAATAAGATCCTCTGTGTTGATGAGCCCTCCGCGTGCGATGTTGATAAGAAAAGCACTCTTTTTCATCAGTTTTAATGTATTTTTGTTGATCATATGCCGTGTTGAATCAAAGAGAGGCGTATGCAGGGATACAATGTCTGCTTCTTTCAGTACAGCCTCCAGCGATGGGCGATAGTCGAGAATTGATTTGACGCGATCGTTTGGGTATTGGTCGAAGCCGATAACCTTTGCCCCGAGTCCTTTGAAAAGCTCGGCGGCCGTGGCTCCGATGCGGCCGGTTCCCACGATGCCGACGGTTAATGAGCGGATTTCTTTAGAAAGCAGACCGGACCAGCGAAAATCTTGATTAGAGATGCGCTTCTGAAATTGTGGAATGTGGCGAACGAGCTGCATGGCCTGAGTGACTGCAAGCTCTGCTACGGCATAAGGCGAGTAGGCAGGAACATTTGTGACGATTAAGCCGTTATTTTCCGCTTCGGCCAAGTCAATCATGTCATAGCCTGCCGTGCGTGTCGCGATCTGCCTGATTCCATAGTCCTTCAGCTGTGCGTACAGCTTCGGTCCGCCAAGCGCAATCGGCTGTTGAATGCAGATGCCGTCAAAGCTTTTTGCACGTGCAACGGTCTGTTCGGAGAGGAAGTCCGGTGTGGTCACTATGTCAACTTTATGTGATTCAGCCCAGTCTGCGATGATCTTCTTTTCGTGATCTTGTACGCCGTACATCAATAGTTTCACTATTTTTATCCTCCTTAAATCTAAACATGTGAATCTGTTCACAACAAGTGTATCGAAGTGTTCAAAATATGTAAACGGTTTCGATATAAAGCGTAAACGCTGTTATGTAATAAAGTCGCAATGTGCAATTAAGAAATTGTTAAGGATTCGATGATAATCTATGTCTGAAAATTGTTACGAGCAAGGAGTTGTTTTATTGAAAAGAAAACATTTATATGAAATTGATTTGATGAGAGCGATCATTATGTTTGGTGTTCTCTCCGTCCATACAATGAGTATCTTTGACAGTCAGCTGAAAGGATGGACAATGAGCTCTGTGACGATGTCGGCGATTCATTCCTCAATGCATGTCACACGTATGGCATTCATGTTTATTACGGGATTTATTTTGTTTATCGTTTACGCCAACCGTGATTTGCGGATTGCAGATTTTTGGAAGAAACGCTTTTTGCTCATTGGCATTCCCTATTTGTTTTGGAACATTATCTATCTCTTGTTTCAGAATGATTATTTAATGCATACACGAGAGCCTCTATTTCAATTCCTGAATGATTTGTGGCTTGCGTTCATCCATGGGGATCAATTTTATATTTACTACGTTCTCGTTACGTTTCAATTCTATCTTGTGTTCCCATTTATGCTTCGCGGGCTGCAAAAGTTTAAAAAGTGGCATTTGCATGTGTTCCTATGGAGTGTGTATGTGCAATTGATCACAACGGTTTTTATCAAATTTGTGCTGCCTCATCTGGATACATCTAGCTGGCCGTACTTATTGTCTCATTACGGCGTGTTCGTCGTCACCTACCAATGTTATTTTGTACTCGGCGGCTTGGCAGCGTGTCACTATAACGAGATTTGCACATTTATTGATCGGCATATCAAATTGCTGATCGGTATCCTTGCCGTCAGCTGGATGGGTATGTGCCTGCATTATTATTTAAACCGCGTCATCTTACATGAAAGCGATCGTGCTGCTCAGTCTGTGCATCAGCCTGTATATCTGCCCTACACTATTCTGATCATCGCTTTGTTGATTTTTATCGGAAGGTACTGGGCGAAGCGCAGGGAAACAGGGAGCGGGCCGGTGTTTAATCGATTCGTTCAGACCGCATCAATGACGTCGTTCGGTATGTATCTGGCGCAGCCTTTTCCGCTCTATTTGGTCGGTACTTATTTTGTACCCTATTTAAAAGTCGGTTCACTTGCTTTTTACTTGTCTCTGCCGCTTGCCATTCTTTTTGTTTACGCAGCATCTATGCTTATTGCCTATGCTTTTTATAAAACACCGATTCTGTCCTATTGCATTGGTCGTCGTTCAAAATGGCCGAGCCTGAAGCGGTCAAAGCCTGCAGCTTTGCCTGAAGAAACAAAATAAACGAATTAAAGGAGATAACGTCTATGTCACAATTAACACGCGAATTGCATGAGCATATGAAGCCAAGTGACAGATCTATGATAAATGAAGGCAATCATTGGTATTCGGCAGGCGAACTTCAATCCGAAATCAAAAGAATTCAAGCAATTATGGTGCATGCGGGGATTGAAAAAGGGGACAGGGTCGTTCTCGGACTGCCAAACTCCTATTCATTTCTTTGTTTCTTCCTTGCAATTATGGATTACGGAGCAGTTGTTGCAACCGTAAATCCGGAAATGACGGATACGGAATTTAAACGATTCATACAGAGGTGCCGACCGGTTCACGGGTTCGTTCACGATCGGCATGCTGCCGTTTTATTCGATGACACGATGGCTTATTCTTTGAATTCGCTCTGCATTTATCATGGGGATTTGTCGGATCTGTCCTATTACTTCAGAAATAATCACCAATGGATAAGGGTATGGAATGCGGAGGCCGCGTTTGAATCATGTACTTCGGTCGAGCCTCCTGAAGATGCAACAGCCATTCTTCTCTATACATCAGGAACGACCGGGGCACCGAAGGCAGTCGGCCTGACACACCGGCAAGTGTATGCGGCAGCGCGGCATATTATCGCCTCGCACCGACTGAGCGCATCCGATCGTGCTTATAACATACTTCCGCTTTTTCATATCAATGCTCAGGTTGTCACCGTTTTGTCTACACTTCTTTCAGGAGGGCAGATCATAATGGCGCCAAAGTTCAGCGCGTCTAAGTTTTGGAATGTTGTCATCCAAGACAAGGTGACCTGGGTATCGGCGGTGCCGGCGATCATCTCGATTTTGCTTAAGATTCCGAAACCGACGGTCATTCCTGATTCTTTGCGTATGATCCGATCCGCGTCAGCTCCGCTTGCACCGCAGCTGGCAAAACAATTTGATGATGTCTTTGGCATTCCGCTGATCCAATCCTACGGTATGACTGAGGCAGCAAGTCAGATTTGTGTTAACCCGCTGCCGCCTATGAAACGTAAACCTGCATCGGTCGGCATTCCGTACGGCTTGGAATTGAAAGTTGTTGATGATCAGGATCAGGAACTGGCGTGCGGGAAAGTGGGAGAGCTTACGATACGCGGCGACAATGTGATCAGATGCTATGAAGACGGCGCAGGAAAGGACGCTTTCCAAGACGGCTGGTTTCACACCGGTGATGTTGGCTGGGTTGATGAAGACGGCTATGTCTTCATATCAGGAAGGAAAAAGGAATTAATTAATCGCGGAGGCGAGAAAATCAGCCCTTATGAAGTGGAACAGGTCATCCGAACGGTTTCCGGGATAAAACAAGCTGCCGTTATTGGGTTGGATGATCCAAAGTACGGAGAACGAGTTGCCGCTTATATTGTCGCTGAAGAGAAAGTCCAGACTGATCGGCAGGAACTTATACGGGCTGTTTGGGAGCAATGCAAGCGATCCTTATCCGCACACAAATGGCCGGAAACCATAGAATTCTTGCCCGAAATACCCACCGGACCAACAGGGAAAGTTCAAAGAAGCCTGTTAAAGCATCATTTGCTCGTTCAAAATCTTGAAATAGGGAGAATTAATAATCATGCGTAAATCAAAGCTGCTCGCTCTGTCACTTATACTCATTATCGGTTTTCTTGTCTCCGGGTGCGGAACATCATCATCGGACACCGGAAACAAAGTCATTCGCATCGGATACCAAAAAGGCGATGAATTTAACATTGCTCAGATCAGAGGAAATCTAGCCAAAGCGCTAAAGAAACAAGGATATAAAGTGGAGTGGAAAGAGTTCCAAGCGGGTTCGGCATTACTTGAAGCGCTGCGGGCCGGAAGCATTGACTATGGTCGAACAGGAAATACGCCGCCGGTCGTCGCACAAGCATCAGGTACGGACATCGTCTACGTCGGCGTGGGAAAATCCAAAAATGTCGGCAGCGGCATTGTTGTTAAGAAAAACAGCTCAATTACATCGCTTGCCGATTTAAAAGGGAAGAAGATTGCTTTTTCAAAGGGATCCAGCTCTCATTATCTTGTAGTCAAAGCATTAAAAAAAGCAGGCTTAACATTGAATGATGTGCAGCCTGTGTACTTGCAGCCTGCAGATGCACGTATCGCGTTTGAGAAGGGCAATGTTGATGCTTGGGCAGTTTGGGATCCATTCACAGCGGCAGCACAGATTACCGGCAATGCAAAAATGCTTGTCAACGGCAAGGGGATTACGACTGATCGCGACTTCTTCTTGGCGAAACGCAGCTTTGCAAAAAGTCATACAAAGGTCACCAAAACAGTTATGAGTCAAGTATCAGAAGCCATGGATTGGGCAAATAGCCACCATACGGAATTGATTGCAAAGCTGGCAGACGCCCTCAAAATGGATAAGGACATTGTAGCAATGTCTGTCAATCGCCGCACCTATGGCATTGACAAAATGAATAGCACTATTCTCGATGAACAACAATCGATTGCGGATCAATTCTATCAATTAAAAATCATTCCGAAGAAAATCAATGTACGTGATGCGTTGCTGAGCAATTAAGGAGGCATAAATCATGAAAATCAATGTAAGAAAAGATTTGATGCATGTTCTCCCGTGGCTGATTCCGATCGTTTTGCTGCTCGTCTGGCAGGGATTATCGTCATTGGGAGTCCTATCCGCAACGGTGCTTCCTTCGCCGCTCGGTGTTATTCGTGCAGGGATTCGGTTGTTTAAAAGCGGGGAATTGATGAATAATCTCGGGATCAGTCTCTATCGCGCGATGAGCGGTTTCTTGATCGGGGGTATTACAGGCTTTGTTTTAGGACTGTGCAATGGAATTTTTAAAGTTTCCGACTCACTTTTTGATTCTTCTGTGCAAATGCTGCGCAATGTACCGCATCTGTCTCTGATTCCTTTAATGATTCTCTGGTTCGGCATTGGCGAGACACCGAAAATTGTCCTAGTTGCACTCGGTGTGCTGTTTCCGATCTATATTAATACGTATCATGGCATTAAATATGTGGATAAGGAATTAGTAGAAATGGGACAAGCCTATGGATTAAACGGATTATCACTTTTTACGCATATCATTTTTCCAGGTGCACTCTCATCAATTCTCGTCGGCGTCCGTTACGCACTCGGTGTGATGTGGACAACCTTAATTGTCGCGGAGACCATATCATCAAACTCGGGAATCGGCTATATGGCAATGAATGCACGAGAATTCATGCAGATGGATGTTATCGTCCTTTCCATTTTGATTTACGCATTACTCGGCAAATGTTCCGATCTGATTGCAAAACTATTTGAGAGGAGGTGGCTGCGTTGGTCACAGGTTTAAGACAGGCAGATGATCGACCGGTTACTGTACTTCATAGCCAAGATGAACTTTATGGATCGAAAAAGGTTGTGCTGGAATTGCGGAACATCCGCAAACATTATCAGGATCAGCAGGTTCTTAAAGGCGTCAACCTTACCATTCGCGAAGGCGAATTTGTCGCAATCATTGGGAGAAGCGGGTGCGGGAAAAGTACGCTGCTACGGCTGATTGCCGGTTTAGAGCAACAAACAGAAGGCGAAGTGGAACAGAACCGGCAGCCTCTGGCGGGGATCAATCATTCGGCACGCTTAATGTTTCAAAATGGCCGCTTTCTTCCTTGGAAAAAGGTGGTTGATAATGTTGGCATCGGCTTGAATGGCAATTGGAAAAAAAGTGCTGTGGAAGCACTGGAAGCAGTAGGTCTGTCCGGATTTGCTGATAAATATCCATTGACATTATCCGGCGGGCAAAAACAGCGAGTCGCGCTCGCGCGGGCATTAATCAATCAGCCGGAACTGCTCTTGCTTGATGAACCGCTCGGCGCGCTGGATGCATTGACCAGGATGGAAATGCAGGACTTGATTGAAAAGGTATGGAAAAAGCAGGGCCTGACCTGCATCCTTGTGACTCATGATGTGGAAGAGGCAGTTCGATTAGCGGATCGTGTTATTCTGCTTGAGCAGGGCGTAGTCAGCGAAGATCTTGCCATCCCTCTTGAGCGGCCGAGAACACGAACGTCGGCATCGTTTAATCACTATACCGAACAATTGCTTTACAAATTACTTACGCCTAAGAATAACTGATAAGAATTTGCTAGTCTGTGAAACGTGGGCTTTTTAATTGGCCTTTCGAAAGCATAAGCAGATTTCAATAAACAAAAAAATCGAGAGGATTCGTCTCCTCTCGATTTTTCATTTTGTTGTTGGGTGTAGGGTCTAGATGCCCTTGAATGCTTGACGATAGATTGCTTCCAGTTCGGTAACCAGCGGCATCTTCGGGTTGGCGGTCGTACATTGATCGCCAAATGCACGATCAGACATCTTTTCAACAGCTTTTTCAAAAGCTGCTTTGCTGACACCATTTGTTTCAATGCTCATCGGCATATTCAGCTCTTGAGTCAGTTTTTTAATCGCCTGAACGAGGTTTTCCACACTTTCTTCAGTCGTCTTTCCGCCTACACCGATGATCTGTGCAATCTCTGCATAGCGTTCATCGGCAATAAAGTGTTTATATTTCGGGAACGATGTGAACTTCGTCGGCTTCTGAGCATTGTAACGGATGACATGCGGCAGAAGAATCGCACAGCACCGGCCGTGTGCCAGATGGAATTCGTTGCCAAGCTTGTGCGCAAGGCTGTGATTGATTCCCAGAAATGCATTAGAGAATGCCATGCCGGCGATGGTTGACGCATTATGCATTTTCTCTTTTGCTAATTTGTCGCTGCTGTCCTTATAGGAGCGCGGCAAGTATTTGAACACGAGTTGAATTGCTTTGATACAAAGTCCGTCTGTAAAATCATTGGCCATGTTGGACACATAGGCTTCAATCGCATGCGTGAGCACATCCATACCGGAATCGGCGAGCACGCGCGGCGGTACAGTCATGACGAATTCCGGATCGATGATCGCCACATTTGGTGTCAGCGCATAGTCGGCGAGCGGATACTTCATATCATTTTCTTTGTCTGTGATCACGGAGAAAGAAGTCACTTCTGATCCGGTTCCCGACGTGGTTGGGATTGCGACGAATTTTGCTTTTTTACCGAGATCAGGGAATTTAAAGACACGTTTCCGGATGTCCAAGAACTTTTGTCTGAGTCCAAAGAACTCTGTTTCCGGGCTTTCATAGAACAGCCACATACCCTTTGCCGCATCCATTGCCGAACCGCCTCCCAGGGCAATGATTACGTCCGGTTTAAAGCTGCGCATCATTTCAGTACCTTTCATAACAGTAGTGACGGATGGATCCGGTTCCACATCAGAGAAAATTTCGTACTGGATCGGTTCATTTCGTTTTCTCAAATAGTGGACAACACGGTCGACGTAGCCGAATTTAACCATGCCCGGATCGGCAACGATAAAAGCGCGTGTAATATCCGGCATCACCGACAAATACTTGGTTGAATTTTTTTCAAAATAGATTTTCGGCGGAACCTTGAACCACTGCATGTTGTTGCGGCGATTGGCCATCGTTTTAATATTGATCAAGTTCGCTGTCCCGACGTTTGTGGATACTGAGTTGCCGCCGTACGTGCCGCAGCCCAAGGTCAGTGATGGAATAAAGTGGTTGTAAATGTCCCCAATACCGCCGAGTGACGATGGCGCATTAATGATCAGACGGCCGGCCTTCATCTTCATAGCAAAGGCATTAATTACTTTTTGGTCGTTTGAATGAATAACTGCCGAGTGCCCGATGCCACCAAATTCAAGCATTTCTTCACATCGCTGTAAGCCTTCTTCGGTTGTTTTCGCTTTGAAACAGGCGAGCACAGGACTCAGTTTTTCACGTGAAAGCGGTGATTCCGGGCCAACACTGTTCAGCTCGGCAATGATAACCTTAGTGTCATCCGGAACTGTGACGCCGGCAAGATTAGCAATGTATGCGGCCGACTTGCCGACAATTTTGGGATTGACGGCGCAACGCTTTTCATCAATGACCAGTGTCTCTACTTTTTTCCGTTCTTCATCATTTAAGAAGTAGCATTTGTTTGCGGTCATTTCTTGTTTGACCGCTTCATAGACTGCTGCGTCCACAATGACTGCCTGTTCCGAGGCGCAAATCATGCCGTTGTCAAAGGTCTTGGAAAGGATCAGATCGTTCACCGCCTGCTTAATGTCGGCCGTTTTTTCGATGTACGCAGGTACGTTCCCAGGACCAACGCCGATCGCCGGTTTGCCTGAACTGTAGGCGGATTTAACCATGCCTGAACCGCCGGTCGCGAGAATGAGAGCCACGCCGGGGTGATGCATCAGCTGCTGGGTTGCGGCAAGTGATGGTGTTTCAATCCATTGAATACAATTTTTCGGTGCTCCGGCACGTATCGCGGCATCACGAACCACGCGAGCCGCTTCGCTGCTGCATTGTTGCGCCGACGGATGGAAGGCGAAAATAATCGGATTTTTTGTCTTGATTGAAATGATGGATTTAAACATCGTCGTTGATGTCGGATTGGTCACTGGAGTAACACCGGCGATGACGCCAACTGGCTCGGCGATTTGGACAATTTCTTCATACGGATCCTCGTTAATGATGCCAACGGTTTTGTTAGTTTTTATTGAGTTATAAATGTATTCGGTTGCAAAAATATTTTTAATCATTTTATCTTCATAAACACCGCGTCCGGTTTCTTCGACGGCCATTTTCGCCAATTGCATGTGCTGATCAAGTCCGGCCAGAGCCATTTGTCGTACGATCTCATCAATTTGCGTTTGGTCAAGCGGTTTAAATTCATCCAGTGCGGTCTGAGCATTCGTTACCAATTGATCGATCATCGTTTCCAATGTTTCTTTTTTCGAATCCTTTGGATGTAATGCTTGTTCTTCAATAGCCATATGGTGGTCCTCCTTCGGAAAATAGGGATCATGACTTTGTGAATTAATTCACATATATAATTTACTTTATAACCAGTGGATTGGCAACAATTACGAAAACGCTGTCACAAAGTGGCCATTTGATTTTGTCTGATTTGTGTCGAGCAAATAATTGAGGTTTTAAGCAACAGTAAAGTGGGTTGCATCTTTGTTGCGCAGTAGACGGAAGAGGTGCAATAACTCGTAAGATGTGCGGATGTCTGGACTTGTAACGAATCGAGAAAAAGTCGTAACGAAGACTCTCAAATTCGTAACGAACTAAGGAAAAATCGTAACGAACTTCTAAAAAGTTGTAACTAATTTCAAACGAAGAGCGGAAATTCAACCCAACACTCGAAAAGTTCAACCCAATCTCTGGAAAGTTCAACCGAAGAGAGAGAAAACCCATTCGTCTCAACTGCTATCCGCTTGTCCCGCTTTCTCGGTTGAAAAAAGCGAATTGAGCGCACCTGCTCAATTCAGCTTAGTCCATAAAGCATTGGCGACATTAATTTAATACCCGCCCGTCATATCGCTGAGCAGTCCCTCGTAATCGTAATTTGCCGTGCTTTTTTCAGAATCGACCTCCCATTTGTTTCCTTCCTTCTTAAGATTGATTTTATAGCTGTCGTCGGATGTCTGTGTATCAGTATTTTTAAACACCTCCCCAATATTTTTTGCCATGTACACATACCAGCCTTTCAGCGCAGCATCATAGTCCGAATATTTGCCGCGGTTGTCATCAATAAACTGATCCTTCAATTTTTCAATCTCGTCATACATGTCGTCGAGGAAAAGTACTTTTGGAGTAACTTCGACAACGGCTGAATCCGGAAGGGCTGTATCAACCTTTAGAACGACGCTTCCTTTTTCACGATTGGCGCTTTCAAAGGCTTCATAAATTTGATTGGTTTGCTCATCAGACAACTGATCATCGAGCTCGCTGCCCATATTTTTGATGAATACGTCTTTCATTTGCGCTTTATCTTTATTTGCATCATTGGCGACAAGGGTTGCGTAGTTCGAATCATCTTTTCCAAAGAAAACAGTTTGTATATAGGCGTTCATGGAATCCTTAATTTGCTGCTGATCGTCTTTGAACTTCTTGGTATTAATTTTTACAACAATTTCATCAACCTTTTTATCTCCTTTATAGACGTTTGGCTGAAAGTGCAGTTCATAGGTTTTGTTCTTGGCGACTCGAAACGGAATGTAGCCGGTTACGGTTTTATCTTTGGCAAGGGAGTCAGTGTCCAGCATTTTAAAGCTGCCTTCTGAATCGTCATAGATGGAGTCATCCACCGATACTTTTTCATTCTTGGAATCATAGAGTGAGAAGTCATCAGTGAGCAGATCCAGCGAATCGTCGGAGTGGTTGGTAATACTGATATTGAGCGCGAGCAGTGCGCTATCGTCGGAGTTTTCTTGACCATCCTTTGTAATATATTGGCCGTTTTTCACTGTCACCGTCGCAATATCGGATTTGCCTTCTTCTTTCTTACTGCTTGAGTTGCCGCATCCGGCAATGAGCAGCAGAAGTGCGAGTCCCATGATGAGCAAAAGCTTAAGTTTAATCGTCATCGCCCCCCAAAATTGTTTGAAGTTCGGTTTGTCATGAAACCGTCAAAAAGTCTACGGTCAGTTCTATGTGATCACCTTTAAAAATAGACTGGATCAGTTTGTACCATTTTCATCCGCATGAAAAAATGCAGCTTTGATTAAATAGGAGTCACTTCACGAATTTTGCAGCATAGAATGGGCAAATACGGAAGGAGACGTGAAAGCGATGCGATTAGGAAAAAGCAGCATGGTGATCATCGGCACGTTCGTACTTATATTAATGTTTCTTCTTATTCTAGTCGGTATAGGTCACTCGAAGTCTTCTCCAGAACACCTGCTTCAGAGCTTTAAGGAGACGATCAAGACTAACGATGCGTCAGCACTCAAGCAGCTGCTCATTTCAGATAATAAAAGTGCTGAAATTACGAAATCCTCATCTCAGGCACTGCTTAATTATTTGCGTACGCACAAGGGAGCCTATCGAGAAATAACCGACAGCCTGACAAAGGCGGCACAGACAAAAAAATTAGATTCGGACGGCGTCCTGAGTATCACGCAACAGGGACGACGCTATCTGCTTTTTAAAAATTATAAATTGAAGCTTCAAACGCAGCCGATTACGGTAACTGGGTTGCGCAAGGGTGAACAATTGGCACTCAATGCTGATCAACAGGGAATTGCACATAAGGGAACCAAGTATGGACGAATTCTTCCCGGAACCTATGTTCTTCAAAAACAGCTGACCAATGATTTAGGCATTTTTGTAAAAAAAGAAAAAATAGCAGTGTGGGATCAACCGATAACAATCGACGTCAATTCGGCGGCCTGGATAGCACGTGATGCGTCGGTGCAAAAAGCAGTGATTGAGCGCATTAATCAGTTTAACAGCGAAGTATCCATTTGGGAGACTTCTGAATATGTACCGACAAAACTTCCTTCTGCTTCGGAACAATTTAAAAAGACCCAATCGGCTGCACGAATGATGCAATTCGAACAAATAAAGGGACAATTGGATGAAGTTCAATCTGCCTATTTAGGGATGGTGGTTGATCCGGACAGCCTGACGCTGACGCATTTCGGGGATCAATGGAACGCCTCAGTAGATACTGTTGTTTCCTATAAATACGGTTATAAGCTAAAGAAAGAGAAACAAATGAAAGACGATTCCTATCAGCGAGGCATCAATTTCCGGCTGGTTTATGATAAAAATCAGAAGCGTTGGCTGGTAAATGGAATTTCCGATAATTATATAACGCTTCAAACGGCATCTCTATGGACACATAAAAAGAAGCTGTCCGTCCCAAATCCGGTTGTTCACACATGGCCTGCAGACAAACAGCCGAATTTGTAGGAATATAAACTGCTTGAAAACTGCACCCTATCTCCATGAAGTATGAATAGGTGTTATCCCCAAAAAGAAAAGCCCAATGAAAAGAGCGAGGCAGTCTCAAAATCCGTTTTGAACTTTGAGACTGTCTCTTTTCTATTGAATAACATAAAGGCGAATTGATTGGTGGCTGGTTTTGCCCGAATGGGCCATTCTTTTTTCTAATTCCGAACGTTTACCAAAATAAATTATATAGCGTTCGCTGTTTCGTTGACGGCGGCTCCTATCTGCTGATATAATGAACGATGTAAAAAAAGAGTTTTATTTTGTCTGCATACGTCGAAATTAATTTTCAACATGTCATCATGAGTATTGCATTTATTCTATTCGCTTCATTGGCTTTGAAGCTTTTTTATTTTGGGTTCATAGCCGTTCATCGACAAATATTGGCGGATGCGGACAAAATAAGAAAATGAGGGGGATTATTGTGAACGAGAATTGGTTGTCACGTTATTTTCAATTTTCCGAGTTAAAGACAACTTTAGGCCGTGAAACACTTGCTGGTTTGACTACCTTTATTTCCATGGCGTACATATTGTTCGTCAATCCGAGTGTTCTCGGTGCATCAGGCATGGATAAAGGTGCTGTATTCACAGCAACCGCGATTTCCAGTGCGCTTGGCTGCTTGATCATGGGTATCATAGCTAAGTATCCGATTGCAATCGCACCGGGGCTTGGTGTTAACGCATTTTTTGCTTATTCAGTATGCATCGGCATGAAAATTCCGTGGGAGACGGCACTGGCCGGCGTATTCATTGCATCGGTAGTGTTCTTTCTGATTACGATTTTCAAGCTTCGTGAAATTATTATTGACGCAATTCCGCAAAGCCTGAAGCTGGCAATGGCTGCAGGTATTGGCTTATTCATCGCATTTATCGGCCTTCATGAAGGCGGTTTGATCGTTGCCGACAAAGCAACGACAGTAGCTTTCGGACCGCTGAATGTCGGCACAACTTGGCTGACCATCTTCGGATTGATTGTCACGATCATCCTTATGGTTCGAAAAGTTCCCGGTGCTATTTTCATCGGCATGGTTCTGACTTCGATTGTGGGCATCATTTTCAAACTGATTCCGCTTCCGTCTTCGATTGTTTCGACTGCGCCTAGCCTCGCGCCTACTTTCGGCAAGGCTATTACGCATGTTCCGGACATCAATACATTACAGCTCGGCGTTGTTGTCCTGACGTTCCTGCTTGTTACATTCTTTGATACGGCCGGCACGCTGATCGGACTTGCTGAACAAGCCGGATTCATGAAGAACAACAAAATGCCGCGCGTCGGACAAGCACTGCTTGCTGACTCGACATCAATGCTTGCAGGTTCTGTACTTGGTACATCACCAACCTCTGCTTACATTGAATCATCAACAGGTATTGCAGTCGGCGGACGTTCCGGATTCACTGCGGTTGTTACCGGTATTTTGTTCCTGTTCGGCATGCTGTTCTCGCCGCTGCTGTCTGTTGTTACATCACAAGTAACCGCACCTGCGCTGATCATTGTCGGTGTACTGATGGCATCTGCTTTGAAACAAATTCCTTGGGACAAATTTGAAATCGCGGTTCCTGCATTCCTGACTGTACTCGGCATGCCGCTGACGTACAGCATCTCTGATGGTATCGCACTTGGTTTCATTCTTTACCCGATCACGATGATCACGGCAGGACGCTGGAAAGAAGTTCATCCGATTGTCTACGTACTGTTCTTTGTTTTCATCGTCTTCTTCGCATTAATCTAAAAGCGATCTTTTTAAAAGCCTTCCTCATTGAGGAAGGCTTTTTTGCAGGTAAAGAAAATTTATCGTTCTGCCCTGCTGACGATGAGCCTCATAAGCTGCTGATTCCCATCTGCTCTTAGCGGTTGGGCGATGAGGTAAGCGCCCAATCTGATAAATAGACGGAGAAATTACCCTTATTTAGAAAATGAGCGAAAAAATCGCTTAAATAGACGGAAAAATTCCGCTTATCGAATCTAAAAACATGAAAATAGAGAGCTTTGCTGTGCATAAGCGGAAAAATTACCCTTATTTACCGGCAAAATAAGCTCCATGGTGATATAAGCGGAAAATTTCCGCTTATTTTATTTGTTGCTTATAAGGATCAGAATGCTTAGTGAAACAGAAGTAGGATGTGCCAGAAGTTGCCTGCGGGCTCGAAGTGCACCCGCGGTCGCGCTCAGTTTGCCCGGTTTTTCTAACGCGACCTGTGCACCTGCTCAAAGCATAACCAATGTCCCTTTTCGCTTCAAAACATTTTTCGCGGCATAATGCATTTTGCAGGATCCCTGTATTGCCGAATACATGCTCCTCGTCAGTGACATGATAAGGATAATCTATCCTGAAAGGCGTGAACGAAATGGCTGCTTTAATCATTGCGATTTTGTTTTGGATTCTTGGAATGGCTGTGCTCTGTGCAAGCTTTTATCTGACGAAAGAGATGAGACAGGCTGGTGACCACTTAATTGTGGAAGCGGAGCATGAGAAGGGAAAGGATGATTCTGCAAGTATAGCCATGGCGATCGAAGCAAGCTTCCTGAAGCGTATTCCAAGTTACATGATTCACATGGTGACAGGGACCATCGGTGCAACATTGATTGCACTTGGTTTTGTCGCACTTGCTTTTTACGTTCATTAATGAAGTGTCGACGAAGCCTGTCGAAGCAGCAGGTTAATTGATATAATAAAAATATGAAATTTCGATAAAAGATGACATTTAACGCGTGCAGCTGCGCGTGATTGACATGGAGCGGTGAACATTCATTGGGAAAACGAAAGCAAGGGAATTCGGATAAGCGATCAAACATTACGCTATTGAAAAAGCAATTTACTGTCGGAGAAGATGAGACCATCAGTCAATGCCTCGAACGGATGAAAGCCGAAGGATACGCGCCGATCAGGCGGACAGAGCGTCCGATTTTTCGAGAAACGGAATCAGGACCGGAATGCATCGGTCGGCAATGTGTTTTCGACGGAAAATTGATTTCGTCAAAAGGCGAACAATAGTACGAAACATTTCATCTAATGTTCGATAATCCGGTTGACATGCGGTGAATGTTGTTGATATGATGAGAGGGTCAAAAAGAAAAGCGAACCCTCATATATTTTTGGGAATATGGCCCAACTGTCTCTACCTGGCGACCGGAAATTGCCGGACTATGAAGGGAAAATAGCAACGTTTTGTTGGAAGCCGCTGCCCGCGGTTAAAGACCAGACGGTTGTTTTCTCTTCATTTCAGGAAAACAGCTGTTCTGGGCTTTTTATTGTCTAGATTTTGACTGTGTTTAAAGAGGTTGAGAGACAGAAAAAGAGCTGATGATGTCGATTCAGCTCGGCAATGTGTTTGTTCACGCTCTTTTTAAATGCTTTTTATTTAGGAGGCAGTATTGTGAGTCAAGCAGTAGTTGGTGTGATTATGGGCAGCAGCTCCGATTGGGAAACCATGAAGAATGCGTGCGATGTTTTGGATATGATGGACATCCCTTATGAGAAGAAGGTTGTGTCCGCGCACCGTACACCTGATTTAATGTTTGAGTATGCGGAGACTGCACGCGAACGCGGAATCAAAGTGATTATTGCAGGTGCAGGCGGAGCCGCACATTTACCGGGTATGACCGCGGCAAAGACGACCTTGCCGGTCATCGGCGTTCCTGTGAAATCTCGGGCACTCAGCGGCATGGACTCATTATTATCCATTGTTCAGATGCCGGCCGGCATTCCGGTGGCAACTGTTGCGATTGGTGCATCCGGGGCGACCAACGCCGGTTTACTCGCTGCTCAGATGCTCTCGGCATTCGATGATCAGTTGAAGAACCGTTTAGAAGATTATCGTGCATCTCTGGCCAAGAAGGCAAAGGAAAGTGATCTGAAATGAAACAGAAAACGATTTTGCCGGGACAAACCATCGGCATTCTCGGCGGTGGACAATTAGGACGGATGATGGCAATCAGTGCCAAGCAAATGGGCTATCGGATTGCTGTACTTGATCCGGTTAAGGATTGCCCGTGCGCGCAAGTCGCAGACATCGCAATCGTTGCTGATTACGACGATCCGGAAGGCGCGAAAAAAATGACGGCATGCGCCGATGTCGTTACTTATGAATTTGAAAATGTAGACGTTCAGACGGTGGACTACCTGCAGGAGAACAGTTATCTTCCTCAGGGCGGCCACCTGCTTGAAATAACCAAGGACAGGCTTAACGAAAAAGCGGCAATCCGCGAAGCGGGCTTGCCGGTTGTTCCCTATATGCCTGTCCGTAATCATGATGAATTGAAAAAAGCTATTGCTGAAATTGGATTTCCGTCCGTACTGAAAACAACTCAGGGCGGCTACGATGGAAAGGGCCAGTACGTTCTCAAGTCTGAATCAGATTTAGAGGAAGCACGCCCTTATATAGGAAAGACCCCTTTTGAACTGGAAAAATGGCTTCCATTTGAAAAAGAAATCTCTGTTATTGTTGTACGCAGCACGACCGGGGAAACCTCTGTATTCCCGGTTGCTGAAAACATACATCGTCATAATATTTTGCATCATACTCTAGTGCCGGCGAGAATACCTGAAAGTCTCCGCGTTGAAGCAACCGAACATGCGTTGCAGCTTGCGGAAGCCCTCAAGCTCGTCGGCACGCTTGCCGTCGAAATGTTTGTCGGCACGGACGGAAAGGTGTACGTCAATGAGACCGCACCGCGTCCGCACAACTCCGGACATTTTTCAATTAATGCCTGCGAGACGTCTCAGTTTGAACAGCATGTGCGTGCGATCTGCGGTTTGCCGCTGTCCAGCACGCAGCTGCTCAAACCGGTCATTATGATCAATATTCTTGGCGAGCACGTCCAGCCTGTTTTGGACAAAATTGATTTATTGAAATCCGCGCACCTCCACTTATATGGAAAAGACGCGGCGAAAACCGGACGCAAGATGGGTCATCTGACGATCCTTGGTGACACTGTTGATGAAGCAATTGAGCAAGCAGAGAGATTAGGAATATGGAAAATTGAACAGGAAGTGGGTAAGCATTCATGATTGATCGGTATACACGGCCGGAAATGGGCGCGATTTGGACAGAAGAAAACAGATACAGGGCTTGGCTTGAAGTGGAAATTCTTGCCTGTGCCGGCTGGTCGGAACTTGGAGAAATTCCTAAGGAAGACGTTGAAAAGCTGAGAAAAAATGCGACATTCACGGTTGATCGCATCCATGAGATTGAACAACAGACGCGTCACGATGTCGTTGCGTTCACAAGAACCGTTTCCGAATCGCTAGGCGACGAAAAGAAATGGGTACATTACGGTCTGACCTCAACGGATGTTGTGGATACCGCTCAAGGCTACCTGCTGAAGCAAGCAAATGAAATTTTGGAAAAAGATATTGAGCATTTTATTGAAGTCATCCGCCAGAAGGCGAAAAAATATAAGAATACGGTCATGATGGGCCGTACCCACGGGGTTCATGCCGAACCGACAACCTTTGGCCTTGTTTTAGCTCTGTGGTATGAAGAAATGAAACGCAATCTGGAACGTTTCAAACGCGCGGCTGACGAAGTGCAATACGGCAAAATTTCCGGTGCGGTCGGCACGTACGCCAACATTGATCCGGCTGTTGAAACCTATGTGTGCGAACATCTCGGGATTAAGCCGGCACCAATATCGACACAGGTGCTTCAACGTGATCGTCACGCACACTATATGTCCGTACTTGCGCTGATTGCGACCTCAATTGAGAAATTCGCGGTTGAAGTGCGCGGACTGCAGCGTTCAGAGGTTCGTGAAGTTGAAGAATATTTTGCGAAGGGTCAGAAAGGTTCGTCCGCGATGCCTCATAAGCGCAATCCAATCGGTTCGGAAAACATGTGCGGACTTGCCCGCGTGATTCGCGGTTATATGTTGACTGCCTACGATGATGTGCCGCTTTGGCATGAACGCGACATTTCCCACTCATCGGCAGAACGGATCATTCTTCCGGACGCGACCATCGGCCTGGATTATATGCTGAACCGTTTCTCAACGATCATTGAGAAGCTGACCGTTTTCCCTGAAAATATGAAACGCAATATGAAGCGTACCTTCGGCTTGATCTTCTCGCAGCATGTTCTGCTCGCCTTGATTGAAAAAGGAATGAGCCGCGAAGCTGCTTATGATATCGTTCAGCCGAACGCAATGAAGTCATGGGAGACGGAAACGCCATTTAAAGAAATCGTTGAAGGCGATGCACGCATTACCAATCAATTGACTCAGGCTGAAATTGATGCCTGCTTTGATGAAACCTACCACCTGAAAAATGTTGACTTTATCTTTGAACGTCTGGGTTTGAACGACTAAATCTGTATCTTCAGCGAAAAGGGGAAAAACAAATGAGTCAGCTTTTATATGAAGGAAAAGCGAAAAAAATGTTCACGACGGATGATCCGAACGTATTGCGCGTGGTGTACAAGAACGACGCAACCGCATTTAACGGTCAGAAAAAAGCACAGTTTGAAGGAAAAGGCCGCTTGAACAACGCGATCTGCACCAAGATCTTTAAAATGCTGCAGGGAAAAGGCGTTCCCACGCATTATATCGACACGATTTCCGAGACTGAGCAATTAGTCAAAGCAGTGAGCATTGTTCCGATCGAAGTTGTTGTTCGAAATGTCGTTGCAGGCAGTCTGTCAAAGCGTCTCGGTGTTGCTGAAGGTGAAACGCTCGGCCGCACAATTGTTGAATTCTACTATAAAAGCGACGAGCTTGGCGATCCGATGATCAACAGCGATCACGCCTTGGCAATGGACATCGCAACAAAAGAAGAACTCGCGGAAATCCGCCGCCTTGCACTCAGCATTAACGAATCACTGCAGGCATTCTTCGCTGAAGCAGGCATCTTGCTTGTCGACTTTAAAATCGAATTCGGTAAATTGAAAGAAACTGGCGCCATTGTGCTTGCCGATGAAATTTCGCCGGACAGCTGCCGCCTGTGGGATAAGGACACTCATGAAAAGCTTGATAAAGATGTTTTCCGCCGCAACATCGCTGATCTTCCCGAAACCTATGAAAAACTTTTGAAACGCTTGGAGGATGTCAAATGAAAAAGGTGAAGGTGTTCATTACATTGAAGGAAAGTGTGCTTGATCCTCAAGGTCAGGCTGTCATGCAGTCGCTGCACAATATGGACTATAAAGCCGTTAAAGATGTGCGCATCGGCAAATACATCGAACTCCAGATGGAAGACTCAGCAGATGTCGCGGAACAGGTTGATACGATTTGCGATCAGCTGCTCGCAAATACGGTTATTGAAAATTATCGCTATGAAGTCGAGGAGGAGGTTCATTCGTGAAAACCGCGGTCATTGTTTTTCCCGGCTCCAACTGCGACCAAGACATGTACTACGCGATTAAGGACGGACTGGGTGAAGAAGTAGACTATGTGTGGCATGCGGAAACCTCGCTGGACGGCTATGACGCGATCATGATTCCCGGTGGCTTTTCCTACGGCGACTATCTGAGATCAGGTGCCATCGCGCGTTTTGCCGGAATCATGCCGGCAGTCATCAAGGCTGCCAAAGAGGGCAAACCGGTACTGGGTGTGTGCAACGGCTTTCAGATTCTGCTCGAAGCGGGACTGCTGCCCGGAGCAATGCTGAAGAACAAGCATCTGAAATTCATCTGCGAAACGGTTAATCTTCAGGTTGAAAATAACGATACACAATTTACAAAACTTTACGATCATGATGAAGTGATCCGCATTCCGATCGCGCACGGCGAAGGCAATTATTTCTGCGACGACGAGACGCTTAAAGAATTGCAGGAGAACAACAGGATTGTCTTCACCTATTCAGGAGAAAATCCAAACGGATCAAGAGCCGATATCGCCGGCATTATTAATGAGGCCGGCAATGTGCTCGGCATGATGCCGCATCCGGAACGCGCCGCAGATGCACTGCTCGGTAGCGATGACGGTCTTCGTCTGTTCCAGTCGATCCTAAACCATTGGAGGGAATCTACTCATGCCGCTTACACATCTTGAACCATCACCGGAGCAGATTGAAAAGGAAAAAGTATACCGTACAATGGGGCTCACTGAAGAAGAGTACCAAAAGGTGAAGAGTCTGCTCGGACGCAAGCCGAACTATACGGAAACCGGACTGTTCTCGGTGATGTGGTCGGAGCACTGTAGCTACAAGACATCGAAGCCGGTGCTGAAATATTTTCCAACAACCGGCGAACATGTACTCCAGGGTCCTGGTGAAGGTGCCGGTATTGTTGACATTGGCGACGGTCAGGCGGTTGTGTTCAAAATTGAAAGCCATAACCATCCTTCTGCCATCGAGCCGTACCAAGGTGCCGCAACCGGTGTCGGCGGAATTATCCGCGATGTGTTCTCGATGGGCGCACGTCCTGTGGCACTGTTGGATTCGCTTCGTTTCGGTGATCTGGACAATGCGCGTGTTCGCTATCTTTTTGAAGAAGTGGTCAGCGGAATTGCCGGATACGGCAACTGCATCGGCATTCCGACGGTCGGCGGCGAACTTCAATTTGATCCGTGCTACAACGGAAATCCGCTTGTGAACGCGATGTGCGTCGGCATTATGGATCATGCCGACATTCAGGTCGGTCAGGCGCGCGGCATCGGCAACACAGTGATGTACGTTGGCGCGAGCACAGGCCGCGACGGCATTAACGGCGCGACCTTCGCTTCCGAAGAAATCTCTGAAAAATCGGATGAGAAGCGTTCGGCAGTACAGGTTGGCGATCCGTTCATGGAAAAACTGCTCGTTGAAGCTTGCCTTGAATTAACAAAGCATGATGCGCTGGTCGGTATCCAAGATATGGGTGCAGCCGGTCTTGTTTCCTCAGCAAGTGAAATGGCGGCTAAAGCCGGCGTCGGAATTCATATGAATCTCGATCTGATTCCGCAGCGCGAAACGGAAATGACGCCATATGAAATGATGCTCTCCGAATCACAGGAGCGCATGCTGATCGTTATTAAGAAGGGCAGCGAGGAAGAAATCAAAACGATTTTCGCCCGCTGGGGTCTTCACGCGGTAGCGGTTGGCGAAGTGATTGAAGAAGAAGTGCTTCGCCTTGAGCATAAAGGCAAAATTGTTGCCGATGTTCCATCGGATTCCTTAGCGTCCGCACCGGTTCGCCATATGCCGTCCAAGGTTCCTGCAGCTTATCTTGCAAATCAAGCGGCTCCGGCATGGAAGCCTGAAATCAATAATTACGCAAAAACGATTAAGAAACTGCTCGGTCAGCCAACCCTAGCTTCAAAAGAATGGGTGACTCGTCAGTATGACTATATGGTACAAACGAACACGGTTGTTGCACCAGGCTCTGATGCAGCAGTAGTCCGCGTGCGCGGAACGAAAAAAGGCCTCGCCATGACAACGGATTGCAATGCCAAGTATTTGGCACTTGATCCTAACGAAGGCGGAAAAATTGCTGTTGCTGAAGCAGCGCGAAATATTGTCTGCTCCGGCGGCGTGCCGCTCGCGATCACTGACTGCTTGAACTTCGGCAGTCCGGAAAATCCGGAAGTGTTCTGGGAAATCGATGAATCCGTCAAAGGAATGGCAAAGGCGTGTGACGTCCTGAAGACTCCGGTTATCAGTGGCAACGTCTCCCTCTATAATGAAACGGATCGCGGAGCCATTGATCCGACTCCGGTCGTCGGCATGGTCGGCCTCGTTGAAGATCTTGATCATGTCATGACTGCTTCCTTTAAGAACGAAGGCGACGCAGTGTATGTCATCGGGGCGGCAAAGCCTGAATTCGGAGGCAGTGCATTGCAGATCCTTATGGACGGCGACGTGAGCGGTAAAGCTCCGGCACTTGATCTTGAACTGGAAAAGAGCCGTCAAGCGAATGTGCTCGAAGCCATTAAATCCGGATATCTTGCTTCAGCTCATGACATCTCCGAGGGCGGCCTTGCCGTCGCTGTCGCTGAAGCAGTATTTGGCACGGAGCTCGGCTGTGATCTTAAATTTGATACGGATCCTGCAGTAGAGCTTTTCTCAGAAACTCAGTCACGTTATCTGGTTACAGTTCCTGAGGCAGCAAAGAAAGATTTTGAAGCATTAGTAGGCGACGCTGTTTTTGTCGGCAACGTGACACGCAGCGAAACGGTAAACCTAGCCTTTGCATCGTCAACCGTCACTCTGAATCGGAATGAACTCGAGAACGAATGGAGAGGGGCACTGTCATGCATTATGTCGGCAAAGAACTGAATGAAGAATGTGCGGTTTTTGGAATCTGGGGCCACGAAAACGCGGCAAAGCTGACCTATTACGGCCTTCACAGCATGCAGCATCGCGGACAGGAAGGCGCCGGTATTGCGGTTTCCGATGGAAAGCATATCTATGATCACAAAGGACTCGGCCTTGTCAATGATGTATTTGACCATGATAAGCTCGATGCTTTGAGCAAGGGGTATGCAGCCATTGGTCATGTTCGTTATTCGACACAAGGCGGTAACAGCTATGCCAACGTGCAGCCGCTCGTTTTTCGCTCACAAAAAGACTCGCTCTCAATCGCGCATAACGGTAATTTGGTGAATGCCCATAAATTAAAAGGAGAGCTTGAAGAACGCGGCAGCATTTTTCAAACGACATCCGATACGGAAGTTATTGCTCACTTGATTAAACGTGACTATGCCGATAATTTTATCGAAAGCGTCAAGCACGCATTATCGATAATCAAAGGTGCTTATGCGCTGGCGATGCTGACCGAACACCAATTGATCGCGGCTTTGGATCCAAATGGTCTGCGCCCGCTTTCGCTTGGTAAATTGGGTGACGCATGGGTTGTCGCTTCGGAAACATGCGCGTTTGATCTGATCGGCGCGACTTATGTCCGCGATGTCAATCCGGGCGAGATCATTGTTATTGACAATGAAGGTCTGCATTCCGACTTCTTTACCAACCGTACCGAGCCTGCGATCTGCAGCATGGAATACATCTATTTCTCTCGTCCCGACAGCAATATTCAGGGCATCAATGTACATGCGGCAAGAAAGAATCTTGGTCGGATGCTCGCCCAAGAAGCACCGGTTGAAGCAGACGTTGTTACCGGTGTTCCGGATTCCAGTATTTCGGCGGCGATCGGCTATGCTGAAGCAACCGGAATCCCGTACGAACTCGGAATGATCAAAAATCGTTATGTAGGCCGTACCTTTATCCAGCCGTCACAGGAATTACGTGAACAAGGGGTTAAAATGAAGCTTTCTCCTGTCCGCGCAATTATCGAAGGCAAGCGTGTGGTCATGGTCGATGATTCGATTGTGCGTGGCACAACCAGCCGCCGAATCGTCGGCATGCTGCGTGACGCTGGCGCGACCGAGGTTCATGTTCGGATCAGTTCGCCGCCGATCACTCATCCATGCTTTTATGGGATCGACACATCAACATCATCCGAATTGATCGCGTCTACGCATTCAGTAGAGGATATTCGTGAATTAATCGGTGCTGACTCACTCGTTTACTTAAGTCCTGAGGGATTGAAAAAAGCGATCGGGCGCGACCCGGCGATGAAGAACTGCGGACAGTGCATGGCTTGCTTCACGGGCAAGTACCCGACGGAAATTTATCCGGATACGGTTCTGCCGCATGAAAAAGAACTGCTTGTCTGAGGAGGATCATCATGGCGAACGCATATAAAAAAGCCGGCGTAAACATCGAAGCCGGCTATGAAACAGTCGGACGAATCAAGAAGCATGTGCAGCGAACCTTCCGCCCCGAAGTGATCGGCGGATTAGGCGGTTTCGGCGGTGCAATTGATCTGTCCCAAATGAACATTAAAGAACCGGTCTTGGTTTCGGGAACAGACGGAGTCGGTACCAAGCTGATGATCGCTTTTGCAACGGAGCGACATGACACCATTGGCATCGACGCTGTTGCAATGTGTGTCAACGACATCGTCACGCAAGGCGCCGAACCCATCTATTTTCTCGATTATCTGGCCTGTTCCTCGCTCAAGCCGGAAAAAGCGGAAGCGATTGTCAAAGGAATTGCTGACGGCTGTGCCGATGCAGGCTGTGCATTAATCGGCGGCGAGACTGCTGAAATGCCGGGCATGTATCAAGAAAATGACTATGATATTGCCGGTTTTTCAGTCGGTGTTGTGGAAAAGTCGAAACGGATTACCGGTGAGAATGTAAAGGTCGGCGATCTCTTAATCGGGCTCGCATCAAACGGCATACACAGCAATGGATTTTCACTTGTCCGCAAGCTTGTAGCAGACGCCGGTTTAACCTACAGCGATGCCTATGCGCCTGAACCGGGAAAAACCGTTGGCGAGGTTTTGCTCACGCCAACGAAAATCTACGTTAAACCTGTACTTGATTTGCTTAAAAAGGTTGATGTTCATGGAATTGCACATATTACAGGCGGCGGATTCTATGAAAATGTGCCGCGCATGTTCCCAGAAGGCTTAACGGCGGAAATGGACGTCTCTGCTTGGAAACGTCCTGCTGTGTTTGATTGGCTGAAAGAGTTAGGCAGTCTGCAGCTCGATGACATGTTTCATACCTTTAACATGGGTATCGGCATGGTACTGGCGGTTGCTCCTGAAAATGCAGACCAAGCTTTGGATGCGTTGAAGGCATTTGGCGAAGCACCGGTTGTTGTTGGAAAAGTTGTCGAAGGTCATGAATTGACGCTGGTGAATTGTGATGAAGCATAAGATCGCTGTTTTTGCCTCAGGACACGGTACGAATTTCGTCGCAATCAACAAAGCGGTTCAAGAAGGAAAGATTCCCGCGACCATCGAACTGCTTGTTTGCGATCAGCCGGGAGCAGCCGTTATCGAGCGCGCGAAGCGAGCGGGTGTCGATACGTTGGTCGTTTCAAGGAAGGACTACCCGTCCAAAGCGGCATTTGAACAAGTCATTGCCGACGCGTGCAAAGAACATGATGTCACGTATATTTTTCTTGCAGGGTACATGCGAATTCTCGGCAAGGTCATGCTTGCTGCGTATCCGCATCGGATTATTAACATTCATCCATCATTACTTCCTTCTTTTACCGGACTGGATGCGATTGGTCAAGCCTTTGAGAAAGGCGTAAAGATCACAGGCATTACGATTCATTATGTGGACGAGGGCATGGATACCGGCCCGATCATCGCCCAAGCAGCCGTTCCGGTGAAAGATAACGACACAGTTGAGACACTGGAAGCACGCATCCATGAAACAGAGCACAACGTGTATCCGGCAACCATCGCGAAGCTGCTCAGCAAGTGATCGAACGATCCATCCCGAGTTAAAGCTAATCACGTGAAAGTTAAAGCTAACGCCGGAGAAGTTAAAGCTAAATGTGAAAAGTGAAAGCCAATCACGCGAGTTAAGGCTAATCGATTGAAAGTAAAAGCTAATGCCGGAGAAGTCAAAGCTAAATCGTGAAAAGTAAAAGCCAATGCCGGAATAGTTAAAGCTAATCCGATGAGTAAGCAGCACTATATATAGCAGTACTTCATAAACAGACATATTGCGGATTGAAAATAGAAAGGATGTATCGAAGTGGCAAAACGAGCATTAGTCAGTGTTTCTGATAAGACAGGACTTATTGATTTTGTGAAGAAACTAGTGGACGCAGGGATAGAACTCATCTCAACCGGCGGCACGAAAAAAGCGATCGAGAATGCGGGTATTCCCGTTATGTCGATCAGCGAAATCACTGATTTTCCGGAAATTCTTGACGGACGTGTGAAGACGCTGCATCCGGCCGTTCATGGCGGTCTGCTTGCTGTTCGCGGTAAAAAGGAACATATGGATGCGATCAAAGAGCTGGGTATTCAACCGATTGATTTTGTTGTCGTTAACCTATATCCGTTCAAAGAAACCATTTCAAAACCGGATGTTGCTTATGATGACGCGGTTGAGAACATTGATATTGGCGGTCCGAGCATGCTTCGCTCAGCTGCGAAGAATCATCGCAGCGTTACTGTTGTCTGCGATCCCGGTGACTACGATCTTGTCGCGGAAAGTCTCGACGAGAATGCCGATGTTCCTTTTGAACTCAAACAAAAGCTTGCGGCAAAGGTATTCCGCCACACCGCGGCCTATGACGCGCTGATTGCCGATTATTTCACCAAGCAAGTCGGCGAAGAATTCCCGGAAAAGCTGACCCTGACCTATGAAAAGAAACAGCCGCTTCGTTATGGCGAAAATCCGCATCAAAAGGCAGCATTCTACAGTGATCCAATCGAAGACGAATCGACGATCGCCGCAGCAAAACAACTGCACGGTAAGGAACTTTCCTATAACAATATTCGCGATGCAGATGCTGCATTAGGCATTGTTAAAGAGTTCAAACAGCCGGCCGCGGTCGCTGTCAAACATATGAATCCATGTGGCATCGGCATTGGTGAATCCGTTAACGAAGCCTATGCCAAAGCGTATGAGACAGATCCTGTATCTATTTTCGGCGGCATCATCGCATTGAACCGGGAAGTGGATGCTGCTCTTGCCACAGAGCTCCACAAGATCTTCCTTGAAATTGTCATCGCTCCTTCATACTCTGAAGAAGCTCTGGCAATTCTTGAAAAAAAGAAAAATCTTCGCTTACTGCAAGTTACGATGAGTGATGAACCACAAGATTTTGCTCAATATACATCCGTACGCGGTGGTATGCTCGTTCAGGATTTGGACACGAAGGGTTATGCCGACATTGAAGAAAATCTGAAGGTGGTCACCGACCGCAAGCCTACGGAAGCGGAAATGGAAAGCTTGAAGTTTGCTTGGACAATTGTTAAACATGTGAAATCAAACGCAATCGCGCTGGTTAATGACGGATTGATGGTCGGTATGGGCGGCGGCCAGACGAACCGTGTCGGTGCGGCGAAAATCGCACTGGAAGAAGCTGGCGAAAAAACAAAAGGCGCTGTGCTTTCTTCGGACGCATTCTTCCCAATGGGCGATACCGTTGAAGCAGCAGCCAAAGCAGGTATTACCGCAATTATTCAGCCGGGCGGCTCCATCCGTGATAAGGAATCAATCGAAATGGCAAACAAATACAACATTGCCATGGTACTCACAGGCATGCGCCACTTCAAACATTAAGTTTATTCGCTTATTGAAAGGGGTACGATCATGAACGTGTTGATTGTTGGCGGCGGCGGCCGCGAACATGCAATGGCTTGGAAGGTATCGCAAAGCAAGCTGGTAGAAAAAGTTTACGCTGCGCCTGGCAGCGACGGCATGGCTGCCGTTGCGGAATGTGTGCCGATTGATGTTATGGACTTTGAAGCACTGGCATCCTTTGCTAAGACTCATGATGTGGCGCTGACACTTGTCGGTCCAGAGCAGCCGCTTGTCGGCGGAATTGTCGATGTTTTCGCGGCGAATGGGCTGAGGGCTTTCGGACCATCGAAAGCGGCAGCACAAATCGAGGGCAGCAAATCGTTTGCCAAGGCGTTGATGGCAAAATACAAGATCCCAACATCACATTATCAGACTTTTACGGACTATCAAGAAGCCAGTGATTATCTTCAGAAAGTCGGCGCGCCGATTGTTCTTAAAGCCGATGGTCTTGCTGCCGGAAAAGGGGTCATTGTCGCCATGACGATGGCGGAAGCCGAAAACGGTCTAAAAGAGATCATGAAGGATAAAAAGTTTGCTGATGCAGGATCTCGTGTGGTCATTGAAGAGTATCTTGAAGGTGAAGAATTTTCATTAATGGCTTTGGTGAACGGTGAAAAAGTTGTTCCTCTGGCCATTGCTCAGGATCATAAGCGGGCCTATGAAGGCGACAAAGGCCCGAATACTGGCGGAATGGGCGCCTACTCACCGGTTCCACAGATTGCACAATCAATTGTAGACGGAGCTGTGAAAACCATTTTGCAGCCGACTGCTGACGGCATGGTGTCTGAAGGCTTCACGTTTACAGGTGTGCTTTATGCCGGATTAATCCTGACTGCTGCCGGTCCGAAAGTGATCGAATTCAACTGCCGATTCGGTGATCCGGAGACGCAAGTCGTGCTGCCTCGAATGGAATCTGATTTCATTCAAACCGTACTCGACGTACTGGAAGGCAAACAGCCTGATCTTGCATGGAGTAAAAAAACAGCGGTCGGCGTTGTGCTCGCTTCCGAAGGATACCCAGGCAGCTATGAGAAGAATTTGAAGCTTGGAAATCTGGACGCGCTTCCGGAAGATGCCCTGCTTTTCCACGCCGGAACGAAAAAATCCGGTGCGGACTGGTTGACCAATGGCGGCCGCGTGCTGCTCGTCACTCGGTTGGGCGATGATCTTCGCTCGGCTCGCGACGCAGTCAACAAGGATCTCGAACGTATTCAAACCGATGCCGTATTTTTCCGCAAGGATATCGGGCATCACGCACTGGAAGCTTCAAAATAACCGATAAGTGATAAAAGCTGTCTTCGCCTGAAGGGTGAAGACAGCTTTTTTACACAAATAAGAAAGTATAAAGATTTAGAGGAATTTAGTGTAAGTGCAACTAAGTCTTCGCCTTCGTCAGAGGCTTGGCGAAGCCAAGTTTTCTAACAAGTAAAGAAAGTATATGATTTTCGCCAAAGCCAAAGGTTGTGAGCCAAACGCGCAGGTGCGAGACTCCTGCGGGAGTGCAGGCCAGGGGAGACCCCGCAGGTATTAGTTTGCTTGAGGAGGCTCGCGGTGCGCCCGCGGCAAGCGAGCAACCGAAGCGATGATTCAACACTGTAAAGACACAAACCAATCACACATGGCTGGAGATTAAAGACCGGGCGCTTTTTGCTCGGTTTTTCTTATACACTCATGTTGAAAATGTTGAGATTGTTGATTTTTCGAATGTCAATTGGTTATAATTAAGTCAAGGAGGCTGAAGAGATGATGAGAACAATAGACTACGAACAAATTGAAATGTGGGACAGCGTTCAGACGTTGTCAAAAATTAATCGAGAACAGGCAAAAGTTGTGCTCAAAGCCACTATTGAACGATCTTTTCGCCAAGTTGGAATTGTTCTTCCTAAATTATCCAGCCAATCACTGAAATTGCCAAAACGAGACGAATTAAATCAGTTGAAACAGCTTGAAAAAAAGTTAACTAATGCTGCTGAGCAGCAGCAAATTAACGATGATTTTATAGCTGAATATATAGACAGATTGATCCAATTAACAGCGACTAACCAGCCAAAGTTCAGAAAAGCGGTCACTGTTTCATTATTGAAACAAGGAAGAGTAAAACACAGAATCAATCGAACAGCATATACGCAACCCATTAGGATCGCATCATTAAAAGAAGAAACCAAACCCTTTTATACACCTAAAGAGGTTGGGAAAAAACTGGGATTGAGCGATCAAACGATTCGGCGGCTCTGTGAAAAGGGAAAGTTTCAAGAGGCATATCAAACGGAAGGCGGACATTGGCGAATCCCTCGCGACGCGTTTATCACCACAAGCAAACAAGATGAGCAAGCAGAGACAGTTCTGCAGAGGATCGATGAAAAAAATCGCCGAAGTGGGGATGTAGATGAATTTAATCTATAATGCGAAGCTTTTTATTCTCCAAATACTACCCTGGCTATAGGAATTGGTTAACTGCGCATATAGGAAGACGCATTGTTATAATGTATGTACAGTTGAATATAATGATGATGAGTTTATGAATACAATGGAGGTGCGACCGTGGAACGAAAAATTGTAAAAATGGGTAATAGTTTTGGATCGACCTATCCGGCAGAAATATTAAACCACCTTCATGCAAAACAGGGAGATCACATTTCGTTTGAACCTCAGCCGGATGGGACAGTGATCATAAAGAAACAGAGTAAAGTTCAACTGCCTAAAGGAATTGATCCGGGATTGCTAGGGATCGTCACGGATGTAATGGATCAATATGATGAAGCCATTAAGGAATTGGCGAATAAATGAGGAACATTTCATTTATCGGTGAAAATGAGTTGATACTGATTAACGCCCTGTTAATTAAGCGGTATACGCCCTTGGAACAAGTTGGTGTAAAGGAACCTTTTTTATTGAACAGCGCAGTGAATCGACCACAGCAATCCGCTTTTGGTCAAGATGCTTATGCAACAATCTATGATAAAGCGGCAGCGCTTTTTCAAAGTATCGTTCAAAACCATGCGTTCTATAATGCGAATAAGCGAACAGGATTCGTAGCCTTGGTCACTTTTCTCAGAAAGAACGCGATATATTTCTGTGCGGAAAAAGATGAAATTGTCTCCTTCACTGTTAAAATCTCCGATCAGCAGAACAAAATAAGTCTTAATGAAATTAGCAAATGGATTGAAAATCACTCTAGAAAAATAATGAAAGATTAAAACCATGACTTTTTTCTTGTCATGGTTTTATATTTGATGAACAGAATAAAAGTGAACGGTTAAACAGGGCGAAGAAAAAAATCATAATCTTATTTGAAAATTAATTCTCGCTTATTTTGATCAATATACATGTTCCAGTAGGCTTGTGCGATACGTTCAGGGTCATATTTTGTGTTCTTTTCTATTTTACCCATGATTGTAACCGTACCCACATATATATTCTTTGTTTGCAGCTCCTCACCTAAAGAAAAAATAAAATTGCGCAGGGCAGCTTTTCCAAGCGACATTGATGAAAAGTCAATTGAAGGATGAAGGGCGAATCCACCGCCTGTAACCAAAAACGTTCCTTTTTTTTGCTTCACGAAATCAGGAAGGACCTCTGTTATACAAGTCTTTGCCCCAATGACATTCACTTTAAAGTCCTTCATTAGTTCTTCCTCGGTCAAACAAGACGGAGCTTTTTTTCTCCTTACCACTGCATTGTAAATAAGCACTTCAGGCACCCCATATTTTGTTCTTATTTGCTCAAATGCATTTTTTACAGATGAAGGATCTGTTGAATCTGCGGGGACACCAAAAGCGTTGATTCCTAAATTCTTTAATTCCGAAACACATTGTTGAAGACGATCTTTCTTGCGAGCAACAAGTACAATGCCAAATCCATTCGAAGCAAATTTTCTGGCAATACTCAGTCCGACGCCTGAACCAGGACCAACAATAATAGTCAGTTTATGATTCTGCTTCATATCATCCATCAGAAATCTTCCTTTCATTCGTGACTGAATGCTTTCTCTCTTTTTTTACGACCAAATTTTGATTACCGAATAAAAAAGCAAGGCTGCCATGACGATCGTCACCGAACGTTCATAGCGATTAAAGAAGTTTTTAAATAGGGAACCGAATGTAGCCCAAAGCAGATTGGAACATGTCCCGGCAAAGCATAAAAAGAGTCCGAGAAGTAAGGCAATCCAACTATTTTCATAGGCAGGCAGAATGAACGATATGTATCCAGTCAAAAAGTAAAGCATGACTTTTACATTGGACAAGTTTAAAATCAGACCGGAAATAAATAACTGCTGATTCGATTGTTCTTTATTTTCGCTTTTATCCGATTTACTAAATAGTCCCCAAATCAAATAGAGAATGTAGAGTGAACCTATAGCTTTCATATAAGGCTCAATCGACGGGATGTAAGTCATTAAGCGATCTGTAAATACGAGTGTGATGATGGCTAAGATCAGAAATCCGGCAAGAAGACCTTCCATAAACGGAAAGGATCGTTTAAATCCAAGACGTTTACTTTCTTCCAGTGCCATTAAATTATTGGGGCCGGGGGTAAAAGCAAGAACAATAACATACGACAGAAATGCCACGAGATTCATAGAATCAACTCCTTGATTTTTATTTATCTTGATATTTTTTAATAGTGAGCCAACCGTTTTTCTGCTGCTGATTTCAAAGGATCACCCCAAGAGCATAGTTTTTTGCTTAACGATTGGATAATACATTTTCGTTTCATTTAGAACGACTTGCTTTTTCGTAGATTTCGATTTTCTGATCCAAATGCTTAAGATTGTTTTCCAGCTGCTTTTTCTTTTCAAGTACTGATTCTCGGTGCACGTGAAGCATGTCTAACCGTTCTTTCATGGTTTGATCGCCCGCGTACCTTAGTTTGGCATATCTTTGTATCTCTCTTAACGGCATGGCGGTTTCTTTTAGTCTCATGATAAAATCAATCCACGTTTTGTCTTTTTCCGTGTATTGGCGTTGGTTGTGCTTATTGCGTTCCGGTCGAATTAGATTTTCTTTTTCGTAATAGCGCAGTGTATCGATGCTTAGTCCAGTTAATTTTGAGAAGTCGCCGATTGAAAAATACATGGATCATCCTCCAATTCTTCATTTGACATGGAGTATACTCCAGCCCTTACGCTTAGATTGTACCAAAAAGGAGGATGAATGCAATGGAGAAAAATCGTTATAAAATTGGTCTTGAAAAGTTGTCTGAGGTGGATGGAAACGCGGGGGATCAGGTCATTGAATCTTTGAAGGATGTGGCCCCTGATTTGGGAAGATTGATTATTGAATTTGCATTCGCGGATATTTATACGCGACCGGTTCTCGATTTAAAAGAGCGCGAGCGCATGACGCTGAGCTGTCTTGCATCAATCGGCGGTGCCGAAAATCAGTTGCGCGTACATATCAATGGAGCGCTGAATGTAGGGGTAACGGCTAAAGAAATTGTTGAAGTTTTCATTCACTGCGCGGTCTACGTTGGTTTTCCGCGAGCCTTAAATGCTGTAGCCGTGGCTAAAGAGGTCTTTAAAGAAAGGAAAATACTTTAACCGGTGGCGATTTGCTGTTTTCTGAGCAAGTTGCTTTTTTTGCATTCATCTGAGCAATTTTGGAACAGCATCTTTCTATGGCGGTTGATATACTGGGTTTACCGTACGGTTGGAGGGAATGCTTCATGGACACGATCGTGATCTTGCAACAAACGCTGGACTATGTTGACGAACATATTACAGACGACATCACCCCTGAACGTTTAGCGGCGCAAGCCGGATTTTCCACGTGGCATTTTTGCCGAGTCTTTCAATGGGGCGTGGGTTATACGGTGATGGCTTACGTACGAAAGCGCCGCCTTGCTTTTGCTGCATGCGAACTTGCTTCAGGCAAACGGATTCTTGACATTTCGCTGAAGTACCGATTTGACACGCACTCAGGGTTCAGCAAGGCTTTTCGGCGTTATTTTGGCTGCAGCCCGGCAACGTATCGCTTGCATGCACGCGGCGGTCGCCCAAACCCGCCGAGCCTTCCGCGCACAAACAACTATTTGACTGGAGGAATTATTTTGGAACCAAAATTTGTGACGCTTCCTGCTGTAAAACTTGCAGGCTATGTGATTAAAACAACCTCATCTGATGGAGAGAACAGTAAAACCATTCCGGCATTCTGGCAGGCCTATATGACGGATGGGCGAATGGATAAGCTCCATGCCGAGCGCTTTGTCAAAGCACATGATGAATACGGAGTCTGCTTTCCTGAAGATCCGCAGAACGGCGCGTTTGATTATGTGATCGGTGTTGAACGAAAGGAGGGCGAAGCAGTACCGGACGGCTATCATACATGCGATATTCCGCCTGCTTCCTATGCTGTGTTCTCGACGCCGCCAAGCAATGCCGAACACTTTGTATCTGCAATTCAAGGAACGTGGAACTACATCTTCAGCGAATGGTTTCCAAAATCAGGATACGAGTACGCACCGGATTGCGTCGACTTTGAGCGCTACGATGACCGCTGCATGTCGGACGAAGGAAAGGTATGCGAGATCTATATCCCGATCGTGAAGAAGCAAGGCTAATGCAAAAGTGAAGCATGTAAAAAAGGATACCTGTTGAAGGTATCCTTTTTGCGTACTTGTGCTTCCCTTTGCCGCTTAAATCAAACCAATAGACAGAGATAGCCTTTTTCAAATGGTTTTTTCTTGATATATAGATAAGATAGGCAGCCGAATGTTGGGTGATTTGCGCTATGTCTATTGATAAGTATGGAAGCGAGTTGTTTGTTGATCATTGACTGTTTGCTATTCGATAGTTTTCCACTTCTTGCAAGGTGGGAATCGCATTCTGTCCGCCTGTCCGGGAAACTTTAAGACCAGCAGCGACAGTGGCAAATTTTGCAGCTGCAACGAGATCATCAGAATCGACTAATGCACTTGCGATCGCTCCAGCGTAGCAATCACCGGCCCCAACCGTATCAAGCGCTTTCACTTTAAGCGAGTCGACTAACGTAGATTGACCATTTTGGTAAACAAGACAACCTTGACTGCCCATTTTGACGATGACATTTGGGACACCGAGTGTTTTGATCTTCTGGGCAGCATGTTGCGCGCTTTTTTCATCGATTACTTTAATGCCAGTGATACGTTCGGTTTCCTGAGCATTAGGCAATATTAAGTCAGCATACTGGAAGGCTTCAGGGACAATTCCATCAGCAGGCGCTGGATCGAGAATGACAAACATACCTTTCTGTTTAGCTATTTTCATGGCAGTTAGGATGGAGACGGTACTCGTTTCCATTTGAATCAGTAGGATTTTCGCTTCAATAGCATCGAAAGCCCTTTCAATATCTTGCGCGGTTAATGCTTCGTTTGCCCCTTTGGAGCCAACCATCGTATTTTCACCAGATTGATCAATGATTGCGACAAATGTACCTGTTCCAAATTTTTCTTTACGAATGAGGTGGGTGACATCCACATTTTTATCACGGAAATTATTTATGAGCTGATCACCGGCACTATCTTTTCCAACAGCACCAATGAAGCAGGTTCTCTTTCCAAGACGGGCAGCACTGACTGCCTGATTGGACCCTTTACCTCCCGGCAGCATGTCTACAGAATTAGCAAATGTGGTCTCTCCATATTCTGGATACTTGCCGCACTTGGCAACAACGTCCATATTAATGCTTCCGACTACTGCAATATCATAGTTCATGATAACTTCCTCCTTAATACTTATGTGTTTTCTCATTGATCATAAGTCTTTATACATGAAATTGAATATCAAAGTAGCTTAGGTATGAAACATGGATTCAGAGTCAACTCAGCCATTCTCGGGTTTGGGCTACATTTTCCTGACGGGTTCCACGATCATGAAAGATGCTGCTTGTTCCGCAGATGTAGAGTGTTGCTCCATTTTCTTTACAGGTGGGAATAGTAGCTTTACCAATGTTGCCGTCTACTTCAATTTCAATAGTCCGCTCTTGCTTCTGAATCTGTTCATGAAGTTGAGCAATTTTTTGATAAGTGGCCGGAATAAATTTCTGACCAGAAAATCCGGGATTGACGGTCATGATAACTACATAATCAACTACATCGTAGACATAGTCGAGAACTGTAAGCGGAGTTGCGGGATTCAGTGCCAGACCGGCTTTCATACCTAACTGCTTAATTTTTGCAAGCGTTCCCTGGATATTATCTGTTGCCTCTGCATGAATGGACATCATATCGACTCCGCAGCCGGCGAACAAGTCAACATAACGCTCTGGATTTTGAATCATTAGGTGTGCATCAAGTGGTTTGTTTGTCAGTGAGCGAATGGTTTTAATTAGATCAGGCCCAATGGTAAAGTTGGAGACGAATTGGCCGTCCATGACATCTAGATGATAAAAATCAACACCTGCTTCATCCAACTGACTGATGTCATCGGCTAGGTGAGCCAGATCGGCACACATTAATGAAGGTCCTATTTTATTCATGACGATTCCTCCTCAATTGAGTTGATGATTCTCTAATCACGAGATCAGGCTGTATACGAATCTTTCTCGGTTTGACATTCGGTTGCTGCATCAGACTAATAATTTCTGTAATTGCGAGAGTTCCCATTTCTTTCATATGTTGACTGATTGTTGACAGAGACGGCGTTACGTAGCGAGAAAAAAGGATATTATCATAACCGACAATTTTCACTTGATCGGGAATTTGAAATCCCGCTTCCAAGCATGCACGCATTGCACCAAGTGCCAAAGCATCATTGGAGCAAAAAATTCCGTCAAATAAAAAACTGCTCTGGATCAATGATTGAATCGATTGATAACCACTGAAGAGATCAAAATTTGCATAAATGACTTTCTGCGGGAGATCCGGATTAAAAGCATTTAAGGCTTCCTGATAACCGCTTAACCGGTCTATTGAACTCATCTGATCTTTTGGCCCAGATAGATGGATGATCTTTCGGCATCCCTGGTCAAGCAGATGGCTGACCGCCTTACTCGCTCCTGTTTTGTGGTCAACGGAAATGGCGGAGTAGGGATGGTTGAATTGCGCACGATCAATCGTCAGAGTTAGTATCCCATGTGATTCCAGCATTTCGAGATCTTTACTTTCCACATAAAGTGAATTGATAATTGCTGCACAAGCATAATGGCTAAGTATCGAGTCTAAATAATACTTGACTTTATTACGATCATCATCTGTGTTGCACAGAAAAATATGATAGCCTTTCTGATTGGCAGAAGCCTCAATTTCGCGAACTAATTCCGGGAAGAATGGGTTCTTTAGTGTCGGAATCAGTAGTGCGATCAAATTGGAGCGTCTTTTGGATAAACTTTTAGCAATTGAATTTGGCCTGTAATGTAATTTTTGTATGACCTGCTGTACGCGAGCAATCGTTTCGGGACTGGCTTCGCCTTTGTTATTAATGATCCTTGAGACAGTGGCGACTGAGACCCCTGCTGTTTTTGCGACGTCACGAATCGTTGCCATCAGCATAAACTCCTTTACGTAACCGGTTACGTAGTTAACTTACACCAAAGATTTCTTTTTGTCAAACGCTTTCTGAATCCGCTTGCAAAAATATTGAGAATGGATTATATTATGTGTGATCCTTTTCTGCAATTACGTAACCGGTTACGAGGTTTTAGTAATGACTAGGAGGATTCGTTATGATTGTAGAAAAACTTAACCAGGGGTTCCAATTTTTTATCAACTTAGGAGCCCCTGCTATGATGTTCATTATTATCACCCTTCTTTCACTGATTGTTGGAGTCTCCATTTCAAAGGCACTTGAAGGCGGCATCCGAATGGCAGTTGCTTTAACAGGGATGAGTGCGGTTATTTCTCTGTTGACCAGCGCTTTTGGTCCGGCGTTGAACAGCTTTGTTGAAGAAACTGGAGCTACGCTTGAGATAACAGACCTTGGCTGGGCGCCTTTAGCGGTTATTACTTGGGGTTCAATGTATACGCTTTATTTTGCGTTTGTTTGTTTCTTGCTTAACTTTATTCTGTTGATATTTTCTGTGACAAAGACCTTGAACGTTGATTTGTTCAACATCTGGAATATTTCAATTATTGGGTTACTCATTCTTCATTATTCAGGAAATAATATTATCCTGACAACGGTTTTTGTAGCGTTTGTTTATACTTTGGCTCTGATTAACGCTGATGTTATGAAGCCGACAATCAACGAGCTGTTAAACTATGAGAAAACCAATATCACAACGACTGCACATCCCGAACTACTCATTGCCCCGGTTGTGATGATTTTCAACAAGCTTATCGATCGGTTTCTACCGTTTATCGATAAATTTGATTTTAATGCTGAGACCTTGAACCGAAAAATTGGTTTTTGGGGCAGCAAATTTGCGATTGGGGCCTACCTTGGTGTTTTCATTGGTCTGCTTGCTCGTCAGTCGCCTAGTGAGATTTTTCGGTTGGTGTTTATCGCTGGTGTTTCTCTAGAACTATTTGCGTATGTTGGCGGTTGGTTTGGCCCGGCTATTGAACCGCTTTCGCAAGGGATTACTACGTTTATGAGTAAACGGTTACGCGGGCGGAAAGTCTATATTGGAATCGACTGGCCGATTTTGGCTCCGCGTGCTGAAATCTGGGCTGTCGCTAATATTCTGGCGCCAATTCTTCTAATTGTCGCTTTGATTCTGCCGGGCAACCATGTCCTGCCGCTTGGCGGCATCTTGATGACTGTACTGGCTCCGGCTCTGCTTATCATCACTAAAGGACGTGTGGTGCGCATGACCATCATTGGCACCGTGATGATTCCGCTGTTCCTATGGGCTGCCACAATGATTGCTGAATTCTTGACTTCAACATCAAAAGCAATGGGCAATTTTCCAACTGGCCTTGCTAAAGGCTCACTTTTTTCTTCTGTCGACTCAGATCCGCTTGAGAAAATGCTGACGGTTCTTGTCGGAAAGGCGGCGGCAACGCTTGATCTGAAAATGATTCTGTTTGCTCTTCTTGCTATGGGCAGCTATATTCTAATGTTTATCTGGTACTTTAGACAGATGAAGAAAGAAAGTTCGAAAGTGGATCATTCAGATGAACGATCTGCAGCGGAAAATATAGTAGCTCAATAAAGTGCAGTGAAAGTTGGTTAGAGCCAACCAGCTGTCAGACAATAAAAGGAGAATTAATGTTTAATCTAGAGAAATTTGATGGTAAAGTTTTTATAGATCATTGATTTGCACAGTTGAAAATAATTCAATTGATAAAATTCCGGTTCCGTTTATTGATAGGAGCCTTTTTTTTTTGATTGCAAGCATTTGAGGAACATCTTCATCTTATTATAGAAAACAGCAGCTCTAGAGAAAATAACATAACACTTAATGAATCTTTGATTTGGTTATTTTACGCAATCCTTTGTATGTTTTTCTTTTCAAGAATATGCGCTCCTTGTATGATTTTTTTCGTACCTTTCGTTATTTTAAAACATTAGCAAGTCCTACTGTGTTGATTAACAGGATCGGTTGTTTATTAAGTAAAATCAATGTGGAGTGTTTAGTGTTTAGAGTCCGATAAAGGCGTGGAATGAAAGAAAAGTATAACTAGACTATCTAACCCAGCTCAGCTTGTTTTCATGGTTCGAAGCCATTGAATGAAAAAGCCGCCGGCATCGATTGAACGATATTGGCGACAGGTAACAAAGTGCTGTACTTTTATTTTAATAGGTCGCCGGATAGAACAGTAACGGCTTGTCCGCCAATTTCGCAGCGATCTTTGTTGAGGCGAACGGACAATTGGCCTTGTCTACTTGACAATTGTATGGCCTTGAAACTTGTTTTACCCATTTTATCAGCCCAATAGGGAGCAAGCTGGCAATGCGCTGAACCTGTAACTGGGTCTTCATAAACGCCCAATTTAGGATAGAAGCATCGTGAAACAAAGTCATAATTTGGCGAGAGACTTTTGCTGGTAATGATTAGTCCACGTCTATCTAAATGAGAAATCATTGTCTGATCGGGCTGTGCTTTTACGACACTTTTCTGACTATCTGTTTCCACGATATAATCCAATCGCGATTGAGATACAGACAAAACAGGGACATCTAAACTTGTTGCTATTTCTTTTGGAAGATCTGTGATTTCTGAGGGGAATTCTGCTGGAAAATCAAGATAAATGATCGCGCCTTCTTTGCGGGCAAATAGGTCACCGCTTTTACTTGTAAAATGGATTTGAGCTTTATCGGCTATAGCCAATTCCCATAAAATGTGCGCTGATGCGAGTGTGGCATGGCCACAAAGATCCACCTCAGCCTTTGGCGTGAACCATCGTATTGAAAAACAGCAGTCACCAATTTGATCCAGAAAGGCAGTCTCGCTGAGATTAACCTCCGATGCGATCTGCTGCATTTCAGTATCGGACAGCCCACCACTCTCCACATAGATACCAGCAGGATTCCCGTAAAAAGGTTTATTGGTAAATGCGTCTGCAATGTAAAAGTTATCCATAATGGATCACGTCCTTTTTCAATGAGTAGGTTTTATTATTGTGTCTAAGTTAGTGGGTGAGTTTATTTGTACGATCCGCAAACATGACGATTACTTAAAGTACTTCTCGATATCCGCTCTATTTTTTAGAATGATGAAATGAGCTGGATTGCGGCCGAGCATGTTTACTAGTTTTGGCTTGCTTTCTTTTTCAAACGTGCGATTCCATTCAAACATTTTCTTGAAGATTGTTAACGAAGCGGTGTAGTTCGCCGCTTCTATGCCTAACTTTTGCCGGATAAATCGCTTCGTAATCCGGTAGATTCTCACAAAATAAGCGGGATCTAAAAAAATGATTAAATCAGCAGCTTCAAAACTTTTGCGCACCCAGTGCTGAGCGTGAGCACCTTCGATGATCCATCGCTTGGACCGAACGATCTGTTCTAAATAGTGATCGCGCTCCTCAGTGCTTCTTCGAAGATCGCCGGACGGCGTGCGTTTCCAAACAACGTTATCCAGTTCATAATAGGGAAGCTCACCGTTCTTTGACAAGCTCCGAGCTAAGGTTGTTTTCCCACTGCCCACGGAACCAATAATATGTATGCGATTGGGAAGCGGCTTTTTCAATGCGCCCGTCACGTCAATCTCCGCTTGAAGACCTTTTGCCATTTTATATTTTCGTAACCGAGCTGCAAGTAAAATTGATGTGCTTGTTCCCTGGTTCCTCCTGAACGGACGCGCAGTTCGGAATAGCCGTGCTGAACGGCCCAGTGCTCGCATGCTTCGAGCAATTGTCTACCAATTCCTTGTCTGCGATGCGCGCGGTCAACGACGATGCCGCCGAGTTCGGCATAAACGCCTTCAAGAAAATGTTTGCCGAAGATGTGCGCCCATCCGCAGACGCATCCCGCTTGGTCTTCAGCGACAAAAAAGCCGTTGTCGGGATTATTCATGATGTAGTGAAGTCGCTGTTTAATAGCGGCTTCTGTTTCTTCATAACCAAGTTGTGTGCATAAAGCTTTGAGTGCAGGTATGTCGGATGCTGTTGCTGAGCGAATCATTTTGAGCGTCACCTCGAAGCAAGGGTTAGTTATTCTTTTCATTAATGGTTAAATTTCTGTAAATGAGATCTTCGCGTTGGTCAAACCCAAGCGATTGCCAAAAGTTATTTCCTGTTTCGTTTGTTGCGAAAACAACAAGAGCGACTTTATTAATATCTTCTTCGCGCAAGGCATTAATGACGGCATCAACCAATTGTTTGCCAACCCCGCGACGACGGTAGTTGCTGTCTACTGCCGTATGATAGATGTAGCCTCTGCGGCCATCGTTTCCACACAGAATGACACCGATAATCTTATGATTTTCTTCAGCGATAAAATTTGTAGTAGGATTCCTTTTTAAAAACTTTTCGATGCCTTTAACGGAATCATCGAGGCTGCGCATGCCCATTCCATTGGTATTCGTCCAGAGTCGGTGTACTTCTGCATAATCCTCTATTTCCATTAAGCGTATTTTCATTTCACATGCTCCTCAACTAGTTCTCCTTAAATCATAATCTAAATAATTATCTTTCTGCTTGAATCCGTAACTTTTATAAAGCAGTTTCCCCATCGCTGACGCAGTAATTGTCACTTTTCCGCAGTGTCTCTGTCGTGCTTCGTCAATCACATGATTCAATAGTATTGTCGCGATTCCTTTTCTTCGATAGGCGCTTAAGGTGTGCATGCAAGACAGTGTACCGACATAGCCGGATGGATTTTCATAGTAGGGCGGCCTTCGGCTGAAGGACATACCGCTGGTTGCGATGATCTTATCGTCAACAAGAGCGATCCAAGAGACGAAACTCCCATTCTCGAGACTGGTCAAAAAATAATCGGTCAACGATTTCGTCAGATCGGTTGTTGGTATTGCGCCTTCCTCAAGCAGTTGCAGTTTTCTCATGTCAACGAATTCCGGAATGTCTTCTTTGGTTAGTTCTCGAAACGCAATGGTCATTAATGTCCCCTCAATTGAAGTTCAGATTATAGATAAAGTAATCTTAGTTTAAGTTGAATAAGATAAATGTTCAATCATGATTTTATTTAATTTGATTTAGTTCAAATAGTCGAAAAAATATTGATTCACCTCTTTGCAAGGTGTAAAATATACGTCACCCATACAGAAAAAAAGGATATATCAGAAGGCAAAAGGAGAGGATTGAAGTTGAACGAAACAGTTAGAAAAGTAGGTATTGTCGGGATCGGCAATGTCGGAAAAGCGGCGGCTTCAGCCATTGTTCATGAAAATGTGGCGGATGAACTGTATATTTCCGACATTGATTCCGAACGTGCGAAGGGTGAAGCATGGGATTTTGAGGACAGCATTGAGCTGACACCGTCACGCACACGTGTCATTGAGGTGCCTCTTGAAGGGTTGGCCGTGTGCGATGTAATTCTTGTCGCCGTAACGGAGAGGTCTCAGATTCCTCAAGGTTCACGCTTGGAACTGCTCAAAGGCACGGCAGCGATCACCTATGATATTGTGCCAAAGCTGCGCGAAGCAGGATTTAAAGGAAAATATGTGATTGCGACCAATCCTTGCGACATTATCACGTATCTGTTCTACAAGCTGTCAGGACTTCCGAAAAACCATGTGATCGGTACGGGTACCGCACTGGACAGCATGCGTCTGCGCCGTCAATTATCTCGTGTGATCGGTGATGTCGATCCGCGCAGTATCAGTGCTTTTATGGTCGGCGAACATGGAGACTCTCAAATTGCCGCATGGTCGCAGGTTACAGTCGGCGGCCAGCCGCTTGATCAATACGAAGAAGATAATTTTGATGAATTCGGCAAAATCGACCGCGATCAAGTGGAAGATACAGCCAGACATTTTGGCTGGGAAATTCATAAACGCAAGGGCAATACGCAATTTGGAATCGGCAACGAGCTGGCATTCTTTGCGAAATCAATCCTCAACAACGCACGTTGTGTCACGGCTGCATCCGTCATTCAGAACGATGAATATGGTCAGCATGACCTTGCGATTGGTGTTCCAATCATTCTAGGAAAAAACGGTGTTGAAAAGATCATTAAATACCGCTTGAACAAAAAAGAACAAGAAGGCTTCAATGCATCGGCTGAACTGATCAAGAGTTATATCAAGCAGACTCTTGAAGAACATGAAGAACCGGCTGCAAACTAAACATAGATAGAGAAAAGCCTTCCGCTCGGAGTCATCAGTGTCTCCGCGGGAGGCTTTTTTGGTTTGAAATCAGCGAAGTGCTCGATAAACGCAAGGCAGCCACTTCACAGGTGCACGCGATCAAAGAATTCATCATAGCTGTCGATATAAAAATCGGCACCGCTGGCATGATTTTGAAACAAGCAGGTTTTCTTGCCCAATTTTTTTGCCGGGATGATGTCGAGCGTGCGATCGCCGATGGCAAGATCAAAACCATGGCGTTCATCCAGATAAATATAAGATGCCGGATCCGGCTTTTTAGGAAAGCCGTTATCGCTGGTTACCATATCTGTAAAGTAGCCTTCCAGACCGAATTGACGGAGTACGCGGACAAGATCCTCACGATTATTATGCGTCATAATTACATTTTTGTCCGCTGCGGCAAGCACCTTTTCCACAGAAGGGAACGGCTTGAAACCGTCTGACGGATAGCGGCGGATGAGCTGATGAAAAGTACTGATCTGCTCAGGCGTCATGCGGAAATATGCATATGCCGTTGAAAATGAGATTTTTATTTGAGCGAAAATATCTTTTTCGTCACGATCTGAATTCAGTACTTGTTTAAAAAGCTTCGTGTATACCGGGTACGTATCACAGATCGTCCCATCGAAATCCCACAGAATGTTCACAATGCCCACGTCCTCGCTAAGTATAATCAACAAACATCTCTAGGCTAACATAATAGCAATGAAAACGTAAACATAAATAACACTATTTATAAAAAACGTTTTTTATTGGATTATATTTGAATTTCATACGGTGAAGGATGAAAACATTTGCTGCTTCGACTTTATCACTGACCGTATTTGAGGTAAGATGTTATAAGTAATGGTTTTGCGAGTTTGAAAGGAACGTACTGTGTTTATTAAAAAAAGAAAAGGTACCTGTATCCGTGTCGTTTAATCAGCACGATAGGGTGATTGTGCATACAGAAAACGTGATGAAGTTACGGATTTAACCGACGAGAAAGGAATGGACAAGGTTGCAAATTGATAAATTAAGAGGCAAAGCTCTTGACCAGCTGTTTGACGCCATCTTGACATTAAAAGATCGCGAGGAATGCTATCGTTTTTTTGACGATCTGTGCACCATGGGCGAAATTCAATCATTATCGCAGCGGCTTCAAGTGGCGAGAATGCTGATGGAGGGGCAGACCTATCATCAGATTGAAGAAGAGACCGGTGCCAGCACGGCGACTATTTCCCGTGTGAAACGATGCATCAATTTTGGTACAGATGGTTATAAGATGACGCTTGATCGACTTGGATAAGAAATCCAAGTTTTCTAATGTGAAGAAACGATGCATTGAGGCGGCGATGTTCTGGGAAGATGATCTATTCAGAATACGCCGACTTTGCATTTTGTGCGTCTTTTTATAGAGCAGATATGGATTCTATTTTTTAGGAAGTGATCATAATGGAACGACTTTCACAGGAATTATTGGAAGGACTTAATCCGGAACAATTAAAAGCAGTGAAGCACCATGAGGGACCGCTGTTGATCATGGCGGGAGCGGGAAGCGGAAAGACGCGTGTACTGACGCATCGTATGGCCTATTTGATGATCGAACGAGATATCGCGCCATGGAATATTTTGGCGATCACGTTTACCAATAAAGCTGCCAAGGAAATGAAGGAGCGGCTGGCAAAATTGGCAGGACCGCTTGTTGAGGACACGTGGGTGTCAACCTTTCATTCGATGTGCGTGCGGATTCTGCGCCGAGACATCGACCGCATGGGTCTCAGTCGCAACTTTACCATTCTGGACAGCACCGATCAGCTGTCGGTCGTGAAGCAGATTCTCAAAGAAAAGAATCTGGATCCGAAGAAATTCACACCGCGCAGTGTATTAGGTGCAATCAGCTCCGCTAAAAATGAATTAAAAACAGCCGCTGATTTTGCGAAAACAGCGCAGGGCCCCTTTGAAGAGGTTGCGCGCGATGTCTATAAAGATTATGAGAAAAAACTGCTGCAGAATCAGTCGCTCGACTTTGACGACTTGATTATGACAACGGTGCATCTGTTCCAGCGCGTCCCTGAAGTGTTGGAATTTTACCAAAAGAAATTCCAATATATTCATGTCGATGAATATCAGGATACGAACAGGTCGCAGTACTTGCTTGTTCACATGCTTGCCGACCGATTTAAAAATTTATGTGTCGTCGGCGACTCCGATCAATCGATCTACGGATGGCGCGGCGCAGACATTCACAACATCCTCTCCTTCGAGGAAGACTATCCGAACGCACAAGTGATCAAGCTGGAGCAGAACTATCGATCAACGAAGAAGATTCTCGATGCGGCAAACCATGTCATTCAGAACAACCACGATCGCAAGCCGAAGAATCTGTGGACGGAAAATGCGGACGGTAAGGAAATTGCCTATTACCGAGCACCAACCGAACGCGAGGAAGGCTATTATGTCGCGGGGAAGATGCGCGAACTGTTCAAGGACGGCTTCAAGTATTCGGATTTTGCCGTACTGTACCGAACGAACGCTCAGTCCCGTGTCATTGAAGAAACGCTTGTCAAATCGAATATCCCGTACCGAATGGTCGGCAGTATCAAATTCTACGATCGTAAGGAAATCAAGGATGTGCTCGCTTATCTGCGTCTGATCGCTAATCCAGAAGATGAGATCAGCCTGGCACGCGTGATCAATGAACCAAAACGGGGCATCGGTGCATCCTCTATGGATAAACTGGCCGATTACGCGATTGCGGCGGATCTCTCACTCATGCAGGCGATTGGTGATGTCGAGCAAACAGGGATTGCCGCACGTACGGCAGGCAAGATGAAGGCCTTCGCTGAGATGATTCTTAATTGGTCCAAAATGCAGGAATTTCTGTCTGTGACCGAGCTTGTCGAAGAGGTACTGGATAAATCCGGTTACCGCGACGCACTCAAGGCTGAGCGAACGATTGAAGCGCAGAGCCGCCTTGAAAACTTGGAAGAATTTCTGTCTGTGACGAAAGAATTTGAAAGCGGGAATGATGATAAATCACTGATTAATTTTCTGACCGAGCTTGCGCTTGACGCTGATATTGACGAACAGGACGACCAGGCACCTCAGGACGCGGTGACGCTGATGACGCTGCACTCCGCCAAGGGTCTGGAATTTCCTGTTGTTTTTCTCGTCGGCATGGAAGAAGGCATTTTCCCACATATGCGTGCCTTGGATGACGGCGACGAAATGGAAGAGGAACGCCGGCTTGCCTATGTCGGCATCACCCGCGCCAAGCAGCAACTTTTTCTGACAAGTGCACAGGTGCGCATGCTGTTCGGCAAAACGATTGCCAATCCCGCATCGCGTTTTATTAAAGAAATTCCGCAAGAATTAATCACAAGGGAAGATTCGGAAGAGGAACAAATCTCCGGCCGATTCTCAACGAAATCCGGATCAGGATCGCCTTTTGAAAAACGAGTTGCTTCGACATACACGAAGCCTAAGCCTGTTCTGCAGAAGAATCATAATAATGAAGAATGGCGCTCAGGCGATAAAGTGACGCATAAAAAATGGGGTCAAGGTACGATTGTTGCCACTCGAGGAACGGGTGACAGCGTCGAACTGGATATTGTATTCCCAAGCCCAGTCGGCTTGAAACGGCTTCTTGGAGCATTTGCTCCGATTGAGAAAGTGTGACCGGGTCATAATAGAGGATGTTCAAAAAGTCCGGGAAAAATTGCTGTCGAATCTCTGTGTCAGCTTGTTTCTACGCTCCTCACGTATTACAGGTGATCTTCGACTAATTACACTCACGTCCTGTGAGTAACGTCGAAGTCACTACATCCTGTAGAAGTACGTTCCGGTGCTCGAAACTGCGCTTTCTTGATCTTCGACGCTCAGGATGAGCTAGTGTCAGGCATGCCACAGGACGAGGCATTCTGCCTGGCCTCGGCCCTTTTTGTCCTCCTTTTTGAACTGACTAGAGTAGAAAGAGACTGTGCATTCATTAAATGGAACAATGATTTACTAACGGCTTAAAGGAGTAACGAATCATGGAAGAGCGACTGCCGCAACATATTATTGATTTGCACCGACAACTGAATCAATACAGCTATGAATATTATGTGGAAGACAAACCAAGTGTGCCGGACAGCGAATACGATCGGCTGATGAACGAGCTGCTTGCATTGGAGCAGCAGCATCCTGAGTGGATCACGTCGGATTCGCCGACACAGCGTGTTGGCGGCGAACCGCTCAAAGCGTTCACCAAGGTGACGCATGATCTTCCTATGCTTAGTCTCGGCGATGTGTTCAGCGAAGAGGAACTGCTGGATTTTGACCGCCGCGTCAGGCAGGCAGTCGGCGATGACGTGACCTATGTCTGTGAATTGAAAATCGATGGATTGGCAATCTCGCTCACGTATGAAAAAGGAAAATTCGTGCTGGGCGCGACACGCGGAAATGGAACGATCGGAGAGGACATTACCCACAACTTGAAGACCGTCCGTTCCTTACCGCTCGTTCTCCCGGAACCCATTGATATCGAAGTGCGTGGCGAGGCTTACATGCCGAAGAAATCCTTTGAAAAGCTTAATGAGGAACGCAAAAGAAATGAAGAACCGCTTTTTGCCAATCCGCGTAACGCTGCGGCGGGATCACTCAGACAGCTCGATCCGAAAATATCGGCGAAGCGAAGGCTCTCGGTTTTTCTATATAGTGCCGGCCGGTTTGATCGCGATAAGATCAAAACACACTATGGTCTGCTTGAAGCCATCAAAGCGCTTGGTCTCCCCGTCAATCCGGAATCGCGACGCTGCCGGACGATGCAAGAGGTTTTTGATTATATAAAAGAATATACCGAAAAAAGAGACTCGCTGCCTTATGGCATTGACGGCATTGTCGTCAAGGTTGACGATATGGCACAGCAGCAGCAGCTGGGCAACACAGTCAAGTCGCCGCGTTGGATGATAGCCTATAAATTTCCCGCGGAAGAAGTCGTATCCACACTGGAAGCGATCGAGGTGAGTGTCGGCCGTACCGGAGCCGTCACACCGACAGCCGTGCTTACCCCGGTATCTGTTGCCGGAACAACGGTCAAAAGAGCCTCCCTTCATAACGAAGACTTAATTCGAGAGAAGGATTTGCGGATCGGTGATCGTGTCGTCATCCGAAAAGCAGGCGACATTATTCCTGAAGTCGTGAACGTACTCACAGAACAAAGGACAGGCAAAGAATTGCCTTATGCGATGCCGACGCACTGCCCGGAATGCGGCAGCGAGCTCGTGCGGCTTGAAGAAGAGGTTGCACTGCGCTGCATCAATCCAAAATGCCCGGCGCTGATTCGAGAAGGATTGATTCATTTTGTCTCCCGAGGCGCCATGAACATTGACGGTTTAGGCGAAAAGGTGATTACCCAGCTTTTTGAAAAGAAGCTGATTGCTGATGTTGCCGATCTTTATAAATTGAATCGCGACGACTTGATTTCCATGGAACGCATGGGCGAGAAATCAACCGACAATCTGTTGAACGCCATTGAACGGTCAAAAGAAAATTCGCTTGAACATCTGCTCTTCGGGCTCGGTATCCGCTATATCGGATCCAAGGCAGCGAAGCTTTTGGCTCAAGCATTTAAGGACATGGATCACTTGGCATCCGCAGATATGGATGCGTTGGTGGCCGTCGATGAAATCGGTGAGAAAATGGCAGACTCATTGATCACCTATTTTTCAAAACCTGAGGTAAGTGCGCTGATTAATGAATTGAAAAGTGCCGGTGTGAACATGGCCTATCTCGGACCGGATCCGGAGGTTGCCGCTCAATCGGATTCGCCGTTTAACGGGAAAACAGTGGTACTGACCGGTAAATTGACGTTGATGACACGAAATGAAGCGAAAGAAGAGATCGAGCGGCGCGGCGGTAAAGTAACCGGCAGTGTCAGTGCCAGCACCGATCTCGTCGTTGCCGGAGAGGCAGCAGGATCAAAACTTAAAAAAGCGCAGGAGCTGCAGATCGAAGTCTGGGATGAAGCGCGCTTTGCGGAAACGCTCAAGGAATAGGGGATGCTCCAAATGAAATGGAAAAAAACGGCGGCGGTTTGTTCCGTCATGCTCGCCTTGCAACTAGTGCTTTCCGGATGCTGGTTTAACAATTCGGACAACAGTACGGTTAAGAACAGCAGCGGCAAGACAGAGAATGCAAGCTTGATTCCGAGTACGAGTGATTCGGATTATCAAATGCTGCGCCCGAAATCCGGCAGCACAACGCGTGGCTATATTCAATACGGACCGAAAAACCGAGTGGATATGGATCAATTGGAAACCGGTTTGATGGATTTGTCCAAAGATGTATTCAGTCCCAATGATTATGTATTCCAAATGGGACAGTATATGAAAAATACGGATATTAACAGCATACTTTACAGAAACGGATCGGAACCGCAGCGTGCTGCGAATAAAAGTCTTTCAAAAGATCAGCAGAAGACGGTTGTTCCCGGCATTAATCCAGCACTTGGAAAAGGAAAAAATATTGTTGAACAGTCGAAAAACAGTCCGAAGTATATCAATTACGTTCTTGAACAGGACTATATGAAGAAAAACAGCAAGGGACAATACAAGATTGCCGGCATGTCCGTTGCTGTCTCACTGAATTCGGTTTATGCGGATAATATCAATTATAATGGCAAGATCTATCCGATCTCTGAAAAATTGAATCGTGCGAAAGTCGTAGCATGGGCCAAGGCGCATGCCCAGCAAATCGTTCAGCGGATACGAAACATTGGAAAGGACAATAAGGATTCAAATGATAATACCTATGAAGATCTGCAGAATATTCCGATCTTCTTAACCTTATACACTACTGCGGAGCCGCAGTCCTATGTTCCGGGCGATTTTGTTGCAAAGACGGAAATTTCCGCCGGATCCAGTTCCATCGGCAAATGGACGAGTATTGACGAGCATCATGTTCTGTTTCCTTCCGACAACGCTACGAACAGCTATAAAGGTGATCTGGATAAATTTAATCAAATCAAGAACGATGTGCAGAAATACTATCCGAACTATGTGGGAGTCATCGGCAAAGCATTCTATCGGAATAAGGACCTAAGTGATTTGACTTTAACGATTAACTTTAATAAATTCGTCGATGAGTCGGAAATGATCGGCTTTACGAACTACGTGACATCGCTTGTGGATAAACGCTTTCCGTTTGAGCGAAGTATTCCGATTCACATTTATATTACAACAGGCGATATACCTGAGGCACTCATTGAGCGAACGGAATCTATGGATCAACCCTATGTTCATATTTTTCAGCATTAAATCAGTCATGAAGTGAAACTGCTTAGCGGCGGTTTCATTTTTTTGTTTTCAGGGAACTTGCTCCTTTAATAAATTTAAAATAATATGGAAAATATCATAAATACAATGTATATTAATTAATATAAAGATAAAAATTAAAATAATAAAGGAGATGAGCCGTTGGACAAGCTTGATTTAAAGATGCTGCGCATATTGATGACGCAGGGGCGTGCGACATGGTCTGATCTGGCCGGGGAAATTGATATGTCGTCCCCGGCAGTAGCGGAACGTGTTCGCCGATTGGAGGAAAAAGGGGTTATCAAGGCGTATGGGGCGATGATTGATCCGGAGCTTGTAGGCAATACATGCACAGCCTTTGTCGCAGTCACGCTTGAAAAGACCGAGCAGCGCGCAGCATTTCTCGAGTTGATCCATGAGCTCGTTGAAGTGCAAGAATGCCATCATATTGCGGGGGATTACGATTATTTGCTCAAGGTGCGTGCCAAGGATACTAAGGATTTGGATCGCGTCATCAGCAGTGAATTGAAAAAGCTTCCGGGCGTAAAAACACGAACCACGATTGTCATGAATTCGCTAAAAGAAACGGCACAGCTCCCGATTCATGCTGACCGCTTTTCGTAAGTTAATTATGGATTTCTTCTTTTTGTTGAAAGGATTCCTTTTGGGCCTCGCAATCGCGGCTCCGGTCGGTCCGATCGGGATACTCTGCATCCGCAGAACCCTTGTTTTTGGCCGGCTTCATGGTCTATTGTCCGGCATTGGCGCAGCGAGTGCAGATACCATTTATGGTGCCATCGCCGCCTTTGGACTGACGATTGCAGCTCACTTTTTGCTTGATCAGCAGATTTGGCTGCATGTGATCGGAGGTGTTTTTCTCTGCTTTCTCGGCGCGAAGACGTGGCGGTCAAAGGTATCCGACAAATCGGCGAGCCCTGCAGGCAGCAGGCAGCTCTTCAGTGCCTACACAACCACATTTGCTCTGACACTGACCAATCCGATGACCATTCTCTCGTTTGTCAGCATTTTTGCGGGTATTGGACTTGCTTCCGGCGAGGTACAATCATCACTTTTTCTGGTTATTGGTGTTTTTAGCGGTTCTGCTGCCTGGTGGCTGCTCCTCTGCGTATGTGTCGGTCATTTTCGGGAAAAGATGGACAGAAAGATGCTGATCTGGGTGAATCGTTTCTCTGCCGGTATCATTCTTGGTTTTGGAATAATTTCGCTATGGCAGCCCTTAGGTGATTTGCCTTAGGTAAACTTTCGCCAAATCGCATCGTTTCAGCACAGCGGTTATTGCATAGTGTCAATGGTATTTGATATGATTAAGGCATTGTTGGAATTTGCCAAGAGGTGGCAAATAAAGCCGATTGGCGGAGGTGAAAAAGATGAGCAGGATCAACGAAGAACAGGTAAAATACGTGGCAAATTTGGCACGTCTGTCTTTTACTGATCAAGAAATTAAGACATTCACAACGCAGTTGGATGATATCATTGGTTTCGCCGAACAGCTGAATGAGCTGGACACGCAAGGCGTCGAACCGACGACCCACGTGCTGGATATGTACAACGTAATGCGCGAGGATGTTGTTGAACCGTCGCTGCCGCGCGAGGAAGCGCTCAAAAACGCACCGGTTCAGGAAGATGGACAAGTTAAAGTGCCGCTGATTATGGAAGCGGATTGATGGAAGCAGAAGGAGGATAACAGAGATGCCACTTTTTGAAGAAGGCCTTGTGTCTTTGTCTCAAAAGTTACATAGCAAGGAAATTAAGGCATCCGATCTTGTCGATGAAGCGTTCACTCGTATTCATGAAGTCGATGGAGACGTGAAGGCGTTTCTGACCTTGAATGAAGAGGCTGCACGCAGCGAAGCGAAGGCGCTTGACGAGAACGGCACAGCGGAAGAAGCGATTCTTTCAGGAATGCCGATCGGAATTAAAGACAACATGGTCACAAAAGGTTTGAAAACAACCTGCGCCAGCCATATTCTTGAAAACTACGATCCGCTCTATGATGCTACCGTAGTTGACAAGGTTAAGGCGCAAAAGGCAATTACGATTGGAAAATTAAACATGGACGAGTTTGCGATGGGTTCATCGACCGAAACATCGTCCTTTGCCATTACGAAAAATCCATGGGATTTGGAACGCGTTCCTGGCGGTTCCAGCGGTGGTTCTGCTGCAGCAGTTGCTGCGGGCGAAGTCCTGTTTGCACTAGGAACAGACACCGGCGGTTCGATCCGTCAGCCATCCGCATTCTGCGGCGTGGTCGGCATGAAACCGACCTATGGCCGCGTGTCGCGTTACGGTTTAGTGGCATTTGCTTCGTCACTGGATCAGGCCGGACCGATCACGCGTACCGTCGAAGACAACGCCTATCTGCTTGAAACCATTGCTGGACTTGACCGCCATGATTCGACGAGTGCTGATGTACCGGTTCCGCACTATGCTGCGGCACTGACCGGCGACATCAAGGGTCTCCGCGTGGCAGTACCAAAGGAATACTTGGGTGCCGGTATTGATGAATCCGTTAAAGAGAAGATTCGCGCGGCAATTAAACAGCTTGAATCGCTCGGAGCGGTGATTGATGAAGTTTCACTCCCTCATTCTAAATATGCTGTTCCTGCTTACTATATTATTGCTTCATCTGAAGCATCGGCGAACCTCGCTCGTTTCGACGGCGTGCGCTATGGCGTGCGTGCGGAAACAAATGATTTGATCGACATGTACAAGAAGTCGAGAAGCGAGGGCTTTGGTGAAGAAGTCAAACGTCGGATCATGCTTGGAACCTTTGCGCTCAGCTCGGGCTACTATGATGCTTACTATAAAAAAGCACAGCAGGTCCGTACGCTGATCAAACAGGATTTTGAAAAAGTGTTCCAGAATCATGACATCATTGTAGGACCGACAACGCCGACACCAGCGTTTAAGGTCGGCGAAAACATCGATGATCCATTAACGATGTACGCAAACGACCTTCTGACAATTCCAGTTAACCTTGCCGGCATTCCGGCAATCAGTTTGCCATGCGGACTTGCAGATGGACTTCCGGTCGGTCTGCAGATGATCGGCCGTCCATTCGGCGAAGAGACGCTGTATCGCGCCGCACATGCTTATGAGCAAACAGCCGGATTCACATTAACGCCTGCCAAAGGGGCGATGAATAAATGAGTAATTTTGAGACAGTCATCGGACTTGAAGTCCATGTCGAATTGAAAACGAAAACAAAAGCATTCTGCGGTTGCGCGAACCAGTTCGGCGCTGAACCGAATACGAATACATGCCCGATCTGCCTTGGACATCCGGGCGTGCTGCCAATTCTGAACCATGAAGCGGTTGATTATGCAATTAAGGCCGCACTGGCACTGAATTGTGAAGTTGCCCGAGAGACGAAATTCGATCGGAAAAACTATTTCTACCCCGATAATCCGAAAGCGTACCAGATTTCTCAATTCGATCAGCCGATCGGACGCAACGGGTACATCGAGATTGAAGTCGAAGGCAAAAAGAAACGGATTGGTGTACACCGTCTGCATCTTGAAGAAGACGCTGGAAAGCTGAGTCACTTGGAAGACGGATCAGGCTCTCTCGTCGACTTCAACCGTGTCGGTACACCGCTGATCGAAATCGTATCTGAAGCAGACATGCGCGATCCTAAAGAAGCGTATGCCTATTTGGAAAAACTGAAAGCAATCATGCAGTACATTGATGTTTCCGACGTTAAGATGGAGGAAGGCTCACTCCGCTGTGACGCCAACATCTCCATCCGTCCGTATGGCCAGACAACGTTCGGCACAAAGACCGAGCTCAAGAACCTCAACTCGTTTACTTTTGTTGAAAAAGGTCTGGCTTACGAAGAAATGCGCCAAGAACGCGTGCTGCTTTCCGGCGGCGAAGTTGTACAGGAAACACGCCGTTATAATGATGCAACGAAGACAACGACCGTCATGCGCGGAAAAGAAGGCTCCGACGACTACCGTTACTTCCCGGAACCGGATATTATTAAGCTAAAGATCGACCAGGAATGGATCGACCGCATTAAAGCGGAAATTCCCGAACTTCCGGATGCACGCCAGAAGCGCTATGTTGAAGAGCTCGGTCTTCCGGAATATGATGCAATGGTGCTCACTCAGACGAAGACGATGTCTGACTTCTTCCAAGCTGCAGTTGCTGAAGGCGCCGATGCTAAGCTTGTCTCCAACTGGCTGATGGGCGAAGTATCCGCATACCTGAACAGCAATTACAAGACCATTGACCAAGTGCCAATGACGGCGCAAGGCTTGGCCAAGCTAGTCAAGCTGATTGAAAAAGGCACGATTTCCAGCAAGATCGCCAAGAAGGTCTTCAAGGATCTGATCGAAAAAGGCGGCGATCCGGAAGAAATCGTTAAAGCCAAAGGACTCGTTCAAATCTCTGATGAAGGCGCGCTGCGCGACATGCTTGCACCGATTCTTGAAGCCAACAAGCAATCCATGATTGACTACAAGAACGGCAAGGACCGCGCACTCGGCTTCCTTGTCGGCCAAGTCATGAAACAAACACACGGCAAAGCCAATCCGAAAATGGTCAACAAGATCATTCTTGATGAAGTTAACAAACTGTAAAAAAAAGTAGTGAAAGCGGGATTCCTGATTGATGGGAATCCCGCTTTTTTTTCAGAGAGACCGCGTCGAATATGTGGTCAAGAACGGATTAAGTCCACTGAAGACCGGAAAAATACTCGATAAATTTGTGAAAGTGCTCGATAAAATCAGAAGTTTATCAAAATCGGTATTTGCCACTGCAAATGCTCTCCGATTTTAATTCCTGAGGCTGTTTGTGTAGGAATTTTTTCACAGGATCGATTTTGATTTTAAAAATCGTTTACAATATAATAAAATAAGAATGCTGAGCGCTGGGTCTTAAGCAGCGCCAGTTTACGTAAACGCATCCAAACACGATCAGACGATGGTTGATTAGTGATCATTTGGATCGGACACAATGAATGAAGAATGATCGTAGATGAGTCAATAGAAATCATTCATACGGCATAAGAACTGAGCCGACATGAGAAGGCCCCTTTTGTACTATAAGTATATAAAATTCAAGGAAAATAGTATAAGCGGTCCGGCAAAACGCCGCGTCCTGCGGCTCACCGGACACTAGGCCATCCATGGCCGTCGCAACTAAGACTTCGCCTTTGTCAGAGGTTTGGCGAAGCCAAGTTTTCTAATGTTTCTGTTCAATGGAAAATCTTCATATAGAGATTGATTGGGTGATAATCATGAAAAAGGCAAGAATCATTTATAATCCTACATCAGGTCGAGAGCTGGCGAAAAAGAACATTGCCTATATCCTTGACCGGCTTGAAGATGCGGGATATGAAGCGTCTGCCTACGCGACCAAACGGGAGGAAGATGCAACCAAGGCTGCACGTAAAGCGGTCAAACGAAAATTCGATCTCGTTGTCGCGGCCGGCGGCGACGGCACCATTAATGAAGTGATCAGCGGACTTGCGGAAAAGGAATACCGTCCGAAGCTGGGAATCCTGCCCTTGGGAACAACCAACGATTTTGCACGTGCCATTGGTATTCCACGTGATATCGTCAAAGCCTGTGATGTGCTGTGCAAGGGCCATGAAATGCCGATTGATATCGGGAAAGTCAACGATCGCTATTTTGTGAACATCGCCGGTGGCGGCAGGTTGACAGAATTGACCTATGACGTACCGAGCAAACTGAAAACAATGATTGGTCAATTAGCCTATTTTATTAAAGGAATTGAGATGCTTCCATCAATCCGACCGATAAAAGTGAAAATTGATTATGACGACCGGACCTTTGAAGGCGACATCATGCTCTTCCTCGTTTCCAACAGTAATTCAGTCGGCGGATTTGAAAAATTAGCGCCTGATGCCAAGCTGAATGACGGACTCTTTGATCTGATTATTTTGAAGTCAGCGAATCTCGCGGAATTTATTCGCCTTGCATCCATGGCGATCCGCGGTGAGCACATGAAAGATCCGAAAGTTATTTACGCACAGGCAAGCCGAATTAAAATCGAATCAGAAGAAAAGATGCAGCTCAATATCGATGGCGAATACGGCGGCGACCTTCCTGGCGAGATCGTCAACCTTTATCACCATCTCCATTTGATGGTGCCAAAAGAAACCGAGGATGCGCACCTCCTTGAATCCGAGCAGGGAATCAAGCAGCTTCAATAAAACAGGAGCCATGAACTGTTCAATGTTCATGGCATTTTTTAATGTTAACGCAATGTTTCTGTACTTTATCAAAAGGAAATAGGCAAACTGGTCGATAAAACTGCAAAAGTGACCGATAAAATCGGAGAAGTGACTGATAAAATCATAAAGTTGACCGATAAAGCCGTAAAAGTGACTGATAAACCATAGATCATAACCAGTAGGAGTTCGAATTCATGTCTGAATCCAACGTACCAGTAGTGAAAAATCAACAATTTGAGGTAACCTTCACCGACCTAACCCAAGACGGGTCCGGGGTCGCCAAGGTTGATGGCTATACATTATTCATTCCCGGCGGATTGCCCGGAGAAAAAGCAAAAATTCAAGTGACCAAAACGAAAAAAGGCTACGGTTATGGCCGCTTGCTCGAATTGACCGAGACCAGTGACCGTCGTGCCGAACCACCATGTCCGTATTATCCACAATGTGGCGGCTGCGCGATTCAACATATTAGCGCAGAGGGTCAGCTCGCTTACAAGCGAGAGATCGTCCAGAACGCACTGGAGCGGATCGGTGGTTTGACTGACATCGCCGTCGAACCAGCCCTCGGTATGGACGAGCCATGGAGTTATCGCAACAAAATCCAGGTTCCGGTCGCCCAGCAAAATGGAAAGTTCGCCTTTGGTTTTTACAAGAAACGCAGCCACGAGATCGTCACCATGGATCATTGCATGATCACAGATCCGCTGATCGATGAAGTTGTGCAAACTGCCCGCCAAGTTGCTGAAGAAAACGGACTTACACCGTATGATGAAGTGAAAAATCGCGGTGTGCTCCGCCATATCATGGCACGCGTTGGCAAGAAAACCGGCGAGATCATGGTTGTCTTTGTCACGCGCACGGACGAATTGCCATTCCGCAAACTGTTAATTAAAGCCTTGACCGAGCGTTACCCACAAATAAAGTCAATTGCGCAGAACATCAATTCAAGGCGTACCAACGCAATTTTTGGTGACACAACTAAAACACTTTGGGGACGTGATGTCATCTACGATCAGATCGGCGATGTTACCTTCGCCATTTCGGCGCAATCATTTTTCCAAGTCAACCCGAACCAGACCGAAGTGCTTTATGGCAAAGCATTGGAATACGCCCAACTGACCGGAAAAGAAACAGTGATCGACGCCTACTGCGGCATCGGCACCATCTCCCTGTTCCTTGCCAAACAAGCAAAACACGTCTACGGCGTCGAAATTGTCCCTGAAGCGATTGAAGACGCGCAGAAAAATGCCGAGCTCAACAAGATCACCAATGCCACCTTTGAAGTCGGAAAATCCGAAGACGTGATTCCGGCATGGCGCGATCAAGGCATCGAACCTGATGTCATCGTCGTCGATCCGCCGCGCAAGGGTTGTGATGCGTCACTGATTGACACGATGATCACCATGCAGCCGGATCGGATTGTCTATGTTTCCTGTAATCCAGCCACACTCGCCCGCGACCTCAAGCTGCTCGCCGCAGGCGGGTATCAAGTGAAAAAGGTGCAGCCGGTTGATATGTTCCCGCAGACGATGCACGTGGAGTGCGTTGTCATGATGTCTAGAAATTAAAGTCCGAAAAGCCTTGAAAATACTGAGTTTCATAAAATGAAAGTAAATCTATCAACTCTACTTAAGCCCTTGATGTGTGTATGCGGAACATATTGAGGGTATATTTCTGGGCAAAATTGAGTCTGAAATTAGGTAAGGTTGGGTTGGCAGAATAGATGTATCATCATATGCACATGCCAATACTAGATTTAGGATAACAATTAAATACAAATCAAAAATCATGTGAATGTAAAGAAATTATTTGCGATATAATGAAGTTAATAATATCATGTATTTATACATATTTAGAGGTGAATACAATGGAGATTACTTATAAAAAGCTTTGGAAGCTTCTTATTGATAGAGATATGAAAAAGAAAGACTTGCAGAAGCTTGCAGGCATTAGTTCTGCTACGATTACAAAGCTTGGCAAGAACGAAAATGTTAGTACAGAAATAATACAAAAAATCTGCATTGCTTTGGAATGCGATGTATGCGATATCATGGAAATGGATGATACCAAACGCAGTTAATGCATATTTTTGTTAATTACCAAACAAATGGAGGCTTGTTTCATGATAAATATAAGAAAATTAGAATCAGAATTATGGGAATCTGCAGATCTCTTACGTCAAGGTTCCAAATTAAGTTCACAGGAATATTGTATGCCTGTCCTCGGATTAATCTTTTTACGTTATGCATATAGCCGGTTTAAATATGTAGAGGCAGAAATACTTAAAGACCGTCCTGTTCGTAATGGACGCGTTCTTCCAGTTGAATCTAGTGATTTTAAGCAAAAGAGTGCTATCTTTTTGCCTGAGAAGGCCCGATATGACTATCTGCTCAATTTGCCTGACGATGCTGATTGTGGTAAGGCAGTAAATGAAGCTATGGAGCTGATTGAGACAGAGAGTACTCAACTAAAAGGAATACTGCCCAAAACCTATACCTCTTTCAGAAATGATTTATTGAAAGAATTGTTGCGTATTTTTAATAATAGTGCATTGAATGAAATCAACGATGATATCCTTGGACGTATTTATGAGTATTTCTTAAACAAATTTGCTTCTGCAATTGCTTCGGATGATGGAGTTTTCTTTACACCTAAATCCCTGGTTAAGATGATTGTGAATATCATTGAGCCGTCTCATGGGATAGTGTTGGATCCAGCTTGTGGAAGTGGTGGTATGTTTGTTTCTTCCAGTAACATTGTCAATGCTGAAGGGATCAATGCTAATTCTGCCATGACTTTTTATGGACAGGAAAAAGTGGAATTTAACGCCAAGTTATGTATCATGAATATGGCTGTACATGGTCTAAATGCAAAGATCAAATCCGGTGATGAAGCCAACAGCTTTTATCATGATGCTCATAATCTAGAAGGTAGTTGCGATTATGTCATGGCTAATCCTCCGTTTAATGTAGATAAAGTAAAAGCCGAATCTACTCAGAATGCGGGACGCTTACCTTTTGGACTGCCAGGAGTAAATCAAAAAAAGGAAGTCTCTAACGGCAATTATCTATGGATTTCATATTTCTATGCTTATTTAAATGATACCGGACGAGCCGGGTTTGTTATGGCAGCTTCTGCTACGGATAGCGGCAATAAGGAACGAGAAATCAGAAAGCAGCTTACCCAGACTGGACATGTAGACTGTTTAATGTCAGTGGCCAATAATTTCTTTTACAAGGTTTCACTACCTTGCTCCCTGTGGTTTTTTGATAAGGGAAAGAAAGAAGAATTAAAGGATAAAGTACTTTTCATAGATTCCCGTAATTACTATACCGTAGTGGATCGAACACTCAATGAGTGGAGTGAATGGCAGATGAAAAACCTGAATGCTATTGTTTGGCTCTATCGCAGAGAGAAAGAAAAGTACAATAAACTATTACAGGATTACAGTATTCAAATCATCAATGACTGCAAGGAACTCGATACTGAATTTGAAAGTATGTCGGTACTTTTGAATGGTTATGGTGAGAAGCTTAAACCATTGCGAGTTCAGATTGCAGATATCATTAAAAATACAGAGAATATTAACCAGCTGTTACCACTGAATGATGTGTTGAAAAAGTATACTGCAGAGCTTAATGCTTCACTAAAAGCTTTTATTGAATACGGTGATGGATTGGAGAAGGCAGAAGCTAAGGAGTTTGCTAAATCCATCGATGAAAATGCAACAACCTGGGATCGCTTCAAAAAGTCTGTTTCTGCTTGCATTGAGGAAGTAGTATCTCAAATCAAGGCATGCCGAATATTGATAAAAGAAGCAAAGTGGCTTACTGAAAAATTCAGCGAAGGTACATATACGGATGTTTTAGGGCTATGTAAAGTTGCAACTATAGCTGAAATAGAAGAAAAGAACTGGAGCCTTACTCCAGGAGCTTATGTTGGCGTTGCTCTTATTAAAGAAGATGATGAAAACTTCGAAGAAAGAATGACCGAAATCCATAAGGAGCTCTTAGCTTTACAGTCAGAGGCAAACCAGTTGATGGGTACTATTTCGGCGAATTTTGAGGAGTTGGGGATATGAAGTGGAATAAAGTGAAACTTGGTGACTTTGTTAATACCCTTAAAGGATTTGCTTTTAAAAGTATTAAGTATAAAAATATAGGAGTTCCAATTGTACGGGCTTCAAATTTTACAATGGATTCTATATCTTTTGATGGTATAAAATACTATTCAAAAGAAGATGCAGCACAATATAATAAATATAGATTAAATGCGTGTGATGTACTTGTTCAAACCGTTGGGTCATGGCAAATTAATCCAGATTCTGTAGTTGGTAAAGTAATCTGTGTACCTACGGCGTTTACTGGAGCTTTGCTAAATCAAAATATTGTAAAATTATCACCTGTTGATAATGAACATTTAGATAATAAATTCCTTTTTTATAGATTGAGAAACAACGATTTCAAACAGCACAATTTAGGAAATGCGGTAGGTGCAGCAAATCAAGCTAGTATTACATTAAAAACAATCAGAGATTTCACATTTGAACTACCCCCAATTGAAGTTCAACGTCGAATTGCTGACATTCTCTCTGCTTATGATGATTTGATTGAAAATAACCAAAACCAGATTAAGCTGTTGGAAGAAGCAGCTATGAGATTGTATAAAGAATGGTTTGTAAACCTGCGATTCCCTGGGCATGAAAACACTAGGATTGTTGATGGTGTACCGGAGGGGTGGGGGCGAAAAAAGCTTATTGATATAGCTGACATAATAATGGGGCAGAGTCCAAAATCAGAATACTATAATGATAGACAGCAAGGTTTACCCTTCCATCAAGGCGTTACAAATTATGGTTATCGATTTGTAATTGATGAAACATATTCTACAAGTTTTACACGTATTGCAGAAGCGGGAAGTATTTTGTTCAGTGTACGTGCACCAGTAGGGCGAATGAATATAACAAAAAATAAAATCGTTATTGGTCGTGGCTTAGCTGCAATTAACCACAGAGAAAATTTGCAGAGTTTTCTTTTTTATATGCTTAAGAATCGATTTTATAAAGATAACCTCATAGGAAACGGTTCAATATATGTTTCTATAACAAAAGATGCTCTGCACTCACAAGAATTTATAATACCTAATGATAACTTAGCTAATGAATTCAACACTATTGCGAAAGAGATTGATCAACGGATATCAAATGCCGATAGACAAATCATTTTATTACAACAAGCTCGCGATAGACTACTCCCTAATCTTATGAGCGGTGAAATTGAGGTGTAAACTGATGCCAAGAGGAAAATCTATCACAAAACTGCTTTTGGATTCATCACAGGCTGCGCTATTTGCTGGAATTGAGATACATAATAAGCCTAATATTCCTTATAGGTATCCTACGGCAACTATATTAATTATAAATGCGTGGGAATTGGCGTTTAAGGCTTATGTATATAAGTTTATAGGCAGTAAGAGAATTTATGAAAAAAATAGTGATCATACTATATCCTTAACAAAAGCTGCGGTGCTTGTACGAGATAATATTAACACTGTTAAAAAGAACAAAGAATTTCAAGCTGTGTTTGGTAATATCATGTTATTGAATGAATATCGATGTTCTAATATTCATTATGCTGATGAAAAATTAGATCCTATCATTTTTATGCTTGTTAGCAAAGCAGTACTGAATTATGATGGTTTTCTGAAGGAGTACTTTAATAAAGACATTACTAAAAATGACAACTTGATAATATTACCTGTTGGTTTGAAGCTACCTTTTGACCCTGTAGAATATCTTAAACAAAATGGTGGCGACAGTAGCAATAAATTCGTAAATATAGTACTTGAAAACATTAAGGGCTTGTACAAAGAACAAGTACACGACACAATTATCGTTGGTTTTGACTTATTTACAGCGAGTGTTAAGAAGGCAGAGAACGCTGATTTAGTTGCTGCTATAGATCAATCAAATGGTGATGTTAGACTTACAAAAGCGGTTCGAATTACGGATGATGAGAAGGCACCTTTGGTTCGATTGGAACCTGAGTTGTTACCGTTATCCTATAAAGATCTACAGCAACGAGTTAAGCTGAATCGACCAGATATTAAGTTTAATAGTATATTCAATGATATAATGACAGAAATAAAAAAGAATAACACACTATGTCAGACAAGATATTTAGATCCCAAAACAAAAACAGGAACAAAGAAGTGTTTTTATTCTGAGAAAGCAGTTAATGAAGTTATAAGAATGTATGATGAAGGGGGTGTATAGGATGAGTTCGGAATATTCCGAGAACATATTAGTGCAAAATAGTGCAGGAAACCTGCTTCAAGATGAATTAGGGTGGGAGGTTCAGTTTGCCTATAATAAGGAAGTCCTTGGCGAGAATGGCACCTTCGGGCGTAAAAGTTATAAGGAAATTGTTCTTACCCGTTACCTACGGAAGGCCTTGTTTAATAATAACGACTGGCTAACAGAAGAATACTGTGATTCTGCGATGAAGACACTCCTTGCTTATACATCCTCTAGTACTCTTATGCAGATCAATCGTGAAAAATATAGGATGCTCCGAGATGGTATACCTATAAAAGTAAAAAAAATTAACGGTGAGCAGGAGGAAAGACTTGTTAGGGTATTTAATTATTCCGAGCCTAAAAAGAACGATTTTCTTGCTGTTAAAGAGATGAAGATTCATGGCGAATTATATCGCCGCAGAACCGATATAGTTGGCTTCGTGAATGGTATTCCTCTGCTTTTTATCGAGCTGAAAAAGCAAAATGTGGATGTACAGGATGCATACACCTGCAATTACACTGACTATCTGGATACCATTCCCCAGCTGTTTCATTTCAATGCCTTTGTGATGTTGTCCAATGGTTTGGAGTCCAAGGTAGGTACCCTGGGTAGTAAGTACGAATTTTTTAATGATTGGAAGCGTCTGCATGAGGATGATACCGGTTCTGTGGAATTGGCAACAATGCTGAGAGGTATATGTGATAAGAAAAACTTCATGGATTTATTAGAGAATTTTATCCTTTTTGATACTTCCGGTGGTACAACGGCAAAAATTATGGCAAGAAACCATCAGTTCCTTGGAGTTAACGAAGCGGTGGAATCTTACAAGAATCGAAAGCTTAATAACGGTAAACTGGGTGTTTTCTGGCATACCCAGGGTAGCGGAAAAAGTTACTCTATGGTATTTATTGCACAGAAAATCCGTCGAAAATTTGCTGGCTCTCCAACCTTTGTTATTCTGACAGACCGGGAGGAACTGAACAAACAAATCAGTGATACATTTGAAGCTTGTGGCTTACTTGGTACTACGAAAGCCAAACAGTTTATCGCTACCAGCGGCGAGGATTTGATTCAGAAGTTAAAAGGAAATCCAAGCTTTATATTTACATTGATCCATAAGTTTAATAAACCAGATGAACCACCAATCATTCCTGACCACGACATCATTGTCTTATCGGATGAAGCACACCGTACTCAAAATGGTATATTTGCTGATAATATGTGTGCATTGCTTCCTACCGCTTCTCGTATAGGATTTACAGGCACACCATTGTTTGCTTATGACAATATTACTGAAAGAACATTCGGTGGCTATGTATCTATTTACGATTTCAAGCGTGCCGTAGATGATGGCGCAACAGTTCCGCTTTATTATGAAAATAGAGCCGATCTACTTGATATTGACAATCCTGAAATCAATGATGAACTGCTAAATGCTATAGAACAGACTAATCTGGATGTCAATCAGCAAGCCAAGCTAGAGCAGGAATTAGCTAAGGATATTCATGTCCTTACCAGCAAAAAGCGTTTGGATACCATTGCAAAGGATTTTGTGGAGCATTACTCTGAGTTATGGACAACGGGCAAGGCCATGTTTGTTTGCATCAACAAAGTAACTGCAGTTCGAATGTATAATTTGGCTCAGAAATATTGGGAGCAAAAAATAAAGGAAGTCGAATCTTCTCTGACCGGAGCCACACAGCAGGAATACATGGAAATCAGCCGTAAACTAGAGTGGATGAAGAATACTGAGATGGCGGTTATCATCAGCCAGGAACAAAATGAAATTGCGACTTTTGAAAAATGGGGACTGGATATTAAACCGCATCGCAGCAAAATGGAAAAGCGAGAAATGGACAAGGAATTTAAGGATCCGGATAACCCGTTTCGAATTGTGTTTGTTTGCGCTATGTGGCTAACTGGTTTTGATGTGAAGTGCCTTTCTACAATCTATTTGGATAAGCCATTAAAGGCGCATACCTTGATGCAAACCATTGCACGAGCGAATCGTGTTTATGAAGGAAAAAGTAATGGTTTGATTGTTGATTATGTTGGTGTTGTCAAAGCGTTGAGGAAAGCTTTGGCTGATTATACAAAAACCAAAGGTGAAACTGGTAGCTCTGATCCTGCTCATGATAAAGCAGAGTTGATCGCTCGTGTCATTGCTTTAACCAATGACATCATCGAGTACATGAAACAGCATGGTTTTAATTTGTCAGCGCTCGTTCAGGCAGTTGACTTTGATAAGTTGGCCTTGGTTCAAGAGGGGGCCAATGCCATGTGCGTTTCAGAGGAAGTGAAGAAACGCTTTGAAGTTATGGCTAGGGAACTATTCAAGCTGTTTAAGTATGTCGAAAAGCAGGAAGTCACAGATCAGAACCGGGCTTATAAAAATGCAATTAGTGCAGTTTATGACCAGATGCAGGAGAAAAGGAAGCATTCGGATAATACGGATTTGATGATTCAGCTACACAATATAGTTAGTGAATATATCAAAGTCGTTAAGGCGCCAGAGCATGTAAACGAAGATGGTAGTGGATATTTGGTCGAAAGTCGCCGCTTTAACATCAACCATATTGATTTTGAACGCTTGCAGCAGGAGTTTGCACGTGTTAAGAACAAGAATCTTCTTATGAAAGATTTGCAGGAACTTATCAATGACAGGTTGGACAATATGATGAGGCGTAATCCGTCACGCATTAACTATTATGAACGATATCAGAAAATTATTGAGGAATACAATGCCGAACAGGACAAAGCTGCTATTGAGAAAACTTTTATTGACTTAACCAACTTCGTAAATGATTTGGATGATGAGGAAAAAAGATATGTGCGAGAGGGCTTTGACAATGATGAAGAATTGGCTATGTATGATTTGCTCTTAAAGGACTCTCTTACTTCCGCAGAGATTAAAAAGATTAAAAAGCTCGCCAAGGTATTGCTGGAACGTATTAGGGATAAAATCAGTGAGTTGGATCATTGGACAGAAAAGGAAGAGACGCAGGCTGCAGTTGATATTCTTATCAGGGATACCCTATGGAGCGAACTGCCTGAAAGCTATGATGATAGACTATTAAATGAATATCGCCGTAAGATTTATGAGTTTGTATATACTACTTACCCTGCGGCGTAAGATGCAATTGCGGAGTTACTTAAAGTTTAAATATGGAGTTAATTATTGGGGGAAACGGATATGTATTTGGGTTCATTGGAAGAACGTCGAGCTAGAACCAATGAAATAAAAATTGTAACTGCTGCTTTGTATGAAGCAAAAGTTAAGGATGAAGAAATCCTGCGAGTATTGATGAAGATATGTGATGCAGATAGAGAGGAAGCAACTAATACGCTTCGTAAGGAAAAGTTCATGTTGTACCCTTGTAAAGAATTGTATCAATACCTGATTCTAGAAAAAGGCTTTAAAGAAACTGACGCTGATGTGTTTGTACACAATAAAGCCAAACGCGCGTTGGCTTATAATAGGGAGCTTAGTAAATTAGCACCAGCTAAAATGTTTGATGCTATTAATAAGACTAATAAATAGGGGAGAAAAAATAATGGCTAAAAGAGATCGTTATGATGTGCTGGTTATACTTACAAATAATGCAGCTCTCATATGGAGCGCAGCTCGCGGGATAGCGCCGGATTCGGCGGCAGATAAGCTGGACGATGCTATGCTTGAATGGCAAAGCGAATTAACTAAAACATTGAAAATTTGGATTGATAAAGGTCTCACAATGGCTACAGGTGAGCTAATTCTTGCACGTGCAAATCTAGGTACAGTCGTTGAGTCATGGCTTAAATTCTTTTACTGTGTTTTTTATGAAGATTATTGTAAGAGCCCGATTACAAATAATAAAGGCAAAATGATAGAACCGGAAAAAGCGTCGTTTAATGATCTTAAAGACTTTAGTAGTGGAAAGCTATGGGATGATATAAATTCACCGGAATACGCTTGGGTTGATTCTGTACAGCATAAAAGAAATGCAATTCATTCGTTTAGACACAGAGATATTGGAACTTCACAGGAATTTTTGGATGATATTGATCATCTTTATGATTTTGTACATAATGTGCTTTCGCACTTTCCACCGCTTGAGGACTATATCAAGGTATATCCAGCGGGCTATGTGATAAATCCGTATTTTGATTGATATATTTTTGAGACTACAGATAGTATTTTGTTTTGGGTATATTCGAGGAACAAATAGTAGAATGTGAAGTCGACAAGCAAATATGAAATTATTAGAATGGAATATACATAAAATTGCAAATAATGTTCTCGTTAAGCCGGATTTGAACTCCATCCACGGCGAACCTTTCCTCGTAGACCTTGACTTTTTCAATCAGCCTACTGACCAGCTGTTCGTTGTATTCGCTGATAGTGCTTGTTGTTATGTTATTCTGTGCCATAGTGAGAATGGTTCCGCTCAAATTACATTTGTATGTTTAAATCTTTTTTTTTGATATGGTAAAAATGAAGATATAAAAAATCGCCCAATATGAATTGGACGATTGATAAAATGAAATGTACACATTTTCACTTTGAAGAGAGGTGCTTTATGGGAGAATGGGCAAAACCTAATAATTTTTCTGCTGCCTTCAGATTAACTAGTTCGAAATATGCTGATTCCTTTGTAGATACAGGATCAATCAAATTCAACACTCCCCAATCGTGGATTGATTACTCCAAAAAATATGGAGATGGGCGAGGAGATGGCTATGAGGGAACCCTGGCATTTTGTGATGGTTTAGATGTTGAACGTATATCCGAATTGACTCAAAAATATGAGTCTAGCTGCATCTTCAATCCTAATACCAGACCATTACTCAAGGAAATAAGCGGAGAACGACTATTTTTGAAAGATAAACGAAGTTTAGAGTTGCCCTGCTTTTGTGTGTACATCATGAAAAACAGCTTGTTCCCTTGTCCTGATAGTGGGGGAAAACACAGGGTAACCGCTAATATACCAGCTTCATATTTTAAAGACTTTTCAGACAACTTTTCACCGGAAGATATTGATAAGTTACCGTTAGAAGACCAACCTGCATTGATAGTCATTTCCGACTTTAATGAATTTAAGAATAGATTGCATAAAGCATTAAGGCAACTTGGTTTGGAAGATACTGAAATATTAATTGGGAATGTATCATATTTTGATTTTGAGACATACGGTTCTAATGGTTGGATGGATTTTGGCCAAAAATACCCTAAAGAATTACTGGTAAAAAACATCCGCTTTGCAGAGCAAAGTGAAGCACGAGTTATAATTAAAACTATTAAAAAGGAAGTTATTGAACGTCTATACAGTGCTCCAATAGAGTTAGGTTGCATGAAGGGTATAGCAAAAGTCCATAAAGGTTACTTGTACGCAGGTATGCGTGTCGAAATGACTGTAGACATATATGAAGAATAGATGTATATTTCTCATTCATTTTATCTTGATTTCTGCAGATTGTAATAAGAAAACATTTAACGTAGTATTGTTCAAAATAAGCAAGGCATCCTACGTGTAACCGTCAAGTAGTTTTGGTTCTTACGACATCTTGGGGAAGTAACATTTTTGAGAAATGGGCATTTGTTAGGTAGGAGGTGAGCACGCTGAAATTTTTAGACGACTTGTTATCTCCCAACGCTTTTTTACTGAATAGGCATTTTACAACGGATCAGTTGACTCTGATCATGAAAATAGAAAGTAAACAAGCAAGGTGTCCAAGCTGCGACCACATGTCTCATCGAAAACATAGCCGCTATATGCGTCAACTCAAGGACCTTCCTTATGGTGATCGTGAAGTTCAACTATTTTAATGTTCCAATAAATGGTTTTGTGATGCGGCTGACTGCGCCGTCAATGTATTTACTGAACGTCTAAACTTGATTGACCCCTATGCGGATCATATCAAACACTGTGTTCATCTGGGGAAACCGGTTAAACGAACGGTCAAAGAATTGAGAGATAAGGGCTATAAAGGCACTTACTCTGCTGTGCGCATTCGCGTGCAGAATTTGCGCCGTGAGGCTAAATTTGGCGTAAAAAAGAGAGAAACGGTCTCTCCCAGAAAACACATTCGCTATCTGTTCTGGTTGCCTTTCGAAAAATTATAATCAGAAGAAAAAGGGATTCTGGATGATACGCTTTCTCAATATCCTGACACTTATGGCTTTGTTCAATTATTCCGGGAGATGATTCATTTTAGCGATCTCGGAACCTTCTACTTCCTTTTGAGCTCCAAAGAAAACCATCAGAGTAAAAGTACCCGCTTATTTATTGATAAGCTACAAGAGAATTTTCGGCTAATGATTAAGCACGGTATTTTTGCCAATCCATTTGCCTTTGAAAAAGAAGCGAAAGATCATAGTAATAAAGAGCTGCTTGATCTCTTGAGGCTGCATCTAGATCTCTATGATCACTATTCGGCAAAATTAGAGCTGCGTCCGTTTACAGCGCTTCATCTTTCATTAAGATCTATGTCCTCGGTTTTCAAGAGTCAAGTGAATTAAGAAATCAATTGATGAGCACAAAGTCAACCAATGAGTACGTGCATTGCTGATCACTTTGTTCAGCAACAAGACAAAAATGATCAGGAGCTGCAATCTTATCGATGATCCAAATTGTCTCTGCAGGACGATTATAACTGATTAAGCTTGCTTACAGGTTCTTCACCATTCGCTACACGTTTTATATTATTCACAAAGAAATCATATCTTTTTTTATGGAATTTGAGACCGTCAGGCATACCTGCAGTATGGGGAGTAAGGATCACATTACTCAGATTCCGGAACTCGCTGTCCATTGGAAGCGGTTCGGACTCAAACACATCCAGGCATGCGCCTGAAGTGGCCCTGTTTTTTAATGCATCTGTCAAGTCTCGTTCATTGACAATGCCTCCGCGCGCCGTGTTGATAAATAGTACAGTATTCTTCATTTTTTTGAACACCGCTTTGTTGATCAGCTGTTTGGTTTGCGGATTTAGGGATACATGGACACTTACTATGTCCGATGCGCTTACAAGATGATCGAAATCCGTCATTTCCACAAAACCGTCAGAGTGTGCAGCGGCATGTCTAGCATAAGCCAGCACATTCATATCAAATACCCTGCAAAACTCAGCTACTTTTTTACCGACGGCGCCCAAGCCGATAATCCCAATCGTTTGGCCCGATAATTCACTCCCTGTATAGTCCAATTGATGCTCATCCGTCCTGTTTTTCATGAAAGTATCGAGAAAAGGTATGTTTTTATAATAAGACAAAATCAGTGCCATGACGTGCTCCGCCACTGCCTGTGCATTCACGCCTGCAGCATTGGCCGCCCAAATGCCGAGCTGCGTGCAGGCATCGATATCTACGTTATCAAACCCTGCGCCAGTCTGTACCAATTTTAATTTTTTTGCTCTAGAAAGCAGGGCGTGATCCACTTTAATATGTTCAGGTATAATCACCTGACAATCTTCAATATGTTGCAGCATCTCTTTTCCGGGCGGGACAATGACAATATCCCAGTCTTTTGGAAAATGCCTTGCAATCGTTGATTTTGAGGTCTCGGTAAAATAGCCGACGATGAGAATCTTCATTTTTGAATCACCTTTCATGCTCTATACCATGCTTCGAAGAAAACCCGTTTGATGCTTGAAAGGACAAGCTCGGCATTCTTCTCCACCATATACTGAGAGAGGGATCTCGGAATTTTTTTATATTTTGCTATACTATACTTAGTTCTTCTTATTGCCGAATATTTTTGCTGGAGTTTCTACACTTTTGCCTTAAATGCAGCACTTAAATTTTCTTAGTTCATAGGTAATAAACTCTCTATTTCTTGTGAATTAATTATATCAGGTTAAATATCTTTTCACCAAATCGTATTCGTTCAATATTTATGAATGCCTAATATGCCAATGAATGATTCAAATGAATATTTTTTAATAGAGGCATGTACGCCTTACTGTTCAAGGTTAAGGTTCGTATCACCTGCATAATGCAGTATGAAACAACCAGCAAAAAGGAGTGACACTTTATGAAAAATGAGCGTGTGTATAAGATGGCGTTTTCGAGAGTTTATCCGCTGCTCGTCCAAAAGGCGGAGCGTAAAGGGCGCACCAAATCTGAGGTTGATGCTGTGATTTGTTGGCTTACGGGTTATGATGATTCCGGCCTGCAAGCACAACTTGTGAAGAATAACGATTACGAAACCTTCTTTAGTGAAGCCCCGCAGATAAATCCGAACGCCGCCAAAATAACTGGTGTAATTTGCGGGCACCGCGTCGAGGAAATCGAAGAGCCACTTATGCAGAAAATCAGGTGGCTTGACAAACTGGTGGACGAATTGGCAAAAGGCAAACGCATGGAGAAGATCTTGAAAAGTTGAAAGTGAATGGCTAAAAAACTTTGCAAAATGCTTGGTGACAAAGATAAGTTTGATTTAAACTAATTAAGCATGCAAAAAAGCAATTTTGGGGATAAAGTTTTTTGATTTGGTATCCCATAATGAAAGGATTTGAATTTTAACGATGATTGATAATTTTTGGCGTGATTTACCACGTCCTTTTTTTATATTGGCACCGATGGAAGAGGTTACGGATGTTGTTTTCCGCCATGTAGTGAGTGCGGCTGCCAAGCCTGATGTGTTTTTTACAGAGTTTACAAACACAGATAGTTATTGCCACCCAGAGGGAATCCAAAGTGTGCGGGGACGTTTAACTTTTACGGAGGATGAACAGCCGCTTGTTGCCCAAATATGGGGGGATAAGCCAGAACATTTTCAGCAAATGAGTATGGGTCTAGCGAAGCAAGGATTTCGTGGTGTGGATATCAATATGGGTTGCCCAGTGCCTAATGTGACGGCGAATGGAAAGGGAAGCGGCCTGATCCTGCGCCCCGAAGTTGCAGCAGATATCATCCAAGCAACAAAGGCAGGGGGCTTACCCGTAAGCGTGAAGACAAGGCTCGGTTACTCGGATGTTGACGAATGGCACGACTGGCTGACACACATATTGAAACAAGACATTGCTAATCTGACCATTCATCTGCGTACAAGAAAGGAAATGAGCAAAGTAGATGCCCATTGGGAACTAATCCCGGAGATCAAGAAACTTCGTGACCAGTTGGCACCGGATACGCTTTTGACGATCAATGGCGACGTCCATGACCGGCAAACCGGCTTAAAGCTCGCTGATCAATATGGCATTGATGGGCTGATGATTGGGCGCGGTATTTTTGCGAATCCATTTGCCTTTGAAAAAGAGCAGAAAGATCATAACAGTAAGGAGCTGCTTGATCTCTTAAGGCTGCATCTCGATCTCCATGATCGCTATTCGGAAGCATTAGAGTTGCGTCCGTTTACAGCGCTTCATCGCTTTTTTAAGATCTATGTCCGTGGTTTTCGCGGGGCAAGTGAATTAAGAAATCAACTGATGAGCACAAAGTCAACAGATGAAGCTCGTGCATTGCTTGATCGCTTTGATCAGTAATAAGACACATTAGTTTAATTTAGGGTTGGGTAGAAGATTTGTTCGGATCATCGTGGTATCTAGAGAACGAAAAGCGTAGATAATTACGGTGAAAGGCTTTCATATGCTCACGGCTTATCCATTTGATCTCCGTTTCACCGTTATTTTCTTTTACTTACCGTAGCTGTGTCTCATAATCACGCCCGCTATACATGATACGAATGATAACCACGGTTTTCAGCGGTTCCACTGTCAGATAAAAGACAAGATATTTATCCACGGGTAGGACGCGAAGACCTTTACTATGCCATGGCTCCTTATCATAAAGGGAAAAACGAAACGGCATCTCATTCAGTTTAGAAGCTGCGTGCATTATACGTTGAGTTTGTTCTTTCGCAATTTCCGGATTCAGCAATGAGAGGGCGATATACTTATAAATGCTGTCTAGGTCTCGTTCCGCATGCTCGGTATATACAATCTTCCACAGATTCATTTGTCATAATCCTGCCGCATCCTCTCGGCGACGCGGTTAGCCGGTGTAATTCTCCCGGCTGTCAGATCGGCTAAACCTTTTTCAATTTCATCGTTGAATGTCTTTTCATTGAGAGATCCGAAAGTGAGTGGCTTGTTTTCGGACAGCTTTATATCGAAGGGAATTCCGCGCTGTAGCACGACCTGACGCAGGAAAAGACTGATCGCGTTAGACATGGGAATACCGAGCTGCTTCAAAACCTGCTCAGCCTGCTCCTTAATTTCAGGTTCAACGCGTGCGAAAATATTTGATGTTCTTGTCATTCGAAACACCTCCTATACCAAAATTATATTCGATTGTATTGCGATGTGCAATCATAGTGCAAATGTCGCTGCTGCTATTTGCTGTATCAACGAGGTATTGCCGTCTATGTCGAAAAGGGAAAGTAAAGATTTGCTTTTCCCATTTGTTTTGCAATAACAGCCATTCTATATCCGTTTTCTCGAATGGCAATTAACGAAGTGGTTATTCGACCGACGGATCAAGCCTGACATTGGCAAAATTTTAACAGTTTGCTCCAGAGCCCTATTAATCAGGTTCTGGAGCTTTTTCGTTCTTTTAAGATAAGCAGGCAAATCTTAGACCCTACCTAAGACTTGCCTGCTTATTTCTCTTTTTACTAATAGATCAGTTTATTGATCTAATGAGAGTATTATGCTAATATAGTTATGCAATTATAATTATATAATTATAACTATAATTGCCTAATTAAAAGGATGTGATAAACGTGGGACTTTCCCAGGAAATTGACCGATTATACTATAACGTTGTATTAAATGAGCTGGACATGATGAACGGGTCATCGCAATTTCCCAATATTACGTACAATAGCTTGCTTTACCTGGATTTAATCTCGATGACAGAAAACTGTACCGTCAGCCACCTCGCGAACATTCTGCATATTGCAAAATCGTCGGTAACCTTGAAGGTCAATGAATTGATGAAGCAGGGACTGGTACAAAAAAGGCAAAGCCAAGAGGACCGGCGTATTCACTATTTGAGTGTTTCTCCTGAGATTTACGAAGAGTATAAGCATTTTGACCGGGTAACACAGTTGGCAATCCAAAAGCTGGAGGCAGAATATTCACCGGAAGAAATCCGTCTTCTTAGCAAGATGCTGCACAAATTCAGCGACTTTTATGCCAATGAGCAGGAACCCGGCGGAAAGTAGGTGATTCACAAGAAATGAATATCAAAGCGAAAGAACAAAGAGCTCTGCTCGTAGGGACTATAACCTATTCCATTATGGGCCTGAGCAGCTTGGCGGTCTATTTCATAACAAAAATCGAAGCCATGTTTCTTGATGCGTCATTTGTTCTACTTACCGTGTTGTCGACGATTTGCGCGAGGCTTATTTCAAAGTATAGCGTTAAAACAAGTGATCGCTTTCCCAATGGTCTGTTTGTTCTGGAACCGATTTATGCATTAGTTCGATCGCTGATGATTCTCTTTCTTACTGTTTTTGCATGCATCAATGTAAGCCAGTCAGCATGGAACTATTTCATTTATGGAAAGGGCAAAGTCATCAATGTTCTTCCAATCATTCCCTATGAAGTTTTAGCCGTTGTCCTCTGTGGTTTTTTATATTTCTTTTACATGAGAAAAAACAGACAGCTCAATAATGTCAGCACCATGTTGAGTGCGGAGTCAAAGACTACTCTATTGGATGGAACGATGTGTGCCGGTATTGGTCTGCTGGCCGTGCTGCTCTCTTTTATTGATAAAAACAGCCCATTGTCATTTTTACTCTATACCGGGGATTTCTTTATAACTATTACTTTATCTCTGGCCGTGGTGAAAGCGCCGTTTAAGGTATTAAAACTAAGCTTTATTGAAATTGCAAATGGGACGATTGCAGATCAGGCGCTCAAGAACAAAATCGAAAGAACGATCCAAACCTATTTGCCACAAGAAGCTTCTAAAGATACACGCTGTCTCATTTTTAAAGTTGGCATGAGCTTTCGTGTTAGGATTGCAGTCAATGCTCAGAACATGGAAATTGACAGGCAGGTGCTGTTACAAAGTGCGAAACGCATTCAACAGATCCTTTCAGAGGAATATGGCCATGCAGATGTCCAATTAATCGATCCATAAAGTAAACAATGTCCAATCATTTAAAAATAGGAGGTTTTTTTATGCCGAACATACATATCGTCAATGAATATGATCCATTAAAAACCGTTGTTTTAGGAATTGCCGATAAGCTGTACTTTCCGGGAACGCATGATATTGAGATGGAGAATGAAAGCGCCTGGTGGAAAAAACTGCTGAACGTTTTGATTTATCGCAATTTGGAGCGAAAGCGGGTTCCGTTTTTTCTTGAGAAAAAGTTTCAAAAAGAACTGAGAAATTTTGAACAGGTACTTAAAGCTCAAGGAATTGAGGTCATCCATTTGGACGAAGTCGTTCCGTTGGAAAACGAGTCATCTGGTTTAGGACAAATGTATGCTCGGGATGCGGTGTTCTGCGTTGGGGAAAACATGATTGCAGGAAATCTACAAATTGAAATGAGAAAAAAGGAACGTCGCGGCTTTGAATCGATCTTTTCAAAGTATGATGACGGCACTCATGTGCAGAAGCTTGATCCACAAGGTTCCGCTTTTTTGGAAGGCGGGGATGTTATGGTCGATTATCCTTACGTATATGTCGGCATTGGAAAGTACGCCAGCAATATGGAGGGAGCAGAGTGGCTCCAGAAATTCTTGGGCAGCGAAGTCAAGGTGGTTCCAGTACATTTGAAAAATGAGGGGATCTTGCATTTGGATTGCTGCATGACGATCATAGGAGAGAAAACCGGGATTATTCATCGTCCTTCTCTGGAAGATCCACTACCCTATCCTTTGAACACCTACGATTTTATCGAGGTAGACAGTAAGGTACGTCACGAGATGGGGACAAACGTCCTTGTCCTGGCGCCGGATAAGGTTGTGGTTCAAAAACGCCATAAAGACTTGTAAAAAGAATTGCAGGACAGAGGATATGAGGTTTTTCCACTGGATTTCACGTGGCATACGCGCTTGGACGGAGCATTTCGCTGCGCCACCTGTCCTGTTGTCAGAGAAAATACACCAAAATAAAAACAAACAGAGGTCGTTAACCGCTGAAACCATTATTTGATAGAAGCATCGTTTTCATTACAAAAAAGAGCGCTTTGGTTGTTTCGTTTCACCAAAGCGCTCTTTTTTACTTTTTGTACTATAAGCAAGTTCAAAATTCAGTGGAGTATAGATAGTGCAACCTTTGCAACGGTTAGTGCTTTTAATGCCTATCTCCCCACAATAATTATAACATATAAAAAATCGTAAATGCAGACTGTTTGTTCGCATTTTCCAATGCTATAATGCAATAGCTCGTTACGGTGACGGGCTTTGAGGCATGATCACGGAGTGTAAAAAAGCATTTCCAAGGGAGGAAAGTGCATGAACTCTTATGTACTCAGGTTTAGGGAGATTGACAGAACAAAACTCATGGTTGTTGGTGGTAAAGGTGCTAATCTTGGTGAACTTTTCAAGATTGAAGGGATACGTGTACCTGATGGTTTTTGTATTTCTACTGAAGCCTTTAAAAGAATCATTGAGGGAACAATGTCGATTAACGAGTTGCTTGATCAGTTATCGCTTCTAAAGATAGAAGACCGAGATAAAATCGGTGAACTGAGCAGTGAGATTCGCAACGCCATCGAGGAGACAGCCATACCTGAAGTCATTGATGAAGAGATCACCCGTCTCCTTTTAAAACTTGGAGAAAGAAATGCCTATGCCGTACGATCCAGCGCAACGGCAGAGGATTTACCGACCGCGTCCTTTGCCGGTCAGCAAGATACGTATTTGAACGTGATGGGAAAGCAGGAAATCCTAAGAGCGATCAGCAAGTGCTGGGCATCGCTATTTACTGAGAGGGCAATAACGTACCGCCTTCAAAACGGTTTTGACCATCGTAAAGTCCACCTGTCTGTGGTTGTTCAGAAGATGGTCTTCCCGCTGGCTTCAGGAATTTTGTTTACCGCTGATCCTGTCACTTCTAATAGGAACGTGCTGTCCATTGATGCCAGTTTCGGACTTGGTGAGGCTTTGGTTTCCGGCCTGGTGAATGCTGATCACTATAAAGTGCGTAACAGCAAGGTTATTGATAAGAAGATATCCGCCAAGAAGCTGGCTATGTATGCCTTAAAGGACGGTGGGACGAAAGAACGGGAGATCCCGCCGGAACGGCAGAATAGACAAGTACTGACGGATGAACAGATTTTGCAGCTTGAGCGCATGGGCAGAACGATTGAAGAACATTTCGAACGCCCTCAGGACATTGAATGGTGCTTGGCTGACCATACATTTTATGTTGTCCAGAGTCGGCCGATCACGACATTATACCCGATCCCTGAAGTAAATGATCAGGAAAATCATGTCTATGTATCGGTTGGGCATCAACAAATGATGACCGATGCCATGAAACCATTGGGATTGTCTTTTTACCTGCTCATTACTCCTGCACCCATGCGTAAAGCCGGCGGAAGGTTATTTGTTGATGTCACACAAATGCTGGTTTCACCGAACAGCAGAAAAGCTCTGTTAGGTTCTATGGGACAACATGATCCGCTTATGAAAGACGCACTTATGACCATAATCGAGCGGGGAGACTTTATAAAATCGTTACCGAATGATAACAAAGAGCAGAACCCAAGTAAAAGCAATAAAGGGACATCCGCGGATGCTCAAGCACCAGTCGCAATTGATCCGAGAATCGTTTCTGATTTGATTAAGGCTAGTCAAAAATCCGTAGAGGATTTAAAGCAAAACATCCAAACACAATCAGGATTAGATTTACTTGATTTTATTCGAGAAGATATCCAAGAGCTGAAGAAGATCTTATTTGACCCACAAAGTACAGCTGTGTTTATGGCTGCTATAAATGCTTCATCATGGATCAATGAAAAGATGAACACGTGGCTAGGTGAAAAAAACGCAGCAGATCCGCTTTCGCAATCGGTACCAAACAATATTACTTCGGAAATGGGTCTGGCGCTATTGGATGTCGCCGATGTGATTCGTCCTTATCCAGAAGTCATTGATTATTTACACCATGTCAAAAATGATTATTTTTTGGATGAACTGGTTACGGTTGATGGCGGGAAAAAAGCCAAGGACGCGATCTGCGCTTTTCTTAAAAAATATGGTATGAGATGCAGCGGAGAGATCGATATTACGAGAGTGCGTTGGAGTGAAAAGCCAACGACACTTGTCCCGATGATTCTCAGTAACATCAAAAACTTTGAGCCTAATGCCGGTAATCAAAAATTTGAGCAAGGGCGGCGCGCTGCTTTAAAAAAAGAACACGAGTTATTAAATCAGTTGAAGCAATTACCGGATGGTGAACAAAAAGCCAAAGAAACAAAACGAAAGATTGATCTCATCCGAAATTTCATCGGGTATCGTGAATATCCAAAATATGGTATTGTTAATCGTTACTTCGTTTATAAGCAGGCTTTACTAAAAGAAGCCGAACAACTCGTAAAAACTGGCATTATTCATGAAAAAGAAGATATATTCTACCTCACTTTTGAAGAGCTTCACGACGCTGTACGTTCAGATACATTGGATGACCAAATCATCAACAAACGAAAAGCCGAGTACACGTTCTACGAAAAACTAACACCTCCGCGTGTAATCACGTCTGATGGTGAAATAGTTACTGGCGCATACAAACGAGAAAATCTTCCAGCCGAAGCGATCGCAGGTCTGCCTGTTTCTTCCGGAGTTATCGAAGGGCGTGCGCGTGTCATCTTAAATATGAAAGATGCGAATCTAGAGGACGGGGATATATTAGTCACTTCTTTTACGGACCCTAGCTGGACACCATTATTTGTATCTATAAAAGGCTTGGTCACCGAAGTAGGCGGATTGATGACCCACGGCGCAGTGATCGCACGTGAATACGGCTTACCTGCGGTTGTCGGCGTAGAAAACGCAACCGAACGGATCAAAGATGGAGAACGAATTCGTGTGAATGGAACAGAAGGGTATGTGGAAATTCTATAGACGGACGGGTAAGCCCTTGTGAACAAAAATCAAGAGTAATAGAAGAACTTTTGGAGTGGCACTGATTAAAAACGGTGTCCTTTTTTATGTTCAGATGTGTAGAAATGATTTAAATATCCTGCAAGAAAAAGTACGTTGCTAAATACCAAGTAAAATGCTATGATTACTTTAAATTTTATTGTGAGGTCCATCACTCGACTGTTTATTTGCTAATGCATGAACCTTGGAGGACATCATTAATTTTCAATGAATGGATGGTTAAATGATGATGAAGCAAAACATTTGTGCTTTTATTGCTATTATTCTTTTTTCGCTGCTTTTCGCTCAGTTTTCGTCTGCACATGCCTATGTGATTAAGTCAAATCCGGGTCAGAACCAGCAGGCGAGTGCTGATTTTAAAACTGTTTCAATTCAATTCAGTGAGGAAATACAGCAGACCTTTTTGACCTTGCAGATTCTTGATAAAGATGGTCATCGTGTTGACACAAATCAAGCACATATCGATAAAAAGAATCCTGCTGTGCTCGTCAATAACGTGAAGAAAAAGCTTGCGGTCGGTTATTACACGATCAAGTGGAAGGTAATCTCTGCAGATGGTCATGCGGTTAACGGAACGATCGGTTTCAAGGTCGGTCAGCCTGCAAACCGTTCAACCGTTCCACAGACAGACAAAACGGGCAACGATTTACCCGGTGCGGATAATCTTGTGATAAGATGGCTGATTTATGGTGGCCTATCCTTTTACTTTGGATTCGTTGTCTTCCTTAAATTCCTTTATCCGGCACGTAGTCCGCTTATTTACAAGCGGAAATCAACACGTATTGCGCTGTGGATCTCCGGAGGAATTTTGCTTCTTGGTGTTTTCCTTGCCTTGCCGTTGCAGGTGACGAGTAACGCAGGTGTCAATTGGCTGCACGCATTTAATGGAGAAGCGCTGAGGACAACACTAGTTGCGACTTCGTTTGGACCGATATGGTTTCTGATGCTCGGTACCCTGCTTGCAAGTTTTGTGCTTCAATATGGGGTATCTCGAACGAGATCAGAGCAAACGGCAGACTACCTAATATGGGCACAGATTATCTTGCTGTTTTTGTTTTCTTTGTCAAAAGCTTTTCTGGGTCATGCGGGAGGGGTCCAGAATCAGGAGATTAGGCTGCTGGCTGTATTTGCGGATTTTCTGCATTTATCCGCCGCCGCGATCTGGCTCGGCTCATTATTCAGCCTTCTGTTCTTTTTGCCGAGAGCAGTAAAAAAAGATTATCCGCCTGAACAGCAGAAAACGGTCTACTGGCAAACGGTTCATCGCTTTTCTCCTTTTGCAATCATTTTGGTTGGACTGATCTTTTTGACAGGAATTATCGGCAGCCTGATTCATCTACCATCTATCAACGCGCTATATACGTCAACCTATGGCCGGCTCCTTATCATTAAAGCTGCCCTGTTGATCATCATGCTGTTGTTTGCCGTATATTCTTATTCGCGTACCAGAGAAAAAGGGGAATTTCTGAAAAAAAGTGTGGTCAGTGAACTCCTGATCGGACTGGTTGTTTTACTGGCTGCTGCCGGATTAACCAACGTTTCTCCGCCTATTCCTAAAACAGTTCATAAGGTGGCAAGCCAGGACAGTACATTTGAAGGATTCGGTCCGAAATTTAACCATGGAAAGTCAACGAAAAATGAGAATGCGCCGAATGTATTGACAGATCCGAAGAAAACGGTTCACATGAAAGAAAAAAATTATGAGCTCACGCTGAAGGTTGAACCGCTTAAACTTGGTCCCAATACGCTTTATTTGGATGTTCTTAATAAGGGGAAACGTGCGCGTAATCTGCAACAGATTGTGTTAAAGATCCGCTGCATTGACATGGATATGGGTGAGACGAAAATCCAGTTTCCACTGTCAAAGCTCGGCAAAGGACTTGTCGTCAAGGATGCATTCGATATGAATCATCGCTTTCTGATCAACGTCCACGTTCTCGATAAAGCCTATCAGGCGGTCGACAAAAATTTCATTGTAAGCATCAAATGATACCAGGGGAGTAATAAAAAATGAAAAAAATCACCCAAATTATACTAGCAGCGTTGTTCTCTACCGTACTTCTCTTTGTTTTTCAAACAACTGCATCGGCGCACGTATCCGTTAAACCAGTTCAGTCGGTCGCAGGATCAAGTGAAACCTATACGGTAACCGTACCAACTGAAAAAGACATTCCGACTACAAAAGTGGCTGTGCGCATCCCGAATAATGTTGAATTTTTCAGCTATCAACCGGTGCCGGGCTGGACTACTGAAGTATCAAAGAATTCAAATGGACGCGTACAGACGGTCACTTGGACGACCAATGGTACGGGGATTGCACCCGGAGCGTTCCAGCAATTTCAATTCCGGGCACTGAATCCTAAAAAAGTCGGCAATTTAGCTTGGAATGCCTATCAAACCTATAAGGACGGCAGTATTGTTGAATGGACAGGCAGTGAAAGTACGGAAACGCCTCATGCGATCACAAAGATTATTCAGACCGCGGATGCAGCACAAGACGGCAGCGGTCAGACACTTCCGATCATTGCCATAGTACTTTCTGCAATTGCAATCGTTCTTTCCGTCTTTACACCCGTTACAATTCGAACGAAAAAAGACAAAATATCTTCTGATGCAAAGTAATTGACGAGTGCAGGTGCAGACCATAGAAAATGAATCTGCAACAAATAAAATCAGATTACATAGCCGCCTTCAACTGAAGGCGGTTTTTTTATTTTTCCTGACAATGACGATGAGCGCTTGGTGCAATTTTGACGGCCGGAAACCCAATGCAAAAATAGAACATGCGCAGATAAACAATAAAAAAATATCATAAAACAATAAGTATTTATTGAAAAACAATAAATATTGGTTTAAAATCAATTTGAAAATAATATAGTGAGGTGCTTTTATTATGAAACAACGTTCACTACTACTTTTAAAAATAGCTGTTTGTCTTTTTGGAACTCCAGTTCTTGCATTGTGTATCTTTGGACTGCCGTGGTTAGCAAATAATCCTGTGAATCCGGAGTACGCCCATATACTGTACCCCATAGTACTTGGTATCTATGGATCCGTGATACCGTTTTGCATTGCATTATATCAGGCTTTGAGAATTTTAAACTCTATTGACAATGGCCATGCTTTCTCCGAGTTATCTGTAAGAGCTTTAGAGATTATAAATAAATGTGCCATGATATTCTGTGGCATGTTTGTGTTCATGATACCGTTTATTTATTTCTTGGCAGATAAAGATGATGCCCCAGGACTTATTATAGTTGGAATGACTCCAATCTTTGCATCAATGGTTATTGCAGTTCTTGCTACTGTTCTTCAAAGACTAATGAAAGAAGTAATGGTTATAAAATCAGAAAATGATTTAACGGTCTGAGACAAACGTAGGGCTATGACATTAATTTTGGTGTAATTGATGACCCTGATGAAGGGAGCCTCAGCTGAGACATTTTTGATTAGAAAAAATTCAAAACACTTAAGGATAATAAGGTTAAAGCTTATGGACGCACTAAAGCAACTTATTCGTTTTGCATATGAACAGACGCTAGCGTGTATCTTTCCTATTGTTATCTTTACTTCTCTGGCTTTTACAAAAACCGTATCCTTCACTGTTTTGCCACGTTACGATTGTTTACTTATCATCTTCCTTCTGATGCAGTGGTGGATGGTGCGTTCCGGGATGGAAACAAAGGATGAATTAAAGGTCATCACATTGTTTCACCTTATCGGGCTAGCACTTGAAATCTTCAAGGTGCATATGGGCTCTTGGGCTTATCCGGAGAAAGGGTATTTTAAACTGCTCGGGGTGCCTTTGTATAGTGGGTTCATGTACGCAAGTGTAGCAAGCTATCTGTGTCAATCGTGGAGAAGACTAAAGGTAGAACTGGTTAAGTGGCCACCATTTCTGATCGTTGTAACGTTTGCTCTTGCCATTTACTTGAATTTCTTCACGCATCACTTTTGGATTGACGTTCGTTGGTGGCTAACCGGATTTGTCATAATCGTTTTTTGGCAATCGTGGGTCACATACGAAGTTAATGGAATTCGTTATCGTATGCCGCTCACACTTTCTTTTATGCTTGTCGGATTTTTTATATGGGTCGCTGAAAATATCGCAACGTTTTTTGGTGCTTGGAAATATCCCAATCAAACGGATTCCTGGAGACTCGTTCACATTGGAAAAGTGAGTTCTTGGATACTGTTAGTGATTGTAAGCTTTCTTATAGTGGCAACGCTAAAGCAGGTTAAGAAAAGAAAAGAGGCCGACGAGGTCAGGAGCACGCGAAGAGAAATGAATAACAATACCTTTTGAAAGGATGGATACCATTAATGAAAACTACTTTTATCGATAATAAGCAATCAGAAGACCGGATCAATTGTTTAGGGGATAATAAGCTCAACCATATCGCGATAATTATGGATGGAAATGGACGTTGGGCTCAGAAACGGGGTATGCCCAGAGTTGCCGGTCATAAAGAAGGATTGGCAACCGTTGTTAAGATCGTCAAGTCGGCAGTCAAATGCAAGGTGAAGTATTTGACACTTTATACATTTTCAACGGAAAACTGGAAACGGCCGAAATCGGAGGTCGATTTTATAATGAAACTTCCTATGGAGTTTCTTAATCGTTATCTACCGGAACTTATGGCTAATAATGTACGGATTGAAACAATTGGCGATGTGGCATATCTTCCCGTCTATACGCGAAAAGCGCTGCAGTACGCGACTAAGCGTACGCGCAACAATGATGGTCTCCAGTTGAACTTCGCGCTGAACTATGGGAGCAGGCACGAGATTTTGCGAGCGATGAAAGACATGTACTCGGATATAAATCATGCGAAATTGTCACTCGATGATGTGGATGAACAACGGTTTTCACAGTATCTGAATACGGCCGGTATGCCGGAGCCGGATCTCATGATACGTACCGGTGGGGAAAAACGCTTGAGCAACTTCCTGCTCTGGCAGCTCGCCTACACGGAATTCTGGTTTACCGATGTGCTGTGGCCGGATTTCTCAGAGGAGGAATTTATGCGAGCGCTTGATGCATACCAGCAGCGAAAGAGAAGGTTTGGCGGAATTTAGGCTGTGCGATTTGTGCAACGAGCACAAGAATCCTGATTAATCTACTCATATGAACAATAAAAAATCATTCCCTCGATAACATGAGAGAATGATTTTTCTAATTATCTTTTTTGGGCAGGACCAAGTGATATCAAGCAGTAAAGTTCAGAATGTCCAAAATTTCTTCTTTTTTCTCGATGAATGCTTTACTGTCTCTGCGTCGCGGACGCGGTAGATTCACATCAACGATCTTTTTCAAAATAGCAGGTCGAGGCGTCATCGTGAATACACGATCAGCTAAGTATACGGCTTCTTCAACATCATGCGTGACCATGACCATCGTGATATCTGTATGTTCCCGAATCTTTAAAAGCTCATCGTGCATCTTCATCCGTGTAAAAGCATCGAGTGCGCCAAAAGGTTCGTCAAACAATAAGACTTTCGGATAATTGATCAGCGTTCGTGCTAAAGCAACACGTTGCTGCATACCGCCGGAGAGTTCATAGGGATAATTCTTTTCAAATCCCTTTAAACCGACCAAATCAATGAATTGCTGGATCAAATCGCGCTTTTCACGGTATTCGCCCGCTAGTTTTGGTCCTAAGCCGACATTTTGTTCGATCGTCAGCCATGGATATAGGGTAGGGTCTTGGAAAACTAATCCACGCTCTCGGCTGGGACGTTCAACAAGATCGCCATCAACCAAGATCTTACCTTGACTAGGATGTTCCAGCCCTGCCAATAGCCTTAACAGCGTTGATTTGCCGCAACCGGAAGGCCCGATTAGTGCGATAAACTCACCCGGCTGAACCTCTGCATTAACATGATGCAACGCTTCAACCGGTGAACCGGTCTCTGTACGCGGCGGGAAGACTTTACGAAGATTGTTGAATGTGATTTGTCCTGTAGCTACCATTTAATAATCCCCTTTTGCCATCTAAGAACATAGTCGCGTATTTTAAAGAGAATCGCAATCATCAGTGAGAAGCTGACTGCAATAACAACCAAACCGGCATAAACATTGGCATAAGACATGATTTCACGCTGCCAGTTAATATACCAGCCGATGCCGTAGCGAACCCCGATCATCTCGGCGGACATTAGGGTTAGGAATGCTCCGCATGTTCCGTTGAAGATGCCTACGAATATGTTTGGCAGAGCACCAGGTACGGCAACATGAAAAATCTTTTGAAAATCCGTCGCACCAAGCGTATCGGCAACCTCGAAAAACGTTTTTTTGACGTTTACAATACCGGATTGCGTTAATACAGTGATCGGGAACCATGAAGCTAAAGCAATCAAGAAGACGGCTGCTTGAAAGCTGGTCGCAAAAGCCGACAGAGCAATCGGTATAAACACAGTGGATGGTATCGGCCCTATTGATTTTACGAGTGGTTCCAGCCAATAATTCCACGATGAGTACCAGCCAATTAATATACCGGTAGCAAGTCCGGTGATGATGCCAATACCTAATCCGTACGCAAGCAATAAAGCTGAATGAAGCAGGCATTTTAGTAAGAACCCGGCATCGACAATCAGAACATTGATAATCGTTTCAGGAGCGGGAAAGAAAATGGGTTTAATCAACGCGAATTTCAGCGTGACTAAATTATATAAACCGAGTGCGAGAAATGCCGCACCAATAAAGTAGCTTTTAAAAACGAACTTCTCAAGCCCGCCGAAAAAAGTATAATAGGTTGCGAGCACTGCCGTGATGACAAACGCTATGATTAATAGCCCGGTATACCATGGCAGCGATTTGGTTATCAAAACATCACTCTTAGGAATGGCCAGCTGAGCAATAAGACTGATTGCGATTGCGATACTTGCAAAGTAAGCCCGACCAATTTGGCGATCTTTTATCCGGGTAATTTTTTTGATATAAACCGAGTCCTTCTCCAAAAAAATCCCCTCTTTTCTTTGATTTTGTTATTTTACCCCTTTAAATTTTAAGAAGGAGTGGTCAGTAAGCGCCTGAGTATCAACATCTTTAGAGATGACACCGATATCCTGCAGACTGTCGGCCGTTTGTTTGAACGCTTTTTTCGCATCTGTAAAGGATGGTTCCCATTTGTACGTTTCCAATGCTGACAAGTTCGTTTTTTCATCGCCGGCAATATATTTCTTATCTGTTTGAATATGAACGGATTCATCTTGATGATTGGCAATCCATTCTGCAGCCTCTTGCAATGCAAGGGTGAATTTGCGTGCGATTTCCGGATGTTCTTTAGCTAATTTATTAGAAACATAGGCGACGCAGCAATATTCTTTATTAAATGGTGCTGTGGTTGCGGAACTAGCTAGTGATGTAAAGCCATAGTTCTTAATAGCGATTTGTGTATCCGGATCGCCTACAGCAATCGCGTCTACTTGCCCTTTACTAAGGACGATTGGCAAGCTGGCCGAATCATATTGAATAAATTGTACGTCTGAGTTTTTGGTCGATACATTTAATCCGTTGTAAGAAAGGACGCGTTTTGCAAACGTTGCCGGACTGCCGGCTACCGTACCCACACCAATTTTCTTGCCTTTAAGATCTTTGATCGACTTAATTTTAGAATTCTTACCTACTAAGATCTGGAGACAACCTGTATGCAAACCGGTTGTAATCTTTAGCTCTGCACCGTTCGTCAGTGGTTGCACAACGCTGGCAAGGAGCGAATTCGTCGCGTCAACTTTTCCGGCTGTTAGGGCTTCAGTACCTGACAAGTCTCCGATTTTGACATTCTTATATTTGACGCCGTATTTCTTGAAAATCCCTTTCTCAATCGCAATTTGCTGTGGTGCTTCGCATAAGCCTGATGAGTCTGCGAGTTTTAATACATAATTGTCATCTTTTGCAGTAGCTGAACTTTTGTTCTTGTTCACTGTAATTTGGTTAATGGAAACCACAGTTGCAAGTACCACAATAATAACCACAGCAACTGAAAGAATCCATTTGACTAAGCGGCTTGCTTTTCTTTTTTTCGCCATGTTGATTGCTTCCCCCTCTAAGTAGAGCAAATTCAATTTACTTAAATCAAACCCTCAAATGTTTAGGTAAAGATTAGTTTTTATTAATTTAACTAAACAGCCCTATTTACTTGGTATTAAACTTAAAAAAAAACAACTCGTAAATGCACACCAATCAAGTTCAGTGTCTGCAAAATTCGTATTCTTGTGCAAAACCTCTTTTCTTTGATTAAGGGATTAACCAGATACGCAGTATTGCGGCCGCAATAAATCGCATGAAGAAGGTGCTGACAAGACCTATTGATCTGCTGCGATTCTCACTGCGAAACCGTTCATTGCCGATCATTAACGTCTTAATGATTAGCAGCTGATGAACGGCTTACTTTGTTGATGGTAAATTTAAACCATTCGATTATCCTTGTCAACCCCCAAAAAAATTTTGTTTGATTCCTATCCTGGTGAAGATTTAAAGTACAAAAACGGGATTATTTTATTGAGAAATGTCCCTACACCTATAATCGCAAGGCTCCGTTCAGCTTCTCTGACAAGCAAAGAACGTTTTTGATTTTGCCCCGCCGGTAAGTGCCCAATCTGAAAAATAGACGGAAAAATTCCGCTTATTTAGAAAATGATCGAAAAAATAGCTGAAATAGACGGAGAAATTCCCCTTATCCGAATCGATAAACGTGAAAATGAAGGGTTTTGCTTTGAATAAGCGGAAAAATTACCCTTATTTACCGGCGAAACATGTTCAGGGTGCATATAAGCGGAAAATCTCCGCTTATTTTACTCGTTACTTAATTAAGGACCAGAATGCGTTATGAAATTGAAATGTTTGTTCAAGCAAGGGGTTGATGATTAAAAACCACATTTGGAGCAAAGGAACTTTTGCTAACTGTAAAGGAGCTTTCGAAAAAGGAACTTTCGCTAAATACGCATACGTCCTGTATGCAACGCGAAAGCCATCACATCGTGTGAAAGTACGTCCTTTATGCAACGCGAAAGTCACTGCATCCTGTGGTAGTAAGAACCGGGAATTTTTTGCCCGTTTTTTCTTAAGCAGAAGATGAGAAGCAGATCTATGCGATTGGTCAAGAAGTCATACGTGTGAACATCTGCCGGTTTGATTTCTTGCATCAAACATTCAGAAAAGCATTGACATAATAAATTTAAAATATTATATTACCTAGTAAACACATGCGAATTGTTTCAGCGGTGACGCGTGCATCAGTTTTATCACCTAAACGTTCTTTTCAAAATTAAATAGTAAACTTCTTATCAAGAGTGGCGGAGGGACTGGCCCAATGAAACCCGACAACCAGCACACAGTGTATGGTGTTAATTCCAGCAGTTTAAACTGAGAGATAAGAGAACCGACGCATCATGTTTTCTTATCTATTCTCATAAGAAAGCATTTTTTTATTGCCTTTTTTAGCTTAGTTGCCGCAAATGACGCGCTGGGCAAAAGTCTCGGACTAAAGCTTATAGGAGGTTGATCATTGATGAGTATAGCGAAAATCAATTTTGTTCAATTAATTCAATCGCTTATGTGGGAGCCGATTTATCTGCCCTGGGAGTGCGAAGCATTCAGCAATGCAGCCGTACCTGTGGCGCATACTAAGAACGCATTTAAAAACATTCAGTTTTCAAAGACAAAGGCAATGAACTGCGAGGAGGATGAATACAGTGAAACTAGATTCATTGATTGTAAAAGGGATTGATGCGAAAGACAATCCTAATCATGCAGTGGTACCGCCGATTTTTCTAGCAACAACTTATGTTCAAGAGGATCTGCATGGTTTTCAGTCCTTTGCCTATGCACGAGGCGGGAATCCGACACGAAATAATCTCGAAACCTTGTTTTCTAAAATTGAACAGGCGAGTTATTCCTATGCGTTTGCATCAGGAATGGCGGCGGTGTCCGCCGTTTTCAGCCTGTTTCAGTCCGGTGATAAAATTCTGCTGAACAACAATGTGTACGGTGGAACCTATCGCTATGCCAGCAATCTTTTTAAGGATCGAGGCATCGCTTATGAATTGGTGCACGATTTTAATGAACTGAGGGCAGAGGATTTAGATGATGATGTGGCGGCACTCTATATTGAGACGCCGTCGAATCCGCTGCTGCGTGTTGCCGATATTCAGCGGCTAGCAACGATCGCGCATGAGAAAGGCAAGTTGCTGATTGTTGATAATACATTTTTAACTGCCTATTATCAAAATCCACTCGCTCTTGGCGCAGATCTCGTTCTTTATTCCGCAACGAAATATCTGAGCGGTCACGCTGATGTCATTGCCGGTCTTGTGGCAACGAATCAAGAGGATATTGCGCAAAAGCTTAAATTTCTGCAGAATACACTCGGTGGAATCCTGAGTCCGACCGATTCCTATGCACTGATTCGAGGAATCAAGACATTGAGTGTGCGTTTGGATCGCCAAGAGGCGAATACGGATAAGATTATCGATTTTTTCAGCACTCATCCCGGCATTGAACGCCTGTACTATCCCGGATCGTACTCGCAGGAGGAAAAAGAAATTCAGCAGCGTCAGGCATCGGGTCATGGGTCCGTTCTTTCCATTCGGCTTGCATCGAATTATGATCAGGATCAATTTGTGGCGGCACTCTCATTGTTTGATCTGGCCGTCAGTCTTGGCGGGGTTGAAAGCCTGATTTGTCAGCCGGCAACAATGACGCATGAATCCTTTGATGAAAAACTTCAGGAGAAAATCGGCATCACAAAAGGTCTGCTTCGCTTAGCAATCGGCATTGAAAATGCAGATGATCTGCTGGAGGATCTGGCGCGCGCACTGAAAAAAGCAAAAAGATAACTTGGAGTTGAAAAGATATGGAGATTCGCAAGATGGTTCCTGAGGATTATGAAGGCGCTTATGATCTATGGACACGGGTGCCCGGCATGAATCTAGCATCCTTAGATAACAGCTACGCCGGAATTGCCCGGATCATTCGCAAGAATCCGGAAACCTGTTTCGTCGCTGCCGATAACGATCGGGTCATCGGAACGATACTCGGCGGAACCGATGGACGCAAGGGATTCATCTACCATACGGCAGTTGATCCGGACCAGCAGGGAAAAGGAATCGGTACACGTTTAATTGACCGAGTCTGTACGAGTTTTAAAAAAGAACAGATTACGAAGATTGGTTTGTTCGTGGTGCTTGATAATGAGGAAGGCAAGCAGTTTTGGAGCAAAAAGGGTTGGAATTTTAGGCAAGACATCGTGTATCTCGATCGGGATTTGTGAGGTAAGCGAAGATGGGAAATCGATACGATTATCAGAGCATCGAGCAATGGGTGAAAAGTATATACAAGGCGTACGGTTTTTCAGAAGAGAGCAGTTCAATCATTGCCGAATCCATTGTGACCACTGATCTGTTCGGTATTGAATCACATGGTGTGCAGCGTTTGGCGATGTACGACCGAAAGATCGCTGCCGGTGACATTAAAGTCGGCGCAATTCCTGAGGTTATTTGGGAAACGCCGGTGAGCGCGGTAATGGACGGACACAAGAGTATGGGGCAGCTCGTGGCGGGAACAGCGATGAGTCTTGCGATTGAAAAAGCAGAACAGAGCGGCATTGGTATTGACTCGGTTCGCAATTCGAATCATTATGGAATGGCCGGCTATTACGCTAAAATGGCGAGCGATAAAGGAATGCTGGGAATTTCCGCAACGAATTCCAATCCTTTTTTGATACCGACTCATGCGATGCAGCCGTTTCTTGGCAGTAATCCGCTTGCTTTTTCAATGCCTGCCGAGCCCCATGATTTTCTTTTTGATGCAGCTACAACAGTCGTATCGCTTGGGAAAATCGAAATGTATGCCAAACAGGGAAAGACGATTCCTGGAGCGTGGGCAGTTGATGAACGCAATGAAATCAGCAAAGATGCGAAAAAGTTGAGGGGAAATTTGTCGAAGCATCCAAAAATAGGGGGAATGCTTCCTGTAGGAGGACGCGGAGAAGAAAATGGCGGATACAAAGGATTTGGCCATTCTTTAATTGTAGAAATTTTAACGTCGATTCTGTCGCAAGGACATCTTTCTGCTGATCTGGGCAGTGGCAAGACAAAGGGAATCAGTCACTTTTTTACTGCGATCGATCTTCGTTTGTTTGGTGATCCAAGCGATATTTCAGAAGCATTATCTGCTATGCTTGAACGCATTCGGAACCTTCCAACTGAACCTGGGAAGAAGATTTACATACATGGCGACAAAGAAGCTGCTGCGTTTGAAGACCGCCTGAAAAATGGGATTCCCATCGATCCTGAAACACTGAAAGAAATGGCTGAAGTCTCAGAACGATTGCATATTCCCTATCAGTCATATCTCTAATTTGTACATGGGAATTTTTTGAATGAGAAATGGGGACTAGAGATGACGGAGAAATCGGAGAAACGATTTGATACTTTGAAAATACATGCGGGGTACGATCCGAAACAACATAATTATGCATCACAAGTACCGATCTATCAGACGGTTGCCTTTGGCTTTGGCGATCCGGAGCGTGCAGAACGGCTGGTCAACCTTAAAGAAAAAGGCTTCAGCTATACGCGAATCGGCAATCCGACGACTGCTGTTCTTGAACAAAGAATCGCTGATCTGGACGGTGCCGCAGAAGCGGTGGCGGTCGGATCAGGTATGGCGGCCGTTTCCTATACATTGTTAAATCTAGCCGAAGGCGGTGGTCGAATTATCGCCGCAGCAAATATTTATGGATCAAGCTTTGATGAATTTCGAACCCTGTTTCCTAAATTCGGGATTGTTTTTGACTTCATCGATGATATTAATGACCTAGAATGTGTTGAAGCAGTGATCAAAGATGATACGAAAGCAATTTTTGCAGAAAGCGTCACGAATCCGGATACAACGGTGACGAACGTAGAGGCACTGGCAAAACTGGCTCATCGACATGGTATTCCACTGGTTATTGACAATACGTTTCCGACCCCGTATCTCTTTAACCCAATCCGATATGGTGCGGACATCGTCGTCTATTCATCGACAAAAGGAATCAGCGGACACGGAGAAGTTGTTTCAGGATTAATTGTTGACGCTGGAACCTTTGATTATGGGAACGGCAAGTTTAAACAATTTGAGGAAAAAGAATTTGTTCTGGGAAATGAAGACGAGCATGTGGAGCGGAGCTTTATTGAGGCGTTTGGTTCGAACGCATTTGCAGCACGGATCAGGGTTAAGTACCTTCGCTTGCTCGGTGCTGTATTGAGCCCTTTTGAAGCTTATTTAGTTCTCTTAGGTATTGAAACATTGTCCGAACGGCTAGCTAAGCAAGTGAACAGTGCGAAGAAGATTGCCCGGTACCTTGCAGACAATCCCCATGTTAAAGCAGTACACTATTCTGGATTGGCAGAGCATCCGCAGCACGAATTGGTGAACCGATACTTTCCACATGGAGTTGGGGCAATTTTTGCGTTTGAGATTGAAGGAACCGAAGCACAGGCAAAAAAGGTTCTGAGTTCTGTAAACATTTTCAGCTATTTGCCAAATGTGGGAGATGCGCGTTCATTGATTGTTAATCCCGGCCGAACCACGCATCGCGAAATTCCTTCATTAAATCGTGAAAAAACCGGGCTGAGCAACACGCTAATCCGCCTCTCGATCGGTTTGGAAGATGCGGATGACCTGATTGACGATCTGGAACAGGCGATTTATAAAGCATATGAATAAGAATGGGGTGGGGAAAATGGATTTAGGAAAAATCGTCAGAGGCGGTCCAAGTCAGTATCTGTGTACAGAGGATGCCATCAGCCAACTGGATGAACTTGTTTCTCCTTTTTCGTCTGTTCATATTGTTACGGGTGAACAATCATTTTCAGCTTTTCAAAAGGTCTATAAAAAGGAAGTCAAGTGGCCGGTTCATCGCTATGACGGAACATCCAGTCATGAAGATATGGACCGTTTGACGAGTGAGATCGGGCAGGCAGATTTAATTATCGGGATCGGCGGCGGACGTGTATTAGATACGGCTAAGGGTGTCAATCATCGGCTCCGTTCTCAATACATCTGTATCCCAACGGTTCTTGGTACATGCTCCGCGTATACGCCGCTTGCCATCATTTATAATCAGCAGCACGAGCATATCGGCCGCGATCATTTTCAAGAATCCGCTTATGCGGTGCTGGTCGATTTGTCTCTACTGATTGACTCTCCGAAAGACTACTACATTGCCGGTATAGGGGATACGTTAGCGAAATGGTATGAGGCGGAAGCGATACCGAAAGATGAGAGCCAGCAGATCGATCCCTTTGTATCACTGGGACTCACTGCGGCCCTGCAAACGAAAAAACTGCTGCTCCGGTATTCGGAGGAAGCAGTGGTAAGCCTGGAACACCATCAGCTCAGCCCTGCTTTCCGTATTGTATCAGATGTGATTGTCGGTCTTTCCGGAACAGTTGGCAGCTTTGCTCGAGATTATGGCCGTGCTTCCGGTGCCCATGCAGTCCATAATGCAATGAGCAAGATTCCGGAGACGAGCCGTTATCAACATGGGGTAAAGGTTGCGTACGGTTTACTTGTACTACTCGCGACCTTGGGGCAGGATGCTGAAGTTCGGAAATTGCTGCCTTTTTACAAACGAGTGGGTCTGAGTTATTCGCTGAGTCAGTTCAAACTTCAGGATATAGATAAAGCTAAAGAAATTCTTGCCAGAGAATGTCAAACGGAGCTTGGCTTCCGTTTTGTCTTCAAAAATTTTGATCAGGCGTTTATCCTGAATGCTTTGAACCGGGTGGAAACGTTGGTGAACGAAAGCGGAAGTGAAGGCCAGGCAACCGGTGAATTCGACTACAAGGCAGATGAATCGAAAGTATGAGCAGATTTGCAAATGATGGTAAGACCTTTCAATCCATATTCGAAGAGCTGCACCAGAACCCGGAGCTGTCGTTGCATGAATATGAGACAACAAAAAGAATTAAAAACTGGCTGCAGGGTCAATCAGTTACGTTGCGAGAGACCAGCCTGCCGACCGGCGTCTTTGCCGAAATTTCAGGTGATCTGAACGGTCCTGCTGTTGGGCTTCGCGCGGATATTGATGCCTTGCCGATTCATGAACAAACTGACTTACCCTATCAATCACAAAATGAAGGTGTGATGCACGCCTGCGGTCATGATTTTCATACGACCGCTTTGCTCTGGGCCGCTGCTTTACTGAAACAAAATCAGTTGGATCTTCCCGGCACCGTTCGTTTGATTTTTCAACCTGCAGAAGAAACCGGACACGGTGGACTCAAGGTGGTCAAAGACGGTCAGCTCAAAGGACTGGATGCGGTCGTTGGTATTCACAACAAACCAGATTTGCCGGTGGGAACCATTGGAATCAAGGCAGGACCTTTAATGGCGGCTTGCGACAAATTTAAAATTACGTTTAATGGAATCGGCGGTCATGCGGCGATTCCCGAGCGGACCCGAGATCCGATTGTAGCGGCTTCATCGTTCGTTCAAACAGCGCAAACGATCGTCAGCCGAAACATTTCGCCAAAGCATGAAGCGGTCGTGAGCATTACCAGTATTCACGGCGGTGACGTGTGGAATGTGCTGCCTGGAAAGGTCGAACTGCTCGGAACAGTACGCACTTTTTACGATCAGGATCGTGATTTGATCATTGATCGCTTTGCCGCAATCGCCGACGGACTTCAACAGGCGTTCAACGTACAGATTGCTGTGGAATGGGGCCAAGGGACGCCATCCGTATTTAATGAAGAAAAAATAGCTCGAATTATTCGAGAAGCAAATGAAAATGAAGTGCGGGTGGTGACACCTGAAGTTTCGGTGGCCGGGGATGATTTTTCCTGCTTCCAACGCGAGGTACCCGGTGTATTCGCATTTGTAGGATCGAACGGACCCGAAGATTGGCATCATCCTGCGTTTCGGGTTGACCCTAAAGGGATCCGCGTTGCCGCAGAATTCTATTATCGCTCTGCGGTTGCCGTTTTGAAAGCATTAAAGCATGCAAACGTATGATAGAGTCATCGTATTTATGATCAGAATTCATTAGCGGATCTTTTAAATAGTGAGTACAGGAATAAATAATCGACCATACTATACCTAATATAAATTATTGAAAAATGCTTATCCAGAGAGGCGGAGGGAATGGCCCTGCGAAACCTCAGCAACCGGCTGATTGCGGTACGGTGCTAATTCCTAAAGCAGAATCATTGCTTGGAGATAAGTTGAGAGCAGCATAAAGAAAAGCCTGATTTCTCTTCTTATCACTGTGGGAAGAGAACAATTGGGCTTTTTATCTTTTTATAGGGAGATGCGGCACGATGAGCAGTGCACTGAGAAAGATGGTGGAAGACAGACGCGAACAATTAATTGAACAGCTGATTGCACATAGAGTTTATAAGAAAGACGGAAGGCATCTATTTGAATTATCTTTGTCAGAACTGGAACATGAATACAAGCAGGTACAGGCAAGCAGTTCATCGATGCATAATCGAGATTTGGCGTAAGCGCCGCTTTTTAGTGACAGAGCTTGGTGTTGCGGAGGCGATCGTACAGAAATTTGCACTGTATCATACGAAAGCAGCAGCTGTACTTGATAATAGCCAGATCAAAGGCAAGTTCAAGGAGTTTATTTCCGAGAGCAACAGCGGCAATATATTCAGAGTCTATAAGAATGTTAATAAAAGAACATTGGGTTTTGAATAATTATCATTGAGAATGGGGAATTGTTGAAATATACTGGAATCGGACATATACCACTGATAAGGACAAAGAGGAACGAGGGGGCACAATCAAAAAATGAATGGTGAACTGCTTCAGGTATGCAGAATTGTTGCAAGTGCAAAAAAAGCGCTAAAAGAGAACAAGAAAATCATATTTGAATCGTTCAAATATGAGGATTCCATTACTTTTCAGCTTATTGAAAAGAAGTCATGGTTTGGGAAAAAGCCTTTTAAAGCTAGTAATGTAGCAGAATGGTTTGATGAATGTTGTAAACGCGGGTTAGAAGATATAAAATGCTTAACGCCGATGCAGGTAGAAGACAGAAATCTGCTTGGATTTTCAAACTCAAGACAAAACATTTTTGTCTGCTTTTATAAAAGTGGTCATGTAACTTACAATACAGTGCATTGGGACTTCCAGAAAGAAAGGCACGCCTGGACAATCACCTATACAGAACACCGCTGGGATAATCCACCTCAAGAGAAGCCGGAATTTTACGATAATACAGCAGACTTGGTAAACGTTTTAAATGAAATTGAGAAATTCGCGCACTTCATTGAATGTGACCATTTTGCAAATTTATTTCATGAGGCTGCCCTTGCTGCAGAAGGGGAATCTACGAAAGAAATGAAACTGCTCATTGATATGCCGAAGAAGAATTTGAATCTTTTTAAAGCAGCAAGTACCGCTGATGTTTTTGGTGCTATGGGCTCATGGAATGATTCTCCGCCATACATGGCTCATGAAAAAAATGTAGACGAACAATATGAACATTTATCTGCGGAATTATTTAGACAGTTATGTTTAGCGACTCTCTATGCGGTGAATGAATGGTAATATTCTTCATGATCATCTGACACCTTTTTTAATCCTCTTATGAATTCCATTTATTTGTGCTTTGTAACTTTACCAATCGAATCGCTTAATTAAACTGAGTTAGCAAATGATAAGTGTGCATCGCCCAAACAGCTTTTTACAGTTTCTGATGTAGCATATTTCTGAGTGCTTTTCCATATTTCCCGTGCAGGGCCAGAATATATAGAACAACACCCAATGGAAGCAGTGCGGCATATTGTATGAAATGAAGCAGTAAGCCTGCCGAAAGCGCCGCGCTCTGCTGAATGCCTAGTCCGGCAAGACCGATAATGACTCCGTATTCGAAAAGACCCACGGAACCGGGTGAGGCAGGTATAAACCCAATAAGGTTTGTTGTGGCAAAAACGGCCAGCGACATACGCAAAGATGCGCCCCAGCCGAAGCCGAACGCAATTAGTCCCATCCAAATGGAAAGGAGGAGAAGTATATACGAGAAAAGCACCCAAAGCATCATGTTCAGCATTCCGATTGTTAGATAGCCATGAACATAGTTTCGAAATCGCGGAACAAAAGAAACAACAGTCAGCAGCAACGCGATGAGGGTAATACATGAAAAGAAAGAAATCCATAAGATTGTAACAATCATGGGCTCTTTAAATCCGGAAAAGGGTACGGCGAAAAGGGAGATGACGATAATTGCTATCGAGTCGGCGATCGCCGGTATCATCACCAATTCCGTCCGACGAAATGCGCTGTAGTTGTCCGGGAAAAAAGCAAAACGTAATCCGTCACCAATATGAAGGGGCAGAATCATATTTGCCGCATGACCGATACCAACGATTTGCAGAGCTCTCAGACGGTTAATATTCGGATCAATGCCCAATGTGTATCCAAGACTCCGAACATAGTTTGAATAGATATTAATGGCAACTGAACAAAAAACTAAGAACCAATTTATTTTCGCATTGAATACAGTGCTTAGATCCAGACTGCCGAATGTTTTGAATGAATAATAGACGACTAAAACAGTTATGATTATTCCTATTAGTAATTTGAATTTTGTTTTTGTTGCCATTCAACTGCTCCTGCTGCACGTTTTTTGAATTTTAGTCGGTCAAAGAATGTTCAAGTGATTGACTGATTTTCAGAGCGTTGGGTTCCTTTGCTGTTTGTATGAGCAATTCAGTGATCTTGCGCGCCGATTCAGGCTTTTTGAACTCATACTGGTTCTGAGCGATCTGCAGGAGCTGTTCCCCGTCATTTTCCAACAATGCTGAAATCATAGTCGGCAATTGGCGCAAGTCTTTGCAATAGAGTCCCAATCTGTGTTTAAGGACAAAATGAGGATTCTTTGCCTCCTGTCCACGCAATGCACCGGTGACGATGACGGGTTTGCACAGGTTGACCGCCTCCATTAATACATTAGGGCTAGCCCGCATGATCAGAAGATCAGCCTCCATCATGCGCGCCTTTACTTCTTTAATAAATCCATAAATGGTCACTCGTTTTCCAATGTAGGGGGACAAAGTGCTTTCCATTAATTTGATTAATGCCGTGTTATGTCCTGCAATAATCGTTAGATGGATTTTCTCATCACTTAGCAAGATTTTGGCGATTTTCAGAACCTGAGTCGAGCCTTGACTCCCGCTCATTAGGAGAATAGAAATAAAATTTTTGCGCATGTGACGGAGATCAGGCTTTTTAGGCAGTTTCAAGTCACAGAAGTCGCTGCGTGTCGGGAAGCCGGTATGAAACAATTGATCCTGAGACATACCAGCCTTTAGCATTCTTTGTTCCGCTTCGTCAGAAGGACATATAATATATTTTGCCCGCTTGTCTGCCCAAAGGCTCGTGACATTGTCTAAATCCGCAATCAACGAGATAACAGGAATAGACAAATGTGCCCGATCTAAGACATTGATTACCGAACCGATGAAAAGATTATGAACGGATACGATGACATCGGGATGAAAGGCGTCGATTTTTTCTAACAATGACTTTCTGATGTTATGTGCGACAAACCAATTGACAAGCTGCTTAAATGGACTGCTCAATCGGTAAATGAGACCCCAAAGAGCAGGAAATTTCACTGCAAATGAGTCATAACCTCGGCTGGATGAACGAAGAATACGGCTTCCCAGGTCGAATCCATCAATAACTGTAAACTGAATATCCGGTGACAAAAGCCGGAGCTGCTTGCTCAGCGCTTCCGTGATACTTTTATGTCCGCATCCCGTATGCTCAGATGAAATAAACAGAATTCTACTCACAGAAAAATTCCCCTTCATATATCTTTATGGAGTACTTCCAAATCATTTATCCTATTTCCGTTTAAGTTCGTTTTTTTATTGGCAAGAATACTTAAAATTCTCGGTCGATTGTAACGTTGTATCATGATATAGGGAAGATTGCACACGACAGCAATGAAGATCATAAGCATCGAAACACCTGTATGATTCCATTGCGTAAAGAGCAAAGAACTGATCATAATGCACCAATGAACGAGCTCGGCACGGCAGGTCTCCAAAGCAAATCTGTACAAATAATCCGGGCTGGATCGCTTCATTTGTTTTTTTGAAAAAAGGAAGGACAGAAAATCACTGAGCTCCGGTAAGAGACTCTTCCACCTTTTCACATTAAACCAGTCCTGATAGAAATGGCCGCCTTTTTCCCAGCGCCTTTCCCTAAACAGCCAGCTATCCAATTGGAAGATGGTTATGGGAAGCTTGATCGAAATAATCGTATTGATCAACGAAATAATCATGAAGATGATAAAATTATTAACCAATGCAAGTACTTTCACAATACTCATCATCTCTCTTTTTAAAATCAAAGGTACCTTTTTGTAAAAAAATCCATGCAAAAATTGCTGTCCGGTAAAAAACAGCTTATAAGACTATTTGTGTTAATCATCGAAGGATATTCACTTAAACTATAGATTAAAAGTCAGGTGGAATCAATATGGCATGTCTTCAGGTATGTGTCAAACTTAAAACAGAGCTGATTGAAAACCAGCGGAAGCGGTATAACATAAAGATCCTGTTTCCCATCTTTATTAAAGAAGAAACAGGATCATATTTTATACAAGTAATCCGCCTAGGAGTGACTTTCTATTTGTTTTGCAAAAAATTCGTATTTACCCGTTGTCACAAAATCACAATCTGGTGGCATTGGATTTTCTCTAAGAAGCAGTGCAAGTTTATTTAATAACTGAGAAAAAATGATGCGCTTCTTCTCTTCAATCAAAAGTTTGAACCCATACTGGAATACCTCGGATTTCAGTTCATTCACCCAAACGACGGAACCCAAAAGTGTAATTTTTTCTCCAAGAATGGTTGTTTCAATCTTTAAGACCAGGGATGAATCAATTCCAAAACGTAGGTCAGAAAGAAAGCGCAGTCCACCAGAACCAATATTTTCAATAAGGATGCGCGTGTTGCCCAGTTTAACATGCTGCCCATGAAATTGCACAAGGGTTATCATTGCGACTAGAGGATAATCAAGATCCACTCTGAAATGCTCTCTTCGGTTTTCATAGACTCCACGATTTCGTGAGACAGGTACAGCAGGAGCTCCCTCTTTTTCCTTTCGCAACAGCTTAGCGAACGTAGCGGCTGGAACCGGTTTGGAGAAAAAGTAGCCTTGTATGATATTGCAGTGATAATTTTGTAACAGCTGCAATTGTTCCTGAGTTTCTACCCCTTCAGCAACCACATTCATGTTTAAATAATGGGCCAATTCAATGATTGATTGGGTGATATATTTTGAGCTTTCATCGGTGGTGTCATCTAACGCATCAATAAAAGACTTATCAATTTTCAACGTATCAATTCGTCCTTTGAAACGCTTAAGGTAGGATAGTGATGAATAACCTGTTCCAAAATCATCCAAGTTAATCTTAATTCCTTTGCGTCTAAGACTGTCGATAATTGTAAAAATTGTTTTTTCATTCTCCAGAAGAGATGTTTCAACGATTTCGACCTCTAAGTATTTCGGATCCAAATGTGCCTGTTCCAACACATCCAAAAGATCCACAGTCAGATCATGATCCAAAAAACGGTTTGCAGAAAGATTGATTGAGATCGGAATCGCGGGCAGACCGTCATCTTGCCATGCTTTGTTTTGGAAACAAGCAGTGTGTTCGATCCATTGGTCGATTTTACGCATGATGCCGACTTCTTCGGCTAAAGGAATAAACTCTGCTGGTGAGACCAGTCCCCACTTCGGATGATTCCATCGAATCAGTGCTTCAGCGCCTATAATACGTTTGGTGCCGATGTCTACCTTAGGCTGATAGTATAATTCGAACTGATTTAATTCAAGCCAATTCTGTAAATCCGCCTCTAAAGTAAAACGCTTATAGCCGACGATATCCATTGTGGAGGTGTAGCGTTGATATTTGCTGTTCTTCTTCCCTTTTGCTTTATGAAGAGCTGAATCGGCATGCTTGATTAACGTCGCCGAATGATCACCGTTGTCCGGATAGATGCTGATGCCGATGCTGAGTGAAATCTGCAATCGGTAATTGCTAATAATAAATGGGTGATCGAATGCATTGATGATTGCTTCTGCTTGGCTGATTACGGTGTGATCAAAGACATTTGGGCAAAGAACCAGAAACTCGTCGGCACCAATTCGAGCAGCTAATTGATGAGGCCCAAGGACCTTAGTCAATTTTGTTGCGAACTGCTTCAACAGTTCATCGCCAACCAGATGACTTAGCGTATCGTTAATGTATTTAAAGCGATCTAAGTCCAAATACATGACGGCCAATTTCTGCCCTAAAGTGTTGCTGATAACCATTTCCTGTTCCAATTTTTCTCGAAAGAATCTGCTGTTCGGGAGACCGGTAAGTTCGTCGTGATTCGCAAGAAATTTTGTTAGCGACTGTGCTTTTTTATACTTGGTTACATCTTGGACCGAGCCAACAATCGTTAATTGGTTTTGGTAGATAATTTTTTTCATATGACATTCATAATAATGTGTGCCGTCCTCTTTAATGACTCGTAAGGGCACGTCTTTGCCGGCTCCACCAACGGTTAATTCATCCATTATTAATTGAGTTGTTGATTGATCATCAGGATGCAGAGTGTTTAGGAGACAGGTGCCATTCGTAAAATTCGGACCAACAGATGCATAAAAGTTAGGGTTTCCATAGATCAGCTTATCGCATTGAAGAATAAAAATGCCAAAGGATGCCTCATCTGCAAGACTCTTGAATATCAGTTCAGATTCGATTAAGGATTTTTGTAATCGATTTTTGTTTGTTAGATCCTGGAGAAGCCCAAATGCGCCAATAATTTGTCCCGCTGAACGTGCCGGCATTAGGGCTAATTGACACTCGATTTGTGTACCGTTTTTGTGTGTCAGTGTCGTGTTGATGTACTGTTTTTTGCCGCTCATCACTTTTTTAAACGTTTCTTTGTAGGATGGTACTTCCTTTTCCGTCAGGAACTTTTCAAATTTATTTAAAATGATTTCATCATTAATATAGCCAAAACATTCAGAAAAACGTTTATTTGGTAATACAATCACCCCGTTAACATCCATATAAAAAGTTACGTCCGGGTTTCCTTCAAATAATGATCGAAAAAACAGATCCGGATATTCGATTACATGGTCTGTTGAAGGATCTGTATTTTTTTTAGATTTATGATCAAGCATGGTTTATGCCTCCCTAATTCGAACTGGGGGAAATACAATCGATTCATGTGCGCAAAGACATCTTTGTGATATAAATAATAGTACATTCGTATGACTTTGACTATATGATTTTAAGTTGTGTTTGCATCATTAGCAAATCTTAATTTTGTTATTATGATTTGAAAAAAATTCCTTTAAAAATCACAAACTATTTAAAATATGGTTGATTCAGTAAAAACGTATTGTGCTAAGATAGACTTGGGATGTACATAATCAATAAAAGAGAAGGGTGGAGACAGATATGAGAAAGTACGCAATTATTGGTCTCGGTCACGTTGGCGCAGCCGTTGCGTTCACTTTGGTTTCAAAGGGAATTGCGGATGAACTGATATTAATTGATACGAATGAGGGCCTGGCACGCGCCGAACAACTCGACTTACAGGATATGCAAGGACGAATCGACACGCGAACGATCATTAAAATTAATGACTACAGTGAGCTTGCCGATACGGACATCTTGTTCATTACTGCCGGCAATATTCTCGCCTATAAAGAAAAACAGGCGGAAGGCAACCGCTGGGCTGAATTCAAATACACGAAGTATATTGTGCAGGACATAGCGCCGAAGGTCAAAGCATCCGGTTTTCACGGTGTAGCCATTGATACGATGAACCCATGTGATGCGATTACGCAATATTTCCAGGAAAATACCGGACTTAGCCGGCAGCAAGTCTTTGCGACGGGCACGTTCCTTGACACGGCCCGGATGCAAAAAGTAGTTTCAGATCAATTTGATTGTGATCCGAAAAACGTTTCCGGATATGTTTACGGCGAACATGGGGAATCCCAATTCAGTGCATGGTCAACGGTTCGTGTGAACGGATTGGACATCACTGAGCTTGCCAAAGAGCGGAACCTGAACCTGGATGATCTGGAAGAGGCAGCTCGTCGCGGCGGCTGGGAAGTCTATTCCGGCAAAGGCTATACGAGCTGGGCGATCTCAACTTGTGCTGTTAAGCTCAGTCAAGCAGTGCTTTCGGATGCCAAGGCCGCATACATTTGCTCTTGCTATAATGAAAAGTACGGCACCTATGTGGGTCAGCCGGCGATCATCGGTAAGAACGGAGTGGAAGAAGTCATCACCCTGCCGTTAACCGCTGAAGAGGAAGCAAAATTCAAACACTCTGCGGATACGATTAAGGAGAAATTTCAGGCTTTTGATAAACAGCCTAATTGATTAGTAATGCAAAACTAAAACTTTTCATATACTCGGTGGTTAAGATCCGATACACTCGGAATTCGGCCACCGTTTTTCTATGAAATTCAAAAAAAGGAGTTCAATTAATGACAACTGAAAAAGAAAAAATGATTCATGGTGAGCTGTATGATGCGTCGGATCCGGTATTAAAAAGCGATCGTTTGAACGCGCGGAGGTTGACACGATTATATAATGAAACGCTTGAGACCGATCGCGAAAAAAGGGCGGAGTTATTAAAACAGCTCTTCGGTTCGACAGGAGAAAAGTTATACATTGAACCAATTTTTCACTGCGATTATGGGTACAACATTCATGTTGGCGAGCATTTTTATGCGAATTTTGATTGTGTGTTTTTAGATATTTGCGAGATTCACATAGGCGATAACTGCATGTTTGCTCCTGGTGTTCACATTTATACTGCGGCTCATCCGCTCAACGCGAAGCTGCGCATATCGGGTGCGGAATTTGGGAAACCGGTGACGATTGGCGACAATGTTTGGATCGGCGGGCGCGCGGTGATTAATCCTGGGGTTACGATTGGCAATAATGTCGTCATCGGTTCAGGTTCAGTCGTCACCAAGGATGTTCCGGATAACGTAGTTGTCGCTGGCAATCCTGCAAAAATTTTGAAGAAAATAGAAGAGTAAAAGGCCTGCTCCATTCATGGATACTTGGTCACTCAAAGGTAGCTCCTTATTTTGGCAAGTCGTCACTCCGACATAATGGTGCACGAATTGTCGGATTTGCTCACTCTGCTTTTGTTACATTTAGTTCAAGGAGGTCATGACTATGGATTCGCTGAGGCAGATGAATTGTGCCATGGATTATATTGAGTCGCATCTGACGGAATCCATCGATTACAAAGAAGCAGCAAAGCGCGCTTGCTGTTCGGAATATCATTTTAAGCGGATGTTTTCCTTTCTTGCCGGTGTTCCGCTTTCTGAGTATATCCGCCGCAGACGGCTGACTCTTGCGGCATTTGAACTCAAAGACAACCGCAAAGTGATTGATGTCGCCGTTAACTATGGATACAATTCTGCTGATGCATTTACTCGAGCTTTTCAGGCATTGCACGGCATCACGCCTTCAGAAGTAAGAAGCACGGCGAAAACACTTAAAGCGTTTCCCCCCATGACCTTCCAATTGACGATTCAAGGAGTTGGAGAAATGAACTATAGACTTGTCGAAAAAGAAGCCTTTCGAGTTGTCGGTTTGAAAAAAAGAGTGCCGATCATTTTCAGTGGTGTCAATCCGGAAATTGAGGCCATGTGGAAGCGTTTAGACGAACAAAAAATTAAGGAACTGAAGGCACTCACAAATGTCGAGCCATCCGGAATTATCAGTGCGTCGACCAACTTTTCTGAAGGCAGAATGGAAGAAAAGGGGGCTCTTGATCACTACATCGGAACAGCAACAACAAAGGAATGCCCAGATCAATTTGCAGTCCTTGAGGTTGCGGCATCTACATGGGCGGTTTTCGAGGCGGTTGGGCCGTTTCCAAGTGCGCTGCAAAACGTGTGGGGCCGCATTTATTCCGAATGGTTCCCTTCGTCCAATTATGAAGCGGTTGAAGGACCGGAGATACTGTGGAATGAAAACAAAGACACAACGTCACCAAATTTCAGAAGTGAAATCTGGATACCGGTAAAACGTATTTCCAAATGATTGCTGCAGCTTTATTGAAAATAAGGTATTCATTCAGCATCATTTCCCAGGGAGAACAGTTCGTGTTTTCACCTGGGATTTTGTTCATTTGAAATGATTCCGATGCTTGAAAGAAAAGGCAAATTGTGATGAAATGTTATGGAATGAGACGGAGCGGCATTTTCATCAGATGTTTGCATTATCATGTAAACGATTACAATTTTATATGTAAAACTGCCTGAAGTATTTAAGGCTTTATTGAGCAATTTGCAGGATTTGAGACGTTCGGTTTTGAAAGATAAGTTAGGATGAACGAATTATGGAGGTGCACTATGTTTGGTGAAATCATCGGCTACGCACGGAAACAAAACCGAATAACGGTTGAATTTGAAAAGAATAAAGTCACGATTGCAGTGATCACGCCTTCGATCATTAACTTCTTTGCACCGATCGCAGGTGAGCGGCGTCCGTCAAAGGCGATTGAACATCTTGAAGAAGAGCCGGGAGCACTCATTGTTGATTTTACTGGGGAAACGCTGACCATTCGTACAGAACAATTAATTGTTAAAGTAACGAGCGACTTTAGAGTCAACATCTCGGATCCTTCCGGTACGATGCTCAGTGAGGACTATCGCGGAACGGGCACAGCCTTTATTCGGAGGGGGGCAGGAGAAGGAATTGCCATGGCGGCTGAGGAAGGTCATAAACTTGCTTCGGAAGAAGAGAAAATAAGCTATCGATTAAAAAAGAAATTGGATCCGAACACCTTCTTTTATGGACTTGGCGAGAAGACGGGTCACTTAAATAAAAAAGGGTACCATTACAAAATGTGGAATACAGATGATCCGTCCCCGCATGTTGAGAGCTTTGAAACTTTGTACAAATCAATTCCGTTTCTTATTGCATTGAAGGACAGTCAAGCGTTCGGTTATTTCTTTGATACCACCTTTGAATCGCAATTTGATTTAGGTAAGGAGAACAGCGATTACTACAGTTTTGCATCAGCTGGCGGTAATCTTGATTACTTTTTTATTTACGGACCTTCGGTTAAAGAAGTCGTCACAGGCTATACAAAGCTAACCGGGACAACGCCGCTTCCGCAGCTTTGGACACTGGGCTATCAGCAAAGCCGCTGGGCCTATGCTCCTGAAGAGCGGCTTAATGAGGTTGCTGATACGTTCCGTGAAAAAGAGATTCCATGCGATGTCCTGCATCTCGACATTGATTACATGGACGGTTATCGTGTGTTCACATGGGATCACAAGAAGTTTCCCAATCCGGAAGAATTGCTGAAGAAATTGAAAGCAGAGGGGTTCAAGGTGGTTACCATTATTGATCCGGGGGTCAAGAAGGATCGAGGCTATGCCATTTATGATCAAGGGCTCGCCAATCACTACTTTGCGACGGATAAGGATCATCTCCCTTATGTGAATCAGGTTTGGCCTGGCGATGCTCTATTCCCAGACTTTTCAAATGGCAAGGTGAGGGCATGGTGGGCGGACAATCAGAAGATCATGACTGATCTCGGTGTTTCCGGTATTTGGAATGATATGAATGAGCCGGCTAGTTTTAAAGGACCGCTTCCGGATGATGTTCAATTCAACAATGACGGAATTCAAACCGATCATCGCGAAATTCATAACGTCTACGGACATTATATGGCGAAAGCAACGTATGAGGGGATCAAGCAGTCTACTGGTAAACGTCCGTTTGTCATTACACGTGCGTGCTATGCCGGAACTCAGAAGTATTCCACCGTTTGGACCGGGGACAATCAGAGCCTTTGGGAACATTTGCGGATGGCACTGCCGATGCTGATGAATCTCGGACTCAGCGGTGTTGCGTTTTGCGGGACGGATGTCGGCGGTTTCGGTTTTGACTGCACATCTGAACTGTTGTCGCGCTGGGTTCAGGTTGGCGCCTTTACACCGCTGTTCCGCAATCACTCCAGCATTTTCACGCGTGATCAGGAACCGTGGGCGTTTGATGAACAAACTGAATCCATTAATCGAAAATACATCGGTTTGAGGTATCAGCTGCTTCCTTATTTATACGATCTGCTGCATGATGAAGAGACAACCGGATTGCCGATCATGCGGCCGCTGCTGCTCGATTATCAAAACGATTCGGCAACCTATGAAATCAACGATCAGATTCTTTGCGGGGAAGCGATTCTTGTCGCGCCTGTAGTCGAGCAAGGTGCCAAAACGCGGCTTGTTTACTTGCCGAAAGGAAGCCGTTGGATTGATTTTTGGACGAAGGAAAGCTATGAAGGCGGTCAATACATTGTGAAGGCAGCGCCGCTTGATGTATGTCCGATCTATATAAAAGAGGGGAGCATCATCCCGCTCTATCCTGTTCAGAACTACGTTGGAGAAAAAGCCATTGACCAATTGACCTTGGATCTGTATCCGCCTGAAAATGGAGAAACAAGCAGCTATACGCATTATCAGGATGACGGAGAAAGCTTCGAGTACCGCAATGGCAGCTACAACCTTTACGAATTTTCCGCTCAATTGAGCGAGTCGAGCAAGGAACTTTATGTATCGATTAACGCGACACATCACGGTTACGAGAAAAGCTATGATTCCTTTAAACTTATTCTGAACAATATCAAAGCAACATCAGTGGCGCAGAATGATGCGCCAATACCTTTCAAAGTCATGGGGAACAAAACGGTCCTCGTTGTTAAAGAAGGAGAGCTGCACATAAGCTGTGACCGGATCAGATGAATGACTAAAACAGAACTTAATCATTTTGCCGCGATCAGCACAGACGAAACCCCAGAGAAAGCTTTTTTCTCCGGGGTTTTCATTTTAGCAGCATGTTCGATCACGTTGACTTATTAGCAGCTTTCATAAGACAATAGATCAATACCGGAGGGAGATTAAATGAGTAAAGAACTAGAAAAAGCAATAAGTTTAAGGGAAAGTGGAAGCTATAAAGAATCTAATGATGTATTAAGGATGCTTGTAAAGAAGGAACCGCAAAACGCTTTGATTAACTATCATTGTGCATGGAGTTTTGATAATCTAGGCGAAGAAACAAAAGCGGTCCCCTATTATGAATGTGCGATTGAGTTAGGATTGCCTTCTGATGAAATGCAAGGAGCACTACTAGGATTAGGGAGTACCTATAGAACATTGGGCGAATACGAAAAATCAAAGCGCACCTTTCTTAAGGGGATTGAATTATTTCCTAATAATAGAGCGATTCAAGTGTTCTATGCGATGACCTTATACAACTTAAAAGAACATACAGAAGCTATGGAACGATTACTTAAATGTTTGATCGAAACCACTGCGGATACTGAAATTCTGAGTTATAAAAAAGCAATCGAATTTTATACCAATAAATTAGACGATGTATGGTGAACTGCTTTAACTTGATGTGGCGTACTTCTGACCTTGCTTCTTTTTATCTTACTTTTCGGACTTGGTTCTATATGTCTAAGGACAAATACATGGAGCAACAAACATGTTTAAAGGGAGCATCAAGTGAATCGAATTTCGATTGTAAAGCAATATGTAGCATACATCATTAACGACGGCATAAACAGATGGACTAAATATAAGGGTTGCCTGATAAGTCATTTTGACTTTGAGGCAGCTCTTTTTTTACACAAATAAGTATAAAGATTTAGAGAAACTTAGTATAAGTGGTCCGATAAGTTAAGGAGCTTCGGCTCATGACACTCATTTCCTGTGAGCGACGCCGAAGTCATCGCATCGTGCGGAAGTACGTCCTGTGGCGAACCGGACACTAGGTCATCCGTTAAGCGATTTGTGGAAATTGAACCATGGCAAAGATAACAAGTGAGACCAATGCATGAACATGGATCAGATAAATTTTGAAAAAATAGATGTTCATTTTTCGTATGTGCCATCATGAGATTGCAGATATAATTTGATTAATGATACAGCTAGAGAACTAAGACCTTTCTCCATATCGAAATGAGGTGCGTGGCAGTGATTAAAGATGAGTCGATGAAAAAAGAATATTATCACGCTCTGGTTGAGCGAAATTCAACATATGATGGGATCTTTTTTGCAGGTATTAAAACAACCGGTGTGTTTTGTCATGCGACTTGTCCCGCAAGAAAGCCGCATTATGAAAATTGTTTGTTTTATGAGACGGCGGAGGAAGCACTATTAGCGGGCTTTCGCCCATGCAAGCGATGCAATCCTTTATCGTTTCCACAAAAGCAATCGCCGCTCATTCAAAAAATGGTAGCTCTCGTTGAAGAAAATCCTGAAAAGAGATGGAAGGATTCTGATTTCAATGAACTGGGAATCCATGCTGCGACCGCTCGAAGACAGTTCAAGAAAAACTACAACATGACCTTTGTACAATATGCCAGGGCGAGAAGAATGGGGATTGCGATGAAATCAATACGCACAGGAGAAAAAGTGATCAATACGCAAATTGATATAGGCTACATATCGTCAAGCGGATTTCATGATGCGTTTTCCAAAATTATGGGCAGAACACCGAATCGATCTAAGCAGATAAAAATGCTCTACGCAGATTGGATTGATACGCCACTCGGTCCCATGGTAAGTATCGTGGACGAAAATTTTCTCTATCTACTCGAATTTGCCGACAGACGAGGGTTGGAACGAGAAATTGAACGATTAAGAAATCGATTAAATGCCTCGATAATACCAGGAAAGACTGATCGATCAAATCAAATAAGAAATGAACTTAATGACTATTTTAATAAAGGTCTTAACACGTTTAAAACGCCAATTATGTTCTTTGGATCCGATTTTCAGAAAAGCGTCTGGGAACAATTATTGAAGATACGGATGGGCGAGACGGCAACGTACAAGGATCTAGCCGGATTAATCGGGAACCCAAAAGCAGTTCGTGCAATCGGAAATGCGAACGGCGCAAATCAACTGGCAATCATTATCCCATGTCATCGTGTGATTCAATCGGATGGAGCACTTGGAGGATATGGCGGCGGATTGGAAAGAAAAAAATGGCTGCTGGAACATGAAAAGTCTATACAATAGGCGCGGTGATCAATTGGGTGGAGGCTAACCCATTGTCTGAGGCCCTTACCTTTGTTAAAATTAAATCAATGACAAAAGAGCTTGGAGGTTTTCCGTTTGACAGCATCAATAAGATTAAGAATTTCTGCTTTCAATCGCTAACTAAATACGTTTGAGAGCTCTGACTGCGCTTAGAGCAGCGGGATTGGTCTGTCTGTTTTTGGAAACCTTATAGTATAGGTGATGAAAAAGAGGGGATAGGTCTCCCCTCTTTTTTGCTGCCGGAAGGGGGAAATTTGCGCGTCAGCAATGCAGAGCTAATTTGAAAAATTAAAGAGAAATGAGTGATTCACTGTGACGACACTAAAGCCTCCTGCGAATGAAAATTGGCTAAGAACGATTATCCTCTTTTTAAGCAGCCAGACGGTATCACTTTTTGGATCATCCCTCGTTCAATATGCGATGATGTGGTATGTCACGCTGCGGACAGGATCCGGGTTGATGATGACGGTATACATTATTTGCGGGTTTATTCCGACTTTTCTTTTGTCCCCAGTTGCGGGCGTTTGGGCAGATCGATTTAATAGAAAGAACCTTATTATGTTATCAGATGGGCTTGTGGCCACGGCAACGCTCATTCTAGCCATTTTCTTTTTGGCCGGATTTGATTCGATTTGGCTGCTCTTTCTCATGGCGGCAATCCGCGCCTTTGGAACAGGGATCCAGACACCTGCGGTCGGTGCGGTCCTCCCACAAATTGTGCCCAAGGATAAATTGACAAAAGTGAACGGCACGAACGGCAGCATCCAAGCGGTGATCATGTTTGTCTCGCCGATTGTCAGTGCCGCTTTGCTGACCATGGCATCCATTGAAGTGATCTTTTTTATTGACGTCATTACAGCGGCAATCGCAATCAGCACAATGCTTGCCTTTGTTAAGATATCCATTCATAAAAAAGCAATGACGAAGCAGACAACAAGCTATCTCAGTGATTTTAAAGAAGGATTGCGCTACATTAATAACCATGGTTTTCTGAAAATTTTCTTCCTGTACTTTGCCGTCTTTTTTGTGCTGATGGCTCCGGCAGCTTTTCTGACTCCACTGCAGGTAACGCGTACATTCGGCAGCGACGTATGGCGCCTAACTGCGATTGAGATCGCTTTTTCCGTCGGCATGATGAGCGGAGGTGGGATTATCGCGTCATGGGGCGGCTTCCAAAATAAAGTGAAGACAATGACCTTTTCGGCTATATTGATGGGATTCTGTACCTTTGCGTTGGGGGCGTTTGTTTTCAACTTTTGGGTCTACCTTGCATTTATGGCTTTGTTCGGTGTGGCTATGCCGATCTTAAATACTCCGACGACCGTGCTTCTGCAGGAAAAAGTCGAAGAAGATTATTTGGGACGTGTTTTCGGGGTGATGGGAATGATTTCAACATCAATGATGCCGATTGGAATGCTGATTTTTGGGCCGATCGCAGACCTCATCCGGATCGAATGGCTGCTCCTCGGAACAGGTGCCATCATGCTGATGCTGGCTCTCGGCATGGGCAGGAATAAAGTACTGATCGAGGCGGGCAAACCTGCCGAATCTGAGAATGGATGAAGGTCATGCCTGTAATAAAAGCGCGCGATATCTTAGGATATTGTGCGCTTTTGCATTTCACTTATATCGTTGGGATGAACACAATCCGTTTCCCGGTTTCAGCGGGAGCATTCCAAACGTCTTTCAACTTGGAAAGCGGGACAGGTGCTGCGTTTACCTTCAGCTGACCAGCGGTAATTGCTTGAGTGAGTGCCGGAAGTTCGGAAAGATACCCGGCAGTCGTGACAGAGCCTTGACCGCTGCCGAGTACTTGAAAGTTGGCAGAGCGAAGGGCAACGGAAGGTACAGCGGCAGTAGGGCCGGCAACGGAACCAATTTGAATCCAGGACAACAGTTTGCTGCGATCTGACCGTTTCATCAGGATCGGGAGCATCGCAAGCTCAGCTGGCTTTCCCCAAAGATAGTCGATCACGAGATCAACCTCAGATGCAGCTTGACCAAGACGTTTGGCAGCTGCCTCCAGATCACCCGCCAGAGAGACAGTCTCATTTGCGCCTAACGCAGGCAGGGATTCGAGACGTTCCGGATCACGACCGGCACCGATGACCTGACTTGCACCGAGAAGCTTGGCAATTTGGACGGCCATCTGTCCGGAATTTCCGGTCGCGCCAAGGACCAGAACCTTTTGCCCCGGCTGAATAGCTACCCGTCGACGGAGTGCTACCCATGAAGACATTGCCGGGTTCATTGCTGCGGCGATTTCAACCGGATCGGCATCTTCAGACAAAGGGATACTGCGCCGCACATCTATGACTGCCTTTTCTGCGAATGTTCCCAGCGCTGTATCGGGTGCAATAAAATAGACCAACTGACCATCAGGCAGTCGTCCGACACCATCAATACCGGGGATTAGCGGCAGCTCATCAGTACTGGTATAGTGGGAACCGTTAGCCTGAGAACGTACTCGAGGATGTAATCCTGCGGCAAGAACATCGACAAGCACCTCATTTTTGCCTGAAGGTTGCGGTGTATCAAATATTTCATAATTTGGATCAGAATCAAACGAACGTACAACAGCAGCGTACATAATAGAGACCTCCATTCGTCAATTGCATAAATAATTAGTTTGCTTTACAAACAATATAGTTTGTAAAACAAACTAAGTCAAGCATGTGGTACACTATGAGAAGAAAATGTCCAAATTAAAAAGGTGAAAAACATGAACAATAATCCATTACAAAATCAGAACGATCTGTCAATCGTGGACGGCTTGGTTCAACTCTCGTTTCTTGTCCAGGAAATCCTCGGACGAGTCGGTGCAGAGCATGGACTCTCAATCATTCAGCTTCGACTGCTTGGAATCCTCCGCGATCGAGAGCCAAGCATGCTGCAGCTTGCAAAGCACCTCAACCTCGATAAATCCAGCATTACCGGACTTGTCGATCGAGCGGAACGTCGCGGTCTCGTCGAACGTAACGTTTCTCCAAACGACCGGCGCGGATACAATGTGAGTGTGACTTCAGCGGGACGGGAATTGATTCAGATAGGCAGTGAGGAGGTCGAGCGTCAACTGAGTGCTGCTGTCGAAGGGCTTTCCGAGACGGAGCGTTCACAACTGGCTGCCCTTGCTGCCAAAATTTTGGGGAGTTCTGTGTCTTCAAATGAATGACCAAGGGACTAAAATCTTGTTTCATCTTGTAAACAGTAAAACTGGCCATTGGACGATGCAAAAGAGCTCCCAACTGGAATAAAGTGTGGGAGCTCTTGCTTATTTAAGAGATTTCATATATCGCTTATTTACTTTTTGCTAGTTTCTCCAGCTTCCAGTAGTTCGGTTTTCCACTGCCAAGAAGTGGAATTTCATCAATGGTTTCGATGCTGGCCGGCATATAGAGCATTGACATTTTCTTACTCTTGATAAACTTTTTAAGATCTCGCGACGAAACCTTGGACTTCGTTGTGAACATGACGATTTGTTCGCCTTTTCGTTTGTCAGGAATACACACAGCATAGAAGTTAGACTCGCCAAAGCACTCCAGTGCCAATTCCTCGACCTTGTTCAGGGGAATCATTTCGCCGGCAATTTTTGCAAATCGCTTGAGTCGGCCGATGATGTGAATAAAGCCATCCTCATCAATCTCGGCGATATCGCCAGTGTTATACCACTCTCCGCATGGAATAAAGCCTTGTCCGTGAATGAGATAACCTTTCATTACATTCGGGCCTTTAAGCAGCAGGTTTCCACCTTCGTTCACCCCTTCAACCTTAGCAATCTTCGCTTCCATAAGGGGAATTAACGGACCAACCGTGCCTGCCTTATAACGCTCATGCGTATTCAGTGAGATAATCGGCGAGGTTTCCGTGGCCCCGTAACCCTCCAAGATGGTGATCCCAAACTTATCCTGGTAGGTTTTCCTGACATCATTTTGCAGTTTCTCCGCACCGGCAACCACAATTCGCAGTGTTTGGAATTGTTCCTTCGTCGCAAATTTGGCGTAGTTCTCAAAAAAGGTGTTTGTGGCGACAAAAAGCGTACTTTTATCTTTTTCAATTGCCTTTGGAATGTCTTTGTAGCGCAGCGGTGATGGATAAAGGTATGCTTTTACGTTAGTGACAAGCGGCAGAATGGAACCGACCGTCATTCCGAATGAATGAAAGAGCGGCAGCGGATTGAAAATGCGATCCGTTTCCCTGACTTCGATATGCGCAAAGGTCTGCTTGATATTTGCAAAAATGTTGCGATGGGTCAGGATAACTCCTTTTGGCTTCGACTCGGTTCCTGATGTGAAGAGAATCACTTCGCCAGGTGCCTTTTTCTTTAATCGGGATGTTCTTGATTCGATCAGACCAGTAATTTTATTAAAGGCAGTAATCCCGTGCGCTAAATCTTCGAGATAAATCACCTTAACCTGTTTCTCCATTTCTTCAACGACGAAACCGAGATCCGCCTTTTTAACAAATTCTCTTGATGTAATCACAGTTCCAAGGGAAGCTGTTTCGATACAGTCAATGATGTTTGTCGTGCCCATCGTAAAATTTAACAGGCAAGGCGTCTGTTCATTCTTAAACAGACCGAAGAGCACAATGACCTGACCGACCACATTAGGCAAATAGAGACCAACCCTTTGATCGTTTCCAACCGTCTGTTCTAGCTTCTTGCTCATGATATTAACTGCAATTAAGAACTTTTTGTAGGTGTAGGAACTGCTTGTATCCTCAATGATTACTTTCTTCGGATGTGCTTTCGCCTGTTTGACCATTTCATCAAATAAGTTCACATCTTCAGGTATTTGCAACGTCAAAATAGTCACTCCCATGTCAAAACATTCAGTTTCTGTTTCTATCACTAGATAATTACGAAAAGCAAGGCAGAATGTTTCAAATCACTGCCGGTACTCTTATTATGGACATAACTACTACTATATTAAAACTATTGTGCTTATCTATTTCCTAATTTTCCGATTGCAAAACAAATAAGTTAAAGAGTTTTCATTTCTTTCATGAGATCGAATGATTTACTTTTAATTACCCTATTCTGGGAAATTTCTTAGCAAATGATCATTGATTCAATAATGGAGGCACTTTCCCTGAATGATCAAGTACCATTGTACATCAGAAAATACCGTGTAACATAAAAGTAAAAACAAGTTTAAGTTTTGCCGACGTGTTTCACAGACGTCACATAAGGACTCTGGTGAATAAGAAGAAAATGAGTTCAAAATAAGTTGATCACAAAGAAGAACAGGGGATGACGACATGACACTTGGTTATATAGGTACTTATACCAATGGAGAAAGTAAGGGCATTTATTCTTTTTCTCTGGATGAGGACAAGGCACAGTTGAGCAAGCCGGATGTTGCAGCACAGTTAGACAATCCTACTTATCTAGCAATCAACAAGGATCAAACGCGATTGTACTCAGTGGTAAAAGAAGGAGACAAAGGTGGAGTTTGTTCTTTTACGCTTCATCAGGATGGAACACTGAAGAAAATAAACCAGCATCTCACAGAAGGTGCTCCTCCATGTTATCTCGATATGAACAGCGACGATACGATTCTAGTGGCAGCAAATTATCATAAAGGTGCGGCTGTCGCTTACCAATGGAATACAGAAAATGAATTAAATGAGATTACAGCTGTCTATCACAAAGGGAAGGGTGCAAATCCGGAGCGTCAAGAGCACACACATGTCCATTTTGCTGACTTCACCCCGGATCAGCGTTTTGTCGTGACTATAGATCTTGGAACAGATCAACTGATTACTTATGAATTGAAAAATGAACAATTCCAACAGCGCAGCGTTTGCACATTGGCTCCTGGAACCGGACCGAGACATCTTGTGTTTCATCCAAGTGCTCCGTTTACCTATGTATTGTCTGAACTAAGCTCAGAAATCATTGTACTTCAGTTTGATTCTGAAACAGGCAGCTTCACTCAAGTACAAACCGTTAGTTCATTGCCGGACAGCTTTCAAGGTCATAATCAAGGAGGCGCAATCAAAATTTCAGCAGACGGACGTTTTATTTACGTGTCCAATCGCGGTCATAACAGCATTGGTATTTATCAGGTGCATGAAGGAGGAGCGGCGTTAAAGCCGGTAGGATTCTGCTCATCAGGTGGTGAGTGGCCAAGGGATTTTGAATTGGATCCATCGGGGAACTTTGTAATTGCTGCCAATCAAAACTCAAGCAATCTTGTGCTCTTCAAGCGCAACACGGAAACCGGTTTATTAACGAATCTCCAGAGTTCGTTATCTGTTCCGAATCCGGTTTGTATAAAATGTTTAAACCATAGATGAGTCCTTGCTGATTGTGTATAGGAATCAGATCTAGATCTAAAATTGTCCTTCGTCTTGGGTTGTCTGCCAAAGATGGGGACATTTTTACTGCTTTAAAAGTTGAGAAGAAAAGTGAGTAGAAAATGAGCGCAATAAAAAAAGATCATTCACTGAGTCAGCGAATGATCTTTTTGACTATGAACTAGAATAGTTGCAGCTGATTTTTCAAGCTGTATGCGACGCCATTGTGATTGCAGTCGAGCGTGACATAGGAGCTTATTTCCTTGATCGAAGGAATGGCATTGCCCATGGCAACTTGTGTTGCGGCCGTGCGAAACATGGGCAGATCGTTATGGCCGTCGCCGATGACAATGGTATCTTTTTGATGGACACTGTAATGTTTGGCTAACTGACGGATTGCTTTACCTTTGTCGATTTTACTTGAGTTGAATTCCACTGTATAGCCTACTGAGTTGGTGCAAGTAATATCCGTTCGATCAGCGAAATGCTCCTTGAAATCAGCAAGGGTATGCATATTAAAAGAAAATATGAGCAGTTTGTATATGGCACGGCCGTTGCGGATGAGCGTACCTATCTCTGAACGAGGCAGCCAACCTGCCTGATTAAACTGGACTTCTGCGCGTTCCCAAGCCTTTTGCGCTGTTTCTTTTGTCAGATTATTTTCTAATTGGTCAAGTTCTTTCCGAAGAATGATCTTGCCGTCTGGCGGAGCAAGCAGATCATGCTCCACCGTTACCTCATAGTAGAGATGGTGGTATTCTGCGTATGCAATCAATTGTTCAGCAGCATCCTGTGGAATCGATTCTTTACTTAGAAGCTGACCGCTGCGATCAAAAATTGTCGCACCGTTTGAAGCGATCACAGGCAGCTGCACTTCGTTCCTAAGCATCGCTTGAACATCCATGATTGCCCGTCCTGTAGCAATCGCAACCAGATGATGCTTTGATGCTGCGGAAACTGCGTTCATATTTTCAGAACTGATTATATGATCCTTGTTCAATAGTGTTCCGTCCAGATCAATGGCGACTAGTTTCAAAGTCAACACTCCTCGTTACTTTGTCTGTGGAAGGGTTCAGTCCTTTTATTTAAGTGTTGATGTAAATAGTACGGATTCCCCGGCTTTGACTTGGGTCAATTCTGACCAATTAAAGGAAAATTTATCTTCCGCAGTATTCGTGATCACAATGGGGACAACGATGCCTTTCCCTTTTTCGCTAATGAAATCAAAATCCACCTTCATCACGGGTTGACCAGCTTTGACTTTATCGCCGACATGAACGAGGTTTTCAAAGCCTTCGCCTTTGAGCTCTACGGTATCCAGTCCGATATGGACGAGAATTTCTTCGCCTAATTTCGAACGGATGCCGAATGCATGCTTCGTAGAAGCGAGTTGAATCACTTCGCCATCCACGGGAGCAACGATGGTATGCGTCCGGATATCCGGTGTGATTGCCATTCCTTCACCCATCATTTTCTCAGAGAAAACCGGATCCGGAACATCTGTAACCATCAGCGATGTACCTGATATTGGTGCATAGACCTTTTCTTCTTTCAGTGCTTGTTTTTGAAATAGTTTGCCGAACATATCGATCGCCTCTTTCAATTTTTATTCACTCATTTTCAAGTAAAGAATGTCAGTCGTACTAATGCGAAGCTGCACAGCAATGAGAAAAGAACTAGGGCGGTTGCAATTGCTGAAAACAGACGATAGTGCAGCAAATGACGAATCGAAAAGCTGTCTTTCAATTGTGCGTCTGCGTGCATCATGACAAAAATCGACATGATAGCGGTTACAACATTACCTACTAAAAACTGACAAATAGACAGTAGGGCTAAGACGCCGTAGCTAAAATTTCTTCCTTCCGTGTTGTCAAGGTCATGAGATAATTGAAACAGAAGGTAGCCCCAAAACAAGTTCAGCATGACGCCCATGAACATAACGGAATAGAGTGGGTGCGAGAGCAGCAGTGTATGAAAATCGGTTTTTTCCCGCATCATGGTCAAAAAAAGATAGACAGCGTAAAGGAACGGGAGAATCAGTGTGAAAGCAGTCAGATATCCATATAGCTTTTTAAAAGAGATCTGAATCATAAGCAAGTTTCGGATTCGTTGTTTCATTGTCTATCACCTTCTCTATTTGAAATTTGTTTGATGTAGCCAAAAAAGAATGCTTCGCATAAGACGGATAATGCAGCCAGAGCTGTCGGATCTTCTGAGACGTGCATCGTCTTATGAATGGGGTATTCTGTTGCAAGAAAATAGAGATTGTACGGCACGAGATTGGCCAGCTCATTATGATCAAAACGTGTATTGGTAATCGAAAGTATGGGAACGTTCTTCATACTGAGAAAACGAATGTTATCAATAATATTTGAGATATCGCCGCTCAACGAAACAATAATCAAGAGGTCCTCTTCATTGAGATACGGAATGATCATCTCAAGTTCTCGTTTGGCAACCAGATTGTGAATCATTTTTCCGCTGTTAAGAAAATTACGTTCCAATTCATTAATGGCATTGCGCTGAGCCCAACCCGTTCCGTATGCGAAAATATTTTTTGCCGAATGTATTTTCTCATAAATCGGTGCAAGATCGGTTTTATGAAATAAATCCATCGTTTTGTTAATGTCTGCTATCGTCTGCTGAATATAGTCCATGCTGTGTTCCACTTCAGGTTCCAGGTCATTTTTCAGTGAATACTTAAACTCACTGAACCCGGAAAAGCCAAGTTTCTGAGCAGTACGCAAAATAGATGACTTTGAAATTTTGCAGCTTTTAGCCAATTCTGTAATGCTTTGCTCCGCGCACTCTTTTTTATGATCAATGATGTAATGCAGAGTGGACAGATCTGTTTCATTCAATTGGTCGTAATTTTTATTAATCAGCATCTCAAGTTTCATTAGGATGATCCTGTCTCCTTGAAACAATTAACTTTTTCAAGTTAAGTTTCGATTAATGAGCAGAAATTAAAGGGGCAGGTACTCAGATGTTAAACGTTTTCAGAAATGGAAAACATGAGAAGCCCTAATGCTCCAATACCCTGCTATAAAAAGCATAGCAGGGTATTAGAAAATTGGCAACGATCAATCAGCTTAAGCTGAGTTCCAACGCTTTTGCTTTATCGTCTTTTTTCAGTTCCGGCCAGAATTCTTTATTGGCTTCAACCAAGTCATCAAGGATCTTCTTGGCTACCGCTGCATCTGGAACTGTGTGCGACAAGGTCAGTGCCTGCCAAAGCTTGAGATAAGAATGTTCAACCCAAGCATCAACTGCCAATTTTTCCACAGCCACCTGTTGTTCCAACAAGCCTTTTTGGAAACGCGGAATGGTCCCCATAGCCAAACGTTCCGGACCGTTCGCTCCAACGATGCAAGGGACCTCGACCATAGCCGTTGGTTCGAAATTAGAGACAGCACCGTTATTTTCAACAATCACCAGCATGCGTTCGTGTGTGTTGTAAGCGATCGCACGGGAGAGATCAACGATGTAGTTCGAATGATCGTCCGGTTCGAATTTCAAGTCTTCAATTGATTGTGATGCTGCAATTCTTCGGCATTCACTGAATACGAATTTTTCACGACCGGCGCGAACTTCATCCGTACGTGTATGATGCGGATCCATGTGTTCTGCTTCATATTTGGTGTACAGATAGTATTGTAAATATGTGTTTGGAAAACGCTCCGGATCAAGAGCAAAGGTGTTCTTAGCCATGCCAAAGGTTGCTTCCCAGCTGGCTTCGGTACCCTGTTCATGTGGAAGAAGATAGCCGTGTTCTGCTACATAGTCGCGAATTTTCGGCATCAAATCGTTTCCTTGTTTGTCACAAACCGAGGTCCACCAGCCGAAGTGATTCAATCCGAAATAGCGAACTTCCAAATCGTTGTAGTATTTCAGACCGGCAACCTGAGCCATACGTTCTTGAATGCCGACTGGCATATCGCAGATATTGAGAATTTTCGAATTCGGTCTCAGACGGCGAGTAGCTTCGGCAACGATTGAAGCCGGGTTTGAGTAGTTGAGCATCCAAGCATTCGGTGAATATTTTTCCATGTAATCAGCGATTTCCAGCACACCGCCAATGGAGCGGAGGCCATAAGCAATACCACCAGGTCCACAAGTTTCTTGACCAATAACACCGTATTTCAGAGGAATTTTTTCATCTTTATCACGCATTGCATATTTTCCGACACGAATCTGAGCCATAACAAAGTCAACGTCTGTGAAACCTTCCTCTGGATCAGTTGTTGCAACAAAATTGATTTCAGGTGCCTTTTCTCTAAGGATAACTTCGCATGCATCGCCAATGACTTTCTGACGTTCGCCGTCATTATCGTAAAGTTTTAATTGACGGATCGGGAAGCGGTCCAAGTGTTTGAGTAGTGTCATGACAATGCCGGGAGTATAGGTACTTCCGCCGCCGGCAATAACAATGGAAAATTTCTTCATAATGAATCCCTCCATTTGAGTTTTTGACTGATTTTTTTATTTCGTTATCGTTTACACCCCTCATGTTACTCATTTTTGAAACGGTTACAATAGTTTCAAAAGCATTAGGGAAAGCGTTTTCTTTATTGGATAAAGTCACGTTTCTTGGGAATTTTCTCAAATACCAATCTAGAAGATGTCTTGCATTGGATAAAGAGTTGCGTACCTAACATGCATCATTTCTATAAAAATGCCACTACGAATACATCGTTTTTTTGGTTGATGTTTGAGAAAGATAGATGAGAGAGAATAATTTTGGTGCATTTCATTTTTTATAGTAAACTAAAACTTGAAACATCAAAAATGGGCTTCACAGCTTATCCTGTAAAGGATTAGCACAAAAATAAAAGCAAGAACACCGATAACTCGGTATAATTGAAGTGTCGAATCCCAATTAACCGAGGAGTGTTCATGCCATGAAAAGTATATCACGAAATGACCATCCATCTCTTGGAATTTCTTCTTCAGTCCAGGAATTTTTTACACGATTTCGTTTGAGTCAACTTGCGAGAGCCTCAAACGCCACAAAGGCAAAGGGGGTCCCCTTCCGGGTACTGTTCTGTTATCTCATTAGCACGGTCTTTTCAAACAAGTCAGCGTATCGCGATTATTTGAAGCATCAAAATCAGCTGAACTTCTCGGATAAGACCTTTCGCAACCTGCTCAACAACGGCAAGATTAACTGGCAAAAGTTTCTGATTCTGCTCTGTTGCCGGATCATTCAGTTCATTAAACCCTTGACGGATTCGGCACGGAAGCCTGTGTTCATTGTGGATGATTCCATGTATGAACGCGCCCATGCGAAACGCGTGGAGCTGGCGGCGTTTCAATTCGACCACGCCAACCATCGGCATGTGCGCGGCTTTCGGTTTCTTCAACTAGGCTGGAGTGACGGCAACACTTTTTTGCCGGTCACCTTTTCCTTGCTTTCGGGTCAGAATCAGGTATGCGGTACAAAAGCTGATGCTCGCACCCATTCTGGAAAGCGGAAGCTTCAGGCCCAGCGTAAAGCGCCTGATGTGGTTCGAGAACTGCTTTCTTCTGCCCTGAGGCATGGCGTCCGAGCATCCTATGTTTTGTTTGATTCTTGGTTCTCTAGTCCTAAAATGTTTCAGCAGCTGCGTCAACTTGGCCTTCATACCGTCGCTATGGTGAAACGGTCGAAAAAGGTTTATTACCGGTTCAATGGTCAAATGATGGACGTGAAAGCGATCTTCAACGCTCAGAAAAAACGTCGTGGACGCTCACGCTACCTACTTTCTACCGTTGTAGAAGCGGTTGTTGAGGGAGAGGTCTTACCCCTGAAACTCGTATACGTCCGCAACCGTCGTAAACGCAAAGAGTATCTGGTCTTAGCGTCAACCGATATCCAACTTTCTGAAGATGAAATCATCCAGCTTTATGGAAAACGCTGGTCCATTGAAGTGTACTTCAAGATGTGCAAGCACTATCTTCGACTCGCTAAATACCAGGGTTTGTCTTATGACGGGATTTTTGCGCACACCGCCCTGGTCGCTATCAGTTATTCCCTTCTTGCGGTTCAGCACCGTGAACAGGTGGACGATCGCACTTTGGGTGAGTTGTTTTATTTGATGGTCGATGAGCTTTCGGATGTGACCTTCGTCGAAACGCTTCAGCAGTTGATCGACTTATTTCAAGAAGTTTTCAAAGACGAGTATGTTCTTTCTGAGCAAGCAGTCCATCACATCATCGAAAATTTTCTAGAGAAGCTACCTACCAGCTACCAGAAACAGCTGACAAAAGCGGCGGCCTGACCTAAATTATTCATAGTAATCATAGAGCAGGCAAGGGATGGGTGCGCTTTTTTAACTTTCAAGTTTTAGTAGTAAATCTAATAATGGATTGATTACCCGAAAGGATCGGTGCGAATGAAAAAACGAGCAGATATCGGTAAGAAAGCAGTAAGATGTTGCCTGAGTTGAATAGAAAAAATAAACAACAAGGTTAAATAAGAATTTTAGGTTTCTCTGAGCTCATTAGAAAGCTTGTGACAATTCCCAGTTCTTGAAACCTTTCTCTTTAGGCATGACTTATTCCCGTTTTATCACAAACGTATTGTAAACGCTTTTATTTAACATAAAATTAATACGTAAGCGTTTACATTACTATGTCGTTCAAATGGTTCATATCAGATATTATGTAGGAGGCGGTTCAGATGATGCAAAAGTTTCAACGCTTTGGCGGAGCAATGTTTACACCGGTTTTATTGTTTGCTTTTTCCGGATTAATTCTGGCAATATCCATTATGCTGACGAATCCATTGATTGTCGGCGGAATCGCGGATACCAGTACTTTTTGGTATAAGTTCTGGATGATTATTCAGAATGGCGGATGGACAGTGTTTAATCAAATGGAATTGCTGTTTGTCGTCGGTCTGCCTATTGGTCTCGCCAAAGAAGCCAATGGACGGGCGGCGATGGAATCCATTATTGTTTATCTTACGTTTAATTATTATGTGAATACGATCTTAGGATTCTGGGGAAAAACATTCGGCATCAATTTCAATGTTGATCCGACCCAGGTGCAGGGAACAGGCTTAAAGCTAATTGCCGGAATTAAGACGCTGGATACAAGCGTTCTCGGCGCAATCGTCCTTTCTGCAATTGTTGTCTGGCTGCACAACAAGTACTTTAATACAAAATTGCCAGAATGGCTTGGGGTTTTCCAAGGGTCAGCATTTGTCGTTATTCTTGGCTTTTTCACCATGCTGCCCGTTGCCTTTTTAGCTTGCTGGCTTTGGCCGATGGTGCAACATGGAATTTCGTCGTTGCAGGTGTTCATGGCTTCATCTGGAGTTCTCGGTGTGTTCATTTACAGTTTTCTTGAACGTGTACTGATTCCGACAGGACTTCATCATTTTATTTATCTTCCTTTCTTGTACGGACCGGCAGTGACTCCAGATGGCATTGTTAAGAGCTGGCTTGCCAATATGCAAAGCTTTTCCGAATCAACGAAATCGTTAAAAACGTTGTTCCCAGCTGGCGGATTTTCTTTATTTGGCAACGATAAAATTTGGCCGCCTATTGGCATTGCCGCCGCATTCTATGTGACAGCGAAACCCGAGAAAAGAAAAAAGCTACTCGCACTGCTCATTCCGGCTGTTCTGACAGCCGTTGCGGCAGGAATCACGGAGCCGTTTGAATTCACCTTTTTGTTTGCAGCTCCAGTGCTGTTTGTGGTTCACGCACTGCTTTGCGGCCTCATGGATGCGACGATGTACTTTTTCGGTGTTGTCGGCAGTATGGATAGCGGCATCATTGATATGGCGACCAAGAACTGGATTCCACTGTTTGCAAATCATTGGATGACCTATGTAGCTCAATGGATTATCGGAATAATTTTTATTGCTATCTATTTCTTCTTGTTCCGCTTCTTAATTCTGAAATTCAACTTTGCGACTCCTGGACGTGAAGCGGATGAGGAAGAGACTCAACTGTATACCAAAGCGGATTACAAAAATAAAGTAGCAGGCGGAAAAAATGGAGCATCAGGCAATCAATTTACGGAATCGGCAGCTGTGTACCTCGATGCACTTGGAGGCTATGACAACATTCAAGATGTCACTAACTGTGCAACACGACTTCGGGTCACGGTCAAAGACGATAGCATCGTTCTGCCTGACGGAGCGTTCAAAGCAGGAGGTGCTCACGGTGTTGTGCGGCGTGGTAAAGCATTCCAAGTCATTGTCGGGTTGTCTGTTCCTCAGGTTCGTGAAGAATTTGAGAAACTCATAAAAAAAGGTATTCAATAAAGAAAAAATAATCAAGTCGAGTCAGATCTATTATTCTTGTCAAACACCTTGCCGTGATTCATGGGTAAGGTGTTTTGGTTTGAAAATGAATAAGGAGGCAGCAAAAATGGAACATGAAGCTATGAAAAGCGTGCATTTGATGGTTTCCGGTCGCGTTCAAGGTGTGGGTTTTCGATATTTTATTAAACAAATCGCAAGTCAGTACCATATAAAAGGATGGATCAGAAACAGAGACGATGGACGAGTGGAACTAGCGGCCGAAGGAACAGATCGGCAAGTGGATTTATTTATTCGAAAGATGAGACGAGGGACCTTTCTTGCTCGAGTTGAAGGCGTTGAAATTCAACTTCGTGAACCCCAAAATTATTCTGCGTTTGATCTTAAAGCAACACTATAATGGTAGATTTATGCCATAAGCAGTTGTCTAGGATTTGTTATAATAATTATAAAAATTAGTGAAAAGTAAAATTAGAGATCAATACATGCAGCAAAAAATGATTTGAGGACGTGGAAGCGATGACCGCAAATAAACAATCAAACACAACAAAACGACTCGATGTACCTTTAATCAAACAAAGGCCGGAGCTGCCTACCGGATGTGAAGGCGTAGCCTTAACAATGGCGCTCCACTACTACGGAATAGACGTCGACAAGCAAACGATCGTTGACCAAATGCCGCTCGACACAACCCCAGCAACAAGAAATGCAGATGGCTCGATTAAATCATGGGGCGATCCGGAAGACGGTTTTGTCGGCGATCCCCGCGGTGATGGCATTACGATTAATCCTACCCCGTTAAAACAAGTGCTTGATCGATACCGTAGCGGAGGCATTGCCCTGTATGGAAAAGATTTCAGCGTCGTTCAGAATTATGTGGCGAGCGGCAAGCCCGTCCTCATCTGGTTCACCATTTCACATGAGATGCCCATTTTGAGATACTGGCATACACCGGCAGGCAAAGAAGTATTCGCTCCGAGACCGCTGCACTGCATCGTTATTACCGGCGCTGATGAGGACTATGTTTACTTCAATGATTGTGAATCCACCGAACTAAGCGGAAAAGATGTCAAAGTGGAGAGAGAAAAGTTTATCAAAATCTATGATGCGATGGGGAGAAGAGCATTGGTTGTAGGTTGAAACAGAGAATGTTGAGTGTGAACGCTCATTTTTTTCATCAATATTATATTATTTGATGAAGCATTTAACTTTTTTGATATAAATATGGAAAAATAAGTTAATTGAATTAGGGGTTATACCGATATAAAGAACAGAGAGGTGTATTATGAAAAAATCTGTTCTTTTTATTATTCTATTACTCTGTTCATTTAGCATTATTTTAACTGCGTGTGGAAATACTGTGGAGGCAGATTCATCATCTGCTTTACCCCCGAATCATAAATATGTAAGTGAAAAACAAGAAAATACTCAACCGATAGTGATCGAGAACGATTCATCAAGAAAATCTTCGTCATCAACAATGAACGCCAACTTAACTAAAACAACATCAAGCCACACGTTAAAGTTGCTTGATGTTCCTTTAATTAAACAAAGACCAGAGCTGCCCTCCGGATGTGAAGCGGTCGCTCTGACGATGGCGCTTCGCTATTATGGTATCAACATTGATAAGGCCAAGATTGCCAGCCAAATGCCGCGAGACAATACGCCCCTTACCAAAAATGCTGACGGCACCGTGAAAACCTGGGGCGATCCCGAAGTAGGCTTCATCGGTGATCCTTATGGCGCAGGCATCACGATCAATCCCAATCCATTAAAACAAGTCCTTGACCGCTACCGCAGCGACGGCCTAGCCTTATACGGAAAAGATTTCAGCGTCATTCAAGACTATGTAGCGAAAGGAAAACCCGTCCTCGTTTGGTTCACCATTACTCATGAACTACCGACACCCAGAGTTTGGGTAACGCCGGATGGGAAACGGATTAGCTCACCAAGACCATTGCACTGTATTGTGGTTACCGGAGCCGACAACGACTGGGTGTACTTTAATGATAGTGAATCTACTCCACTAAGTGGCAAAAATGTTAAAGTGAAAAAGGATAAATTCATCCAGATCTACAATGCGATGGGGCGGAGGGCATTGGTTGTGAACTAAGTTGGCGACAGGTTTGTTTTAGAAGCCCTTATTGAGAATTAGGATCTATCATGCTATGCTACGTTGAAGACGCTTCAATTCAGAGGTGAGGCTAATTGAAAAAGCCACTCGGTATCTCGTTAATTAGCTACTTTTATATTCTGGGCTCCCTTGTCCTGATATTCACGGCAATTTTTTATGATGCTGATGCCAACCCAATAAATATAACGATACGATTTGCGCTACCAAGTTCATATGATCGCCTATTCAGAGTAGTGCTTGCTCTTGCCACACTGATCATGATTTATGGATATATGAAGCTTAGAAAATGGGGCTTCTGGGCGATGATCAGCTATTCTTTTCTCTTCGGAGCAATAAGTCTGGCACTATCGCTGGCGCACTATCAACAGCCCTTCATTGGCAATATGATATGGTCAATTCTGGTTTTGCTTTATACGATTCATACTAGGGAAGCTTTTTTTCAAAAGCAGCTATTTAGCTGAGATACTATTGATGCTGGGAGGATGAACAATGCTCGAAAAAGAGAAGAAGCCCTTCAACGATGTCATTGATCACATTGACAAAATCTCCGGAAGACCAGAGAAAATCGAGATGAAAAAGCTCCCGAAGCCGATTAGGATTCTTGGCTATGTGCTGATCACCTGTGTTGTCGTTAGTACACTATTTATCATCTTTATGAGTTTATTGAGTAATTAATAAAGATAATGAAGGTAGGAAAAATCATGTCCACTAATGGGGATGATCTTTCGAATCATGATGTTAGACATAGCGCAGAACACCTTGAGGCTTGTGGCGCCATATATTGAAGATGTCTCTCGCTTCTTCTATTCGCCTCCATAGAATATATCTTCCGGCGATCTTTTTTAAACTTACAGACTCTTACCATGATATAATGATCTGATCTTAAAAAAGTTATGGCATATTTTGCAGTTAAGCTTTTTTTTCCGCGTTCCGATATAGAAACAAAGGGATTGATTAAGCGGTTACAATGTAGAGGATGAGTTAGTGATGAGGGCGCTATTGGCCAAAGAGGTTCAAAATGCTCACTCGAGTAGTAGTGATCGTGATCGGAAGTTTTCCATATTTTGCAATACTATGTTTATCTTTGCCTGTGTCGCACATATCCTGTTTATTCCGATTTTCTACTTCTTAGGAAATCCAATAACATTCATAAATAATTGTCTTGCTGTTGTTCTTGATCTCTTGTGTTTCGTGCTCAATCGTAGGGGCTATGCGCGCGTTGCGAGCTTTGTCTGGATTTGTGAGATCGCGCTTCATTCTGTTTTTTGTATTCTGGTTTTTGGCTGGGATCAAGGGTATTACTATTATTTTTTTGCTCTGGTGCCGATTGTTTTCTTCGCAAGATGGTCTATTTCACTACGCTTCATCGTCACGTTTTTTCTTTTCGCTGCCACGCTCTTTCTGTTTTATTATTCACATTTGTATCCGCCAATGACGAAAACAAACCTATATATGACGCAGTTTATGTACGTATCTAGTGTAGTGGCTAACTTTGTTGGCCTTGCGTACGCTGCCTTTTACTATCGAAGGCATTCGGAACAAATGGAAGCTAAACTGTCGATTCTTGCACATATCGATGTGCTGACAGGCATTTATAATCGAGGGGCCTTTGAACGTGCTGCTCAAAATGAACTGAAGAAACAGGGCACTTATAACGAAGCGCGTGCGTTACTATTTTTTGATATCGATCATTTTAAGAAAATCAATGATTTGTTTGGTCATACTGTCGGAGACATGGCTTTGCAGAAAGCCGCTGAGGCCGTCCGGTACGTGTTAAGCGACCATGATCTGTTTGGCCGTATTGGTGGCGAAGAGTTTGCGATCTTGCTTGTGAATACGAACAATGCAAAAGCGATGTGTATTGCGGAACAGATTCGAAGGTCTATTGAAGATGCGAAAATAATACTGAATGACGGATCAGAGGTACTGCTGACTGCAAGTATCGGAGTGACGCTGTCTCAATCAAACAGTGTTGCGCTTTCTCAGTTGATGATCCGTGCAGATCGGGCGCTTTATCAGGCGAAAGGTGAGGGACGGAATCAAGTGGCATGCGTGGACGCACAGGAAGAGGTTACTCAATGACAACGATCTATTTTGTACGTCATGCTGAATCGGATTTTCGGATCCATAACGATCGACTGCGTCCTTTAACAGAAAAGGGAATGCGCGACCGAGTAATGGTGACGAATTATCTGTGCAACCAACCTATTGATCAGGTCTTATCCAGTCCCTATAAGCGGGCGGTGGACACCGTGAAGCAACTTGCGAATCTGAAGAATCTTCCTATATATAAGGATGAAGATTTCCGTGAGCGGAGTGTAGGTGAATGGGTCGAAGATTTTCGTGCATATGCCGAGCGGCAGTGGAACGACTTTCGTTTTAAATTGGAAGGCGGCGAAAGTCTCAGCGAAGTTCAAGAACGCGTGACCCGCGCATTGAACCAGATCCTGAACGAACGCAATCATCAAGTGTTGGTCATTGGCTGCCATGGCACCGCACTCAGTATGATCATCAACTATTATGATTCTACCTATGAATTTGCGAATTTTGAGCAAATGAAGCAGCTCATGCCGTGGATCGTGAAAATGACGTTTGATGATCAAACATGCAAACAGATTGAGACGATTGATCTTTTTCAGAATAAGGTTGAATTACGATGGATTCACACAAGCACCTCGAATGGTGGTGTCTGAACACCGCCCTGCTTAAATTTTTGATTGCTGTACTTGCTCGATCCGGAAAACTGAACGATCCATCAATAAGGTAATGATCAACCATCTCGACGGGCAATACTGAGCTTTTGAATAACGAACTGTTGATGAATCGTACCTTGATGTTGAGGGTGGATACGTGAATGAATTGAATCAGGGAATGAATAATCGGGCGGATTGCAGCTTGTTTTTTTTGAATTTCTTTTGATTGGTTCGGTATGTTCGGCAGTAGAAAGAACGTGAATCGTGAAGCCGATATCCCGTGACGGGCATCGGACGATGAAAGATTTCGTTTCTCTAGGGTATACTACCGTCGGAAAGTGAAGAAGCGCAGAACGAAAGGGCAGAAATGAAGCACGTATTTTTTTGCTCCCGTTGCTTTTCGCAGAAACGAGTGAAACAAAGCGGCCTCCGACAACATCGCGGAACAGATTGACTAAAAGCCATGTGAGATACATTTGAACGTTTGGTTTCGTACAGTATTGGTCGTTCACAGAAAACCCTCCTTGTTTTAATCAAAATAAAAAGCCGCCCATTCGATTGTGAATGGGCGGCTTTGCCTGAACCCATCCAACGCGAAGCTGGGTCCAAGCATTCGTTAAGTTGTCAACGGATGCCGGGACCCTAGCTAATAATAATAATGGCTTTAACCATGCGTTGTAATGGGCGATTCATAGCAAATTGCTCCTTACCTGAATTGTCGAATTTTTTAGTACCGCAACTATAGCACTGCTGGAAATCGGTGTCAATAATAAATTTGCACAAATTACTGATTGTGCTGATTGCAGCAGGTTTGCCTGCAGTTCAAAAAATTTTTTTGAGTTATTTTCTTCCATAAGAGCGCTTGAAAAATGGTGGGAAAAATACAAAAAGAGGGGTTGACTGAATTTTTTAAAGTGATTAACATTTGTGCCAACCCAAAAATTTCCGCTTGCAGATATGAAAAATCGGAAGCGGATTTCGAGGGCTTGAGGCAGAAAAATACAGAAAAGGATGAAGTGCCTCAGAGACAAAGGCTTATACAGAAAAAGAGAGGAGGAACCTTAAGTGACCGAAAGAACGAAACAACGCACAGAAACAGGCGCAGATTTACTGATCCGATTGATCAGACAATCGGGAGCAGAAGTGCTTTTTGGTTATCCGGGGGGCGCGGTATTGCCGCTCTATGATGCGGTTTATCGCCACCACATGCGCCATGTGCTTGCCCGGCATGAGCAGGGGGCGGTGCATGCCGCCGAAGGCTATGCTCGTGTTTCGGGTAAGCCCGGTGTTGTGTTTGCAACGAGCGGTCCTGGTGCGACGAATCTTGTCACAGGATTGATGGATGCGCTGATCGATTCACTGCCGCTTGTTGTTTTTACCGGACAGGTGACGCGGCAAGCCATTAACACTGATGCGTTTCAGGAGGCGGATGTGATCGGAATTACCGGATCGGTAACTAAGCACAATTTCCGCGTTCACAATGCGAGCGAGCTTCCTAAGGTGGTTGCTAAAGCATTTTTCTTGGCGACAAGCGGGCGTCCGGGACCGGTTTTGGTTGATCTGCCCAAAGATATCTGTGCGGGACAACTGGAAAATGCGCCGGATCTGGTTCGTGATTTTCAGCTTCCCGGCTATTGTGTGCCGAACAAGGCAGATGCCCGTGTGGTGAATCAACTCGTTGAAGCACTGAAGAAGGCTGAGCGGCCGGTGCTGCTTTCCGGAGCAGGTGTGCTGCATGCTCATGCAGCGAGAAAATTGCGGGTGTTTGCCGAAACATGTCATTTGCCGGTGGTTACGACATTTCTGGGCCTCGGAAGTATTCCCGCATCGCACCCTCTGTTTTTGGGAATGGGCGGAATGCATGGAACGTTTGCTGCTAATATGGCACTTTCCGAATGTGATCTGTTGCTGAATATCGGTTCACGCTTTGATGACCGATTGACCGGGAATCTTGAAAAATTTGCCCCGAATGCTGAAGTGGCGCATGTCGATATTGATGCTTCAGAGATTGGAAAAGTGGTGCACACCGACTATGGCTTGGTTGGTGATGCTGGGGCGGTCCTTGATCAATTGCTGCATGCTTTGAACGAGCCAATGCCGGATCATCTCGATTGGATGAATCAACTAAACGGCTACGCCGATGCGCATCCGCTCCACTATGATCATGTGCTGGCAAGCCGGGAATTGCTGCCGCAATACGTCATTGAACAGATTTGCCGCTTTGCGGGACCTGACGCTGTTGTAGCCACCGATGTCGGGCAGCACCAAATGTGGACGGCTCAGTATTATCATTTCGAACAGCCAAGCCGCTTTGTCAGCTCAGGCGGACTGGGAACCATGGGCTTCGGCCTTCCGGCTGCCATTGGCGCTCAGATTGCTTTTCCGCAGAAAAGGGTTGTGGCAATTATAGGCGACGGCGGCTTTCAGATGACGCTTCAAGAACTTGCGGTTATTGCAGAGCGCAAGCTTCCAGTAAAAATTTTTATTCTGAACAATCATACGCTGGGCATGGTTCGGCAGTGGCAGGAAGCTTTTTATGGACAACGCTATGCCGAATCAATTCCTGAAGTGCAGCCCGATTTTGTCCGAATTGCTGAAAGCTATGGAATTTCGGCCCAACGGCTGACCGATCCATCTTGTACAGCTGAGATGATTAAATCAGCACTTGCAACCGATACACCGGTACTTGTCGATTGTGTTGTCAAGCAATTGGAAAATGTGGCGCCGATGGTTCCTCCCGGCAAAGGCCTTATGGAAATGACGGGGGTGTGAGTCAATGAAACGGACGGTAATGGTTGAAACCGCGGCGAGTCCTGATGTGCTTGCACGGGTAACTATGCTGCTTGCACGCGGAAATCTGTCGGTTGCTGATCTGCATGCTGAGCGAGAAGGGGATCGGTTTCAGATGGCGATGACACTGGCTGCGGATTGCGAACGTCAGTTGAATCGTTTTGTCAGGCAAGCAGAAAAGTTGGTTGATGTGTATTCAGTTGCCTCATCTGGTGAAAATGGATACGCGGCTGAACACGCTTAGTTAAAAATATTTCACTATTGGCAATAAATTAAAAATAGATAAGGGGATACGAAAATGACAGCGAAAGTTTACTATGACAAAGATATCAATGAAAATGTATTGCGCGGAAAGAACATAGCGGTTCTTGGTTACGGTTCGCAAGGGCATTCTCAGGCTCAGAACCTGCGTGACAGTGGTTTTTCAGTAACAATTGGCGTGAGGCCAGGCAAGTCTTGGGATAAGGCGCAGCGCGATGGTTTTCCGGTGAAAAGTGTCAAGGAGGCAGCTGCTGAGGCAGATGTTGTGATGATGCTGCTCCCCGATGAACGTCAGCCGGAGGTCTATTACAGTGAGGTTCAGGATGGGCTTGAACCAGGAAATGCACTCGCTTTCTCACATGGCTTCAACATCCATTTCACGCAGATCCTTCCGCCGAAAGACGTTGATGTATTCATGGTCGCTCCAAAAGGTCCCGGGCACTTCTGCCGCCGCGAATATCTGAACGGAGGCGGGGTTCCGGCTTTCTACGCTGTTGAACAGAACCCGTCCGGCGAAGCGGAAGAACTTGCGCTCGCTTGGGCCAAAGGCCTTGGCGCGGCTCGTGCCGGTGTACTGAAAACCACGTTCAAAGAAGAGACGGAGACGGATCTTTTCGGTGAACAAGCGGTACTGATGGGCGGCTTGACTCACTTGATCGAAGCCGCATTCGAGACACTTGTTGAAGCTGGCTATCAACCGGAAAATGCCTATTTTGAAACCTGTCACGAAATGAAAATGCTCACCGATCTGATCTATGAAAACGGCCTGACCGGCATGCGTTACTCCTGCTCCGATACATCCAAATTCGGTGACTTCACTGTCGGCCGCTATGTTATCGATGATGGGGTGAAAGCCCGTATGAAAAAAGTCCTAGAAAATATCCAATCTGGCAAATTTGCACGCGACTGGGTGCTTGAAAACAAAGTTGGACGTCCGATGTTCAATGCACTTCAGCAAAAAGAAAACAATTCGGAGCTTGAACGTGTTGGACGAGAATTGCGCAAACTGATGCCTTTTGTTAAAGAAGGCAAGCAGGACAGCGAAGATATCACAGCAAATGTTGCACAATAAACCGTTTTACCAATCCGAATCGCAACAGATGAAGGGGTGAAGACCATTGGGGATTATGTTTCAGCAGCGGATATCACGGAGGCGCGCGAAATACTGACGCCTGTTGTTCATCGTACACCGATGCTTGAGTCGGCAACCTTGAACCGAATCAGCGGAGCACATCTGCATTTGAAACTGGAAAATATGCAGCGGACCGGATCATTTAAGCTGCGCGGTGCCTTTAATAAAATGGCTCATTTGCCAGTAAAAGAACTGGACCGCGGTATTGTGACCGCGTCTGCGGGCAACCATGCCCAAGGGATTGCTTATGCAGCATCCAAACGAGGTGCATTGGCAAAAATCTTTATGCCGGAGCGTACCCCGCAGGCGAAAATTCAAGCAACTGCCGCTTATGGTGCTGAGGTTGTGCTGGTGGGCGCATCTTATCAGGAAGCCTATGAAGCGGCGCTTGCCGAATGTCAAGCTAATCATTCTGTTTTTGTTCATGCTTTCGATGATAATCAAGTGATCGCCGGCCAAGGGACAGTCGCCGCAGAAATGTTCACACAATGTTCGGAGCTTGACACCGTTCTCGTACCGATAGGCGGCGGGGGACTGGCAGCCGGAACGGTCTGTTATTTAAAAAGTGCTAAGCCAAGCATACGTGTGATTGGCGTTCAATCCGATCATGCACCAGCGGCGTATAACCTTTTTCATCATGCTAAGAAACAGGCAAATCGCCAATCGCCAGGCATAGCCGAAGGGATTCTCGTTGATAAACCAGGCGAACGTACCGTTCCTGTCCTGAGACATTATCTTGATGATTTGGTAACCGTCACAGATTCGGAAATTGCCCAGGCAATGCTTCTGATGCTTGAACGAAGCAAGATGCTGGTCGAAGGTGCCGGGGCTGCTTCGCTTGCGGCAGTGCTTTTCGACCGTGTGCCTGTGAAAGCAAAGCATGTCGGTTTAATTGTCAGCGGCGGCAACGCTGATCTGGAAGAACTGGCCCTGCTCAAACAAATGGTTTCGGTTGAAAATCGGAATGTCTGCAATCTCTGAAAGGTGGGACCATGTATGATCATTGATGCTCGAAAGATCAGTTGGGTGCGTTCGGATCACACGGTTCTCAAGAACGTGGACTGGCAGGTCCGCACGGGTGAACACTGGTCGCTTGTCGGGCTGAATGGTTCGGGGAAAACGACTCTTTTGAAAATGATCAACGGCTACATCTGGCCGACGAGCGGCACACTATCCGTATTGAATCATCGGTTTGGAACATATGATTTGCGCGAATTGCGGAAGAAAATCGGCTGGGTTAGTTCAGCCCTTTCTGAGAAAATTAGGCAGGACGAACGTCCGGAGGCGATCGTTCTCAGCGGCAAATTTGCCTCAATCGGTCTTTATGATCAGACATCGTCTGTCGAGTGCGCGAAAGCGCAAGAATTATTACACAAACTTGGTTGCGAATCATTTGAAAAACGGCCGTTCGGGCTTTTATCGCAAGGTGAAAAGCAGCGCGTGCTGATCGCCCGCGCGTTAATGGCGGATCCTGAGCTGCTGATTCTGGATGAACCCTGCAACGGTTTAGATCTGTTCGCAAGAGAACAGATGCTGTCCATGATTGCCGAACTGGCAAATTCGACAGAGACACCGTCCATGATTTTCGTGACGCACCATGTCGAAGAACTTCTGCCGTGCTTTGACCACACGCTCCTGCTCAAAGCAGGAACTGTATTCAAATCCGGACATGCAAGCGAGGTCATGACGCCTGAAATTATGACCGCTTTCTACGATCACCGTGTTTCAGTACAACGGCGAGGCGGACGTCTTTCCGTTGCGCTGAATGGTGACACGGCTATGGAATCAAAATGTTAAATCTGTGTTCATTCTTTTAAACTCCAATAATAGATCTTTGCTTTTCTGCTCTTCTACTGTCATTTGACACGTAAAAGAGTGGGAGAGCTTTTTTTGTTTTTTTGAAGCTGCACCCATAAAGCCCAAAGTTTTTTTGTGAATTTCCGTAGTGTTAAGGAAAAAGTACCGCTGGTTATGTAAACGCTTTATTTTTATACTGAAGTAGTGATAACGAGCACTATCTTAAGTATTCAGATCTAGTTGAGTTCAGCCAAGTCGAACTCTTAGATCATTATACGAGGAGGAAGAAACATGATAAACAGTTTACGTCCGGATTTTTTGTGGGGTGGGGCAGTAGCAGCCCATCAATTAGAAGGTGCCTGGCAAGAAGGTGGTAAGGGAATCAGTGTTGCAGACGTGATGACGATTGGTTCAAAAGATAATCCCCGTGAAATCACAAAAGGTATTGTTCAAGGTAAATATTACCCCAATCATGAGGCGATTGACTTTTATCATCACTATAAGGAAGATCTTGCATTGTTTGCCGAAATGAACTTTAAATGTTTTCGAACATCAATTGCTTGGACACGAATCTTTCCAAAAGGCGATGAACTTGAACCAAATGAAGAAGGGTTGAAATTTTACGATGATTTATTCGATGAATGTTTAAAGCATGGGATTGAACCTGTGGTAACACTTTCCCATTTTGAATTGCCGTATCACCTCGTAACGACGTACGGCGGATTTCGTAATCGAAAATTGATTGATTTTTTCGAGCGTTTTGCCACCGTTTGTTTCAATCGATACAAAGATAAAGTGAAATACTGGATGACCTTCAATGAAATTAATAATCAAACCAACTACGAAGCGGATTTTGCTCCCTTTACCAATTCAGGAATTTATTATCAATCCGGGGACAATCGGGAAGAGATCATGTACCAGGCAGCTCACTATGAATTGGTGGCAAGTAGCCGAGCGGTGAAAATCGGTCATCGGATCAATCCGGATTTCCAAATCGGTTGTATGATTGCGATGGGACCGATCTATCCGAAAACGTGTAAACCTAGTGACGTGCTAATGGCACAAAAGGCGATGGAAAAACGGTATTTCTTTGCGGATGTTCATGTTCATGGCTTTTATCCAAACCATATTCTGAATTATTGGGAGGGAAAAGGTTTCAAGATCGATGTCACACCGGAAGACGAAGCTGACTTGAAGCAAGGATGTGTCGACTATATCGGGTTTAGTTACTATATGTCATTAGCCATCCAACACGAAGAAGAAAACCGTGATTATGCGTATGATGAAAGTCGTGATTTGGTGAGAAATGAATTTGTCGAAGCTTCCGACTGGGGATGGCAGATTGATCCGGAAGGACTACGCTACACATTGAATTGGCTGACCGATATGTACCATTTGCCGTTATTCATTGTCGAAAATGGATTGGGCGCCTATGACAAAGTGGAAATTGACGGCTCGATTCATGATCAGTATCGAATCAATTACTTGAGGGCGCACATTGAACAAATGAAAAAGGCGGTAGTTGATGATGGAGTCGATCTGATCGGCTATACACCATGGGGGTGCATTGATCTAGTATCCGCAGGTACCGGCGAAATGGATAAACGGTACGGTTTTATTTATGTCGATAAAAACAATGCGGGAGAAGGAACGTTGGAACGCAGCAAGAAAGATTCTTTTGAATGGTTCAAACAAGTGATCATGTCAAATGGCGACAATTTAAACTAAATGTTTTGGAGGGTTAACTATGAAAAAAGTATTGATCATCTGTGCAGCTGGTATGTCATCGTCTATAATGGCAAGTAAAACGACAAACCTATTCAAACAAAAAGGAAACGATATTGAAGTGGATGCGGTGCCTGCAACTGAAGGTGAACAAAAGATTCGCAGCAGTGATTTTGATCTTTTCTTAATCAGTCCACAAACCAAGATGTATCTCAATCAGTTCAAAGCAATTGGTGTTGAAGTCGGGAAACCGGTAGTCAGTATTCCATTTCAAGCTTATATTCCAATACCTTCAGGAATTGAAAAAATGGCGGATTTAATCGTCGAACATCTTTAAAGACGTGTTAACTAATCCATGAAAAGCGGAGGCTGATCGTTTTTTTTCTCAAAATGATTAGACAGCGACACATTTTTAGCTTTAGCAATTTGCTTGTAAGAAAAGCGGGATGAAGATGAAACAAAAAGAACGAGAATTGCTTCACTTTTTAGTAGAGCATAAAAATCACTTTGTTACCAGTCATGAACTTGCGGTGGCATTATCCTTAACGGATCGCACCATACGTTCCTATATCCAAAATATGAGGAAAACAATCCACGAAAATGGTGGTGAGATCATCTCAAAGCGGGGGTATGGGTTTCAATTGACGATTGCTCGGCAACTGACCTTTGATTTGTTCTTGGTTCAATGTGAAGACACGAAAATCTATGCTAAAGAAAATGAAGCGACGACAGAAGAAATGGATGATCGCAAAAATTATATTTTGAATAAGCTACTGCTCGAAGACGAGAGCCTTTTGCTGGATTATTTAGCAGAACGTTTATATGTAAGTCGTTCCACATTAACAAAAGATTTTTCCAAGATCAAACATCTTTTGAAGCCCTATGGATTGACCGTGGAGAGCTCTGCTAATAAAGGGGTTTGGATCGAGGGAAGTGAACGAGACAGACGTCATTTCATCATGAATTACTTTTTTGGACAAACCTTTATTAATTCTTTCCAAAAATATATGGGAAACAGTCACTATTTTAAAGATGTTCATTTTGATGAAATGACAATCATCGTTTTAGATGAATGTCGTGAAGCAAAAATTAAATTATCCGATTTTATTATTCAAAACTTAGTGCTGCATTTAGCATTAAGTATCAAGCGAATTAAAAAAGGCTTCAAGATCAGTAATCTAGGTGTTGAGCAAGGATTGATCGGCGATATTGAATACTCGGTTGCGAAAAAAATTGTTCAACGGATTGAACTAACTGCTTGCATCGAAATTCCCAAAGAGGAAGTTTCTTATTTGGCGCTGCATTTGATGGCTAAGTCTAATCGTCAGCAGACCAATCATCAGCAGACCCATTACCTTTTGGAGGATGAGTTACGAACTGTTCTAAAAGAAATGGAAGAAGATACCGGATACCCGGTCGTTGAAGATTATCCGCTCAGGAACGGACTTTTGGATCATTTGAGACCTTTGTTGGTCCGTTTGAAGGAAGGGATTCATCTAGAAAACCCTTTAGTCAAAGAAATTATCAGAGACCATGCAGATGCCTTTCAATTGACAAAAAGTTATCTGGAAAAAATGCCGACATTGGCAAGTTACACGGTGGACGACCATGAATGGGCATACTTGACCCTTCATTTGATGGCAGCCATTGAAAAATATAAAGATCGGCGCAAACTACAGGTACTGATCATTTGCGCTACCGGTTACGGAAGTGCACAACTAATAAGAAATCGTGTGATCAAGGAGTTTGGAAAACATCTAAATATCGTAGATGTTCAAGGGTACTATGAAATCAATAATCAAAGTTTAGCCAACATTGATCTGATCATTTCTTCTATCGATTTATCTACCGTAGTATTTGGGGTACCCGTCCTGCATGTTAGTGTCTTTTTGAATGAGCAGGATATCTCTCAAATTAGGAAGTACCTTGACGAGCATTACACGAAAAGTAGTCGTAGACCGATACCATCGACAAAAACAGCCATCTCACTCGAACAAAAGGAGCAACTGTTTGACCGGCAAGTAAACGAAAGATGGTTTCACATTTTTAAAGGAAAAAAGACAAAGACAGAAGTCATTGATGCACTGCTTCAACGATTAAGTGAAGACGAATCGGAAAACTATGTAGAAAAAATGAAGGAAGAAATCAGACGTAGACAACGGATGAGTTCCGTCGTTTTCAGTAATTTGATCGCCGTCCCTCATCCAACAACACCTATGGGTCTTCAGACGAAAATTGCTGTAGGGATCGTTCCTGAAGGGTTATATTGGAATCAAGATTTTCCTGAAATCAAGATCATCTTTTTACTGTCCCCTTCTTATCTAAAAAATGAGGAACTCACCGCAATCACAAAAGTGATTGTTCGTCTGATCGATTTACCGGAAAATCAAAAAGAGATTCTGAGTGAGAATAATTTTGAACAATTTCGCCAAAGTTTTATTAGATTAATGTAAGAAATGAGGGTTTAGTATGGATGAAAATTTGCAAGTCATTGCATTTGATATTATTCTTCACAGCGGTTCTGCTCGAACGATGGTTCATGAGGCATTTCAATTTATGCGCGAAGGTCATTTTGAAATGGCTGATAAGAAGTTGGAAGATGCCAATCAAGAGTTACTGAAAGCCCATAAATCTCAAACACAATTACTACAAGACTATGCAAAGGGCAAGAAAATTGAGATGGAGATCATCATGATCCATGCACAGGATCATCTAATGACGACCATGACTTTACGTGAGGTCGCTATTGAAATGGAACATTTGTATCGAAAATAATGATAACGCTTCCATTGAAAGGAGAACCTACATGGCAGATATTAAAAGAAATTTGGAGCGCAACCGGACCAAATTAAGCTTGAAAACGATGTATTATAATCGCTATTTACTTGTTCGATATCTGACCGCTGCTTTTTTCTTTGTGAATCTATACTGGTTTTTGTTTTTAATGCTGGCACATTCTAAATTCGCTTTTATTCCGGTCAGCTTACTAGCGTTTTTAGTATTGGTGGCAGCTGAACAAGTGAAACTGTATAGCACCCATACAAACAATACACCGATGACTAAGTTGTACTATTGGGTTCAATTGCTCATCAATGTAGCACTGTTGCCGGTGATTTTTTCGCCACTGTTTCCTGAACTATTTCCCATTATGGCAAATACAAAGGAAGCAGGGCAGCTGCTTTCAATCGTTTTAGTCGGCAGCAGTATACTCTGCTTGGTTATCTTGAAAAGATTACAAACGATTCGCCACAATCAAGATCGACATTTTAAAAGAATCAAACACTATGAAAAGACACTTCACAATCGAAAGGGAGCGACAACATGAATAATGGATTTGCAATTCTAGAAAAATATTTAATGCAACCTATGGCCAAAATTTCTCAGTTGAAAATCGTCAGAGCTGTAATGGCTGCCGGGGTAGCAAGCATCCCGTTTACAATCGTCGGTTCTATGTTTTTAGTATTCAACGTTTTACCGCTCACCTTCCCATCTTTAAGCGGATTCTTCAATAATACTTTCTATCGTTTCAGCGATCTATACATGTTAGCCAATGTAAGTACGATGGGGATCTTAGCCCTTTACTTCGGCTTGGTTATTGGCTACGAATTAACTAGGATCGAAGAAACCGAATCCAAACTCAATGTAAACCCACTAAACGGTGCGTTACTCTCATTATTTGCTTTCTTCTTATGCCTTCCGGAATTAGTGTTTAATAATGGAAAAATGGCATTGGTGAATTCCATTACGGATACCGAAAAGGTCGTTAATGGCCTTCGTATCGGTGATACCATTCAACGGTTAGGAACAGCAGGAATCTTTACCGCCATCATTATGGCTGTGATTGCAGTGAAACTTTATTGCTTGTGCGTAAAACGTAACTGGATCATCAAGATGCCGGATACTGTGCCACAAGGTGTATCACGTGCATTTACGGCATTGATTCCGGCATTCATCATCGCCTTTGTCGTGTTAATCATTAATGGGACATTAGTTATTCTTGGAACAGACATTTTTAAAATGGTAGCGATTCCATTTGGGTTTGTAACCAATTTAACGAATAGTTGGTTAGGTATTTGCGTGATTTATTTCATAATCTGTGCGCTATGGATTGTAGGTATCCACGGTGCCAATGTTGTCACTGCCTTCACGACTCCGATTGTTTTAGCAAATATGCAGGCAAACATAAACGGCGCGAATATCCCATTTGCGGGAGAATTTCAAAATTCATTTGTATTCCTTGGTGGTTCAGGAGCGACGTTGGGTCTGATTCTGTTTATTACATTTGTTGCCAAATCAGAGCAGCTGAAAATTTTGGGCCGTGCATCAATCGTCCCAGGATTATTCAACATTAATGAGCCAATCATCTTTGGTCTTCCGATTGTGTATAACCCATATTTGGCAATTCCGTTTTTCTTAGCACCCATCACATCTGCATCTATTGCCTATTTTGCCATCAAGTTGAAAATCGTTCTTCCAATCATTGCCCAAGTGCCATGGCCGACACCAATAGGACTTGGAGCGTTTATTGGAACAGCAGGAGATTGGAAGGCTATTATATTAGCTATAATCTGTGCGGTAGCGGCATTCTTAATTTACTTTCCATTCATCAAGTACTATGATGAAAAACTAGTAAAAGATGAACAAGAAAAGGCTACTGAAAAATGAATGCGATCACCGCGTTTCAGTGCAATGGCGAGGCGGACGGCTTTCCGTTGAACTGAATGAAGACGTGGTTATGGAATCAAAATGTTAAATCTGTGTTCATTCTTTTAAACTCCAATAATAGATCTTTGCTTTTCTGCTCTTCTACTGTCATTTGACACGTAAAAGAGTGGGAGAGCTCTTTTTTTGCAACAATATCCATACAGAGGTAAGACTCCGAAAAAATGTAGGCATAGAAATGTAGCTGATGATGTACATTTTGAAACGCATACCTATAGTTTAATCAGAAGGTGCATATACTGTTACCATTGAATAATATGGTGGTGTACTGATATGTACGATAAGAAGGGAGAGAAAAATATGCCAGCTGCTCTTCGTGAGAAGCCCACAATTAATGATCGAGATGCGGAAAAAATTTCTGAAGTTATCAGAAAAAATAATGAATTAATAGAAGATCGAATTAAGAGTTTAAAGGCGAAATTGGACTCAGATGGCAAAAGACATTAATTTTTCTCTCGTTCGCTTTGAACTAGTTTCTCAGGACGACTATCACTTATACAAGAATTTAAATGTACAAACTCAAGCATGGATCGTTTTTTAATAAATGATGCTTATTTTTCCACAATAACTAAAGAGGCAGCAACCAGCTTAGTTTTTTATAATGATGAAATAGTTGGTTATTTTACTTTACAGAGACATGAAATAAGAAGATTTGAAGAGATTGATCAAAGTAGTTTTTTATATATTGAACGTTTAGCGATTCGTACAGATTATCAACGTAATGGAATCGGAGAGTGTGTTTTAAATGAAATTTTAAAAATCGCTCGCATGATCAATGAACGAATTGTTTTTCTTGATGCACTGATCGAAAAAGTTGAGTGGTATGAAGAACGGCATTTTCTGAAAACAATTGAAGAAGAAGCGGAAAAGAGTAATAAAGACGGTCTCGTGCTCATGTTTGCCGATTTATTGGATATAGAGTTAGAAAAACAATATTTGGGCTTATCTGAGGATGAAGATTTGGAAGATGATTAACAGCATTTTTTAGGCTATACCAAGATTAAATGATGATGATCATTTGGCCGTTCTGTTTCAGATGAAAGCGTCACAAAATTGTTATCGGAAAATAAGGACAAATCGACGATGACTTGGATTATTCCTTTTCCTTCTATAACTTTATCAAAAGCGGCTTGAATATCCTCTAATTTGAACGTCCAATTTTTACACTATTAACATATGTTCTGCAAATGCTGCCAGCAATTATTCGAATTAACGTATCGTTTGACCCACTTCAGGCAGGAGATGTTCTGCCACACCAACATGATTCTTCCCATAATAATACCTGTAATTTCTCTTATATTTTGATTAGATTTGAACGACTGACCTTAAATACTAGCAACAGTGCATGTTTGTTAACTGTTAAGTAAGCGATACTTGTTTCATTTTTATGTGAATTTTATTTTTAACAAGTGCCTAAAAAGGCTGCGAACCGCTGTGCTAAATCTTTCCCAATAAGTCATCTTGCTGTTGTTTTTGATGTGTTATTTTACGTCAGATTAACGTATAATAAAAACAACGATTAAAGGAGTGAGCCAATGCCGAATATTAAACCTGTTTCGGATTTAAGAAACTACAATGAAGTGTTGCGTGATGTTGCTGAAGGTGAGCCGGTCTTTCTTACTAAGAATGGAAGAGGGAGATACGCGATCATTGATCTTGCCGATTACGAGAAAACGCAAGCAACCATGAAGTTGATGGCACAGCTCGCTGAAGGCGAAAAAGCCGGACGTGATAAAGGCTGGTTAACGCTTAATGAAGTAGAAAAGTCATTGGGATTGTAACATGATCATTTCTATATCTCCCATGGCGCAAGTCGATTTAAAAGAGATCAAGAAATATATTGAGTCGGAGCTTGAAAACTCAGAAGCAGCGATTAATACGATTACCAAAATCACAAAATCCATCCACAGACTTTCTGAATTTCCTGATTCAGGAGCTCTTTTATCTTCAAAAGCGAGCATACAAATTGATTGTCGTTTCTTAATAGTCGGAAGTTATTTTGTTTTTTATCGTCATGAGCATGATCATATCTATGTCTTGCGTGTGCTTTATGGTAGACGCGATTACATGAAAATTTTATTTGGAGATCCGAATAATAATAATAGCTGAAAAGTTGATCACACGTACCTATTTCTCCATATTGGAGATTTTTTTGCTAAGAATAACTTTATGAGGAGCAGCACATGAAGTCTGAACTTGATTTTCGCACGAAGCCTGTTTTAGAAGGCGTCAAGGTTATTTTAAGACCTTTTGAAGCAAATGATTGGGAAAAAATGATTGACATAATATCTGAGCCGGAGCTTAGGCGTTTGACTGGATCGGTTGACAGTGATGAGCAAGCGAATGCTCCTTTCCCTCCTGAAGAAGTGGAACGAATCAAAGAATGGTACAAATTGCGTAGCGAGCAGGCCGATCGTCTGGATCTTGGAATTGTTCGAAGAGACAATGGAGAATTAGTCGGAGAGGTTGTTTTCAACGAATTTGATGAAAGCACACTCAATGTGAATTTTCGCATCTTGATCGGCGCAGCGGGTTGCGATCAAGGATTTGGTACGGAAGCTATTAAACTGTTTTTGGATTACGGGTTCATAGTGCTTGGTCTTCATAAAGTAGAGCTAGGCGTTTACAGCTTTAACCCCCGGGCGGAAAAAGTCTACCGTAAGAATGGGTTTGTGCTTGAAGGGATTCAACGTGAGGCGATTTGCTACAATAACGACTATTTTGATACAAAGATTTTTGGCATGCTGAAAGAGGATTATCTTCGGGCAAAATCTACTGAGAGGATTTCCAAATGACCATTATTTATTTTGTGCGACATGCTGAATCGGATATCCGTGTGCATAATGACAAGCTCCGGCCGCTCACCGACAAAGGAATGAAGGACAGAGAATTGGTGACGGGCTATCTGCAAGATAAGAATGTGGATGTTGTCTTATCCAGCCCTTATAGGCGAGCGGTGGACACAGTCAAGCAATTCGCAGATCAACAAAACTTTCATGTACATCTTGTTAAAGATTTCCGTGAGCGAAAAGTGGGCGGTGAATGGATTGATGATTTTCATGCGTTTTCAAAGAGGCAATGGGAAGACTTTAGCTTTAAACTGCAGGATGGAGGGAGCCTGAGCGAGGTTCAGGAGCGAACGATTGGCAAGCTGAATCATTTGCTGAATGAACACAGTGGTAAAATTTTGGCTGTCGGAAGTCACGGTACGGCACTTAGCACGATCATCAATTATTATGATCCTACATACGGATTCGAGGATTTTGAACGAATGAAGCACTTAATGCCGTGGATTGTGAAATTTACTTTTGAAGGGCAAGTATGTCAGCAGATCGAGACAATTGATCTTTTTAAGAATGAGGTAGAAACACGTTGGTCTATAGTTGATGAATGAAGGGGAAAATAATGCCGGACAAAATGTTATACGTGCTCGCTCAATTTGACCGCGAAACACAGAGCAAAATGAATCACATTCAGCAATTGCTTAAGGAACAAGGGATTAGTGGACAACAAACCTCCAATCTACTCTATCATTTGACGTTAGCTTCCTTTGATTCGAATCAAGAATCAGAGATTAAGGAACGGTTGCAAACTGTATGTCATGAGACCAGCAGTTTTAATTTGACACTCAGTCATATTGGCTTATTTGGCTTAACTGTTTTGTTTCTTGCACCTAATGTGACTCATGACTTGCTTGATCTCCAAAGTCATTTTATTCAGGGCAACCGAGATGAGCATGAATGGGCGGCGCATGCCACGTTGTTAATCGATGAGTCTGAAGCAGTGCAGAAAGCACTTCCGATTGTTGCAGAACACTTTAAACCGTTTCGCGCAACCATCGATTCCATCAGTCTTTATGAATTCAGACCGGCGCGGTGTATTGAAAATCAATATTTGAGGTGAAGGACATGATCGATGAACAAGGGTTATGGGAACTGATTAAAGACTCTCTTTCCTATTGTAAGTACTTTTTCTTGTCAAGAGAGCAGAAAAGAGCATTCAATGTCCGTTCCGTTCAAGAGCGATACTGGTTTCAGCAATTGGTAAAGGAGCATCCTTCGATTAGCACGTTCATTGAAGAAGATCAAGAGTTCAGGGCTTACTTTTCATCACGGAAAAGGGTGAGAAAGCTACTGAGAAATAAAGACGAGCGAACGCGTTTCATTAAGCGGATCAAGTCGATATGCGGATAAATCTGCTGTTGCGAGAAAGGATAGGTCAGTGCGCCTTTTTGAACGAGGCGCTTCAACATTGTCTGGATGTCTTCCCTTTCCATTTGGTCGTCCGTTTCAATTTTTCTGTGCCTTCGTTGGTGCTGATAGGGGCATGGTTCCAGATCACTTTCATGACTTCATATTCGGCCGTGCAAATCTTAGGTAACTCCTTCATGAGCAACCTTCTTAATTCTTACACGTGTAGTACATAAGTTATAGCTGAATTTTCGATGATGGGGTAGAAACTGATCAATAATGATATATGATGAATTTGACGTTTATAGTATACTATTCATAAATGTGACGAAAATGTATAGTATGATATATAAATATGGAGGGATAATCATGATTTCATTTACTGATGAGAAATTACTGAATTTGTTAATTCAATATAATCCCTGGTGGAAAGGCATACCCGTCTCTGAGAAAACGGCACCGCCGCACCATCGGTTTGCTTATTATGAATCGAAAAAGCTGCTCTTTCATAGAGATGTGCGCAGATTTGTGATTTTATCAGGCGCAAGACGAGTTGGTAAGACAACCATTATGTATCAGCTCATTCAGGATCTCTTGGAAAAAGGAGTCTCCGCTAGAAATATCGTTTACTTATCTTTTGATAATCCGATCCTAAAGCTGGGTGGCTTTGACGGAGTACTAAGGGTATATGAGAATGCTTATCCTACAGAAGGAGAACTTTATTTTTTCTTTGATGAAGTTCAGTATGCGGAGGATTGGGAAGTATGGATCAAGACCTTATATGATACACATCTCAATTTGCGCCTTGTTGCAACAGGTTCGGCGAGCCCGGCTCTAGAAAAGGGTTCGGCCGATAGCGGCGTAGGCCGATGGAGTGTGCTCAAAATTCCTACCTTGTCTTTCTATGAATACTGCGATCTTTTACAGGTACCTTCAAGACCGCAACTCGGGTCAGGAATACGTCCAACGCAGCTTTATCGAATGCCTCAGACTGATTTAACTGATCTCATGACCAAACTCTCTCCATTGCAACAGCACTTTAGTCGTTATCTTACCGTAGGCGGGTTTCCAGAACTTGCTCTGTCGCATGATGATGCATTTTCACAAAGAATGCTTCGTGAAGATGTAGTCGATAAAGTAATCAAGCGAGATATTTTAACACTCTTTAATGTACGAAATCCCTTGCAGCTCGAAAAAGTCTTTTTGTACCTATGTATGAATTCATCAAATATCATCAATATATCAGCGATGGCTAAAGAGCTTGATAGCATGAACAAGATCACTTTATCAAATTATATACGCTTTTTGAAAGAAGCAAATTTAATCTATATAAGTGATCCAATAGGGGTTGACGGCAAAGGGATTTTAAAAGGCAGATCAAAAATCTATGTCGCTGATGCTGCCATACGTAATGCTGTACTGATGTTGGAAGATGTCATCACTGACCCGAATGAAATGGGCGTTATGGTTGAAACGACAGTATATAAGCATATTGCTGCTTTTTACTACACAACAAATGCGCAGGTGGGTTATTATCGTAAGCTTAAAGAGAACGAAAAAGAAGTCGATGTTGTGGTCGAACTTCCTGCCGCCAGAATTTTATGCGAAGTTAAGTATCGGGAAAATTCGCGTATTCCGGAAACAGATGCAATTATTGAGCTTGCTAATGATAACAGCAAGAAGACACAAGGTGCTCTTGTCATCACGAAGCGGGCGGAGGATTATGGTGTGACCGCCCATCATACAAGAATCCCAGTCGTGCGAATCCCTGCTCCGGCATTTTTATATCTGCTTGGTTATGCGGAAAAAGAGGGCTATGCAGCAAAAATGTAGGCAGTGTAAGGACCGAATCGGGGAACAATTGCAGCAGGTTACAGAAATTGAGTAAAGGATTAGGGAGTGCTATGAACCCAACCATCAAAATCATCGACTATGATCCGCGCTACGCCAAGAAAACTGTGACAATGTGGCGGAAAAGCAAGGAGCAGGCGATTGGTCGGAAGGAAGGCCATTCGTTTGAAAATCACGTCTATTTTCTTAATCACATGTTGAATAAAGACAACGACATTAAGCTTGCCATTGAGAGCCAATCAGATCGTGTTGCCGGGCTGCTTGCTTTTAATCGGCAGGAAATTAATCAACTGTACGTATATCCAGACTATCAAAATTGCGGGATTGGACGGACTTTTGTAGACCTGGCAAAAAAAGAATCCTGTGGGCGGCTTCGGCTGTATACATTCGAGGTCAATCATAAGGCGCAGCGTTTTTATGAACGGAATGGATTTGTGATTATTGCGCGGGGTCATGAAAATGAGGAGGGATTGGATGACCTTTTGTATGAATGGGTTGCATCACCGCCAAGGAATTGATGACATGGTTTTTCTGAGACAATTAGCTGCTAAATTGATCAAAGGCAGCTTCAAACGCATCCGCATGCTCAAGAAATACGTCAACCAGCTTCGGATCGAAATGTGAACTGCGGTATTCCTTAATAATCTGAGTAGCTTTTTCATGGGAATAAGCCGATTTATAGACGCGCTTGGATCGCAGTGCCTCATAGACATCAGCTATGGCAACGATTCGTGCGGAAAGCGGGATCTTTTCACCTTTCAGTCCGTCGGGATATCCGGTTCCATCCCATCTTTCATGGTGCCAACGTGTGAGCTCAATACCGAGCTCGAGAAATTTATTTCCCGAATACTTATCTTGCACTTGTGTGAGTGTATTTGCGCCAATCGTTGTATGTGTCTTCATCACCTCAAATTCCTCTACAGTAAGCTTACCTGGCTTAAGCAGAATTTTATCCGGTATGCCGACTTTTCCGATATCATGCAAGGGACTTGATTTATACAGGTTATCAATGAATACATCATTAATTATGGTTTTGTATTTAGGCAAACGCTGCAGATATTCAGCGAGCAGCTTGCACAGTGTGGAAACGCGTTCAACATGAAAACCGGATGTCACATCTCTTGATTCTAATAAGCGCACCAATGAGTAGATCGTAGCAATTTGAGATTCATAGAGTTCTTTTTCGTGTCTGAGGTTTCGATCAAATTCTTGTTTATAATAATCCGCAAAGAAGCCGATAACAAATGCAATAATCACATATAAGGTAAGGCGGATCATCCAGTTTTCGAGTGGCTGGCTTTGATGCAGGGAGACATCTAAGGGCATAAAGGGGCCGATGAGCAGCGCGCTGACAGCAGCATGAATCATGCCTGGCTTCTTGCCCTGTGATGCGGAAACAATGGCAATGGGCAAGTACATAAAATTGGAATAGACGTTCGACGTCCCATCTGTAAGATACACAATGAGCGTAATGAAGCAAGACAAGAAATAGCAGCTGATCAGAATAAGAGGAGGAATGCAGGCAGCATCATGATCAGCTGTTTTTAGGTTCGTGTCCATGGTTAGTCTTCCCTTTGATGTATTTTTAGCGCGCGAACATTCAATTTGTTTGCTATTCATAATATAACAAATTTTTTGCTAATAGAACAAAAATTGGCAAAAAAAATCACATAAAAAAAGCATCTCTCATGTCAAGCGACACGAGAAATGTTGGATTCACTCATTATTTTTAATGGCATCTTCATTAATATTGTGCGGTGGTACGTGTGTGAGCTGTTTTAATCGCTGCGTTCCCCACTCGTACATCAAATCAATGATCGGAATCAGGCTAAGTCCAAGCTCTGTAATTTGATAGTCAACACGTACCGGAACTTCAGGGTATACGGTGCGCGTGATCAGCTCGTCTTGTTCCAATTCGCGCAGCTGCTGTGTCAACACTTTATTGGAAGCATTCGGCAACAATTTTTTTAATTCACCGAAACGATAGATACCGTCTTTACCTAAATGATAGAGAATGACGATTTTCCATTTTCCGCTGAACATGGATAGTGTCAGTTCCTTCGCACAGCTGTAGTCTCCGGAGAGCAATTTTTCCTGGACATCTGTGCGTACTTCATCAGTCATTTTACTGCCCCATTTCAGATTCTTAGTTACCGTTAAGTTACCGAATAACAAAAAAGTGCGTACTTTAAGGAAATACAGCCCTAGTATATCATGATCTTGTAGGCATTAAAAAGAAACTAAGGAGGAACCGTTCGATGAGCAAGATTGCAATTATTGTTACCAATGATGTTGAGGACATTGAATTTACGTCACCAAAGCAAGCACTAGAAGCTGCAGGTCACGAAGTTACAGTGATCGAAAAAGAAGCCGGCAGCGAAGTGACAGGCAAGCATGGGACTAAGATTCATATTGATAAAAGTATTGACGAAGTAAAACCGGAAGACTTCGATGCTTTGTTTATTCCCGGCGGTTTTTCACCGGATCAATTACGCGTGGATCCTCGCTTCGTGGCATTCACAAAATATTTTTTGGGCTATGACAAGCCGCTTTTTGCCATCTGCCATGGTCCGCAACTCTTTATCCAGACCGGTTTGGTAAAGGGCCGTACGCTCACTGCTTATGAATCGATTCAGCCTGATCTGTATTACGCAGGAGCAGTAGTTAAGAACCAGCCGGTTGTCGTTGATCATGCATTGGTGACAAGTCGTGTTCCCGATGATCTGCCTGAATTTAATGAGGCGATTGTCAAAGCGCTTGATTGATCCGTTCTCTATGGACCAATCTGTATAAAATAAGTGCTAATACCTTTAGAGTGTCCGCTGACATCTAAAGGTGTTTTTTTTGTTATAGTGAAGGACAAGACGTCAAAACGAAAAGAACAGTTGCCTCAGCGAATTACTCAATGGCGACTGATGCATATGATCCGTTTCGAAAGGGTATGACAAGAGCAGAGTACATAGTTTTTAGAGGGGGCAATCTATGGAAACTAAATCGACTTACCAAACCATTGATGAATACATCGCGCAATTCCCTGCTGAGGTACAGGAAACACTTCAAACGTTACGAAAAGTGATCTGTGAGACAGCGCCGGAGGCAACTGAGAAGATCAGTTATCAAATGCCGACCTTCGTGCTGCACGGAAATTTGGTGCATTTTGCTGCATACGCGAATCATATTGGCTTTTATCCGACGCCGAGCGGAGTTGCCGCTTTTCAAAGTGAGCTCACCGGCCTCAAAACTTCAAAGGGAGCCATTCAGTTTCCCATTGATCAGCCGCTTCCCTATGAATTGATTCACCGTATCGTTGCGTTTCGCATGGACGAAAACGTGAAAAAGGCGGAAAGCAAAGTAAAAAGGAAGAAATGAAGCATGTGCTTCGATTACAGTTGCGGGAGGAATTTTGATGCAGAAAATTGTGCCATATCTATGGTTTGATCATCAGGCAGAAGAAGCAGCGATTTTTTACACGTCACTTTTTAAACAGTCAACGATCATGAACACATCTCGCTATGGTGATGCAGCTCCGGATTCCTCACAAAATGGGAAAATCATGAGCGTCACGTTCCAACTTGAAGGTCAGACCTTTATCGCTTTGAACGGCGGTCCGCATTTTACCTTCACACCTGCAATTTCCTTCTTCGTAAATTGTGATTCACCCGAAGAAGTGGACAGCTATTGGGCGAAACTCTCGGAAGGCGGAATCGTTCTGATGGAGCTTGGCAGCTATCCGTTCAGCAAGAAATTCGGTTGGATTCAGGATCAATTCGGTATCTCATGGCAGATGAATCTGGGTCATCGCGATCAGATGATCACCCCGTCGCTGATGTTCGTCGGGAAGCAGCATGGAAAAGCGGAACAAGCGATGAGTGACTATATCTCCCTTTTTGATCATTCGGCGATTGATCAAATCGAGCGTTATGGGTATGACGCAGGGGAGATGGCGGGAACCGTCCTGCACGCATTGTTTCACCTTGCCGGGCAGGAATTCAAGGCAATGGACAGCGGATTGGATCACGCATTTACTTTCAACGAAGCCATTTCATTGTTTGTGAACTGCGAGACTCAGGAAGAAGTCGACACCTTGTGGGACAAGCTGTCCGAGGGCGGTGTGATCGAGCAATGCGGCTGGCTCAAAGATAAATACGGCGTATCCTGGCAAATCATCCCGACTATTTTAGGTGAACTGTTGCAAGATCCTGATCCGGAAAAAGCACAACGTGTGATGCAGGCGATGCTTCAAATGAAAAAAATAGATATTGCCACTTTGAAACAAGATTAGTTTCTTTTTCTTTTCTTTCTTAGCGTTGAGGCGCTGATAAAAACGGGAATTAATGCAAGAGCACAGAATAATGCGAGATGACTAAAGCCGCGTATGATTGCCGTTTGAGCGATAGGTGCTGCGGCTGAATCTTTTACAACAATAAATTGTGTTGCCAATTCCTTTACCTTTAATAAGGTGCTTCCAGAGAATCCCCTGGAAAGAGCTGAAATCGTATGACCGGTATCAGATGTAAAGAGTTGCCCTAGAACAGCCACTCCCAATGAAGTGCCAACATTCTTACTCATGTTCAGTATTCCGGCGGCTAATCCGGATTTGTCGGGTGGAACAGAATTCATCATCATTAATGAGGTGGAAGAGACAAGAAAGGGAATACCAATTCCGCGAATCAACAAGGATGGCAGAAGCACGGTTGAGTATGAGCTTTCAGTATTTATACCGGCTGCATATATGAAACTTATACCGGTCATTAGCGCGCCAAACATGACGACAAAACGCAGTCTATCTCCGCTCTTCTGACCGATAATCCCGGCAATCGGTGTGAGGGCTGCAATTAAGCAGGTAGCAGGTAAAAAGGCAAGGCCGCCGTATAAAGGTGAGAAGCCCCAGAAATTTTGGAAGAACATGCTCCAATAGGGCTGAGAACCAAATAATGAGGCCGAAAAGAGCAGCATACTGATACAAGGCAGAGTAAAATGAATCGATTTAAATAGTGCAAAGTCAATCAACGGTTCACGTGTTCGACGTTCAAGCCGTATAAAGAAATACAAGATGACTAAGCCTGCTGTTAGGTAAAAGGCACTTTCCGACTGGAACCCTCTTTTTTCGGCTTGAGTAAAAGATAATAGGATAGAAAGTAATCCGATGGATAGAACGATGAGACCCTTCCAATCTATTTTTTTTGATGCCTTATTGTTCTGTTTCTCATGTACAAACAGAAGCGTTAAGAGGACGGTCGCAATTCCAAAGGGTACATTTATCAAGAATATCCATCGCCAATTATCTCCATGTACCAACAATCCTCCAAGCACCGGGCCGGCAACAATACCAATTCCGCCGATTCCACCGTTTAATCCTATAGCTAGACCGCGCTGCTTTTAGAAAAAGCCTACAAGAGTAAAAACAAGCACGGTACTTTTCGATGAGAAAAGTACCGTGCTTTTAATTTTCACGCCGATTAACGAGCTGTTTTCTGTTATTGAAAAACCCTCTGTAGGACAGATAACACGAAATGAATGAAGAAATCGCGGTTGTCGAGAGCAGCATGAAGGTAACCATAATTTGATATTTGATGGCTTCCATCGGTGATGTACCGGCAAGAATTAAACCGGTCATCATTCCGGGAAGCGATACGATGCCGAGTGTTTTGGCTGAATCAATGGTCGGAAGCATCCCGGTTTTTATTGAGTCGCGGATGATTTCTTTGGATGAAAGAAGAATATCTGCGCCGAGTGCGAGCTTTGTTTCGATTTCGTCTCGCTTATTTTTAAAATCGGATGCCATTTGTTTGTAGCATAGTCCAAGCGCAACCATTGAGTTGCTGATGATCATGCCGCCGATCGGAATCATCTGATAGGGCTCATAGCGGATGATTCCCGACAGAATCAGGATCAATAACGTCACAAGTGTGCCGACGGCGATGGACAAGAAGGAGATCAACAAACCTCTTTTGATGGCTCGGCCTCTTTTTGCGGCATTGTAGGAAGCATTAAAGGTCATGAACAGCAGCAAAAGAGTTGTAAATGCCGGGTTTTTATAACCGAATACAAAGTTTAAGACATAACCAACTGCGACGAGCTGGATGACCGCACGAACCACACTAATAATGGTTTCTTTTTCAAGCTTCAGCTTTTGCCAATAAGAGAAGAAAAGGGTGACAAAGACCAGTGATGAAGCGATCATCAGCGATGTGACATGGATAGTTGTTGAACCGTTCATTGGATCGCCTCCAAAGTGTGAATCTCGCCATTTTCAATAGTGAGCAGCTTATTGGCATGTTTCCTGCTTTGCTCCGTGTTATGTGTGATCCACAGAATGGTTGTCCCCTTTTGATTGAGTGATTTGACAGCCTGCTCAACGATTTCGGTATTTGCTGTATCTAAGGCAGAGGTCACTTCATCGAGAAGCAGAATTTCCGGCTTGAATAGCAAGCTGCGGATCAATGCAATCCGCTGCTTTTCGCCTCCTGAAAGGTTTTTCACTTCTTTATGTAAATAATCGTTTGCCATATGGAAGACGGAAAAAAGTTCATCGACTCGCTCTTGTTCAAAGGGAACATTTCTGACTACAAAAGGAAATTCAAGATTTTCCTTGACGTGATCACCGAATAAATAGGGCATTTGAAAGCAATAAGCAATCTGTTTCCTTAATTCCATCGGATTATAATCGTTCAGATTTTTCCCCTTAAATGAAATTGCTCCATCGGTCGGGCTGATTAAATGGCAGCAAAGCTTGAGGAAGGTACTTTTGCCGCTTCCTGACGGGCCAACAATTGAAAGAAAATCCCCAGCATCAATGCTGACGGATACGTCTTTAAGAATAGATTGATTGTCGTTGGTGAAGAACACATGAGAAAAGTCAAGAGATGACACAGAAATGCACCGCCGTTTCTAAAAGATAAATGCTTGTTTATGCACTTATCATTTTAAACTTTTTTTATGCGATGCGCTTATGCAATGTTCGGCTGTGATGCTCTAATTAGTCGCTGCCGTATCTTTCTGCGGCTTCTGCAATGGCTTTTGTTTCTTGAACGGTACCATATGGATGCTGAGGCGGTGCATAGATCGAATATAATTTGATTGGCCGATCACCAGTATTAATTAAGTTGTGCCATTTTCCGGCGGGAATAATGAACGCAAAGTCCTTGTATACTTGTCTTTGAAAATTAAGTTGATCTTGTTGATCGCCCATTGCGACAAGCCCTTGGCCATCTTCGATCCGTATGAACTGATCAAGGTGAGGATGAACTTCAAGACCGATGTCTTCGCCGACATTGATACTCATCAAGGTAAGCTGCAAATGGGATCCCGTCCATAAAGCTCTTCGAAAAGCAGTGTTTTGTTTCGTCGCTTGCTCAATATTAACGACAAACGGCTCCTGTCCGTAATCCTTCAGATTAATTGCAGTCGGTGATACATCAGATCGTGATTGATACCCCGCTCCATAGGGAAAAGGAACATACTGATTTGAAAAGTACGTATTTAGTCTCGGCACGTTTACGTAGTAAGGGTAGGGACAAGCATTGTACATGATGTTTCTTGGCGCATGTCTTAAATTAGGACTAAAGCATGTTTGATAAGGATACATCTAGGTCAATCCTTTCATAGGCTGATAACAATAATTTATGCGCTGCATGTAAAGATTGTGCGGATCAGAGGGATGCTCAATCATTTGGGCAAGATCCACAATCATTAGGTGACCCTTGATGGAGTTCGTGCGGGCACCCCTCTTCCATGGAGCATCGTAACAGGCACCCTCTACGTGCATTCCGAATGTACAAATCTACCATCTAGTTAACCCACTCGTTTTTCATGGTAATAAATTCCTAATATTTTTCTCCAAGAAGGCATAAACCGAGTGACAAAGGTGATGTAATGCTGATTTTGTTAAAAATTTAGAATTCTATAAATCTACTGAAAATAGGGAGCGAGACACAAGTCTCGTTCTTTTTTACGGGCTATGGTAGAGATTGTTGGTTGTCTATTGCTTTATTTAATAATCTATCAAATAATGGTTGGCAGGAAGCATCTCGTAAATATGTTTAGAGTGGCTATGGTTTTCGTGGCGGCCTTTATGCTGGCGATTGTGCCTGCACCGTCATTTCGGCACATGCCAAAGGTCAGGTTATGAGAAAGAGAGTGATCATACGTACATCACCAGCTCAGCGACAATCCGCGTGTGGCACCGACCGTTCGGCTGCTTGGTACTTCGACCGAACTGGGCTGGAACTCGACCAGCAAACATCCGAGCACGATCACGCTGAATAAAGATATTGATACACCTGCCTATTCGCAAATGATTCGTGATCCGAAGATTGCTAACTCGATCTGCAGTCTGACAACGATTACGATGGCGATGAATCGCATGGGAGAAAATTTACTGCTCGAAGAAACGGCTTATTATGACTATGACGGCTTTGACAAATGGGTATTCAGCTCAGCACTTGCAGGATGCTACGGCTATAAATCGTATTCCGTGTTCACCGACATCGATGGATTGAAGAAGAAAATTGCCAAAGGATATCCGGCGGCGGTCAGTGTTAAATATACAAATGATCCAACCAACACACGCTATCATTATGTGAAAGGTGCGCCTGGGACAATACCTGGTCATTTGATTCTCGTCAGAGGGCTTAGACGATTGACGGTCAGGACTATGTCATTGTCAACGATTCATTCGCATCATCCGATGATACAGCTGTTCGAAAATATAAGATCGATCAGTTCTAAAAAGCATGGGCAAACGGTGTCGCTTATATTGTTCATGACAAGGAAAAAGGTGCAGGGTACGCCGCAGCGAAACGTGTGCGTGCGTCTTCGCTGCTAACGAAACAGGAAAGCGAATACGCACTTTACGTTGGCAAGAAAAAGATCACTATTCCAGCAAACGTTACCGCAAATGTCAGCCCTCTGACTGAGCAATCTGGTACATTGGCTACACGATTTCCGATGGAAAAAAATACGAAACAGACGCGCAAAAGAAATTTTATTATACGCATGAAACAGTGGACGGCAACATTGCCCTCGATGTTAAAAAGCTGGAAGCAGATCTGAACGGAAAGCATGCGACGCTAACCTTTTATGTGCTCGGCACAGAAGGAAATAATTACGTTGCAAAAATTGAACTGAACAAAAAACATAATAGTCAATAAAACAGATGCATATCACGAATGTGTTGAACCCTCCCATTTTCAAAAAGGAGGGTTTTGTTTTTCTCAATAATTTATTCTTCCCAAGCTCAACCTGATATAACATAGGAGTCTCGAGCTAGACGAAGGGCAAATGATTATTTCAAATAACCGACAACGGTAAGTGATGAGAGCACAGACGTCCCATGTGGCGCACTCTCAATCGCCGCAGTTAGATCTTGTCCGGCTTGAACACCATGATGGCGGCCGTTATGCCAGCCGGGTGCATGCGTCACATCATAGACCTTCCCTTTGACGGCCACATAAGCAGGTTGCCCATTTTGTCCGTTGTATTTTTTCAATTCGGCTAATGTGAATGTTCGCTTATTACTCTGGTTGGAATTTGATTGACTGCTTTGATTTGTACTGTAATTTTTCTTTGTCGCAGTATTCTTATTTTTCGTCAGATAGCCAATGACCGGGACAGCAGATAAAACAGATGTCCCATGCGGCGCACTTTCAATCGCCGCAGTTAGATCCTGTCCGGCTTGAACACCGTGGTGGCGACCATTATGCCAGCCTGATGCGTGGGTTACATCGTAAACTTTTCCCTTAACGGCTACATAAGCAGGCTGCCCATTTTGTCCGTTATATTTCTTCAGCTCAACTAATGTGAATGTTCGTCTATTATTCTTGCTGGAATTCGATTGACTGCTATTCGTTGTGCTGTTATTTGTTTTTGTCACCGCGTTCTTATCTTTCGTCAAATAGCCAACTATTGGAACGGCTGCGAGAACGGATGCCCCATGCGGCGCGCTCTCAATCGCCGCAGTTAGATCCTGTCCGGCTTGAACACCATGGTGACTGCCGTTATGCCAGTCAGGTGCGTGGGTCACATCATAAACCATTCCCTTAACCGCGATGTAAGCGGGTCGTCCGTTTCTCCCGTTATATTTATTTAATTCTGTGAGTGTGAATTTCTGCTTTTTATTTAAACTGAGTTTTCCTGATTGTGACTTGTTCGCCGATTTATTCTGTGGCTGTGCGTCGAGATTTCCGCAGCCAGCTAATAAAAGCATGGCTGTGAGTAGTATATAAACTGTATATTTTTTAATAAATAGCATAATTAGAAACGCTCCTTTTACATTGAAAAATTTTCATAATGAATTTTCTTTTTTTGCACATTCAGCCTACGTAACGTTTCAATAGCCGAATCCATCATCTTCGACGGGCCGCAAATGATATAATGTGTCCGTTTCATTCGATAGTGATGGGCGGCTAAATAACGAATGATTTTTTCTCGATTCAGGTGCCCGGTTTCACCATAATCATTTGCTTCCCTTGATAAAATAGGAACAAAGGTGAAGTTAGGCATTTGTTCGGTTAAAGAAGTAAATAAATTTGGGGAAATCAGATCGCTTTTATTCGGAACGTTCCAAAAAAGAATAACGCGCCGCTTTCTGTTTCTATAGCTTAAGTCTTTTAATATGCTGAGCATAGGTGTAATGCCAATTCCTCCAGCGATGAGTACGAGATCGGATTTGGTGCGGTATGCGCTGTTTCCAAGTATCCCGTAAGGTCCCTCAATTGTCGCGTGCGTTCCAGGAGATAATTTTGGAATCGAAGAGGTGTAGTTTCCAATTGATTTGACCGTGACAGACAGATAACGCCGATCATTTGGATTGGAAGTAATAGAAAAAGGATGTTCTTCTTCTGAAATACCACCATCAAGAATTCGGATAAAAACAAACTGACCTGCTCTATATGGAGGTACATAACCTCGTTCGCGTTTGAAAACAAGAGTATGGATACTTGGCGACTCAGTTGTGATTTGTACAAGAGTATAGGGCTGACGTTTTGCAAGCTTGATTTTAATTATTTTATGGTATAGATAGCAGCCAAAGGCGATTAGAAAATAAACGGTATAAACGCCGCATATCCAGAAATTTTGCCGGTAAAAGGCACTGAATATGAAAACGTGAAGGAAAACTAAAATAATTGCGATGACGTTAGCATTGTGAATCCACACATTATATTTAAAATCAAGAATATGCTTTTTTTCAAGCCAATGTCGAATAAACCCGAGGATCCTAATTCGCCGAGTAATGAAACCGGTCATGAAAATCAGTGAGAGACCAGCGAGAACAAGGAATAGTGTGAGCGCCAGGTCGCCAAATTGACGTACCGTATGCAGATAACCGGACCATATGGCCTCCTCGAGCTGTTTGTGGAGCATCGAGAGCGTGATCGCCACAATTGCGGCGGCACCATGAAATTGGTAGAAATGATTCAACCCAAAAAATCGTTCAATAAATTTGGGACGAGCGCTGATGACAAGCTCAGCCAGCAGCCATGTGTAGGAGATGGATCCAAGGACCATAGGTAATAAATTTCTTAGTGTTTGATAGGCCGGCGGATTCGCTGCATAGACGATCCAAATTGCCGGGAGAGGGCTCAATAAATAGATAAGCAAAATCATCGCTCTCATTAGTTTTAACATGTCCTTTGTCCTCCAGTGCAGAAGGTTTGATAGATTACAATAGTAATTATAATAATTATTAAATGAAAAAATCTTTAAAGATAGATGAGAAGTTGCACAGAAAATAAAAGAAACAAGGATTAAGTTAGAAGTTTATTTTTGAGTGGGTTCAATAGAGGAAAAGATTTGTCTTTAAGTGAAAAGGAATAGATAAGAGAAACTTTGTGAGGTAAGAAGATGGGGGATGGCAGCGATGAAAGCATTATAGTTAAAAATAAAGGACAATGGAAAAAGATGAGTATTGAGGATGTTCCAAATCCTCAACCAAAACAGGGGGAAGTCTTGGTTCACACTGTTGGTTTGAATCCTGTAGACTATAAAAACTGCAACAGCAGGACATCTGCGATGGTCCTAAAGACCCTTTTGTTTCATTTTTCAATCTATGGACACATTTTCATCTTGTATCTCCATTGATGAGGGTTAATATACGTATTATTAAATAATAAGATGAAAATAAGCAGGTTCGAAGAGATGACGCTTGGTAGTGAAAGCTTGAACAGAACTGTATTTTTAACCGTCTTGTCAGGTAGCCTGCCGGAGCAAAAGTAAGTGGATGCTCTTTTGCTACGTTTCTTTGATCCAGCACAATAGGGAGATATATTAATAATATGAAGCCAAACGATAAAATCTATTGCGATTACTTGAAAATCCTGAAAGAAGAATTGATTCCTGCCACGGGTTGTACCGAGCCGATTGCTGTTGCCTATGCAGCGGCGAAAGCGCGGGAGCTGCTGGGAACTTTGCCTGAAAGCTGCACCATAACGGTGAGCGGAAATATCATTAAAAATGTTAAGAGCGTCGTTGTTCCCAATACGAATGGTTTGAGAGGCATCAGTGCGGCGGTTGCGGCCGGGGTTATCGCGGGTAACGCTTCGCGGAAGTTGGAAGTGCTGGCAGACATCAAAGAAACGGACAAAACACGTATGCTTGAATATATGGAGACCCATCCGATCACAGTTGTTCCTGCTGATAACGACATTGTTTTTTATATTGCTGCTACGCTCAAAAATGGTACGGATGAAGCAACCGTTGTGATCGAACAGTATCATACAAATATCGTCCATATGACACGAAGTGGAAAAACATTGTATGACTCGGGCTCTGGATCAAAGGAAAAGACCCGATTGACTGATCGAAGCTGTCTCAACGTTCAGGATATCGTTGATTTTTCCGACAGTGTGCGCATTGAAGACATATCAGAAGTGATTGGGCAGCAGATCGATTATAATGCTGCAATCTCTGTCGACGGTCTGAAAAATAATTGGGGGGCGAATATCGGCAAGGTGCTGCTGAGTGCTTATGGTAACGACGTGAGAACACGTGCCCGGGCTGCAGCGGCAGCAGGATCGGACGCTCGGATGGGCGGATGCGAAAAGCCAGTCGTTATCGTCTCAGGGAGCGGCAACCAGGGGATGACTGCGTCCCTTCCAGTGATTGAGTATGCAAAGGAGTTGCACGTATCCCGTGACAAGCTTTACCGTGCTGTTGTACTGTCCGATCTTGTCACAATCTATCAGAAGACGGGAATAGGCCGCCTCTCTGCTTTCTGCGGGGCGGTCAGTGCGGGCTGCGGAGCAGGTGCGGGAATCGCTTATCTTTATGGCGGAGATTATGATGTGATTGCTCACACCATCGTGAACACCCTCGCTATCACTTCGGGCATTGTCTGTGACGGGGCTAAGCCTTCGTGCGCAGCCAAAATATCAGCGGCGGTGGATGCAGGTATCCTCGGATATAATATGTACAAAAATGATCAGCAGTTTTTAAGCGGAGACGGCATCGTCACAAAAGGAGTCGACAACACAATCCATAATGTCGGCGTTCTGGCAAAAAAAGGGATGCGGCAGACCGATCGTGAAATTATAAAAATTATGCTTGGACAGACGCAGGAATGTACGAACGCGTCTGTTGATTGAAACACAAACAAAAACTTACTACACACATGAAACATCAGACGGCAACATTGCGCTTGATGTCAAGCAGCTGGAAACAGATTTGAACGGAAAAAGTGCAAAGCTAACCATTTATGTGCTTGGCACGGAAGGGAACAACTACATCGCAAAGCTTGAATTGAACAAAAATAATCACGGCCATTAAAATAAACGCATTTCACAATATTTTGCCCTCCTGGTTAAACTACCGGGAGGGTCTTGTTTTCCTTCAATACTGATTCAAGTTTTAGGGGATACAGATGCTAAAATAATAATTGAATACACTAGAGTTTGTGCAGCTTGTTCCCTAATTTCAATTAAATGATATATTAGATGTAGTAAGTAAAACAGAATGAAAGGAGCTGTTAAAATTGAAATGGGAGCAAATTCGTGAACACTATCCAGAACAATGGGTACTTGTTCAAGCAATCTCTGCCTACTCAAAAAATTCAATCCGCTATCTTGAAGAACTATCAGTCATAGCAAATTTCCCCGAATCCACTTTGGCCTGGAAAGCATACAAAAAACTACATTTAGCCGACCCTACTCAAGAATATTATATTTTTCATACAGATCATGAAACTCTAGAGGTAAAAGAACAGAAATTTATTGGAATTAGGAAACAGCTCCAATGAATATTCTTATAAAAGATGGACTGCCAATCGTATCTGTGTCACTTGCCTATAAGAGAGCTATGATTCAATTAGATGACGTACTTTTAGATACAGGATGTTCAAACACAATCTTTGATACGGATGAAGTTGAAAAAGTTGGACTTATCATAGACAGCAAAAATGGCAGACCGAAAAGAATGTATGGCGGTTGGTGGTGAAAGTGAATTGTGCTACGAGCAAATCGTAACAGATTTAGCTATCGAAAATTTTTCAATGGGTTCATTTCAGATTCAATTAGGATTGACCAAGGAGACGTATGGGTTTAAAGGAATTCTTGGAGTTGATTTTATGATGAAATCCGGCTTAATTATCGATTTTCATAAAAACGTGGCATTTAGAGAATAGAAAAAAATAGCTAACCTCACTTAGGTACGTAATGGTGAGCCTATAATAAATGACAATATCTAAACACGATGACAGGATACCAGCTTTTTTAGATGGTATTTTTTCTTTGTGAAATTGAACTAATGGTGATTATGTAAGGGGGCTTAAAAACTTTTGAACGATAGGAACTAAATTAAAAATAGTGGAAATGTCATCTGAACATTGTCGCTGTATCACAGCGTAAGTTCGTATGGTAAAATGGTTCTAAAAACCCTAAGGGGAGTTAGAACATGGGATCCGAATTAAACTCAAAATTATTTAGTGCTGCGGACCATTTACGTAGTAAGATGGATGCATCAGAGTACAAGGACTACTTATTAGGACTGATTTTCTATAAATATCTTTCGGATAAATTGCTAGAGAAAGTTGTTGAATTGGCAGATGAATCGTTAGAAAAATATGATACTCAGGATAAACAAACAGATTTGTATCATGAACTTCTGGCCGATAAAGACACGAAAAGTGATTTGATTGAAACTTTAGTTGATACGTTAGGTTATGATATTGAACCAAAATATCTATTTAACAAATTGACAGATCAAGCAAAACAAAATGTTTTTCAGTTGAATGACTTAAATAAAGCATTTATCGATTTGTCTACCAAATATGATCAGTTTAATGGTTTATTTGACGATGTCGATTTGAATTCAAAAAAACTAGGGTCAGATGATCAACAACGTAACATTACGATTACAGAGGTATTGAAGAAGCTTAATGATGTTGATGTAATTGGTCATAATGGTGACGTCATAGGTGATGCTTATGAGTTCCTCATCTCTCAGTTTGCTTCTGAAGCTGGGAAGAAGGCAGGGGAATTTTACACACCGCACGAAGTATCGGATATGATGGCTCGGATCGTGACCATTGGACAAGAATCTAAAAATTTGTTTAGTGTATTCGATCCAACCATGGGGTCAGGTTCCTTAATGTTAAATGTCCGGAATTATTTGAACTATCCGGACAGTGTGAAATATCATGGGCAGGAGCTTAATACAACTACATATAATCTAGCTAAGATGAACCTCATTCTGCATGGGGTTGATAAAGAAGATATGCGCTTGCGTAATGGCGATACGTTGAATAAAGATTGGCCAACGGATGAACCGTATACGTTTGACGCGGTTTTAATGAACCCGCCGTATTCTGCTAAATGGTCGGCGGATACAACATTCTTAGATGATTCTCGTTTTAACCGTTACGGACGATTAGCGCCAAAATCAAAAGCGGATTTTGCCTTCTTATTGCATGGATATTATCACTTAAAAGATTCCGGGACGATGGCGATTGTTTTGCCACATGGTGTGCTCTTCCGTGGTGCTGCCGAAGGAGTGATACGAAAGAAATTATTAGAGGATGGCAGTATTGACACTATTATTGGTATGCCTGCAAACCTTTTCTTCGGAACGTCCATTCCGACAACCGTCATCATCTTAAAGAAAAACCGTACAAGCCGAGACGTTTTATTTATCGATGCGAGTAAGGAGTTTACGAAGGGCAAGAACCAAAACAAACTTACAAAAGAAAATATAAATAAGATTGTTGATACATATAAAAAACGTGAAGATATTGAGAAATACGCCCATGTTGCTAGCTTTGATGAAATAAAAGAGAATGAATTCAATTTGAACATTCCTCGTTATGTCGATACATTTGAAGAAGAGGAACCTATTAACATTATTGAGTTGAGTAAAGAAATAGTCTCCTTAAATGAAGAAATTGCTCAGTCTGAAAAAGAATTTTTGAAACTACTGGACGAGTTAAAAGTAACAGACGAGTCCAAAGATATCATCGCAGCAACAAAGGCGGTGTTTCAATAATGGAGAAAAGGAGGGTAACACCTCAGATACGATTTGATGGCTTTTTTGACGATTGGGAACAGCGTGAGTTGGGAGAATTAGTTACCCCAATATTGCGAGAAGTGCCAAAACCTGATAAATCATACGAAAGAATATCTGTTCGCTCGCATGCGAAAGGGACATTTCATCAAATCGTTGAAGATCCTAAAAAAGTAGCGATGGACAAGCTTTATGTTGTTAAAGAGAATGATCTGATTGTTAACATTACTTTTGCTTGGGAACATGCTATTGCTGTGGCTACAAAAGAAGATGATGGATTGTTGGTATCACACCGTTTTCCAACATTTTTAATTGATAAATCAGATGTTAATTTTATTCGTTTTTCAGTATCTCAAGAATCATTTAGACGAAAAATGGAATTAATTTCTCCCGGAGGTGCAGGAAGAAACAGGGTGCTCAATAAAAAGAATTTTATTAAGTTAGAAATGAATGTTCCTTTATCAATTGAAGAACAAACCAAGATCGGCGATTTCTTCAAACAACTTGATAGGACTATCGCTCTTCATCTGGAAAAGCTTTACAAGCTGAGGCGCATAAAAAAAGGCCTTCTGCAGCTCATGTTCCCGCAAAATGGTGAAACAGAGCCTCGGCTAAGATTTACTGGTTTTGTGTCGTCATGGGAGCAGCGTAAGTTGGGGGAACTGATAGAAGAACACGTTGAAGTTGTTCCAGGAACGACTGACATTCCTGTTGCTACATCATCACGAAAAGGGTTATTTTTGCAGAATGAGTATTTTAAAGGGGACAGAACAGGAATAGATGAATCAGTCGATTTTCATCTTGTACCTAAAGAATACATTACATATCGGCACATGTCAGACGACTCGATTTTCCACTTTAATCAAAATGACTTAGGGACTGATGTATTGGTCTCTCAAGAATACCCAGTGTTCAAGTCAAATGACTTATCGGATCAACGTTTTATTCTTGCTCATCTTAACAATGCACCATTATTTTTGAACTTCTCAAGAATGCAAAAGAAAGGTGGAACACGTGTCCGTTTGTATATCAAAGTATTGAAAGAATATGGGCTAAAGGTTCCGTCAATTGAAGAACAACAGAAAATTGGAACAATTTTCCAAAATATCGACCATCTCATTGCTCTTCATCATGAAAGAATTGACAAACTAAAAAAATTAAAAAAGGCCTATTTACAACTCATGTTCATATAAAAAATTATTGGCGGGAATTAGAAAACTTCTAAATAATTAAAGTGATGATTCATTCATCGACTATTATTTAGGAGGTTTTATTTTGGCAAGAAAGAAAAAATCAGATCAATTGTTTCATGAGTACTTCGAAGAATGGATTGAATTATACAAAGTTGGTGCCATTCGATCTGTTACACTCCAGAAATATTACATGAGTCAACAAAGGATTGTTGAATTAGCTCCCCATTTAAAAATTGGTGAACTAAATCGAAAACAGTACCAGCAATTATTGAATGATTATGCATTGACCCACGAAAAGCAAACAACTATGGATTTTCATCATCAATTGAAAGGCGCAATTCTCGATGCCGTGGATGAAGGCTTAATTGAGAAAAATCCAACCAGAAAAATAATCATAAAAGGAAAGAAGCCTGGCGAAAAGAAAATAAAATTTCTAAACCAGTTTGAGGTTCAGGCGCTACTAAGGCAATTGAATCTCACAGAAGAAATAAATTGGGATTGGTTTATCCTCCTGGTTACAAAAACAGGGCTACGATTTTCAGAAGCATTAGCGCTTACTCCGGATGACTTTGATTTCTCAAAGCAAAAAATAATAGTGAGCAAGACTTGGAACTATAAAGGAACAATGGGAGAGTTTCAACCTACTAAAAACGAATCGTCTAAGCGTAAGGTTCAAATTGATTGGCAAACAGCAATGCAATTTTCTCAACTAATAAAGAATGCGGACAAAAATAAACCGATTTTCGTGAAGAGCAGAGTTTTTAATTCTACCGTAAATAATCACTTAAGAACATTATGTATGAAAGCCGATATACCAATAATCACCATTCACGGACTACGGCATACGCATGCATCACTTCTGCTTTTTGCCGGTGTGTCAATTGCGAGCGTAGCAACAAGATTAGGTCATTCAAGCATGACAACCACACAAGAAACTTATCTTCACATTATTCACGAATTAGAAAATCAAGATAATGACAAAATCATGCGACATTTATCTCTGTTAATGTAAGTAAGCATTTAAAAAGGTACATTGTATGTGCCTTTTTAAATAAACATTTTTTGTAAGTAAGCTTTTTTAAGTGATTGTAGCTTTTCAAGCTTAGTTTGATGAAGAGCGATAGTGTGGTCGAGATCCTTGAAAAAAACACCTATTTTTGTTTGTTCTTCATGATTTAATGGTAGCCACACTTTCGTTTCATTTAGAATTTCTGTGTTAATTGATGGCATTGTCTGTCCAACAGCACGTGAAATTACGTCATTACGAACTCTTTCAGTTGATAACTCGTAGTGCATGTACTCACTGCTTAAATCATAATTCGTCCTCACACGCAAAACCCGACCGGAGAATAGCCAACCATGATGATATTCAGTCACAACTGCATTTATATCAACTGATCCCACTCGTGAAAAAACAATATCACCAGTGTGGAGCACGTATCCTTGAAGACGTATTACGTCTTCCTTGGAAACTTGCGGAATGGACACTTTGTTTGTTGGCAGTAACCCATTTTTAAAATGTTCAGTTGTAATGATTGGAGTACCATTTTCTACGTAGTCATCCGCATGCAACGTACTTCCGAATGGTCCGGTTCGAACTTCTGAGATATCCCCCAACTTACGCTGTTCCCATGGAGACACAAAGTTAGCGAATCTGAGCTGAGGCTCAGTTTCACCACTTTTGGGGAATATTAGCTGCAGAAAAGCTTTTTTTAAGCGCCGTAGCTTGTCTCGCTTCTCCTGATGAAGGGTGATAGTGTGGTCGAGGTTCTGAAAAAAAGTGCCAATGTCCTCTTGTTCTTTATGACTAGGAATTTTGATAGGCACATTTGCTACTTCGTTTTTATTAATCTTTTTCGGGAACGCAATGTGCAACGTTCGTCTCCAGATTTCTTTTTGCATTGATGGCGAATGAATACTCGCTTGCAAAAAATATGGGTTAAGTTGTTTCTGCTTTAGCAGTGCAAGGCTTACATAATAAGCAATTGGTCCATCTGTTTCAACAACATTTGCAGTTCCGATATCCCCAATACGAGTCATAAGCACGTCACCTTTTTCAGGTCTAAACTTAAATTCTTTTTCAAATGCTTCTTCGGAAATGTATTTTTCGGAATGTAATGTCTTGATATTTTCAACAGATAAAAACATAACTCCTTCCTCCTTATAATCAGGAGTTTGATGCGTTCCATCAAAAACATCGGTCACATTCCCCAGCTTACGCTGTTCCCATGTTTTAGAATCAGCTTAAAAACGCAACTGGGAGCACTGTCATGATATAATTTAATAGTGCTTATCCGAAAAACTTAGGTTGCAACGAAGATGGGGAAGTAATAATGAAAAATCCACTGTATGATGAAGCAGAAGTAGAGCGTTGGATGATTGTCATATTGAATGAAGGTCATAATAAGAGGAAGATACTGAATTAAAAAATTTCTTAGACTCAAAGATAATATACGAGGGTGAGTAAGATGCTGCAAAATAAATTAGGGATTACTAATTCAGTGGAGCTTGCGCGAGCGGAAGAAAAAATCAGTAAAACAAAGGCGATTGCGTTATTTGAAACAGGTGTTTTAAATCGTTTGACTCCAGGAACTTTTGCAACGTTGGCAAAAATTCACGCCTATCTTTTTGATGAGATTTATCATTTTGCGGGCAAGGTTCGTGATGTCAATATCGCCAAGGGAAATTTCCGCTTTGCATCTGTAATGTATTTAGATGCTGCACTAAAGCATATTGATGAGATGCCGCAGTTTACTTTTGATGAAATTATTGAAAAGTATGTGGAGATGAATATTGCTCACCCATTTCGTGAAGGAAACGGGCGAAGCACGCGCATCTGGCTTGATTTGATACTAAAAAAAGAGTTGAAACAGGTTGTGGACTGGAGTCAGGTTGATAAGGATGACTACTTGTTGGCAATGGAACGCAGTCCGATTAAGGATATTGAAATCAAACATTTGTTAAAAGAGGCTTTGACGAGCAAGGTGAATGACCGTGACGTGTATATGAAAGGCATTGACGCCAGTTATTATTACGAAGGGTATATCGTTTATAAAACAGATAAGTTAAGGGAGGGCAAAAATGATAAGTGAAAAGGCAGATATAATACAATGTTTGTTAATTGATCTGGAACAAATAGTTGTACACTTGAATGAGTACACGGCTAACTGCGTCATTCATTAATTACTTGTTCCCAGGTATCAACACTCGCTTAATGACACAACAGATAGCACTATCATGATATAATTTGGGAGAATTTATCTAGGAAAAATGCATGCTGTAACGAAGGTGGGGAAGTAATAATAATGAAAAATCCACTCCATGACGAAGCAGAAGTAGAGCGTCGGCTGATTGAAGTGCTCGGTGAAGGTCATAACCAATGGAATTATTGTCCGGATTTAAAGTCGGAAGACGACTTATGGCAGAACTTACGTAAAAAAATAACTCAAAATAATTTATCAGAACTTGGTGATTACCCAATTACTGATAAAGAATTTGATAGCATAAAGACTGAATTATTATTACATACTCAAACTCCTTTTGACGCTGCAAAATGGCTAAAAGGGGAGAATGGAATTGCTCGTATTCACATAGAACGGGAAGATGTTTCGCTTGGTTCGCTATCATTAATCTTGTATTCTAATCAAGACATAGGTGGAGGAATTTCTACCTATGAAGTGGTTCATCAAATTGCGAAACAAAAGATCGAGATGGAAGGTCGAAATCGACGTTTTGATGTCACCCTATTAATTAATGGGCTACCGATTGTTCAAATTGAATTGAAACAGGTTAGTGCAAAAGATGGGGTATTTCAGGCGTTCAATCAAATAAAAAAATATGCTGAAGAAGGAATGTTTCGAAATAATATATTTTCTACTTTGCAGCTGTTTGTCATTTCCAATGAACAGACAACGCGTTATTTTGCCAATGCCTCACCAAAAGATATGTATAAGAAGTCTGTCTTTAGTTGGCGAACTAAAGATAATCGTAAAGTAGACAATCTCTATGAATTTGTCAAACAAGTTCTGAATATTCCGGATGCTCATCGGTTGATTGCTAATTATATGATTGTCAGCGAAGACCAAGACAACAAAGCATTAATGGTTTTACATCCATATCAAATCCATGCGATTGAAGCTTTGTTTACCTCTGCGATGAAACATGAGTCAGGTTACGTTTGGCATGCGACAGGATCAGGGAAGACATTAACGAGCTTTGTTTCAACGAAGTTATTAGCACGTAAACCAGGCGTTGATCGCACGATTATGTTGATTGACCGAAAAGACTTGGACAATCAAACCACCACGGAATTCACAAAATTTGCTTCAGAATTCAATACGGGTATTTCTTCAGGCAGTGCAAAGTCGAATAGCCTGATTGTAGGTACAGGTAGTGCGAAGGAGTTAAGTGCAACGCTCTTAACTGATGCGAATTCCAATACGGTGATCATTACCACACGTCAAAAACTAGAAGCCGCGTTGCGCTATGCGCAAAGACAAGAAGAGCGAAATGGAACACAACGATTTAAGAAATTACTTGGCCGACATATTGTCTTTGTTGTTGATGAATGCCATCGAGCGTTAAGTGCGGAAGGTATGGAAGCCATTAAAAAATTTTTTCCCAATTCAACCTGGTTTGGCTTTACAGGCACGCCCATATTTGATGAAAACAAAAAACAAGCTCAAGGTCAATTGGCTCGAACAACCTGTGATCAATACGGCGAAGTGCTCCATACCTATACAATTAAAAATGCCTTAGATGATGGCGCTGTCTTAGGTTTTCAGGTCGAACATGAAGATACGATTGACTCTAATTCTTTGAATAATTACATTTATAAACAATTGAAAGTAAACGAAAAGTACGCGAGCTATAGTGTGGATGGAATTAATGATCTGATTGATCAAAAGGATGGGATCAAAAAAGAACAGTACCTGGAACCTACTGTTTTTGAACGTGACGAACATATTCAAAAGGTGTTGCATAAGATTTTCCGCCCGGATAATGCCTATATCAAATTTGATTTTCAAAATGGTCACCCGCAAAAATCTGCTATTTTGACGACCAGCTCGATTGATATGGCAAAACGTTATTATTATGCGATCAAGGAACTAACTAAAGATCCAGAGTGGTTAACTAAAGAATTTTCCGATCATCCCATGCGAACAGGACGTATCATTGAAGATCCTGACTTTCCACGAATCGCGATTACATATTCGGTTCAAGAAAATGAAGATCATGCGAAACAAATTCAAGATGAAATGGAAAAAATCATCAAACAATATAATACGTATTACCATACTGCTTGGTCTATAGAGGATCTTGAACGTTACAATGGCGACATCAATAATCGACTGGCTCGTAAGAAGGCAGAGTTTAAAGAATTTGGGAAACAAATTGATCTTGTGATTGTTGTGGACCGCTTACTGACTGGCTTTGATGCACCGACAATCCAAACGCTGTTTGTGGATCGCAACCTAAGTTATGCAAACCTGATCCAAGCGTTCTCTCGTACCAACCGAACCTATCCGGGAAAGAGCAAGGGATTGATTGTCACCTTCCGTAAGCCTTATACAATGGAGAAGAATGTGGCAGAAGCGATAAAGCTATACTCATCGGAACAAAAAGAAACTAACCTCGTGTATCCAACCTATGACGAATCGAAGAAGCGATTCATCAAAGCACATAAAGTATTAACATCAATACCTAACTTAGCAGATATTGACGAGCATTCGCCAGTTAATATGCGAATTGATTTTGTGAAAGCATTCCAGGAACTGAATCATTCTTATGAAGCGCTTGTCACCTATGATGACTATAATGATGAAATGGAAAAATCAAAAGTACTTCAAGAACAAGTCCAAACATTAGACGAATATAGGGGTGTCTATAATACGGTGAAAGGATCATTGCCAATTGGTCCGGTTGGTATAGGACCGGACTTATCAGAAATTGAATTCTTTGGAGAAAATGCGAAAAAGGCGTACGATATTGATTCTGCGTATATTGATCGACTATTAGACACTTATACTGCACATAATCAAGATATCCGTGATGAAATTGAAAAGGCACTTCAAAAATTGAATAAAGCGGAAAATGTCAAACAAATCTATCGGAAAATATTGAATGCGATTGATAACAAGGAGATTGATCCGGGTGAAGATGTTCTTGTTGTGAAGCGTCGGTATTTCACACAAGCTCGTAATCATGTGATCGAGGTGTTTGCGAATACCTGGTTTGTGGATAAAAATGAGCTCTATTCATCAGCAATTCAATATGTAGTGGGGGCAGACCCCATACCGAATATCGGAAGTATCATTGACAGTAAACGATTTGATCAATACAAAGTTGTTCATTCAGATGCCAAACCACTGAAATATGGTCCAGAGATGAAACGTCAATGGAGAAAAACACTGGATGAATTTGTTGTTCCGCTGGATGATGAATTGAAATAAAAATAATTTTTTCGATTACGTTATTTTATCTTCTCATGATCCTCATCAATTATCTTGAGTTGCTTACAGGGAGGGACTTACGTTGGCGGAATCTGTACAGGAACATGCGAGGCGGCTGCATGAGCAGTATATTGCGCTCGATGCTCATTTTGATCTTTTAATGGAAGTAGACCTGCGAAGGAAGCTCGGTTATCGAAAAGTCATTGAAACAGAGTTTCTGCCGATACTTCGTGCAGGCGGAGTGAGCGCTCTGGTGTGCTCATTGTTCATTTCCAGTGAGTATTTGCCGGAAATGGGGTTGAAAATGGCGCTTGATCAGGTGAGCGCTTTGTATTCGGAGATTGAGGAATCACCTGATGAAATTCAGCTATGTACGACTTATGATGACATTTTAGATGCGCATGCTCATCGTAAACTCGCAATCTTACTTTCTCTCGAAGGTGTGGATCCGTTAACGAATGATCTAGGACTCTTACAGATTTTTTATAAATTAGGTGTGCGTTTTGTCGGACTGACATGGAGCAGACGTAATTTTGCTGCTGACGGAAGCCATTTTCATGCTGTAGATGAGGGACATCAGGGTGGGTTGACAGAGTTCGGCATTCAGCTGGTTAAAGAGGCAGAGAAGCTGAATATGATTATTGATGTCAGTCATTTGAACGATGTCGGCCTGATCGATGTCCTGGAACGGACAAGTACGCCGATTATCGCCTCACATTCCAACGCGCGTTTTATTGCCTCATCGATGCGCAATCTGACCGATGAACAAATATGTGACTTGGCGATTAGGGGTGGCGTGATCGGTATGAACGGGTTTAATGCATTTGTATCCGATACTTATGAAGATGGCGATGTCGGTCATTTAATCGATCACCTTGATTACATTGTCAATCTTGTGGGGATCGAGCATGTTGGAATCGGCTTGGATATTTGCAACTTCCTGAGTGAAATTCCGCTTAAGCCTGCGGGGCACACGCGCGACTCATATGACGTGATTGCCAGCCATAAAGATCTTCCTCTTTTCACGGAAGAATTGATTCGCCGCGGCTACAGCGATAATGAAATCGGCTTGATAATCGGCGGCAATTTTTTGAACTTATATAAGAAAATTTTTAAATAATCACTAGGCGAGCGGCACGATTCTAGTACCATGCACTTCTTGAATTGGTAACTTTTTTGCCACTTCAACAATATTTTCTGTAGAAATGCCTCCGCCGGGCAAAAGGATTAATCGGCCGTCCGCATACTGAATGAGTTGCTGCAAATGATCAAAATGGCGCTCAATTGGTTCGTCCATCGTTCCTCCATGGGTCAGAATACGTTTAACACGATGGGCAGCCAGCCAATCAATGGCAGTATGCTGTGCCTTGTTATCTAATTGGTCGAACGCCATGTGAAAAGTGATGTCCAGATTGCCGGCTGCCTCAATCAATTTATTTGTTGCTGTTTTATCCAGTTGATACTGTTCGGTCAGGCAACCGAAGACAATGCCGTCGGCTTTAAGCCGACGCGCCTGCTCGATGTCCGCGCACATCATACGGACTTCATCATGAGAATAGACAAAATTTCCGCACCGCGGTCGGATCATCACCATCACCGGTACGTTGCGGGAGTGGCAGTAAGGAATAGTATGCGCCGCCACACCATAGCTGACAGTGGTGCCACCAACAGCCAGATTGTCACAAAGTTCAATGCGATCGGCACCATGATCAATGGCCGCAGGAATTTGTGTGAAGTTTTCTGCGCAAAACTCTTTTATAAGTATTGTCCGCACCCCGTTTCCTTATGAAGATAGAGTACCATGAATGAGGAAGTTGTGCTTCAAATAAAAGTGGTTAGGGAGATGGCATTGTGTATAGCAATTGGTCCGATTATGTACAAACTTCAGAAGAACTTTACCGATCCAGAGCATTGCGTTTTCATGATGGGAACAAAACAAAATGGTTGGACTTGTTGCGGATTCAAGACGGTATGTCCGTACTTGAAGTCGGGTGCGGCAGCGGTTTGTTCGCTCATCGAGTCAAAACCTATTTACCGCACACGACAGTCACCGGACTTGATTTTGACTCGGGGCATATTGCTTTTGCGAAAGCAAAATCTCATGAACTTGGACTGGATTGCATGTTTGCTAATGGCGATGCTACTGCTATGCCTTTCACTGATCAAACCTTTGATTTGTGCTATTCATTCACGGTCATGGAACATATTGAACCTAACGCTTTTTTACATGAACAATACCGTGTCTTAAAACCTGGGGGAACAATAGCTGTGCTTACAGTATTGCCAGGGCTGAATCTGAGTGGTGAAAATTGGCAACCGACCGCCGGAGAAGAACAAAAACTATTTGAGAAGGCATTCCAGGCCGCGCCCGAGGCACCAATTCAGATTCGGAAGTATCCGCTATCAGTGTCAGAGTATGCACCAATAATGGAGAAAAACGGATTTCGAGACATTAATGTCAACGTGATGTCACTGGTGAGCTATGCACCAGATAGTGCTGATGTGCCGGTTGAACGCGCAATTGAGTGCATCAATGTGAATCGTTTGTTCATGTTAAATAGCATGAGCAAGGCGCTTAATTTGAATCCTGCTGCATTAACCAAGCAAGAACGAAGCCGTTTGAACGAGTTAATCAATCACCGGTTTGATGAACGTATCCATTGCTATGAAAATGGGGAAAAAATGTGGGATATTGCAACGATAAATGTTGTGGCACTGACCGGAAGAAAAAACTGAACGTGTTTTTTTTATGAAGTATATAGGCTATATGTAACGAAAGGATGCGTTGACATGCTTGAAATTATGAAAGCGGTTTTGGCAAATGCTGAGGACCTCGGGTTCGTGCATGCGACATCATGGAAACAGGCATATCGAGGTATTGTCCCGCAAACGTTTCTAGATCAGTTGACGTCAGAATCGCGAGCGACTTTTTTTAGAAAAGCGATTTCCATCAGTCAACATGAATTTTATGGTGCCTATTTAAAAGGAAAGCCTGTAGGAATGATGTCGATTGGCCATTCAAGGGACAAAGATGCGTCTGAAGATACTGCGGAAATCAGTGCAATTTATTGCATTGCTGATGTATGGGGAACGGGTTGTGGCAGACAGCTTATGGATTTTGCCGTAAACCATTTGAAGAAGCACGCCTATCATACGATCTCTTTATGGGTGTTTGAAGAGAACCGACGGGCGAGAAAATTCTACGAAAAATACGGCTATACGTTTGATGGGACGAAGGAACAATCGGATATTAGCGGGAAGCAGATGACTGAAATGCGTTATATTTATCAGCTATAGGATCGAAAAGGATTTTCTGTTAATAGTCATTAAATTAAATGAGATTGTAGTTTATTGATAGAGCAGTTTTTTGCAGTATCCGTCTATATTTTAAAGAAACTAAGAGACAGTGGTTAAAATCATAGAAAGTGGGGGTGTGGTCATGAGTGATGACAAAGAAACACCTGAAAAAAGAAGAGAAAGACTGAGACAAGAAGAATTAAAAAGAAATCCAACCGGAACTTTGAACGATGCGTTTAATAGGGCAAAAAATGGCAGTCTTGTTGATTTAGTGGGCAGCTTAGGCTGGAAGGGGATTGGACTACTTATCCTTGTCATCACAATAGGTTTTATTGTCGTATCAATATTTTTAAAGTAAAGAGCCATTGCTCAATGAATGTGAGAAATGATTGAAGGATAAAAGGTATAATGAATACAATCGTATTCACATCCAGAAATGACGAAATGGAAGGCTTTTATCATTGCAGAGGTTTTCATTCAATTGATGGTATGGTCAAGATGTGAAAAAAACTTGAATCGAAGGTAATGAGAGAATGACTACTGCAAATGAAAAATGGTTAGCTATTCCTAAACAAACTCGAGAACAATTGAAGCGAAATGTCTTTTGCACAAATTGCGGCAAAGCAGTTGAAATTGTAGGTTATACGATTAATAGGGATCGTTTCGGTATTATCTTAAAGGGAAAATGTGCGGAATGTGGCCATGATGTTGCACGTGTAATTGAAAATGATTAACAGTGTTCTTGAGAACCTGTGCATTGTCGAAAGGAAAACACATATATGCTGAATTTAATCAAGCCACCGATGCTTAAGCCTGGTGACACGGTGGCAACGGTCAGCTCGTCGTGGGGCGGAGCTGGGGACGAAGCAATTAACTGGCGTTACTTGCAAGGGAAGCAACGCTTGGAACAAGTTTTCGGATTAAAAGTAGTTGAAATGCCAAACACTTTGAAAGGCACGGAGTATGTTTACAAACATCCGGAAAAACGGGCAGAGGATTTGATGCAGGCTTTTGCCGATTCATCGATTAAGGCTATTATTTCCTGCATTGGCGGCAGCGACAGCATCCGCATGCTCCCTTATATTGATTTTGATGTGATCCGCAACAATCCGAAAATCGTGACCGGCTATTCGGACAGTACAGTTACTCACTTTCTCTGTCTTAAAGCGGGGATCTCAAGTTTTTACGGCTTGTCGCTGCTGAATGATTTTGCTGAGAACGTCAAAATGTCCGACTATACTTTGGAGTGGGCGAATAAAGTGCTCTTCAGTAGTGCGCCAATTGGTGAGATTCCGGTTTCTAAGGAATATACAGCGCAGCGCCTTGAATGGGTGATCGGAAATAAAAATGTACTAAGAAAATTCGAGAAAAATACGGATTACGAACTCATACAGGGAACGGGAATAATAACCGGGCGCCTGATCGGAGGTTGTCTGGAAGTCATTGACATGATCAAAGGTACCTCACTTTTCCCGGAATTAAACGACTTCGATGATGCCATACTTTTTCTTGAAACATCTGAGGAAATGCCTCCGGTTTGGCTGCTTGAAGACAGTTTGAGAAGCTATGGCATGATGGGCATTTTTGATCGAATTAATGGCCTGGTTTTCGGCAAACCGTTCAGAGGAACGTTTTACGAAGAATATAAGGAAATTATTAAAAGAATTCTGGCGGAATTTAGCAAAGAAGAACTGCCGGTTTTATATAACGGCAGTTTCGGTCACAACGAACCAAAATGTCTCCTGCCATACGGAGCACTCGCTGAGATTCGTTGCGATGAACCCGGTTTTGCTATTTTGGAATCTGGTGTTGTTAAACTGTGAACCTATGTTCTGAGGTGAGTCGATGAATATAAGACAAATGGAGCTTGAGGACCTGCCACAACTCGCAATCTTGTATCGCCAGTTTTGGAATGAAGATTCCAATATCGATCAAATGAAGGCACAATTTAGAAAAATAAATCAGCGTAAGACACACATATTATTAAGTGCTGTTTCAGAGGATCGATTGGTCGGTTCTGTTATGGGTGTGGTGTGTGACGAGCTATACGGAGACTGTCTGCCTTTCTTGGTCATTGAGAACATGATTGTTGATCGTGGTGCTCGACGAATGGGTGTAGGCAAGGCTCTTCTCAATGAATTGGAAAAACGGGCACGGGAAAGACAGTGTTCGCAGATGATTCTTGTGACTGAAAGAAACAGAACGGATGCCTGCGGGTTTTATGAATCCTATGGATTTTTAAAAGATCACAAGGGTTATAAGAAAAAGCTATAGTCCGATATTCAGAAATGTGCTGTCAACCGGAGGAACCTTTTGAACTACTTACCGAATATTTTGAGCATAAGCCGGATCATTTTTGTAATCTTGCTTCTTTTTACATATAAAAACAGCTGGATATTTGTCGTGCTGTACGTATTGACAGGCCTGACCGATATCCTTGACGGCGTCATTGCACGGAAAACTAACAGTCAGAGCAGGTTTGGTACACGTCTGGATTCATTTGCGGATGTCATGATGTATGGCGTTCTATGTGTTTTATTCTTTTATTGGGCCGGGAATCTTCTTGTACCATTTGCTCTATTCATTGTCTTGATCGCCTCTGTCAGAATAATAAGCTTACTCATTGCGGCATATAAATACCATGCGTTTGTCAGCGTGCATACATGGGGAAATAAGCTGGCGGGTCTGCTTATTTTCATGGCTCCCGTTGTATATATTACGTTCAAGAGCGTGGAATTTTTATGGATTGTCGGGTTGGTCGCATTGCTGAGCGCTGTTGAAGAAATGCTCATTCATTTAAAAAGCAAGTCAGCAAATGAAAATAGGCGCAGTATTTTTTTTAAATAGGTGTCTTCAACTTTGACGTAAGCATTGTGAGGGTATAGACTAAATATATTATAGCGCTTACAAAAATGGAGTGATGCACTTGGGTATTGCCTTGGGATTACTCGCGTTATTATTTTCTACGGCGGCTGCAGTCTATTGGTACAATGAGGCTAAAGGAAGAGAAAGTAAAAAATAACTGAATTCGTTTATACTGGCGCATGATGCCGTGACAAATAGGGATACTACTTACAATGAAAGCGCATGATCTTAATGTGCTGTTCACTCTAATCTTTACAGAAATGAGCGATGAATCATTGATGAAATCCGTTGTCATTGCCATGTGCTTTCTTTTGTTGCCCTTTTCCGCATCGGCTGCTGAGAGCAAGATCGATGACGGTACAGCGCCAAGAACTGAGTCGGGGACCTTGTTTATTGGTATGGATGGACAGTTTAAGCGATTTCCAGTTCATGTCCAAGGTACGCTGACTCCTGAAAAACAAATTCAGGAAATCGCACGTCTGACCGGATGGGATCTCTCCCTTGCCGAACCGGTATCAGTTGGACGATTGGGAATGACAGTCGTTTTCAGCGATCAAGCCTCATTTTTCAAATGGCCGCTGTATGATCAGAAAGCTGAATTTGCCGTTCCGGATCTGAGAACCTTGACGTACACAATTTTAGACAGTGTCAGGCATACCTTGCAGTATAATGACTTTTACAATCCCGAGGAGATGGATATCAGCAAACTGAACATTTACTTCGGCCTTTCCGGCGAACGACCGTTTGAAGTGCCGGCGGCCGGTATCAAGCTACCGCTTGATAAACCGTACCCCGGATCCTCAAAACTGCTACATCACTGATCACAAAAGGAGCACATCGCATGTGCTCCTTTTACTTGGTAAGCTGAATTTAAAACAAAAGTCAATTAAACTTCTTCGGTTTCTACTGATTTCTGCGTACTCATGTGAACCTTGCTCAACGTCAGTGAGCCAAAACCGACAGCAAAAATGATGAGCAGACTAAGAATGCCGAAGGATGACCTTCCGGTAAGAGCGGCGCTGAACGCATAAAGTGCCGGTCCGATTACAGCGGCGAATTTGCCGAAAATATCATAAAAACCAAAGAACTCGTTTGAGCGGTTAGCCGGGATCAACTTGGCGAAAAAGGAGCGGCTGAGCGCCTGAATGCCACCTTGGCTTGTACTCACAAGAATCGCAACGACCCAAAACAGCAGTGTCGAGAAGTGAAGCGCGTTTGTATATTCGCTTGATCGATTCGTGTCGGATAAAAAGCTGTCGACATCCGTTTTCATTTTCTGAAGCTCCGCTTTTTCTGTGCTGTTCATGGATTGTGAAAGTTCGTCCATTTGTTTATTAAATGCTTCTGTGCGGTCGGAACTCGCTAGAATGGAACGACCGTTTTTTTCTACAGTATTAATGGTTTGCTGATCCAGCTGAGCATTGGATTGATTAACGACATGAATAAACTCATTCTCATATGCTTTTTGATGCGGTTCTAAAGAAAAACCAAGATAAAAACCAAGCAGACAGATCAGCATGTAAATCAACACGCCTCCTTGAAGCATGCGATGCGTGCCGAAGTGTTCGGAAAGCCGACCGAACAGAATGGAAAAAGGGACGGCGAGAATCTGTGTCAGAAGCAGAGCCAGAATCATTAGACTGCTGCTTAGGCCCAGCGTGCTTCCATATGAAGTGGACATGGAAATCACTGTACCCACACCGTCGATATAGAAAAAGTAGGCAATCATAAAAAATAAAAGCTTTCGATTGTGAATAATTGCAAGAACAGTTTCCTTGATGTTTACAAAGGTGTTTCTGAACATTTTTGATTTCGGCATGCTGATGTAATGCGTCTGATGGACATGACGCAGGATAGGCAAGCTGAATATGAGCCACCAAAGTACAGTCAGCACAACAGACAGTTTGACTGCAAGCGTTCCATCGACGCCGATTGAACTGCCGAACAGGATCAGTGCGATTGAGATGAGGAAAGGGATTGTGCTTCCGCCTAAATAACCCATGGCATAGCCATACGCCGACACTTTATTCATCCGATCTCGAGTGGTCACATCGGTCAGAAAGCTGTCATAAAAGAGCGAAGTGCCTTCAAAACCGATGAACGAAAAGCTGTAGCCGAGCAGCATAAGCAGTGGTTGATCCGTGAAGGCCATGAACGCGGTGAAAAATGCGCCGAAGAGGAGCGAACAAGTAAACAGCTTTTTTTTCATCCCTTTGAAGTCGCCAAGTGCACCAAGAAAGGGAGCAGTCAGTGCGATGAGCAGAGAAGAAGCTGATGTCGCATAGCCCCACCAGACGTCACCGGCAATACCGTTGGACCTGGCGATGGAAGCGAAATAGATGGGAAAGACCGCGGACATAATGATGGTCGCATATACCGAATTCGCCCAGTCATACATAATCCAGCTTTTTTCTGTTTTAGTGAATTTCGGCAAATTGATCGCTCCCTGACAATCTGTTTTTTCCATCCATCGACCATAGCGGTACTCCGAGTAAATCAGCGGCTAACGGGCATATGTCGATAATACATCCGCCTTCGGTCACCTTATTTTTACCGATTCTTGGTCCGACTGCAAGATAGAAAGGCTGATATTCATCGTGAGCCAGACTGTAGCCATGTGATCCTTTTACCGGTTCACCGAAACTGTATCCATCGGCGGCTTCTATGCCGCAGAGAAATTCTCGATCGAGACCGCTGATATCCATTTCTTCATCTGACAGCTTTCGTTTTACTGAAGAGTGGGACAGGTAATCGGAAAAATGCTGAAGCACCGTTTCTTTTACTGATGAATTCAAGATTTTCAGAAATGATGTACCGCCGCCGTTGTGGAAAAAGGCATCATAGTGTTCGATGCCGTCCTCTGTTCTGTGAATCAGCCCATTTTCTCTAAGCCAGTCATTAGGATCAACCGAGGTATGAACGTTGAGACATCCGTGATCACTGAATACGATAATGGCCGTGTGTTCTTCTCCCCATGCTTGAAATGCAGCATCCATTAATTGCCCTAGTCGATCATCAAGGCGAGTGAGTGCGTTAGCAGCCTCTTGACTTCTCGGTCCGAATCGATGCTTGTGATCATCCACATCAAGAAGATGAAGGAGCAGGAGGTCGGGCTTTTTCTGTATCAATGCATCAAGAGCAATATGGGTTGTAAATTCATCAAGGCAAGGCTCGGAGATTTTCTTCAAATAGTTTCTATTTCGCCATAGTGAGGAGAGGATGAACCACGAGCTTCCGCCTTTCAGCAGTGCAGAAGCACGTTCGAGGATTCCCATTTTTCCAGGTACTTCAGGGAAATTCCATTTTATTTTTGCTCCGCAAGTCACTGGATAGAAGATTGAACAGACGTCCAATCCAATCTCGGCAGCTTTATCATAAAGCTTAGGGGCTTTTACTAAATGAGCTTCCCGTCGCCAATCAGGTGCATCATTGCCCGGCTGGCTCATAATATTTTCAACCAAGCCATGTCTGTCGGGATGGACGCCTGTGATAATGGAACTATGGCAAGGATACGTATTCGAGATGAAAACGGATTGCACATTTCGAACAAGTGTGCCTTGAGATGAGAGCTGCGAAAAGTTGGGCAGCTTCATGAGCGTGTTGGTATCAGTTGTACTCACTGCGTCAAGTGAGATCATGAGCAAATGAGTGGTTTCATCCTTCATTGTAATCCCCTCCCGAAAAATGGGCTTTTGCTGTACATGGACTGCATAAGACGATTTAACTAAATGAGCAGTCTGCTTCTACCAATATATCAGTAGAGTTTGAAGTCGCCAGCAGGGTTTATGTAAAATATAAGTAAAAATAAGCAATGCTAAAATGATATATCTTGAGAGAAGGTAAGAAAATGATCTATATTGCACTGCTGCGCGGCATTAATGTCGGAGGAAGAAATAAGATCAAAATGGCAGATTTACGGGGAGCGCTTGAAATCGCCGGATTCCAAAAGGTACGCACATATATTCAGAGTGGTAACATACTGCTTGAGTCTGAGGAGACTGAGCATGAGCTCGAAGGACAGATTGAGCACATCATTGATGAACAGTTCGGTCTGACCGTTCATGTTGTTGTGAGAGACAAAAGTGAACTGGAAACGATCATTCGGAATTGTCCGTTTCGTAAAGATGAAATTGCCCGTGCACGGGAAACCGCAGTAGGTGAATGTCTCTACGTAACGATGCTCAGTACTGCACCTGATCCTGAAAAAGTACGGCTTCAATCAGAGTCTGACTTCGGCATGGATCGCTATCAAATTGCCGGTCGGAATGTCTATCTTCTCTTCCATCACAGTATCCGCAATTCGAAACTGGCACTGCGTGTCGAAAAATTGAGCCCTTATTGCACAACGCGAAATTGGAAAACAATTGACAAACTCTTTGTGCTCGCAAACCAATTTGAGTGATTATAATAGAGTTGATCCTCAAAAAGGATACATAATCGGAGGGATTCAAACGATGGAGAGCTACGATGCCGTATTAGCCTATTTTGAAAAAGCCGCAGAACCTGCAAACGCAGGCAAAGTTGCTGATGCAACTGGACTGGACAAAAAAGAAGTCAACAAAGTAATGACTAAGTTGAAGAAAGAAGAGAAAATCGTTTCACCAAAACGCTGCTATTGGGAAATTAAAAAATAAGTCTTTAAAAAACGGAATCAGTTAAAAACGGAGTAAGTGGTTTGCCACTTGCTCCGTTTTTTTTTACAGGTAATGAGAGTTTATCGCTTTTTGCCTTGCCAGTATGATGATAAGGTCATATAAGATTCGGTTAGGCGATCAGGTAAGCGCCAGATCTGAGAAATAAAAGAAAAAATTCCGCATAATTAGAAAATGAACGAAAAAAATGCTTAAATAGACGGAGAACTTCCCCTTATCGAATCGAAAAATGTGAAAATGATAGGTTTTTCTGTGCATAGGCGGAAAAATTACCCTTATGTACCTGTGAACCAAGCGCCATGATGCATATAACCGGAAAATCTCCGCTTATTTTACGGTATATGGTAATGAACTTTCGAATGTAATGAACTTTCGCTAATGACACATACGCTGTTTGCAACGCGAAAGTCACCGCATCCTGCGGAAGTACGTCATGTATGCAATGCGAAAGTCATCACATCCTGTGAAAGTAAGGACCGGGCACTTTTTGCTCCGCTTTGTTTTTTTTGTCGCTGCAAATGGGGTATAAGATTGTTCGCTGGTTGCCATCCTAATCCTGACTAAACTTTGTCTGGATGGTGATTGAAGTAATGGAAACGGTTACGAATTTTTTGGAACAATTGGAGTATCTCAATCGATTTAATCATCAACAAAAATTATGGCTGTACGCGATGGTGTCCTTTATGCGTGGTGCATTCCCGAATTGGGATGAGACGATTTTTTGTCGGATGCCTGCTTATCGATGGCACCAAAAATACATAGCTTTCTCTGCAACGAGGGATTACTTTTCGTTCCACACCAATGATACGGCACAAATACTTTATCTTAGGAAGCAGCTGGTGAATGCTTTATTTGGCAAACGCTGTGTTCGCGTATCACTCAATTGCACAGAAGATTTGCCTGCTTTTTTTGAAGCATGCCGGCGAGCGGCACACTGGGAACGTCAGGATAAATTGCAAACAGTCAGGTCAAGATCAACTAATAGTTTGAATAATGATTCTGTTGCTAAAAGATTATTACAGTGATATAATTTTTATTAAGAAAGATGTCGAAATAAATCGAATTACATACAATGTGAAACCATATAACTCTGCAAATAAGGTGTAGAAGTCTCTACGCGGCAACCGTAAATTGCCTGCACTATGGTGTTCTTGTTCCTTTTAGCCTGGCGGATCGGGTATTTTATGCATTTTTACGGCATGATTGCTTCATTTGTCATGGCGAACGGAACTTGTCGCAAGGCAGAGGACACCCGTTCCCTGCTTTTTTCTATTTCGAGCAGTGTAGTTAAATTTGAAAGAAATCAGGTGAACCGAATGGATGAATTTATACTCAAGGTCGCGGGAGTTGAACGAAAACTGCCGGTTGTCCGGATTGCGGATCATATCAAGATTGCAAGTTTTGTTATTTTAGGTGACACAGAGCTTGTTTCCAAATCCGCCGAGGCGCTGAAGGAACGCATACCTGAAGCGGACTATTTCATTACTGCGGAAGCGAAAGGAATTCCGTTGATCCATGAATTATCACGGATATGCGGAAAGAAGCGTTACTTTGTTGCCCGCAAAAGCATCAAACCTTATATGAGTGATCCGTTTGTGACGGAAGTTTACTCAATAACCACTCAAAGAAAACAGTTGCTCTGCATTGAAAAAGAAGAGAGCGAAATGATCAAAGGCAAGCGGATTCTGATTGTGGACGATGTGATCAGTACCGGTGAATCTGTACGGGCACTGGAAAAGTTGATTAAGAGAGCCGGAGGCACTTTGGTCGGCAAGGCCGCAATACTCGCCGAGGGTGATGACGCTATGAAACGTGATGATATTATCTATCTGGAAGAACTGCCATTATTCCCTATTGATCCGTCTGATGCAATCCAATAAAGCGGGGAGTCCATAACGTTGAGCTTCAAAATTGAGAATGTCAGCTATAAATATAGTGCGGATACACCGCAAATTTTAAAAAATATTAATATGGAAATCAGAGAAGCTGAGGTTACGGCGATTGTCGGACCGAGCGGATGCGGCAAGTCGACACTGGTCAGCATTCTTAGCGGAGTGATTCCAACTTTAATGAATAAAGGCGAACTGTCGGGTTCCTTTCAGGCAGGTGAAGAGGTCATGATCTCCGTAGTCAGCCAGACACCTGAAAATCAGCTGTTTGGTTATGGTGTTGAAGACGCACTTGCGTTTGGTGTGGAAAACATGGGACTCGCCAGCGATGAGATTCATGAACGTGTCGAGTCGGTGCTTGATTTGCTGCATATTCAGCATTTGAGAAAACGGGCTGTGTCGACGCTTTCCGGCGGACAGAGGCAAGCCGTGTGCATTGCATCTGTTCTCGCCATGCGTCCGAATTTGGTGATCATGGACGAACCGGTCAGCTCACTGGATCCGCAGGGAAAGCATTTGATTCAGTCGGTGCTTAATCAGCTGCGCGCAACTGGGCAAACGACTGTTATTGTCGATAATAACCTGGATTGGTTTTCGGGAATCGTCGATCATGTTGTCGGAATCGACAACGGTGAAGTAGTTTTTGACGGGAGCAGGGATGAGTTCTTCGCCAAGTTTGATGTTCAGCATCAGCTCGGTGTCATCATTCCTCAAGAGGTTGAAATCTATCGAGAGCTTTCAAAAAGAATTAAAGGATTGCAGCCTTTTTCCACATTAGATGAAGCATATGATGCGCTTCATGATCGCTTCGAAAAACCGGAGGCGGCAGCTGCATTGGATCCATCTGAAGAACATGCAGAAAATGTGCTTGAGGTAACAGATCTCAGCAAGAGTTTTCAAGACGGGTTTCAGGCATTGAACCATATTGATGCCGGGTTTGAAAAAGGAAAAATCATATCCATATTGGGGCAAAACGGCTCTGGAAAAACAACCTTAGTGAAGCATCTGAATGGACTGTACCGCCCGACTGAAGGCAGGGTTGCCTACCTGGGTGCGGAAACCTCAGACAAATCTGTAGCCGAAATCAGTCGCGATATTATTCTCGTATTTCAGCATCCTGAACACATGCTTTTTGAAGAAAATGTTTATCAGGAATTAACCTTTTGTGCACGTGCTCAAGGCGTTCCATTCAGTGAAGAAGAGGCACTATCTGTTCTTGAAAAATATGATTTGCTCAAGGATAAGGAAGAGCTTCCGGTCAATCTGTCCATGGGCAAGAAGCATTTATTGACGATTCTGTCGGTCCTGTTTTCAAGTGCCAATGTGATCATACTGGATGAACCGACCTTAGGGATGGATCTTCATTTGCGCAATCAATTGGAGGGCATCATAAAGCATCTGAAGGACAAGGGCAAGACGGTAATCTTGATCAGCCATGAAATTCCGCTCGTCTTTAAACTGTCCGATGAATTACTCGTACTTGACCATGCTTCGAAGCTGGAAGAAGGCAGCGTGCAGCAGTTAGCGGACAATGAAGCGCTCTTTGAGAAGATCCATATTGATTTGCCTCCAGTGGTTCGTTTATCTAAGAAGCTTGGATTTAAAACCCTTGCTTGCGACGCGGAACGTTTCGCAGATGCCATTGCAGCAGGAATAAAGAATGACGGCTTTACAGGAGGTGCGAGCAATGGGTGACTTTTTGCAATACGTGGAATTGAATTCGTTTCTGCACCGACTTGATCCGAGAACAAAGTTTGTCTTTTTCATTATCATGTCCGTTCTGACTTCTTTTGTGAAAAGTGGCGTCGCGCTCTTGTTCCTGTTTCTCGTATTTCTGGCGATTTGGCTGATTGGCCGCATCGGCAAGTATATGCTTGTGCTGGCAAACAAAGTCAAGGTGCTTCTGTTATTTATCTTTTTGTTATGGCTGGTGCTCGGAGCGTTCACCATTAACGAGGGACCGACCATATACCGGGCAGCATTCACAATTTTCAGCAATCATTATGTATTCAGCTTGGATTGGTTCGACTTTTATAAAGGTGCCGTATATGCCTTGCGCATTTTCTTAATGATTTCGGCCTTTTACACAGTGATTCTGACGACGAACTTCAGCCAGATTATTCTCGGGTTGCAATCGTGGCGCGTACCCTATGCCGTCGCTTTCGGGGTCGGTCTCGTTTTTCAGATCATTCCAATGATTGTTCAGGAGTTTGCGACGATCATGGAAGCACAGAAATCACGTGGGCTTGAAGTCGATAAATGCAGTGCATTTGCGAAGATGAAAAATTATGTGATCATCTCACTGCCGCTGCTGTTCCGAGTGCTCAGTAAGGGCCATGCGATCTCGCTTGCCATGCATTACTACAAATTGAATTTTAAAGTGAAGCGTACCTCTTACAAAATGATCAAGGCAACGTATTCCGATGCACTCTTTGCATCGGTGACTGTTATTGCCACAGTGCTGACGATCATCTTGCAGATCAACTATTATATTCAGATTTAGTCAGGAAATGTTTTTTTTCCTTGACTGCAGTCAATAATATTTGAAGATTGTGAATTTATTACAAGGGACAGGGGGATTCATGCAATGATTTCAAAATGGGAAAACTTAACGAGAGATGAGATTGCGGCCATTGACAAAGATTCGGCGATTGTGTTCCTGCCGACAGCGGCGACCGAGCAGCATGGCCCGCATCTACCGGTTGGGACAGACGCTATTATTTTGTCCACGCTCATTGACCATTTTATTGAGACACAGAAATTCGATGAAGGTTCGCTGCTTTTTGCTCCGCTGCTGAATGTTGGCAAGAGCAATGAACATATGGGTTTTGCCGGTACGCTCACTTATGGCACGCAGACTTATTATGCGGTGCTGCATGATATTGCCGGTGCCATCGCCAAAAGTGGATTTAAGAAGCTTGTGCTTTTTAACAGCCATGGCGGGAATACGGACATGCTCAACATGATCAGCCGCGACCTGAGAATTGATTTCGGCATGGATGTCTTTGTCTTCGATTGGTGGTTCACCTCATTCTGGGACAAGGGACTCAAAGGGTTAAAGCAGTCTGGGAAATACGGCGTTTTCCATGCTTGCGAGCTGGAAACCTCACTGATGCTGCATGCGGCGCCGGAGACCGTGCATATGGAGCTTGCAGTCGATGAAGATCCGATTGAGGCCCTGCGTGACAACGATTTTGTGACCTTGTTCGGGCCATACAATGCCGGCTGGAAAACAAGCGATGTCACCAAAAGCGGCGTGATTGGTGCGCCAACCTATGCAACTGCTGAAAAAGGCAAAAGGCTGTTTGACTATGCGGTCAAAGAGCTTAAAGATATACTATCTACTTTTGCAAAAACAAATTATTGAGGAGGCGTTACGTAGTGAAAAAATTCACCTTTGTCAACATCATTTTCTTTGTTATCTTCGGTGTATTTACCGGCGTGCTTTGGGCTTACGGCAGCCCGATTCCGCTGATCCCGGGTGCCGTTCATTTCAGAACTTTTGCGTTTATTATTCCTGCTATTGGATTCCTTTTCGGCCCGGTTTCCGGATTTTTCGCCGGCTATATCGGCACATTGGTTTGGTCACTTCTTGGCGGATATTTCATCGCGCCGCATACATTGATTGCCGATGGAATCACGGTAGCGCTCAGTGCCGCGCTTCCTGCTTATGTCATGACACGGAAAAAGTCGCTTGACGAATTGCTCGTGAACAAGACTTCGTTTATTTGGAAATCATTGTTCTGGTCACTGTTGTTCGGCTGCCTGATGATTCTTGCAACCAGCCTGTCGCTTTCGTTCTTCACAGGTCTCGGCTACTGGTACTGCGTTGTATGGATCGGCATTGCAGACGTTGTTCCGATTGCGCTGACACCATTCGTGGTTGTTCTGCTCGCGCCAAGACTCAAACGCATTCAGACAATCATTCCACGTGTATAATACTGAAGCAACCAAACAAACCGCAGGCAAATGCCTGTGGTTTGTTTTTGAATATCCGGATCTAAACAAATTGTAATTCTATAATTTATAGATTAGTAGAGGGATATGTTTCGGAAAAAAGCCGGATGCACGAAAGGAGCAGGAGAAGTTGACAGAACTATTTGATGTGCATATTGTGCCCATTTTGCCTTCTGATTGGGAAGAAGTACGTTCTGTTTACATTGAAGGAATCAAAACAGGAAGAGCAACCTTTCAGAATGAGGCCCCAAGTTGGGAGGATTGGAATGAGGCTCATTTAGAGACATGTCGATTTGCAGCAAAGGCAGATGGGCGTTTTTTTGGATGGATCGCTTTGAGTCCCGTTTCCAGCCGCTGCTGCTATAAAGGCGTTGCCGAGGTGAGTATATACATCCGTTCGGAGGGCAGAGGGCATGGCATAGGAACTGCTTTGATGAACGCGGTGATTGCGGCTTCTGAAAAACAAGGCTTTTGGACGCTTCAATCCGCGATTATTGCGGAAAATAAGGCTAGCCGCGCATTGCATAAAAAATGTGGGTTTCGCGAAATTGGTTACCGTGAGAAAATCGCACAGATGCCTGATGGAACTTGGCATGACACTATTCTTGTTGAGCGGAGAAACACTGCTGCCGGTCGTTGATGGAAGGATCCATGCTGATCAGTAAAGAATCCGTAATACGTAAAAAAGTGAGCGAAATCATGTTAAGATTTCGCTCGCTTTTTTGAATTGCTTCATAAATTTCTTTTAGCGCAAAGTCACTTTTTTCTCTGTACTTTTTCAAATGCCATGAAAGACATTATCGAGATAATGTCAAACAAGTGGTTCAGAGGATCCTGCGGGATCAAATGTCCCGAGAATTCGGCCGACTCGGGTACTTGTCCCACTGATCAGCAGTTCGATCACCGGTCCGGCTGATTTTATTTTCTGTACCGTTCCTTTGGAGTCAGAGGAGAAATTGCTGTAGCTGATCACAACAAAGCGTCCGTTTTCTGCAGGAACGACGAGCCATGAGTAGACATACTGCTCGTTATTTTCCTGTCCGACATATGGATCGCCGGGTGATTTTTGCGTAATGACCAGCCCTGTTTTATTAAGTGGTACGTAGGGGCCAAACAGCTCGCTGGACACAAAACCAATCATAAAATCACGGTTGACTAAGTCGTTACCGTCAACAGTCATTTTATTTCCATGAGTTACGACAAACAAGTAATAGAGATCACCGCGAACGATGACATTAATCCGTTCAATTTCATCTGTGACAAGGTTAGAGGTGAGCAGCGGCGGCAGAAAATCTGCTTTTGTCCGTTCGCTGCTCAGCTTCAGCACGCCAACACATCCGTTTGCTTTTAGGTCGTCTGCAGACGGCTGATAGCCTTCCGGAAAAGCACCGATAAATTGATCACGGACCGTCCCTTCAGCATTCAATGCTTCGCCGGTGTTGGCTTCGAACAGAAGGTATTCGGTTCCGTCCGCCGGATCTTTAAAGTAATGCGGATCGCGGAATGTAAAATTATTCACCTGGTCGCTTCCGAGATCAGCGCGATGCTGTACGGGGAACCGCTGTTCTTGGCGCGACGCTTGCTCTACGCTCTGATACAAATAACCGTCCGGCTCGATCAGAAGTTCATGGTAGGTCGGGTCAAGCAGCTGTAATTTATCGCTGTCTGCCGCAACAGGAACTTTTGCAGTCGCAAAACGCTGGTTGGTTTGGTAGATTCCTGTTTCAGGATCTTGATAGGATGAGGCAATGGTGTAGAAGAACTGCAAGTAGCCATCCTCAGTGAAAATGGTCGATCCTGACCATTCTTGAGTATCTTCAATTAATCGATCGGCGAATACATAGCCGCCCGGTGCCCAGCTGTTTTCATCTTGTTTAGAATAAAAATACATCAGTCGTGCCTGACTGAGATCTCCTACTGGCGCGCCTAGGGCAATCAGGATGTTGTATCCATTCACGTCAGCCGTTTTTCCTTCTTCATCCACAACAAGCCAGTTATCCCAGATATCGCGCTCCGGATCAAGCGACTTCACCTTGCTGATATCAAATACTGGAAATGTATTGCTGCTGTTATAACCCATCGATGATGCGTCTTCCCGTGTCCAACTGGTTACCTGCCAGTCTGCTGGGATATTTGGTTGATCATAAAACATAAAATCGAGCTCCTTTTCTTTGGTGAATTTGCAGATGATCTACTTCATCTACTTTGATACCTTATGAATAAGTTGACTTGGGCGAGTAAGCGAACAGCATGAATGGAGAAAAAAGCAACATTTGTACGCGCCTTTTCTATTAAAAAATCGGTATCTTGTCTCAAAATAAATTAAAGATTAGGGAAGGTATACGATTTGCTTTATAATGAATATATGGCAAAAATGTGAACACAAACAGAGAAGGGAAGTAAGCAAATTGGATCCGAAAACGAAAAAAACAGCACTTCGCAGTATCACCTATGGTTTGTACCTCATTGGGACAAAAGATGAAAGCGGTGTGAATGCTTTTGCAGGCAACTTTTTAACTCAGACCTCCTTCGAACCACCGCTAGTCACTATAGCCGTTAAAGCGGGTACTCGTTCGCAACAGCAAATCGCCTCAAGTGGAGTCTTCAGTGTGAATGTACTGGAAAGTGGACAAAAGGATATGGTCACTGCCTTTTTTCGACCGCTTGAAGTTGAAGATAATAAACTCGCAGGTTATGAATTCACTACAGAAGAGACCGGTTGTCCGATTTTTAAAGACGTGTTGAATTTTTTCGAATGTAAGGTTGTTGATCGATTAGAAATCGGTGACCACTATATTTATGTTGGTGAAGTAATCAACGTCGGCGTTCATCGCGAGGGTGATCCGCTCACGATGAAGGAAACCGGCTTTTATTATGGCGGTTAATGGAAATGGGTTCCGCTGTCCGCGTGACTGTGCTATAGTCCAAGTAATGAGTTGAAAAATCAGACAGCTGAGGTGATTCATCGCAATGTACAGCTTTAAAAATGATTATAGTGAAGGCGCGCATCCGCAAATCTTGAACGCGTTGATCGAAACGAATCTAGTCCAGGAAGAGGGCTATAGTGAAGATCAGTATTCATTGAAAGCCGCTGAATTGCTTAAGGAAAGAATGAATGATGCAGATATAGACATTCATTTTCTGACCGGTGGCACGCAGACCAATATGACGGCAATTGCCGCCTTCTTACGTCCTTATGAAGCGGCAGTCGCCGCCGTAACCGGACATATCAATGTTCATGAAACGGGTGCAATTGAAGCGACCGGTCATAAAGTACTGGCTGTACCATGTGCAAAAGACGGCAAGCTGACGCCTGAAGGGATCCAATCGATGCTTGACGCTCATCCCGATGAGCATATGGTCAAGCCCAAATTGGTGTACATATCTGATACGACCGAAAATGGCGCTGTTTATACAAGCAGCGAACTGAAAGCGATCAGCGCGTTTTGCAAGAGCCACCAGCTTCTCCTCTATTTGGATGGTGCGCGTCTCGGGTCTGCACTGACATCGAAGGCAAATGATCTGGAGCTCAGCGATCTGCCGCAGCTTGTCGATGCCTTTTATGTTGGCGGTACAAAGAACGGCGCGCTGCTTGGCGAAGCGCTCGTGATTTGTAATGACGCACTCAAGGAAAATTTCCGATATATGATGAAGCAGCGGGGAGCCATGCTTGCCAAGGGAAGAGTAACCGGCATTCAGTTTCTCGAATTATTCCGTGACCATCTGTTCTTTGATCTCGCAGCCCATGCCAACGCGATGGCGATGAAGCTTGCCGAAGCGATTAAAGAGGCCGGATATGAATTCTTGACACCGCCTGTTTCCAATCAGATTTTCCCAATCCTGCCTAATGAATTGCTTAACGAGCTTCACCAGCAGTTCCATTTTTTCGATTGGGAAAGAGTTGATGAACGCTATTCTGCCGCTCGTCTTGTCACGTCATGGGCGACAAAAGAAGAAGCAGTCGATGCTTTTATTAGCAGCTTGAAAGAGACGATTACTAAATAAAAAAATGCGAATTCTGTAGAGCCGGGTAATGATCCCCGGCTCTTTTGCATGTGTACGCAAAAAAGAAAGAAACTTTCCTTCCTGAACAGTAGACGGAAGATGCACAAGAACATGCGACGCACTGAACCAAAGTCTGAACGTACCAAAGATTGCGTGGACAAACCATTCTGCTACATATAGTTGCCATTATTTTGGGATAGTTCTGGTTTTTCCCAGATTAATTGACTAGTTACCTAGATTAAGTCTTAACTTGCCAGGATAAAGCCTGAGCTCAGCACCAATTCCTGGATTAGGAATCATTTTCCCCGGATAGATCTGAAATTTTCCCAGATCAAATGACTAGTTACCCAGATTAAGTCCTAACTTATCAGGATAAAGCCTGAGCTCAGCACCAATTCCTGGATTAGGAATCATTTTCCCCGGATTAATCCCCAATGAGGCGTTATATATGTTATAAACTCTTATGCTGCGCAGTTCGTCTTTATATGCTCATCTTATTAAAAAGAGCCGTAAAAGTGTCCGGCTCTGTCAATGATCATCCGATTGTGTGTGGGGCACATGGAGGGAAGGGGTTAATGTCTTGAATCATCTGTTCATCGTAGTGTTTGAGCGCAAATTGAGATTGGTAGAGATATTCGACCACAAAAATTTGTCCTCCGGATGCGCCGCATAAAATGCCTGATACGCCTTGCCCATTGGTCAAAGAAATACCCACAGGCTGACCGATCAAATTACTTAGTTTTTGCTGCCATGGCATTTGCCTCACTAAGTGATTGGTGAAAGAGATGGCAGACAATTTACGATGAACAATGTGTTATATTAAGTGATACATATGAATCAGCGGGGCGGGACGAGCATGGGAAATTCAAATATTCTAATCAGAGAAGCGAGAAGGCCGGATGCCGCAGATGTGATCGATTTTTTACAAAAAATTGCCGGCGAATCTGATTTTTTGACTTTTGGTTCTGCAGGAGAACTGCATCTGACGATTGAAAAAGAAGAAGCAATATTTGAGGATTATGCAAAAAGAGAAAACGCATTGTACTTGGTCGCCGAATATGGCGGACAAATTGCCGGAACTTTAAATTTTGCAGGGGGAACGAAGAAGCGAACGGCGCACACTGGCGAGTTCGGAATTAGTGTGCGTAAGGATTACTGGAGCAAGGGAATCGGAAAAGCACTCATTGCGAGAATGATTGAATGGAGCAAAGAAACCAAGATCATCCGTAAGATCAACCTGCGTGTGCGTTCGGATAATGCGCGTGCCATCCACCTTTATCAATCCTTTGGATTTGAAAAGGAAGGTGTCATTACACGCGATTTTCTTATTGACGGCGTATTCTATGACTCAATCCACATGGGGCTTTTCATTGATTGACAGATTAAGGAGAAAACACTATGACTGCTTTTCTTGGCATACCGGGATCAACGGATTGGGGACAGCTGCATCCGCTCAATGCGGGCTGGTCGCACGATCACAAATATACGTTTCGATTACAAAATCAGAATTATTTGCTGCGCTTGTCTGAAGGAGCACTCTATGAACGCAGAAAGAGAGAATTTAAGGCGTTAAATGGTTTAAACGATTTAACCTGCAACGTGACAAAGCCGATCGCCTTTGGATGGTGCGATGAACGAAGAAAATGTTATACGATCATGACGTGGATCGGCGGTGAGCAGGCTGCAGTCGTTTTGCCGAAGCTGAACTTTGAAGAACAGTACAAGCTTGGCTATTCTGCGGGACAAATCATGAGACAGATTCATAGACTTGCCGCTCCTGCCACACGACCATCGTGGAGTGATTTTTATAACAATAAGATTGATCGCAAGCTTGCCGCTTATAAGACTTGTGGAATCAGAGTTGATCATGACCAGTCGATCATAAATGTTATAGAAGCAAACAGAGCGCTTCTAAAGGATCGGCCACAAACCTTCCAGCATGGCGATTATCATTGTGGCAATATGGTTATCTCTATGGATCATCAAATCGGTGTAATTGATTTTGATCGAATGGATTACGGCGATCCCTGGGAAGAGTTTAACCGCATCACGTGGTGTGCCAATATAAGTCCTGCATTTGCAACCGGACGAATTAACGGATATTTTGAAAATAAAGTGCCGGATACTTTTTTCCCATTAATGGCAATGTACATAGCGACAAACATGCTGAGTTCAATTCCATGGGCGATCGACTATGGGGAGCATGAAGTGAAAGTCATGAAACGCGAAATTAAGCAAACGCTCGATGCATATGACCATTTTCAAACAATGATTCCAAAATGGTATCAGCCGCAAGAATAAGTTTTAGATAATCCTCCAAGCTGGATAATCTGTTGAAACACAATGACATACTGGGAGTGAAAACCATGGATCGTCTACAATGGACAGTTAAAAACTTTCATCAATTGACTGGAAAGGAAGTATATGAGATTTACAAAGCGCGGGTCGATGTCTTTGTGGTTGAGCAGGAATGTCCTTACCATGAAGTAGATCCTTATGACTTATTTAGTCTGCATGTCTTCACGACGGATGAGGACGGCGCAATCATAGCTTATGCTCGTATTTTTGAGATGGATGACGGGGTATCGTTCGGCCGGGTGCTTGTCCGCGAAGATTGCCGTGGCAAGGGTCTTGCCCAATTGCTTGTCGCCAAAGTACTAAGGGTAATTAAGAAACGATTTGCTAATATGCCGGTTGCCATTGAGGCACAGGAATATATTCAGTCTTTATATACTCCTTTTGGTTTTGAGCCAGCATCTGAAATTTTCGTGCTTGACGGTATTCCTCATGTCCGCATGGAAAAAAAGTGAAACTGTTGATGAAAATAGCAATCAAGGTGTTTCATGGAAATCAGCTCAGAGAATAAAAAAATGACCGCAATTCATTTATTTCTCTTTTAAAGTGCGTGCTTGCTGCGGCGATAGACCTCTTTTTTTCCTGAATACGCGACTAAAATAGTTTGCGTCGTTGAAACCGACCGAGAAGGCGATTTCTGTGATGGTCAACGGCGTGTTCTGCAGTAATTGTTCTGCTTTGTCGATGCGTAATTCATTCATATGGGCGATAACGGATCGACCATATAATTTTTTGAATGTGCGGCAAAAATGCGCTTCACTCATGTGCGCGCGTGCTGCCAGATCGTGAACAGTAATGGCCTCTTTATAATGGTCATTTAAATAGGTAAATGCTGATTTTAATTGGTTCAAACTGTTAAGCTTCAAGTCAAAACGTTTCTTCGTGTACACTTTTTGAATGTGATTGCGGATCAGAATGAGCAGAATTTGAAGCATATCCGATTTCACGGCGAGTTCGAACCCCGGCCGCCGAGCCGTTTGCTCGCGAATTAATCGGCGCAGTAAGGGAGTAATCGGTTCCTTTTTATCAATAAAACGGTTGAACACAATGCGCTGCTGCATAAGCAGTTCAACATAGTTTACCTTGTGCAGATCGGGCATGTCCTGAAACATAGACGTAAGATCAATGCGAATGGAATAGAAGGTTAATTTTGTTGAAAGACTCTCAATCACGTGCAGTTCATTGCAGTTGACGAGAAGTGTCTCATCTGCATGTAAATCAAATACGTCCGATTCGCATCGGATGCGTCCCTGACCGCTCACAACATAGTAAAACTGCATTTCCTCGTGCCAATTTTCCTGATATCTCCAACCATACCCCAATCCTTCTCTTAAATTTATGTCCAAGTAGGCATGACGGTTGCCATTTCGTTTCGGTGAATAATTCGTTTCATTTTTCATTGAGAAATCCCTTTCAGTCAAAATTGTGCTAAAGGTGAGCAGGATACTGCAGGCTTTATTGTCGTTTCCTTGTTAGTCTAAGAGTGTTCGAAAAAAATGTAAATGATTTTGCAGTGGTCAAGGAGGATGAACGTAATGAATCTTGCATTAAAAAATGAGAATCAGACGGCCGTCAAACCAAGGCTGGCAGCGAGGCGGGAATTGTTCAGTCTCAGCGGTGTCCATTTTATTAATGACTTAATGACGACCGGACTTGTGCCTGCACTTTTGCCTTTATACAAAGATGCTTTTAATCTGAACTATTTTCAAGCCGGCATTATTTTGTTCGTGTCCATGCTGACATCATCTGTGGCGCAACCCATATTCGGTGTCATCACAGATAAGAATCCGAAAACGTGGTTTATGCCGGTGGGGATTTGTTTAACGGGATTTGGTCTCACGGCTTCAGGTTATGCTCCTGCTTATTGGGTCCTTCTTATCCTCGTTGGATTATCCGGAATCGGTTCGGGAATTTTTCATCCGGAAGCGATGCGCGGCGCCTATATGGCGGCGGGCACAGCGAGAGGAACTGCACAAGCGATTATTCAGGTCGGCGGCAATTTCGGCCAATCCGTAGGACCGCTGCTTCTTCCCCTATTCCTGATTGCGACCGGGCTTCATGGACTGGGCTGGTTTGTTTTGGCCACGGTTGCCGGTTTAGCATTAGTGCTTTCCGTCATGCCATGGTATAAACGCAGTCTTGCAGAAAATAAAGCACGACAGAAAAAGATTAAAGGCCGCAATCATGTTGCCGGACTCTGTTTGCTGACCGTTGTTGTTATTCTCCGGTCATGGACACAGATCGGTGTCGCTGGATTTTTGCCGTTTCTTTATCTGCACCAGGGGATTGCGCTCAAATACGGTGATCTGTTGACCTTCCTGTTTCTTGGCGCCGGCGCACTCGGAACCTTCATCGGCGGCCGTGTTTCGGATCGGATCAGTCGTAAATGGTTGCTGTTTATTTCCATGGCCGTAACGGTTCCCTTTGCATGGCTACTTCCGCATGTTCACGGTGTACTATCAATCATTGTTCTTTTCCTATTCGGTTTCTTTGTCCTCTCATCATTTGCCGTTACGGTTGTTTACGGGCAAATGATGTTCCCGAAGAATATCGGCTTGGTTTCCGGGCTGATGGTTGGATTCGGGATTGGTGCCGGCGGAATTGGTGCGACGATGATTGGCTGGCTGTCCGATCTCTATGGTGTCAATGCCATTTTTGCCTTTCTTGCGCTTTTACCGCTGGTCGCCGCCTTGCTCTCACTGTTGCTGCCGAGCGAGCGGAGCCTTCTCAGCGGTAGCGAAAAGGTTTGAGCTAGAAATTCAGATCCGTCACTACACCAATCGGTGCGGAAGAGAAGTATTCATTAATTTGGATGAATTGGATATCACAAAAAAGCCCCCTGCAAAAAACATTTGCGAGGGGCTGCTGTGTTTCTTATTCTTGTGTTAATTTTTCCTGCTCCATCAATTCTTTTCTTTTCCGTGCGTTGTTTCTGCCGATAATTGCGGTCATAATCAGTGCGGCAACGGCCAAAATTAATGAAATGATATGAATGACTAGTTGAACGGGACTTGCTTGCGCTCCTGAGCGTGCGCTCATTCCGGATGGACGCTGTCCGCTTTTTTGCGATCCCGAACCGCCGCCGAACTGTGGAGCGCCGTTGGAACCACTGGAAGGACTTGCTGACCCGTTTCCTCCATTAAAATTCGGCATGTTTTGTGAAGCATTACTTTGAAAGGATTGTGCTTGCTGTTTACTTTGTATAAAGCTGTAAATCCCAAATGCGGACTCGAGCAGCAGCGCAGCGGCGATAACAATTCCTAACCAATAATTGATTTTGCTCATACGTTCCATAGACCATTCTCCCTTTAGTTGTTCAAAATTCCATACATCTACTGTAAAGATATTTTCTTAAGAAAAGCTTAATATGGAGGTAGAGGAAGAATAAATAGGGGGAATTTGTTATTGATGACAGAAATTCAAGCCGTGTTTATTGATCGTGACGGAACGATTGGCGGAACGGGTCACTTTATTCATCCTTGTGATTTTCAACCGTATGCTTACAGCAAAGACGCAATTCATCTGCTGAAGGCTCATGGAATCCCTCTCTTTGCCTGTACGAATCAAACAAGGATCAGTAAAGGTCAGGCCACAATAGATGACTTTTACGAGGAATTCAGGTCCTATGATCTTGATGATGCCTTCATCTGTCCGCATGGCCCTGATGACGGATGCACATGTCGGAAACCGAAGCCGGGCTTGCTTTTCGAAGCGGCGAAAAAATATCACTTGGATTTAACGAAAACCATGTTTATCGGGGATACGGGCACGGATATGCAGGCAGCTGATGCAGCCGGAGCCAAGAAAATTTTGGTTCGAACCGGATGGGGCGAGCGTTCACTGCATGACTATCGACATACATGGGTCGAGGTTGAACCTGATTATATCGCAGACCATTTTCTCGCAGCGGCGCAATGGATTGTGGCAAAGTTGTAACGCAAAAATGGAGGTAATCATGGCAAACTACACATTTAAACCAATGACTGATCAAGAGGCAAATGCCATTGCGGATTGGCACTATGAGGAACCGTATTCTTTCTACGATTTCAGAAATGATGAAGAGGATTTGGAAGAATTACTGAATTCAAAAGCGAGACAGGGCGTCTATTATTCTGTTTATGATGATCAAAATAGATTAATTGGCTTTTTTTGTTATTTTAATGATTCAGGAACAATTGAAATGGGTCTAGGGTTGAGACCGGACTTGACAGGAAAGGGACTAGGTCGGGCGTTTATCCAAGCAGGTTTGAACTTTGCTGAAGAAAAATTCAACCCATCTATGTTTTCATTGTCGGTAGCCGTTTTCAATGAACGAGCACTGAAAGTCTATGAACGTGTGGGATTCAAAGTAGAAAAAACGATGATGGTCAAGTCAAATGGAAGCGTGTATCCCTTTTATTCAATGGTGTTAACAGAGGACAAGGTTTAATGGTCAATAATGTGAGGTGATGGTTCTGATTCTCGTTTGACGGAAGAGGCGCAGCAATCAGCTTTGATTCAGAATCGTAACGAACGACCCGAAAATTGTAACGAACTTCTAAAAAGTTGTAACTAATTTCAACCGAAGAGCAGAAATTCAACCCAACACTCGAAAAGTTCAACCTAACCGTTGGAAGGTTCAACCGAACAGAGCGAATGTTTAACTTAACTGCCAAAATCCAAAAAGACGAAAATATAGATAGTGCCCAGTCCGTCTTTACTGCGTAGTAAAAGCATATGTATGAAACGAAGGCAGTACCGCCTTCAAATTGAAAGTGTGTCGGCGGTTTTTTTTCAGGTTCAATGGACTTTAATCGAGCAGTACTTCAGAATTAAACGCAGGGTTTAATGGAACACTGATCAGGCTCGCTCATGCCTCATTCACTTGGGTTAATGCATGGTCATAGGCTTGTTTTGTGCCGGCATCGAAGCACACCATTTGGACCTGCTCAACAAATTTAGCGCTTTGTAAAAAATCTTGAATAGCCGTAATCGCGATCGGAGCGGCTCGTTCAAGCGGGAAATGGTAGACACCGGTGCTGATCGAGGGAAAGGCAACCGTTCGACAGTCATGGACTTCTGCAAGCTTAAGGCTGTTCACATAGCTGTTTCTCAATAATTCCCGTTCATGATGAGTGCCGCCTTGCCAAATGGGACCTGGTGTGTGAATGACATACTTGGATGGTAACTGATAACCTTTTGTGATTTTTGCTTCACCAGTTCGGCAACCATTCAGCGTCCTGCATTCGGCCAGAAGCTGAGGCCCTGCCGCACGGTGAATCGCGCCGTCGACGCCTCCGCCGCCAAGCAGGGAGGTGTTTGCCGCATTGACAATAGCATCGACTTTCACCGTTGTAATGTCACCAAGTGTAATCGTTATTTCTTTCATAAAAATAACCTCCAGTGCGTATCATTGCCTCTATTATAACGCGAACAAGAGACTTTGATGACAACATTGAAGGTTATCCCCTTCTTACATTTTTCGGTCTAGCAACGACTTGGTCAGCTTTTCAAGGGTTGATTTGTATGCACCGTCAGGAAGCTGCCGTAGTTCATTCAGTGCTTTTTGTGTAAATCTCTGAGCTATAAGCAAAGATTTTGTTACTCCATTGTGCTTCTTAATCAGTCCTAAAAGAGCATGAATATCCTCGTCATTTAGTTCTTTTCCCTTAATCAGATACGATCGAAGGGAGTCAGGATCAGCTTTGACGGCATAAATGAGCGGTAAGGTGTAAATGCCTTGCCGAATATCACTCATCACCGGTTTTCCAAGTGTTTGACTGTTCCCCTGGTAGTCGAGCAAGTCGTCAATGATCTGAAAAGCCATGCCAATATGATGCCCCATTCGCCAGGCGTGTGCAGAAGCTTTTTCATCCGCCCTGCTTGCTAATGCACCGGCATAGCAGCTGATCGCAAATAATTGCGCCGTTTTTCCTGAAATTTGAGAAAGATACCGCTTGACAGAAACGGACGCACGGTATTGTCCATGTAATTGCGCCAGTTCACCGGCCAAAATTTTATCTGCTTCAAAGCCGCGGAAGTTCACTTGAGGAACGGAATCCGCATATTTGGAAAGAATAGAAAAGGCGAGTGTAAGCAAATAATCTCCAGTATAAACGGCGAGTTTATTTCCATAATCCACATGCACGGTTGTCTGTCCGTGACGCGTGTCCGCTTTATCAATGACATCATCATGAACCAAGGTCGCCATGTGCAGACATTCGAGTGCTGCCGCCACTGCTTTTGGCCGCGCACGTTCCGATTCCGGACCAATATGTGCGCATAAAAGCGAGTAAGCAGGGCGGAGCATCTTTCCTCCCGATCGAATCATGGCGAGTATTTTATCCTGAATAGCTGTGTCTCGTACACGAATATAGGATTCGATCAGTTTAAGCACATCCGCAAGCTCATCATTAAGTTCCGGATACGATTTCCACATTTTATGAATGCCCATCTGTTTCACCACCAATCTTGCACCTTATTCATTCAATTCCCGCAAACTTCGGTAATTGTGTAATTTCTCGACATGATTTAACAAATAATTAGCCATGACACCGATCGCAATGCCTGCTAGAATACCGGCAAAAGACAGTACCGGAAGATAGAGAAGCACCGTCCATGTTTGCGCAATCCAGCTTGCGACAATGAGTTGTCCGATGTTATGCAAAATAGCTCCGGTTGTGCTCACACCAATCAAACTGACACGATCAGGACCAAGTTTTTTGACAAGCCACATCCCTAAAAAACTCAGCACGATACCGGCTGCGCTGTACATGAATGTGGAAATGGTGCCGCCGAGCAATGTTGCCAAGATCAGCCGAATGGTGAGTACTTTAAGTGTATCTTTCGTTGAAAGCGTATAGAGTGCCATACATGTGATGATATTCGCAAGCCCAAGCTTAGCCCCGGGTGCCACAGCAAAAGGAAAAGGTATGGCGTTCTCGAACATGCTAATGACCACCGCTTGGGCGGCGAGCAGTGCGATATAAGCATTCAGCTGATTTTTTGTCATAAGTACCAGATTCCTTTGCCGCCTTATGAACTGACAATGATATCCTGTGACGGTTCGTGATTGCTTTTAATTTCAATAACGACACGATGAGGCAGACAGACAATCGTTTGGCCGGGTTTAGATATAAAGCCGGTCAGCACACAATTTTGGTCGGGACAATCGGCGCTTTTGACCCGGATTCGGTTCTTCTTCACTTCAATCGTATTACAATCCCCGCCAAGGTCGTGAACATCAAATTGCTGGGTTTTTACATTACCTGTGAGTACAATGCGTTTGACGACCTTATTATCCACAGAAATTACTGCAACATTGATGTTGTTTGGATCATTATTACTTTTCGCTTGGACCACACTGAAAATTGTGAAGGGAAGAAAAGAGATCAGAACAAGTATCGTTACAATGATAATATCCCAGCGTTTGATCATTTTTAAGTAGCTGCTCACTGCTGATCCTCCCTTCTTGTAGCTTATTGGTTCAAATTATTTGTATTCGACGACTTAATGAGAGCGGGACTTTCGTTGTCGGCAGCATCGTTATAGATCGCCTGTTCTTTGCCATACCACCATCTGCTCAATGTCTTTTGCAGGAAAGGGACAACCCAATAATCAAATCCGACAGATCGGCCGGAACCATTCATTAATGCAATTGAAGCAGGCAGTGCCCACAAATTATCCCATCCGAGCATGGCACTTAGCGTAAACATAACAATGAATCCTGCGCTTGCTGCGCTGCTGATCCATGTAAACAAGCCGGCAAGTATTGCGAGACCAATGGCGAGCTCGATGAACACCATGCTTTTCTGCATGAATACGGCCACATCGGCGTTCGGGAGCATAAGCTTCATGATCCATTCAAACCAGAACGGCATCTTGCTCAGAATAGGTGTGGCATACTGGCTTGCTGTGTCGCCCGCACCGCTGCTTGCCGCTTGGCTCGCACCGGTTGTCGCTGTCTGCAGCCAATCAAACGGCATTTTCACAGATGATCCGACTAGCCAGGAATCCTTACCAAGTCCATTAAACAGCAGATGGAAATTCGACCAGTGTGACGTGACCTTGTTCCAAATACTTTCACCCCATATCTTGCCGAATGCTTCATTAAGCCAGAAACCGCCGACAAAAACGCGAAGAGGCAGACTCCAGAGTACATTGCCGTACCGCGTGGAAAAGTTACGGAGGATATTTCGTTTATCCTTCGTTTGGAAAAATTCATGCATAATGTAATGGAACATATAATGTGCACTGCGAAGGCCAAAGAAATAGTACAGGTTGACCATATGCTTCATTAAAATGGCAAGAAACCCGCTTAAATGCATGCTCCCTAGATGGGCAACTCCGTATCTGGCACCGATCGAAACCATCACACCATGGTAATTGCCTTTAAATGCCGATTTTTCGCCACCGCTAATTGCACATGCAATATTTTTAACTGCCGTTCCGGCTGTTTGCTCGGCCGCTTCGACAATTTGAGGTACGGGTTTTCCGCCGTCTTCATAATAGGAGAGATCACCAACGACGTAAACGTGATCCAAGTCCTCAGCTTCCATATATTTATTGACCGTCAAACGTCCGGCACGTGCCGATTTCATGCCGAAACTGCTTGCTTGGGAATTCGCTTTCACTCCTGCTGTCCAAATCAAGGTGTGCGTTGGAAGTTCATCTCCCGATTTTAGGACGATACGGTCTGCTTTAACTTCTACAATGGGCGAACTGGTCAAGATAGTAACGCCTTTTTTGCGCATATAATTTTCTGCCTTGCCTGCATCCTTTCGCTCAAGCATATTCAAAATTGTTGGAACCGCTTCCACTAAATACAAAGAAATATCGTTTTCTGCCAATTTATTGACCTTGGCAAGCCGCGTTTTCCATTCGATCAGTTCGCCGATCATTTCAACACCTGTAAAGCCTGAGCCACAGATAGCGAAGGTAAGCATTGCGCGCCGCTTATCGGGGTCATGTTCCGTTGCTGCTTTGCGAACAATGTGTTCAATATGTTCACGCAACTTCATTGCGTCTTCCCAAGACATAAGTGTAAAGCCATGCTCGCGTACCCCCGGCGTGCCGAAATCATTGGGCTCACCGCCCATACCGAGAATTAAATAATCATAGCTGTATGCAGCATGTTCAGTGGTCACTGTTTTATTCTCATGGTCGACGTTCTTGACCCGATCTGTGACTAGATTCACTTTTGTGTGTTTGAAGAGTTTGCGCAAATCGAATGTGATGGCTTCAGGTTCCACGCGATGCGCGGCAACCTCATGAAGTTCTGTCATCATCGTATGGTATGAGTGCTGATCAATCAAAGTAATGGTGACAGAAGCATCTTTCTTATACTTTTTTGCCAATTTTTTCGCAGCATGAACACCAGCGTATCCGGCCCCGATAATTACAATGTTCTTAATCCCCATTATTCTTCCCCCTTCGAAAAAACAAAATTAAAGCGCTATCAAAAAAATGAAATAATTTGTGAAATAAATAACAATCCATCTAAATTAAATAGTACACATTTCATATCTATGTGTCTAGGTATAGCAAATGAACAAGAAAACTTTTTATGAAAACGTTCACAATTTTGATGTAGCTAATGAATCATAGACATGGTAAGATGAAAGAGCAAGATAATGTGATGAATTTCACAAAATGTCGATTTAAGGGGGAAGTGTTAGCTATGCATATTAAAAAATTATTGTTACCGTTGGGGTTGTTAATCATCATGATGCTTGCTGCCTGCGGATCAAATGAAAACGCTACCAAATCAAACACAGAAAAAAAGGCTTCCGGGTCAAGTGAACCTGCAACCGCAAAATTAATTGCAGGAGCACCTTTGAAAGATGGGACTTATTCATTAAAAGAAAAGGAATTGGACAGTCACGGATGGAAAGCTACAATGTCTATAACAGTTAAAGACGGAAAAATTACTAAATCTGATTATAATTACGTAGATAAAGATGGAAAATTGAAGTCAGATAATGCAGCTTATGAAAAAGCGATGAAGGCGAAAAACGGAATTGGACCAAAGGAATACATCCCTAAGCTGAATAAAGCACTTGTTGCCAGTCAAGATGCACAGCAGGTTGAAGCCGTATCCGGTGCAACCGAATCATCTAATCATTTCATTAATTATGCGCAGCAATTGATTCAGGCAGCACAAAAAGGCGACACGACACCAATTGTCATTGATGCATATGCCAAGCTGAAGGATGGAACGTACAAGTTGGCAGAAAAAAATCTGGGCACTACCGGTTGGAAAACATTTATTGATATGACGGTTAAAGGCGGTAAGATCACAAAAGTTAATTATGATTTTCTGGACAAAAATGGAAAACTAAAATCAGAAAATGCCGCATATGAAAAGGCAATGAAAGCAAAATCCGGGGTTGGACCAAAAGAATATATTCCGGCACTCAGCAAATCGTTACTTGACAAACAAAATGCAGAAGAAGTGGATGTTGTCTCCGGCGCGACACACTCCAGTCATTCGTTCCGTATTTATGCGGCACAGCTGATTAACGCGGCTCAAAAGGGCGATACAACGCCAATCGAAGTCGATAATCTTGTTTTCCAAGAGAAATAATGAATGGAAGCAGTGCCATCAAAGGCTTTAGAGCGCGGAATTGCTCTAAAGCCTTTCTTACTCTAAGGAGCAGTTAACCATTGGGAAGGAATGAGTCCGATGAGGAAGATCGGTATTATGTTTATGGTCATCGTGTGCCTGCTGATTACGACAGGATGTGGGCATAAAGCGCAGCCTGTTAAGGCGGAGATTCTCAGCAGCCCATACAGCAGGACCGAATTTATAATGGGCACGGTAGTTACGGTGAAAATTTTTGATAAAGGGAAAGCAGATGTACTCAAGCCGGTTTTTAAACGGATCGAAGAGTTGGCGGACGCGACGACTGTTGAAGATAAGCATGATTCGTCTGAGATTGATCAGGTGAATGAAGAGGCAGGAATTAAGCCGGTTAAGGTATCTAATGACATTTACCGCATGATCAAGATTGGGAAGAAGTACAGCGGACGCTCAAATGGCGGTTTTGATCTGACCATTGGACCGCTCTCGAAGCTGTGGCATATCGGCTATTCCGATGCAAGAAAACCGAAGCAGAGCGAGATTGACCATGTGCTTCCGTTAATCGGATACAAACGAATGATCCTCAATGATTCAAAGCACACGATCTTTCTCAAAAATAAAGGCATGCGGTTGGACTTAGGCGCCATTGCTAAAGGTTTTATCACGGATGAAGTGGTAACTGTGTTGAAGAAATACCATGTTCAGTCTGCGATTGTTGACCTTGGCGGAAATATTTACGTACTGGGGAAGAATGCCTCAGATGAAAAGTGGAACGTTGGTATCCAGAATCCTTTTGAACCGCGCGGGGCGATTGTCGGGAAAATCGAGGAGTCCAATCAGTCCATTGTCACATCTGGAATCTATGAACGATTCATTAAGGTGAATGGTAAGACCTATCATCATTTGTTGAACCCATTTGACGGCTATCCATTTATGAATGACATTGCAGGGGTATCAGTAATTACAGATGCTTCGACTGACGGAGATGCGCTTTCCACCGTCCTGTTTGCGGGCGGGCTTAAAGGCGGAATGAGCGATGCGAAAAAATGGGGGATTAAGGCCGTATTTGTGACGCGCGATAAGAAAGTCTATATAACACCTAATCTAAAAAATAATTTTGTGCTGACGAATAAAGCTTTTAAACTTATAGAATAAAAAGGACTGTATTTTTTTCAGAAGGTGTCGAAGGGGTTAAATTGAAGAAGGGGTGAAAAAGATGTCGCTGGGCGCGTTCCTTAAACTCGTTGAAATTCAGACCAAATTAGCCAGTCTCTTTCCTTTTATTGTTGGCTGTCTCTTTGTTTCATACCGGTTCCATCTACTGGATCCAATCAACACAACGATTTTCTTTGCTTCCATGCTCTTTTTTGATATGACAGCAACGGCGATTAATAACTACATGGATTATCGAAAAGCAACGAGTGAGGAGTATCGCAGAAGAGAAAACATCATTGGACAGGAGCATATTTCGGAACCTTTGGTCGCGTTTACCATCGTCATCCTTTTGGCGATTGCGACGGTGCTGGGACTGGTACTTGTGGTACGTACTGATCTAATTGTTTTACTCGTAGGCATGGCTTGCTTTGGAATTGGCATCCTTTATTCGTTCGGACCAATTCCACTGTCACGAATGCCGATCGGTGAAATTTTTTCAGGGATCACGGAAGGGCTCGGTGTTTTATTTTTAACCGTTTATGTCAACGCAACGGACCAAGGCATTGTCAATTTGATTTGGGAAGGACGGACAATAACCGTGCAGGCCGATCTGCTCCTGCTCTTTGAAATCGTGCTCGTCTCGCTGCCGTGCATGTTCACCATAGCGAATATCATGCTGGCGAATAACATTTGCGATCTGGATGATGACATTAAGAATCATCGCTTTACGCTGCCCTATTACATTGGCAAACGTTACGCAATTTGGCTTTTTAATGGACTCTATGCTGCGACCTTTGCTGCAATTGTTGTCTGTGTCCTGTTTAAAATACTGCCGATGATTATGCTGCTTGCACTGCTGGCCATCATTCCTGTATCTAAACAGGTGAAACAGTTCAATCAAATTCAAGTCAAATCGAAAACCTTTGTGGTTGCTGTGAAAAATCTGGTGCTTGTGAATGGAACCGTTGCGTTATTACTGTTCGTTGCCGTTGTCTTGTGAAAAGAGGGTATGTCCGATGAACGAGCAAATAATCCAAGTTAAAGATCTGACATTTAAATATGAACCTGCAAAAAACAATACATTATCTTCTGTTTCCTTTGCCGTTAATAAAGGTGAATGGCTGTCTGTTATCGGTAATAATGGTGCGGGTAAGTCTACCTTGGCATTGCTGCTGATTGGGCTGTTGAAACCACAGAGCGGATCCGTTTTCGTATGCGGTATGCCCTTGAATGAGGAAACAAAGTGGACGATTCGTCGTCATGCAGGTATTGTTTTTCAAAATCCTGATAATCAATTCATCGGAGCAACCGTGCAGGATGATGTTGCATTCGGCATGGAAAACCTCAACATGCCGGTTGAAGACATGCGGCAGCGTGTAACAGAAGCCTTGGAGCTCGTCGGTATGCTGGAGCATCGTGAGGCAGATCCCTCCCGTTTATCTGGTGGTCAGAAACAGCGCGTCGCGATTGCCGGTGTGCTTGCCCTTCATCCTGATCTGCTTATTTTGGACGAAGCCTTTGTTATGCTGGATCCTCGAAGCAGGAGAGAGCTATTGGCAACTTTAAAACAGTTGAGGGCTGAACAAGGATTAACCATTTTGTCCATCACCCATGACATGAATGAGGCAGCAGCAAGTGACCGTATCCTTGTGTTGAAAAACGGCAGCGTGGCGAACAGTGGATTGCCTGCGGATATTTTTAGCGAGGAAATGGACGTAGAGGCACCGTTCAGCGAACGATTGCGGCGTCTGCTTATGAGCAAAGAGCGACGCACTCCGGAATCCTATCTGACGGAAAGTGAATGGATCCAATGGCTATGCAAATAAGACTGAATCAAGTGAGCGCAGATTATCAGCTTGGCCCGGTGCACAGCCCTCGTGTTCTTCAGGACGTCAGCCTGCAAATAGCTCCGGGAACGTTTACGGCAGTCGTTGGTCCTACTGGAGCCGGTAAGTCGAGTCTGCTAAAAGTGCTGAACGGATTGCTGCTTCCAAAATCCGGTTGGGCAGAGGTTGGTGACATTAAGATTGACAGTAAAACGAGCAAAAAAGCGTTGAAAGCAGTCCGGAAGCATATCGGGATGGTGTTCCAATTTCCTGAATCGCAGCTGTTCGCTGAAACTGTGGAACAAGACATCAGCTTCGGTCCGCTGAACTTCGGTGCGAGTCCGGAAGCAGCACATGATCTGGCAATCAAGATGATTCGCCAAGTTGGGCTGGATGAATCTATTCTTCAACAGTCGCCGTTCTCACTTTCCGGCGGACAGAAAAGGAGAGTGGCGATTGCCGGCGTTCTCGCTCAGGAACCTGAAGTGATTGCACTGGACGAACCAACCGCAGGCCTTGACCCTTCAGGAAAAGCGGAATTGATGTCGCTGTTTAAGCAATGGAACAAATGTAAACGATTGACTGTTATTCTTGTTACTCATGATATGGAGACAGCGGCACGCTACGCAGATGATGCGGTCGTCATGGATCAAGGAAAAGTTGTCTATCATGGAAGCGTGCGCAGCCTATTTGCGGACAGCGAAAAGTTGAACAGATGGCAGCTGGATGTTCCTGAAGCGAGGCGGTTCCAGTTGGCATTTGAGACTTATTCAGGTATTCGATTGCCAAATGTCTGCCTGACAGAGGAAGAACTGGCAGAGGCTTTGATCGGGGTGGGACGTGTATGAATAAACTGATTCTCGGACGTTATTTTCCAGGTGATTCACCAATTCACAAGCTTGATCCACGTGCCAAAATGATCGCAGGTATTGCTTTTATTTTTATTTCTTTTATGGCGAAAAACGGACAGGGGCTCATTTTATTGTGGCTGTTTACTTTTTTTGTGATGAGCTTGACGAAAATCGGTTTCCGAGTTTTCTTTCGCGGCGTTCGGCCATTAATTTGGTTGATTTTATTCACGGTATTCCTTCAGATTCTTTTTACTGCCGGCGGAATCATTTATTTCACTTGGGGGCCAATCAAAATCTCCGAATTCGGTTTAATTAATGCACTGTTTATTTTTTCCCGTTTCGTAACAATCATTTTCGTTACGACTGCCGTTACCTTAACAACGAAGCCTATGGAACTTACGGACGGCTTGAACTTTCTTATGCGTCCGCTTCGTTTTCTGCATGTTCCGGTCGATGAATTATCGATCATGCTGTCCATCTCACTTCGTTTTATCCCTAATCTGCTCGATGAAACGCAACGGATTATGGATGCGCAAAAGGCGCGAGGTGCAGTGTTTGGTGAAGGTTCCCTTTTTCGCCAGATGAAGGCACTGGTTCCGATCTTCTTGCCGCTATTTTCGGGATCGTTGAATCGTGGGGAGGAGCTTGCCAACGTCATGGACGTTCGCGGCTATCGCTCCGAGCTGCCGCGTTCTTCGTTTCGTCAGTTGACTTGGAAAATAAAAGATACGGTCTGCATACTTGTCATTTTGCTGCTTATCGCTGCTTTTGCAGTTCTTAATCTTGTTATTGATTAACGTTGATCCATTCTCATCGGAGAGTGGATCATTTTTTTGAATAATAAAGGTACTGTAACGGTGAAGCGAATCGAATACTATTAAGTGAAATTGACTATGGATTTGCTGCCATGCGGAGGAACCATGAATGAGTGTTTTAGATCAATTACTGAATGAATACGGATATTTGACACTTTTTTTTGCGTTAATGCTTGAACTGGTTTGTGTTCCTATTCCAAATGAAGCCTTGCTGAGCTATGTGGGCATCTTATCCTTTCATGGACAGATGAATCTTTTCTTGTCTTTGTGCTCCTCGGGAGCTGGGGGCATGATCGGCGCGACGATCTCCTATTGGATCGGCTACAAGCTTGGCGTACCTTTCTTTCGTAAATATGGTCGGTACATTCATATGGGGCAGGAAAAGATGGAACACATATCTAAATGGTACCAAAAGTATGGGAAGGTTCTGCTCATTTTTTCGTTCTTCGTTCCCGGCATCAGGCATATCGCGAGCATTATATCCGGAGTGATCCGCTTGCCCTTTAAGTCCTTTAGTGTGTTTGCCTATATCGGTGTTTTTCTTTGGACCGGAACCTTTATATCACTTGGGTATGTATTAGGACCGGAATGGGACAAGTATCAGGTGGAAATCAAGAAATGGCTGGTGCTGGCAAGCGTTTTGCTTGCCCTCGTATTGCTATGTTATATCGTGATTAGAACGAATCGAAGATATATCAAGGAATCGCTTTTGCTCCTCTTTCAAGCAACCTTTAAACGGTATAAAAGCTTTTTGAAGATCAAACTATTTATTTTCTTGATTCTGGCTGCATTTATTTCACTCATCACTTTGATGGCAGGAATGATCCAGGATTTTCTCAGCAATGAATTTGTGCCGTTCGACAAGGTTTCCAGACGAATTGTTTCATTCATTGTGGATAATCAATGGCAGCAGGCGCTGCAGCATGTTTATGGATTGTCTTCCTGGTCAACACTCTCTGTAATCATCATTCTTACAGCGGTCACAATTCTTCTTAATAACAGGGACAAATGGCTTGAACTGCTTTTTCTTGGGCTGACATTATCCGGGGGATTTATCTTCGCAAACGGCGTGCGCTGGCTGTTTCACTTTATTCTGACTGGAACCTACATGAGTCTGGATTTTCCAAATAAGAAGTCGATGATGCTGCTGATTCTCTTAGGGTATTTTTTGATGATGCTGGTACGCCATCAAAAAAAGTACATGATCAGTATGTCCGAATTATTTTTCTTCTTAATCGTTTTGCTTGCTTACACAGCAAGCGCAATCAGCGCCTTCGGCATTACCCCAAGTGATCTCGTGGCAGGATATGTTTTCGGAGCAGTATGGGTCAGTGGTTTAATCCTTTCATTGGAACTGTTTCGTTTTCTGTCGCTATTAAAGAAAAATTTTAGCAATGACGAGGTGCATCATTAATGATCTAAAAGGCAGATGCCTTCAGTAGTGTGTTTAAAAACAATGCTAGGTGACTGTTTGAATGACAATGTTAGGGGCAGAATAGGCCATAAGCATTCTAATATAAAACGATCACTCGGAGAGACTTACGATGCCGTATATCAACACGACAAAGGACATTTGCTTGTATTACGAAAAAAGTGGAAAAGGGAGACCCATTATCTTCATTCATCCCCCTTTAATGGGCCATGTCGTTTTTCATTATCAAAAGATTTTATCCGAACATGCACAGATTATTTTATATGACCAAAGAGGACATGGACGGAGCAGTTATCAACCTTCTCGTTCCCTTGAACGTGTGATTCCGGATCATGTCGCTGATCTTAGAACACTCATTCAAGAACTTCAATTGAAGCAGCCAATCCTTTCCAGTTACTCAAGCGGCGGTTTAATAGCTCTTTCTTATGCACTGACTTTCCCCAATGAGGTTGGTGGAATGATTCTCTCCGGCGGATTTCCTTGTGTCGGCTCAGCAATGCTGTTCATGGAATATCAGCTCGGCGTTCTAATCATGAAAGCGAGCGGCGGTCAAAAGGCTTTGAGTAACCTATTAGCGAATGCCCATAAAATGACCCAAGAAGACAAAAAAATGTTTTACACATATTGTAAAAAAGCTAATGTTCACGCGGTGCTCGATCTATATAAAGCAGGACTGAAAACGGATTTTTCCGCTCAACTTAAGCAATTGGATTTGCTTCCCATGTGGATTGTTTATGGAACACGCGATAAATTTATCAGTAAACACAAAAAGTATTTTGATTTTCTTACAAAAACAGAAATTATTTTTATTGATAAAGCCTTCCATCAAATTCCGACGCACCAACATGAGCAGTTCAATCAGGTCATTCAGCGATTTTTGCTCGACATGAATCAGAAGGCGTGAAAAAGAACAAAGGCAAATCGAGCATTGAAAACGCAATGCAATAATTAGTGCTGCGCGTTTCCTTCGTCATCACTATCGATCCTTTTCTTGTGAGGAGGGATCAAGCAGAATTAAAATAGGTCGAGCTGACTGCTCGACCTATTATTGCTCAGCTTCTCGTTTTCTAAGGTTAAGGCAGCTTGTTGCCCGCCGCTTGATAAATATCGTACCATTCTTGACGAGTGAGCGTAATGTCCGCACCCTTTGCCGATGCAGCAATACGTGATACGTTCGTTGTTCCGAGGATGACTTGCATTTCTGCCGGATGGCGCAGGATCCAGGCAACCGCAATCGCATTGTTACTGACACCATACTTCGTTGCGACCTTATCAATTTCTTTGTTTAATTCAGGAAATTTTGGATTATCGAGGAACACGCCTTCGAAGAATCCATATTGGAATGGAGACCATGCCTGAATGGTTACGTCATTCAGCCGGCAATAATCGAGAATACTGCCATCGCGAACGGAAGCACCGCCAACTGTCATATTCACATTCAATCCCTCGTCTATCATTCCGGTGAACTTGATACTGAGCTGCAACTGGTTAATTTCCAGCGGCTGACGCACTGATTTTTTCAACAGTTCTATTTGATATGGATTCTGGTTGCTGACGCCAAAATGAAGAACTTTCCCTTCAGAGTGGAGCTGATCAAATGCAGCAGCCACTTCTTCAGGTTCAACTAGGGCATCAGGGCGGTGCAGAAGCAGATAATCCACATGATCCGTCTGCAGACGTTGCAGACTAGCGTTTACCGTCTCAAGCAAATGTTCTTTTGAGAAGTCAAACGCTTTATTGTGATCGCCATTGCCGCGAACAATGCCGCACTTCGTCTGCAAAGTGATTTTGTCGCGCAAGCCGGGCTGCTTTGCCAGTACCTTGCCAAACAATGCTTCACATGCGCCGTCCGTGTAAACATCCGCATGATCGAAGAATGTAACACCGTTCTCTAGGTCGGTCTTGATTAGGCGATCTACCGCTTCCTCAGGCATATCTGCGATGCGCATGCATCCCTGAACAACCGCCGATCCCAATTTCTTTTCAGATCCAATTGCGATTTGTTTCAAGATAATTCCCTCCACTATACCGATTATTGAAAAGCCTTTCGCTATTAATCATAGAACGGATAAGCGAGAATTTAAAGTAATAGGACTTGATGAATGAGGCATTGAATGAATCATGATAATTTACATGGCCAAGCTTACCCGGAAAATTGCCATGAAACACAGAAATGGCATGAAAAAAAGGTCGCGGCCTGATGGAGGATATACTGGATCAGACGGTGCAGGGAAAAATAATCCAGAAGAAAATACACGTGCAAAATGATTTACAAAGGATTTCGTGGCTAAAGAATGAAAGGCTCACCAAGCAAGACACAGCACCTTCATACCCAACAATCGATTTGCCATTGATCTTGGGTTAAGACTCAATATATAAATAGTGCTGATCTTTTTGCTTCTTAGATTTCTTTTTTAACTTCGCCAGCTTCTTTGTCAACTCAAATAAGTTCAAAAAATGATCACATGGGACACAGGTACCGGCTATGGATATGGAAACAATGGAAAACGCTTCAACGATTCCTAAACGATTTTCAGTGATGATAAAGCCTCGTTCTCGGTCTTGCTCATTATAATGGTAAAGTACTTTTTCTTGAAAACGTTCACTGACTTTTTCACAGTAATTATCAATAGCTCCTTTATCCATGATGGTGATAAAATCATCGCCGCCAACATGTCCGACGAACTGCCCGCGAGGCAAGTAGAGCATGAGAATGTCGGCAAGCAATTTAATGATCGAATCACCGTTTTCAAAGCCATAGACGTCGTTATATTCCTTGAAATGATTGATATCGATATATAAAACGTTGAACGTCTCGTTTTTTTCGAGTGTTTGCTTCATCTTCTGTTCAATCACCAGATTCCCGGGAAGACCGGTCAACGGGTTCTCGTATTTTGCTTTTATAACCTCTATTTCTGTTGATTTAAGCAGCAGATTTTTAATGGTCACCGTTCCGAAATAGCGATTTTCTTTAGTCACGACAATGAAATCATAGAGCTTGTCCTGAGGTCGCGACATGGCCAGCTTCGAGACTTCGTTAATTGGCGTTCGATAGTCAACCGAAATGAAATCTCGATCCATGAGAACTGAAATCGGCTGATTTTGATAAAGGCTGAATCCGAAGCGCCCGCTTACCTGCATCGTTAATTGAGATCGGGTAATAATACCGACCACTCTATGATTATCAATGACGCAGAGACCGGGAATCGTTCCATCCTTTTTGAATTTTTCCAGCACATGTTCAATCTTCATTTGCATGGTTATGGTTTCAGTGGGATTGCAAATATTTAAAATATAGCCATTGGCATTAGGTTGACCGAATACATTATTTTTCATCTTATGATGGTCAATAATTTCTTTTTTTATGGTTTCATCGATCTCCATAAGCCGTTCGGACGGTCTTTGAAGATAGAACCCTTGTCCATAAGAGACACCGAGATCAATTAAGCTTGTTAATTCAGATAAAGTCTCAATACCTTCGGCAACCAAATGAATGTTAGAAATTCTGCAAAATTCGACGAGTCCCTTGACGAGTGCAAAATTTATACGACCAAGATCAATGTTCTCAATGAGACGTCGATCAAGTTTAACATAGTGCGGGTGGGTGTCCGTAATCAAATTTAGTCCGGAATACATAGCTCCCGCGTCATCAATGGCAACCTGAAAGTGATGCGACTTAAGATCCTGTATCGAAACAGCGAACTGATCCGGATGATTAATGGAACTCCGTTCGGTGACCTCAAAGACAATTTGGCTCGGCTCGAAGGGATAGGAATTCAAAGAATGAGAACTAAATGTCTGAATGAACCGCGGGTCTTGAAGAATAACAGGACTGACGTTCAAAAACAGTTTCTTTATTGGTGGTGAGCCTGCGCATAGATCATAAAATGAGCGCAACGACGTGGAGCGGCACAACGAATCAAGTACGTGTAACCGATTGTGTTCTGCCGCTGCTAAAAACAGCTTTTCCGGATTCGCCAATTCTGTTTCATATGTCACGCGGCTTAATGCCTCATAGCCATGAATCTCACCATTACGCAGAGAGACGATTGGCTGAAAAACAGCTTTTATTTTCTGTTCATTGATAATCTTGTCCAAGTCAGTTACTACTGTATTGTTCATAGACCATCGTACCCGTTCTTTCCCAGTATCTTCTAAATAATTATAACTGAGCAGAAAAGGGATACGTAGGCCATAGAGGTAAAGAATTTGTAAATTTTGTTGTTGTGGTGGGCAGAAGATTTATGTACAGATCATTGCAGATCAAAGAAAAGAGGGATGCAGGTGCCATGGCGTGGAGGCAGATTTTTAGGGGGAAGTCTATATCTCAGAATCTTATGAGAAACGCAATAAAAACAAAAAGAAGCCAATAAGGGAACCAGAGCACGGCGTATAAAGCGATGCCCAGTGCCTCTTTCCAGTTTTTCGGTCTCTGACGGGCAAAGCGATTCATAAACATCATGTAGATTACTGCAGCCAAAATAGCGACCCAAAAGAATCCACCGGAGATTTCTTCCGGTGTAACATGCACAATAGCCGCGACCTGGTATGGACGGAATAACATCATAGTCAGGGCGAACAGCAGAAACCCGTACAGACAGCTGAAGAGATTGAGCTTCAAGAAAGAATGTTGATTCATAAGGTCGCCTCCTAGGTTTCAAGATATCTAATTCCTATTATAAGCAAATAAGATGGATTTACCGCTTGATGTGCTTATGATAGTTCGAAACTTTGATATATAACCTTTACTTGTTAACGTAGTAGCTTTCATGGCGTCACTAATTGGATTTAGGAGAAATAATTATACGAATCATATTGCGAACGCATGATCTTATTCGATATACTTTAATTATGGCAATAAGGCATATGAGCGGATGGCAGTGACACCTTCAGATTGGAGGTGCTGCCCATGACAGTGTATCAAGCACTAATGCTCGCAATTTCTTTTGCGGGACTTATTATAGCGATACTGTCGTTTAAAGAAAGAAAATGATCCGCCTCATATGCCATTGCAGTGGCTGAAGTGGATCAATTTTCATCTTTGATTTACTTATCATGCACTGCTGCCCGCTCAATGCGGACGTTGCCATGCTTGCCATCAGTGTAACAGCACTGACGGCTTTATTAGTGTATGCCAAGGGACACATCACTAAACCATTTAAATACATTATACAATGCAGTCAATTTTATGTCTATTTCCTGGTATAATGTTGTCAAAACAGTCTAATAGTTGCAAGGAAGATAGTCAATGACCCCCAAACTCATCACAAATTCAAATGGACAGACCTTTTTATATGAACTGCAGCAGGCGTTTTCAACCTGCGAGGAGTTCTACTTTAGTGTTGCCTTTATTAACTACAGCGGATTGCAACTGCTGCTTGATAATTTGAAAGAGCTGCGTGATCGTGGCGTTCGTGGAAAGATCATGACATCCACTTATTTGAATTTTACAGAACCCAAAGCACTCAAGAAGATTAAAGCCTTCAATAATATCGACCTGAGAGTTTTTGAGGCTGACAAGGTTCAAGGCTTTCATAGCAAGGTTTATATTTTTAAGAATAAAGATATGTATACAGTTATGATCGGCTCATCGAACATTACGCAGAGTGCTCTGAAGAGCAATGTTGAGTGGAATGTGTCGACAGTGTCCACGAGGCAGAACCCATTTCTGGAAAAAGCCATTAAGGAATACAAAGAGTTGTGGGCGCAATGTACCGTTGCAGATGATCTGTTCTTGCAGAAATACGAGAAGTTTATTGAAGGATTGAAAGCTCAGGTTGCGGTTGCTCGTGAGCCATCCTTTAACAGCTACGGGAATGCTGAGATGCAGCGGATCGTTCCGAATATGATGCAACAGCAGGCGATTGATAATCTTGAGCGGCTAAGAAGCCATGGCGAAACGCGAGCACTCGTCATTTCTGCGACGGGTACAGGGAAAACGTACATGTCAGCGTTTGACGTTCAAAAGGTTCAGCCCAAGACAATGCTTTTCATCGTGCACCGTGAAGAGATTCTAACGAAGGCAAAAGAGACTTTTGAACGACTGCTCGGTCGCGGCAATCAAATGGGCATGTACACTGGAAATAGCAAAGACTACCAAGAGAAGAATTATCTTTTTACAACGATCCAAACCATCAAGGATCATTATAGCGAGTTTCCTGCTGATTACTTCGACTATATTATTATTGACGAGGCGCACCATGCAACAGCTTCAACGTATACACGCGTACTGGATTATTTTGAACCGAAATTTTTACTGGGAATGACGGCTACTCCGGAACGCTGTGACCGTGGTGATATCTTCGGTTTATTTGATAACAATATTGCGCTTGAAGTTCGACTCAATGAAGCATTAGAGGAAGATTTGGTTCTGCCTTTTCATTACTTCGGCATTTCAGATGTGGATGGTGTGGATCTTTCTGATGTCTCCATCGATGATGTGGCGGAGGTTGCAAAGCGGCTCAAAGTGAATGAGCGCGTCGATTTTATTATCGACAAAATGAATTTTTACGGCTATGACGGAGAAAAGTGTAAGTGTCTGGGTTATTGTGTAACCAAGGATCATGCCCAATATATGGCCGATGAATTCAATAAACGCGGTATTGTCAGCACCTATTTAACTGGGGATGACAAGCAGTCTAAGCGCCAAGAAATGGTCCGCAGACTTGAAAATGATGACGATCCGTTGCAAGTCATTTTTACGGTCAACATTTTTAACGAAGGCATCGATATTCCGTCTGTAAATTTAGTTTTGATGCTACGCCCAACCAATTCACCGATTATCTTCATGCAGCAGCTTGGTCGTGGCTTGCGAAAATATGAAGGACAATCCTTTTTAACAGTTCTCGATTTTATCGGCAATCACAGCAAAACTTTTCTTATTGCGATTGCATTAAGCGGAAAACGCTTCTATGACAAGGACAGCTTAAAGGTTGCAGTTCATCGCGGTTTCCCGGATCTCCCAGGCGCGACTCATATTCAGATGGATCGAATTTCGCAGCAACGAATCATTGACCAATTAAATCAAGAGAATTTCCGTGCGATGAAATATTTGAAGGAAGAGTATCTTGAATTTAAGAAACAATTTGTTGCTGGGGCAGAAGATCGAACCATTCCCTACTACTTATTAGACTATGCAAAATTCGAAAATGCCCCTGATCCAATTAAGTTTATTAATAATAAGAAAACCTATCTTGCTTTTCTTGCGGCTGTTGAAAAAACGGATGAGCTAAAAAAATTGGCGAATGAAGAGCCATTCAACACTGTGCTGCGACAGCTATCTTCTGATCTTCCTATAAAACGTCCCTATGAATTTTGTATTTTACGTTCATTGATGACTCATAAAACCGTGTCGTGGGAACAGGCAAAAAATGAAGTTCAGAAATTATTAGAATCCATAAATGAAGAGACGCTTGATCATGCGTTTGAACATCTGAATCAAACCTATGATGATCAAGGGCAGAAATCACGAGAAGTAAAATTGGGAAGCTATGACCGCGAAGGTAAGTTTTTGAAACGGTCGGAAACTTTGGATAGGATCTGTGAAAATGAGGAGCACAAGGCTTACATTCTTGATGTGCTTAATTATGGAATTTATCGTTATGAGAAGATGTTTGGACATGAGAATTATAAAATCCCATTTCTAAAACTATATGAGCAGTATTCAATGGTGGAATCTGCTTTACTATCTAATTATAGAAAAATACTCAGTTCATTCCGAGGATCCGGCACAATCAAAAATGGAAATGACTACTATCTGTTTATTGATCTTCACAAAGATGAGGGGATTAAGGAGAGCATCAACTATCAAGATCATTTTATTAGCCCCTCGCTTTTTCAGTGGGAGACGCCTAATACAAATAGTCAGGATACAACTCAAGGTCATCGAATTATAAATAATAAAAAATATGGAATAAATCTGTACCTATTTGTGCGGAAATTCAAGACTATAGAGAAAAATATCTCTGAACCCTATATTTATATCGGAACAGGAGATGTGGTTAAATATAGCGGGAACAAACCAATTACTACTGAGATTGCTTTGCATCATGAAGTGCCGATGCCGCTGTATCAAGAATTTACGACGAAGGTATAAAAGGATTCTATTAATCTGTTATAATTTGGTAAGGTAATAGATGAAGTATGTGAGTGGATCGGTGACGCCCTGATGATTGGGGGTGGCGCTTATGACAACATTTCAAGTACTGACACTCATGATTTCCTTTGGAATGTTAGTGCTGATGTTGTCAAGAAACAAAAAATGATCCGTCTCATATCTCTCCACAGATAGCTGAAACGGATCATTTCAATTGATTCAGTTCATGCACTGATTCCGCTCAATGCGGATATTGCCTAGCTCAAGCCGTCCGAGGTGATTGCGTCACTTCGGACGGTATTATTTTACGTATTTCCTGTCTTTATTATACACATTTTTCGAATAAAATAAAAAGACTATTACATGCTCTCTTTTACAAGTCGTTCCACTGTTGCGACATCGGCCGGTGCCCATTTTAGCGAATCAAGATTTTCTCTTTTTAACCAAATGAGCTTGGAATGTTCATGTGCGGTTGGGAACCCCTCTACAAGTTTGCATGTAATGGCAGTCAAATCAATGGAGAATGTATCGTAGTCGTGATGACTGGTGAGAAAAATGTCTTTAGCCTCAATCGAGCATTTTAATTCTTCATTAATTTCGCGTTCAATAGCTTCTGCAGGTGTTTCGCCTTCTTGAACTTTGCCGCCGGGAAATTCCCAACGGTTTGGGATCGACATTCTTGGCGAACGCAGAGCACATAAAATTTCCTCATTTTCGTTCACTAGTATTGCCGCAACAACAGACAATGTTTTACGCATCAAATCACCTCAAATCAAATTCATACATGTAGATTATACATGATTCTTCATTATGAAAATGAATGGTGCAGCGAAAAGCGCTGCACCACTAACCCCGATTACATGGCGCATTTCTCATTGAACAGACGCACCGATGCTCTTCAAAATAATGCGAACGATCTCTAATGGCTCTTTATGATCGGTAGTCAATCTAATTGTTGCTGATTGTTCATAGGCTTTTTCTCGTTCGTAATGAAGCTCAATCAGCTTCTTCTTGTCTAGTGATTGAAAGAGCGGTCTGTTTTGATCCCCGTGCAGTCGATCAATAATCACTTCTGGAGATGCTTTTAAATACACGACAGGGACGCCGGAATTTATTAATAATCGGCGATTGATGGGGCGGACAGGTGTACCTCCGCCGGTGGACAGAATGCCCTCGCGCTTGAACGCTTCGGCAAGCATTTCCGATTCCAATGAACGAAAGTATGCTTCCCCGTGTTCCGTGAAAATTTGTTTAATAGATTTACCCTCATGTGCGACGATGAGTGCGTCTAAATCGAGATGGGGACAATTCAGATGCTTTGCCAAGAGCTGTCCGACAGTTGTTTTGCCGCTCCCCATAAAGCCGACAAGTATGCTGTGTACCATAATTTATTCACCTCGCACTACGGACAGCCCATGCTGGATAAGTTCGCATTTTGCATCCGCAAGATCATTTTGGTTGGAAAAGGTCAACTGAAGAACGCCATTAATTTCTTCTCTGATTTCCAAAATATGAATGTTGATTAAGTTGATTTTTGCCTCTGCCAAAACGCGCGTCACTTCGGCGACTGCACCCACTTGGTCGGGAATGTTCACGAACAAGTCATAGAAATTAGGTGCATGACTTGAAGCTTGAGCATTGATGCTGTCTCGGGTAATTTTGGCACGCCGAAAGTAGTTTCGAATGGCAGAACGATCTGATGAATGGAGTGCCTCTTTGACATGCTTCAAAAGCTCGCTGAACGTGTTGATTTTGTCAATCAGTATCTGACGATTACTTAAGAGTATGTCTGTCCACATGTCCGGATCGGAGGACGCGATCCGTGTGATGCTTCGAAATCCACCGGCAGCTAGTTTCAAAGATAAAGTCGAGCCGCTGAATTCGTTCTGCGCCATGTTGACTAATCCTGCTGCGATAATATGAGGCAAGTGGCTGATCTGAGCGACAATTTGGTCATGCTGCTGCGCTGAAACAAGTTGCCATTTGACATTCAAGCCGGATAGTAATGCCTGCAGTTCATCCACCGCTTTTTGTACGTGTTGATCGATGAGCGTATCGGAAATTAAGAAGTAGTAAGCACTCTGAAAAAGATCAGCTCTCGCTGCTGTAATCGTTGTTTTATGTGAACCGGCCATTGGGTGGCCGCCAATAAAATGAATGCCTCGATCGACAAATAAGGATGATTTAGCCATGATTTGCTTTTTTGTACTGCCGACATCAGTAATGATGACTTCCGGATTCAGCTGCATCTGTGCCAGCTGCTCCATGTGTTTTAGGATGATGGAGACCGGTGCTGTTAAAAGAATGATGTCTGCTTTTTCGGCACAGCCTTGCAGCTGTGTAAAGCCGTCATCAATGATCCCTTTTTCTTTTGCGTGCGTCAATGAACGGTGATTGATGTCGACACCGATGATTTTATGCTCCGGCCACTGCTGCCTAATCGCTAAGGCGATGGAGCCGCCGATGAGCCCCAAGCCGTCGATGACAATTGTTTTCATCATAAAGCAGCCCTGCTTGATGGAATGAGTTGATTCAGATCAGCGAAGAAATCGGGATAGGAGATATTGATTGCTGATTCATTGGCGAGGGTCAGATCGCTTTTAACAAGTAAGGCAGCTACTGCCAGCATCATGCCAATTCGATGATCTCCGTGCGAGTCCACCTGATCGGTTTCCTGCGGAGCAAGTCGTGTTCCGCCTTGAATGATCATCCCGTCAGGAAGTTCCGTAATTTCTGCGCCAAGCGTTCGTAGTTCGGCAGCCACAACGGTGATACGATCTGTTTCTTTAACGCGCAGTTCTTCAGCTCCGGTTATTTTCGTTGTTCCCTCAGCCTGAGTCGCCAAGAGAGCGATCAGAGGCAGTTCATCAATGACGCTTGGAATGTCATCGCTCGTAATCTCAATCGCACGCAGAGACGCACTCCGTATGTGCAGGTCACCTGAAGGTTCTGCATGAGTTGAACGATTCTGAATGGTGATATTCGCTCCCATTCGCTTCAGGACACGAAGAAAACCGGTACGGGTCGGGTTCAGTCCGACATTATGGAGCGTAATCGCACTGTGCGGCACGAGGGTGCCAGCAGCAATGAAAAATGCGGCCGATGACAGATCTCCAGGTACCCTAATGGGCTGACCGATAAGCTTCGGTTTTCCAGCTACCTTTAGTGTCAGCCCTTGCTTTTCAATTTGTCCGCCGAATGCGCTTAGCATAAGTTCGGTATGATCGCGAGTTTGCTGCTTTTCAATAATGGTTGATGTCTTGTTTGCACACAGTCCTGCTAAGATCAGCGCACTTTTTACCTGAGCGCTGGCGACCGGCAGGCGGTAGTCAACGGGATTGAGATTCGGTGAACCGTAAACCGTGATTGGCAATCTTCCGTCCTCCGTCACTTTGAACCGCGCGCCTAGTTGGCTGAGCGGTTCGGTGACCCGTTTCATGGGTCGCCTGCTTAGTGACTGGTCGCCAAATAATTCTGTGGTGAAGGGCTGCCCACTCAATAATCCGAGCATCAGCCGCGTTGTGGTTCCTGAGTTGCCCATATTCAACGCATGGTTTGGCTGCCGAAGTCCATTTAATCCGACGCCATGCACCAGGACACGATCTTTTGTCCGTTCAATCGATACGCCCATATCCCCAAATGCCTGCATGGTTCTCAGGCAGTCCTCAGAGGAAAGAAAATGAGTGATTTCCGTGTCGCCGGTGCTGATTGCACCGAAAAAGATGCTTCGATGGGAAATACTTTTATCCCCGGGTACCTCAAGTGCGCCTTGAAGTCCTTGTTGCTGATTCGTTCTTAGGGTTTTCATGTGATCACCTGTTTTTTCAAAATTTGATAGAGACACCAGACCATGTCCGGCGTGTAGGTGCGCTCAACTTTTTCATCGTCCCCCAATTGGACATTTTTTTGATTGGTAATGACATAGCGTGCCTGGGCATCCTTGTAGTTTTGATACGCCAAATACTTACTGTCGGTATAATGAATCACAGCTTCATCTTGAATGGAGCGTAGATAGTTCTTCATCAAGGCGGCGGTTGATGGATGCGTATAGGCGGCATTCGTGTTTGGTTTCAGGCGCCGTATCAGTACGAGCGGATCAAGTGCATAGCGAAAGCACGTGACAAGCTTCAATTGATCCAAGTAGGTATAGTGAATGTCCGCCCAATCAAGCTGTTCATGACATGACTTAAATGCAGCGGGAATCATAAAATAATCGCCTTGATAGTCATTAAAATGCTCAATAATACTTTCAAAACAATCATGAAGCTCAATCTGGATGTCACCAGGATGCTCATTCAGATAATACTGCGCAGCACGACAGCTGTCCGTTGCTTCAGGTCCCAGAGTATGAATGATCACCGGCGTGGTCTCCTTAATATTTTTTCAACTCATCACAATAATCGAGATACTGTTTTTTCAAACGTTCCATGCTCGCGCAATCAAAGGTGTCCAAAATGATTTTGCATAGCTCGATTGCGACGACGGCTTCAATGACAAGCGATGCCGGGACGATGGCCGTGACATCAGAGCGTTCGATACTGGCTTTATGTTCCTCTTTTGTATCAATAGCGACACTGTGCAAAGGCTTGTAAAGCGTAGGTATAGGCTTCATGGCTGCGTTAATAATCAGTGGCATTCCGTTCGTCATGCCGCCTTCAAATCCGCCGAGATGATCGCTGCTTCGGTACCAGCCTTGATCTTGATTCCAATAGATGGGATCCATCACTTGACTGCCTGGTTTTGTACCCAAGTCAAAGCCGTCGCCAAAGCTCACACCTTTGAACGCATTAATACCGATAACCGCCGCTGCTATTTTGGCATCCAGTTTCTCGTTCCATGAGGTATAGCTTCCCAATCCGGCCGGAACATTTTTGGCAATGACACGGACGATGCCACCCAATGTGTCTCCTGCCTTTTTGGTTTGATCAATAAACTCATGAATAGCCTCAACCTTATCCTGATTGACGATACGAAGATCATTGCGGCTGATTTCCTGTTCAATTTGATCAGGAGTTAAAAGCTGATCAATGTCTGCTTCAATGGGACCAATTTGCCGAACATAACCGGCGATTTGGATGCCCAGCTCATTCAGAAGCTGCGTGCAGACAGCACCGATAGCTACGCGCATCGCTGTTTCGCGGGCGGAAGAGCGCTCAAGCACATTGCGCAGATCCCGGTGTCCGTATTTCATGCCGCCAACCAGATCAGCATGACCGGGGCGCGGGTTTTTCACTTCACGCAGGTTCGTTTCCGGATCGGGCTTATGGACCGGATCCATAATTTCACTCCAGTGTTTGTGATCAATGTTGGCAATGGTTAATGTAATTGGTGAACCTAAGGTGATACTGTGGCGCACGCCGGAAGTAATCTTGACCTGGTCTTTTTCGATCTTCTGGCGATAACCGCGTCCGTAGCCTTTTTGCCGTTCACTTAGTTTCTGATTGATCTTTTCAATGGACAAGTGGAGTCCGGCTGGGAACCCTTCAATGATTCCTGTTAATTGCGGACCGTGCGACTCTCCTGCTGTAAAATAAATCATTTAACTCTTCCTTTCTCCTGCAAGTTCGTTTGGCATTGCTTTGAATTCGTTAAGATGGTTTGGAAAATTTCATGATAATGGTCACGGTTCTCATGATCTTTTACGTGCTGATCAATCCTCGAAATAATTTCTTTCTCCCGAAAAGAATCTAAGACCCGCTGACCTTGTTTCATCTTTTTCATTCCGATCGACTTGGCAAGCTTGAATCGCCATTGAAGTAATTTAATAATCCAGTAATCGATAAAATTAATTTGGCTGCGCTCCGTCTCGTAACCCGCTTGGTCATTGGAAAGAGAGAGCAGTCGATGACCGATGATCCAGAGAACTAAAGAAAACGACGCGATCACAAGGTCGCTGCGCAAGGCGTATGCCGTTCCAACATTGGACAGCATGCCGGTGAAAATAGGCACGGTGAATGATGCGATGCTTCCGAAAGAAAAAAAGATTGCTGTAACACGTCCTTTAGCGTGAGGAAACATGGAACTGAAAATAGTCAAACCAACCTGCATAATGCCTCCCGCTGCCGTGACACCGAAGAAAAAGGATGCAACGGTGACTGATAGATGGTTGGGTGAAAAACAGACGATTAAAAGAAAGAGCAGCGAGAGACTGTTCATAATGACCATTAACGTGCCATCTTTGATCAGCGCGCTTTTTAGAATAGTAAAGACCAGCAAAACGCCGACAATCGATCCGATGCTGTAAAGCGACAGTAGAAAATGCGCCTGCATATTGCTCATATGCAATACATCAATTCCGTAGAGTGTGATCCATTGGGTAAAGAGAATCATCAAGGCCATTGATGTATATCCGTATAAAGATAAAATGGCGACTAAACTGATCTTTGATTTTGAAAGCTTTCCATTAGAAAATAAATGATGCTGCGCGGTTTTCTCAGGTTTTGACTGCATTGGAAATTGCGAGCGACTGATCAGCACGGCATTGATCAGTAGGAGTGCTGCCGCAAAAATAAAGCTTAATCCGTACCAGCCGCCCAGATTTTCATTCAGGCCGATGTATAGAGGCAGAACAAACTCTCCGATTGACATCGCGGCTTTAATGAGAATGTTATCCGCTCCATTATTGCGGTTCATTTCCAAAAAAGTTGGGTAGGTCCCCGAGTCAAGGGCTGAGTTCGCCACCCCGGCGAGGATCGCAAGTAAGTAAGCCACTTTAAAGTCCTTGGTCAAAAGGATCCCGATGAAAAAGATGGAGTAGCTGATCATCCCGAAGATAATAATTTTTTTACGGCCGTAGCGGTCCGACAGGCTGCCAAGAAGATAGTAGGCAAGCAGTCGGCCTATTCCGACTCCGGAAATAACGTAGGAGACGGTTGCGATTGATGTGCCCCATTCGCTGCTGAGCGGTCTCATATTTTGCGTTAAAATTAATAGTCCGATGCCATGGACGAAGTAGTTCAGGAACAAAGAAATACTTAGTCTCATTTTATTTGATTTCGTCAATGTGTTCATGCCCCATTTCCCCCAAAAAAAATGTTAAAAAAATAACCAGTTAGATGATTAATCTAACTGGTTACGAATTTTCGTCAGGAAAATAAAAAGATCCGGATTGTAATGGCAACCAATTAGATTTAATCTTACGCATCTAGTTGGTCAGACCAAAACAGCTTCCCAACTCTAGATACTTACGCGTTTGCGTTCGTATCCAGAGCGGATACGAACTATCTAAAGTAGTAATAGAAGCCATTAAAGTATGATTGAGCCAATTGCAACTTTTTCATTTTATTTTTCCTCTCGATTAGGTTAGGTATCATTTAATCACTGTCATCCGCTTTTGTCAATGCAAGATTTACTTACAGATGAGTTACAAATAACCAGTACAGAGATTAGCGAAAAAAAATTCACCTTTTTGAGATGCATATAAATGTTATAATTTACAAAAAAAGCTAACTTGGAGAGAGTCCATCATGCGCGAACAATTGCAACAAATCCTCGATAATTTTTATCAAAATCATGACTTTTCCGGGACTGTCCTCGTGAAAAAAGCAGACAGAGTCCTTTTTTCGGATGCCTGCGGAATGGCACATCGTGGTTTTCAGGTGCCGAATCAGTTGGATACAAAATTCGATACAGCATCGATAACCAAAGTATTTACGGCGGTTGCGGTTTTGCTCTTAGTTGAAAAAGGGCAACTGAATCTGAGTGATCATATCGTTGATCTCATTGATCTCGAGGGAACCGAAATTCCTCAGGATGTGACGATTGAACATTTGCTGACGCATACGTCTGGTATTGCCGATGATGCGGATGAGGAAGCAGGCGAGGACTATGCCGAATTATTTCGTGATAAGCCGAACTATTCAATTCGGAACACTTCTAATTTTCTGCCTCAATTCGCCTACAAGAAACCACTATTCCAGGCAGGTACGGATACGCGCTATAACAATTGCGCATTTGTTCTTTTGGGACTGGCTATTGAGAAAGTGTCAGGCATGAACTATCGCCAGTTCGTCATGGAACGGATTGTCGAACCATGCGGACTTGAGCGTACTCGTTTCTGCGCGATGGACGAGGTTAACGAAAACACGGCTGAGGGCTATGTTGCATGCGAGGATGAGGATAGCCACATTGTTGAATGGAAAAAGAATATTTACTCGTATCCGCCGATTGGTTCTCCGGACGGAGGTATTTATTCAACGGTTGCTGAATTGGACACGTTTCTCCGAACACTACATTCAGGCGAATTGTTATCACCAAAAATGGCGAGCCTTTTGTTTCAGCCACATTGCGCGTTCGAGAAACCGTTCAGAAAATGGAAGCCGGAACTGAATGCAACCATCACGACTGGTTATGGATTCGAATTTGTCACGATCGACCGGAAAATCTTTTGTGTGCGCAAGGATGGGATGATCGACGGCGTGGCGGCGATGCTGTCCTATTATCCGGAAACCGATGTTTCCATTGTGATTCTCAGCAATCAGGACAGCAATATCTGGGCGATGCACCGGGAAATGCAGACTTTATTGTATGATAACCGTTGTCTCAATTAATGATTGATGTGCTTAACCTCTTGTCAAAAAGTAAAAAGGTAATGTATTATCTATATATATAATACATTACCTTTTTTTGTATAGGAGAAGAAAAATGCAGTTTAAAAAAATTGATTCTATGCCTGATCAGCAGTTCTTGTTTGGCTTTATTTTTGTCGCGGCGAACCGGATTGATACGCTGCTTCAACATGAATTTAAACGATTTGATGTGACGACAAAGCAATGGTTTTTGTCCGTTGTCATCGACAACCTATTCGACGAGGCGCCGACCGTTAAAGAGGCGGCAAGAGAAATGGGAAGTTCACATCAAAATGTGAAGCAGATTGCTCTGAAACTGGAGGAGAAGGGGTTGCTTGTTCTTGAAAAAGATCAAAATGACGCGCGCGTGACTCGCCTTAAGCTGACCAAGCGCAGCATGGATTTTTGGAGTGATTTGAGAAATGAGGGACTCGTGTTTACTCAAGCATTATTCAAAGGAGTAGCTGATGAAGAGTTACACACGGCAAGAAGGGTCATGAGACAAGTAATCAAGAATATGATCGAGATGGAACAGGGGGAACAATAATGAAACAAACGGATAAAGGCGTTTTGTTCTTCACAGTGCCTGTTGTTATTTTAATGGTGATCACCTCGTGCTTCGGCATCTTACATTCAGCCACTTATGCAAAAGAGACCATTGCCTGGTATGCACAGACAATTGGCCAAGATTTTTCGAATTTATTTGTTGTTGCTCCCTTGTTATTCTTTTCTTCCATTTTTGCTTCGAAAGGAAGCAGAGTCGGCATCCTTATCTGGCTTGGAGCAATGATTACCAACATATATTCTTTTGCGATTTACTGCTTTGCGCTTCACTTTAATTCCCTGTTTCTTTTTTATTGTGCAATCCTTGGTTTGTCCATCTATTCTGTCTTATATTTTTTTTACAGGAATATAAAGGTTTCTTTTAAGTCTTGGTTTGGAAAACTTGTCCCTGTAAAATCAGTTGGAATTTTTCTTATTATGATTGCTTTGGTATTTGCAATGGTGTGGCTGTCGGATGCACTGCCGGCAATACTGACGGACAAGACGCCTGAGAGTATCACAAAAGCAGGACTTTTATCAAATCCGGTGCACGCACTTGATTTTTCGTTTTATCTGCCGCTTATGATTCTGGCCGGAGTCCTTCTCATTAAGAAGAGATCGATTGGATACATCTTAGCTCCGCCAATGATTCTTTTTGCGGCAATGACGGCAATGAATATCGTTTCGCTTATGATTGTCTCCATGTGGTTTCTAAAAGTGAATACTTTGCCACCGATTATCATTTTCTCTGGCTTGACCTTGACTTGTCTCTTTTTCTTTTCGGCGATGCTGCGACAGTTAGAGGAGGAAGAACAGCGTACGCTTAGTTAGGCTGCAGGATCACCATATGGCTGTCTAGGCATAAAGTTTCTGTAGCGTTACTTGTACCACTTCAAGGCTTGCTTGAATGCAGGCTTTCTTTTTCCAAGTGAACTTCTTTAGGGAGATGCGCGGAGGCGCTCGGTACTTTTCGCGGCGCGACATTGATCATGTCGGATGAATACAGCGCGAAGGAGATGCTGCCGCCATATTTATGTGCGCGGATCAGGATTGGCTGGTTGTATGTATTCTTAAAGCGAAAATCCGGCCCATACCAGCTGACAGTGGCGTCACGTCCGGATGGAACATATGGGACACGGCGGCTGTGGGAATAACGTTCCACAATCTTGAGCCCTGCACGATCGGCAGCATTAAAAAGGGTGGAGGATACTTGGCAGATCCCGCCACCTACTCCCTCGGAAAATTCCCCGCGGACGATGATCGGTGCGGAGCGATAGCCCTTCTGTTTTGTTCGCATGCCGACCGTCTGATTGAACGAGAATATCTCGTTAGGGAAGACGACATGGTTGTCGAGGGCCTTCGCTGCCAAATCAATATTGTGCGCACGACTTTCATTCCCTGCATTAAAAAAGGTGGCATAGCTGCTGATTCGCTGCACGCGAATGTGGGCGAGCAGTTCCGCATCTACCTTTGGATAATCTTTAATTAACGGGGCGTGCATTTTTGCATGGCCATGGCCATAATAATAGCGATAAAAATGGTTTTTGAATGCGGAACGATACAGCTTATGTCCATTTTTCCCCGGAACAATGGCACCTTGATCATTAATTTTAGCGTTCACCGGTGCCTGATCGACCTTTTGAGCAATGTGATCGACTAAATGATCGTATTTGTCTTGATTTAGAAGAGAAGCAAATGGATAGGTAAACTCTGTTCGATTAACCGTGGCAATCGTGTCTCCGTGGTACATAATTAATAAATTGCCAGCAATGCTTTGCGGTTGAGCAAAGAGCAGAATGCCTGCCAACATCAGTAGTCGCATAGTGAGCGCACCTCCCGAGGTTAGTATGAGCGCTTTTCCGCTTTTTAGCCTCAATCATCTGCCGGAGAGGACTGCTTAATCGCCTTAATAAAGCGCAGGACTCCTTCAGCTATATTTTCCACTTGATTGCAGGCAAAGCTCAAGCGTACAAATCGAGGATGGGCACCATACACGGTTCCGGGCACAATGAGCACTCCTTGCTTGATACATGCCTCAAGCAGTTTTGTGTCGGAGACATTTGGCGTGCAGCGGCACCACAAATGATAACCGCCTTTTGGCACCGTAAAGCTGAGTATTTCCCCACAATGGGTAGACAAGACGTCAACCATTGCTCTTCTTCGCTGCTCAAGCAAATGCCTCAGCCGTTCAACCTGTCTCTCCCACGTGTTCGAGCGCAGATAATGTTCAGCGATTTGCTGAGTTATGATGTCTGAACCATGATCCATTTGATACTTGGCTTCACGCAGCCGTTTCAGCACGGGTTCGGGCGCGACGATCCATCCGATACGCAGTCCCGGTGCAACGGTTTTTGACAAACTTCCGATATAGATCACGCGTTCGTGTGAGGCATCTAGAGAAAATAATGGTTGCGGACTTTGGGTCTCACCGCTCAACTCGAGCGAGCGATAAGCATCGTCTTCAACAATGGGCACACGCCACTTTTCGCAAATGGTGAGCACTTCTTTTCTTCGTCTTTCAGTTAACGTTCGTCCGGTCGGGTTTTGATACGTTGGATTTAGGAAAAGCATTTTGATTGAACGCGTACTGAACAAAAGCTCCAATTCACCAGGAATGAGTCCATCATCATCCATTTGTACCCCGTACATGCGCAGTCCGGCCGAATGGAACAGGGGCAATGAATAAAAATAAGAAGGACTTTCAACAGCGATTGCCTCGCCGGGATTTAAGAGGCATTGGGTGATGAGCAGCAGCGCCTGCTGCGCACCTGAAGTCACCAGGATACCCGACGGATCGGTATTCATTTTAAATTGTGTGTCCATGAATTGATGAAGCGCTGTTCTAAGCGGTTCATAGCCGTTAGGATCGGGATAACCAAGCGAACCGTTGAATGGAAGCTCTTTGCAGATCTGTTTAAGTATTGAAATGGGGTAATCCTCTTGAGTCAGTTCGCTGGATGACAAATTGATCCCCAATTTTTGCTGCTTTGCTTCAGCGAGCCGTTGCACAATTGGCAGTGTCGGAAGAAAGGTTCCGCCATTCGCATAGTCCTGCCAGTTTGGGAGATGAAGTGGACGCACGCCCCATTGTTCCTGAGTGACACAAGTCCCGCTTCCCTTAATTGATGTCACAATGCCGCAGGAACGCAAAAGGTCGTAGGCATGAACCACTGTCGTACGATTGACACCGATCTGTATGGCCAACTTTCGTTCTGCAGGGAGTTTATCCCCTGGGCGAAGGATTCCTTTCAGTATGTCCTGCTCAAAATGACGGGCAATTTGCTGATAAACAGGCAGTCGATTTGTGTTGTCCGGATGAAAGGTCATAACAGTCTCCTCATTAAATTGGATGGCCTTTTAAGGATCCAATTGGATGTTTTCATTAGAATAGCATAGTTCTATTCTTTCTGTAAGAGGTGATCGATGATGTATCGTCCAAAGCATTTTGCGATGACTGATGAAAACGCTATGTTCTCAGTCGTTGAGAAAAACAGTTTTGCCACTTTGATTTCCGTGCAGGAAGGTGCACCGTGTGCCACACATTTGCCATTGATTTTGGACCGGAAGGCAGGTGTGCTGTACGGACATTTTGCACGAGCAAATACACAATGGAAAAGCATTGCCGCACAGGAGGCACTTGCCATATTTCATGGACCGCATTGCTACATCTCTCCTTCATGGTATGAAACTGAGCAGGCGGTGCCGACTTGGAACTATGTGGCGGTGCACGTTTATGGGAAGGTAGAGATCATCAGTGATCCTACTGAAATCATGACTGTGATGAAACTAATGACGATGAACTATGAAGATGAGCACCGGCCATATCGTGTTGATGAAGTTTCACCTGCGATGATCAGCGGACTTTTAAGAGGAATCGTTGCTTTCAAAGTGTCTATTGATCGAATGGAAGGAAAATGCAAGCTGAGCCAAAATCATTCTCAAGAGAGGAGAAAACGAGTGGTCGACCACTTAAAAAAGAGTCCTCATGAAGCAGAACATTTGATTGCTGAGTTGATGGAGGAAGATTTGAACTAAGTCCCAGGACTCAAATTATGTCTCAGGAACGTATTGACGAAGTCATAATGGTTCAAGAGACTGATTTTTTCACTCATGTGCTGTGCATATCGGGTGCTTTTTTTGTTTGGGCAGAAGTTGATCATGTTTTAATTTACATTAAATAAATTTTATCGTAAGCTTACTAATAAAATGAACTATTGCTATTTTCTGAAAATAACAGAATATACGTCATTAGATGTGCTGCTTATGCCTAGCATAGCGATCAACATGGAATGGATCAGGCGGTTGGTCCGATAGTTTCTCCCACATCATCCCATTAAAATGATAGTGTTCATCCTTTTGTGCGTGAAAGATTCACACGGCCCTGAATAGATCAACATGTGTACAGTTTAGCCAAAATTAAATGAAAAAGAGGAGACATTTATGGAAAACAAGTCTGAAAGCTCTATGGCAGTAGATGTCGCAATTGATGACGAATCAAGGCTGTCTATTTCGGTGCAGGTTGCAAGTACATTAACAAGCTGGAGACAAAGGCGTCATCGTGTGATTAACATTCAACTTTTTCAAAATCCGGGCAACCTGCCTTTGCACGCGGCTGATCAACCGGAAAGTTCGGAATTTCGAAATGAAGACGGGGAGCTGGATTTTTCCTTACCGCTTCGTCAAGAAAAGCAATCCATAAGTATTCCACAGGCGGCAATGCCATCATTTACGTATGGCGATTTGATCAATCTCAGAATTAGTTTGGAAAATAAAGTAACCGGAGAAGTGCTCAGTTATGAATCCGTAGATTTTCTGGTAACGAAAAGCGGTTTGCTTGATTTCTTTTCGCATCAGCGTATGCGTGATTATCTCAAAACCGAGCAGCGGACAGAGGTTCAATTGGCTAAAATTGATTATTGGATCAGCAGGAATGCGGATAATGATAAAGTGGTGAACATGGGAGTCGCTCTTCTAAAAGAGCTGGCAACACACGGTTCCTATGAAGCGGCAGATAGGCTTGCAGAACTGTACAGCGACAGTCGCTTTACGATCCATAATAAAAGTGAAGCTGAAAAATGGAAGAATCATTCAATAAAAAACCTGCCTAAAAAAAACGAGACGCAAGCACAGTCTGACACGACTAAGAAATTGCCTGCTCAAATCAGTGATGAGTCTTCGTTAAAAACATGTGAAAAATGGGCGGGAAACGGCGACAAAGAAGCTCAGTTTATGATTTATGCATACAGCTGCCTGCCTGAAGGATCTTCGTACAATGGCAGCCGTGCTTTTACCTATGTGAAAGCAGCAGCGGAAAGCGGATTTGATAAGGCGGTCAGAGCTTTGGCAGGCGCGTACGAGAAGAATTTGATCTTTATTTCAATTGAGGACGCGCAAGAATATTTAGGCATTCTGAAGATGGCAGCAAAGAAAAAGCAGTCTCTTGCGGAGTATTTACTTTTTCGTATTTCATATGAAGGCCAATGCTTAGGTCAACCGGTGGAGGGAAACAGAAAGGATGCTTATGCATGGCTGCTTTCCTCCGCGGAGCATGGCGGTATTAATGCTGCCTTTGATCTATGGCACTATTTTGAACAGGGAAATGAGTTTTTAATGGACCAAGAAAAAGCGCTAAAATGGCTGATCTTTGCCGCGGATCATGGCCTTGCAAAAGCAAAGACGCGACTTGGGGATCTTTACATAGATGGACATTATTTGGACAAGGATGATCACAAAGGCATTGCTTATCTAAAAGAAGCATCTGATCAGAAAGATTGGGAAGCTCAGATGAAGCAATATGAAGGCTTTTATGAGGGACGCTACAAAGATATTCTATGCGAAAAGAATCAGACAAAGGCACTTAAACTGTTAAAGTCCTTTGCTCAGTCAGGAAATCCAAGGGCATGTGTTTTGATTATGGATAAATATGAACAGGGCAATGAGATGATGATGGACCACCGTGAAGCAGTAACTTACTTAAGAGCTGCTGCAAAAAGTGGCGATGCACCAGCAATGTACAGGTACGCTAATGTGCTGCTCGACGGATTTTATGTTTCTGCTGATTTGGCTGAAGCAAAGCACTTAATTGAAACATCGGCAGCGCTGAATTATCCAGAAGCACAATTTGCGCTGTATCACTACTATTTTTCCGGATATAAGTCATTACGTAATGATAAAATCAATAAAGAACGTGCCTATCAATGGCTGTTAAAGGCTGCAAGAACAGTGCCTTCTGCACAATACGAGCTATGGGTGCTCAGCAAAAAGGACGGTGCAGAAGATCGGATCATTACAGACAAGCGCGCAGTTGAATATCTCTTCCGCAGTGCCGCACAAAAATACAGCCCTGCTCTATTTCAGATTGGTATGGCATTCGGATCCGGTTCTGATATCGAACCAAATCCGGAGCGCGGCTTGTGTCTTATTGAAGAGGCAGCAGGTCTTCATCATCCGGAAGCAGTCTACGAACTTGCACAGATTCGTCTGCGCGGTTCGTTCGGTGGACAGGAAGTGGCAAAGGACGAAAATCAAGGCCTGCATCTTCTTTTATTATCAGCAGAACTCGGCTATCCGCTCGCTTGTAAACAAGTAGGAGAATGGTATGCGAAGGGACTGCTTTCAAACGAATCCGAATTGTGGGTTCGGCAGATTGTTCAAGCAGCGATTGATGCCGGACTTACTTTGGATGAGCACGCATCGCCTCTATTGAAGCAGGAGGCTGCGAGTACTGAATGAAACAGTGCGAAGATGCCATTAAAAAAGCCATTTAAACAGGTTTCCTATATGGGAACCTGTATTTTTTTGCAGTAAATGAAGGCTCACTCACTTGTTTTTGGTTAAGTGAAGGCAGGTTTGCACAAAATTGATAAGAGAAAAGGATATGGTTTCATTGATTTACTTTGATTGATACATCAATAAATGAATTTTGTTGTCCGCTTTCTAGGGGTCAATTCACTTCTTTTTTTAAATTCCTGTCAATTTATATAATAATTCGACTAGATTTGATAAAATAAGTGCACAACCTTGATGCAACGGATGAGGATGATCGGTCGTGAATATATTGCTTGATATGAAAATGTATTTATCATTCATTATTAGTGGAAATTTAGTCACTGTGGCGTTGATTGGTGCCTATTTGTGGCACCATCGCGATGATGAGACGTTAAATACATTCTTCTTTGGAAAATGTATCCAATTGGTGGCGTGGATTGTTGCTGTTTTTCGCAGCGGCACATTTGACCTTGTCGCTATTTCACTTGCGAACAGTCTCTTGTTCGTCGGTTATGCACTGGACGCAGTTGCTTTACTCAAACTGACACGATCCTATGGAAAAAGTTCTTATCGAACTTGTCTTTGGATTACAATCTTAAGCATCCTTGGATTCAATTTGATCTTGATTTTTTATAATCAATTTAATCTGCGGGTAGTTTTTGCTTCCTTGAGTCTGGCAGCGTTGCTCGTTCTCCCTATATATCGTATGGTTCAAGGTAAGAATCATTCACTGCTGATGCATTTGATGGGCTACCTTTATCTTGCACTTCTGGGCTCTTTTCTAGGAAGAGCAATGATGGTGCTATTTATGTATCATGCACTTGAACCAGGCACTTTAAGTGCGTCTTTTATTTACGGTTTCACTTTTATTACACTTAATTTGTCAATGATTTTAGGCGGTACCGGTTTCATCTTACTCCTAAAGGAAATGACAGACAGAGAACTTGTGCGTCTCGCTAATTATGATGATTTGACACAGACGCTCAATCGTCGCGCTTTTTTTGCACGGACAAAACAGTATCTTGAACAATACACAAAGAAACAGCAGAAGCTTTCTTTCTTGCTATTTGATGTCGACCAATTTAAATGCATCAACGATACTCACGGGCATGATGTCGGTGACCGTGTACTTCGCGATCTGTCGCGACGTATTTATGGATTAATGGAGACGGACCAGCTGTTGAGCAGGTTTGGCGGCGATGAATTCGCCATATTAATGCCCGGAATGGATGAGGAACAGTCTGCAGTCTCGGCTGAGCGGATTAGGTCAGAAATCGCAAACGCTGAAATTGATCTTCTTGATAAAACGCTGCGCTATACTATCAGTATTGGTCTGCTTACGATTCGCCCCAATCGTTTTACAGACGTAGAAAATCTTTATATTTCCTGTGATAATGCTTTATATGACGCCAAGAAAAATGGGAAAAACAGTGTGCACCGTGGGCAATATCAGGATGAACTTTAATTAAATTTTACTTTTTTCCGAATGAAAAATTGCTGCACTTCTGATACTAGTCATAAATGTTTAGTTGAAGGAGTGTTTTTTCTATGTCTTTAATTTTGGGAAGATTGGATTTAGAAGCAAGAGGAATGTGGTATCCAATTTCATTTTCAGCATTTGTCGTTCTATTTATTTTGTTCATGAAAAAAAGGCACGTAACCTGGAGGCAGATTTACGCGACATTTGGTGTAATTTGTTCTCTTTCTTGGATTATGGATATTACCTCAGCAATTTATTTTGATGCCTTTCGTTACGGGACGGATCATGGTATCGGTATTGCCGATCTAATATCAATAACATTCATTCCCTCGGGGCTCGCGATTATCTACCTTAATTATCGGACGCAGTCAAATAAATGGTTGTTGCTTATTCTGTTTACACTGTTGTCGCTAGGTATTGAGTTCATTACGATTCAAGTTAATTATTTTCATCTTATTCATTGGAAACTATATTATTCAGTAATCATGTACCTTATCGTTTACGGGTGTTTGCTGCCGTTACATAAACGCGTGATTGAAAATGGATTTTCTTCTTACCCGCATTTATGATCTTCTTTTTTTGACCCAATAAATAAGTACTGCTGCAACAGCAATTAAGATCAGCACATACGTCACGTGCGAATACACATCCATCCATTCAAGGACCTTGTCCCATGAATTTCCGAGCGAAGAGCCGAGCAGGACTAAGATGGTATTCCAAATAAGTGTACCGGATGCCGTGATCAGGAGGAAATACAGCAGATTCATTTTCGCCATACCAGCAGGAATGGAAATCAGACTTCGGATCAAGGGAATCATCCGACAAAAGAACACTGCCGGGTAGCCGTGACGCTCGAACCAGCTGCTCGCTTTTGTGAGATCCCCCGATTTAAGACGCAGTACATGCCCCCAACGTGCAACGATTCGTTCCAATCGCTCAATGCTCAAGAAACGTCCTATGGCATATAGTACGGCCGCACCGGTAACTGAACCAAGAGTCGCAAAAAAAATGACTAGAGGTGCGGTCAAGCGCGAATGAGTGGTCATAAAACCACCAAACGTAAGAATGACTTCTGAAGGGATTGGAGGAAAAACATTCTCCAAAAAAATCATAAAAAAGATTCCTGCATAGCCATGCTGTTCCATAAATTGTACGATCCAATCCTGCATGAATGCTCCTCACTTCCATTGATGGATGGGGTAATCTAAAAAAGTTAACATCTCTCAACACAATGCCCTAAACTGTGTGACACTATACCGTTTGCGGCGTTTCACCAAAACGCAATGAATCAAAGAATACTGCTATTTATCGGCAGTAATTTTATGATAACATACTGATAAGAACAACATTAATGATACGAGGTAACTATGAATCCGAAAACATTGAATTATAAAATGCCTGCGGAGTGGGAGACTCACGAGCGCACGTTTCTATCATGGCCGGTACGGGAGTCGATGTGCTTTCCAAACGACTACGAGCGTGTCTGCCTTGGCTATGCAGGCTTCATTGAGGCGATCGCTGATTTTGAACCGGTTACTGTACTGGTCAATCCCAATGAACAGAATTTCGTAAATACGTTTGTCAATCAATCTCGCTTTCAGTTCGAGCAATTTGTTTTGCCGCATAATGATTCGTGGCTGCGCGACAACGGTCCGACATTTGTTCAGGATACACAGGGGAATTTAGCAGGCATTAATTGGCATTTTAATGCCTGGGGTGAAAAATATCAGCCTTGGGACTTAGACGATAAGGTGGCTCATGTGCTCCTTGACGACTTACAGGTGCGTCGATTCGATGCACCGCTCGTCATGGAAGGCGGATCCTTCCATGTGGATGGTGAGGGAACCTTGCTGACGACGGAGCAATGCCTGCTCAATGCGAATCGAAATCCTGCGATGAATCGTGATCAGATTGAGCAGAGTCTGCAGGAGTATTTAAATATAAGTAAGGTCATTTGGTTGAAAAATGGTTTGTCCGGTGATGAGACGGATGGACATGTAGACAACATCGCTTGTTTTGCGGCACCAGGAAAAGTTCTGATCCAATGCTGCGATGATCCGGAAGATGATAATTATCTGATTACAAAAGAAAATATCGCACGTCTAGAAAAGGCGGTTGATGCCCAGGGAAGACGGCTTGAAATTATTCGCATACCGCAGCCGCCGGCTCGTTTTTACCAAGGTACGCGATTAACTCTGAGTTATCTTAACTTTTATTTTGTAAATAACGGCATTATCCTTCCTGTATTCGGAGGGAATGCGGATAAAACAGATAGACAGGCAGCATCGATTCTTGCGGAGATGTTTCCTGACCGAACCATCCGAACGGTTGACGGTATGGCGATTATCCGTGAAGGCGGCAATGTTCATTGCAGCACGCAGCAAATGCCGAAAACGAAAGAAGCAGGTGAAGTGAAGTCATGAGAAAAGTTAAGGTTGCAGCAACGCAAATGAGCTGCTCTTGGACGATTGATGAGAACCTCAGTAAGGCTGAAAAATTGGTACGCCGAGCAGCAGCACAAGGTGCGCAAGTCATTCTGCTTCAGGAGCTTTTTGAAACACCATACTTCTGCCAAAAAGAGAAGACTGAGTATTATTCGCTGGCGAAATCACTTGGCGAAAGCCGTGCAGTGGCACACTTCAAGAAGTTAGCTCAGGAACTCGGAGTGGTACTCCCAATTAGCTTTTATGAACGGAAAAATAATGCATTGTACAATGCGCTGGCAATGATCGATGCAGATGGAACCGTGCTCGGCACTTATCGAAAAAGTCATATTCCCGATGGACCGGGTTACGAAGAAAAGTTTTATTTTAATCCGGGCGATACCGGGTTCAAGGTGTGGGACACGCGTTTCGGAAAAATCGGTGTGGGTATTTGCTGGGATCAGTGGTTTCCGGAATCTGCACGTTGCATGACTTTAATGGGTGCGGAGCTGCTTTTTTATCCGACGGCAATCGGAACAGAGCCGTATGATGCGACTATTGATTCTAAGGATCATTGGCAAGCGTGCATGCTTGGCCACGCAGCGTCAAACCTGGTCCCGGTCATCGCATCCAATCGAGTTGGCACCGAAACAGATGAGGATTCCAAGATCACTTTTTACGGCTCCTCTTTTATTGCCGGACCGCAAGGCAACAGGATTTGTGAAGCAGATCGAACAAGCGAAACGACCTTAGTCGCTGAATTTGATTTGGACAAGCTTCAGGAGCAAAGGTTTGAATGGGGCATTTTTCGTGATCGCAGGCCGGAACTGTACCGAATTCTGACATCGAATGACGGGGAACAGAGCATTTAGTGGAGATGAAGAGATAAACGAGGAAGGGTTCAAATGGCAGGCAAACTCTATATAAAAGGCTTTCGAATCGACCATCATGCACCGGAATATGCAGACAGTTATCTATCGAAAATTGCAGCTTTGCGCCATCTTTATGACTTCTCTTTTCATCGCCCGGTAACCTTTTTTGTAGGGGAAAACGGATCGGGAAAATCAACAATTTTGGAAGCATTGGCCGTTAACTTGGGATTTAATGCTGAAGGCGGATCGAAGAATTTCACTTTTTCTACCAGCATGACACACTCAGATTTATATAAAGCCGTGCGTGTCATCAAGGGGCCGGATCATCCTAAGGACGGTTTTTTCTTGAGAGCGGAGAGCTTTTACAATCTTGCATCTAACGTTGATGAAATAGGTGATCCGATTTTTTTAGAACAGTACGGTGGGAAATCGTTGCATCAGCAATCCCATGGAGAAAGCTTTCTTTCACTCATGCTGCATCGATTTCGCGGTCACGGTGTTTATATACTAGACGAGCCTGAAGCGGCTTTATCTCCTACAAAATTGATGACAATGCTCGTAAGAATTAAGGAATTGGTGAATCAGCAATCACAGCTGATCATTGCCACTCATTCACCTATGTTGATGGCTTATCCCAATGCGGATATCTATTTTATATCAAATGAGGGTGTTAAGAAGACTCGTTATGAGGATACGGAGCACTATAATGTGATGCGTCATTTTTTGGAGGATCCGCAGAAAATGCTGCATTATTTGCTGGATTAGAAATGGAAAATTGAATCTTATTCAAGTTGGCCTGCTTAAAGGTTGAGCAGGCCCTTTTTAATTGCATTGACAACGGCGCCAACACGAGAATCAGCGCCTAATTTTTGGATTATAGATGATATATGGTATTCAACGGTCCGTTTGCTGACGGACAGTTTTTGACTGATTTCATTAGTTGTCATATCTTCAGCAATTAGTTTTAATATATCAAGCTCTTTGGAGGTTAACGATTCACATGGAGTTTCCGGCTTAAGCCTTGGAAATACCTTATCCCCGTGAAAGACTTGGCGGATAACCTTTGCAAGTCGTGAATTCGATTCTTCTTTGGTGACATAGGCATCCGCTCCCGCCTGTTTTGCTGCTTCAATATACTCGTCATATTGATAGCCGGAGAGAATGATAATCTTAAGCGGAATATGACGCTTTCTTATTTCTCTGGTGAGTTCGATGCCGTTTGTGTTCTTAAGACGTACATCAAGTACAAGGACGTCTGGAGGCTGCGCGCTGATTACCTTTTTAAGATTTATCGGGTCAGGCAGAGTGTCGACGACGTGAAAATCGGACTCTTTCTCAAGCAGTTCCTTTAGGCCCATGAGCATGAGCAGATGATCATCCACTAAGATGATGTTGATTGTCATGTCCATCATTCCAATCTAGGGGCAGTGTGATATTGATTGTTGTTCCATTTCCCGATGACGATTGTATGTCGAAAAGTCCATGCATCAAATCGACGCTTTTCTGTACCGAGAGCAATCCGATATGGCCGGAGGCAGTGCTTAACATGTTGGTCAGATTAAACCCTTTTCCATGGTCGCTTACTATGATCAGCAGGTAATAATCCGTACACTTAAGGGAAACTGAGACAACAGGAATCGACGCATGTTTGATCGAATTGTGGAGCAGCTCCTTAACCATGCGAAAGGCTGCAAGCTCAATTCTCTTCGGAATTATTTTCATTCCGAGATCGAAGCTTGTATCCACAATTACATTATAGTTGTTCTGCAATCTCTTTTTCAGTGATTGAACGCTCTGCTGCAATCCGAGATCTTCTACAATAAAAGGATGAAGTTCACGAGACTTCTCTCTAATTTCATAAATGGTGTTCAAAAGCGATTCTTTGATTACACTGTAAGCAGACGGATCAATTTTTTGTGAATGATGCAGATCATCAACTCTATTTTCTAATAGTATAACATTTTGAAGAATCTCGTCGTGCAGAAAAATGGATACATCTCGTTTACTTTCGTCAATGGAATTCATCAGCAGTTGATTAAAATGCTCATGCGAGTACGACTGACTTCTCGTTTTCTCAAGCTCAGTATCCATCTGAGAAAGCACTTCAGAGCTGTTTAACAGATTAAGAGCATCGGCACAAATTCCATCAATCAATGCAAACTCATTTTTTTCAAAGCGTGTTCCGTTCTTTTTCTGACCAAGAAAAATCCATCCTTTGATGCTTTCTTGATCCGATAACGAAAGGATGGTTACATCCATTTTTTTCTGAATCGTCTCTTTTGTATCTGAGTTTAGGCTGTTCAAAATTTTAAGTGTCAACGATCCTTTTGAAAAAATCCCGGTTTGATAATAAATCTTTGGAATTTGGTTTTGCTTCCACACGAGGCAGGCACCATTAATTACGATTGTTTGCTGAATGAGATTAACAATTAACCGTGCGCAGGAGGTTAGATGCTGCCCGTTTAAAACCTGCTGCATGATTCGATGCGTTTCTCTTTTAATTTCTTGGGTTTTATCAACCTTGTGACGATAGGAGCGTGAACTGAAAAATTGATTGAATCCAATGAAAATGATGATGGCAGCAGACATTAACAGATTGATGCGAAAAAATAGATCCAGATGATCCTGAAAAAATAAAAACAATAAGTTGTTTGTTAAAATTAAAGAAAGGATAATGATGCCTGTTTTCGATAGAAGCGTCATAAATTTTATACGAATATCGATGATCTCTTGACGCGTCAGCATGTAGGTAACTGAGATTGGGAAAATGATGACACTTATTAAACTATAATAAAAAGGAATATGATTTTCTGAAGCAAAGAAGATATACGGGATCAGACTCAAGAAAATAACCGGAAAAAAGGAAAGACAGAAAGAAGCAATGAGAATATAGAGCTGATTCTTGACCTTTGCAGAATTGGATTTCAGCATTAAGCTGATTAAAACAATACAGAGTACAAGTGATGTACAAATAACAAAAAGAATTAAATATCGAGAAACGTCAGTAAGTGGATTATGGAACCTCCGAAAGATTGTGGCGAAAAAATAGATTATTGAAAAGCATAAAACAATATTATTTAAAGTTACATAAAGCCACTTGAACAGCTTAGGCTTTGTTGTCGAGGGAAACAAAAGAAAAAAATGTAAAAGGCAGACGGGTGTAAACAATACAGAAATTACCTCTATCGGCTGTGCAAGGATATTTTTAAAGCCAGAAGGGATAGCGGAGATGATTGCTATACCAGTCATAAACATAAGATAGAAATAATACTTGGTAATGACGGAGTGAGGTTTTGTTGTATAGCAGTAAAAACCGCTGTAAAGAAAAAAGAAGCCAATCGAGAAAAGAATGATAAGTTGATCGATACGAGGAACTGGATCCACATCGATTTTATTGGAATTAGCTTGGAATAAAAAGTAATAAGAGTAATATACTGTGAGTAAAATAAATAATGTAAATAATGAATAGACGTGTAATTTCGACTTAATGATGATCATCTCCGAGAAACTTTATCAGGTCTGTATAGTGCATTTTATTGGTACTTGTTTCTTGTTTTTTCTTTAAAAGAAGTAAGGCTTTGTTTAAATAAACTTCAGAAAGAATATCGCAATATTTAATTGCGCCCGTCTTTTTTATATAGGAACGAATAATTGGCAGCAAATCTCGGCTTTCTCTTAAATTCTTGGTTGTCAGCATCATTAAAAGCCAATCGTCATCTCTTGCTTGGCTGGCCTCAATTGCTTTAATCAAGGGTAATGTTGCTTTTTTATCCACGAGATCATTTTTCGTATCGTCAAAAATATCCCGTGCATCATTGCTGATTTGTCCGGAAAATCCTATGTAATCTGCGACTTTACTCCAAAATGCGAGCTCTTTATGTGGCACATTTAAATGAAAAACTAAACGAGTCAATGATACCGATTTGCGACTGATTTGCGCAAAGTACTCTTTCTCAGTCGGTACGTGTTTCCTGCTGATACAGAAGGACAGATCCATGGTTTGTCCTTGAGCCGCTTCTCGTAATTGCGCTACCACAGATAAAAATATTTGAGAATTTTTATACTGACTGATGATGTGCAATCCTTCCATTAAAAGCACACTGGATAAGCTTACAGCTTGGGGAGCAGGAACCCATGTTAAGAGTTCGCCATTTAAATCTTGGTCCGCCAAATCATCAAGAATATCTGTTGCGAGGACAAGAAGTTCAATGGCTGCAGAGCAGGCAACTATAGAAGAATCCCTCTTATCAGTCGATTCAAAGAGTGAGGCAATATGATAATTGAATTCTGCCCATGTAAATCCCGATTCGACATTAAAAATCTTCCCTTTTAAATGCAAAAGAGAAGAAATGAAATCCTTCGTATCGCTATTAATTTCACATTCTGAAATATACTCATTTAAAAAATTTTTTATTTTATCTCTGTTCTGCATTATTAAACCCATTCAAGTGGTCCGCTCGCAGGCAACTCGCTTATTTGGCTCATATGCTTGGTAAAAATCGAGGATACATCCGAATCCAAATCTGCACCTGCAACTGCCAACTCTGCATTGCCTACATGCGCCTTATCGACAAATTCCTGTACTAATGCCCACAATTTTTCATTCATTGCTCAAACACCTCCAAAATTTGTCTTACATATAGTGATAATTCGACTTATGAAGCACAACTCCTTTAAAAAATTTAAAATAATTATTTGAAATAATTGCGGAAAATACGGATTCCAAAATAATTTGAATTGGGTATATTAGGCATAGGGGAGAAGTATATCAATGGGTATTTTCAAGTAGAAAAAGAACAATTTGGTAAAAAGAAAAAGAATTTACTTATTCGAATTAATAATTAGGTTTCACATGTGGGGGGAAATAAAATGAGTTCATATGATCAGTATTCAACCACTTATTTAACAGAATTATATTATGTGATCAAAAAGAATATTGAAAACGGTTTCCTGTCAAGCGCAATGCGACAGGAACTGGCACTCATTGCTGAAGCAGTAAGTAAACAGGGTGTTGCAATTATCGAGGATAAACGTATGATACAATTCCGTCATCAAATCTGCGATCAAAAATAAGTGAATCTAATTCCTAGGTGACAGTCGTCGGCTGTCACCTATTTGGCGTGCTTAAATTATGATGGTAAATAATTGGAATCCAAAAAATAAATGTTGAAAAATTTGGAAAAACAAAAGAAAATAAACAATATATTGATAAAACAAAGAGAATCGGAGGTTAGTGATGGACACTGAATGGATTCATGACTACTGTTTAACGAAAATCGGCACGGAATGTGATTTTAAAGAGGAATGGCAAGCGACCAGATACATGATACGCGGCAAAATGTTTGCGATGCGTGGTGGAGACAAAAAGGGCAGCCCAATTATCACGGTTAAATTGTCTCCTGAATTTGGCGCACATTTGCGTGAAGAATACGATGCAATCGTTCCGGGGTATTACATGAACAAGACGCATTGGAATTCACTGTATCTTGAAGCGGATATTCCAGTGAGTGTATTAAAGACGATGTTGGATCAGGCACACATGCTTGTGCTGTCGTCGCTCAGCAAGAAAGTGCGTCAAGAAATAGAAAAAGAAAATGCATAGTAATAGATGTAATCTCCGTGACGTGATCTTACTGAAGCTTGGTAGTCTATTTCTTTCTTTAATGTGTGCTTTTTGTGTCGGTTTAGAGAAAAGATGAACAGATTATAGAGGATTATTATTCTTGTCTTTTCTCCGCATCTATTTATAATTAATAGTAGTAACATATTTTTTTTTGAATTTTCAAAGGTAAAAAGGCCTAGTTATTATTGCTTATCGTAATTATGGATTGTTCGCACAATCTCTTTATTGATGCTATGATCAGTGACCAAAACGGAGAAAGGGTGGTATTTTTGACAAAAATACTTATTGTGGATGATTCGAAATTTTCACAGAAAATTACATATTCATTCTTAAACCAATACTTAGAAAATATAGAGTTTATTTTTGCAAATGACGGACAGGAAGGCCTTGAGAAATTCACGGAGACTCAGCCTGATTTTATGATTGTTGATCTGTTAATGCCGAAATTGCGCGGACAGGATCTGATTGAAAAAGCGAAACAAATTGATCGAGATGCAAATGTCATTGTTTTGTCCGCTGATGTTCAGAATCGCGTGCGTGATGTTGTAGAGAAAATGGGTGTGCTCTCTTTTATTAATAAGCCTTTAGATGAAAAAAAGGCGAAAGAGATCTGCGACATCATAGGGACGGGTAGCCGTGGCCAATAATATAAGCAGAGAAGACATCCTAACCGAATTATTTAATGTTGGCGTGGGTCAAGCGGCCAGCACGCTTTCGGACATCATTGATAAACGAATCGGACTGACGATTCCTAATGTCCGTATTTTGGACGCTGCTAATGGGAAGATTGAACTTAACAAGTATTTGCTGAATGTTGCTGAGGGAGCGGTTATGGTCTCCTCTATTTCGTTTGACAGTCAGCTGGAAGGCAAAGTCAGCCTGCTCTTCCCAGCAGATAAAATGCACCATTTTATTGATCTCTGCCTTCATGAAACACGTGATGAATTTGAGAACAATTTGGAATTCACGGATATTGATTTTGATACAATTAAAGAAATCGGCAATATCGTTATTAATTCAATTATTGGCGAACTGAGCAATACCGTAAATATTCCGGTTGAATACACCTTGCCAGACATAGATGTGTTAAATGATGCCAATGCGGAGCACTTTGTTGATTGTGAAGATTATCGGCTTGTACTTATGATGTTTCTTGCTTTTGATATTGAAGGGACTGAGATTGCCGGAGCGATTGTCATTAATATGACGTTGAATTCGCTCGACGATATCCTGAATAAGATCGATAAATTGTATAACGGAAGATGAGTGATTATGGATTCTATTATTCCTGGTATTCTAAACTGCATAAATGAGGGAATCGTAATGATTACCGAGGACCTCGAGATTACCTACTGGAATCCTTTTATGGAGCGATTATCAGGTAAGAAGAGCGGAGAGACTCTCGGGAAAAAGGTGGATCAGGTGCTTCCTGCGCTTGAACGTCCATTCTTTTATAGTGCAGTAAAGCGGTTGACCTCCGGTGGAAACCCTGTCTTCTTCTCAGCCGCCATGCATCGAAAATTGGTGAGCCCGGATCATCGGGTGAACCTGAAAATGAATCGTGTGATGCTGGAAGGCCGAAGTGCTCTTCTCCTTGAATTTATCGATGTCACGAATCAGTTTCAAAGGATCAGTCAATTAAGGGATTATGTCAGTCAACTTTCCCATTTAAACAACCAGTTGAAGCAGAAGGAAAAGGTGATTGAAAAACTCGCCTATTATGATAAACTGACGGGTGTTGCAAATCGAGCATTGTTCGACAAGTTCGCAGATAAATATTTAAGTATGGCCAGAGAACACGGTACAATGCTCGGCCTGATGTTTGTCGATGTTAATGAATTTAAATCGATTAATGATACCTATGGGCATAATACAGGTGATAAAGTCATGACGCGCGTGGCAAGTCTGCTGACAGAATCCACGCGTAAAAATGATATTGTCTGCAGATATGGCGGCGATGAATTTCTGGTTCTGCTCCCTGACATTCGAACCGTTCGAGATTATCAGGCGATCGCTGAACGCATTGAAGTGAATAAAAAAAGACATATCGTTCAGGACGGTTATGATATTTGGCTGTCGCTGAGTATCGGAATCAGTTTTTATCCCGATGATGGTGCGACAATTGGTGATTTGATCGAGAAAGCTGATGAATACATGTATTTCAACAAGCATCAATTGAGAGCTCAGCAAAAAGATATGTTTTCAGAATAAACGTCGGGCGGACGAATCATGAATTCGCTCGATTTTTAATTGTTTATCGTCGCTTGCTTTTCAAGCTGATCATGAGTTTATTCGCTGATTTCCAACTAAAATTCATCGTATGAAAAAAAGTGATGGTTGACATACCTGCCGGGCAATGGCATAAATAATAAAGCAGGAAGCTGGCGAAAAAGCCGAGAAGGAATGGTCATTGCGATGAATAAACAAGAAGTGCATTCTGATTTGTTGAACATCATGTCAAAAGAAGAACAAGTAAAAATAGATGAAAATTTAAGTACATATACCTTTACTCACACTGGCGGAGAAGCTGATCTTTTTGTAACCCCGCAAACGTATGAAGAAGTAGGAAAGACTGTTGCTTATGCCAATAAGCATCAGCTGCCACTGACAATCCTCGGACGGGGATCCAATCTTATTATACGGGACGGCGGAATCAGAGGAATTGTCGTTCACTGCGGCTGTCTGAACCAAATCAAATGCGAAGGTGAGACGTTGATCGCACAAAGCGGTGCATCGATTATTGATGTTTCTCGTTTCGCTTTGGCACATGCACTTACAGGTCTGGAATTTGCTTGCGGCATTCCCGGATCAGTCGGCGGCGCGTTGTATATGAATGCCGGTGCCTATGGGGGAGAAACAGCCGATGTATTGCGCGGCGCGGTTGTTGTCGACACAAATGGATCTATTTTGAAGCTTGAAGATCATGAACTTGAGATGGGCTATCGACACAGCGCATTTTCTCAAAAAGGTTATTTAGCCCTTGAAGGAACCTTTGTCCTCAAAAAGGGCAACCCAGCTGAAATAAAACAAGAGATGGATCGATTGACCGAATTGCGTGAGTTGAAGCAGCCATTGGAGTATCCATCATGCGGCAGCGTATTTAAACGGCCGACGGGTTATTTTGCCGGGAAACTGATTCAGGACAGCGGACTGCAAGGAACGAGAATTGGCGGCGTTGAAGTGTCGACGAAGCATGCCGGATTTATGGTTAATGTTGATCACGGCACTGCTTCAGATTACATACGCCTGATAAGGCATGTACAGGAGACAGTCAAGAAGAAGTTCGGAGTAAATTTGGAAACAGAAGTGAAAATCATCGGTGAAGAACCGAAAAAATAACAGGCCGCGCAGCTGCGGCCTGTTATTTTTAAGTTATAGTGTTATTAAAAATTGACTTATTCTGCGATTCGCTTGCCCATAATGACTAGATCGCGTTCGATGCTGTCCAATTCAGCGACCTTTGGAAATGTTCCCCAGCGCTCAAATCCGAAATGTTCGAATAGGCGAAGGCTCGGCACGTTTTGAGCAAAAATAAATGCGAGTATGGTCTTGATTCCAAATTCGCCACAGTGGTCAACAGCGTAACGAATGAGAAATGAACCGATTCCGTTTCCTCGAAAGCGTTCATCAAGATAAATACTGATTTCTGCAGTTGCACGATAAGCAGGTCGTCCGTAAAAACTGCTGAGGCTGAGCCATCCGCAAACTTCACCCTCATATTCAGCAATCCAAAGTGGTCGATTTGGATCTGACTGATGGGCATCAAACCACGGACGTCGGTCATTAATGGTGACTGGTTCCGTGTCAGCGGTGACCATGCGGCCGGGTATCGTTGAATTGTAAATCGACACAATAGCCTCCAAATCCGTCTCAACGGCGTCTCGGACACAAATTGAATGGCACATAATACTCCTCTATTCTTTCAATTTTTTGTTCTGAATCTTTGGCGATCAATCGGATAATAAATTGACCATTGCGTGCGCATCGGCTGAAAGGCTGTTGCGCACTTTTTCAGGAGCGGTCACTTTATAAATAAATGAGTTGATTAATTGGACATAGGTTTGCAAGTAATGCACAGATGACGAAAGATTCCCGCTCATATAAGCCGTTTGCGCTTTGTTCAGCGTATCAGAAAGTGATGCAGTTTCCGATTCATTCAAATTTTTCAACCCGAATTGATGGATGATCTCATTGCGCATCGTATCAAAGCCGTCACGTATTCCCGAATAGCCAAGCAGCTGAAGCTCACTGATCGACAGCGGATAGCTGCTGCTGGTTTTTGTTATTGTTATTTTGTAATAAGAGTATATCTTTGGATTTTTAATCGAGAACGCACGTGTCATGGAGCGCCATTTAAATTTCTGGTTTGTTCTTGTATCGAGAAGATCCCAGGTTGTCCCATCATTTGATCCCCACATTGCCCAGCTCTCCGGATCGCTTGAAACTCGGCTGTTCGTCGAGGTTAAGGTATACGCCTTGATCCTGCGATTCTCTGCTTTGAAATGGAAGATAACTGACGGATGCTCCTTTTTAAATTTAACAGAAGTCTGCCACTTGTTGTCAAACAAGTCGGTCAGACTGCCTTCTCCGCTTTGACGACTGATAGTCGCCTCATCAGTAAGATCATTCAGCGGTTTCGGAAAGAGCGATGAACCATTTGTCGATTGTGCGGTAAGCGATTCAGGCACAGCATCTGCGGATGTTCCCCAGCTGGATGGCTGAGCACCCATATTAAAGACGAGTGTTCCGCCGTTTGCCAGATCGCTTGCTGATAACGTCGTTTGTTGCAACGAACGGCCATTGAGTGAAACACTTTGGACGTATTTGTTCTTATTGCTTACCTTAGGAGCGCTGATGATCAGCTCTTTTCCGTTCTCCAAATGCAGCGTCATTTTCTTGAAATACGGAGCGCCGATTACATAATTCTGTGTTCCTTTCTGCAGCGGATAGATACCCGCTGCGCCAAATAGATAATAGCCTGAAAGCATCGCTCCTGTATCGGAGCCTAAATAGCCTTGACCGATTGATCCGCCTGTATAGAAACGGTTCAAGAGTGCCCGAGTCATGTTTTGTGTCTTCCAAGGAGCGGAAGCGAATAAATACATGTAGGGAAGTGAAGGCGATGAAGTATTGTCAAGGGTGAACATCCCCATCTTGCTGCCTAAAGCAAGACGCGCTTTTGCTTGTTTTTTAATTGATTGAGCAGAGGGCTCTGTGCTGAGATACTGATCGAGCTTATCAATCAGTCCAGCCTTTCCTCCATACAAATTAATAAGGCCTTGACCATCCTGGGGAACGTTAAAGGCGTTCGCCCAGTCCTCTACAGTTTGATTGCTCAACTGGCTGCTCTTCAATGAACTGATCGCCCATTTTCCGTTCTCTTTCCGCGGTGTGAAGGCATCGAGTGAGCGGTTAAAAAGATTAAGATAATCTTTCGAACGGCTTAAATAATAGCTGCTGTCCTCTGAAAGAGAAGAAGTATTCGGCTGTTTGTTTGCCAAAGTCTTGCCAAAATTCCCTAGGGCAAAATCGTTGATCGATCGGTTTAATGTTTGACTGATGCTGTTTTTTTGACTGGACGATGTATATCCGGTAAGTAACTGTTCCTGTTCATTTTCAGGTACAGAAGCGGCTTGCAGCATAGCAGTATACAGCAGCGACGTATTGATACCAGGAACTCCTTTTGCAACAGCATCAGCAAAGGCGGTCCCTGCATCAGCGTCGAAACGTCCGCCATTTTTATAAACCGTAAGAAATCCGTTTATTAAGCGGGCGGTCAGTTTCGGTTCAAGAAGTGCATAGGCAGGCCAAGCAGTTTGTGCACTATAAGCGAACGTGCTGTTGACATAAATATGCCCATTTTTGATTGACGCTCCCGTGTGATCGGCTGTATTCGCAGAACTCGCCGGAACGCTGAGGTCCGCATATCGGTACTTCGGGTTTTTCTTTGTTCCAATATTTTCAGAACCATCGTTCGGCGATTGATAGAGTCGATAGAGGTTCGAATACAGAGTCGCTTGCTGATCTGTTTCTGCACCATCGACCGTAATTCGGCTGAGTCGCTCATTCCATTCTTTTTTTGCTTTCTTTTCAACATCTTTAATGGAGGTCTTCTTGCCGATTTCCTGGTTCAAATTTTTCTTCGCCTGCCCTATGCTGATCAAAGAACTTCCCACTTTTAAGGTAACTGCGCGGTTCTTTGAGGTATCGAATTTGAAGAAGGCGGTCACAGAATCACGATCTTCTCCGGACAAATGCTGTGCATCGGTAACCGGCTGATCTACGGTTGCGTAGAAGAACATTCTGTTCATGTTGCCGGTGGTTTTATCTTTGATGTCGGAGTAACCTTCAATTGATTGTGTCTTGGGATGCAACGTCAGGCTGCCTTGCCGATCCAGATTGTCAAAGAGCAGATTGCCTTGGCTTCCCGTAAAGGTGTAACGCATGACTGCAGCGTGGCTGGTTGCGGCAAGCTCAGCGCTCATGCCATCAGTAAACGTGACTGAATAGCGATAAGGGCTGGCCGACTCGTCCGATCGATTGAACGCCTTGCTTCGTCCAAGCCGATTGGCGCTTGGTGTACCGGAAAAGCTTGAGGGCATCACCTGCAACGTTTGCCTAATGCCGCTCTGATCATTTGCTGATTGGCTGAGTGAAAAGGACTGAAGTTCAGGCAAATTACTCGGATCATTATTTTGGCTATATGGATAAATCTGTTTCTTCGCACTGCTGTCAATTGCCGGTGACCAATAATTGAATCCGTTGGGCACGCCAATTGCCGGAACCGTATCCCCACGCGCAAATTGTGAATCGGAAGCTGTGCCGCGGAGCACGTTTACCTGATCAACGGGCTGCACCTTTGCAGCAGATGCCGCGGAGACATTGCTGATGCGCAGGTCGTCAACTGCTCCTTTAAATGTGCTTTCTGTCCTTGATGATTTATAGGCGAGAAGAATGCGGACAATTGTTTTTCCTTTTGCAGCTTTACCGAGCGAGATCGTTTTATTATTCCATTGATTCATGAGCATCGTGCCGGATTTTCCCTGAGCTTCCGGGGTTATGGCCACACCATTCTGATCCACTGCTTTCAGCTGATGAAGATAGCTACCATCCGAAAACTTAAGATCGACGGATACATAGCTTGCTGTCTGTGCATTGGGATCCTTTTTTGTCGCTTCAGGAGCGATAAGATAGGAGAGCTGTGTATCTTTTGTTACCGGAATATGTACGTTGAAGAGCTTATTATAGGCATAACTGTCCTTCTTTTTGGCAGTTGAACCTGCATAAGTGAGGACATGACTGCCTGTCCATCCTAACTTTGAGGGAGCATTATACAAATCGCTTGGTCCGCGTGAGATATAAGTAGCCATAGTTTTGCCGCTGCCATCGAACGCCTTGACACCATTGGACGATATTTCTCCGTTTTTACCGTTTTCAGCTGTGTTCTTCCAAGTCAGTGCCGGATTGCCGTTCTCAAAGGAAGTGAAAAAGAGGTGCTGCTTAGTCTGTGCCTTTACTTCGTGACCAGGTAATAATGGAGCGGTCAAGCTCAGACAAATACAGCTGATGAAAATTTTAAAACTAGTACTTAAACTCATGATGCTGCCCCTCTTCTTTTTATACGGCGTACCCTGTCATTCATTATTCGCAAAGAAGTTGATAGCCGTGCCGGCCGATCAATTATTCTATGGTATGTAAAAAATTTCACAGCAAAATAACAGCCAGTAATTCAGTGACTTAATCATTTTATTATAACGGAACGCAGCTTATCTATAAAGAAGGCTCTGCAATGACATTGATTTTTTTACAGCACGTTGATGATGCGGATCAGACAGCATATTGCCCACAAAAAATGAACAGACGTCGCTCGAATCAAAGCTGAACGCAAAAAAAATATGCGACAAGAATGCCGGTCAGCATCTCATCGCAAAACGAGTAAATGATGGTTTCCTAAATCAAGATCAAACATCTTAACTTAAGGTTAACTGCAACAGAAGGTGTGTTAAAGCTTACAAGAACATAATAGCACCGTTTGACCACCATTCAATAAAACGTGTCATGAAATCTGACATATTATTTTGTTTTTATAAATTGTCGATACATCTGTGTTGCAAGATCTGACAGAACTTACTTTGTAAAAGGCGTGCTCATTTCCTTAGCACGTACGATTGCCTGATGAACACAGTCAATTACGGCCTGCTTTACGGCTTGGTTGTCCAGCGTGTCGATGCCTGCTTGCGTTGTACCGCCGGGGGTTGCAACTGCCTTCAACAGGTCAGAGGCTGATTTTCCGGATTGATTCAGAAGATGCGATGCACCAAGCAACGTCTGCATGACAAGCTGTGCCGAGGAAGTTGCAGAGATTCCTTCACGAATACCTGCTTCCTGCATTGCCTGAGCTAGATAATATAAATAGGCGGGTCCGCTTCCTGCAAGCCCTGCGATGATATCAATTTCGTTTTCCTTAACGACGGTAACGGTACCGACGGTTTCAAACAGCTGTTTGGCGAGGTTAAGCTGCGCTTCTGTGACAAAAGAGCCTGCTGCGATCCCGGTTGCAGAGAGGCCGATGGATGCGGATGTGTTCGGCATCGCTCGAACAATCGGAAGTTCAATGCCGGACGCCGATTGAATGAATGAAGTAGGGACACCCACCATTAATGAAATAATTAGTTGTTCCGGATGCAGATAGGCTTTCATTTCCTCTACTGCATTCTTTGTATCTGCGGGTCTGAATGCAAAGATAACAATCTCAGCATTTTTCAGCGCCAATTCTTTATTCTGAGTTGTATGGACATGAAACTCCTGTTCAAGCTCTGCAAGGCGTTCCTTGTTTGCATGATTATTCATCCAGACATGATCTGCTGTTACGAACTTTTTATTCAGAAAGCCTTTTAATAAAGATTCCGCTAATTCGCCGGAACCGATAAATGCTATTTTTTCAACCAAGCTCTTCACCCTTTCACTTTAAAGATGGGCACCTCGAGTCAAGGTGCCCACCAAAAAATATCAACGTTATCATATCATTAATTGATCTTACCTGCCAGATGCTCCTTTGAATGTCTGCAGCATTGCGGGTTTTTGCCGCCTTCTGTTTCCGAAGTGAACTCTATTGCCTAGAACCAGTTTTATGGTCTTGTGCAGGCGCGCGAATTGATTCATGCGTGCCGAATATCTTACCCAGTAGGAAAGCAGCACAAGAACCATAATCATAACTTGAGGCGAGGACAAGGTGAAGTCCATAATGCCATACAGAATGATGGTCGGCAATGAAAAGAGAAACAGTGCTGCTGAATAGTTGGTCTTAGCACTCATTCGCTGCGCTTTGAACAGCTGGAACGTATTAATGACAATGACAGCAAGAAAAAACAGACCGCAAAAAATGCCCGATGAAGAAAGAACGGACAGAAACAGATCATGAGCATGCGGAATCATCTCGCCATTAAGTGCCGCATAATCTCTGCCGAAGCCAAACGTAGTGGCACCGAAGAACGGATTCTCCGTAAAAATATGCCAGCTGTTGCCCCAAATTTCAATCCGTTTTGCCATCGATGATTCTGTTCCGCCTGATCGCGGCATCCATTGGTAGAGAAATGGAGCACTGATCATAACAAGGGCAGCAACGGGAATGAATGCCCGAATGCTCAGCTTATAAAGGAACAAAAGGTGAATCAGGAACATAATGGCGAATCCGGCTCTCGATCCCGTTTGATAGATACCTAGATCAAGAATCGGAAGAATCAAAAGTGACAAGACAATAAGCTGCTTGTTTTTTAGCTGCAAGGCTCGCAACAGTTCGACTGAAAGAAAAGCGAGTGCGAGTATTAACAGGTAACAGGCATAGTTCGGATTGAACGTTGATCCGTATAAACGCGGCATACCCCTGTATCCAAATAAAAAATGTCCGGTTAAGAAGGAAACCGCTGTTCCGACAATTGAATCATGAGGAATCAGATTCAATACTTTTTCCGAGAAGAAAATATAAACTCCGCCCCAAATTGTAATCCACACAAATTGTCTTATATGAAGATGTTCGGGATGACGCAGCCAATACATGTAGATCCCAAGGTAACCAATCAGAATGAGCGTGGAAAGAAGATCAGTAACTTGCCAATTAATCAGTACAGAACCGATCGACGCTATGGCCATTAAGGCAAGCAAAAGGCTGATGAGATCGGTAGGCAGCGCATGTTTTTTCGAAATTTGACTGCGCCATTCCAGGATGGCGCAGCCGACAAACCAAGCCATTCCGATAGGCGGGAGCACATATAATAGGATAAACCCTAAAATAAAAGGCTTTTGTTTGACTTTATCAAGTCCGTTCATCATAAATTCGTCCTCCGAATTGTGTTTTCGTTATCTCTGCATCATTACTTATACTTTAAATTGATCATCTATATTAAGTTTGTGGGGAAATTTATATATTTGTGGGTTTATCGATGTAAGGGCTACCAAAATTATACATCGATCGTTATAATTAGTGTAATAAAAATGATCAAGCAGGGGGAAGACAATGAAACTTGCCACTATAGGAACAAGCAGCATTACGCAACAATTTGTGAAAGCGGTTAAGAAGACAGGGCGGTTCGATTATGTCGGTGCCTATTCTAGGTCGGAGGAAAAAGCAAAGCAGTTTTCAGAAAAATTTGGTGGGAGCCGGTGGTTCACGACACTCGAAGATCTGGCTGCAAGTAAAGATGTGGATGTCATTTATTGCGCGTCTCCGAATGGGCTGCATTTTCAACAAGTGTCAGTCCTGTTGCGCGGCGGAAAACATGTTATATGTGAGAAACCGATTTTTGCTAATTTAAAAGAATTTGATGAGGCAGTGAAACTTGCAGATGAACATCACGTGTATTTATTTGAAGCCATCCGCAACATTCAGACGCCGGTTTTTAAAAGATTGCAGCAGGAGCTGCCGCGTGCGGGACAGCTTCGTTCCGCTCTTCTGCAGCTCATTCAGTATTCCTCGCGCTATGATAAATTTCTGGACGGAGAGATTACAAACATCTTCTCACCGAAATTTGCAGCGGGAGCACTGCAAGATCTTGGCGTTTACCCGACCTATGTAGCAGTCGCTCTATTCGGCGAACCGGAGCAGGCCGTTTATTATCCGGTCAAATTATCCAATGGTATTGATGGTGGAGGTACGTTGGTGCTCACTTATCCAGGATTTATATGTACGATCCTTTGCTCGAAGATCGCTCATTCTGATGCACCATCGGAAATTCATGGTGAAAAAGGAACGTTCCGGATCAATAATTCATCCAATATCGCACGCCTTGAGTGGATTGATGCCCATAATAAAGAGGTACAGCCGATTGCAACCCATTTTGAAGAAGACGATAAAATTTATGAAATCAGCAATTTTGCGGATATCCTTGAACAGAACGATAAACAAGAGTATTTACGTCTTCGCTCACTCAGTCGGAGCGTTATCAAAACCATGAGTTCGGCACGGAAGCAGAGCGGCATCATTTTTCCAAATGATTAACGATAGTTTTAAAAGATCTAGACTGCGGCAGGTATTAAATTCAGACCTGCGACTGATCACGTTAACTTAATTAACGGTTAAAGTAAAAACATTAAAGAATTAATCGTTTCGAAAGGCGTGATCGACATGCAGAGCATATTAGAGAAAACTGTCGATATGAAAGGAATTGATGATCTTATTGTCAACACCTCATCAACGGATGTTGAACTGATTCAGACAGAAGAGACGCTTTTAAAAGCCCAGGTTTGGACGGGAGATCTGGATGTACAGAATTGCCCTGTTGAACTGGTGATCAATAAAAAGGATGATAAATTAGAGATTCGTATTATTCGTAACAGACAGGATTGGCTCGCTCGACTCAATGCGCTTAGGTTCTCAAGTGTAAAAGTTGTTATCGAGTTGCCGACACAACTCTATAACCGTATTGTGGTAGACGGTCAATCAAGCGACATCAGCGCATATGAACTTGTAACGAATCAGATGAATTTCTCATGTCATTCAGGTGATATTGAACTGGTGCATTGTGCCGCAAATCAAGAATTAAATGCGACGACATCAAGCGGTGATCTGACTATTCGCGATACACATGTAAAGGAAAGGCTGAACGCGAACACGTCGAGTGGTGATGTTCGTCTGAACAAATCGTCTGCAGATGATCTGAGACTGCTCACGCATTCGGGTAACATAACAGTAACGGACTGTTGCGGCGATCTGGATGCTTCGGCCAGTTCCGGTGATATTGACTTGACTTGTGACGAGCTTATCGGCAATTTGAACTTTGAAACAAGTAGTGGTGATGTCACGGTTACTTTCAGGGATGAGCCCGATTCAGTTTCCGTTTATTATCATGGAGCTTCAGGTGATGGTTCTGTACAGTTTAAAGATATGCTTTATGAAGAGAAAAGCGATCATTTTATCCTCGGGCAAAAAGGCGACGGCAAATATAAGATCAAAGTCCGAACAAGTTCAGGAGATTTCAGTCTAAAATAAGCAATCAAAAGCTTCGACGGGTGAGATAGACCCGACGAAGCTTCTTTTGTAAGATAAGGAAGTTTATCGTTCTGCCTTGCTGGTACAATAATCAGCGTCATAAGATTTGGTTGGGCGATCAGGTAAGTGCCCAATCTGATAAAAAAACGGAAAAATTCCCCTTATTTACCCGCGAAACAAGCGTCATGATGCATATAACCAGAAAATTTCCGCTTATTTTACTCGTTACTTAATGAAGGACCAGAATACTTTATGAAATAGAAATGTCTGTTCAAGCACAAGGTTGATGATTAAAAACCGTATTTGGAGCAAAGGAACTTTCGCTAACTACGCATACGTCCTGTATGCAACGCGAAAGCCATCACATCCTGTGAACGTAAGGACCGGGCGCTTTTTGCCCGGTTTTTCTAACAAGTAAAGAAAGTATATCGTTCTGCCTTGCTGGTACAATGATCAGCGTCATAAGATTCAGGTGGACGATCAGGCAAGCGCCCAATCTGAGAAATAGACGGAAAAATTCCGCTTAAATTGAAAATGAATGGTAAAATCGCTTAAATAGACGGAGAAATTACCCTTATTGAATCGAAAAACGTAAAAATAGAGGTTTTTTCTCTGAATAAGCGGAAAAATTACCCTTATTTACAGGCAAAACTAACGCCATGGTGCATATAACCGGAAAATCTCCACTTATTTTACTCGTTACTTAATGAAGGACCGGGCGCTTTTTGCTCGGTTTTTCTTATGAACGGAACGGATACATTTAGTCATTAAGTACGATGATGTTCATGGAGCTATATCAAACATGATGTGTATTTGTGACTGATACGCATATTTTCTTGCGCTTAGGAGACACTGTCTTTTGATGATTCTGAACGGAAAAAGAAAGGTGGATGATCCGCATGGAGCAGCAGAACACGAATTTTTCAGACGACACCTCATCCTTGTGGCGGGACACGGTTCATCTGCCGGTATTCAGTCCATTGAAAGAAAATAAAACAACCGACACACTGGTTGTCGGTGCCGGTATTACCGGAATTACAGCAGCCTACATGCTTGCAAAAAGCGGTGTTTCGGTTATGTTAATTGATGCTGATCGTATTGCCGGAGGTACAAGCGGCAATACGACCGCGAAGATCACAGCGCAACATGGATTAATTTATGATCATCTCATCAGTACCATTGGCGAAGAAAAAGCGGCGCTCTATTACCAAGCAAATAAAGAGGCACTTCATTGGATTGGCAAGCATGTGAGCGACCGCAGTATTCAATGCGATTATGAAATCCAACCGGCAGTAGTTTACGCGACGACAGAACAGGAAGAAAAACAAATTGAGAAAGAAAAGGAAGCTTACGATCGGCTTGGAATTTTGGGATCAATGGCGCATTCAATTGATCTCCCCTTAGAAATCAAAAACGCAATCATCATGCCTGGACAGGCGCAGTTTCATCCGCTGATGTATCTGCATGAACTGCTTGCAGATCTTGTGAAATTGAATGTACCCATTTTTGAAGAAACATGGGCAACGGATATACAAAATCAGAAATCTGAGCCGTTTGTAATGACCAAGCAAGGGTTCGGGATACACTGCCGGCATGTGCTGATCTGCTCTCATTTTCCTTTCTACGACAACCGTTTTTATTTTTCTCGTATGTTCCCGGAACGCTCCTACTTGATTGCTTGCGAGACAGCCGGTGATCCTCCTGATGGAATGTATATTAGTGCTGGCGCGCCGAAGCGTTCCATTCGCGGATTGCGTCTTAACCACAAGAACTATCTTTTAATCGGCGGTGAAAATCATAAAACAGGGCGCGGCGAATCAATGGCTGACCATTACCAGCGATTAGCAGACTTTGCCTCCACGCATTTTGGATTGGAGACGGCGGCAGCACATTGGTCTGCCCAAGATTTCACGACATTGGATCAAGTCCCTTATATAGGAAGACTTGCAAATAATAATCCGCGCATTTTGGTTGCCGCAGGTTTTCATAAATGGGGAATGACCACAGGCACGTTAGCTGCTCAGCTCATGACTGACTTGGTCCTGGAACGCGCGAACTCATATGCAGAGCTGTTCAGCCCCGCTCGGTTTGAAGCGGCGCCAATGCTCGCAAGCTTCCTCGTTGAAAATATGAAAACCGCCGGGCAGCTGATTAAAGGGAAGGTCAGCAAACCTGCACCGCTTGACGATCACTTGCAACGAGATTGTGGCATGATCGCATCGCTTCATGGACGAAAGGTCGGCGCGTACCGCGACAAGCACGGGGACTTAACTGTAGTTGATGCGACTTGCTCCCACATGGGCTGCGAAGTAAACTGGAATCAAGACGAGCGGACATGGGATTGCCCTTGCCACGGCTCGCGCTTCAAAGCCAATGGAGAAGTGCTCGACGGTCCGGCGAAAGAATCATTAGCATTGCTTTTTTCGGAGTCTGATCATCAAAGCAAAACACAGAATACCTAAGAACGGGAGTGTTAACGATGGGCATTATCGAAATCATGGCTGAAGAGAAAATTCAGGAAGGCTTAAAAGCAGGTGCGTTCGACCATCTTCCGGGTAAAGGAAAGCCGCTTGTGCTTGAAGATCTGTCGGCGGTGCCGAAAGATCTGCGTGCCGGTTACAAGGTGTTGAAAAATGCCGGCATGCTTCCTGAAGAATTGCAAATTAAAAAAGATATGGTCACACTGAATGACTTGCTCCAGTGCTGTGAAGATGATAAGGAGCGCGACCGCCTGAATAAGCAGCTGCGCTATAAACAATTAAAATTCAACCAATTGATGGAAAAACGTTCGATCGCCCATTCATCAGCTTTTCAGAGCTATCGTACGCGCATTTTCAATCGGCTTCATTTCTTCTGAAATACTTATTTTTTCTTCCAGATTGTCAGAAGCGGTCCACGATTCCCATAAACAGGATCCTGTTTTGGTTTTCCAACCTTGCTAATATTTTTCTTGAATGTCGGAGTTTCTTTAGTTTGTGTATCATAATCCTGTCCGTTCGGGTATCCGCCGGCAATGGAAAAATCGCTGCTTGCAGAGAGCCTTTTATGCCCAGTTCCTGCGGGAAGAACAAGTACATCACCAGCCGACACTTTGAGTTTTTTGCCCTTCTCTCCGCCAATCATCAGTGTTGCATGTCCTGAAATAACACCGAGTACTTCATGAGATGTGCTGTGAAAGTGATGAAAAGGAAAGACACCGTCGACCCAGTTATTGCCCCAATTGTTTTTCTTGAAAGTGTTCACAATCTGCCCGGTCCTTCCTTTAAATGCACCGGGATAAACCAAGACCTGAAAATACGGATTGTTGGGAATGGTTCCGTCATCTTTAAATGTGTAAGTTTTCACTTTGACGAAGTTGTTTTGTCCTTGTGGTTCGTGCTGCTCAGAAACTGATGTCTTCGCTTTGTCTGCTGAATGAGTGTTTGAGGCTGAATTGCTTCCGCAGGCGGAAAGAATCAGGAGCGGAGCAATACCGGCTATTTGAACCCATTTCTGCATGATGAATTCCTCCTTCGATAGGATTTACCAATTAGTATAACACCCCGAATATTTTGATAATAATGATCTGCTTGCAAGCACTTTTTAAATATCTTCAGTTTAGTAGCTTTTTAAGATTGGTGATAGATTGACGATTTTATTGGTCAGAGTGTGAATGTTTGCGTTCATCTCAGCGTCCATCAAAAAAACAAGAACTTTTGTCAAGTATTCTATTAAAGAAGCAAATCTAATATTGTAATAAAAAATAGATTGTTGTATAGTTAAATTAACCTAATACTTTAGAAAGAAATCTTTTTTCTAAAGGGCAAAGCTACTGAAAAGTAGTGACGCAAAGTCACAGATCTAAGGCGAATATTCGCTAGGATGGCTGGGCCGCCGTATTTGATTATCAAACGTAAATGAGAGGAGATTTTTTTATTATGCGTTTTTTTAAGCATACTTTAGTAGGTTTATTGATTATTATTCTATCCCTGACAACCGCCTCCATATCAAACGCGGATCAGTCGAAGTCAACTGCCGGCTCAACGAAACAATCCCAACCAGTTGTTCAACAGAACGAGTCGATTACAAGCGGTGTTGAAGCAAAAACGGTCAAGAAGCATGCAAAGAAAAAGGCGAAAAAGCCTGCAGTTAAGAAAAGTATTAAAAAGAGCGTAAAGAAAAAATCGATAAAGAAGACCGTAAAGAAAGCAAAGAAGTCAGTTAAGAAGAAAAAGACGGTTAAAAAAGCAGTAAAGAAAGCAGTTAAGAAGACAGCAACGGTACATAAGGCTGCTGTAAAAAAAGCGCCGGTAAAGACAGCAGCAAAAGCACCAGTTAAAGCTGCTGCGCCAAAGGCTCAGACAACTGCTCCCGGTCAATATAATGCATCAGTGGAACAACAGATTGTCTCGCTTGTAAATAATGTTCGCGCACAAAATGGACTGCAGGCACTTCAAGTAAAGCCGGAACTTCAAAGCTTTGCCCGTCAATGGAGTCATCAGCAGTTTAGCAAAAGTGCAATGAGCCACGGCATGATGAATTTCTCACGGAATACAATAGCAGGACAGAACGTGGCCTATGCTAAAGGTGATGTAAACTATTTCGGATGGGATCAGATTTGGAGTGCTCAAGCGACGATGAATGATTGGATGAATTCTCCGGATCATCGTGCAAATATCCTAAAGCCTCAATATAAATATATTGGTGTCGGAGTTGTCTATGGACAAAAGAACGGCAGCTCAGACGGTTGGGCTTTCTTTACACAAGATTTCTCTGATTAAAGTTCATGAATAGAAAAAAGCTCTGACATTGTCAGGGCTCTTTTCGTTTCGGTTACGGTTTCGCAGTGTAGATCTGTATGGCATCACGGAGCATTTCCGCAGCTCCTTTTGCGACATTGTTTTCGTAATACTTTGTAAAACGCGGATCATCGACGTACATTTGGGCAAGTCCTGCATGGGCTTTTTTTGAATAGGTTCCCTTTGGCCAAAAGAAGCTGAGCCATTGCCGGTGAAGATCCGCTGCTTTCTGAGCACAACTGCTCTCCGGATCATTCAAACTGAGTGCTTCTCTTAGATTTTCAAACATCTCATTTTGGATCATTACCGTTTTTTCATAATCTTCCTTGCTTATATTGGCGAATTGTTGATTGGACTTCTTCACTGTTTCTTCTCCGTATTTTTCACGAATCTCTTTACCGTATTTCTGTTCATTCTGATCGAGCATCTTCTTTTTAAAGCCTACAAATTTTTCTTGATCACTCATAACGGTCTCTCCTTTTTGCGAAGCGAGCGTTTTTTCAATCGTCGCGATCAGTTGATCAAGGCGCTTTTTCTCCGCAATTAATTTCTTACGCTGTTCAGTCAGGGCGTCCACTCGATTAAAATCGTCCGCAGATAAAATGTCAGATATTTCTTTGAGGCTAAATTTTAATTCACGAAAAAAGAGAATCTGCTGCAGACGATCCACTTGTTTTGGTCCGTAAATCCGATATCCGGAAGTGTTAATGGACTCCGGTTTCAGCAAATTGATCTTGTCATAGAATCGCAGTGTGCGTCCGCTTACGCCGGCTAAATCACTGAGCTGTTTGATTGTATAGTTCATGGAACCCCTCCTGACACCTTTACTTTACACCTTGACGCAGCGTCAACCTCAAGACTTTTGTTAGAAATTAATCTGATATTCATTTTGAATTAAATCTTACAAAATAAAACATAGTTTTGTCATCATCAGCATGCAGTGGTAGACTTGGGAGTGTTTTTATTGATGCGTATAAAGGAAGGTATTGGTGACATTCTTCAATCAGTTCCCTTGAACGGAGTGATCTTAGTGTTCAGTCATTCATTTCTCCAATTAAACACAATCTTTATCAGTATTATTATTGAAGCAGTCCCCTTCATCATTATCGGGGTGTTTATTTCTGCAATCATTCAGATGTTTGTTACCGATTCTTTGCTTGCGCGCATTGTACCGAAGAACAGAATAGGATCGGTCGTTTTCGGAACATGCATGGGTTCTCTTTTTCCTGCTTGTGAGTGTGGGATTGTCCCAATCACCGAGCGACTAGTGAAGAAGAAGGTTCCGCTGCATGCAGCAATCGCATTCATGCTTGCCGGTCCGATTATTAATCCAGTGGTGCTGTTTGCGACGTATATCGCTTTCGGAAGCAGCTGGCAGATGGTATTCTACCGAGCTGGTCTGGCGATTGCGGTATCCATCGCCGTCGGAATTCTAGTTTCCTATTTATTTCCCGAAAATCAATTGAGAGACTATGTGGATAAAAAAATAGAAAAGTACCATCTTCACCATGATGAAGCCGCAGCTTCAGAACGAATTTCGTTTATAGAAAAATTCAAAGGTACAATGGATCATGCTATTGACGAATTTTTTTCCGTTGGTAAATATCTAGTATTTGGTGCATTTATAGCCGCAGCGATGCAGACCTATATCAAACAAAGTATTTTGCTCTCATTTGCCAATACACCCTTTACAGCTATTCTCGTCATGATGATACTTGCCTTTATTATGTCGCTTTGTTCTGAGGCTGATGCCTTTGTTGCCTCATCATTCCGAAGCACCTTTCCTCCGGGACCATTGACTGCATTTCTTGTGTTCGGTGCAATGGTTGATATTAAGAACTTGATTATGATGCTCTCGACATTTAAAAAGAAATTCGTCGCTGTGCTAATCACGCTGATTTTTGTCTGCGTGTTTGCAGGCGCGTTGCTCATTTAAGGAGGGGCCGGTCATGATTCGTTTTATCATTCTTTTTGGATTTGCCTACCTGTTTTTGCATCTGCATCTTACCGGAGACATCAGCAAATACATTAATATGCGTTATGGCTATTTGTCTTTTTCAATGATTTTTATTATCGGCTTTATGGCTGTCTATCAAATAGTGAAATGGAACGTCGAAGGCGGCAAGGTGCATGCCAAAGTGGAAGAAAAGCTGTTTGGACACGATCACAGTCATGAGAATAATACATGGTGGAAAAAAGGTTTAACCTATGCCTTAGTTATCTTTCCACTCATTACCGGCTTGTTTTTGCCGATCGCAACATTGGATTCAACGATTGTCCGCGCAAAGGGATTTCATTTCGCAGAAATCGACAATGACAAGGATCAGTATGCAAATCACCAAATTCTGAAACCGGACACAAGCCAATATTATGAGAGCAGCACGTACAAAAAAATGCTGAAGTCAGATATGGTAAAATACAGCAAACCGAACTATTTGTATCTCAATGACGATAATTTTCTTCGTGCGCTTGAAGCGGTTTACAATTATCCTGGTGATTTTTCAAATAAGAAGATTTCCATAATGGGATTCGTCTACCATGGTGATTCATTGGAAAAGAATCAATTATTTCTTTTTCGCTTCGGCATTATTCATTGTATTGCTGATGCAGGGGTTTTCGGCTTGATGGTTCAATTCCCGCATAATGTTGATTACAAGGACGACACATGGATGCGCGCTGAGGGAACGTTGACCGAAACCTATTATCAACCGTTTAAACAGACCATTCCTGTAATTAAGGTGACCAAATGGAAGCAAGTTGAAAAGCCGAAATCGCCTTATGCCTATCGGAAGTATTAATGGCTAAGCAGATTTCTTGAATACACTGCCTAAAATTACCTATAATAAAAGCTGTGAACTTGGAATTGCCTGTTTGTTCGCTCCATATTTTGGACAGGTTCATTCCAAATGATAGTGAGGAGGATTTACATGGCAAAGAAAATTGCTGCAGTACTTGCAAATGATTTTGAGGATGTTGAATTCACGGGACCGGCAAAAGCGTATGAGGAAGCAGGTCACACAGTCACTGTTATTGGAAAATCTAAAGGTGAGGTAATTACCGGCAAGCATGGTGCGAAAGTGACGGCTGATGCTTCGATCGATGAAGTAAAACCAAGCGATTTTGATGCTTTATTAATCGCCGGGGGCTATTCACCGGATAATCTGCGCGACGATGATCGCTTTGTTGCATTCACAAAGGCATTTATGAACGAAGATAAAGGTGTTTTCGCAATCTGTCACGGTCCGCAGCTGCTGATTACAGCTGAAGCCATTAAAGACCGCAACATTACCGGTTACAAATCAATTGCGGTTGATTTGAAGAATGCCGGTGCAAAGTACAAAGATGAGGAAGTCGTCGTTTGCCACAATCTTGTGACGAGCAGGACTCCTGATGACATTCCCGCATTTAATCGCGAAAGCTTGAAGGTTCTCGCATAATACGGGTGAATTAAAAACCGCTGCTTCTTCGATTTTTCTGAAGAGCAGCGGTTTTTTCATTACTAATTTTTATGAAAGATAGCGACTGTTAATCAATTAAATGACATGCTTCGATTGTTTTCCGCGATTTTGAACTTGACGCATAAATGCACGGGCGATACTTAGATTACTGTACTCATTTTTGTTGATCCAGGTTCGTGTTTGATGATCAAATTGTTGATGGGGCCGAATCGGCCACTCACCGCATACATCCAATCCTTCCACACATTTTTCTTCTATTAATACACCAAGTAGGGGTATGAGGCTGTCTATGGAAACGGTTCCTTGATTCCAATTTGTTTTCGCATCGTTTTCGGACAGAATATCCTTGTCGATACTGACATAAATATGATCTGTCGTAAGAGCGTTCAATAACTGTTCCGGTGTGGGAAATCGTTCTTCCGGGAAGATGACAATCCGAGATCGTTCGGTTATATGTCCCATCAATGCTTCGTTCGAATCGGGACCAATGATGACGACTTTTTGGAGATTTGCAAGCTGGGAAAGTGCATGGCGCACCCATGAGCCGCATGAGAGCAGTGAGCCGATTCGTCCTTCCTGCAGATCCGTGTGATGATCAAACAGAACCAGTGAGAAGGGACGACGGATATTCTTTAATAATGCGAGTGTTGCATAGTGATAGTTTCCGCTGCCCCAGAAGGTCAAACCATGATCAGGAACAGTGCTTAATTTGTCGCGGATGTGAGTAAATGCTTCGGGCGAGCAATAGAGATGCGTACCGCGAAGCTGAGTGAAATCAATCCAATGATGCGGCGATGCCGCAAGCAGCTGCGGTTGTGATTTATATGAGTTGTCAAAATTGCAGAATGTGATATCATGATGCAACAAAGTCATGCGCAAACACTTCTTTCTCGAATCAATTAAGATCACAATAAATAAAACGTTTCCATTTTCTATTTTAATGCAATCTATGAAAAAATGAAACTGAGAAAGGCAAGGTTCCGCACGAAATGGTATAAGAAAAGACGGGGGCAAGAAAATGCGTGCGTTGCTGGTTATTGATGTTCAGCAAGGATTCGTTGATTCAGGAGACTTCGAGAAGGTTATTGACCGTATTGACTATTTGGTACATAGATTTAAACATAGTCATGAACCGATTTTCTTCATTCGTCATAAAGTTGAAAATACGCACAGTCTAATACAAGATGGATCGCCCGGCAGTGCCATTTGCCGCAAACTTGCTCCTTATGCTGCAGAAATCATTGAAAAAAGTCTGCCTAGTGCTTTTTATCACACAGATTTAAAGGAAAAATTGCAAAAAGCAGGTGTTGATGAAGTGGTGCTGTGCGGATTTAATGCGGAATATTGTATTTTCTTTAATTCTGCTGCAGCTTTTGAACATGGGTTCAAGGTGCGTGTGATTGAGGATGCGTGTGCCAGCGTTAATACAGGGAAAACTTATGAAATGAATGATCTCGATATTCCCGATTTCATCTGTACGGTTCTGTACAACTCTGGTGAGGTCACTGTGAATGAACTTCAGGAGTTTTTCGCTGAGATGGATGCAGAGCACAGTTAAAGGCAATTATTCACTAACAGTGCCTTCAATAAAATTTCGTTCGGTAAACCTGTTGTGGAAAAATTATAATTGACAAAAAGTTGGCAATTAGATAGATGTTCTTCCATTTTTTATCAATTTGATTTATTATGACAGATACAGGTCATATAGACCTGAGTAAGAAAACGCTTTGTGCCTGAGTTTAGGAACAAGCGGCTCTTTTTTGTTTTTCTTGGCAGTCACTAAATCTGATCGTCATCCACTTGGGATGCTGATCGGACATGTGACTGTTTTTTGTAATGATTTAATGCAGTAATAATGAAAATTAAGTTTATAGGCAGCAATCCATTTTAGCTCTTTTGAACGATAGGATTACAGGTTCATTTATTAGAAAACTTGGCTTCGCCAAGCCTCTGACGAAGGCGAAGACTTAGTTGCACTTATACTATTTTCCTTAAAATTTATATACTTTCTTATAGTACAAGGTAAAATTGTCGAATTATGAAGAAATTGTTATTTTTTTTGTTCAGAAAATTAATGCTTTTTTTTCGCCCATTCTTGCTATACTTAGTTCATTAGGAGGCGAATCATAATGAAAACTTTGTGGTCGGGAATCGCTGTCGCCTTTTTATTACTGCTTCTAGGCATTTTTACACCTTATCACAGTGCAATTTTAACAATAGCATTTAGTATTGCGGTTGTTTGCCTCATTCTATCCGGAATGTTTGTGGGTGCGATCATTAGCGGGGATCGCACCCAGGCAGATGTTGCAAGTGAAAATAAAGAGGATTCGAAACATCGGTTAAAGAGAGGCTGGCTGCTCTTTTCATTCGGCATACCACAGTTTGCAGTGTGCATTTTATTATTTTTTATTTTTCCTTAAAAGTCTGATTTAATAAATTGACACCGTGTGTCGCACTGCGATATCTTCCTTCATAGAATTGATCAGTTGATCCGCATCGATACGGAGAAGTACTGTTTTGGTTTTGCCACATTCAATGTTTGCTAATCCCTCGCCTTTTTTATCTTTTTGCCACATAGTCTTTTCTTAATCAAGAATATCTTTCATGTATATCAAGTGACCTTAGAAATTCCTTCATCTCACTGTCTGGTTTCAACAAACCTCATGGGCAGACCGATCGGCAGGGAGTGGGCATCTTCACCATGACCGAGCTGCTCGGTCTTTGCTAACGGCAAGTGACAGCGTTCAGTGATTTCAAGCACGAGCTGTTCAATTGAAGGCTCAGATGATTTTGCCTGCATGGCAGAAAATGTGCCAAGTAATACACCCGAGCACTCGTTAAAGAATGATAATTGATCGAGCTGAGCAAGAAGTGAAGCCATACGTGCAGAGCCGCCTCCGAGCGCTTCCAGAAAAATGATTTTGCCGGCAGGATCAGGAAGAAAGTTCGTACCTGCAAGCTTTAGAAAACAACGAATGTTGCCGCCAATAACAATGCCCGACATCTGATTGCCGCGCAGCCATCGCATGTTAAAGGTTGGAGCAGATGCATCACCCATAAAGGTGTGCTCAAAGATTGTGCGCTGCGTTTCGGCAAATCCGCCGGCAAGGTTTTTAATGCGATAATGATAGGCTGGCAATCCCGTTCTGGCATAAATCGCATTATTGATCACGGATAAATCGCTGATACCTACAAACGGAACAGCTGTTTCGCGAATGGTATCGAAATCAAGAAAGGGCAAAATCTGATTGGCACTGTCGCCTCCCGACACGTCAAATACAGCTTTGATTTCTGAATCGCGAAATAGGCGAAGAAGTTCAGAAGCACGAAGCTGAGGAGATCCGCTGAAGGGTGAATGTGCACCGCGATAAATAGTTTCAGCAATCTTGACTTTTAGACCCAGTTGATTCAATTGTTGTTCTATTTTGTTTAAGACTGAATGATCATCACGGCAGATTCCATCCGAACACGAAATCAAACCAACCGTATCTCCGCTTTTTAATACAGACAAATCGTTCAACTCCTTACACAGTTATTATTTCAATCCTCTTCGGCGCAAGCCTTTCGGGTAGAAATTTTTCAAGGTTCCTGCAGCTGCTTTTCCCCAGCCCAGTGGAAATCCGTCAATCGTTACAACAGTCCAGCCCTTGCGGCTGTCATTTAAGGGCAATGTTTCACCGCGAAGATATTGATCCCACTCTTTACCCGAATAAGTTAACGGCATTTGGTTGTTAAATGATTCTACAGGCAGTGCGAGCGCAAGCGCGTGATTGGGCTCAAAACGATTCTTCTTCTGCTCGCCTAAATGCAGGCCAGCTCGAACAATTTTCAACTTGTCAATGTTTGGACAGCCATCAGGAAGTAAAAAGAGCTGGTTGCCGATAAAATGAAAAAGTCCGGTTAATTTCTTGGTCAACGTGCTGTTCTCGAATACTCGGTAGTCCTTTAACAAATTCTCTTTGACAGATGAGGCTGTCGACTGTTTGCACGTTGAAGCATCCCCACGCTTGCATAGCTTAGCGGCAAAATGACCTTCACCGCGCAGCTTATGCGGCCACAACCTGGCCGTTCTGGATAGTTCAGATCTTTTGGTATCCGACCATTCCGGACGGCCGTCAGCTACACCAGCTGTTTTATCAATCGGTAAAAGTTCAAGATCAGGATGCTTTTCAAGAAAGGCATCAATCATTTGTTCATCCTCTTCTGGTGAAAAGGTGCAGGTTGAATAAACGAGAATGCCATCAGTACGCAGCATGACATAGGCTTGTTCCAGAATCTGTGTTTGCAGACTGGCGCATTCTGCGACATGCTGCGGACTCCAATACTGCATGGCTTCCGGATCTTTTCGAAACATTCCTTCACCGGAGCACGGAGCATCAACGAGAATTTTGTCAAAATAGCCCGGGAAATAATGAGCCAAACGCTCAGGCATTTCATTCGTAATTATGGCGTTGGCAACGCCCATTCGTTCAATATTCTCAGAAAGTATTCTTGCTCTCTTCGGATAGGGTTCATTCGAGATCAATAGACCCGTATTGTTCATTATGCCAGCCAGCTGCGTTGATTTTCCGCCGGGAGCGGCACATAGATCGAGCACACGCTCTCCGGGTTGGGGATTGAGTGTCTGTGCAACAAACATTGCACTTGGTTCCTGAATGTAGTAAACACCGGCTTGATGAAAGGGGTGCTTTCCGGGTGCGTCCGATTCTTTATAATAAAAACCATTCGGGCAAAACGGAATCTGCTCGAGCAGGAATGGTGTGCTTTTTGCTAGTACATTCGAACTGATTTTTAATGGGTTGGCGCGCAAGCCGAACGCTCGATGATGATTATAGGTTTCAAAAAAGGCGTACGCTTCATTCGTTCCCAATAGCTCGCTCATTTTGTTTGTAAAATTTTCCGGTAAATCAATCAAGAAAAATCCTCCTTGTTAGAAACGTCTCTCCGTTATTCTGCAGATACGGGAATATGCTGAAACGAGCGCACATCAAACAATCCCGTATCTGTAAGCTTCAAATCCGGAATAACAGGCAGACTGAGAAATGAAAGGGTCAGAAAAGGGTTGAACGATTCGGAAACGCCAAGTGAGGTTGCTGCTTGTCTTAAGTTTTTTAAAGTCTGAGCTACCTTTGCTGCCGGCGTATCAGTCATTAATCCCGCGATCGGCAGGGCGAGTTCGGCAAGCACTTTGCCGTCATTTACGACGACCATACCTCCGTCTATTTCTCTCAATCGTTCCGCTGCAACAATCATGTCCGCGTCGCTGCATCCGGTGACGACTAAGTTATGTGAATCATGTGCGATCGTTGTTGCCATGGCACCGGATTTCATCTCAAATCCTTTAACAATCGCCAAACCAATGGTACCTAGGCCATTGTGCCGTTCGATAACGGCCAATTTTAAATGATCGCTGTCCGGTGAACATGCGAAGCAGCCGTTTTTGACCGATACCTTTTCAACCAGATCGCGAGTCACAAGGCTGTTCGGAATAATCTCAATGACGTGCGCTTTTTGTGCAGATCCGAGTGGAATGGCAAAATTACTTGGTGAAAGCTCCGGCCATGTGAGCGGATGCTTCTCTGCCTTTATGGAAGAATTTGTATGTTCTTGAACAGCATGCCCTTGCTCAGCGACAAGCTTCCCATGGGCGTAGACCTGCTGAATGGAAAACTGTTTTAAGTCGTCAAGAAGCAGAAAATTAGCCTCATAACCTGGGGCAACAGCGCCTTTTTCACGGAATCCATAGCATTCGGCAGCGTTTAACGAGGCCATCTTGATACAGGTGATCGGGTCCAAGCCATGTTCAATCGCCAGACGCACATTATAATCGACACTGCCTTCTTGTATCAGGTCGTCAGGATATTTGTCATCCGTACAGAAGAGGAAGCGGCGGCTGTTGGTTTCATTGACAAGCGGAACCAGCTGCGGCAGGTCTTTAGCGACTGTGCCTTGGCGAATCATAACGTAAAGTCCGCGCGAGAGCCGATCCTTTGCCTCATCAACGTTGATGCATTCATGATCGGTACGAATACCGGCTGCTTTATACACATTGATGTCCTGTGCATTCAGACCTGCAGCGTGACCGTCTATGCGCCAGCTGTGTTTCTGCGTCATGGCAAGTTTAGCAACCATTCTCTCATCGGCATTCAAGACCGCAGGAAAATCCATGACTTCGGCAAGGCCAAGCACATTGTCATACTGAAAAAGCGGTTCCAGATCATCAGCTTCGAGTGTTGCACCGTTGTGTTCAAATGAGGTTGCCGGTACTGAAGAGGGCAGCATGAAGTAGAGATCAATGCTGCTTTCTTGCGCACGTTCCAGCATGAACCGGATACCGTTTGCACCGAGTACGTTGGCAATTTCATGCGGATCAGTGATCGCGGCTGTGACGCCATGTGCGGCAAGAACATCGGAAAAAGCGCCCGGTGTCAGTAGTGATGACTCAATGTGTACATGAGCATCAATAAGAGCGGGGCTGATAAACCTTCCCTGGGCATCGATTATTTCTTTCCCTTCGTAGTCGCCAAGCCCGATAATCATTCCGTCTGTAATCGCAATATCTGTTTCTAATAGTTTGCCGCTGAATACATCAATCACTTTTCCATTTTTTATGACTAAATCCGCAGGTTCCTTCTTTGAGGCCGTACGGATCTGATGAATTAACTGATCTTTATTTAATTGCAACGTTCATGATCCCCTCTCTATATGTTCCGTCCCGATATATATAGAACATTATAACTGAAATACTTAGAATCGGCGAAGCGGATTCCGGGTTCACACATTGATACCGGCCGCATGGGGTACTGCGTTTCACAAAAGATTGCCGACAGTATAGGTGATGGCCATTGTCATTGCTCCGACTAAGATATTTCGAATAACGGCCGGACGCTTCGGAGCACCGCCTAATTGTGCACTGACAAAGCCGGTCAAGCCAAGTGCAAGAAGCACCGTGATAAACGTAAAGAGAACACGCACGGATTCAGGTAAGAGCAAAATAGACAATAAGGGAAGAAATGCACCGATGGAGAACGAAATCATCGATGAAAAAGCAGCCTGCCACGGATTGACATATTCATTCGGATTTACGCCAAGTTCGGCAGCGGCGTGGGCACCGATCGCATCCTTGGTCATGAGTTCAACAGCTACCTTCTTTGATAAATCTGCGGATAATCCATTTTTTAGATAGATTTGAGCGAGTTCGTCGACTTCCCCGTCATAGTTATCCCTGATCTTTATTTTTTCAGCCTCGACCACTGCTTTTTCCGTATCCTTTTGCGTGCTTACCGAAACATACTCACCTCCGCCCATGGACAGCGCGCCGGCAACCATGCCTGCTAGTCCGGAGATCATTAGTGTCATGGTATCCGTCGTCGCGCCTGCGACACCGATGACGATGCCGGCGGTCGATACAATACCGTCATTCGCACCGAGAACACCGGCACGAAGCACATTCAATTTCTGATTCATTCCTTTTGCTGTATGATTCATCATTATAGCCCTCACCTCATGAAGTAAAATGAAAAAATTGATTGCAATTGAGAATAGTAATCATCTTCATAACCCTGAAAACGGAACATGCTGCCATCCGAAAGGGGATGACAGCATGCTTGAAAATTAAAATGATTATTATTTGTCGTTGCTTTTATTTTACATTCAAAAGGCTATTCTGTCTATGATTAACCTTTTATCAGCTGCTTGAGGGTGGGTGGCGATTATTTTGTCAGTTCCAAAAATTCATCAACATCGCGCATGAGGTAGTCCAGTGCTGATGACCAGAAGTCCGGTTTCGTTAAATCAACACCAAGATGACGTTCAGCAAGCTGTTCCGTTGTCATCCGCCCGGTGTCGCGCAAAAGCGCGTCATATTTTTCCGCAAAGGAAGGACCTTCCCGGAGTGCTTGAACATAAATGCCAGTGCTGAATAGGAAGCCAAAGGTATATGGGAAATTGTAAAACGGCCAGTTGGTGATATAGAAGTGAAGCTTGGACGCCCAAAAAGTCGGATGGTAAACGTCCAATGTATCATGATAGGCTTCACGCTCTGCATCACTCATCAGCTGATTCAAGCGTTCCACTGAGACTGTTCCTTTTTTACGTTCATCATAAAATCGTGTTTCAAACAGAAAACGTGCATGGATATTCATGAGCAGCGCGACGCAGCGCTCTAATTTGTCGGATAAGAATGTAATTTTTTCTTCTTTTGTTTTGGCAGCAGCTTGTGCAGCGTCGCTGACGATCATTTCGGAAAAGGTGGAGGCTGTTTCGGCAACGTTCATTGCGTAGTCCTGTGACAAATAGGGCAGTTCATTCATTAAGGATTGATGGTAGGCATGCCCTAATTCGTGTGCGAGCGTCGATCGGTTTGAGGCGGTTCCGCTGAATGTCATGAAGATGCGCGACTGCCCTGCAATTGGAAAATTGGTGCAGAAACCGCCAGGACGCTTATTTGCTCGATTTTCTGCTTCAATCCAGCGATTTTCCAAGGCTTTTTTTGCGAACGATGCCATGTTCGGATTAAATGAGCCAAAATGCTTGATGATAAAATCCGCTACATCCTCATAGGTCAATTTTTCACTATTTTTATTGAGCGGAGCGTCGACATCAAACCATGACAGCTTCTCAAGGTTAAGCAATTCGGCTTTGCGCTGCATAAATTGTGCAAGCTTCGGCTTATAGCGATCAATGACCGACCACATCGTTGACAGCGTCTGTGCCTGCATTCGATTGTAGTCGAGCGGTTCATCAAGAAAGGATTCCCAGCCGCGCGCTTTATAAGCGGCAATCCGGAATCCTGCGATATGGTTTAAGGCGGCAGCGAAAAGATCGGCATGTTCAGACCATGCCGACTCCAATGCATTGAATGCCGCTTGTCTTACCGTTCGATCCGGATCATCCAGCAGATTGTTTGCCTGGCTGACGGACAAGGTTTCTTCTTTCCCATTGCGGATGAGCTTGATTTCCATTTTTCCAACCAGACTGTAATAGAGATCTTCCCATGCGTGATAGCCGTCAACGGCAAGGCCGCTAATCAGCTGCTCTTGATCTGATCCTAGCTTCTTCCGAGAAAGTTCACGTTTTTCCCGGAGTGCAAATTGCATTTCTTTTAGGACTCCATTTTCAATAAGTCCGTTAAAATTACTGTCTGAAATTTGGCGCAGCAAATTTTCCAGAATGCTGCTAGAGGCATCTAATTCAGCCCCGAGGCTTTGCATCCGATTATTTGCTTGGGCAGCCTTGGCATCTTTAATGTTTTGAGCAGTTAAACATTCTACATAAGCAGAACCTTCATTAAATTGTTTACACAATGTCTCGTATTTTTTGATCATTGCAGTGAATGCTTCGGCATCTTGAACCGTATAGGGTTCTTTTCTTGCCTCCAATTCATTTTTAAATGAAGAAATGGCTTGTTGAAGATCATCTAAAAAAGTGCGGAATGGAGCAGATGATGCACCGCCTTTAAAAATGGTGTCAAGCTCCCACTTTTGATTCAATGTGTTCATTTTTTCCCCTCTTTCTCATACTGCAACCAATTGTAGCATAATGATGTGCACTCAAATTTTGTTGTTTCCTGACTTTATTGATATGATTATAAATAGGAATTCATTAAGGAGAAAAGACCAATGCGTGTGCTCTTTGTTTGTCTTGGCAATATTTGCCGTTCACCAATGGCTGAAGCCATATTACGAATGAAGGTTAACAAAGCAGGATTGTCCGAAAAAATTAGCGTTGATTCTGCGGGAACCGGCAACTGGCATATTGGTGATCCGCCGCACCGCGGAACACAAAAACAATTGGAGGCAGCGGCCATTCCCTTTGATCAAATCAAGGCAAGGCAAATAAATCAAGCAGATTTTCAACGATTTGACCGAATTATCGCCATGGATCGAAATAATGAGCAGGATCTGATTCAAATGGCTGATTCTCGAAACAGATCTAAAGTGAGCCGATTTATGACCCTGCTTCATGATCAGCCTCAAGCGGATGTTCCAGATCCTTATTATACCGGCCGCTTTGATGAAGTATACGATCTGATTGATCGGGGAACGGATCAGTTAATTAAAGAGCTTGCCCGGCAAATCAGATAAAGCCCCACTATTTAGCAGCAGGCAATAAGCAATGCCCCTCATATTAATGAACAGGTGTGTGCAGACTATTCACGTGATCCTTTTAAGGATTACCTACTTTGAGGGGGCAGAATCTGATGAGTGTTTATGGCAAAAGCCAAATGGGCAAATTCATGCTGATCGGCGGCTTGGTCGGCTGCGGTTTGTCAATGATGAGCCGCGAGACACGATCGGTCTGGGGTCACCATCTATCGAATGCGGCGACCGGCGGAGGCAATTTGATTCGGACTATTTATCAGCATCCGGATCAAGTCGGCAAATATATGCAGGTTACAGGCACACGCCTTAAAGGCCTGGCACGAGAAGTTTCCGACGACTTCCAGCAAATGATCGACCGTGTGGAAAAGGCAAGAACGAGTACGAGCGATACCTATCAGTACGTGATGGAGGTTGGAAATGAGCTTGCCGAGATGGCTGGTAAAATCAAGCAATCCGGAAAAAACATGGCCAATTACCAAGAACCTGTACTGATTGATAATGAAGCAGATGCGCTGCAGAGATTGGAAAATGAAGCACCAGTACCAAATCCGGGTACAATGCCCAACAATCAGAGCAAATCGATTCATCAGTATGGTCAGAAGGACAAGACCGGAAGGAATACGCGTCCAAATCGGCATTCATAACAGAATTCCGTTGAGGACAGAGAGACCGGGGATGGGGAAAAGTGGGAAAAGTGAAGCTCAGAGATATTCTTCTCTTCGCCAAACTTCTGGGTAGACGTTTTATTGATGATCATACGGCGGATTTAGCGGCAACATTGGCATATTATTTCTTGTTGTCGCTTTTTCCGCTGTTTATTTTTTTATTTGCAATCATTCCGTATTTAGGTCTTGATCAGGACCAGCTGTTTTCTCTTTTTGGCGCTTATCTGCCCAAAGAGGTGCTTTCGCTGATCCATCAAAACTTAGACAGTGTATTTACGAAACGCGGCGGATTGCTCTCAGTCGGTGTCATTGCCACTCTTTGGCCTGCCTCGAGCGCAATTAACGCGCTCATGCGTACGTTGAATCGCGCTTATCAAGTTGAAGAAACACGTTCTTTTTTTCTCATCCGGCTGCTTGCCATGTGCTTTACCGTAGCGATGATTTTTGCCATAGCGATGACCCTAGCAGTCAACGTCATTTCTGCTGGGGTCGCGAGAACTTTATTTAACCATATCGGTCTTTCCCACACGTTTGCCGATATGTGGTCGGTCATCAGCACACTGGTCACGTTCTGCGTGATTATCATTATTTTTGCTTTTTTGTACCGGCTCGGACCGAATATGAAGCTGAAAATGGACGAAGTGATGATCGGCGCGGTGATTGCCGGAGTCAGCTGGCAAGTTGTTTCTTATGGCTTTTCCTTCTATGTTCGCTATTTCGGCAATTATGCCTCCACGTACGGTACCCTTGGAGGAATTATTGTTCTCATGCTTTGGTTTTATTTAACCGCAATTACGATTATTGTCGGCGGTCAAATTAATGCAATTATTCATGAACTAACGAAGACAGAAAAGAACGACCTTTTTGATTAGCACTTGTTCTGCTGCATGGTAATGACATTCTGTGTCTGCCCAAGAGAGCTTCGATCTGCAAATTATCCGCGCAAGAGTCTGAGACCGTTAAGAATAACCAGAATTGTGCTCCCTTCATGCCCGACGACACCAAAAGGCATGGTCAGAAACTGCAAAAAGTTGGTGGCGATGAGAAATGCAATCATAGCCATGGCAAAAATAATATTCATCTTAACAATCCGACTCATTCTTTTTGACAGTCGCACCGCTTCTGCTATTTTTGTCAGGTCGTTTTTCATCAGAACAATATCGGCAGTTTCAAGGGCTGCATCATTTCCCGCTCCCATCGCAATCCCGACTGAAGCTTGAGCAAGTGCAGGAGTATCGTTAATCCCATCGCCGCACATGGCAACATGGCCGTATTTCTGATTTAATCGCTTGATTTCCATTGCTTTGTTCTCAGGAAGGCAATTAGCAATGTAGCTGCTGACCCCGGAATCTCTCTGTACCGCGGCAGCGGTCTGCTCATTGTCACCGGTAATCATGACGGTTTTAATTCCGTACTTATTAAGTGAGCGGATTGCGTCTGCTGCTGAATCTCTGATTTGGTCCCTTAAGGCGAAGCGGCCGATTATTTTTTCCTCAGAAGCGATGTACACCAAGGTTTCATCACGGTTTGGACGGGCAAAATCGCTAATCTGCAGAAACTCATTTAATGCTTCGGGCTGCATCATCGCTTCTTTACCGATCATGTATTGCGTGTCACCAACAGAGCCGATGATACCAAATCCTGGCTTGACTTTAATTTTGCCTATCTTTGGCAAAGCGGCAGTTCCGCAAACCTCGTAGGCATACGTGACGATCGCTTTCCCAAGCGGATGCGACGATTGATTTTCGATTGCGGCCATGTAACTGAGAAGTGTGGCATCACTTAGTGTGCTGTTATTAATAAACTGCGTGACTTCAGGAGTTCCGTTTGTAATCGTTCCGGTTTTATCGAAAGCGATGATTTTAATCATAGCCAACTGTTCCAAATGAACGCCGCCTTTGATCAGTATGCCGTGACGGGCACCCGATGCAACGGCTGATAGAACGGCAGGTGTTGTTGAAGCAACCAGAGCACAAGGCGAGGCGACAACAAGCAAAACCATAGCTCGGTAAATGGTTTCACTCCACGACCAGCCTAATAGAACATGCGGCGCGAAGAGCATCAGTGCGGTGGCAATAAGGACGACTTTGACATACGTGCGTTCAAAACGTTCAATAAATAGCTGAGTCGGAGCTTTCTCTTTTTGAGCTGATTGGACAAGGTCCAAGATCTTACTAAACAAAGAGTCATTGCTTCGCTTCGTGACACGTGCGAAGACACTGCCGTCCAAATTCATTGTGCCCGCCATCAAATCAGCACCGGATTTCTTGAAAACCGGTACGGATTCGCCGGTCATCGTCGCTTCATTAACCGTCGTTTCTCCATCGGTAATGACAGCGTCAGCAGGAATTCGTTCTCCCGGCTTAATAAGAATGATGTCGCCGGGGGTGATTTGCTTTACTGAGATCATCGTTTCGCAGCCATTTGTGACGAGACGAGCGACTTCAGGCTGCAGATCCATGAGTGCAGAAAGAGCATTGGTACTTTTGGCTGTTGAATAAGTCTCCAAAGCGCCGCTGAGTGCAAAAATAAAGATTAACACAGCCCCTTCGAGCCAATGGTTGATGCAGGCTGCGCCGATTGCAGCTGTAATCATTAAAAGTTCAACATTCAGCTCGCGTGTTCGAAACGTATCTGATAGTCCTTGCTTTGTTTTAAAATAACCGCCGATCAGGTAGGCAGCTGGGTAGAGAAGCCATGAGTATGGAATATGAGCGAGCCCGAGAAGATAGGCAATGAGCGTCAGTGCTCCCCCGGTAAGGGCGGCGATTAGTTCACCGTGCTGTTTCCATAGAGCACTGATCGGTTGATTGGGATTAGGATTACTTGGGAATTTGACGAGCTTTGCCTCTGGTATCATAAAAATCCGACCCTTCGTTTAATAAATTATTGATCAGTAAAAAGTTATAAAAGATAATAAATATAATTTAATATATATTATTATTAGAAAATTAGTGATTAGAAATAAATTCTTTAATTGAGAATAATAATCATCATCGAAACCCCTAAGAGCACTCAATGCTGCCGCTATAATAAGCGACAGCATTGATCAGATAAATTATAATTATTTTAATTTATGTTAGTTTTATAGTAATACACTTTTTCACATATGTCCATTCGATGGTCAATGCTTTATAAGTAAAAAAAGGCCAAGCATACATCTTTTTTGAAAAAAGCACATAGTTATCTACAAAGGAGGAGAGCGGTTATGCTCAAAAGATTGAACAAAAAACATATGGCCGCCGTGCTCTTTATTGGTTATCTTGCTATTCTCATTTTCGCAACCCTTCTAACGCATAATTACTATACATACGGAAAGTCAAGCAATCTTATCCTTTTCAGCAGCATACGGCTTATGCTGCGCAGTGGCAGTTTACTGCTTATATTAAAGAACATTGGCGGGAATGTGCTGCTGTTTTTCCCACTTGGCTTTTTATTACCAATACTCATTCAGCCTAAACGGCATTTTGTTATCCGGCAGCTGCTTGTCGGATGTTGTATCAGTTTGCTTATTGAGTTATGTCAATATTTTTTTGCTGAACGCATTTTTGATATTGATGATGTTTTATTAAATACGATCGGTGCGATGATGGGTTGGGGCTGCTATGTTATCATTCGATTCTGCAAACATAAGTTGATCATCTTTTATACTAGGTGAATATTCAAAGGCCTTCGCAAACCGATCTTATTTTTAATAAGGTGTGAAGTTTGAACTAGTTAATGAAAGAGAAGACGATCTGCTGCTTTGTGAATGCGCATCGCGCCGCGCTCTCCCATATGGTATTCGATCAGTTCGCCGCCGGCATTAAATAGATAATAGGCGGGGACAAAACGATTTCCGAACGCATCAGCCAGTCGATGAGTATTGTCGATGAGGACGGGCTCCGTAATTGAGTGCATTGCAGCAACTCGCGCAACTTCGTTTACGTCCAGATCAGCCTCAGACAACGGCATATGGATGGCGACGACATTGAGTTCCTCTTTGTATTTTTCACGAATGGATTGTACGACCGGCATTGCGTCCTTGCATTTTGAGCAGCTTATCGACCAGAAATGGATTAACGTTGGCGTGCCAAGAAGACGCTCGCGCGTGACTTTTTGATTCATCCAATGGGTCGCAACGCTTAGATCGGGCATAAATAATTTTTTCTTCACGAGCAATTCCCCCTATAAGGGCCTTCAACGCACTTGAAGGTCTTGTTGCACTGTTATGTTATGCTTTGTTGCGGCGGGTGGTTCTAGTGCTTCGATGAAATGAAAAAAGAGCCTCAATGATTTGAGACTCTTTGCTTCGGTGCTGAATAATTGAGAGAAGATTTTCGTGCAATAATGAATTGATGAATAAAGCAGCTCATTGAGGCAAGGAAAATAAAAACCGCTATTCCGTAAAATAACCCGCCTTTCGGTATCCAACTGATCAGCGAGCTTCCGGCTACCGGACCGACCATACATCCGGCACTGTAACATACGGTCATCAAGATGTTGCCGAGCGGTATTTGCTCTCTGTCGAGCAAATCGCTGACGTAGCCCATACTCATTGAATAAAGTGATCCGATCAGCATGCCGGCACCGAGTAGTGTGAAATAGATGCCGTAGAAATAAGCGGAGAGCAGGCCAGTGCATGCGATGAACATGGCTCCGAATAAGCAAATGAGCGGAAGAAGCCGCCTACGGCCGAATCGGTCTCCAAGCATACCAAGCGGTACCTGCGTCAGCAGAGCACCGGTAACAAAAGATGGAAGCAGAATTGAAATTTGGTCAAGATTATAGCCTTGCCGCACTGCAAAAATTGGGAAGCTATTGTTCAGTGAAGTTTCCAGATAACCGAAGGCAAGTGTTACTGCTAAACCGGACCAAGTTGCGGCAATGACTTTTTTATAGCGTGCAAAGACTTGTCGCAGAGTTGAACCACCGGAAGTGCTCAACTCGGGATATTCATTTTTAAGAAGAAATAAAAGCAGGAGGACTGCAAGGCAAAAGAAGCCGCTGGTAATGAACGGAACATTCGTACCGAATGCAATCAATCGGACAAGCAGTGGTCCCGCTGCTATGCCTAACCCAAAGGACAATCCGTAGAAGGCAATGTTTCGTCCACGCTTGTTCATCGGACTGTCAATCGTAATCCATGTTTGTGCGGCAAGATGCAGAATGCTGTCGCCAAAACCAACACACAGCCTGAGTGCAAACCAAAACCATAGATTCATCGAAATTGGAAAAAGAAACAGAGGTACTGTAATCAGGGCAAGTCCGATGATGAGAAAGAGCTTGTAGCCGAGCTTTCGCATCGGTTTCTCCAGAAGAGGAACAGAGATAAGCATACCTATGTAAAGTGAGGTAGATCCCAGCCCGTTTAAAAGAGCGGAGACACCGTTTTTTTCTAAGAGCACAGCAACGAGTGGAAGAAGCATCCCCTCTGCGGCGCCGCAAATGAAGACTGAGCCGATTAACAATAAAAATTGGAAACGTTGATATGCCGCGGTGTTCATTGGGATGTCCTTTCTGTGCTGCGAATTTAAGCTTTATGCCCAGCAGAAACCAGTATACCTGTTTTTACTTGTTTCGTCCTTAACAATTTATTTCCTAATAAAAATTCAGACTTCAGGCTAAGATTCCTTTACAAATGAGCACTTATCCACGAAAATATAGATACTGTCACGATAAATTAAAAACTAACTTATAGAGTTGGAAGTGGAATTGATGGTTAACTTTGCAAAATCAGACGCGCTGAATCGTTTGCCGAAACAGTTTTTCGCTGATCTCGTTGTTAAAACAAATGCGGAAATAGCCAAGGGGTACGACGTCATTAATTTAGGTCAGGGAAATCCGGATCAGCCGACTCCGCCGCATATTGTCAAAGCGCTGCAGGAAGCGGCAGCCAACCCGCTCTACCATAAGTACTCGCCGTTCAGAGGCTATGATTTTCTGAAAGAAGCGATTGCAACTTTTTACAAACGCGAATATGATGTTGATCTTGATCCGAAGACTGAAGTCGCTGTTTTGTTCGGATCAAAGACCGGACTGGTTGAGATCGGTGAGTGCTTACTGAACAGCGGTGATACGGTCCTTATGCCGGATCCCGGCTATCCGGATTATTTGTCCGGTTTTGCGCTTGCAAATCTAAAGATGGAAACGATGCCTCTCCTTGAAGAGAACGCGTTTCTTCCCGATTATGCAGCAATGCCGGAAGGACTTCTTGATAAGGCGAAACTAATGTTCTTAAATTATCCAAACAACCCGACATCGGCGACTGCTCCTGCTGATTTCTTTGAGGAAACGGTGAAGGTTGCGGAAGAACATAATATTTGTGTCTTGCATGATTTTGCCTATGGCGCGCTTGGTTTCGACGGTGAAAAACCGCGCAGCTTCCTCCAGACGCCAGGCGCTAAAGAGGTCGGCATCGAAACGTACACTTTATCAAAGACCTATAATATGGCTGGCTGGAGAGTCGGCTTCGCGCTCGGAAACAAGAGTGTTATTGAAGCGATCGAATTATTTCAGGATCACTATTTTGTCAGCTTATTCGGCGGAATACAGGAAGCAAGCGCGAAAGCATTGCTTGGCCCGCAAGACTGTGTCCGCGCACTTGTGCAACGCTACGAAGCACGACGCAATGCATTTTTTGATGCGGCTAGCAAAATCGGCTGGAATGCAACACCTTCCAAAGGATCCTTTTTCGGCTGGCTTCCAGTTCCTAAGGGCTATACTTCCGAATCATTCTTTGAATATGTTTTGGAAAAAGCACATGTCGTGCTGGCACCGGGAGTCGGATTCGGGTCCGGTGGCGAAAAATACGTGCGCATCGGCCTTCTGAGCGAACCGGAACGGCTGACCGAAGCAGTAGAGCGCATCGGCAAGCTTCACTTATTTGATTAACATCTATAATTAATGATGAAAGCCAGTTGCGGCGCTTCCATGCTGTAACTGGTTTTTTCTATGCCTTCTTTTGGATAATTTTGCAGTTCTGGGCAGAAGATAAGGAAAAAAGGAGTTTTCTGCCTTGAAAAAAATAATGTCTTTACTTGTGTGCGCTGCGTTGTTATTTTGTATATCCTCTGAGGCAGCTGCAAAAAGCGTGATGCCCAATGCATTGCCGAAATCAGTGATCGACATCTCTAAAGAAAATACCTATCCGAATCCGACACATGATGCTTCTGAACTTGTGCCGAGTCAACGCACCAAAGCCCTGCTCAAGACAGCGAACGTCCCAGTGGAAAATCCAGTGTTGATCAAACTGCTCAACGAATCATACATTCATCCGTCAAAATGGTCGATCGGTTATTCGGCACGTATTTATCTTGGAGAATGGCCGCTTAATTACAAGTCGAAAGAAACATCCGTCAACTGGGAGTATAAACGGATTAATGATAATGCCGCCGATGCTCGCGGCAGCAAGAGTGCTCAGCAAATCGGCTACCTTCAGAAAATCCAGGCAACTGTTAAGGGAGGATTGACCTCTGAAGTTCCGAAAAAAGAAGAAGCGAGCCAATTGATTTTGGCAAAAACAATGGAAAAAACACATCTATCAATTTCATTCTCAACAATTGTTGGGGCGGGAACGAAAATTGACCGCCCGTATCAAGTACCTTCCAAACAAGTCGGACATTTGTACGGTTATGTGCCGGCGGTTAATGAACGCGGAAAAATTACTTATGGTGAAGTTTTTCTTGTCTTAAAGGGAGGTAAAGCGCATCTTGATGTTAAAAATGTGATGCAGCAGGGTATCGGAGCATGGATGCCGATTACCGATCACCTCTCGCTTCGTTACACTGCCCAGTAAATCCATCTGCCCAGCCTTTCATTCAGATCTGTGCTAAAGTGAAAGAAGAAGCTGTGATGGAGGTGCTGGAAATGGGAAGAGCGACGAATTCAAAAGCAGATCAAGTGATTTATTTAAAGAATCGATTTAAGCTGCTTGCTCAGGTTGCTTGCGCGCTTAACGAAGAGACTGCAGCTCATGAAGATCTGGAGAATATCTTAGCAATGATGGATAATCTTGAGGTGAAAATACGTAGATTTCGGGATGATTGGGCAGACGGGCTTGTAGAAAAATAAGGAAACATAATTCAAACGGAAACGGTCCACCCTAAAATCGGAGGGTGATCGTGTGAAAAAAATAGTGTTAGTACTCTTGATTGCCATGTGCGGAACTTTTGTCCATCCCTTTTCTTCATACGGAAAGGACTGGTATTTCAAACCCGCAAAGAATAACCAGCCGGCGACGACAGAGCCTGAATATGAAGCATTACTTAAGAAATATGACGGAATTTTTATCGGAGATACGTCAAAAAAAGAACTGTATCTGACCTTCGATAACGGATATGAGGCAGGATACACTTCAGGAATGCTTGATACCTTGAAAAAGGAAAAGGTTCCCGCCACATTTTTTATCACCGGACACTATATTTCGGATCAGCCGGAGCTTGTCAAAAGGATGGTTAAAGAAGGCCACATTGTCGGAAATCATTCGTGGAGCCATCCGGATCTATCGAAAATAAGTGACGCAAAGTATAAAAAAGAATTGGCAAAACTTAAAGGACGTTATATGAAACTGACCGGCGATAAACAAATGACCTATCTGCGCCCGCCAAGAGGTACGTTCAGCGAACGTTCATTGAAGTTGGGTCATGACGCTGGCTACACCAATGTATTCTGGTCGGCTGCGTATCGCGATTGGCTACGAGACGATCAACACGGCGCCGATTATGCGTACGATCATATCATGAAACGTATTCATCCAGGTGCAGTAATTCTGCTTCATACCGTTTCCAAGGATAATGCTCAAGCGCTGTCGCGTGTGATACATGATTTAAAGAAACAGGGCTATCAATTTCGCAGCTTGGACGATCTGATGGCGAAGCGTGTTCTGCCTTCTGAATTTTGGTGAGTTTTGTGCATACCTCAATCCTATTTGGGATCCGAGGTATTTTTTTTGAAAAAAAGCTCGAAAAAAGTTAAGAACAGTATCCACAAGTTTATCCACAGACTTGACAATAAAAAAACCACAATAGTAAGCATTTAAACATGATTGTCCACATAATCCACAAAAAAGAGGATAAATATTAACAAAATCATGCACATTTTTACTTAGCGTTAATAAAGGGTAAATCATAGTTATCCACATATCCACAAAGTTATTGACATTTTCACTTCTTGTGTTCTCACAAAGTCTGAAAAATAGAACTTAAACAGTCTTGATTTCGACAAATTACGATCTTCAAGAAATACATTGTATTTTTTTAGGAAACATTTATAATAAATTTGTTTTATTAAACTCAGTGTATATAAATAGTAAACTTACGAAAGTGGGGGCTGTCGGTGCTGATCGGCGGGAAGATCAAAAATTTGCGCCTTAAGAGCGGCCTGACGCAAGAAGAACTTGCGGAACGGACGGATCTGACGAAAGGCTACATATCGCAAATTGAAAATGATTTAAGTTCACCTTCTATAGAAACCTTTTTTGATCTCTTGGAAGTGCTTGGCTGCGATCCGAAATCTTTTTTTGATGATCAGACCTTTGCGCAAAAAGTGATTTATCAGCAGCAGGATCAAACTGAATTTTCCGATGCACAACTGGGTTATCAGCTTCGCTGGCTTGTTCCCGAATCTAATGAGAAAGAGATGGAGCCGATCCTTTTGCAGTTAGAGAGACGCGGAGCATTCAAAACATTCGAGCCGTCTCCCGCAGAGACCTTTCTCTATGTACTGTCCGGGTCGATCACCGTCCGTCTTGGGAAGAAACGCTACCATGCGAAAACAGGCGATTCGGTTTACTATCATGCATCTGAAGAGCATCAGCTGATTAATGAGGGCAATGAGTCTGCAAAAGTGCTTTTGGTTGCGACTGAATCTTATTTATAAGAAGAGCCGACTTAAGAGATTGTGCTGTTTAACAGCATGTAACATCAACATAAGAAAAAAGACATGGAGTGGGAAGGATGTGGCAAGGCAGGTGCCATAGCAGGTACAGCGCCGGAGATCCGATGACAGAAAAGACAATCATTCAGTTTGACCATGTGGCCAAACGATTTGACGGGGAAATCATTTTAAGAGACATTAATTTTGAAATTGAACGGGGCAAATTCTATACACTGCTTGGTCCGTCCGGATGCGGAAAAACAACCATTTTGCGCTTAATTGCCGGATTTCTGGAGCCGAGTGAAGGAACCATTACTTTTGATGGGCAGTTGGTCAATAAAATTCCACCGAATAAGCGTCAAGTCAATACTGTATTTCAGGATTACGCACTGTTTCCGCATCTGAACGTTTTTGAAAATGTGGCGTTTGGCCTGCGGATTAATAAATTGGCAAATAAAGAAATTGAGCCAAGAGTGAAAGAAGCACTGCATTTCGTCAATCTGGATGGTTACCAGAATCGCGAGATTGCCGAACTGTCTGGTGGACAGAAACAACGGGTTGCGATTGCACGTGCCATTGTCAATCGTCCACAGGTGCTTCTGCTGGACGAGCCCCTGTCCGCTTTGGATCTTAAGCTAAGGACTGCAATGCAGGTTGAACTTCGCCAGCTGCAGCGTAGGCTTGGCATTACGTTTATTTTCGTAACGCATGACCAAGAGGAAGCGCTGGCAATGTCTGATGAGATCTTTGTCCTGAATCAGGGGAAAATTGAGCAGAGTGGTTCGCCGCGCTCGATTTACGACGAACCGATCAACCGTTTTGTTGCCGACTTTATCGGCGAATCCAACATCATTCCTGGCACGATGCTGAGGGATCGTGTCGTCTCCTTTGCAGGTAAAACCTTTGATTGCGTCGATCAGGGCTTTGATGAAATGGAATCTGTAGAAATCGTGATTCGGCCTGAAGATTTGGAGCTGAAGCCTCAGGGAGAAGGGATGCTGCAGGTACGCGTTGAGTCTCAGTTATTCCGAGGTGTACATTATGAAATGATCGGTAAGGATGCGGATGGAAATTCGTGGATGATTCACTCGACAAAGAGCGCACAAATCGGTGAGGCAATCGGTCTGTTTTTTGAGCCTGAAGCGATTCACGTCATGCGTCATGACGAGACTGAAGAGGACTTTGATCGACGCTTGGAAAGCTATGAGGGTGCCGATCATGACTAAGAAACTGACGAACACCTATCTTATCCCTTACGTTTTGTGGATCGGTCTTTTTGTCGTTGCGCCTTTAGCGATGGTCTTATACTATTCCTTTTTTGACATACAGGGACATTTTTCTTTTGAAAATTATGTGCGGTTCTTTACACCAATTTATTTAAGGATGACAGTCAGCTCGATTGGCTATGCATGTTTAATCACCTTCTTTACTTTATTGATTGCCTATCCGACTGCTTATTTGCTAACAAAAATGAAAAATCGCAGGCTGTGGCTTATGCTCATCATCCTGCCGACTTGGATTAATGTCCTATTGAAAGCATATGCCTTCATCGGATTGCTCAGTACCTATGGCCCTGTGGATACACTGTTGGCATTGTCTGGCATCGGACGTAAGCAGATTCTGTTTACGGGCTTCAGTTTTGTTTTTGTTTCGGTGTATTTATTTATTCCCTTTATGATTCTGCCTATATACAACAGCCTCGAAAAGCTGAACGACAGCTTTGTTGAAGCGGCCTATGATTTAGGCGCATCTGCTTGGGCAACCTTTCGGCGTGTCATTTTTCCACTCACACTTGAGGGTGTTAAATCGGGCGTTCAAGCTGTATTTATCCCTGCGCTGTCTTTGTTTATGCTGACGCGTCTGATTGCCGGTAATCGTGTGATTACACTTGGAACGGCGATTGAGGAACATTTTCTTGTCACGCAGGACTGGGGAATGGGTGCGACGATCGCTGTCTTTTTGATTCTAGCCATGATCGTCGTTATGGCACTGATGGGAAAGGGGTGGCTGAAGCGATGGTGAAAAAAAGAACTTGGTCAACCATTTACCTCCTTTGCGTCTTTGCTGTGCTCTATCTGCCCATTTTTTATCTTATGTTTTACTCGTTCAATAAGGCCGGGAACATGACACATTTTACAGGCTTCACTTTTGATTGGTATCAAGAAGTGTTCTCCGATAAACGGTTAATTGTGATTGTCATCGATACGGTGATCGTAGCTCTGCTGTCCTCAGTGCTTTCGACCGTGCTCGGTGTTTTCGGTGCCTTGGCGATCTATTTGACGAAGCGACGTCAATACAAGAACATGCTGCTTTCATTAAATAATATTTTGATGGTGAGTCCGGACGTTATTATCGGTGCTTCATTCCTTATCCTTTTTACGCTGATCGGCATCAAGCTTGGCTTTATCTCGGTGCTGCTCGCGCATATCGCCTTCAGTGTACCCATCGTTGTGCTGATGGTTCTACCTAAGCTTCAGGAAATGAGTCCCACACTGATTGATGCTGCGCGTGATCTCGGTGCGAAAAGGCTGGATGTGTTGTTAAAGGTGGTTATTCCGTTTATTACGCCGGGCATCTTCGCCGGATTCTTTATGGCACTCACGTATTCTCTCGATGATTTTGCCGTTACATTCTTTGTCACCGGCAATGGATTTTCAACATTGTCTGTTGAAATCTATTCACGAGCGCGTCAAGGCATCTCAATGTCGATCAATGCGCTCTCGACACTCATTTTTCTGATTACGCTTGCCATTGTGCTGGTTTATTATTTCTCAAGCCGCGGGATGGGAAAAGTGAAGCATCTTCCCGGAGGTGAGGACGCATGAAAAAGCTGGTTGTTATGCTTACCGCGGTCCTAGTCATGGTTCTCGCTCTGGCGCTTGTTTCTGCGCGGCTGACCGGGTCGACAACGAAAGCCGATTCCAAGACGTTGACGATCTATAACTGGGGCGATTATATTGATCCGACGCTGATCACGAAATTTGAAAAACAGTACGGTTATCGCGTCATCTATCAAACCTTTGATTCTAATGAAGCGATGCTGACGAAAATTCAACAAGGCGGCACTTCATTTGATCTTATTGTTCCGTCTGATTACATGATCAGCAAAATGCGTGATGAGCATCTGCTTCTGCCGATTAATGCCAAAAATGTGCCGAATTTAAAAAATATTGATTCGCGTTTTTTAAATCTGTCTTTTGATCCAAACAATTATTATTCAGTCCCTTATTTCTGGGGTACGGTGGGGATTGTCTACAATCCCAAAATGCTTGGCGGCAGCAAGATCACGAGCTGGAACGATCTGTGGGATAAAAAGTATAAAAATCAAATTTTGCTCGTCGACAGCGCGCGGGAAATCGTGGGAATGGGATTAAACAGTCTGCATTATTCATTGAATGATACCAATAAACAGCATTTGGAACAGACGTTGCAAAAGCTGAAAAAACTGAAGCCGAACATTAAAGCAATTGTCGGTGATGAGAATAAATTGCTTTTGCCAAGACGAGAAGCAGCCATCGGGGTCCTCTGGTCCGGAGATGCCGTAGAGATTATGGATGAAAATCCGGAATTGACCTATGTTATTCCAAAGGAAGGATCTAATGTATGGTTTGACAACATGGCCATTCCGAAGGGTGCGACGAATAAGAAGGGTGCCGAGCAGTTTATTAATTTCATGCTTGACCCCAAAAACGCTGCTAAGAATGCGGAATACGTCGGCTATGCCACCCCAAACCGTGCGGCAATGCGTTATCTTCCCAAAGAAATAAAGGATGATAAACGCTTCTACCCTGATAAGAAGCTGACGGACCGTCTTGAGGTGTATGATAATTTCAGCAAGCCGGTTAACGCGCGCTTCAACGAATTATTTCTTGAATTTAAAATGAGCCATTAAATATAATGGATCTAAGGATGCATCCTTCCATTTGCTTTTTAACGTGACCGTCGGTAAATTTTTAGAAGGTATGAGGCGATTTATATTGCACAGAAAGTTGTTTATGCTATTATTTTAATAAAAGTGCTGGAGGATTGATCGATCGATGGCGATTATCACCAGGATACGAACGAACGAAAAAGAGCGCGGCTTTTTTTCTGTGGATGTTGCAGAAGAGGACGGAAGCGAGAAAAGCCTGAACATTCATGAAGACGTACTCGTACGCGAGGAATTGCGCAAGGGGCTGGAATTAACGCCGGAGCAGTTGGGACGCCTTCATAGCGAGGCATCGGGTGTTCTAGCCTATAACGCAGCACTCCGCTACCTGTCTTATCGTATGCACAGTGTGTTTGAAATGAAGCAATACTTGGAGAAAAAGGAGTTTGGTGCGCCGCAGATCAACTATGCGGTTCAGCGTTTGAAAAATGAGAAGCTGCTTGACGATGAGGTTTTTGCTGCTTCATTTGTACGCACGCGCATTCAAACATCCACGAAGGGACCGCAGCTTATCTATAGGGAGCTGCTTCAGGCCGGGGTTCCGCAAGAGATTGCCTCGAGGTCTGAAGATCTGTTTCCGCTTGAAGATCAGGTCGAGCATGCGCGAAAATACTTGGCAAAGCAGACGTCTTCGGTCAAGAATAAGAAGTCGAAAGTGGAAGCACGTTTGGTACTTGCCAGACTGTTGATGCAGCGAGGCTATGCTCGAGAAATCAGTGATCAGGTGCTTAGTGAAATTACGGAATTTCTTGAGGAAAATGAAAAAAATGCCTTGGCGCATCAGGCAGAGAAAGCTATGCAGAAATACAAGAAATTCTCCGGAAGAGAGTTCGCTCAGAAAGTAAAGAACTATTTATATCATAAAGGCTATCCGCTTGACGCAATTAATTTGTTCTTAAGCGAACGTATCCATGACGTTAATGAGTAATGATAATATTGCAATAAAAAAGATTCTAATAAAAAAGATTCTAATAAAAAAAGGGCATCCTGTTATCAAGGATGCCCTTTTTGTTTCAATGGCTCAAGTGAAAATTTGAATTACGAATTCATACGTGCTAATACAAGCTTCTTACGCAGCTTTTGTTCGCTGAATACCCAACCTGTATATGAGCTTTGCACAGATAAATGTTTATCGAGCCATACCGTTGCAGTAAATGGGTACGTACCTTTTGAATAATATCTCAGATCAGTAAACTGAATGACGTATCTACCGTTTCTACGCGCCATTGACCAGTGATAGATCGGAGAGAAAGAAAGGAAAGCACGCACATTTTTATCTTCAGCTGCCGCTTTAATCATTTGATTGTCAAAGTCGATCGGCGTCCGTTCAAAGCGATCAATCAGATGCAGCTTTTTACCGTTCACTTTGCCGACATAAAAGTAATCTTCGCTTTCCGCCGCCAAATGATAATGAGACCAGCGCATGGTCGGCGATAAATAAACTTTAGTTAATCCGGGCAATTGGCTTTTCACATACTTAATGATGTGCTTGTGGTAAAAGCCTCGCAGGACATAGTAAACAGAGATCGTCGCGTATATGATCACGAACGTGATTCCCGGATGTCCAAGGGTCTGCCAAATGGCAAAACCGATGAGATGCATGATGAAAATGAATGGGTCAAATATGTTGATTGTTCCTAACGCTACCCATTTTTCCGTAAACGGCCGCGCCGCCTGAGTTCCATACGCATTGAAAATATCAACAAAGACGTGAATGGAAACTGCAGCAAGCGTCCATATCAGCAATTGGCTCGCGTTTGAACCGGGAACAAGTGCAAGGATAATGGCTGCTAAAATGAATGGCCAAAGCAATGTTGCTGGAAGCGAGTGTGTCATGCCGCGATGATTGCGAATATACGCAGCATTATCTTTTAATTTCAGAACCGTATCAATGTCGGGAATTACTGAACCTGCTACAACGCCGATCATTACCGCCTGATAAGTCAGCGGACTTTGGGCGACGAGCGGATCGAGTGTTGCCAATCCGGCTAACCCGAATCCCATAACAATATGTGTCGCTGTATCCATGAAAAAGATTGTCCTCCCTTTTGAACAAAGCTTCTTTTTTCAATGGCACCAAAGATCAAGTGAATCTGCTTTCATTGTCACACAAAATCAAGGATAATGAAAGGGATATTTATGGCAATTTTGATTGAAAATGACATAAGAAAGGTTGAACCATAGTGAATGCCCAAGAAATTAAGCACTTTAATCATGACTTGCTGGATTGGTTTCACAGTCAAGGGCGCAGGCTGCCCTGGCGAGAAACAAACAATCCTTACTATATTTGGATTTCAGAAGTGATGCTTCAACAAACACAGGTGAACACGGTCATTCCTTATTATAACCAATTTATCAGCCGTTTTCCGACGCCGGATGCACTTGCCGAAGCACCGGAGCAGGAGGTTCTGAAATGCTGGGAAGGACTTGGCTATTATTCACGTGCGCGCAATCTTCAGCACGGCGTCCGTGAGGTGGTTGAGAAATATAACGGCACGCTCCCAAACAAAAAAGACGAATTATTATCCATTACCGGTATCGGACCCTACACAGCCGCGGCTCTGCTCAGTATTGCATACAATGAACCTGAGCCCGCAATCGACGGAAATTTGATGCGTGTTCTTTCTCGAGTATTCTTAATTGATGATGATATCGCCAAGCAAAAGACAAGAAAGAAATTCGAAAAATTGGCGAGTGAATTAATTATTGAAACTGAGCCTGCGGCATTTAATCAAGCGCTTATGGATATTGGTGCAACGATCTGTCGGCCGAAAAACACGGATTGCCCCGAATGTCCGATTCACCGCTATTGTCTGGCTTATGATGAAGGTGCACAACTGGAATATCCGGTGAAAAGCGGAAAAGCCAAGCCAAGATTGCTGCATTATGCTGTTCTGCTGATTCAAGATGAGCAGGGACGCTACCTGATTGAACGCAGACCTGATAAAGGATTGCTGGCCGGTTTATGGCAATTTCCAATGATGGCGCTTGACGAGTATGAAGACAGCGAGCAGCAAGAAAGCTATGTTCAGGATCGATACGGCTGCGAGGTATCGCCTGCTGAACAGACTTTTTCATATATGCATCGTTTCTCACATCTAATATGGGATTTGACTCTTCGCATAGGAAAAAGTTCTGCTCATAATCAATTGAGGGAACGGCAGCGTTGGGCAGGCTTGGACGAGCTTGAAAGTTACCCGTTTCCGGTTTCTCACCAAAAAGTGATTGAGTGGATAAAAAATAATCGACACGTTCATACATAATATTTAACCTTTTTGGTTAGAGTAGTGTGGTGGAGGTGATACTCAATGGCTAAGAAGATGAATGCGGGCACAGATGCGGAACAAGTAAAGAAACAAAATGCCCAATCTCAAAACGGACAGTTCAGCGGTGAATATGGCAGTGAAACAAATGCACAAGAAGTTCGCCAGCAAAACCAGAAGTCGCAGCAAAATAAGCAGTAATCACCTTACGCACGGAAAACGCCTTGTCCAGACAATGGACAAGGCGTTTTGCTTTGCTGGTGCGACGATATGATCATAAGATGCAGATTCCCAATCCGCACTTATCGGTTGGGCGATCAGGTTAAGAGACTAATCTGATTAATAGACGGAAAATCTACGCTTAATTGGAAAATGAACGAAAAAATAGCTTAAATAGACGGAGAAATTCCGCTTATCGAATCGAAAAAAGTGAAAATGAAGGGTTTTTCTTTACATAAGCGGATAAATTACCCTTATTTACCCGCCAAACAAGCCCCATGGTGCATATAAGCGGAAAAATTCCGCTTATTTTGCTCATTACTTAATGAAGGACCAGAATGTTTAATGAAACTGAAGTGAGATGAGGGAACCTTCGCACGTGTAAAGGAGCTTTCGCTAAATACGCATACGTCCTGTATGCAACGCGAAAGCCATCACATCCTTTGAAAGTACGTCCTGTACGCAACGCGAAAGCCATCACGTCCTGCGGGAGTAATGAACGGGCGCTTTGCTCGGTTTTTCACGAATGAGCCAATCCATGTTATTGACACAGCTTATGCTGGAATGCATAAATAACTGCCTGCGTACGGTCCTGCACTTCAAGTTTGCTTAGAATATTGCTGACATGTACTTTGACGGTTTTTAAAGCAATAAATAGATCATCAGCAATTTCCTGATTGCTTTTACCACTGGCCATGAGCAGCAGAACTTCCATTTCACGGTTGGTTAAGTCGTCATGCAGTGCTTTATTTTGGTTCTTTTTCATCCGAGACATTACTTTCTCCGTAACCTCAGGTTCGAGTACGGAATGACCATTGTACGTTGAACGGATCGCTTTGGCGATGTCACTTGCTTTGGATGTTTTAAGAAGATAACTCGTAGCTCCGGCTTCAATCGCAGGATAGACCTTATCATCATCAAGGAAACTTGTAACAATGATAATTTTTGCCTCCGGCCATTTTTCCACAATCTGTTTTGTTGCTTCGATGCCGTCCATTTCCTCCATGACCAGGTCCATCAGAATGATATCCGGCTTTAATTTCAAGACTAAATCAATGGCTTCGCGACCATTATCAGCCTCTCCGACCACCTGGATATCCGGCTGTGCTGATAAATAGGCGGATACGCCGATGCGTACCATTTCATGATCATCAACAAAAACAACGTTAATCATTGTTTTCATCCCTTTCGATTATGGGCACTTTAATTTCCAAACTCGTTCCTTTATCCGGAACGCTCACTAATTTAATTTGACCGCCGATCTGCGCAGCACGCTCTTTCATATTCTGCAGACCGTATGAACCTGGTTTTGTCGCTTGTGCTTTAAAGCCGACTCCGTCATCGGTGACGCGTAAAATGACGAATCCTTCACGCCGAATGAACAGCACGTCCAGATTCTGCGCCTTGGCATGGCGCAAGGTATTCGACACTGTCTCCTGCAAAATTCGGAAAAGCTGATCTTCAATGCCGCGCTCCAGCTTGATCGGCTCGATCGTCGCATTGATGTTGAGCGGAACTTTTTGTTTAAGTTCCAGAAGCAGTTCTTCGACTCCTTGTTTAAGTGCTTTGCCATGAAGTTGTACCGGCCGCAAATGGAGGAAGAGTGCCCTCATTTCGAGCTGTGATTGATGAATCGTCTGCTCTACCAGCTTCAATTGACGACTCTCCACATCATCCGATATCGGTCGCAGTTCGTTAATCGTCGACATAAGCATCGATGCGGCAAACAATTGCTGACTCACAGAGTCGTGCAGTTCGCGGGCAAGCCGATTACGTTCTTCAGAGACAATTTTCTGGATCGCTTTCTCCTCAATTTCCGATTTATCATTTGCAGCCTGCTGCGCCAGCTGTGTCAATTCATTGATTTTGGAGCTGATCTGCTGCGCGCGTTCAATAATCTGCTGCACGTCACAGGAATAGACGTCATCGCCTCCTGCCTCTTTTCCTTGAATTGCGCCATCGAGTGTATCGCTGACAATGACGAGTTGCCTGCGCCAGTACAAACCGGAAATCAGACCGGCGACACCTCCGATAAAGAGCGCCAGAATCGGCACGATAAAAGCAAAGGGCAGATGCCACACCTGCCGATTCCAGAGCAGAGACCATTTAGAAGGAGGGAAGGCAAAAAAGAATAGTGAAGAAAAAAAGATTAAGCAAACAAGTGAAAAGCAGATACCGACGATCATTTGCCTTTTGACTGCGGTCATACGCGCAGCACCTCCAGACTTCCGGCAACTGCAGAAATCATCAGTTTAACTTTTTGCTCTGATTGATCATAACCTTCAGATTGTATGATTCTCGATTCATGAATCAACTGACTTTCATGATGATCGAAGAAATCGACTTGCCCAAGCACAATTGAGTAGTGCAACGCAACCTCAACACCATAAGGAACGAGGATACGCACTCTCCCTGCAAGATGGCGTATAAAGATAATCGATTCCTTTTTCGGGAGGATGGTTTGGCTGAGATCAATGATTGTGTCACCGGCACCAGTTTGGATGTTGATATCCTGCCATTCATAGCCTTGGTCAGGGGTTTCTTGGTGGCCGAACCATTTATTTTTGAGCAACCCTGAGAGAATCGTTACTTTGTCTTCAAAAGCAGAAGGATGATCAAAGTCGGGTGTAATCTGCTTTGGACTTTTTTTCCTTTGAATGAAATCGATAACAAAGCAGATAAATAATGCGATGATAATGAATTTAAAAACAAGCAGATTCAAAATGGTGAATCCAAGTCCGATCACGCCAATCCAAAACAGGATTTTCCCTTTTCGCGTGTGCTTGTTGTTTCGTCCATAGTAAAGCATCGCGCCGAATAGAACAGCAGGGAATAGAAAACCCCATCCGTCGAACAGCGTTTGGAGAATAATGAGAAACAGGCAGACAATAATGAGCCAGCTGTATTTATCATTTTTCAGTTGCTCAAACATGTTGGATCATCTGCCTTTCGTGTTGCAGTTCAGTTGAATTATGTAGATAAGAAAAAGGCGTTCATCGCACCTTTTTCCATTTTAGCATCGTTATGTGGGACAAGCTAGACCGTACTGTTTCCTCAATTGGTTTTGCCTTTTTCAAGATCGCGCTCGATTTCGCGAATTCGGGCATCAATCGTATTCTGATGATAATTAGTATTCACCTTTTGTTCAAGCTGTTCGAGATACATTTCGCTTTCCTCAAATTTGGAAAACGATTGCCCAAATGCCCGCTCTGGCTGAATGATTGAGTTCATGCGATGATTCGCATTGGCAATGTTCTCACGGCTCATCAGCTCCATGCGTTTTAAATACATATCCTTTAATTTTCGTTTCATTTCTGCGTAATTCTGTTCCAGCTGATCAAGCTGTTTGACGGTCGTTTCGTAGGCATTTTTCAGTTGCTCTGTTTTCTGTGCATAATCCTCATGTTCTTTTAATGCAAAAGTGTATAATTCTGTATCCGCGGCGCGTTCGGCGATGTCAGCCTGATGCTTTCTTTTCGCAGCCATCTCAGAGGCTTCATGATACTCCTTAATAAACTGATCCTTAAGCAGATACTGGCGGTCAATTAATTGGCGGACGCGCTTAACCTCGGCTTCGCAGCGGCGCAAATGCTGATTCAGCGTTGCAATTGGATTTTTTTGCTCTTTCTGGTCGAGCATGTCGTTCAGATCGGCAGAGATTGAGTCTTTCAGACGAGTAAATAGATTGCTCATTATGGGTTGCTCCTTTTATTTGATGTATTTGTTACACAATCACAAGCTAAGATCGTATAAAAATTTAGCGGAATTCCTTCCATTCTTTCTCGAAGTGATCAAATGGGTCGCGCGGTTCGACAATCACTGGTTTTTCATTCTTCCACGTTTTGTATACAAAGTAGAGACCGGCAAGTGCGATGATGCCGATGATGGCAGGAACATTGCCAATTGAGAAGCACAGGGCAATAATCCCCACGATCGCCCAAAGCACTTTTCCTCCGGTGGAAGCGGCTTTGTTGAACTTCTTAAATGCAAAGTACAGGACAGCCAGACTGACAATTAAACCAACCATGGATCCCAACTGAGTAAGCAGGACGATCAAGCTGACGGCTCCAAGCAGAAACAAGGCAAATTTTTTCATGTATGTGATCCTCCTTTCTATGTCCTAATCATATAAAAAAGGCGATGTGCAGATAATGAGCCGAAGCTGTATCTTGAGCTAAGTCTTTGGACTTAGTCATGCTACAACTTGAAAGCAAAACAAGGCTGCAACCCCATTTGCGCACTTGCGAACCGTTAGTCCAGGCAAAGATCAGTAAATATCTGGAAAAAATCAATAGAATCTGAGAAAAGTTCAGACCAATCCAGGTGAATTAAAGTCCAATGTGAGAAAAGAAAAAGGAACGGTCCTTGGAGCCGTTCCTTTTTTGCATAATATGAGTATGAAGATTTAGATGAATTTATCGAATCTGATTCGACTTCTTGTGAAACGACTGATAGCTGTTGACGAGAAGGTCGAGATGTTCAACATGCTGACTGTAATCAATGATTGTTGACAAAAGTGGAAGAATGTCGAGCCATTCATCGTTGTTAGTTTGCGAGAAGAAGGAAAAAAAGGAATTGGCAAGATCGGTGCGATGCTGATAATCTTTTTTTGCCTGCTCCTCATGTCGTTTTCCCCTAATTTTGCCGTCAAATTTGAGCAGCACGCGCTCATGAAATGTCATTAATCCGCTTAACTGAATTCTGAGTGTTTCCCGAAATTGATCCGGTAGGAGCCGAAAAGCATTTTCATTGCGGTCCAGCTCATTCAAGGCTTGATGGAGCAATCGCGTTGCGGTGATCATTTCACGAAAGATAACCGTACGCCGCAGTTTCACCGGCATCGCTTTTTTCCTGAAAACACGTTCTTCCTTATACCAGTGGTAATAATTTTCGATTTTCAGCTTTCTGCTGTCGAAAGCAGCTAGTTCAGTTTTAATCTTCGTATTATCTGAAGTTCCTCCGCTGAGCAGCCGCGTCCACTTAAAAAGCTGCGTGGTTTGATCAAGAATTTGTTCATAAAGAGTCTTTTCATAATGAGGCGGGAAGATCAGCAAATTAACTAATGTCGCAGAAACAACACCAATGCAAATCATGGAGAACCGTCGAACCCCTTCAAGAAGGAACTCGTTGCCGCCGCTCATTCCGCTCGACATGATGAAAATGACGGTCACCATCGTTAAGGTGAGTGTCCGATGCAATCCGAATTTAAGATGGATTAAGATAACAAAGACGACGGTCAGTCCGACGACAATTGATGTGTCGCCGAAAATGATGACCGCGGCAACCGCAATGAGCGCACCGATGAAATTGCCGTAGATGTTCTGGACCATCGCCCGAATGGAGCGTTGGACCGATGGTCGTGTCGTCATGGCAGCAGCGACTCCGGCCATGATCGGTGGAGTCATCCCAAATGCTAAAGCGGTCATTAATGCAACAGTTACGGCAACGCCGGTTTTCAGACTGCGGGCACCCAGATGCATGGTGTTTCTCCTCCTTATCTTAAGAAAAAAAGAGCGGCTCAGGCCGCTCTCCTCTTATAAATACATTAAGACTTGGCGAGCTGAGCGAAAGCATAATCAACAGCTTCCAGTGTATCGTCAATATCTTGTTCACTGTGTTCGGTCGTCAAGAACCATGCTTCATATTTCGAAGGTGCTAAATTAATGCCCTTCTCCAGCATGTATTTGAAGAAACGTCCGAACATTTCGCTGTCGGTTGCTTTTGCTTCTTCGTAGTTTGTGATTTCATGATCGGAAAAATACAGCGTCATCGCTCCGCCAATACGATTGATCGCTATTGGGAGACGGTATTTTTCGTTGATCGTGTGCATTCCGTCTTCCAGCTTCTTTCCGAGACGGTCCATTCGTTCATAAATCCCCGGTGTTTGAAGTACTTCCAAACATGCGATGCCACTCGCCATGGAAAGCGGATTTCCTGCCATAGTTCCTGCCTGATAGGCCGGACCAAGCGGTGCAACTTCATCCATAATTTCTTTTTTGCCGCCGTAAGCACCGATTGGCAGTCCGCCGCCGATAATCTTGCCCATTGCCGTGAGATCCGGGGTCACACCGAGATAGTTTTGTGCGCCGCCGTACATGAATCGGAAGTTCGTAATGACTTCATCGTAGATCACGACTGAACCGAACTGATGGGCGATTTCATTAACCGCTTCAAGGAAGCCTGGCTGAGGCATAACCATCCCGAAGTTGCCGACGATTGGTTCAACAAGCACGCCTGCGATATCCGAGCCCCATTTGTCGAACGCTTGCTGGAGTGTGTCCACATTATTAAATGGAACTGTGATGACTTCATGAGCCGTACTTTCCGTTACACCGGCCGAATCTGGAGAGCCAAGGGTGGAAGGGCCTGAGCCTGCTGCAACAAGAACGAGGTCAAAATGTCCGTGATAGCTTCCTGAAAATTTTAAAATAATCTTTCTTCCTGTGTATGCACGAGCCACACGGACAGTTGTCATCACCGATTCCGTACCTGAATTGGTGAAGCGCACCTTGTCTAAGGAAGGAATGGCCTTCTTCAGCATAACGGCAAGTTCAGTTTCCAATTTCGTCGGTGTGCCGTACAGAACGCCGAGTTCAGCTTGCTTTTTGATTGCTTCGGTGATGTGCGGGTGAGCAAATCCGGTAATAATTGGTCCGTAAGCAGCTAAATAGTCTATGTAACGATTCCCGTCTTCGTCCCAGAAATATGCACCTTTTCCTTTTTTCATGAACACCGCGGCACCCCCGCCGACCGCGGCATAAGAACGCGAAGGACTGTTAACGCCTCCGACAATATGCTCAAGCGCTTCTGCATAGAGTTTTTCTGAAGTAGTAATATTCATTGTACCGATCTCTCCTCTAACCAATAAAGTGACATTTCTCACTCAAGTATCCAATACAAGTAAATAAATGACAAGCAATGAACCTTGATGAGAAATTAATCAAACATGCGATGGTTCATCAAAAACACAAAATGTTCGAGGATGCGTGCGGTGAGTCCCCAAATCGTCTTTCCTTGATAGTCGTAAAAAGGTTCAGTAATTTGCATATTACGAAATGCATAATTTTTTCCTGATACAATCCGTTCGAACGGAAATTCTGCATTTTTATCCACGGAAAAAATGAGCGAGTGTTTTTCGGGGATCTGTTTCATGAGCCATGGGAGCGGTATTGTAAATAGTTCCTGAACCTCACCAGGGTTGGGATTAAGTGTTTCAGACGAGTCAATGACACCGACAAATGGATAAATGAATAATTCAGAGGTCGCGATGCATGTGCCCATTTGACCGATGACGTTAATGGATTCCTTTTGGATTCCTAATTCCTCGCATGTTTCACGTACGGCAGTAGCGTGCATGGAACCATCAATTTTTTCACTGCGTCCACCGGGGAAACAAATATCTCCAGGCTGCCGCTTTAATTGCGCAGCACGAATTTCCAAAAGAATATGCCATGTATTGTCTTTATGAATCAGCGGCAGAATGACCGCCGATTTTTTCGCCGTATCTTCGCCGATAATTGAACCGTCGTTTTCTATTCTCCGTGTAATACTTCTTATATCCATATGATCACCTACATTTAGACGATTTTACCTTCTTATTCTACCATTTTTAGTGAGTGACCGCCTGATTGCGGTGATTGCAGAAGCGCATAAGTTCACTTTACTGTCTGATCGGGGTATGATTTAACTGGTACAAGTATCTTCTCTATTGAAATAAAGCGGATCATTTCGTGCATCTTTAAGAAATGAACGGACTTTGACCTTCGCAAACGAATTGACTGAAAGGAATTGATCACAATGTTGGAAGCAGGAACGAAAGCACCTGACTTTACATTACAAGAGACAAATGGAATGGAAGTATCTCTATCTGATTTTAAGGGAAAAAATGTTGTCCTGTATTTTTATCCGAAAGACATGACTCCAGGGTGCACAACGGAAGCGTGTGATTTCCGTGATCAAAACAGCCGTTTTGAAAAACTCAATACCGTCGTTCTCGGAATCAGCCCTGATCCAATCGAAAAACACCAAAAATTTGCCGAAAAGCATATGCTGCCCTTCACACTTTTATCTGATCCTGATCATCAAATTGCCGAAACGTACGGAAGCTGGCAACTGAAGAACATGTTTGGGAAAAAAGCAATGGGGATTGTTCGTTCCACCTTTGTTATTGATAAAGAAGGGACCATCAGTAGAGTCTGGCCGAAGGTAAAAGTTGCGGGACATGTTGAAGAAGTGTATCAGTACATTAAAGAACAGCTCATATAATGAAGTAAAGTAATTCTCAAACAGAATACTTAAATGAAAAAATCAGGTGTTTCAAGATCCTGATTTTTTTGCTTAATATCGGCTGAATGGCGTGCGGTCATCAAAGCAGGTCATTCGAGCACTTTCAAACACCATTTAATCGGTAAATGTTCTTCCGTAATCTAGAAGCGGATCTCATTGCCCGCTTAATTTTTTCGATTAGATGCATGTAACAGAGTGAATGTGGCAAAATATAAGGTGAATGCTCTCTAGACTTTAGCAAGTACTGAACATTGACAGGACAAGCTTTAACCATGTAAACTAAAAATATAATTATAACCATTGTAATCTGATAATTGATTTTAATAATCACTATCTTTGAAAGTGAGGTGCATGACGATGAGCGATAATATGTTAAAAGTAGATCACGCGATTGAGATGCTAAAGAGCTCTGGTGTACGCATTACACCGCAGCGTCATGCGATTCTTGAATATCTAGTCTTTTCAGATTCACATCCTACAGCGGATGAAATCTATAAAGCGCTTGAACACAAATTTCCTAATATGAGTGTTGCGACTGTATATAATAATTTACGCGTATTTAAAAAAACCGGCTTAGTCAAAGAACTTACCTATGGCGATGCTTCCAGCCGCTTCGATTTTTCAACCAAGCGCCACTATCATGTGATCTGCAGTAAATGCGGGAAAATCGTCGATTTCTTTTACCCGGCACTTGATGAAGTAGAAGCACTGGCTGCACAGGTTACCGGATTCAAAGTGGACCATCATCGTCTTGAAATTTACGGCGTTTGTCCGGAGTGTCAAGCTAAAGAATCAGCTACTCCTTCAAAGCCACAGCAAGAATCAAGCATTAGCTGATTCAATCATTAAAAAAATATGTCTAAAAAAACCAGAAGCGAGCCGTTTTGTGTTGACGGATTCGCTTCTGGTTTTTTTTGCAAGTAAAGAAAGTATAAGAATTTGCCCCGTATTTAAACGAATAAACCAGTGTCTTGGCCGAGAATCAAAGCAGAGGTGCGAGACGCCTGCGGGATCAGCGTGCCAGCGAGACCCCGCAGATTTCTGCTTGTCTGAGGAGGCTCGCGGTGCGCCCGCGGTTGCGCTCAGTTGATGCGAGCAACCGAAGCGATGATTCAACACTGTAAAGACACAAACCAATCACACATGGCTGGAGATTAAAGACCGGGCGCTTTTTGCCCGGTTTTTCTTAACAGCTAAAAAAAGTTTATCGTTTTGTCTTGCTGATATCACGATAAGGTCATAAGATGCTGAATTCCAATCCGCACTTATCGGTTGAGCGATCAGGGTAAGCGCCCGATCTGATAAATAGGCGGAAAAATTACCCTTATTAAGAAAATGAACGAAAAAATAGCTTAAATAGACGGAGAAATTCCCCTTATCGAATCGAAAAACGTGAGAGTGGTAGGGTTTTACTTTGCATAACCGGAAAAATTACCCTTATTTACCGGCGAAGCACGTGCCATGATGCATATAACCGGAAAATTTCCGCTTATTTACTCGCTTGATTTAATGAAGCCAGAATGCTAGTGAAATAGAGGTGAGTGTAAGAACCGGGCTTGCCCGGTTTTTCTTACAAGGAAAGAAAGTATATGATTTTCGCCAAAGCCAAAGGTTGTGAGCCAAACGCGCAGGTGCGAGACTCCTGCGGGAGTGCAGGCCAGGGGAGACCCCGCAGGTATTAGTTTGCTTGAGGAGGCTCCCGGACTGCCCGCGGTCGCGCTCAGTTGATGCGAGCAACCGGAGCGTAATCAAAATCCGGCATGATTTAAGGACCGGGCGCTTTTTGCCCGGTTTTTCTTATAGCTGCTGGAGAGTTTATGATCTAAATAAAACCTCTAATTAGTTTTAAATCTAACTTATGATTCAGTTAGGAGAATTTTAGGGAAGACTTGAATTATAAAAAGTATGTTGAGAAAACAAAATGTACTGCGGAAGATAAGACAATTGAAAGCAGCGGCCGCACCAAATCTTTTCATGGTTCATCATAGTTCAAAAAGCTTCAGTATATGTGAAAGGGCAAGTTAAAGATGAAGCATCTTTTTGAAGGTTTGAAGTTATTTAGCCATTATGTTGAATTAAGTATTGACGATTGTCTCCATCCATGATAAATTAGTTTACGTTGTCTTTTGCGACATTGTGTCATATTATGTCAGGTTGCTTATGATGAATTCATTATCATATGAATTGGCTATTGACATAAGATCATGTTGCATGTTAAGATACATCTTGTCTTTTTAAAGAAAACTTAATTATTACACTCAGCAAAGTAAAGATTCGCTGAAACATTTTTAAAAAAAAGTTGTTGACATGACTTAGTAAAAATGTTATAATAATTGAGTTGCTGTTTGAAATGTTCCTTGAAAATTAAACAAAAGCCAAGCGTGATATAAGGGTTTTAAACCCCATAATCAATTCAATTTTGCTATGGATCTTATGAACGAAAAAGTAAGGACGGATCTAGTATCCGACATCAAGTAACACTTTTTGGAGAGTTTGATCCTGGCTCAGGACGAACGCTGGCGGCGTGCCTAATACATGCAAGTCGAGCGCATAGAAGGGAGCTTGCTCCCGGAAGTGAGCGGCGGATGGGTGAGTAACACGTGGGTAACCTGCCTGTCAGACTGGGATAACTGTGGGAAACCGCAGCTAATACCGGATAATCCCCTGCACCGCATGGTGCAGGGCTGAAAGATGGTTTCGGCCATCACTGACAGATGGGCCCGCGGTGCATTAGTTAGTTGGCGGGGTAACGGCCCACCAAGACAGCGATGCATAGCCGACCTGAGAGGGTGATCGGCCACATTGGGACTGAGACACGGCCCAAACTCCTACGGGAGGCAGCAGTAGGGAATCTTCCACAATGGACGAAAGTCTGATGGAGCAACGCCGCGTGAGCGAAGAAGGTTTTCGGATCGTAAAGCTCTGTTGCCGGAGAAGAACGTGCGGGAGAGGAAATGCTCTTGCAGTGACGGTATCCGGCCAGAAAGCCACGGCTAACTACGTGCCAGCAGCCGCGGTAATACGTAGGTGGCAAGCGTTGTCCGGAATTATTGGGCGTAAAGCGCGCGCAGGCGGCTTCTTAAGTCTGATGTGAAATCTTGCGGCTCAACCGCAAACGGTCATTGGAAACTGGGAAGCTTGAGTACAGAAGAGGAGAGTAGAATTCCACGTGTAGCGGTGAAATGCGTAGATATGTGGAGGAATACCAGTGGCGAAGGCGGCTCTCTGGTCTGTAACTGACGCTGAGGCGCGAAAGCGTGGGGAGCAAACAGGATTAGATACCCTGGTAGTCCACGCCGTAAACGATGAATGCTAGGTGTTAGGGGGTCCAACCCTTAGTGCTGAAGTTAACACATTAAGCATTCCGCCTGGGGAGTACGACCGCAAGGTTGAAACTCAAAGGAATTGACGGGGGCCCGCACAAGCAGTGGAGCATGTGGTTTAATTCGAAGCAACGCGAAGAACCTTACCAGGTCTTGACATCCTCTGACAAGTCTAGAGATAGGCCGTTCCCCTTCGGGGGACAGAGTGACAGGTGGTGCATGGTTGTCGTCAGCTCGTGTCGTGAGATGTTGGGTTAAGTCCCGCAACGAGCGCAACCCTTGATCTTAGTTGCCAGCATTCAGTTGGGCACTCTAAGGTGACTGCCGGTGACAAACCGGAGGAAGGTGGGGATGACGTCAAATCATCATGCCCCTTATGATCTGGGCTACACACGTGCTACAATGGGTGGTACAAAGGGCAGCGAAACCGCGAGGTCGAGCTAATCCCATAAAGCCACCCCCAGTTCGGATTGCAGGCTGCAACTCGCCTGCATGAAGCCGGAATTGCTAGTAATCGCGGATCAGCATGCCGCGGTGAATCCGTTCCCGGGCCTTGTACACACCGCCCGTCACACCACGAGAGTTTGTAACACCCGAAGTCGGTGCGAGAACCTTTATGGACTCAGCCGCCGAAGGTGGGACAAATGATTGGGGTGAAGTCGTAACAAGGTAGCCGTATCGGAAGGTGCGGCTGGATCACCTCCTTTCTAAGGAAACGATCAATAGCGAAGCGCTTGGACTTTTGTTTGATTTTGAGGGATACATTCCTTCAGCATATTTTGGTGGGGGCCTATAGCTCAGCTGGTTAGAGCGCACGCCTGATAAGCGTGAGGTCGGTGGTTCGAGTCCACTTAGGCCCACCATTTATTGTGGGGCCTTAGCTCAGCTGGGAGAGCGCCTGCTTTGCACGCAGGAGGTCAGCGGTTCGATCCCGCTAGGCTCCACCATTATTATGTCAATTACGGCATTATGAACCTTGAAAACTGGATAACGAAAGCAACGAAAGAAAGTCAAGAAACATCCAAGACGATTGATGGATTATTCGTGATCTGTTGATCGTATGTGTGACGAATGAGGAGTAAGATTTTCATCGTCAGTGGTTAAGTTTTAAAGAGCGCACGGTGGATGCCTTGGCACTGGGAGCCGATGAAGGACGGAACGAACGCCGATACGCTTCGGGGAGCTGTAAGTAAGCTTTGATCCGAAGATTTCCGAATGGGGGAACCCCCTATCTTGAACAGATAGGATGCTCTGCTGAATCCATAGGCAGAGTAAGGCAGACCCGGGGAACTGAAACATCTCAGTACCCGGAGGAAGAGAAAGCAAATGCGATTTCCTGAGTAGTGGCGAGCGAAAGGGAAACAGCCCAAACCAAAGAGCTTGCTCTTTGGGGTTGTAGGACACTCCACATGGAGTCAGAAATGCACGTTTCAGGCGAACGACCTGGAAGGGTCGGCCAAAGAAGGCAAACGCCCTGTAGCCGACGGAACGTGCACTCCGGAGTGGATCCTGAGTACGGCGGGACACGAGAAACCCCGTCGGAATCCGGGAGGACCGTCTCCCAAGGCTAAATACTCCCCAGTGACCGATAGTGAACCAGTACCGTGAGGGAAAGGTGAAAAGCACCCCGGAAGGGGAGTGAAAGAGATCCTGAAACCGTGTGCTTACAAGTAGTTGGAGCCCCCTTCGGGGGGTGACAGCGTACCTTTTGTAGAATGGACCGGCGAGTGACGATTCTAAGCAAGGTTAAGCTGAAGAGGCGGAGCCGCAGCGAAAGCGAGTCTGAATAGGGCGTTTTAGTTTAGGGTTGTCGACCCGAAACCGTGTGATCTACCCATGTCCAGGGTGAAGTTCAGGTAACACTGAATGGAGGCCCGAACCCACGCATGTTGAAAAATGCGGGGATGAGGTGTGGGTAGGGGTGAAATGCCAATCGAACACGGAGATAGCTGGTTCTCCCCGAAATAGCTTTAGGGCTAGCCTCGGATGAGTGAGACTTGGAGGTAGAGCACTGATTGAATAAGGGGTCCCCACAGGATTACCGAGTTCAGTCAAACTCCGAATGCCAAGCCCTTACGTCCGGGAGTCAGACGGCGAGTGATAAGATCCGTCGTCGAAAGGGAAACAGCCCAGACCGCCGACTAAGGTCCCTAAGTTTGTGCTAAGTGGGAAAGGATGTGACGTTGCCCAGACAACCAGGATGTTGGCTCAGAAGCAGCCACCATTTAAAGAGTGCGTAATAGCTCACTGGTCGAGTGGCGTCGCGCCGAAAATGTAACGGGGCTAAGCACAGCACCGAAGTCGCGGATGACCGTAAGGTCATGGTAGGGGAGCGTTCCAAGGGCATTGAAGATGTGCCGTGAGGCATGTTGGAGCGTTTGGAAGTGAGAATGCCGGTATGAGTAACGAAAAGAGAAGTGAGAATCTTCTCCGTCGAAAGCCTAAGGGTTCCTGAGGAAGGTTCGTCCGCTCAGGGTTAGTCGGGGCCTAAGCCGAGGCCGAAAGGCGTAGGCGATGGACAACAGGTTGATATTCCTGTACCAGCGTTTCACGTTTGAGTGATGGGGGGACGCAGGAAGGTAAGGCGAGCGCACGGATGGAAGTGTGCGTTCAAGCCGCGAGGCCGGCAGCGAGGCAAATCCCGCTGCTATCCGCCAAACGGTGATGAGGAGGGAACTTAAGTACCGAAGCGCCTGATCCTACACTGCCAAGAAAAGCCTCTAGCGAGTGAAACGGTGCCCGTACCCAAACCGACACAGGTGGGCAAGAAGAGAATTCTAAGACGCTCGGGAGAACTCTCGTTAAGGAACTCGGCAAAATCACCCCGTAACTTCGGGAGAAGGGGTGCTCGTCGGACCTACGGGTCCGATGAGCCGCAGTGAAAAGATCCAAGCGACTGTTTACCAAAAACACAGGTTTCTGCTAAACCGTAAGGTGATGTATAGGGGCTGACACCTGCCCGGTGCTGGAAGGTTAAAAGGAGAGGTTATCCTTCGGGAGAAGCTTTGAATTGAAGCCCCAGTAAACGGCGGCCGTAACTATAACGGTCCTAAGGTAGCGAAATTCCTTGTCGGGTAAGTTCCGACCCGCACGAAAGGTGTAACGATTTGGATACTGTCTCAACGAGAGACCCGGTGAAATTATAGTACCTGTGAAGATGCAGGTTACCCGCGACAGGACGGAAAGACCCCATGGAGCTTTACTGCAGCTTGATATTGGATGTGGGTATCGTTTGTACAGGATAGGCAGGAGCCTTGGAAACCGGACCGCTAGGTTCGGTGGAGGCATCGGTGGGATACTGCCCTGACGATATCGACATTCTAACCCTGAACCGTGATCCGGTTCGGAGACAGTGTCAGGCGGGCAGTTTGACTGGGGCGGTCGCCTCCTAAAAGGTAACGGAGGCGCCCAAAGGTTCCCTCAGAATGGTTGGAAATCATTCGCAGAGTGTAAAGGCACAAGGGAGCTTGACTGCGAGACCTACAAGTCGAGCAGGGACGAAAGTCGGGCTTAGTGATCCGGTGGCACCGCATGGAAGGGCCATCGCTCAACGGATAAAAGCTACCCTGGGGATAACAGGCTTATCTCCCCCAAGAGTTCACATCGACGGGGAGGTTTGGCACCTCGATGTCGGCTCATCGCATCCTGGGGCTGAAGTAGGTCCCAAGGGTTGGGCTGTTCGCCCATTAAAGCGGTACGCGAGCTGGGTTCAGAACGTCGTGAGACAGTTCGGTCCCTATCCGTCGCGGGCGTAGGAAATTTGAGAAGAGCTGTCCTTAGTACGAGAGGACCGGGATGGACACACCGCTGGTGTACCAGTTGTTCCGCCAGGAGCATACGCTGGGTAGCTATGTGTGGACGGGATAAGTGCTGAAAGCATCTAAGCATGAAGCCCCCTTCAAGATGAGATTTCCCATGATTTTAAATCAGTAAGACCCCTTAGAGATGATGAGGTTGATAGGTCTGAAGTGGAAGCACCGTGAGGTGTGCAGCGGACAGATACTAATCGGTCGAGGGCTTAACCCAGAATACCTTGGATTCACTTGTTTTGTTTCGATTGCTTTCGTTACCGGTTTTGAAGGCTCATGCGAGCCGGAAGTCTGGCGGTCATAGCGAAGAGGTCACACCCGTTCCCATCCCGAACACGGTCGTTAAGCTCTTCTGTGCCGATGGTAATTGGGGGCTGTCCCCCTGTGAGAGTAGGTCACTGCCAGGCAATATATAATATTGATTGTGCTTCACGACATTTGTCGGTAGATCACTCCATAGTGTTTGTATCGTGGTGGAGCTAGATGATCTGAATGATAAGTTGTTGTGAAGCCTTTTTTGGAGAGCTGTCCGAGTGGCCGAAGGAGCACGATTGGAAATCGTGTAGACGGTTATTGAGCCGTCTCGAGGGTTCGAATCCCTCGCTCTCCGCTAAGGCACTGTCATAAGTGCATCATAGAAACCTCGAAAACGTTGATAAACAAGCGTTTTCGAGGTTTTTTGTTTTTTATAAACATTTAATGATAAGAAGGATAATTTAAAATCAATGGGTTCATAGAACTTACCATTTGATCAGTGTTTAGTAAGAATTCTCGCATAAATGGTTACATCTGCTTTTGTGTTTTTTTTATATTAACTAAAACTTGAAAGTTAAAAAAGCGCACCCATCCCTTGCCTGCTCTATGATTACTATGAATAATTTAGGTCAGGCCGCCGCTTTTGTCAGCTGTTTCTGGTAGCTGGTAGGTAGCTTCTCTAGAAAATTTTCGATGATGTGATGGACTGCTTGCTCAGAAAGAACATACTCGTCTTTGAAAACTTCTTGAAATAAGTCGATCAACTGCTGAAGCGTTTCGACGAAGGTCACATCCGAAAGCTCATCGACCATCAAATAAAACAACTCACCCAAAGTGCGATCGTCCACCTGTTCACGGTGCTGAACCGCAAGAAGGGAATAACTGATAGCGACCAGGGCGGTGTGCGCAAAAATCCCGTCATAAGACAAACCCTGGTATTTAGCGAGTCGAAGATAGTGCTTGCACATCTTGAAGTACACTTCAATGGACCAGCGTTTTCCATAAAGCTGGATGATTTCATCTTCAGAAAGTTGGATATCGGTTGACGCTAAGACCAGATACTCTTTGCGTTTACGACGGTTGCGGACGTATACGAGTTTCAGGGGTAAGACCTCTCCCTCAACAACCGCTTCTACAACGGTAGAAAGTAGGTAGCGTGAGCGTCCACGACGTTTTTTCTGAGCGTTGAAGATCGCTTTCACGTCCATCATTTGACCATTGAACCGGTAATAAACCTTTTTCGACCGTTTCACCATAGCGACGGTATGAAGGCCAAGTTGACGCAGCTGCTGAAACATTTTAGGACTAGAGAACCAAGAATCAAACAAAACATAGGATGCTCGGACGCCATGCCTCAGGGCAGAAGAAAGCAGTTCTCGAACCACATCAGGCGCTTTACGCTGGGCCTGAAGCTTCCGCTTTCCAGAATGGGTGCGAGCATCAGCTTTTGTACCGCATACCTGATTCTGACCCGAAAGCAAGGAAAAGGTGACCGGCAAAAAAGTGTTGCCGTCACTCCAGCCTAGTTGAAGAAACCGAAAGCCGCGCACATGCCGATGGTTGGCGTGGTCGAATTGAAACGCCGCCAGCTCCACGCGTTTCGCATGGGCGCGTTCATACATGGAATCATCCACAATGAACACAGGCTTCCGTGCCGAATCCGTCAAGGGTTTAATGAACTGAATGATCCGGCAACAGAGCAGAATCAGAAACTTTTGCCAGTTAATCTTGCCGTTGTTGAGCAGGTTGCGAAAGGTCTTATCCGAGAAGTTCAGCTGATTTTGATGCTTCAAATAATCGCGATACGCTGACTTGTTTGAAAAGACCGTGCTAATGAGATAACAGAACAGTACCCGGAAGGGGACCCCCTTTGCCTTTGTGGCGTTTGAGGCTCTCGCAAGTTGACTCAAACGAAATCGTGTAAAAAATTCCTGGACTGAAGAAGAAATTCCAAGAGATGGATGGTCATTTCGTGATATACTTTTCATGGCATGAACACTCCTCGGTTAATTGGGATTCGACACTTCAATTATACCGAGTTATCGGTGTTCTTGCTTTTATTTTTGTGCTAATCCTTTACAGGATAAGCTGTGAAGCCCATTTTTGATGTTTCAAGTTTTAGTATATTAATTTTATTATATAAGGAGTTAAACAATTCTGAGACAGCTTTTATGATGCCATCTGATGATCCAGATGATTATGATGTTCACTTGCGCTTTTTCACACCAACAAGCGAAGTTCCGATTTGCGGCCATGCTACAATAGATGACGATAAAAATCAACATGCGAAAAAGTAGTTGACAATACATAGATCTGTTCAATCTGTGTATGGTTTTCTTTTTTACGGTTTTTATGCTTTTTAGTGAATATAGGTTCACCAATTGGCTATTTGTACCGATACTAATGGCATAGACTATTTGTCCTTAATGCAGTATTATGTAGACCAAGTTCATAATAAACTTAAGGTAGAGCGAAAAAGAATAGTTGACGCGTGATTTTTAGTGAAATGAATAATTAAAATAATGACGCCCGGTTGACTTGAATACATACGAATGTAATGTTTTGGTGACTGTGAAAGAAGGTTAGTAAATGGAAACGTCAAATCTGCATTTTTTCTCACTCTTATTTATGATTGTTTGCATAATCAGTGTGCTATTAGGTACTTATGTGATTTTGAAAAATGCGAAGGATCAATTAAATCGTATTTTCTTTACTGTTTGTATGTGTTTGTGCATCTGGTCATTTGGATTTTCAATTTCTGTGATTGCACCGAGCAGTACAATCTGTTTGTTTTGGAGAAGATTTTCAGCCATTGGCTGGGGCACTTTTTACGGAGCGCTTTTGCACTTTTGTTTTATATTGACAGGAAATCAACGGATTCTTAAAAAAGTGTGGATGTATCCGGCACTTTATCTGCCTGCTGCGCTTACGGTTTATGTATTTGGTCTTTCGGCCCCCATGGCCGCTGCGCAGTATCAATTTATTAAGCGTGACGGTCTATGGGTGAATCTCGCAGTAAACAATGGCTGGGACTTTTTTTTCTATAGCTATTTCACGGTATTTTTAGTAGCGGGTCTATTGATGCTTTGGAACTGGAGAAAACATGCAACAACAAAAGATGAACAGCATCAGGCAAAGGTTATTTTTGGGGGATATGTTGTCGTTAGTATATTGGGCACATTTACCGACTTGATCAATAATTCATTTGACTTTCTGCCTGTGCCACAAATGGCGCCAATCCTCTTCATGCTCTTCATTGCGTCCATCTGTTACTGTATCAGGAAATACAGATTGATGAGTAATCCAACCATAGATGAAGCAGAAATGATTCTTAATGAAGAAAATCGCACAAAAATGTATGATCTGTCGTCGATGGTTCTTGTACTGTGCGGAATCGTCTATTTTGTCTGTCAATTTTTACTTTCAAAAAATGAAAGCTTTGTCTCGAGTTTTGAAACAGGATTGTTACTTATTGGATTAGGTGTTTCCCTATTCATTTGTAATAGACGACATACGAATCGAAGTGATATGGAAGCAATTTACACCATTATCGCTTCTTTAATTATACCCATATTCATCATAAAATTAGCAGGAAACACGAGTTCTGTAATCTTTGCAATCCCATTTGTAACAATTATTGGCTCATTGGTGTTCAATCAGCGAATGATGCTTACAGCAATATCCTTATCTTCTTTTCTCACGCAGATCTATGTGTGGATTTCAGCCCAAAGTTTGCATCTTACGTTGAGAAGTGATGTCTATATAAGCAGACTTACAATCTTAGCCGCGGGCGTTATCTTTGCCTTTTATGTGAATCGAATTTATATTCTCAGATTGAAGCAGAATTCGGAGCAGATGCGTGTGCAAAAATTCGCATCAAAGATCTCAGCAAACTTTGTGACGGTAAGTCGTCTTAATGTCGAAGAAAAGATGGATAATATCCTTAAAGCGATCGGAGAATTCTTTGATATTGATCATGTCTCGCTCAACCTAAGTGTAGCAGAATATAATTTTATGGATCCGGAAAACAGCTCTTTTTGGAATAAGAAAAATCCAAATCAGATTGTTCATGGTTTCGCGACCTATTCACAAGAATGGGTAAAACAATTTGGAGAAAACAGCATCATTCACATTTCGAATCGTGAAAAGCTGCCTCGCGAGGCTGAGGTTATTCGGCAAGAACTTGAAAAGAAAGGAATTCAATCCGTACTGTCTGTTCCCATTACCGTTCATAACGTTGCGATTGGACATTTAAAGCTGGAATCGACAAAAACAGCGAACGATTGGAACATTAACTGGATGAGTCTGCTTGAAATTGTAGCAAACATTTTTGCGGATGCGCTGGTCAAAGTAACTGCAGAGAAAAGGATTCATTTTATGGCCTATTTTGATGAACTCACAGGTCTTCCTAAACGCTTGTTATTTGGCGAGCGTGTAAAACGAGCAATGAGCCATGCAGAATCAACGGGCAACAAGATTGCGATCGTTTTCTTAGATCTAGATTCATTTAAAGATGTGAATGACACACTAGGACATGAAGCCGGAGATCTGCTGATTAAGAAGGTAACCGGCCAATTATCGCATTGCATCAGCCCGGCGGATACCGTTTCGCGATTTGGCGGTGATGAATTTCTGATCATGCTTAATCACATTTCAGAACCTGAAGAGGCAATCCGCACTATTGATAAAATCATGAAATTGTTTCACACATCATTCATGCTTCGTGAACAAGAAGTATTTGTTACAGCCAGTGCAGGTGTTGCTCTATATCCCGATGATGGAGATGATACCGAAACATTGGTTAAAAGCGCTGATACGGCTATGTATGAGGCGAAGAGCAAGGGGAAGAACCAATATGCTCTATGTACCAAAGAGATGAAAGACAGGCTGCAGATGAGGCTGAGATTAATGAGCAGTCTCTTTCATGCACTCCCAAGAAATGAATTGAGCATTGTCTATCAGCCCCAGGTTTGTCTAAAAACGGAACAGGTCGTTGGTGTTGAGGCACTGCTCAGATGGAAACATACGGAACTCGGGAACATATCGCCTGGTGTCTTCATCGAGCTGGCGGAACAGACCGGTTTAATTAACCCAATAGGCGAGTGGGTATTAAAATCGGCGTGCACTCAGCTGAAAAAATGGCTTGATAAAGGTATACCCGCTGTTCGTGTCGCTGTCAATTTATCAGTTGTTCAGCTTCGCAACCCGCTGCTTGTCAACCAGGTAAAAAAAGTACTTGATGAGACAGGCATTGATCCTGAGCTTCTTGAACTTGAAATAACTGAAAGTGCAACAACAAAGGATTTCGAGTACATCGTGCGTGTGCTTAACGATTTAAAAGCACTTGGCGTGTCGCTGTCAATTGACGATTTTGGAACAAAGTACTCCTCATTAGGACGTTTAAAAAAATTGCCTGTTGATCGTCTGAAGATGGATATGCAATTTATTCAAGATATTGGTTATAGTGCCAAGGGAACCGGCATTACCAAAGCAATTATCAATTTAGCGAAGTACTTAGACCTTCAGTTGATTGCTGAAGGTGTTGAAAACCAAGTTCAACTTGAGTTTCTAAGAACATGGAGCTGCGATTTAGTTCAGGGCTATTATTATTATCGTCCGTTATCTTCCAGTGACCTTGAGAAGGTTATGAACAGTGATTCCCATTCAGGCAACAAACTGCTTTGAGAGTACTGAGAGGGGCGTAGAAGGGCATCCATTGTGGGTGGGCTCTTTTTATGCAGCAGCATGATGAGATAATCAAGAGAGGGGCAGCAGTGCAGCATGATAAAAATGTGCTGCCTATTTGTTGTTGTATTAATTGGCATATATCGGTTATACTGGAATAGTTGATTTTTAAAAATTAATTATAAAAACACTTGCAATTTGGTATGAATGATGGTAACATTTTAAAAGTCGGCGGCAAGATGTTACGACAATTGCTTTTCTGGCCCGTTCGTCAAGTGGTTAAGACACCACCCTTTCACGGTGGGTTCATGGGTTCGAATCCCGTACGGGTCATTGTTTTACTTGATTTTTTATGAGCCATGTATTAGAATGTAATGGTGTTTTTAATGGCTTGTTCAAAATTATATGGAGGATTAGCTCAGCTGGGAGAGCGTCTGCCTTACAAGCAGAGGGTCATAGGTTCGAGCCCTATATCCTCCACCATATCATCGCGGGGTGGAGCAGTCTGGTAGCTCGTCGGGCTCATAACCCGAAGGTCGTAGGTTCAAATCCTGCCCCCGCAATTGTGGATCCGTGGTGTAGGGGTTAACATGCCTGCCTGTCACGCAGGAGATCGGCGGTTCAAATCCGCTCGGATCCGCCATTTTATTTTGTTTTTTTACAACATAGGCTGTTCACTTAATATTGTCAGCATTTGTTTTTTACATAATGGCTCGGTAGCTCAGTCGGTAGAGCAGAGGACTGAAAATCCTCGTGTCGGTGGTTCGATTCCGCCTCGAGCCACCATTTGTTCGTGCCGATCTAGCTCAATTGGTAGAGCAACTGACTTGTAATCAGTAGGTTGGGGGTTCAAGTCCTCTGATCGGCACCATTATATTTTATACAATAGATGCCAATATCTATTCCTTATATTTTATTTATTATTGTGGAGGGATAGCGAAGAGGCTAAACGCGACGGACTGTAAATCCGTTCCCTACGGGTTCGAAGGTTCGAATCCTTCTCCCTCCATTTACATATTATAGGGGTATAGTTTAAAGGTAGAACAGAGGTCTCCAAAACCTCCAGTGTGGGTTCAATTCCTACTACCCCTGTTTTTAATCATTATGGCGGTTATGGTGAAGTGGTTAACACACCGGATTGTGGTTCCGGCACGCGTGGGTTCGATCCCCACTAATCGCCCCATAAATTTTGGCCCATGGCCAAGCGGTAAGGCAACGGCTTTTGGTGCCGTGATGCGCTGGTTCGAATCCAGCTGGGCCAATTTAATGCGGAAGTAGTTCAGTGATAGAACATCACCTTGCCATGGTGGGGGTCGCGGGTTTGAATCCCGTCTTCCGCTCCATTATTATGGCGGCATAGCCAAGCGGTAAGGCACGGGTCTGCAAAACCCTTATCCCCGGTTCGATTCCGGGTGTCGCCTCCATTTACTTACTTTTACTGCCATTATTTTTTATTGTGCCGGTGTGGCGGAATTGGCAGACGCGCATGACTCAAAATCATGTTCCTTCGGGAGTGTCGGTTCGACCCCGACCACCGGTATCAGTGTTTTTGACGAAAAAGGCATCTCAGAAATTTCTGAGATGCCTTTTTGTTTCATTGAGAAACCAACTAAACTTCTTGTAAAAAGATTTCCAACTGCTCATTCCTTTTACCCCTGCTTGACCCTTAATTTTCGAACTTCAAGCCTCCATAAAATTCACGAAATTTCAGTTTAATTATGCGCTATATTGGGGCAGAAAACTCAATTTTTACATTTAGATTAAACTTGTGAATAGACCTTTCAAAATAAATGAATCGTGCTAAACTAAGCATTTGTGAGGCCATTTTAAAGGAAAATATTCCAGTTTAGGTTGATCTCAAGTAAAGATAGAAATGCTTAAGGGATGAAAGGTGATTGTTGATATGGTGTCAACTACTAAGCGGCGGATTACATGGGTAGATATAGCAAAGGCGCTGGGAATCATAGCGGTTGTATTCGGGCACGCCATTGATTCTGAGCGCGATATACGTTCTTTTGATCTCGTTTATGATGCCATTTATTGGTGGCATATGCCGCTCTTTTTTATTATCGGAGGATTCTTTTTAAAACCGCTTTCTCATAATTGGGAAGCGGTTCGTCACTTTTGGTCACGTCGCTGCAAACCATTAGTTGTTTCCTACTTCCTAATGGGAAGCATTTTAATTATGCTTAGCCATTTTGTCCGTAATCAGGACTGGTCGTACACCGCTTTCTATTTTGTCCGCCTGGTTTACGGTGGAAGGACGCTTAATAATTATTTAAGCATTTTTTGGTTCATTAATGTCTATATTCTCACACTGATCGTGGTTATCGTTTTGATCACTTGGGTGCGTCCTGTGGTCTTACAATGGATCATCAGTCTGACTCTGTTTGCCATTGGAACAGTTCATCAGCAACCAGAGTTCCTAGGACACCCTTATTTCCCATGGGATGTCCAAGTCGTATTAATTACCACCACATATATGCTGGCCGGCTATTACGGGTTCAAATTGCTTCAGACTATGTCTCATAAATATATAACCCTTTTGGCCATTGGTATCTTTTATTTATTTCTTATTCACGATCAATTCACCAAGAAAATCAATTTCACATTATATCTGAAATCGGATAATCTAAATCATACGGGGCTGGCGTTGATTACACCGCTCATTTTATGCTTAGGGATTATACTCATCTCGCAAATACTGAGTGAACTTAAATATTTTCATTGGCTTGTTCTCTGGGGGCGTCATACGGTGCTGATTATGTTTTGGCATCGAGCACTGTTTGACTTGCCGGAAATCATGGGGCTCCCTGACCACTGGCTGTTAAAATGTCTGATGGGCTTATTAATCCCTATTATAGTCATGCTGGTATGGAAACAATTTACGAACTTTCTGATGCACCATCGCCCAAGACAGTATGCGAGCAGCTGATCCGGATCGAGTGAAAACATATCAACTACTGTAAAAAGTCAGTGCTTTGCATCAGTCAAAGCGCTGACTTTTTTGCTGCAACGAGTTCCGAAGTATCTCTAGTTTACGGGTTCTTCAGTATCGACTTTTTTGTATGATCAACACCTAGCAAATGCCATATTTTTAGAAAGTGTCCTTCTATTGCTGCGCCTTCAATCTGTGTTATAGTTGCGGTAATTAGTCCTTTTTTTAATTTGATTCAGTCGAAATGACGAAAACGTCGCACGATAAATGAAGCGAACAGGTGTGTAGTGTAATCATGATTCAACTAACAGAAAAAATAATTAAAGACTATTTTTCCCCGACCATCTATCAACGCGGCTATAACTATTACCTTGAAGGACGTGTGGAAAGCCTCTATTATGACTCGAACACCGATTCTTGGGAAGCGGAAATTGAAGGGACAGAGCAATATGTGGTCGATGTGTGCTTTGAAGGGCGATCGCTTATCTATGACTGCGACTGTCCGGCCGCTGAGCAATTTTCAACCCCTTGTAAGCATGTGGCGGCTGTTCTTCTGGAAATAAAAGAAGAGCAAGAAGAGGGGATGCGCGTATCGGGATATCATATGATCGCTCGTCTCAACAAGGATTTAACGGGCCAATTAATCGATACGTTTTCGCGCGTTCAACAGAAAGAATATGATCGGCAGCATGCTGATCGGAAACAGGTGATGCAAACTGAATGGACGATTGGCCTTCATTCATCATGGATCACCTTGCAGATGAAGACCGGCACCAAAAGACTGTATGTTGTCAAGAATATCAGGGACTTTATCACTGCCGTACTTAACCAAGATTCGTATACATTTACGAAAAAGTTTTCATATAGTCCCTCGGAGCATGGGTACACGCCTGAAGATCAGGCGGTTATTGATATGCTTGGTCAGCAGATGAGCTATAGAAATTACAGGATGATGCAGAACGCGTATACCGGAAGTTACTCGGGTGCCGATGACCGTCAATTCATTATTCCTCCAATGCTGTTTCCGAAGCTCCTGGACAAACTCCAATCCTGCTCCATTAATTTTGATAATGGCTTGTTAGGCGGGAATCAGATCACTGTACATGAAAATGAACGTCCATTTGAACTTCGTTTGGATGAGCGTTCGCAAGGCGATTATGAGGTGGACCTGTCCGATCTGGACGATGCTGAGTATCTCGATCAATATGGTTATCTTTTAAAAAATGGAGAATTATATCATCTTTCTTCCGATCAACAAGGGTTGGTTGGCGAACTCTTCTCGATTGTCAGCCGCTCCGGAATCACTACGCTGCCGATTAGAAAAGATCAGATTGAATCGTTTCTTTCTCACGCGGCACCCGGTTTGAAGAAAATCAGCGAACTGAAGATTGCGGATACGGTTTCAGAGCGCATCGCATGGCATTCGCTGCATGCGAAACTGCTGGTTGATCGTGAAGATGACCAATTGACTGTTCAGCTTGAATACCATTATGGACATGCGGTCGTGAAGCCCTTCGAACAAGATGAAGGCGCCGGGGCGGATGATCAGATCTTTATTCGCGATGCGGAAAAAGAACAAGTGATTATGGATATTATTGACTCCTCTTCGCTAAAAATCAGCGGGAATCAGCTGTATGCCGAGGGAGAGGAAGCCATCTACGATTTTCTATACGAGGACCTCCCGCAACTGGAAAATGTTGCGGAAATTCTTCTGACCAGTTCAGTCAGAACGCTTTTGATGCCAGACCAAAAGACCCCGTTTGCGAAAATTGATATGGATGACAGCGAAAATTGGCTCGATGTCCACTTCCAGCTTGATGGGATTGAAGAAGATGAGATTCAGAACATCCTTCAATCACTTGTTGAAAAGAAACGCTACTATCGTCTCCCGAACGGCACCTTTGTCCCATTAGAGGATGAGACGTTCGCGTCCGTCAAACAGATGCTGGACGAACTGAACATATCAAGGAAAGAGCTTCAGGATAATCAACTGAACGTGCCGATTTATCGCGGCGGGCAAATTGACTCAATCCTCGGTGACCAGCATGCATCCGTTGGCTTTGGCAAGGGATTTCGACGCTTTTTGAACCGACTGAAAAACCCGGAACTGATTGAATTTGATTTGCCCGATTCGCTCCATGCCGATCTCAGAGACTATCAATATTACGGCTATCAATGGTTGAAAACACTGGGAAATTACGGACTTGGCGGCATTTTGGCCGATGAGATGGGGCTGGGCAAGACAGTACAAAGTGTTGCGTTTCTTTTATCGGAAAAAGAAACGAAGTCCGATGTTCAACCGGTATTGATTGTTACGCCGGCATCATTGATTTACAACTGGAAAAATGAACTGACAAAATTCGCACCTGACCTAAATGCTGTCGTTGCATCAGGGACAGTGCTGGAACGGCAGGCCTTGCTTCAGCAAGAGCAGAAACCTGATATCTGGATCACTTCATACCAAACGCTGCGGCAGGACATTGACACTTATGAGAATGAAAAATTCAGTACGCTGATCCTTGACGAAGCGCAGACAATCAAAAATTTCAATACGAAGACAGCCCAAGCCGTTCGCAAAATTAAGGCAAGGAACCGCTTCGCATTGAGCGGAACACCGATTGAGAATTCGATTGATGAGCTTTGGTCGATTTTCCAGACGCTTCTACCCGGATTCTTCCCGAAGCTTTCAGAGTTTAAAAAGATGGATCAGGAAAAAATTGCACGAATGATCCGGCCATTCCTGCTTCGCCGCGTGAAGAAGGATGTTTTATCGGAGCTTCCTGACAAAATCGAAACCATTCAAAGCTCCGAACTGACAAAGGATCAGAAGGGGCTTTATCTGGCCTACCTTGAAAAAATTCAGAAGGAAACAAAGGATTCCCTTGAAAAGGAAGGATTTCAGAAGAGCCGAATCAAGATCCTTGCCGGACTCACTCGGCTGCGGCAAATTTGCTGCCATCCTGCCCTCTTTGTGGAAGACTATCATGGAGAATCCGGCAAGCTGGAGCAGCTCCTTGAAATGATCTCCGATTATCTTGAGAACGGCCGCAGAATTTTAATTTTTTCACAATTTACCAGCATGCTGGCCATTATCCGTACAGCTTTAGAGGAAAAAGGCTTGTCCTTTTTTTACCTAGACGGGCAGACCCCGGCAAAAGAACGCGTCAATATGGTGGAACAATTCAACCGAGGGGAGAACGCTGTATTCCTGCTCTCGCTCAAAGCGGGCAACACAGGACTGAATCTGACCGGCGCCGATACCGTGATTCTTTATGACTTGTGGTGGAACCCGGCGGTTGAGGATCAGGCAATCGGCAGAGCGCACCGTATCGGCCAGCGCAACGTCGTACAGGTTGTCCGTATGCTCACTCAAGGTACAATTGAAGAAAAAATACATGAACTGCAACAAAAGAAAAAGGATCTCATTGAAACGGTGGTAGAATCCGGTGATCAATCCCTGTCACGGATGTCCGAACAAGAAATTAAAGAGATTCTGAGTATCTGAGCAGGGTTAGAATACGTCTCAAAAATTTTGAAGGATGATGCTTGAAAATCGTTGTTATATCAATGATTTTCAAGCATTTTTTGATCCTGAAAATCATTCAATACGCATGCATGTGAAGATGGACGAAGCAGCAGCGAGCAGAAAAAAACGATACAGTCCAAAAAAGATTGGTACAATAACTGACCACTTTAAAACCGAACATACATTCCATGATATAATTATAGACAGGCAATAGATGATGCATATGAGCGGATGCGGTGACACCCTCAGAAAGGGGGTGGCGCCAATGACAGTATTTCAAGCGATGACACTTATGATTAGTTTTGGAGTGCTTATTTTGATGCTGTCAGACAGAAAGAAATAATCCGCCTCATATGCTCTTGCAGGAGCTGAGACGGATCGTTGTGAAAATACGCTATGTTGATGAAGCACAGCATCCGCTCTACGCGGATATTGCCATACCGTCAGTGCTCGCAGCACTGACGGATTTATTTTGCCTTAATCTACTATCATTATACACAGTTCGCCGGATTTAATGCAATGCACGTTTCTTCTCATCGCATCATGAAGCAAGTATATCAGTTGATCAGGACCTTGTTCAATTGGAGTAGAATGAAGCGGCAGCGAGCAGAATTAAACGGATACACTCCTAAAAAGATTGGCACAATAACTGACCGCTTGAAGAACCGAACGTACATTCTATGATATAATTACAAACAGGCAATAGATGATGCATATGAGCGGATGCGGTGACACCCTTGTGAAAGGGGGTGCAGCCAATGACAGTATTTGAAGCGATAACACTTATGATTAGTTTTGGAGTGCTTATCTTGATGCTGTCAGACAGAAAAAAATAATCCGCCTCATATGCTCTAGCCGGAGTTGAGACGGATTATCCCGTTGTGGTTGTGAAATTTCAGCATCGCTCCGCTCTACGCGGATATTGCTATTCCGTCAGTGTTCGAAGCACTGGCGGATTTATTTTACCTTGATCTACTATTATTATACACAGTTTGGAGAATTTAATGCAATCATTCGTTTGTTAGTTTGGAGAGTGATTAAAAGGCGCATCGCGCATTATTTAATAGATTTTCCAGTGCTGGCTTTAGGGTTGGAAAGGTGAATGTGAAACCTGCTTTGGTTAGCACCTGAGGGAGGACGTGCTGACCGTCAAGAATCATCGTGCTTTTTCGGTCAAGCGCGAGCTTTAGCACAACGGAAGGAACGGGAAGCCAATAGGGACGGTGAAGCACGGAAGATAACGGTGCAAGAAACTACTTAGAGATTATTGATGAAGAAAAAGCAAATAAGATTTATTCAAAAGAAAAATTTTGGCAAAAACTAGGTAGACATGCTAAAAAGGCAGGACTTAATGTTGTATATTTTGCACTTGTCTTATTTTTCATGGCAAAAAGTCCAAATGTTCCTGCTAAAGACAAGGCAATGATTATCGCCGGTCTAGCCTATTTTATACTTCCGATTGATGTAGTTCCTGATTTTATCCCGGTTGCAGGTTATTCGGATGATTTAGCTGTTTTGATTTTCATCATTGGTAAAGTTGCCTATTCAATAGATGAAGACTCAAAAAACAAAGCAAAAGAAGCGCTGAAGAAATGGTTTGGCGAGGATGTGGATGTCTCAAAATTAGATGCGCTATTATAATCGTATCTTTGAATGTGACGGATCTATTTGCGGAAATTCCGGAATACTCGGAGTTATTAATGAAAGAAAAAGTCAGAACTATTTAGGACAAGCTGGACTATCTAGCGTTAGATCGGAGAAATGTATCCGATTTGAAGCAGGCGAATAAGGTTCTGCATGACATGACTAATATAGATCCTTCAGATGTTGAAGTGTATTATATCGCCCAAATAGTTAATACACGAAGAGAAAAAACGATGCACAAAATACATGATACACATCTAAGTGTTTCATGTGTTTTTTTTATTAGTGGAAAAATCCTGTTATTTCAGCTCTTTTATACGATACACAAAAATTGGCATGTAGTTTGCTTGCCTTGTAATGTAGTGTAGGTATTCTCTGAGGAGTTTCAGTCTTTTCGAGGTTTGAAACCCAAATCATCAAAACGCTGCTGTGCACTCGGAAAATGCGAACGCTCGATACACACAAGGATTACTTATTCGGCAAAAGTGAAGGGGGATATGGGGTGTTTGGTCACACAAGAAATGATGGTGAATGATCATGGCGATGGATGTTCGTTTATTACGTATTGACAGTCGTTTGTTACATGGGCAAGTGAGTACGAATTGGGCAAAAGCCATCCCGTGCATCTCCTTAAACATGAAAGTAGGTGAGAAGGTTTCAGCACAGCAAATCGATCCAGCATGTCGAGTTTATGATGATTTGATTTTTGACTAGGAAAAGATTGATATGAAAGTGCCGCCAAGACAAAACGATTATGATATTCTACTTCTTTTAAATATTAGTTGGGAAAAGGGGGAATTCGATTGCAGTCTCAAAAGCGATCGGTAAAACGTATCTTTTCTATTCTAATGACAGTGATACTTTCGGTGTCTCTTTGGGCCTTTCAAGTACCAATAGCTCATGCAAGTGGTGTGAAGAGTGATTCTAACTATAAAGGGCATAATTCTTGGAACCAGCTGACAACCTCCAACGGTCTGGCAGCTGCTATTTACTCGGTTGGTCAGGGAAAAATGACTCGTTATCAACGGCATATTTACAGCCATGTCGATGAAAACAGTACGACACCGAATTTCATGTGGGATTCTTATTTCGGTTATGGGGTGAACGGAGGCAAAGCCACCTGGTTGAACAGTGTACCTGTTGATACGGCCGAATATGTAAACGGTACCAATATTATTAAATCGACGCAACATAATGATGGCCTGAAATTTGACAGTTATTACTTCACTCCTTTTTCCGGAAAAAATCACTATCAGTCTTCTCTATTAGTGATGTTGGTGCGCGTGACCAATAATTCGAACACGGATAAAAATGTTTCTGTCTTCTCTAACCAAAATATGCATCTCGGGACAGACTATGGAACGGCAAACGAACAAACCACATACAATCAAAAAGGCAAGTACATTAAAGAATTTAACAGCAAGAATGGTAGTCTTGCGATCTATAAAAATCTGAATCTGGCGGGGGAACATTACGAAACCGGGTTAAGCGGATCGGAGAGCAATCCCTGGGCTGATGCCACAAATAACGGCAAACTGAATGATCAGATTGTCAGCCAGGGAAACGATATCACCACAGGATTTGAAAACCGGACAAATCAGCTGAGCGTCGGAAAGTCGAAATGGTACGGTGTGCTTATCGGGTTGAATGAAGATGGTAATGAAAGTCACTTAAGCAGTGATGTTCTTGCCAATGCACAGAATGCTTTAAGCAGTACTCCTGAGGCTTTGCTGAAGCAGGAAGAAGACTGGTGGACCAAGTGGCACAGAACCGAGAAAATGCCGGCGGGTCTTTCAGCACAGGAACAACAGGTATACCGGCAGTCTACGGCAGTTTTGAAGATGTCTCAAAGTCGCGAGACAGGAGCATCCTATGGACAGGTACTAGCCAGCTTAATACCAGGGGAATGGAGTATTGCCTGGGCTCGCGACGGAAATTACTCGATACAGGCACTAATTGCGTCCGGACATTATCAGGAGGCCCGTGCAGCACTTCAGTTTTTCTTTGATGCTCAGATGAAGAAGACAGAGGATGCTTCGGGAGAGAATTATTATCAAAAAAATTTCATAGAAAGTACAGATAAGGGCGCCCCAACTTATGGACTTGGTGTCAAACTAAGTAATAATTATCTGATTTCTGTATGCCGCTATTTTGGCAACGGCACGGAAGAATCAGACTGGAACAATAACGGGCCGAATATTGAATTTGACGGCTGGGGCTTGTTCTTATGGAGTGTTGATCAATATGTCCGTGCAACGGGTGATACACAATTCCTGAAAAGCAATCATCTCTCGAACTGGAACAAACTGACGAAGCAGGACGCAGACTTGCTGATTGAATTAATTCAACCGGAAAATGGTCTGATTCAGCCGGACTCCTCAATCTGGGAGGAACACTGGACCCCGTTCAACGTCTTAAAAACAGCACCATCGCGTCAACAATTCGCCTATACGAATATTACAGCATACCAAGGGTTGAAGTCAGCAGCCAACCTGGCAAAATTAATGGGTAAGGATCAGCTTGAAAAGAAATACAGTAAAGCGGCTTCTTCGATTAAAGATGCTGTCAAGAAACAGCTTGTTGTACGTGAGAACGGGTACCGTACAATCGCTTCGTCACTTGAGAGAAAAGGTGATCCGGCATATCAAAATGACGCGTCAACGGTTGAAGCGATCAACTTTGACATGGTCAACCCAAAATCAAGTCTGGCATCAGGCATGATCAAAGCGTACAACCAGAACCTGCGCATTCTAACGGGGAGCACCCCTGGGTATAAGCGGGATCAAGATGGCGACCTCTATGATTCCAGAGAATGGGGATTTATTGATTTAAGAATTGCGGGCGCCTTATCGAAAATGGGCAGAAATAGTGAGGCAAAGACACTCCTTAACTGGATGACGAGCCAAGCAACAAACAATTATAATCTGATTCCGGAATTGCTAGACTACAACACGCAGGATTATGCTGGATCCGTTCCAATGGGCGGATTCGGATCAGGTTCCTATATCCTGGGAATCAATGATTATTACCATCAACAGAAGAAGTAGAGACTAGCGTTGATGGCGTTTGCGCCCAACTTATTAAGAATGTGAAAGATAAGGCGGCATCTGTAACTCCGTGACCTTGGGCAACAAATGAAAAGATCGATGAATGGCTTTCATGGTTGTCCAGTAGTTCAGACAACAACAAAATGTTATCAAACAATCTTGAGTGTAGTCCACATCTTTAACCAGGTGTGGACTATTTGTCGCTTACATGTTATAAACACATAGATTAATCCCAATTTTTACTCTGCGAAAGATGAGTAATAATAGAAGCTCTGCACGTAGAGTAAGATCTTCCTGTTTCGCTTCTGCCCTCTGCCATATCCCTGCCAAATTCTGAACCATACTCTGGTTGACACGGGCTAACTCCAATTCATGATGACTGATTTCCCGGTCAAAAAATTGACCATGCTCAAGATTATTTCGCAACCAAAAGGCGACGATCCCGTAGGCATCCCTTTCGTAATTATCCATGTATCCCATACACACACCTCTTTTCATTATCTCACCGGATACGATTATATTCTGAGAAAATTTGAATATGCGAAGATGAAATGAGTATTTTACAATTAAATAAAAAAGAGGCTGTCCCACGAGATGCTGGTTGAAGCGGCAGTGAGCAGAATCAAACGGATACAGCCCTAAAAAAGTTGACATAATAGCTGACCACTTGAAGGCCCGAACATACATACTCTGTTATAATTACAGACAGGCAATAGATGATGCATATGAGCGGATGCGGTGACACCCTCAGAAAGGGGACACCCTCAGAAAGGGGGTGACGCCAATGACAGTATTTGAAGCGATAATACTTATGATTAGTTTCGGAGTGCTTATCTTGATGCTGTCAGACAAAAAAATAATCCGCCTCATATGCTACTCACGATAGCTTGATGGACGGATCATTTGTTAAAATGTGAAGTTAATTCATTGCATCGCTCCGCTCAACGCGGATATTGCCATGCCGTCAGTGTTCGCAGCACTGGCGGATTTATTTTGCCTTATTCTAATTTTATTATACACAGTTCGTGCGATTTAATGCAATCATTCGGTTGTTTGGAGAGTGATTAATCAAAGCGCATTATTTCATTATTTGAGCTCTTAACTAAATGAGCCATCATCAAGTATATCAGCGATCTTATTCCCCTTAACTCGCATCGTAAGCCATATTTATGAAACGTTTTGCTTTTTCCAAATCCTCATCGTTCGAAACAGTTACTTCTAAGTCACCTGTGCCGAAATGTCCAATGTTGCTCACATCACGTGTAAAGCCTACTTCTAACGTTATTTCTTTAGGATTAACTTTTAAATACACTAATAGTTTTGCGGTTTGCGGATGTATTTCAACGCATGCAAAATTTTTGATACGCTTAAAAGCAATGTAATGCTTTAATATCTTCATTTGTACGTCATCACCATGCGCCATTAAATAAGCTTTCAATGCTTCAAATCGATCGGTTAATTCTGTGTTCGCTTGTTCTAGGTAGTCAGATACAGTTTTCACCCGTTGATTATGGTTTGTAGTAGGCGAAGGAGGGGTGGCCTCTTCACTAATATGTACCGTTTGTGAAGTCGCAGCATTAACCAGATCAAGCAAAACAAAGCCATCGTTATAATGCTTATATTGATAAAGTTCAATGTTCCTATTGATTTGTTGCACGGCATGCTCATCGTACTTAGTAAAACCGCCTGCAATGCACAACAAACGTGGGCTGCTCCAATCAATCGATTCAGCAACTTGTTCACCGTATTTATGTAAAGTCATGAGTTCGAATTCAGCTTTATGGTCAAGTAACCAGTCTAAGTAAAAGAGCCCTTGATTTATTACGTTTTCATTGACGGATCGCTTATATTCAATAATTACTGGTGAATGGTTTTCATCGATGCCTAAAGTATCAATACGCCCCGCATGACGCTTTCCTGTAATGTATTCCGAAGCTAAAAAACGAACACCTAAAAAAGTTTCCAAATGGAGCTCAAATAGGTTTTGTAATGATTTTTCAATGGCAACGGATTGCCCTTCTAATTCATTTACGGTATCACCGTTTAGACTAAATAGTTTAATATCCCCCACAATACAACCCTCCCAAGTAAACAAATTATATCATGATGAATGAATGTTTTTTTTGTAATTATTGAAGGGAAATCACCATTTATTGTCGAATGTTGATCATATAATCCGATAAGATATATAGAATTTAATAACTTGGAGGGAAAGCCTGTGGATGATAACGGTGCAAGAAACTATTTAGAGATTATTGATGAAAAAAAAGCAAATAAGATTTATTCAAAGGAAAAATTTTGGCAAAAACTAGGCAGACAAGCTAAAAAAGCAGGAATTAATGTTGTATACCTGGCACTTGTCTTATTTTTCATGGCAAAAAGCCCAAATTTTCCTACTAAAGACAAGGCAATGATTATTGCCGGTTTAGCCTACTTTATACTACCGATTGACGTAGTTCCTGATTTTATCCCGGTTGCAGGATATTCGGATGATTTGGCTGTTTTGATTTTCATCATTGGTAAAGTTGCTTATTCAGTAGATGATTACTCAAAAAACAAAGCAAAAGAAGCGCTGAAAAAATGGTTTGGCGAGGATGTTGATGTCTCAAAATTAGATGCGCTATTATAATCATTTCTTTGAATTTGACAGATCTATTTGCAGAGATATTTACTTGGAGATAAGCATATAGAAAATAGCCATCTATTATAGTAGATGAACTGACCCCCAAAGGTCGAATTTTGTCGTCCAACTCTAGGGGTCAGTTCACGTCCGCTGAAATGAGCGGGGCGCGATAATGACATTCTTTCAAGCATTGACACTAATGATTAGTTTTGGAATGCTTATCTTGATGCTGTCAGACAGAAAAAAATAATCCGCCTCATATGCTACTCGCAATAGCTTGATGGACGGATCATTTGTTAAAATGTGAAGTTAATTCATTGCATCGCTCCGCTCTACGCGAATATTGCCATGCCGTCAGTGTTCATAGCACTGGCGGATTTATTTTGCCTTGATTTAATATTATTACTCAACTTTCGCAGAGTAAAAATCCGAAATAGCCCTTGATATAACGTGCTTGTAGCCTATTCATTACACTCCTTGACAAAATAGAAAGACACCTCAATTTTTGGTATAGTGATTTTGACGAAATACACTACCAAAAAGAAGAGGTGCCCTCTATATGATAGCGAAAAAAGGTCAAAATAATCAACTGCCATCAGAAATAAAAGTGAATTTTAATGAGTTGAAGATTCTAAAACATTTACGTCAGGCAGGAATTCAAAAAGCCTTCGGCTTTTCCAGTGGTTATCTTTTCCAGCTTATTTTTCGCCTGATCTTTACCCAAAGAAATTGGTATCGTTTACTGGAGAGTAATAAAGCTGATGACTTACCAGGCAAGGATGCTGTTTATCGTTTTTTAAACTACCCGAAGTTTGCCTGGCGCCGCTTCCTGACTGCATTAAGTGTATTCACAATTATGAAAGTCAGCCGTTTGACGAGCGTCTGCCACACTAAAGTACTCATTCTGGATGATTCATCTTTTTATCGCGACCGCAGTAAGCGCGTCGAACTTTTGGCTCATTGTTTTGACCATGCCAAGAGAAGACACTACAAAGGATTTCGTATGCTGACATTGGGATGGTCAGACGGATCAACGTTCCTGCCCATTGATTTTTCACTCCTTAGTTCAAGCAAAGAAAAGGCAAAAATTAACGATATCGATTCGACGATTGATAAGCGTTGTTCCGGCTATAAAAGGCGAATTGAAGCTTTACAAACAGCACCTGAACAAATACCTGGCATGGTTAAACGAGCCTTGTCGAACGGAATTGATGCGTCCTATGTTCTGATGGACAGCTGGTTTACCCAACAACCTTTGATCAAGGCTTTGACCGATCAAGGTATCGATGTTATTGGTATGGTGAAACCAACGAATCAGCGCTATCGAGTAGGCTCTCAATGGGTTGGATTAAGAACGCTGTATCGACTGTCGAAGCCCGTAACCAGTCACAAAGAAATTTTACGTTCTATTCGTACCACAATGGCTAATGGAGTCCCGGTCAAAGTTGTGTTCGTTCAAAACCGCAATAAACAAAGTGAATGGCTAGCCATCTTAAGTACCGACTGCACACTTACAGAACGGGAAATCATTCGTACGTACGGCATGAGATGGGACATTGAATTATTTTTTAAAGCAACGAAGTCATTTCTTAAGCTTCAAAAAGAGTTCCAGGGCAGATCGTACGATCTGCTGATTAGCCACACAACCATTGTCTTTACAAGGTTTATTCTTCTGTCTTGGCAAAACCGTTGCAGTACAGATAATCGAACCCTTGGTGGTATGTTTTATGAACTCTGTGACGAAATGAATGAACTGGATTGGGCTGTAGCACTGACGCAGCTCATGGATATTCTTCATGACGCCCTAACAAAAACAAAAAAATCAATCAAAAGATGGGTTACTTGTCAACTGACACAATGGATTGAGAGCTTACCCAACTATATCAAGGTTTATCTGCCCAAATTAGGGTGCGAAAGTTGAGTTATTATACACAGTTTGTGCGATTTAATGTAAGTATTTAAATCGTTATGCAGATTTACTATAAAGTGATTACCGAGAATCAGGGAGCAGTTGCTTAACTCAGTGTCCACTATGTACTGATTATCGTTTTTATGATTGCTCAATCAAGTTTCTATACCACATCATTAGTGGCCGTGCTATGCTAAATCAAGATAGTTAATTCGCTACTTCCCCACGTTGAACTCGCAAAAAAAACATACCCCATGGTAGGGTCATAGACCAAAAACAATGATTACTGGAGGTAACTCATGGCAGAAGAACAAGAGATGAAGAAAGTTCTTGAAGAAGCGTTAGAAAGTGTTCGAGACGAGTTTCATAAACTCAAGAAGGTCAATATTATGGTTGCGGGTAAAAGTGGCGTGGGGAAGTCAACGCTGATCAATGCAGTGTTCGGTGAACAAATGGCTAAAACCGGTATTGGAAAGCCCATCACAGATAAGATTCATCTGATCGAGAAGGCTGATTTTCCAGTCCGCATCTATGACACCGTGGGATTTGAACTAAATCCAGTGGCACTATGGAAGGCTACGATACATATCAAGTGGCTCATTCACCAAACCAAGAGGACACCAACCACAGAGGACGACATTCACTGTCTATGGTACTGTGTTGCAGCAAGCGGTTCGAAAATCGAGGAAAAAGAAATAAAGTTTATGAAATACTTCATGAAACACCACATTCCCGTCATCATGGTGCTGACGAAGACCTATTCAATTGAAGAGGCGGATGCACTAGCAACAGTAGCGAAACAGGATTTACCGGAGTTACGGACGGTCAAAGTATTGGCAAGTGATTCAGAGTGGGTGTCTGCCTTTGGCGTCGATGAACTCGTGAGGCAGACAGTGGAAGTATTACCGGAGACACTGCAGGATTCCTTTGCGAGTGCGCAGAAACCGGAACTGGTGATGAAACATCAGCAGGCAACGAAAGCTGTGATGAAATCAGCTGCGACAAATTTTGGAGCCGGCTTCATGCCACTATCGAATGCGCCAATCATGATTGACGTCCAACGCACAATGCTGGTGAAAATTACTTCAATCTATGAGGTTAGTTTAACCGGACATCAAGTGGAAACGGTTTTGGCAAGTGCGCTTGGCTTGTTCGGCGCAATGAAGATGGGTAAATTGGCGGCAAAAAAGCTGCTCAATTTAGTGCCTGGAATCAATTTAGTGACCAATACGGTTTCGGGAGCAATCGGCAGCGCCATCACGGGTGCTCTTGGTTTCGGCTACATCCAGTTGATGGAAATGGTGGCCGAAGGTAAGGTCAATTTGAGTGACCTTGCGCCGACTGAGCTGACGGATATATTGATCGGAATGATCAAGTCCAAAATGCCTGTAAATATAGGGAAAAGCAAAGTGTAAGAAATACGAAGACATCTGGCGACATCTCAGGGACTTGTAGGATGCCACCAGTTATTTTTTTTTACTTGAATTCGCAAAAAAAACAACCTCTATGGCAGGTCTCAATGACCGAATACTCATTGGAGGTAACAATAATGGTAGTCGTAGGATTTGGATTGATTGGTGGTGTGCTTGGACTGCTGGTAGGTGTGGTGTGGCTTGTGATTGGGCTGATCCTGCATCGACGAGTGGTAAAAGCGAACTGGCTCACCTTGGCAGGCGCGTTGGCGTTGATTGTTGTCAGCCTCAGCATAGGACTGGCGTTACCAAGCGCCGACTATACGGTTTCAGATGCAGCTGAAGGGCGTGCTTTCGTTAAGCAACTGGATGAAGGGGCGGACATTACTGACAAAACGCTGGAAGTAACCGTCGAGGAAGTCGGTTCTTCAAGCGCGATGGGCGTTGGCCTCGGTGCTCCCGGTGGCTTCTCGATTGTGTTACCTAACTCAAAAGCGACTCGGCTCATCAAGGTTGGTGATGAGGTGACGATGACATGCACTCAGGCTCGCCAGCTTTTCGGACTGTGGATCGTGACTGGACGCCTAATGGGACAGTAGTCGAGAACCGGTTCAAGTAAAAACAGGAAAATATGAAAAAACTGATCCGACCATGTGTGAAAGCACTTAGCCGGATCTTTTTTTATCGATGCCTTATCAGCGAGGTACCAAAAATGGTAAATAGATCAACGATCAGTGATTGTCTGATTAATGGTTGAACGGCAATAGCGGAATCTATATCGGTTACATCTTATTACAAATAGAACTATGAGAGGAGATATTTATGATAAAATTCTTTGTATTATATGTGCTTCTGTTTCCTATTTCAGTGCCACTTTTAATAATTAAGTGGTTGTTTGTATATGGTGGGAAGATACTTAAGTTCCTTTTGGTCTATGTGCTTTTGGGACCAATCACGATTCCACTGTACCTCATCACATGGGTGTTTAAAAGAAAATAAACTAAAAGAAAGGAAAATGAGACAAGCACATAAGAAGGGGATTGGCTATGCTTGCAGAAATTCATCATAAAATTGCTAAAAAAGATTGGCACAATAACTGACCACTTGAGGATGCGAACACACGTACTATGTTAAAATGACAACAGGCAATAGATGATGCATATGAGCGGATGCGGTGACACCCTCAGAAAGGGGGTGACGCCAATGACAGTATTTCAAGCGATAACACTTATGATTAGTTTTGGAGTGCTTATCTTGATGCTGTCAGACAGAAAGAAATAATCCGCCTCATATGCTCTTGCAGAAGCTGAGACGGATTACCGTGAACAAGTAATTCAGTTATAGGCACTGCATCCGCTCTGCGCGGATATTGTCATGCCGTCAGTGTTCGAAGCACTGGCGGATTTATTTTGCCTTGATCTACTATTATTATACACAGTTTGCAGGATTTAATGCAATCATGCGTTTTTATTGTTTGGAACGAAATTAGTCCCCAAAGTGTAGAACTTATCCTTCAAATTTATTCCAAAAGTCCTGAAATTTCTTTTTCCTCGCTAGGCAGCTCTTCAACTTCGCTTAAGTTATGCTGAATCACTCGTGTTCGAGTTGCCACTTTTTGTCCATATTGTTCGTAGCTTCTTGTAGTTTCTTTTTGGTTTTTTCAATAAATATCACCGAATTTACCAAACTCGGTTTTAACCTTACCCAGTGTTTCACAAACCTTACTTGAACCCTTCTGGATCGCTATGTACGGAATCCCATTTGAAGGCTGTTTAAAAAGGCGGCCATAGTCGTTGGACTGGTAACAGTTACTCTGTACGTATTCTGAAGAAATTCAACAAAGCCACATCATCAGTTGGGGAAAAGACCCGCATAATGCTCCTAATACCGATCCTACTTTAAGAACAATAATCAAACCACACCACTGCCATTATTGTAAAGATAACAGACGACTTAGAAGAGAGAATGATACTGTTCGATCCTTAGAAAGGGCATTACATTTGTTTCCTGCTACATTAGAAATGATATTCCATACGATCATGCCAACCCTTTCTTGAGATAAAAGGTTATTGAATAAAAAGAAAGAAGGATAAAAAGCAACAGTGATTCAGATCGGGAATTGCTGTTGTTTTTCATTATTTCTATTGGTGTTTTTGCGAATAATTCAATTTATTGAAGGAATTTTACCAGTTATTGTCGAATTATGGTTCTAAAGATACATAACAATTCAGCTTCTTTCAGCTCCCTATAAAGGCGATGATACCAATGAAAATGTACGTTGGGATTACGGACTTTGATTGGTTTAAGACTCTAAAACAAGCAAACTGTGATGAAGTGAATTTTTGGAAGCCTGGTGGGCGGACAAACTTTAAAGCTTTGAATGAAGGGGATTTGTTTTTATTCAAAACGCACAGTCCGCAGAATTATATTGTTGGTGGCGGCTTCTTCTTGAAATTTTCCATTCTCCCATCAACACTCGCCTGGGAAGCATTTGGAATCGCAAATGGTGCGAGCAGTTTGATGGCACTCAATGAACGGATTTATAAATACAGAAGAACAAACCGTTTCTCTGATCCTGATCCTCAAATTGGATGCATCATTCTCTCAATGCCCTTTTACTTTGAAGAAAAAGATTGGATTCCTCAACCCAAGGACTGGAACAGTAATATCGTTCAAGGGAAAACTTATAAAACGACTGAACCGGTCGGCCTATCATTATTCGAACAAGTACAGGATCGACTGAGAAACAGAGAAGCCCTTGAGTCGTATCTCGTCAAAGAAGATACTTTAACTAACCGGTATGGCAAGGAACAATTAATCAAACCACGTGTCGGTCAAGGCGCATTTAAAGTAATGATTGCAGATGCCTACCATAGAAGGTGTGCCATAACTGGCGAAAAAACGCTGCCGGTACTCGAGGCTGCCCATATAAAACCGTACAGCATGAATGGTCCTCATGAGATAAAAAATGGCTTGCTGCTTAGAAGTGACTTTCACACTTTATTTGACCGTGGCTATATCACCATTGATGATTCTCTAACGGTAGAAGTGAGTCATCATATTAAAGAGGACTTCGGTAATGGCAAAGAATATTATGCCTTTCATGGCAGTAAATTGGCTGTTGTGCCTGAACGCGGCGATCAGCTCCCAGATCAGCATTACTTGGAATGGCATAATGAGAACGTTTATTTGGGGTAGCAAGTACTATTCAAGAAATTAGGGGGAAGAACAACATGTCACAATTAAAAGTTGCAGATTTTTACTATGGATCCGTTCTGTCAATGCTATTTAATCAGGGTATAATGAATCCAGCGTTAATCGAAGGGAATAATGATCGGCAGGTTTATGACTTTACAACAGATTCTGGTGAATATAGATTATTTATGAAATATCGTGCAGAGCAACAGGAAACCAAAAAGCCTGATTACAATAGTTGGGTATTTAATATTACAGGGGACTATCAAGAACTTAATGCCTTTATTGAAAAAGGTAAGAATGTGGTTCTTGCTTTAGTTTGTGGATCAAAAGATTTGGCAAATAGTGAGCTCGCATTATTGAATAAAGAGAAAATTCTTCAGATTATTAATGCTGGTAAGATGTCATTTACAGTGAGCCGGAAAAAGAAAGAAAAATGTTATCGAATTCGAATAGAAGGTTCACGAGAATCGGCTTTAAAAGTGAAATATAACAGTTTTGAAGAATTATTCCATTAATTTGTAAATAGTTGGTATGCTTCGAATGAGTAAAACATCCATTTACGGATGCATTATTTGGTAATCTAGAGAAATGATATATTTGAATCTAAAGTAATAGTAAAATAATAATAAGGTATGAATGAATCTTATTGGCATTTATACTGTTTGTAAGAACATAACGAGGACTGGTCATTTTATTGGGCTCAAATTGATTATAGATTAGGAGAACGCTGCATCAATTGTTCCCAGCGCAAAATTGCTTAACAGGGATTCTCTGTGGGTACGATGCCCTGCTGAGGGAAGAAAAAATACTAAAGGTTGTAATGGAAATACATAAGGTTGATCTGTGGGGGGGGATTTTCTATGGCTGATATTAGTTCATACATAAATAAATGGGAGAATCAGCTGCTTGATTTAGGGAAAAGAAACAGACTCATTAACTATAAGGAAACAAAGCGGTCAAATATAAAAATTGTATTTCCGGAGTTGGCTGGACTATTCACTGATATTGTGAATGAGGAAAAATCGCTGAAGTTCCCTTACCCAATTTCAATCTCGACTCAAGATAAGGCGGATGATAGTGAAGAAGATCAATCTGAAGAAATACCAGATAATGGTGATATAAAGACCAATCGATTTGTAAAAGAGCAGCAGAAAACTTTGGCAAGTCTAAGAAGAAAAGCAAAGTCTGCAATTGAGGAGCAAGGTGTCAATATACTTTATCTTGCCTTTGGGTTTTTAAAGTGGACAGAAAGTATGGACTCAAATCAGGAACTTATTTCCCCTATTGTATTAGTACCGGTCAGCCTTAAATTAGATTCGATCACTTCACCTTTTGAAATGAGTCTTCATGAGGATGATATAGTAGTTAACCCTACATTGGCATATAAACTGGAGAACGACTATGGTATTCAACTTCCAGATCTTGATGAACATTCCCAAAAAATAACAGAATACCTAGATGATGTTCGAGAAACAATCAAAACAAATAATTGGGAAGTCGTTGAAGAAACTACATTAAGCTTACTGTCTTTTTTAAAAATAAATATGTACAAGGATTTGAAAGTTAATCGTGAACAAATTGAAACTCATCCAGTTATAAAAGCATTAGCAGATAATCCTGAAGATGTGCAATCTTTGCCTGAAGAGTTTAACGACTATGACCATGATCTTCATACACAACCTGCAGATTCTTTCCAAGTTGTCGATGCTGATTCAAGCCAACAGGATGCGATTTTATTTGCAAAAAAAGGAATTAGTTTTGTGCTGCAGGGTCCTCCGGGGACTGGGAAAAGCCAGACCATTACAAACATCATTTCTGAAAGTCTTGCTGCAGGAAAAAAGGTGCTTTTTGTATCTGAAAAAAGTGCGGCACTTGAAGTCGTCTACAAGCGTCTTGCAAAAGCGGAAATCGCTGATTTTTGCCTGAAATTACATAGTTATAAGGCTAATAAAAAAGAAGTCATGCAACAATTAGGAAAAACCTTAAAGATTAATAAGTTCAAAATAACTGATGAAGCGATGTATCGGTATGAGGAGTTAAAACAAAAAAGAGATGCCTTAAATGATTATGATAAAGAGCTGCATACATTGGTTCCATCATTAAATAAAACAATTTTTAAAGTAAATGGAGAGATCGCAAAATTATTAGATGTACCAGAAGTATTCTTCTCGATAACGGACGTGGAGAATACAACTCAGGATAAACTGAATCAGTATAAAATTCTATTGCACAACTTCTCAAACTTGCTAAATGAAAAAAGCAATGATTATATCTCCAATCCATGGAAGGATTGTCAGGTCGATAGCGTTACTCACGAGTTAAGGCATGACTTGGAAATGTATTTGCCACGTTTGATTTTTAAAATTCAGCAGTTATTGGGTACATTTGAACAAATTACAAATGCCTATAACATTAATCTGCCTTCTTCTATTAGTAATGCTAATCGTTTAACGGCAATTATGGATATTTCTTCCCAATCTCCTACGGTTCCTGTCTCATGGATTTATGAAGAAAATATCGAATTGCTGAGTCAACAGGCCGATCAATTTCAAGCCATGAAGGAAGAACATCAATCGCTAATGAAGGGACTAATGGAGGATTACAGTAATGAATATTTAAAGGTTGATGGCAGACAAATTAAGAAAACATTTGAAGAAAATATAAATAGTGTACGGACAGCACTGAGAGAAAATATATTTGATCAGAATGCGACAATTACTTTAGCCAAACAGTATCGTAAAGAACTAGATAAACTTTCAGAAGAAATAAATGTTGTTGAACGGGTAAAAAATATTTTTGCTGAGGAGTTTTCAATACAGGTTGAAGATAACTTAAATACATCTATTGCATTATGGCCTCTCATAGATACATTGTTATTCCAAATTCATCCAACTGAAGATTGGTTTGATAGCAGTAAGCGAACAGTTATGAAAAAACTATTGGCGGAGGCTAGAGATGTCTTTATTGACTTGAATCGATCTACAGAAAAGATTGAAAAAGATTATGAACCAGACATTTTTAAAGTTGATGCTGCTCCGATACTAAAACGGTTTAAAACAGATTATACATCATTTTTTAAAAGCTTTAAGAAACAATATCGTCAAGACAAAAAAACAGTGCAATCTTATGCGAAAAGCGTATCAGGGAAATTGAATGATTCCTCGATTATTACCGTGCTTTCTGAAGTGAAAAATATAGTAGATAAAAAAGCAATGATTAATGAGAATCAAAAAAAATGGTCTCAGACAATAGGTAAAGACTATTGTGATGATTATACAGATTGGGAGAAACTCGATCAGTCAATAGATCGTTTTGAAACAATTGTTCATTTTTTTGATGGTGCTTTATTTCCTGATAAAATAAAACAATTCCTACTTTCCGAAAAACAATATAATGAAAGCCTTCTTTCTTGCAAAAAGTTGTTTGACGTTCTAGAGAATGAAGAAAAATTACCTGAGAAAATCAGTTCACGATTAATTATGTCACTAGACCCAGGCAAACAAGAGATTGAGCAACTCAAGAAAAATATTTTCGAAGTGAGTCAATCATTGGCAAAAGTCATTGAAATTGAAAGTCAGTTGTCGAACCTTGCTAAAAAACCACTCACAATAGAGCAGTTAATTGCTGATCTTGGAAAGCTTGAACGTTTACAACAAATCGAGTCTACGATTGAGGTACAACGATCAGACCTAGAAAATAAATATCATGATCTGTTTCGTGGACTGGAAACAGACTGGGAGCATATTCATCAGTCACTGTCTTGGACCCATCGTTTTAAGGAAATACTTCAGAAGGATGCATTACCCAGTGAGTTTATTGAGAAGATTTGTACGGATCACGAAACAATTAAAGAAGCGGACGAATACAGCCACCGGCTAAAAGGACAGCTCGATGATTTGCATCAAGAATGGGAATGGTTCTTGGGTTTATTCAAAGAAGAAGTTGATTTCAATTCTCTCGATCTGCTTTCTCTACTGGAGAGAATAGAAAGCTGTCATTCAGGAATAAATTTGTTAGAAGTATGGATTGATTATAGAAAAAGCAAAGATGCGTGTGCACAAGCAGGGCTTTCCGATTTTATTGAGCAAATTGAATCACGCCCTATCCAAAAAAATGAGATAATTAGTGCTTTTCTTAAACGATTCTACAGGCTATGGCTCGATAGTGTGTTGCCTAATTATCCAGCAGTCAATGCCTTCCGTGAACGTTCTCAGGAAGAAAGAATAAACGATTTTCAAAAGTTAGATAAAATCCAATTTAACATAACGCAAAAAAGAATCCGAGCTTTTTTGGCAGGCAAACTCCCAGACTTGAACAGTATGACCGCTGCTTTTGATGAGGTCGGTATTCTAAAACGTGAGCTCAATAAGCAGCGTCGAATTATGCCATTACGAAAACTTTTTAAACGGATACCTAATTTATTGCTGACTCTAAAGCCTTGTTTGATGATGTCGCCTCTATCTGTCAGTCTTTTTTTGGACGCCGAAGACTATAAATTCGATCTCGTTGTTTTTGACGAAGCCTCCCAAGTATGTACAGAAAATGCGATAGGAGCTATTTTACGGGGGGCTCAAGTGGTCATTGCTGGTGACAGCAAACAATTGCCGCCAACCAATTTCTTTGGTTCTACAACAGAGGGAGACTTTGATATGGATGAAGCAGATGACTCTGAAACTGATAACGAAGCCTTTGAATCGGTGCTTGATCAAGCAGTTAGTGTTCTTCCTGAACGCACATTAAAATGGCATTATAGAAGCAGAAGTGAACAACTCATTGCGTTTTCTAACAGAAAAATATATAACAGCAATTTAATCACATTCCCATCCAGCTCGGAGACGGATAATGATTTTGGCGTCGAGTATGTTTACGTTCCGAACGGTACCTATGATCGAGGCGGGAAAAAGAACAACGTTACAGAGGCCCAGAAAGTCGCGGAATTAGTCTTCGATCACTTTACAAAATATCCGAGTCGGACTCTAGGGGTTGTATCATTTAGTGAGGCTCAACAACAAGCTATTGAAGGGGCTATAAATAAATTAAGAAAGCAGAAACAAAGGTTTGAGACCTTCTTTAATGAAGATCGCGAAGATGCTTTCTTTATTAAAAATCTTGAAAATGTTCAAGGCGATGAAAGAGATACAATAATCTTTAGTATCGGCTATGCTAAAGATCCCAATGGAACTATGTATATGAACTTTGGACCATTAAGCAGGGATGGCGGATACAGGCGTTTAAACGTTGCTATTACTCGGGCGAAATACAATGTAAAATTAGTAGGATCCATACAGCCAGAAGATATTAATCTAGAGAAAACGAACTCAGAAGGCGTGAAGATGCTTCGTTCCTATATTGACTACGCGAAGAATGGTGTGGATGTGCTACAAAAAGAGCTACATTATTCAAATGAAAGGAACACGGAGTCGCCTTTCGAAGATTCCGTATACGATTTTTTAATAAAAAACGGCTATAAAGTTCAAACTCGGGTTGGCTGCTCCGGATTCCGAATTGATCTTGCTATTGAGTCATCAACAAAAGAAGGACACTTTGTTTTAGGAATAGAATGTGACGGAGCCACGTATCATTCTGCACGAACAGCGAGGGAACGTGATCGACTTCGTCAGACAATCTTAGAAGATATGGGCTGGACAATTTATCGAATATGGTCCACTGATTGGATAAAAGATGAAAAAAACGAAGGGAAAATGCTATTAGATGCTGTCCAAGCAGCAATTGTCTTAGATGAATCTGAAGAGGACAATAAGTTGGGTATTAGTCCTGACATTAATAGTACAGATTTTTCTGATATTAATCCGGACTATGTGAAAGCGATTGATGAAAAGGTATTAGATGATTCAGAGAGTCCATATGGGTTTGTTTATTATGAAGAAGCAGAGTTAGATGATCTTAAGTTTAACTATCTTACAGAAATGATTCTCCACGTTGTTTCAATAGAATGCCCTATTCACTTGGAACTACTGTCAAAACGATTGTTACCATTCTTTAAACAACAAAGAGTAACAAAACGTGTAAGAGAAATCGTTCAACAGTCAACCGTCCAATATTTGTCCGATAAAATCGATATTAGAAATGATTTCTTTTGGATAAAAAACAAGACAGAAGCTACTGCTCGAAAACCAGCATCTGATCAAGAGATAAGACCGATTCAATACATCAGCCCTGAAGAAATAGCCAATGCCATGCTTAAAATAATCAAAAATAGCTTCGGTATTGATGAAAGTAACCTCATTTCAATAACAGCAAGAGAATTTGGCTTTAGCAGAACAGGAAATAACATCATGCGGGTGATGCAAGAGGTTTATCAAGATTTATTGAGTTCTGATAAAATAAAGAGTAATAATGATAAACTAACCATTAATAAATAAGTCTATTTGTTAAGTAAATACAGTGGGGGGCGATTAAGTGACACAATTAGAGTATTCCGCTAGTTTAACCGGGGCCTCCTTTTTGTTATTTGAATTGAAAAAGGTGCTGAAACTTAGGCAAGATGGTTTATCGAATCAGGAAATTAGAAAAAAAGTAATAGCTGAAAACCTATTTCAATTTGGTCATAAGTCGAGTGCCATTCGAGCGTTACCTTCAATCTTAAGAAGAATGGAACCCCTTGATGACACACTTATCGCTCTAATATTAGATGGAACGATAGATATGGGAAAAGTCTTGAATCTGTATGCCATAATGAAAACGGATCTTCTTTTTTATGAGTTTATGGATGAAGTTATTGGAGAGAAACTACACAATAACGATTATCTGATTGAGAAGAAGGATATCAGTCTTTTCTTCACAGCAAAAGCAGAGCAGAGTGATAAAGTGGCAAGCTGGAGTGACGGAAGTATTGAAAAGCTAAAAAGAGTATTTCTGTTATTATTGTACGAAAGTGGTATGGTACGTAATCGCAAGGGAAACGAATTGAGTCGATTGGTTATCGATGAACAAATAACCAATCATCTAAATCAAATAGGTGATGCCCGATATCTTCATGCGATGGGTGAGTAGAGGTGATCATGTTTGAATAAATTAAGGGCAAGAACAGATAAAATTATTAATAAAATTAAGGAAGATCAATTCATTAAAGGGCATGGCCTTGGCAACGAAATCAGCTTTTACATCTTTGATTATGATCCTGAGCAGGAGTTATACATACGGGATTACGTTGAACACATCAAAAAAGAATTTGACTATGAAGGATCGAATCGAAGGATTATTGAATTTGATTTATATAAAATGCTGATTAGTATAGCCAAGGAGAAGAAAATCTTCGATCGTATTTTTGAAATGGAAGAGCGTCAAGGAAAGGATCAGTTATTTAAGGCACTCACAAATTTTGCAAAGCCAGAAGTATTCTTAAAAAAAATTGTGGATCAGTTGGGTAACCATAATATTGTCTTCTTAACAGGAATAGGAAAGGTTTATCCTTTCGTTCGCTCGCACAATATATTAAACAACTTGCAAGAAGTATTGGATAAAGTACCGGTCATTATGTTTTTCCCAGGAAAATATGATGGTCAATCTTTACAGTTATTTGGCAAATTTAAAGATGATAATTATTACCGTGCCTTTCGGTTGATTGATGATAAAGATATGGGGGATACATATGAACATTAAGAGCATGTTTCAGAAAGATATTGAACGTGATATTCATGGTGTCATCAAAGTTGCTCAACGAGATGAAGATAATATTTATCAGGAATTAGATGAGTATGTCGTCACACGTGAATTACAGAAACATTTCTCAAAATTCTATGAGAATTATCAAAAAGGAATTGACGGTGTCACCGATAAAATGGGTGTCTGGATATCGGGATTCTTTGGTTCTGGTAAATCTCATTTTCTTAAAATCCTTGCATATTTGCTAGAAAACAAAGAGGTTAAAGGCAAGCATGCGATCGACTTCTTTAAAGACAAAGTGCAGGATCCACTCGTTTATGCCAACATGCAACGTACGGATAAAGTAAATACGGAAGTTATCCTATTCAATGTAGATTCCAAAAGCTCTCTTGACAATAAGTCTAAGGAAGATGCAATACTTCGTGTCTTTATGAAGGTATTTTATGAACATCGCGGTTACTATGGAGATATTCCTGGAGTAGCAGAGATGGAGAAATATCTTGACAAGCAAGGCGTCTATGAATCATTTAAAAATGAATTTAAGGCATTAGCGGGTGAATCATGGGAAGAACGTCGGAACAGTTTTTATTTTGATGGAGATTATGTGATTGGAGCGTTAACGGAAGTCACGGATATGACTGAAGAAACAGCTCGTAATTGGTTTGAGAACGGTGTTAATAATTTTGAAATAAGCATTGAAAAATTCGCTAAGGATGTTAGTGATTATATAAATGAGAAAGGTAAGAATTTTCATCTTATCTTTCTTGTTGATGAAATCGGTCAATATATTGGCGACGATCGAAATTTGATGCTCAATTTACAAACTGTCGCCGAAGATTTGGGCACTCATTGCCGTGGAAAAGTTTGGATTATGGTAACGTCTCAAGAGAGTATTGACAGTATTATCAAGGTAAAGGGAAATGATTTTTCACGAATCCAAGGTAGGTTTGATACAAGACTCTCTTTATCGTCAATCTCTGTTGACGAAGTCATTAAAAAGCGGATTCTTCAAAAACAAGATTATGCCAACGATAGATTACGGCTTCTCTATCCTGAAAAAAGTGCGATCTTAAAGAATCTGATTAGCTTCCGTGAGAGTACAGCGGATCTGCGTGGCTTTAGCAATGAGCAAGAATTTGCTGATGTATATCCTTTCCTTCCTTATCAGTTCAAATTACTTCAGAACGTATTTGAACAAGTACGAAAACATGGTTCTTCTGGAAAACATTTGTCTGAAGGGGAACGCTCCATGCTGTCTGCATTTAAAGAAGCAGCCGTTTACTATAAAGATGAAGAAGAAGGCGTCTTAATTCCTTTTTATGCCTTCTACGACACCATAAAAGAATTTTTGAGCCCGACCATCTCAAGAGTTATTGAAGGAGCTTATGAAAATCCGGCTTTAGAAGATAATGAACTGAATATGCAGCTTTTAAAAGTACTCTTTATGATTAAATATGTTAAAGAATTACCGACCAATCTTGATAATATTGCGACACTAATGATCACGCAGATTGATGAAGATAAACTGCAGCTGAAAGAAAAAATTAAGATATCGCTTAGAAAACTTATTTCTCAAACATTGGTTCAGAAGAACGGTGACAATTATCTCTTTCTGACCGATGATGAGCAGGATATTAACCGGGAAATCAAACAAGTTACTATTGATGAGGATCTCATCAAACGGGAACTGGCCAACTATATTTTTCAAGATCTTTATGATGAAAAACGATATAAATACTCCTCTGACTACTCATTTGCTTACAATCAGAAGATGGATGAAAAAAATTATGGCAATCAGACAGCCAATATCGGTATGCTCATTCTCTCGCCACTTTCAGACCATTACGATAAATCCGAACAAGAATTAATGATGATGACTTCAGGAAGTGGCGAAATGCTAATCAAGCTAGGCGGAAATGATTCTTATATTGAAGAAATGAGTGAGGCCCTTAAAATCGAGGAATTTAGGAAAAAGAGGAATGTCAATCAACTCCCTGAAAACATTCAAAATATTCTTAATAGTAAACAAGCTGAAGTTCGTGAACGGAAGAGGCGAGTTCGTGAATTATTAGAAGAAGCGATAAAAGACAGTACTTTCTTTATTAATGGAACGAAAGCAGATATTAAGGGTGCAACGATTCGGGAAAGAATCAACGCAGGTTTTTCACAATTAGTGGATAATGTCTATACGAAACTAGGTTATATCAAAGAGCATTTAGATGACGGGCGAGATCTCATCTCTATTTTAAAATCAAATAATGAACAAGTATCCTTTGATGCAACAGATACGAATGAACTGGCGAAACGAGAAGTAGCTGAATTTATCAATCTTCAAGATCAATTGAAAAATCAGGTTCGAGTGAAGATTTTGTATGACCGTTTTAATAACAAGCCTTATGGATGGCGGGAACTGGATATTGCCGGGTTGATTGCCCAACTATTAAAAGATCAGCGTATTCGGATTCGCTACAAAGCAGAGAATTTAGAATCGGAAGGTAATATAAATACACTTGTAACAATTTTCTCCAAAGCGTCTGAAGCAGATTCTGCTATTGTGTTAAAACGGGTTAAAGTTGATGAAAAACTGATACGAACGGCAAAAAGGATATGCAAAGATGTTTTCAATAAAACAGATTTGGCTGATGATGAAGATGGCTTGTTAAATGGTATTAAAGAACTTATTAAAAATCAAATTAAAGACATCAAGAAATATAAAGATCGATACAACGAAAAAAAATATCCTGGAATGAGCTTGTTGGATAAAGGATTTGAATATTTCCAGCAATTTGACAGCAGCTTGGATAATGTTTCTTACTTAAATAAACTTATGAAACTAGAAGATAGCCTTATAGACTGGGAAGAAGATATTACTTATGTGAAAAGCTTCTTCAATACAGATCAAAAGCAAATTTTTGAAGACGGGTTGGCGGCTTTAAAAAAATATGAGGATAATAAGGAATATCTGTTTGAAGAGACCATTGAGGCGACAGCAAGGCAACTTCGATCAATTGTGAATAATCCGATTCCGTATAGAAAGATAAAAGATATTCCAGAACTCATTCATACGATGAAGGAACAATTCAATGCCGTATTAAACGAGAAAAAGGAAAATACCCGTACAAAAATAAAAACAGATCGCGATTATCTGTCGCTATTAACTTCGCAATACGGTGTTTCCAAGAATACAAAAGTCAAGATCGAAAATTATTATCAGAACTTAAGTAAAAATGTAGATACCTTTAAGGATATTTATAAAGCGGATGCAATTTTTTCCCAAAGCAATAGTTTTAAGGAAAAAATGGAATGGGCGATTAAAAGAGAAATCGAGGAATGGCAACGGAGAAAAGCTGATGAAGAAAGAAAACAACCAGGCGGCCTTGTTATTGAACCTACAACTCCGCCTATTCAAAAGCAAACACAATGTGTGAAGGTGGCAACACTGGTTCCCGTGACGACGCTAAAAAATGAAGATGATGTCGATGCCTATGTTAATAAACTATCCAGTGAATTGAAGGAAATAATAAAGAAAAATAAGCAAATCGAAATTATTGACTAAACGGAGTGAATGAAATGAATAAAGCAGCACTTAAAACATTTGCGACCAGTGCACGCCGAGAATTGCTGAAAAAAATTGAGACAAGAGCTCTGAAATTAGGAATTACTGAGAACAGTATCAAAAAAGTAGAAATTGAAAGTTCTGATGCGATCTATATAGATGGTAGGCAACTTTCTAGTGAGGAACAGACTCAGAGGGAACGACTCATTGATCGGATTCATGAAATTGGTTTTAAACGAGTGCTTGAAGAAGTGGCCTATACATGGTTTAACCGATTTACCGCTCTTCGTTTTATGGAAGTGAATGATTATCTACCAACAAGGGTGAGAGTGCTTTCCTCTACAAATCCGGATAGTATTGAGCCAGATATGATGAAAGAAGCTCTCTCACTCGATTTAGATATTGATAAGGAATATGTGTATGATCTAAAAATAAACAACAAGTCAGAGGAGCTGTTTAAATACCTTATTATTAAACATTGTAATGACTTGAACCGTTACATGCCATTCATGTTTGAAAAAATTAATGACTATACGGAAATCCTATTTCCAGATAGTCTGCTTGCAACCGATTCCTTTATCCGCCATATGACCAATACTGAGGAAATACCAGAAAATAATTGGAAGAAAGTAGAAGCCATTGGCTGGTTATATCAATACTATATAGCAGAAGAAAAGGATAGAGTAATTAAGGCAAAAAAGAAATATAGAACCGAAGAAATTCCATTTGCTACTCAATTGTTTACACCTGATTGGATTGTCCGGTATATGGTTCAAAACTCTTTGGGGCGTTATTGGGTAGAGTCTCATACTGAACATAGGGATCTTTTGAATGATTGGGAATTTTATCTTGAAAATCCTAACCCTGACCCCGAACTAGAAGAAAAACTCGCTCCATATATCAATAAAGAACTAAAAGTAGAAGACATTAAATGTTTTGATCCTGCCATGGGTAGTGGACATATTCTTGTCTACATGTTCGATGTGCTCTACGAAATATACACCAAGTGTGGATATATGGAAAGGGAAATTCCAAGGCTTATCATAGAAAATAATCTATATGGATTGGATATAGACGATCGGGCCTATCAACTTGCTTGTTTTTCTGTTGTTATGAAGGCACTTGAGTATAATAAACGGTACCTTAGAAGTATTGAAAGAGAAGGTTTAATACTTAACTTAGCTTCTATTCAAGAAACGAATGATATTAGTGATGAAGATATTGCGTATTTGGCAGGAACGAATAGTGGTGAAAAATTTAATAAGATAAAAAGCTTTCTTCACCAATTTAGAAATGGAAAAACATTTGGCTCTTTAATAAAAGTTACCGAATTTGAGAGAGATTTAATAGAAAAAAGGCTCATGATAATTCAAAACAATCCTGCAATAGATCTTTTTGAAGAACGAGTAAGGAATAAGGTAATAAAACTATTACCAAATTTAATAAATCAGGCACAAATAATGTACAATCAGTACGACGTGACAGTTACCAACCCTCCCTATATGGGAGGGAGGTATATGCCTAAAGACCTAACTGACTTTATTGCAAGTAATTATTCTGATTATAAAGGGGATTTATTTTCCTCATTCATAAATTACATTGGCTCTAAGACAAAGAAAAATGGTCAAATAGGACTAATAACGCCTTATGTATGGATGTTTATAAAAGATTATTTTGAGTTAAGAAAGGAAGTTGTTTTTCAAAAATCTATTAGTTCATTGGTGGAACTTGAGTATAACTCGTTTGAAGGTGCGACTGTCCCAGTGTGTACGTTCACACTAAGAAATTATTCAGTTGATTTATGGGGCGAATATGTAAAATTGGCTCAATTTAAAGGTATTGAACTCCAACCTAAAAAAGTAATTGAAGCAGTAATAGATCCATCAGTAAGCTATAGATATTCTGCTAACACTACACATTTTAGAAATGTTACTGGTTATAGAATTGCTTATTGGTTTACTGAAAATGCTTTGAATATTTTCCAAAATGATCGCCTTGAAAGTTATATTGATGTGACAGGTTCTCAAAATATTACATCGGATAATGTTAAATTCCTCAGATTTCACTGGGAAGTTGAAAAAGATAAAGTCATTAACAACAGGTGGCCTTTCTACAATAAGGGCGGAGAATTTAGAAAATGGTATGGAAATAATGAAAGGGTTGTAGATTGGTCAGAAGAAGCAAGAGATTACTACAGTAGTAATTCAACCGCCAATTTGTTGAATAAAAGGTACTGGTTTAGAGAAGGGTTATCCTATAACGGAATTTCAAATAGAGCATTCTCGGTTAGAAAGGTTGGAAAAAATATTTACGATAAAGGAGGGCCAACCATTCATCCTGAAGAATTTACCATATACTTTTTGGGCCTCTTGAACAGTAAAGTTATAAATGAAATTATGAATTTATATAACCCAACACTAAATTATCAGGTACAGGACGTAAAGGATATTCCTGTTATAATTCCAGAAAAATCTATTTTATCGAAAATCGAAGAAATATCGGGAAGAAATCTTAAAATATCACATGACGAATGGGATTCATATGAGACATCTTGGGATTTTCAAAAGCACCCCTTTTTAAAGTATGATGGAACAAATAAGATTGAAAATTCATTCAACCTATGGGCTAATTATACCGAAGAGATGTTCAATGAACTTAAATCAAATGAAGAAGAGCTTAATCACATTTTTATTAAGATGTATAAACTGCAAAATGAAATTACAACTGAAGTTGAAGATTATGATGTTACGATACAAAGGGCGAATCTGGAACGAGATGTTAAAAGTTTTATATCCTATGGAATAGGTTGTTCCTTGGGTCGTTATTCTCTCGATGAGGAAGGTTTGGTTTATGCTGGCGGCGAATTCAATCCTTCACGATATAATACTCTACCTGTGGATAAAGACAATATTCTTCCAATTCTTCCTGGAGCTTATTACGAGGATGACATTGTTTCGAAATTCGTTGATTTTGTTAGAATAACATTTGGCGAAGAGAAACTTAATGAAAATCTGGATTTTGTGGCTGATGCATTGGGGAGAAAGAAGGGCGAGACTGCAATAGAAACGCTACGCCGTTATTTCCTGAATGATTTCTATAAGGATCATGTAAAAACTTATAAAAAAAGACCAATTTATTGGGTCTTTACATCAGGTAAGAAGAAGGCATTTAACTGTCTCATCTACATGCATCGTTATGATAAGACAACTTTATCACGTATCCGTACGGATTATTTACATGATTATCAGATTCGGCTAGATGCTGAAAAGAAGGACTTACTTAATATCATCGATGGGGAGTCTACTGCAAAAGAAATCAGTAATGCTAAGAAAAAATTGAAATCTCTTGATAAGAAAATAGATGAACTGAAGACATATGACGAACTACTTCATCATATGGCGGATATGCAGATTGAAATTAATTTGGATGATGGAGTTAAAGCGAATTATGAAAAGTTTAAGGGACTCGTCGCTAAGATATAATTAAGTTATGAAGATACATCGGCAATGGCTGGTGTATCTTTCTCTAATTGTTTATTTTATCTAGAGAAATAAAAACAAAATTGGAGGATAATATGTATGAAAATAGCACTGCGTTATATAGGTGAATCTATTCCAAAGCGAGATATTGAAGAGTATAAAGCGTTGATGGCTAAAAATGGCATAGAATTTGTGCCGATTGATTATGAAGGCAGGATACAAGCGAGTTTTGATGAACTTAGGGGAGTCATTTCTATATTACTTGATGCTTCATTTGTTCTCTCTTGTGTTCAATCAATTGGGACGAACGCGGCATGGGATGCCGTTAAGTTAATGGTCAAGAAAATTTGGATTTCAACACATGGAAAGAAATATTCAAAATTAACACCAAGAGAGGGTGAAGAAAAAGGGATTACCGTTAGTGTTAATACTAATCTGAATACTAATGATTACTTTTTTAAAATTGACGGTTTAAAAAATGCAGAACAATTTGATAGAGCATTGGATAAAATAGTAACGAATCTTGGAGAACAGAAGTTAAAGAATGATAATCATAGAATCTTCAGTGCAAACTTTGATAGTGAACTTAATAACTGGATTATTAAAGATTTATTAAAAGAAGTTATGAAAAAAAGTAAAGACTGAAATCAGTAAATACATGGTCACTTTTGAAAGCTGGGTTGTATTTATGAAGGATATATTTTCTTATAATAGTGATATTGACAAGAATGCTTATATTAATTGGCGTACAGAAAGATTTGATCCTATTCATAATATGATGACTCTCGCAGACGGATTTATGGAAGCTTCTTTGATGTTAGCTGAGCAATGTATAGAAGATAATAGGGATAAGAAAGCGGATATTATTATTTATCCTATACTGTTTAATGCTAACCACTCCATTGAGTTATACCTCAAGGCAATTATGTGGATACTCAATCTCATCCTCGAAAATGATAAAAGAGTTGAAGGAAAACATAATATTAAGCAAATACTAAATGTGGTTCAATCGAGAGTTAATGAATTCGAGATAGATAAAGATAACAAAAAGCAGTTTATTAAGCTGACAAATAATTTAAAAGAATATATAGATGAATTATTCGCGAAAATTGAAAAGGAAGTACATGGAAAAGAGAAAGATAATATGGACTTCTCACGATATCCATTTGATAAGACATATGAATCACATTTTTATATTGATACATTTGACAATGTAGTTGTAGATTTGGAGAATTTTATAGATCGTTTTAAAAAAATGAGACAAAATTTAAGGCAAATTGCTATGCATTACTTATACGATATTTTAGATGTTGATCACGATTGAAATGTGAGCCCAATCAATCAACGTATAACATGTCCTCTGGATTTGTTTTCACCTAGACAACGCAGTAGTTTTTTAAGAGATATAATTCTTTGAGATCAGGTGATGGAAAACGATGAACATTGATCAAATAGAAATTAAATTAACACAGATATTCCATGAGCCGTTAAATGATGGCGAACAACGGAAGATCATCTTTTGGTTGGATAAGGATGGTGAATTTACCGAAGTTATTGATCAGATCAATCTTATCGATGTGAAAATTCATCAGTTAACTGAACATAATCAATTCTACACCAAGTATTTGTTAGAAGAAGAGGATCCTAAGTCTTCTTATTTGGTTTATACCACTATGGAATTAGATAGTGAAGACAACTGGCTAATGGATACAGCTCTTTATTCGAAAGTATTCTATGCTGATTGGTTATCATTAATTCTAAGTGAACTACATATTGACCCTTCTTTGCGAATGGTTGTTAAAAAATACGAGAAATTTTTTAATAATCAGGAACGTCGTAGAAAATTTGCTGCCCTTAACATTGAATCGTATACAGAGGAAAACATTGAACTCGCAATTATGAGTACCTTATGTCATGTCAAAACTCTTGATTTTGAAGATACATTGAAAACGGTACTCATGGATTCGTTGGATGATCATCAAAATAAATATTTGTCTCTTCTTAATAAATTTGTTAATAAAGAAGTGTTCTGGAATTATGCTGCGGATCGTTATGGATATGAACGAGACGAAAAAGGCCTAAAAACACTGTTCATCCATCTCGTGGTGACAGCTTTCAGTCAATCAGTAGATGAAGAACTGATTAAAGGCCTGAAAAATTTTATAGCGGATCGGAACAAAACCAATGCATCAGTTTTTGTTGACCATTGGATGCATCATACTACGAATAGCGAAGTGTTTGATGAACTGGCAGAGTTGGCAGAACAGGAAATTGGTTTACCAAAAATCATTAATTATTTACCTGTTGAAACATTTAAACAAGCAGACATCTTTCCGTGCATTGATCGAGCAATTATCATTTATATTGCCAATGGACTGATGACACATCTTGAAGATTATGAGGAATACACAAAGCTCATTAAACTGAGAAGATCGAAACATTATTATCATAGATTTTCCTCTATCTATGAAGCTCTTTACTATACAGTGAAAATGCATGAATTTTATAAAGATTATCGTCAAGGGATTCCACAAGGTCCGGCTATTGATTTATATCAATCCTATGTAAAAGAATATCATCTCATGGATACCTATTACCGCAAGTTTTATGTAGCTTTTGATGAGGGAAGTAACCATGATTTGTTGAAAAAATTAAAGACACTCGTCGAGAATTTATATACGAACTGGTACATGGGTGAATTAGGTGCTCATTGGTCTGAAGCGATAGAAAGTGAAATGACGCACGATTGGACACTTCCAGGTGTGAAGAATCAACAAGACTTTTATGCATCTTTTGTCAGACCGAAGATACGTAATGGGGAACGTGTTTTTGTCATTGTGTCCGATGCGATGCGTTACGAAATCGGCTCAGAGTTAGTTGCACGACTAAACACAGAAACAATGGGGGAGTGTGATATAGAACCATTGCTAGGCGTTGTTCCCTCGATTACCAAGCTTGGGATGCCATCCCTTATTCCATACAAAGAATTGGATATCGATACAAATGGACGCATATTGATCGATGGAAAAGATTCCGCAGGATTAGAGAATCGAAAAAAAATTATTGAGTCAAAGGTACCAGATAGTATTGCCATTCATTTTCAAGATGTGCTTGCCATGAATAAAGCGGGTCGAAGGGAAACCTTTAAAGGGAAAAAGCTCATCTATATCTATCACGATACGGTTGATGCCATGGGAGACAAGGCTTCAACTGAAGTCTATACATTCAACGCTGTGGAGACCGCATTGGATCAATTATATAATCTAGTGAAAATTATACGGGATGATCTGAGCGGAACGAACATCATGATTACTTCAGATCATGGCTTCCTTTATCAACGAGATCCATTAGAAGAAAGCGATAAAATTGGACAAAAGTTGGATCATGCTGTGGAAGTGAAACGGCGTTATATTTTGTCACAAGAGCAACATGAGATCCCGGGACAGTTAGCCGTTGATCTGTCATCAATTGTAAAAAATGCGAATCATTTAACGGCTTACTTGCCTAAGGCAACGTTTCGATTCAAGATTCAAGGATCGGGTGTCAATTTTGTGCATGGCGGAGCAAGCCTACAGGAAGTTGTAGTTCCACTTTTAACGTTTAAAAATAAAAGGGTTGGACAAAAAGGTGTTAAGGAAATAAAAAAGGTTGATATAAAATTAACTAATACGACTCGTAAGATCACAAATAGCATCTTTAATCTGGAATTTTTCCAGACGGAGAAGGTTGAGGATAAACTTGTTCCTCGTACCGTTGCTATCTTTATGGCTGATGAGGAAGGTAATGCTTTATCCAATGAAGAGACGATCATTGGAGATCGTATTTCTGATAATCCGACAGAACGCACTTTTAGATTGCGATTCCTTCTTAAAAGCATTGCTTATGATCGTAATAAAACGTATTACTTAATCATTAAAGACACAGAGACAGATGTTCTTGTAGAGAAAATCCCATTCACCATTAATTTGGGTATCGTCAGCGATTTTGATTTTTAAGGGGAGGAGGATTGAAATTGGAGGACAATATAAATGAGGGATTGTCGGTGGATCTGGATAAAAAACTAAATGATACATTTGCTGGGCGTGTTGTCCGCAAAGATCTGACGAATCTCATAAAAGAAGGAGCCAACGTTCCTGTCTATGTTCTTGAATATTTATTAGGCATGTACGCGGCGACGGATGACGAAGAAAGTATACAAGAGGGCATTGACCGCGTCAAAAAAATTCTTGCTGAGAACTTTGTCCGTCCGGATGAAGCGGAAAAAATAAAATCACGAATTCGGGAATTGGGACAATACTCCGTCATTGATAAAGTCTCAGTAACCCTTAATGCAAAGTTTGATCGATACGAAGCAGAGTTCTCCAACCTAGGCTTAAAAGGTGTCCCTGTGTCTTCAATGTATGTTAAAGAATTTGATAAGCTTCTTGTTGGCGGTATTTGGTGCATGGTGAAACTTGACTATTTTTTTGATGAAGAAGTTAAAAATACCAACCCATTTAATGTCAGTGCATTGCAGCCAATCCAGCTGCCTAATATGGATATAAATGAAATTTTTGAAGGCAGAAAGAACTTTTCAAAAGATGAGTGGATTGATGCCTTAATCCGTTCAATCGGAATGGAGCCAAGCCAATTAGAGGAACGTGTCAAATGGCATCTTTTGTTACGACTGGTTCCGCTCGTGGAAAATAATTACAATATGTGTGAACTCGGTCCAAGAGGTACAGGAAAATCTCACGTCTATAAAGAACTTTCACCAAATTCAATTTTGGTATCTGGCGGGCAGACAACGGTGGCTAATCTTTTCTATAACATGTCTACACGAAAAATTGGCCTTGTCGGTATGTGGGATTGCGTGACCTTTGATGAAGTGGCTGGAATTCGCTTTAAAGATAAAGACGGCATTCAAATCATGAAAGACTACATGGCATCAGGTTCTTTTGCGAGAGGTAAAGAAGAAAAAAATGCCAGTGCCTCAATGGTGTTCGTAGGGAATATTAATCAAAGCGTAGACTCATTAATAAAAACATCCCATTTATTTGCTCCATTCCCAGAAGAGATGGCCAATGATAGTGCGTTCTTTGATCGCATGCATTACTATTTACCAGGATGGGAAATTCCCAAAATGCGTCCTGACTTTTTCACAGGAAATTATGGATTTATCGTTGATTACTTAGCAGAGTTCTTTCGAGAAATGAGAAAACGATCCTATTCAGATGCTTTTGACCATTACTTTAAACTTGGCAACAACTTAAATCAGCGGGACACAATTGCGGTTAGAAAAACGGTCTCCGGTCTCGTCAAACTCATTTATCCCAATGGAATTTATACAAAGGAAGATATTGAGGAAATAATCAATTATGCACTTGAAGGCCGTCGCCGTGTCAAAGAGCAATTGAAGAAAATTGGCGGCATGGAATTTTACGATGTCATGTTCTCCTATATTGATAAAGAAACAATGGAAGAACATTATGTTTCGGTTCCTGAACAAGGCGGAGGCAAACTCATTCCAGAAGGGTTAGGCAAACCAGGCCATGTCTATGTGGCAGGACATGGGCACTCAGGGATGATTGGCGTCTATAAACTTGAAAACCAGGTTGTAAGCGGTACGGGAAAATTTGACAAATCCGGCGTGGGCTCACATCGCGAAGCAAAAGAAAGCTTAGATACAGCCTTTCGTTACTTCACGGCCAATTGCAAAAGCATCAGCAATTCGATAAGTACAAAAACAAAAGATTATCTGATGCATATTAGTGATTTACAAGGCATCGGGTTAACTGATGAACTGGCGATTGCTGAACTCATTGGGCTTTGCTCCGGAGCATTAGGAAAACCAACACAAGAAAGTTTAATCGTCATTGGTAACATGACCGTTGGGGGAACAATCTCGAAGGTAGCCGAATTTGCCAATGTCTTGCAAGTTTGTGTGGATGCCGGAGCAAAGAAAGTGCTTATTCCAGCTTCATCGGTAATGGATCTACAGACAGTGCCACCTGATCTATTGGTTAAAGTGCAGCCGGTATTTTATTCAGATGCAATTGATGCGGTGTTTAAGGCTTTGGGGGTAAATTAACTTTAAGAAAAAATTTTGATATACCGGTAAAGTTATTGATTCTAAAATTTTTTGCTATGTATTTATGAGGATAATTAATAAACGGTGTAAAGATAAGGAGGGATGAAACATGAAGTATAATAAATTAGACGTTGTAGGGCTACCGTATTGTAATAAACAATCTATCGTTTCAAATAAAATCGAAAAACGAGAAATACTTAATATAGAATTAAATAAAACAGGTAGTAAAACTATAACTATTATTATGATGAATCCTTCGAAAGCTGATTCAACTTGTTCAGATAGAACTATAAATAAACTTATTACATTCTTTAAGAAGCAGGTTCTAATCCCACTTAATAATGATAGTGAAAGTATAGATGATATTAAATATATAAATGTAATGAATTTAATTCCAATTTATAACTCCGATAATAGTACATTGAATCAAGATCTTGAAACTTTAATTTCTCAAAAATCAATTGATTATTTAAGTGATTTATTGAAATCAAATAGAGAAAAAATAATCAAGACACTGCACAGTCAAAAGTTTTAGGTTTTTAAGAAATTAGTAATTCATCCTGTACTTCGGGTGTTTCCTGCTTTTCTTGAATTATTTGCGTTATGGTTAAATGTCGATTTCGGGCAAACCGTTGAAAAATCGTCTGACGTAAATGAGCCATGATGGTCGCTTCTGAAGCTGCTCCCTTAGAGGGTGTACGCAAAAAGCGAAAGGGATTATGCGATTGCCTGTTTTCATTGCGCAACGCAATCATTTGAAGCAGGCCCATCGCGATGCAGTGGCACATCATGGATCCTTCGATCGCTTTGACCGTTTGAAGAATCCGTTTTTGCGCGTATCCTTCGGTTACGTGATCCAGCGGATCGGGTTCTTCCGATTTGCGGTAACGGTTCAGTTTGGGCATCGACCGGCTCCAAAAATGATAGGCAAAGGCACCGAGTGACTGTTTCAGCGCGCGAAAAGTGGTTTCCGTTGTGAAACGCCGCGCATAAAGTCGAATGATAGCTTCTGGTTCCAGCGATCGATCCGTACTGACCAGAATGGATCGTCGTCCGCCCATCACCACAAGAACAAAGCGCAATTCCTGATAGAGTCCCCGCCCCCAAAGGAGATCGCGGCACAGATAGGCGACGTTTTCTTCCTTACCGTAAAGCGACAGACGGGTGGTTTGGAACAACTTGTCCTGTGCGTCAAACAGCGCGTTTACCTTCACTTTGGTTCCTTTCTTTCGCGGGCGTCCTCGCCCGCCAGTTTGAATGGGATGTTCATAAGCCACGCAGGAGGTTTTGGCTTTCGTGACCAGTTCTAATCGAGTGGCCCCTTCCTGATTCCGCTGATTCAAGCGACGGAGGGCCGGAACGGACAAGAAATAGCGATCAAGCAGAAACAACGCGCGCCCCAGCACCCGAGTGGCTGAAAACCCTTGATCAATCATCTGCACCACATGGGAGTCCTGTTCTTCATCGTTCGTTTCCCACTGGCGAAGTGTTTGCACGCCATCATGAAGACGAAGAGAAAGCGGCAGGCAGAATGTTTTTCCAACGTTTCCGATGAGAATGCCCACGGAGCCCCAGAGATGTCCGAAAATGAAAGCAGACATACATCCTCAGATTCCTGAAACAGCTTTTTTACACCGGGCATGTAGCGGGCTTCTTTCGCCTGTTTGACGCCGTCGCCGATGAGAATCACGGCGCCCGCTTCACGCTTGAGCGGCGCAAATTTGAGCACGACGCGCAACCACTGTTGCCGCAGTTCGCCCAAAGACCATGCGGAAGAACGAAAGAAATGAATCATGGACTCATAACCCTTCGGGTTTAGGGACAAGTCACGAATCACCGAAGTGATTCCGAGACAGTCTGAACGTATCATCAGACCGATGATAAGAACAACAAACCATTTGAATGCAGCGAATCTATGGAAACAAGAACGGAACAGCAGAAGTAAAGAATCAATAAATTTCAACATGGCACTAGTCAATCGCGAAGGAACAAGATAGAATAAGAAGCACGATAACCCTTGGCGATTTTTCCTCTCTTTCTTAGCAGATAAGAGGATACCATAAAATCCCATTTAAGGGTTATCCTTTTGTATTATTTACACAGAACTTTTCACTCTCCAGTCAAGACAATAACGGAGAAATCAGACTATGTTGTATTAGCCTGGGGAATGCCTAAGAATTTCTCTCTTATATTATACTTTGAGCAAGCAGCAGCGATTCTAAATAGTTTAGTGAATTCAACTAAAAAAGTATTTGTATTTAAAGTAAATAGTAGTACTTCATCATACTTAACTGAATTTCAGAATCCGCCACACCCCTCTAGATTTACCATTACTGGGTTAGTTCGTGTTGACATATTATATCTTTATCGAATCGTGTCGTATAATAATAAATGATTAAGAATCTCTCATTTGTTTAAAGAGTTTTTTTTCAAATTTTATAGATGATTTTGCTAAAAGTAGCTACATATTAATTTCAAAAATTGTGAGATTTGATCGAAAAATGTTTATAATTTAAGTATGTATTTATTTAGTTTCCAAAAGCGGGGTCTAAACCCACCGTCTTTAGACGGTATCCGCTTTTAGCCTTATCTTTTCGTGTCCATACTTTTTACAGAGGTGAAAAGTATGGACGGTTATCAAAAAAGTGGTCATGCGATCTATGATATCAAGTATCACGTGATCTGGGTGACAAAATATCGCTATAAAGTGTTGCGAGGCCAAATTGCTGTCCGGTTACGGGAACTGATCCGGCAAGGGTGTGATGCTAGAGGGATCACAATACTGCAAGGAAGGTAGGTAAAGAGCATATTCACCTGCTGATCTCCTGTCCACCAAGTCTGGCTCCAAGTAAAGTCATGCAGTATCTGAAAGGACGTTCATCTCGATTATTACAGGATGAATTTCCAGAGTTGAAAAAGCGATACTGGGGGCAGCATTTATGGTCCAGAGGTTATTTCTGTGCAACGGTGAGCACGGTGACAGACGAAATTATCCGTACTTATATTGCCAAGCAATCAAATAAAATCAAGGATGACATTTTCAGGATTGATGACTGAGTTCAGTCAGAATTCAGTGTGCATTGAGCACAAGGACTTTCAGAAGACTTCAGTCTTGGATGGCGACTTTAAGTCGCAGACATTTATGTCTGAACCCACCTGCTTTAGCAGGTGGTCGTTTAGTAGAATAAGCGTGATTATGGATTTTGATCGTTTTAATTAGTTTGGGAGAGGTATTTGCAATGGTACTATATAAGACACCAAATTTAAAGACAATTCTGCTAAATGTGTTTCAGGATGGAATATTACCCTATGATATTGAGGATGTATTAAGTCTCTTAGTTCAAAAGCATTATTTAATGAATAAAGAACAATTCCTAAATTATTATAAAAATGATATTAATCAATTCTGGCGAGATGTTGCGTCTTTAGGCTTTAAGCGAGATGAAAAGAAGGCAACAGCAGAATCTAACGATATAAATGATTTAAAAGAATATCCTGAAGATAATGATAATGATTTTAATATCGATGATTTTTTTGACTCAGATGAATTCAAGAAACGATCTGATGCAGAAGATATTGACAATGATGCTTTTAAACGGAACGTTAGCCTAATTAAAGATTATCAAGGAATAAACAACTCAAATGAAAGAAAAAATGAAAAATTAAACGATATTTGTAAAATAAATCAGAGGCTAGTTGAAAAAATAGCTGGAAAATATGAAAAGATGGTTCGTGGAACTTGTCTAAATATTGATGACTTGATTGCGTTTGGAAATCATGGCTTGTTGAAAGCTATTGATAAATTTGTACCAGATATGGGGTACCAATTTTCTACTTATGCGACCTGGTGGATCAGACAATCAATTACCAGAGGTATTGCTGATGAATCCAGAGTTATACGTCTACCTGTTCATCTTCATGAAAAAATCATGAAGATAAAGAATGAAGAGCGCCAATATGAAAATGAATTTGGTGCAATAGACGCAAGTGAGCTGTGCAAAAATATTAATATGAGTGATGATGAATATTGGCGATTCAAAAGTATAGCTTATCAATTTGATCAAATCACTCATCTTGAAACAATAGTAGGAACTGAAGGCGATACTGAATTGCAAGATTTATTGCCGATCACAATTACAGTTGGATCAAAAAGTGTCCCGCCGGATTATATGCTCACCCCAGAAGAGCTTTTTGAAAAGAAGGAACTGCACGATGAACTTGAAAATACTCTCGAATGTTTAACTTCACGCGAGGCTGAGGTTATTAAACTACGATTTGCAATAAATAAACCAGACACAATGACGTTAGAAGAAGTTGGCGAAATATTCCATGTGACCCGCGAAAGGATCCGCCAGATCGAAGCAAAGGCACTAAGAAAACTCAGGCATCCTAGTAAAAGCAAGAAATTAAAAGACTTCATTAAAGGGTGAAAAAAATGTCCATCATTGAGAAGAAGCAAACAGAAATAAGCGCATACCAGAATGAAAAAAAGCCTTTATTGATCGTTTTTAAAGGATTCTCAAGAGAAGAACTTGTTAATGAGCCAAATAAATTTTTTACAATCTCAGTAAATGCAACAATAAGTGATTTAATCGCAGCTCGAAATGAATTATTAATCGAAGTTATTGATAAACGAAGTCAGCAAAATAACATGTCATGGTGCACATTTGAAGAATATATCACAGTAACCAAGGAAATTGGTATTGGTAATTTTTATTCTGTCATTATTTTAAAAAACAATTTATATGATTCTCAATACCCATATGATCAAACTTTGGAAAGTATTTTCGTATCCTACAAAGAATTATATGAAAATGATGATGACGAATTGACAGAAATGCAACAGCAGCAATTAAATGTTATTTCAGATTACTACGGGAAAATTTATTACAATGAATTAAATCAAAAGTATTACGTTACATATGTGGATCTAGATCATGAAACTGTTAATGAAATTTCCTTATTTGATGAATCAATGCTCGAACGACTAGACTTCAGAGAAGATCCTTCAATAGACCAGAATACATATGTCTTCGAACTAACAGACAGTGAAGACTCTTTTCTCTCTTTCACTGATAAAGTAATATCTGGGGTTAATCTAAAAAGCGTTTGTGCTTTTTTTGTAGATGGTCGGGATCATTTGCCTCATCATTATGATCAGAGACTTTCTATCATTAATCAGATGCTTAATGCGAAAATAGATATTTATCTGTCTAGCAAGAAGTTAGCAAATCGCGAAATTTCCAATTTGAATGATTATCTGAACTTATTAACAAAGTATTGGGGTTATGAGAGTTTTAGAGTATTAAAAATGTATAAGGATGTCGAGAGTTCAGGTAATGAAACTATAGAAGTCAGTCAAGCTCAAATTATCGATGATATTGTTGAACAATCGTCAATTGCAATGGAGACTGGCAAGGATAAAACTCCACGAGATATTTACGTCACCTCTCCAACAGGTGCTGGTAAATCAATTATGTTTCAACTTCCTGCGCTCTATTTGGCTGAAAAGTACAAAGATCAACAATTATTAACGATTGTCATCTCTCCCCTCATCGGTTTAATGGACGACCAGGTAAAAAGTCTAGAGAGGAAGAATATAAAGAATGCAAAAACGATTAATTCAGGCATTTCTCCTATAGAAAAGAACGAAATCATTGACCGTGTTCAAAACGGGGAGATAGATATTTTGTACATTTCTACAGAAACTTTATTGAGCCGATCCGACATAGAAATGCTGATTGGCAAACGAAAGCTTGGTCTATTTGTCATTGATGAGGCGCATATAGTAACCACCTGGGGAAAATCTTTCCGCGCTGATTATTGGTATTTGGGCTCGTATCTAACAAAGCTGAGAAAGAAGCAAAAGTTTCCGATCGTCACTTTCACAGCTACAGCGATTTACGGTGGGCCTGAAGATATGTATTCCGAAACGAGGGATAGCCTTAATATGGTTAATCCAATTGCGTATTTTGGTTATGTAAAACGGGATGACCTTATGATGTACGTCCAGTCTTCAAAAAGAGCTTTTGAGAAATATTCAAATGATTATAGAAAAGCAAAGTATGAATTACTGAGTAAGAGATTGAGAAGCTATATAAGAAAAGGAGAAAAAACACTTGTTTATTTTCCAACGGTTAAACTGCTAAATGGTTATTCCAGTCATCTAAAACAATTTGAAGATAAGCTTGCTGCAAAAACAGTGCGTTATTTTGGCCCATTAGATAAAGATGAGAAGAAAGGTAACTTTGAAGCATTTTTGAGTGGTGAAGCAAAGATAATGCTAGCGACCAAAGCGTTTGGTATGGGTATTGATATCCCTGATATTAAAAATGTGTATCACTACGCACCAACAGGAAATGTTATCGATTATATTCAGGAAATCGGACGTGCGGCTCGAGAACCAAAAATGATTGGCAAGGCATTTTTTGATTATTTGAACAAGGATTTCACAGAAGTAAAACGGCTCTACGGCATATCTTCTGTAAAAAAAAGTGAAGTTATTGAAGTTATGAAGAAGATTCTCGATATTTATTACTCAAAGAAGTCCCGTAATTTAGTTGTCAATGCTGACGATTTCTCCTATATTTTTGATCGAGGAAACCATTCAGATGAAGATATTGATAATCGTCTAAAGATTACATTATTGACCATCGAAAAAGATTTTGAGAAGAAAATGGAATACTCACCAATCGTAGCAAGGCCTCGAGCTATCTTTGCTCATGAAATAGTCTTTCTCAATGAACGAAGTAAAGAATTAGTAGAGAAGGCGAGCTATAAACCATTCTTTGAGCCTCTGATGACTCTGAGTGATAATTTTTATACAGGTCTCTATCAATTCGATATCAAGGCGCTGTGGGAAAAAAGATATAATAAATATTCGTTTGCAAAGTTTAAACATTTAGCCTTTACTGATCCGCAGTCATTGAAGGATGGGAAATTATTTCAAGAAATTTACCCTGCATTTAAAATAACAATTGATTTAAAAAATAAGGATATTTCAACTGCTATGTCAGAATTTAGGCAGCTTCTAAGTGTTATGGAAGAATTCTTAAGGGGACAAGCCTATTCAGGAAAATTCTTCGGTGAAGATCAATTTGGTGAATTTCTTAACGATCATTTGCATCTATCAAACAAGTATCGGGCAGTAGGACTAGCAAATGTTTTTCTCAATGGAATGGTTCGCATCACTACATTACAAAATCAAATAAACAATCGTTATATAACTACAAGAGAAGATCAAAAATTACTTTATAAGGTGAATCCCAACTATATTAACTATATAAATCTTCTTAACCAGACTTTAAAAAAGCTCTATACAGGGCAAACCTTTGCCCAGAATACTAATGATGAATATGTCCTCTACAGGCCACGTCAAGCCGATGCTTTTGAATTTGAAAAATATCTTATTATCCTTGGTCTTTCTCAATCATTTGATCTTATTAGTTACGAAATAACTGGTGGTGATAGTCCACAGATTTATATAAGAATCAACAGTATTTATCCTCTGGACAAAGCAATTCACTCACCTCAAAAATATGATAACTTAATCATGCATGATGTATATCTCAAACATAAAATTAGTATTGCTATGTTAAATTATTTATTCACTTTACCCAAAGAGCCCGAGAATGGAACAAAAGAAGAGCAACTCGAGAATTACACATTAAAATTCTGGGATATTATTGAGCAATATTTTCTTGGCCAATTACCAGAGGAAGTTAAGCGTGAACTCTATCAATAAATAATAAAAAGATGATCAAATTATAGCATTTAAAAAAGCCAAAACATTTTTGCTTCAAAAATGGAGGTATTCATATGACAGTTTGGCTCAATCGCTCGGGCAAATATGGCGAATATGAAAGTAGCTTTCTTGAAAACAACAAAATCTGTTAGGAAAACCCAAGGCATGTTACTCTCTTGTCGCGACAGTCGTTGTAGAGGAGACAGAGAATGTTTTTGAAAGATTGAATCAGCATCTATCAAGCAAGGAATTCTGGACTGAATGCATCGTATTTATTAGCAAAGATGACAATTTGAATAAAGCGCACATAAAGTATCTGGAGAATCGGGGATATTCCTTAGCTAAGGATGTAAATAGATATCAATTAGTTACTATGAACACCAACGCAATCCTCATTGTCGGAATCAGATTGTGCCGAGATGGAGGAGTTTATTGAAAATGCAAAATTGCTAATGAGTGTCTTGGGGCATAAAGTCCTTGAACCAGCCATTAGCTCTCACAGTAATGAAGAGGAAACCTGTTTTTCACCAGCTTGATTTCGATTAAGAGTACAGTTAAGTCTGATTTTTGATTTGGGGGGACCTGTATGGCAAGCGCCGAACAAAAACGTGAACTATTAATCCATATAATAAAAAACATGTCTGAGAAGGATATTTCAAAGGTATTTAGATTAATAACTGAGTATCAGAAATCATTGATTCCGTATGACGATGAGCCATTGACTGAAGAAGAGAAGAAAGCATTAGAAGAATATGACGCTGGAAAAATGGAGCTTTTTTCATATGAAGAAGTATTTAGAGATGGGGACAGAGAAAAACAATAATACATGTAGTCACACTTCAAGTGTCTACGAGAATGATATGAATTTTTGGAGAGGAATTTAACGAAATGCATGCATCATCATCACTGGAACAACAAAATATCGAAAAGTATATTTTCCAAATCATTTGCGATAAGTTAGGCGTAAACCTTGCAGCCAATCCGATCGTTCAATGTGGGAAAGCGACGATTCGACCGGATTTTTATTCTGAAGAACCCAGTATTATTGGAGAAGTTTATGCACACATTGGTTCATTAAAGCCGCCACAAAAGAAAAAAATGTTAGCGGACATCTTAAAAATGCTTCTTTTGGAAAAGGTAACGAACCGAACGTATCGAAAAATTATTGTGATCTGCGATGATGAGGTGTTAAAAGCGATCACGGGAAAATCATGGGGATCTGCTTGTTTTAAAGCCTTCGATGTGGAGATCATGAACATTGATATAGGGGAAGATAAAAGAGAATTATTATTGGCAGCGCAAAAAAGGCAATTTAGATGAGCATGTACATTATTTTTACTTTAGCTGGAGTTGCGGCTCCATGATTCATAACTACTCACGCCAATAGAATGTACCAGCAAAATACAAAGTTGTTTATCATCAGGTGCGTTGTTGAAGGATGCGCAGGGTATTCTTGTTCAGCAGACGGAGAATGTTCAGGCGGCGCGCCAGATTCGGTTTACCCATGTTCAGGAAATCATTGAAATGGAAGCTATCTTGAAAGCTTATATTCATGAAGCGATTGATGTTGAAAAAGCGGGTTTAACCGTAGAAGTTAAAGAGCGTCCGGATGTCGGCATTCCTGAAGAACTGAAAAGCAAGTTTGATGAAATGCCGGAGTTGAAAACGGCTTTTGACGCATTGACACCGGGGCGGCAAAAAGCTTATTTTCTTTATTTTTCTAATGCTAAACGGTCGGCAACGCGCGTGTCGCGAATTGAAAAGTCGATGGAGAGAATCCTCAAGGGCAAGGGATTAATGGATTGCGTGTGCGGCCATTCAAAGAAAATGCCTAATTGCGATGGCTCGCACAAGTTTTACCGATGAAGGTCACTCAAGCATTAAGACTTTAGTGACAGCGTCTTTCGAAGGATTAATCCATCTTTTCGTAAACATTAGAAAACTTGTCTTCGCCAAGCCTCTGGCAAAGGCGAAGACTTAGTTGCGCTTATACTATACTCCGCTGAATTTTAAATTTTCTTATAGTAAAAAAAGGGTAGCTCAGTTTGACAGCGACTGTCCTTCATTTGGTTTCCGAAAACGGGATCTATACCCACCGTCTTTAGACGGGATCCAAATTGTTTTTTGCTTTCCATTTATAACTAAAAAAATGTGTTGACGAGATATTTCATACGTGTTAAGATATTTCTTGTCGCTGAAACACGACGAAAAAAAGTGTTGACTTCCTGATGGAGACATGTTATTATTTGAAGGTTGCTGTTAGGAATGATGCAACGAAGAATGTTCCTTGAAAACTAAACAAAAGCCAAGCGTGATTTAAAAAGGGTTTAACCCCTGATAAATTCAAATTGCTATGGATCTTATGAACGAAAAAGTAAGGCCGAACCTCGCGTTCGACATTAAGCAAGACACTTTTTGGAGAGTTTGATCCTGGCTCAGGACGAACGCTGGCGGCGTGCCTAATACATGCAAGTCGAGCGCATTGAAGGGAGCTTGCTCTCGGATGTGAGCGGCGGATGGGTGAGTAACACGTGGGTAACCTGCCTGTCAGATTGGGATAACTGTGGGAAACCGCAGCTAATACCGAATGATCCCCTGCACCACATGGTGCAGGGTTGAAAGATGGTTTCGGCCATCACTGACAGATGGGCCCGCGGTGCATTAGTTAGTTGGCGGGGTAACGGCCCACCAAGACAGCGATGCATAGCCGACCTGAGAGGGTGATCGGCCACATTGGGACTGAGACACGGCCCAAACTCCTACGGGAGGCAGCAGTAGGGAATCTTCCACAATGGACGAAAGTCTGATGGAGCAACGCCGCGTGAGCGAAGAAGGTTTTCGGATCGTAAAGCTCTGTTGCCGGAGAAGAACGTGCAGGAGAGGAAATGCTCTTGCAGTGACGGTATCCGGCCAGAAAGCCACGGCTAACTACGTGCCAGCAGCCGCGGTAATACGTAGGTGGCAAGCGTTGTCCGGAATTATTGGGCGTAAAGCGCGCGCAGGCGGCTTCTTAAGTCTGATGTGAAATCTTGCGGCTCAACCGCAAACGGTCATTGGAAACTGGGAAGCTTGAGTACAGAAGAGGAGAGTAGAATTCCACGTGTAGCGGTGAAATGCGTAGATATGTGGAGGAATACCAGTGGCGAAGGCGGCTCTCTGGTCTGTAACTGACGCTGAGGCGCGAAAGCGTGGGGAGCAAACAGGATTAGATACCCTGGTAGTCCACGCCGTAAACGATGAATGCTAGGTGTTAGGGGGTCCAACCCTTAGTGCTGAAGTTAACACATTAAGCATTCCGCCTGGGGAGTACGACCGCAAGGTTGAAACTCAAAGGAATTGACGGGGGCCCGCACAAGCAGTGGAGCATGTGGTTTAATTCGAAGCAACGCGAAGAACCTTACCAGGTCTTGACATCCTCTGACAAGTCTAGAGATAGGCCGTTCCCCTTCGGGGGACAGAGTGACAGGTGGTGCATGGTTGTCGTCAGCTCGTGTCGTGAGATGTTGGGTTAAGTCCCGCAACGAGCGCAACCCTTGATCTTAGTTGCCAGCATTCAGTTGGGCACTCTAAGGTGACTGCCGGTGACAAACCGGAGGAAGGTGGGGATGACGTCAAATCATCATGCCCCTTATGATCTGGGCTACACACGTGCTACAATGGGTGGTACAAAGGGCAGCGAAACCGCGAGGTCGAGCTAATCCCATAAAGCCACCCCCAGTTCGGATTGCAGGCTGCAACTCGCCTGCATGAAGCCGGAATTGCTAGTAATCGCGGATCAGCATGCCGCGGTGAATCCGTTCCCGGGCCTTGTACACACCGCCCGTCACACCACGAGAGTTTGTAACACCCGAAGTCGGTGCGAGAACCTTTATGGACTCAGCCGCCGAAGGTGGGACAAATGATTGGGGTGAAGTCGTAACAAGGTAGCCGTATCGGAAGGTGCGGCTGGATCACCTCCTTTCTAAGGAAACGATCGATAGCGAAACGCTTGAGCTTTTGTTTGGTTTTGAAGGACACATTCCTTCACCGGTCTGCCGAAAGGCAGCCATGAACCTTGAAAACTGGATAACGAAAGTAAGCAAAGTCAAGAAACATCCAAGCGGTTTATAGATCATGATGGATTCATGGTTTGTGAATCGATAGTAAACGAACGCGTCAGCGTTCAGTGTGGTTAAGTTTTAAAGAGCGCACGGTGGATGCCTTGGCACTGGGAGCCGATGAAGGACGGAACGAACGCCGATACGCTTCGGGGAGCTGTAAGTAAGCATTGATCCGAAGATTTCCGAATGGGGGAACCCCCTATCTTGAACAGATAGGATGCTCTGCTGAATCCATAGGCAGAGTAAGGCAGACCCGGGGAACTGAAACATCTCAGTACCCGGAGGAAGAGAAAGCAAATGCGATTTCCTGAGTAGTGGCGAGCGAAAGGGAAACAGCCCAAACCAAAGAGCTTGCTCTTTGGGGTTGTAGGACACTCCACATGGAGTCAGAAATGCACGTTTCAGGCGAACGACCTGGAAGGGTCGGCCAAAGAAGGCAAACGCCCTGTAGCCGACGGAACGTGCACTCCGGAGTGGATCCTGAGTACGGCGGGACACGAGAAACCCCGTCGGAATCCGGGAGGACCGTCTCCCAAGGCTAAATACTCCCCAGTGACCGATAGTGAACCAGTACCGTGAGGGAAAGGTGAAAAGCACCCCGGAAGGGGAGTGAAAGAGATCCTGAAACCGTGTGCTTACAAGTAGTTGGAGCCCCCTTCGGGGGGTGACAGCGTACCTTTTGTAGAATGGACCGGCGAGTGACGATTCTAAGCAAGGTTAAGCTGAAGAGGCGGAGCCGCAGCGAAAGCGAGTCTGAATAGGGCGTTTGAGTTTAGGGTTGTCGACCCGAAACCGTGTGATCTACCCATGTCCAGGGTGAAGTTCAGGTAACACTGAATGGAGGCCCGAACCCACGCATGTTGAAAAATGCGGGGATGAGGTGTGGGTAGGGGTGAAATGCCAATCGAACACGGAGATAGCTGGTTCTCCCCGAAATAGCTTTAGGGCTAGCCTCGGATGAGTGAGACTTGGAGGTAGAGCACTGATTGAATAAGGGGTCCCCACAGGATTACCGAGTTCAGTCAAACTCCGAATGCCAAGCCCTTACGTCCGGGAGTCAGACGGCGAGTGATAAGATCCGTCGTCGAAAGGGAAACAGCCCAGACCGCCGACTAAGGTCCCTAAGTTTGTGCTAAGTGGGAAAGGATGTGACGTTGCCCAGACAACCAGGATGTTGGCTCAGAAGCAGCCACCATTTAAAGAGTGCGTAATAGCTCACTGGTCGAGTGGCGTCGCGCCGAAAATGTAACGGGGCTAAGCACAGCACCGAAGTCGCGGATGACCGTAAGGTCATGGTAGGGGAGCGTTCCAAGGGCATTGAAGATGTGCCGTGAGGCATGTTGGAGCGTTTGGAAGTGAGAATGCCGGTATGAGTAACGAAAAGAGAAGTGAGAATCTTCTCCGTCGAAAGCCTAAGGGTTCCTGAGGAAGGTTCGTCCGCTCAGGGTTAGTCGGGGCCTAAGCCGAGGCCGAAAGGCGTAGGCGATGGACAACAGGTTGATATTCCTGTACCAGCGTTTCACGTTTGAGTGATGGGGGGACGCAGGAAGGTAAGGCGAGCGCACGGATGGAAGTGTGCGTTCAAGCCGCGAGGCCGGCAGCGAGGCAAATCCCGCTGCTATCCGCCAAACGGTGATGAGGAGGGAACTTAAGTACCGAAGCGCCTGATCCTACACTGCCAAGAAAAGCCTCTAGCGAGTGAAACGGTGCCCGTACCCAAACCGACACAGGTGGGCAAGAAGAGAATTCTAAGACGCTCGGGAGAACTCTCGTTAAGGAACTCGGCAAAATCACCCCGTAACTTCGGGAGAAGGGGTGCTCGTCGGACCTACGGGTCCGATGAGCCGCAGTGAAAAGATCCAAGCGACTGTTTACCAAAAACACAGGTTTCTGCTAAACCGTAAGGTGATGTATAGGGGCTGACACCTGCCCGGTGCTGGAAGGTTAAAAGGAGAGGTTATCCTTCGGGAGAAGCTTTGAATTGAAGCCCCAGTAAACGGCGGCCGTAACTATAACGGTCCTAAGGTAGCGAAATTCCTTGTCGGGTAAGTTCCGACCCGCACGAAAGGTGTAACGATTTGGATACTGTCTCAACGAGAGACCCGGTGAAATTATAGTACCTGTGAAGATGCAGGTTACCCGCGACAGGACGGAAAGACCCCATGGAGCTTTACTGCAGCTTGATATTGGATGTGGGTATCGTTTGTACAGGATAGGCAGGAGCCTTGGAAACCGGACCGCTAGGTTCGGTGGAGGCATCGGTGGGATACTGCCCTGACGATATCGACATTCTAACCCTGAACCGTGATCCGGTTCGGAGACAGTGTCAGGCGGGCAGTTTGACTGGGGCGGTCGCCTCCTAAAAGGTAACGGAGGCGCCCAAAGGTTCCCTCAGAATGGTTGGAAATCATTCGCAGAGTGTAAAGGCACAAGGGAGCTTGACTGCGAGACCTACAAGTCGAGCAGGGACGAAAGTCGGGCTTAGTGATCCGGTGGCACCGCATGGAAGGGCCATCGCTCAACGGATAAAAGCTACCCTGGGGATAACAGGCTTATCTCCCCCAAGAGTTCACATCGACGGGGAGGTTTGGCACCTCGATGTCGGCTCATCGCATCCTGGGGCTGAAGTAGGTCCCAAGGGTTGGGCTGTTCGCCCATTAAAGCGGTACGCGAGCTGGGTTCAGAACGTCGTGAGACAGTTCGGTCCCTATCCGTCGCGGGCGTAGGAAATTTGAGAAGAGCTGTCCTTAGTACGAGAGGACCGGGATGGACACACCGCTGGTGTACCAGTTGTTCCGCCAGGAGCATACGCTGGGTAGCTATGTGTGGACGGGATAAGTGCTGAAAGCATCTAAGCATGAAGCCCCCTTCAAGATGAGATTTCCCATGATTTTAAATCAGTAAGACCCCTTAGAGATGATGAGGTTGATAGGTCTGGAGTGGAAGCATGGTGACGTGTGAAGCGGACAGATACTAATCGGTCGAGGGCTTAACCCAGAACTTTGGATGTTTTACTTGACAACGCAACTTTTGTTACCGGTTTTGAAGGCTCATGTGAGCCGGTTTTAGTCTGGCGGTCATAGCGAAGAGGTCACACCCGTTCCCATCCCGAACACGGTCGTTAAGCTCTTCTGTGCCGATGGTAATTGGGGGCTGTCCCCCTGTGAGAGTAGGTCACTGCCAGGCAATTGATGAGGGTGTCTCATAGTCAAAAAATTGATTTGAATCCCAAAATCTATGCATTATTTTGTTAGACGACTTGCTCGGTGGTTGAAATCCGATATTGAATCGGACTTCGACTACCGAGTTTTTCGTTGATTCTAGTTTTATTATACTTGATCCATCCCTGTATCCTACATTCCCAGAATGTATAACGATCATACCAAAAATCGCTGTAAATTCACTTGTACAGCGGTTTTTCTATTGACTTTTTGTCTGGAAAGATCGATCAACACCGGTTTTTAAATTACATGAGCAGTAATCCAGCTCTGTGTATCTATGGATAAAAAGGCTTTGACATAGGCGTATTGGCTACATGGTAATACGGATACAAAGACATAGGCAGTGATGGTTTGTCCTGTGACATAATCACTAACGGGGTGTAAAAACCGGCAAAACTGCTGATAACTGTAAGGAATTTCTTGGTGCTGTCTGCAGGATTCAACATATTCATGCCAGAGTAGAGACATTGTCACACTACTTCGGGTCATCTCCTGACGAAGATAAACTACAATCTGGTTATTTTCTCAAATCCGATTGATGTTTTTCGGGAAAGAGGATGTCCTGAAGTTCAGAATCAGCCATATCCTTCTCCAATGGCCACGAGACTCTTTTCTCTCTGGCCTGTTCCTAAGATGGCACGGACAGGTTGATACTATGGTATGGTAGTTTCAATGTTGAGGTATTCATATCCAATCCAAATTATTCGTACAGAGCGATGATAAAACAGTTATCCAATAGGGGCACAGTACATGGGATTGAAGTTCAAATTGAAAAATAGACAAATTTTTGAAAGATGACGCCGGGGCGGCAAAGAGCGTATGTTCTTTATTTTTCCCAAGCCAAAAGATCGGCAACACGCGTGTCACGGGTTGAAAAATCGGTGCTGAATATTCTCAATGGAAAAGGCTTAAATGATTGAGTTGGTGGATCATCTCAAAAGCAGCCTAACTGCGATGGCTCGCACAAGCATTTTCAATAAACACAAAAAGGGCAGCCCTGTTTGACAGCGGCTGTCCTTCATGACATCGAATTACTTTTGTTTTGCGTTTGTCTCCGGGTTCAGCTGCAACGATGGGACACGGTTGAACAGAGCATACGCGGCGATGCCGAGGACGAAGCCGATCAGGGCGAACGGTACCCAAGCGAAGCCGAGATTAAAGAGCGGTAAATAGCTGCTTGCGAAGTGAACCAGCGATTGAATCGGTGCCGTCTGCTTCAAGATCGGTGGCAGGGCGTTGATCGTGTCAAATAACGCCGGAATCAAGGTGAAGGCCGTGGTTACTCGGTAAACGATCGGCGATTTTTTGAACAATGGTGACAGGATTGATAAGAGAATTACCGTGATCGCGAGCGGGTACAGAAGCATCAAGATCGGCAGTGACCAGGAGATAATTTGTGTTAAGCCGACATTGGCAATGATGAACGAAATGGCGCATGTAAAACGCAGGAACGTTAAATAACTGATCCTCGGGAACTGCTTATGGAAATCCTGGGCAAAGGCGGTGACTAGGCCCATTGCGGTGGTGAGGCAGGTGACGGTAGCCAAAGTGGCCAAGATGGCGCTGCCCACTGCGCCCATGTAATGATTCGCAATTTGGGCGAAAGCGATCCCGCCGTTTTCCGAAAGTTTAAAGTTTGCCAGACTCATGGCGCCAATCAGAATCATGCCAAGGTAAATGAGTGCTTCAAAACCGATGCAAATGATTCCGGATTTTGCGGTTGCCGCAGCGATGGATTTGGGGTTGCGGACACCCATCAGTTTAATGGACGTAATGATGGTGACACCGAAAGCGAGACCGGCCAAAGCATCCATCGTGTTATAGCCTTCGAGGAAACCGTTTGTCAGCGCGGCGTGCACATAGTCGCTCGTCGCTGCTGCTTGTCCGGCATCTCCCATCGGCTTGAGAAAAGCGAATAAGAAAATAATGAATAACAAGATTAAGAACAGGGGATTCAGCAGTTTGCCGATGACGTCGATAATACGCGATTCTCTGCGTGATAAGAAATAGGTCAGTGTGAAAAAGGCGGCAGAGTAGACGAGCAGCCAGATCCATGTTTGGTTTGCCAGAATATATGGCGCAAAGCCAAGTTCAAACGGTACCGTGGCTGTACGCGGCGTGGCAAACATCGGTCCCAGCGTGGCGTGAACCAAAATGAGAAAGATCAGTGCGTAATGACGGCCAATTGGTCGGGCGATATCATAGATTCCTTCACTCTGGGTGATGCTGATGGCGATGATCGAAAGCAGCGGCAGCAGTGTGCCGGAAAGCAGGAAACCGATCGCGGCGGGAAACCAATTGCCGCCTGCCAGTTGGCCGAGATGCAGTGGAAAAATTAAATTGCCGGCACCAAAGAACATGCCGAAAAGCAGTGATCCGATCGTTAGATAGTTAATGAATGTCAGCTTGGATTGCTGATTCTCTGTGTTCATGTGTAAACTCCTCCTTGAAAATGGTAAAAATAAAAACGCCCTTTAAAAGCATCATCATGCTTTTAAAGGGCGTTGGAATACGCGTTACCACCTTTGTTTGCGGCGCCATCACTGGCTTACCGCCTCACCACGTACTGCCGACATTGACGTCGGCAAGACGCTGGCACTGTAACGGGTGCTGCCGTTGAACACTTCATTCCTCGAATGTCGCATTCACCGCTCAAGGGCTACTTTCACTTTTAGTTAAGCCTGCTTCCTTTGCACCGGACGAAGCTCGCTGTTAGGTTAAATAAAAGTTACTCTCCCCATCATTGCATTTAGTTGTTCACGAATCTTGAAAGTGTTTTTACTTTATACTCTTTTTGAACAACTGTCAATGGGAGAATTATGAAAATTTTAGATGATTCAATAGTTCTGAGAGTCTAGTTACAGGCTGTCGGTTACCAGTACTATGTGATCCATTCATCCCCACTGACCAGAAGAACGTCAGAAATGAAGAAAAATTCTAAGTGTGCTATTTTTCAAAAACGTACATAATGTACGTTTATTTGATTTCATATTATAATTGGAGGTGAGGAGGGGTGATTATGCAGGATACATTACAAGCAACCCAAGTAAGAAAAGACTTTAGCCGATTTGTTGATGCAGTCATTCATGATAAACCTCAGGCAGTGAAACGTAATCACGATGTTTTTTGGTCTCTGTCTCAAACGATGATGACGGAAGTTTTTTCTGGTTATACATTTGCCTTGGAGTATGAACAAGAGGGTGACGGTTCATTAGTTGGTTCTTTGCTCCCGATTCAAGACATTGTTGTTTATGGAAAATCAGTGAACGATCTACTTGATGATGCAGCAACTCAATTAGTCGAGTATGCCCAAGATTATTACGCTCACTTTGATAAATATTACCATGCCCCCAATAGGAAATCTCATCTTCCATACGTTTTGAATGTATTGTCTCAACAAGATAGTGACGGAGTAAGAAAACTGATCCATGCCTAAGTGGAAGGATCTTCGAAGATATTTGGAAAACGATGATTATGTTTTCCTGAGACATGGATCAAGAGATGATATTTACGAGAAAGTGTTAGAAAATGGGGATGTTTTACGGGTTCGAGTGTACTTGTGTTTACAGAACATAAACAAGAGGTAGACTGATCAGTTCTGCAGATCTTATCAAGTCCTAATTACCTGAACAGCCTACATCATAATAAATCTGGTGATCCCTATGAATAACCGACAGCGTTTGCTATGCCTCCTGAATATTTTACAAAAATATTCAGATGAAGAGAACATGCTTGATCTTGAAACAATAAATAATAAATTTATTGAGCTTTACGATGAGACCATTCCATATAAGACGCTTAGAAAAGATTTGTCTGAATTGGGAAACTCTGTTTTTTTTAATGTGGACGTGTATCATGAGAAAGAAGGTACCAAAAACTATTATCGTATTCAGGATCGCCTGTTCGAAATTCAGGAATTAAGGATGCTTGTGGATGCGGTGTCTTCCGCCAAATTCATATCTCGGCGGGATTCAGATCAGCTTATTGAAAAAATCAGAAAGTTAACCAGTATCCCATCAGCTGTTCAGTTGGAAAACCATATATTACTGGAAGAAAATGAGCAGAGAGATAGTCAGCAAGTGAAGTATGCAATTTTTATGTTGCACAATGCTATTTTCAGACATCAATATATTCAGTTTAAATATGGTAATTATGATGTCACAAAAACTTTCACTCTGCACCATGATGGTGATGAATACCTTATCAAACCGCTTTGCCTTGTCTGGAATAATGATTTTTATTATTTAATCGGCGAGCACTTGCAGGAAATAACCAAGAAAACAAATAACAATGTGAAGGTGTCGCAGATCCGGCATTATCGTGTTGATCGAATGAGGCAGGTTGATAAAATAGATGAGCATTTTATCACAGATCCCAATTTTAATCTTAATCAATATGTGAACCGGCTATTCTTTATGTACTCCGGTGTGGAACGACATATAGAAATTCAATTTGATAATCATTTGATCAATGTCGTCATCGATCGGTTTGGATTAGACATCGATATCCGCCCGGCAGGAGATCATGTCTTTCGAATCAGCACGGAAGCGGTGTATAGTGATGGACTTGTACGTTGGCTTCTGACCTGGGGGAGCGATGCCAAAGTGATTGCACCCACGGAGCTCGCTGAACGTATGAAGTCTGAAGCACTAAAAATGTATCAGCAATATTAATAAGTTAAAGACATGCGAGTAAAAAAGAAGTGCTAACTAAGAATGTACACCGTTGCTAAAAAAGGGAATGGTATATTTTTTTAAAGGAATATACTACAAATATACGGAAAATATTGCAAAAGAGAGGGAGGTTTCATCGTTATTTCTTTCTAAATGTGGCTTTAGCGATTGGAAATACAAAAAAGATAAACTATGCTCTTGAAAATACAAAAACTACCCCTTATTACAGGTATCGTATCATTGAAAATAGTGGAATAAACTGATGATCTTCACTATAAGACGAGGTGTTCAGAAAATGACAAATAGTTTATGGAAGCCAGATGAAAGAGTCAACGCAAAGTTTGATGTGGATGATTCGAATGAAGCGACTTATCGCTATACTTTTAGCTGTGCATGGGATGATACAAGGGGGAAGGTCACTTTTGTCATGTTGAATCCGAGCACTGCAGATAAGATATACAGTGATCCAACATTACGCCGATGCGCTAATTTTTCGAAAAGTTGGGGTTACGGCGGTTTTTACGCAGTCAATTTATTTGCTTATAGAGCCACAAGTCCTAAAGAATTGAAAAATGCTGCAGCTAAGGGTGTAGATCTGGTTGGAAAGGATAATGATCGGTATATTATAGAGTGTGCTAAAAAGGGAGTTAAGGTAGTGTTTTCCTGGGGTCAATCTTTTAAAGGAAATTTGTTCTCGCATCGGGTCAACGAAGTTCGTCAGTTACTTCCCGAGATTGATCCGTATTGCATCGAATTAACAAAAGATGGGATTCCTCGGCATCCACTAATGTTGAAAGCCGGACTTGGACTTAAAAAGTTTATATAAAAAATTTAATTCATTGGAATTTACCAGGCGGCAACTTCTTACAGCTGTCTTTGATCGACTCTCTCAATAATTTTTCTTGTACCGAGTTGTAGGAGGTGAAAAAAGTGAAGAAAATCTTAATATTAGTTAATTTCTGCATTTTACTAATATTTGTTTCATCATGCGGTTATGTCTCAAATGACAATCACGTACAACAAGATAAATCTTCATATAACCAAACCATCAAAAATCAGTCAAGTCATCAAAAAAATAGTCAAAAAAGCAATAGTGAAGTCTATTCTCCGAAAATTAATTATAAAAAATTGGCTGGGAATTGGTTTAATTATTCTAATAAATATGTCATAATATTTCGGCAAGTTGGCGACCCAAAGTACGATCAAATACTCTTTGGAAAGATGCCAGAAGGTGCGGTTTTTGAAAAGGATGTTGTAATAAAAGGAAATCAGTTGATCATGAAAAAAAGTGATTTATTTGGAGAGGGGCTGTCAAAGCTCGGGAAGGTAAATGAAACAATGACTTTTTCAAAGAATATGAAGAAATTTACGCTAACACAGAATGGATCAAATTCGGCGTTATCAAACATATTAGGAGTCTATGAAAAGGTTACTGATAAACAATATAAATACTTGTCTGAAAAGTATTATAACGAAGTAAGTGGAACTACAGATACAGGGAAAAATCCATTGCCTATTAATTACAGGGAATTTTATAACTTTTATAATAATTATACTGAATATTATAAATCAAAGCACAATGTGCCTATTAGTTCTACACCAACTTCGTCGGGTGATATTAGTCCAGATATAAAAAAATTAGGCCATGGCAACATACAATTTTCAGTTGAAATAGACCCTAGTACAAATCGAATAAAAACAATAAAACTTGTATTGTTAAATAAAGAAGGAAAGTACCAAAGCATTGTCGATAACCCGGATTACTTATGGTTCTTAAGCACAGGTGTCACAGTTGCAAATGATCTTGGTGGGTTTACTAAAAGTAATGGCCCTGTACCTAATGTGAAAGACCCTGTTGAAGTTATTTCACATACAGTATCTCCTAATACTCATTCTCAAATTTACTCTTCAGAAGCAAATGCTGTTATGGATATCGAAGTTGACAATAATGGGAATGACACTATTACTTTTTATGGAAAATAAAAAATGCTAATATCGGTATAATTTTTCGTTTCCTAAGCCAGTGAACGGGAATTCTACTGAATCAATGTGTGATCTTTTCTTTCTTGATTCATTCACTGAATTAGTAATACCAAGCAAACCGAAATTGGTTGATGATGCGGCTGTAGCCGATTTATATATGTTGATTCTGGTTTCAAGTGAGGTGTGTTTAAAATGAAAAATTTTAAGAGGATTTATCTAATCTCATTTATTCTAATTAATGTCTATTTTCTTATGGGAGACTTACCTAGCGTTTCTCAACCTATTATTCTTGATCCGAATGCACCTGATAATTATTTAACTGGAGCATATGAAGGTACACTAACAATCATGCGAACAACAAATGCTTTGGGAACTTATTTTCTTGTGGATATAATTTTACTATCATTTTATTATTTGATTATACACTGGAAAAAAGAATAATATTATTTGTAAATTTCATATATGAATATTTAGAAACACTACTGTTAGATATTATTAGTTTTGAGTGTTGAATTGCTAATGAACTAATAACAATTGTAGACGAAAGAGTACTCAATCTCAAATGTCTCCTAAATAATCGTATGATAGAAGAAAGAGCACATCTTGTGGTGATAAATTAACGATTCAATCGATCACTTTTTCTCTCGCCTTATCGTCACACTTGTCCCTTTGTCGATTTCGGAATCAACATGAATGCTTAGTGAAAGTCGGTCGACAATTTCTTTTGCCAAGAAGAAGCCTAGACCGGTAGCTTTTTTGTCGCGGCGACCGTTGTAGCCGGTAAAACCGTGTTCAAACAGGCGTGGCAGATCTTCTTTTAAAATGCCGATGCCTGTGTCGCTGATTTGTATGGAGTCCGGAGCGATATGGATGCTGACCTTGCCTTGTTTGGTATATTTGACGGCGTTGCTAATGATTTGTTCAATGGCAAAAGAAAGCCACTTTTCGTCTGTGGTCCAGGATGCGTCGCCTTCGACGGTTACGCTCAGCCCTTTTCGGATAAACAGTGGGGCGAATTTGCGAACGATCGCCTGGACGAGCGGCTTGATCGGCACCTTTGTAAAACGGTAATCCGTCTGCTCATGGTTCAAGCGCAGGTAATGCAGCAGCATCTCCAGGTAGTTCTCTAACTGAAAGGTTTGCTCGTTCATTTCCTCAACTGTAAAATCTTGCGTCTGGCCCATTAAGTCAAGTGCAGAGAGCGGCACTTTCATCTGGTGGCTCCACATGCGCACCACGTCGGTTAAGTCCTCATCAAATTGTTTGATTCGAGCGATTTTATTTTCGTAGTATTCCTTTTGTTCATCAAGCAGCTTCAGCATATCTTTTTCAGCTTGCGACACGGGTTTCAAGTCAACCTGAGGAACGACTTGATTGAGGCGTTCTTTATGGCGGCGTTGAAATCGGTAATAATCATAGCTGCCGAAAATGACGAGGACAGTTGCTCCAAATAATAAGCTCGACCAGAAGGTACGCGTAGGCAGACCGCGCAGATAAAAGGTCAGTCCCATGACAGCCACGATCACCAAGACCGTATAAAAATAGTGCTTTCGTTCACGCCAGTACATAGCCGACACCTCGCACCGTTCCGATGTAATCGAATCCGATGACATTCAATTTTTTGCGCATGCGGGCAATGTTGACTTGCAGGGCATTGGCATCGATGTAGTCATCGGATTCCCAGAGTTTTGCGAGCAGTACGTCTTTGGAAACGGTTTGGTTGGGTTGCTCGAATAATGTGCGTAGCAACTTGGCTTCCGTTGGTGTCAAATCGACCCTGTCCTGCCCTTTTTTCAATTCTGTTCCCTCCAATATGAATCCGTTGAAGGTCAATTGCGCTTGAGAGAAATTGTAGGTTCGGCGCAGCAGAGCATTGATCTTTGCCTTCAATAATTCTACCGAAAACGGTTTTGTGACATAGTCGTCAGCTCCCATGTTCATTGCCATGACTTGGTTCATTTCATCATTAGCCGAACTGAGAAAGATAATTGGTGTTGTTGCGTGCTTTCGAAGTTCAGTTGTCCAGTAAAAGCCGTTAAAATAGGGTAGGGTAATGTCCATTAAGATCAAATCCGGCAGTGCTTCTTCAATTTCTTGGCGGACGCTGCGAAAGTTCTGTACGGAAACAACTGTGCATTCAGTCAGTGCTGATCGCAGCTGTTTCACCATTGCCGCGTCATCTTCTACAATAAATAGTTTTGTCATCAAAAATTCTCCTATAATGAGTGGCTACATTTATTCTACTGATTTTTACGGTTTGGGACAAATACGAAAAGGGTACCCGCAACCAGGATACCCTTTTATTTGTTACCGCTCTACAATCCGATAGTACGCGCGGCTCGTCTGTTTGTAGATAATGTAGTAAATGGCGGCTACGACAGCAATTGTTCCGGTGCTGGTCAGCAGAAGCAAACCGAATCGGGTTGTGCCGAATAAACTGATCAGTTTCTGAATCATGATGAAGGCGAAACCGAAATGGACGATGGCGACGGCAATTGGCATGAAGAACACAAGAAGGACCTGTGAGCGAATGGTTTGCCGCACTTCCTCACTGCTCAAACCGACTTCCTGAAGAATTTCGAAGCTGCGTTTATCCTGTTCCCCTTCAGAGATTTGTTTGTAGTAAATGATTAATGCGGTACCGAGAATAAAGGTGAAGCCCAAGATCAAACCGATGAACAGGAACCCGCCGGCAAAAGATAGGAGTTGCTCGTGCATGTCATCATAACGTTCAAAGGTCGGCGGCATACCCTCAGGTGTTGATTTTTTGTCTTGATTAATGTGCCGAATTGGTTTGTCACCGTTTGCTCGGTAGTCAGACAAAGCAGTTTGAAGAGTCTTCGCATCCGTTGTCGTCATATCCGCGCTGATCGTTGTCTCAAAACCAAGCTTGTTAGGACTGCCCATTGCTTTAGCCGCGTCATCTAAGATCGGCTGAATCTGTTCCTTGTTCGACACAATCAGAATCAGCCAGTTTGATGCTGTCATACTGATCGATGGAAAGTTTCGAATGCCACTAATCTTTGACTTGATTTCAAACGTGTGGTTTCCAAACGTCACTTTGTTCTCAATGAGGCTGCCCACTGCCGGATAGGCAATGGCCTCACTTCCTTTTAGATTAATCGTCCTCCCTGTCAGCCGTTCATATGTTTTTGCGGTCATAAAGTTCACGGAGGTAAGATCGGAAAGGTTTTGCTTATTTTTAAACGTTCCGTCTTTCATTGTTCCGATTAAACTGGGCGAAAGTTCATAGGAAATCTCATTTTTTAAAGATATTCCGTTTTTTTCAGCAACCTGTTCAATGAGCGCGGTGCTTCGCGGCTCTGTCGCGTGAATAGTGATGGTCGTGTTGCGAACAAAATGGTCGTCCAGAAATCCGTTGATACTGGAAAATAAACCGACCGTTGTCGCCAAGGTAACGAAGGTCATCGTGACCAAAATCGTAATGTTGGCGAGTCCGACCGCATTCTGTTTCATTCGATAAAGCATACTTGAAACGGTAATAAAATGCTTGGGTTGATAGTAATAGTGTTGGTTTTTTTTCTGCCGTTTGAGCAGCCAGATGGTAAAACTCATGTAGAACAGGAGCGTACCGAAGATGACAAACAGCACGGCGATAAAGAATTTCGTCAAGGCATCGAGCGGAGAGGCTACTGTAAGGGCAAGGTAATAACCGATCGCTAAAAAAATGATGCCGAGTAAAGCCAGAATGCCGCGCGACTTGGGCTCTTTTTCTCCTTTGCTCACATTGTGAAGCAGCTCCAGACTGGAGTGCCGATGGATTGAGCAGCTGCTGATAATCATGAGCAACAGATAGATACACGCAAACATGATGGTAACGATCCCAACCGCAAGTGGGCTCCACTGCAAGTCAAAGTAGTTTTCACCAACGAGATGAATGAGGAAAAGATAGAGAAACTTGGCAAGAATAATGCCTAAAATGGTTCCGATAACGACGGTCACAAGGAACATCATCAGCAGTTCCAGAATGGAAATTCGAGCAATATGCCGCTTTTTCAGACCAAGAATGTTGTAGAGACCAAATTCTTTCGTTCGTCTTTTAAGTAAAAATCGATAACTGTAAACCATAAAGATGGTCGCGAAGATGGTCAGGACGATCAAACCTAGGCCCAGCAGCATCGCGAAATTTCCCCATCCTGGCAGCTTTTTCAAACTCGGACTTAACAAAATTGTCGCGATCATCAGATTCATGAGAAACATTACAACACTTGAAAGGCCAAAGGGAAGGAAATTGCTCATGGATTGACGGATATTGCGACTGGCTAATTTCACGTAAAACAACTTATCTCACCTCTGTCCCGAGAAGATTGGTCATCGTCATGCTGATCTCTTGCATGAACTCGGCTGCCTCTCGTTTTGCGCGGTAAAGTTGATGGAAAATGCGGCCGTCTTTAATAAACAACACGCGTTTGGCGTGGCTTGCGGCGATCGCCGAGTGCGTGACCATCAAGATGGTCTGACCGGTTTCGTTGATCCCTTCAAGCAGAGCGAGCAAGCTTTCACTGTTCTTGAAATCAAGCGCCGCAGTTGGTTCATCGGCCAGGACAAGTTCCGGCTCGGTGATCAAGGCGCGGGCGATGGCGACGCGCTGTTTCTGACCGCCCGACAGTTCAAATGGCTGTTTGTTCAGCAGATCGGCAATGCTTAATTTTGGTGCTAGCTTTTCTAAACGTTGCTCCATCACGCGAACTTTTTGACGGCCAAGCACAAGCGGTAAGAATATGTTGTCGCGAACCGACAGCGTATCAAGTAGATTGAAATCCTGAAAAATAAAGCCCAGATGTTCGCGGCGAAACTCCGCCAGCTTGTTTTCTTTAATTTTCGTCACATCATGACCATTCAGGATAACGGATCCTGATGTCGGTTTATCTAGTGTAGCCAATGTGTTCAAAAGCGTTGTTTTTCCCGAACCGCTTTCGCCCATAATGGCGATGTACTCCCCGTCCTCGACGCTAAAGTTCACATCTTGTAAGGCAATTGTTTTTTCTTTACTGAATCGTGTCTGGAAAATTTTCTGCAAGTGATTGACTTGTAACAACATCATGCACGCTCCCTGTTCCTGTTTTAGATGATGAGCTTAGTATACAAGAGATTGCGCAACGCTCCCTTACAGGTCTGACCTCCAGTCTTACAGATTTGTCAGATTGAAGCAAGCATGATGGAGAATGGATCTGTGATCATGGGGTACCGGCAGCTCATTTATGTAGTCACATGCAGGAATCATTTCGCTTCTTCAAGAATAAAGTAAGAGAGAGGTGTTGCGACTTGCAAGGAACTGAAATTCCCCGCTTTAATTTTATTGAACTCGAAGAGGATCGGAAAGCCGATCATAAGGAACATTTCTATTTTGTAACAACAGATGTGGATGAGGCAGTTGAGCATTATCTTCATAAGGTGCGTGAACATCATCCGTTTTACATGACAATCAGTTCGGTTGACGGCCGGATCTGTGTAGCCAAATCACATGGACTCAGCAGTGACAAGACCAAACCGCGGATTATTCGAATGAATCCGAATTTGAACGAAAAAACATGCAACTATACATTGTTTACGAACAAATTTATTAGAACAGTTAAGAGAAAACTAATCTGATATGACTTTTGAGGCGGCCGAAAAGGTTTGCCTCTTTTTTTATTTTCAAGACTTCAGCAATTATTTCTTTTGTCATTAAAAATTTTTTTGAAATAAATAAATTCAACTTGGCTGAGCTGTGAATAATCAACAAAAAAACAGGTAAGAAGGTCTGACTACGTTCTTGCAGGATTCATTTGGCAGCTGTTATGATAGTAGTGCTAAAGGAGGTGCTGAATTATGGCTGAGGAATTGAGCATGATCATGCAGGCGATTAAAGAAGTTGACGCGAACGTCAAAGGCATGCGCGTTGAAATGGACGAGATGAAACAGGATATCGTTGAAATGAAGCAAGACATCGTTGAAATGAAACAAGACATCACAGATATTAAACGTGAGCTGAAAAAAACGAATCGGCGAATTGATGAGATGGGTGAGGATTTGTCCGACCAGATTAAAATGGTTCATGATGAATATTGGGAAACCCGTAAAGAAGTTCAGAAGATCAAAAAGAAAGTCGGCATATAATATAGCTTTTTTCCTTCTGCAAGTGAACAAATCCGTTCTATCTTGTTAATGATCCACATTTGGATTTTTCAGTTAGAATACCGAGAGTCTCATATTTTTGTTTTATTATAATTCAATTTTTTTCCTCGCTTCGTTAGATAAACCTTATTGTAATGGGCTAAACCTGCCTTATTGATCTTCTTTTTCATTTCCTGAAGCACATCATCAAATAGCTTGAACAGTCTTTCAGTACAAGCCCAGTCTCATTCATCATGTCGAAGCCCAACCACGGGTATCAGAATCAGGCTTTTTTGCTGTATCGGGATTCGAAATAATTAGACAATAGTGAATTTTTATGCTTAAATTTGTGGTAATGGTGACCTGTTTGTTGGGATGATATGAGGAGGAAGATCAGTGAACCATCTGCTGCCCGATTTTAACGATTTGCTTCATACGGATTTTGTCGTGACAACAGAGGAACGGTGGAATGAGTCTGCGCACAGTCAACGATTCAGCGTTGTTATTGTACAGCAGCAACCGTCGCAATTTCTCGTGCTGTCTCATCGCAATTATTCAATGGCTCAAAAGTACTGTATTCCTATCAATGAACTAACAGAATTTCGCGCTTACTGTATTCATAGTGATGATACGTGGACGACTCTTGAGGAGAAAATAAAGTGCTGTGATTATGTGGTCGTTATGCGCGATGGCGCAGTGATCGGTTATTTTAAAACCAGCGAACTTGCCTCGCGTGTTTTACAAGCCTATACATATCTTAAAGCCTATTACGATACGATACTGGAGACAACGGACAGTACGATTTCGGTGATTGATAAAAATATGGATACGGTGGTTTGGACAAGCGGTGCGGAGCGATTGTATTCGATTAAAAAGGAAGAAATTCTGGGCAAGCCGATGACTCAGTTCTTTCCTGAAAACCGTCTTGATAATCTTAAAATTCTCAACACAGGCAAGCAATTTTATCATAAACAGCACCAGCCTAGAGAAGATCTGTTTGTCCTCATTAACTCAAATCCGGTGAAATTAGACGGCAAAATTATCGGTGCTGTTTCCTGCGAACAAGATGTGACGTATCAGGCTCAGTTGACTAAAAAATTGACGAATGCAAAAGAGACAATCAATCATTTACAGAAACAAGTCTCGCGGATGGACCGTTCTGTTGATCCGTTTCGATCTATTAAGGGTTCGAGCGGGGCCTTGCAAAATACGATTGATCAGATCAAACAAGTGGGCGCGGCGAATGCGAAAGTGCTGCTTCTTGGTGAGTCAGGGGTTGGGAAGGAGCTATTCGCAAATGCGTTGCATGACTTGCGAACGCTTGGAACTGCTCCTTTTATCCCGATTAACTGTGGCGCGATCCCCGATGCGTTGTTCGAAAGCGAGCTTTTTGGTTATGAAAAAGGGGCATTTTCCGGCGCCAATCCTCTTGGCAGTAAAGGAAAATTTGAACTAGCGAAGGATGGAACACTCTTCTTAGACGAGATAGCTGAGCTTCCCCCTGAAATGCAGGTCAAGCTGCTCAGAGTTCTGCAGGAAGGAACATTTTACTCAGTGGGCGGGACAAAGCTCAAACACGCGGATTGTTCCATTATTGCGGCGACGAATAAAAACTTAAAAGAACGTGTTCATCAAGGAAAATTCAGAGAAGATCTGTATTACCGATTGAATATCATCACCATTACCATTCCTCCGTTAAGAGAGAGAGGCGAGGATATCATCGAATTAAGTCATCAGTTTCTCTATGAATTTGCGGAGAAGTATAGACGGTCATGCACGAGAATTCCAAAAGAAGTCATGATGGCGCTCATCGATTATTCTTGGCCGGGCAACATTAGAGAATTGCGAAATATAATCGAGCGGCTCGTTGTATTTTCAAGAGACGAAACGTTGAGTGTCGACGATTTACCCGTACAGATTCGCGAATCCAATCACCGAATTGGGATGACCGACCCCTTCTCACATAATCAGCCGTTCGAAAATCAACCGCCTGTTTCGTTGGATCATGCGATGAAAGAATGTCAGCAACAAACGATCAAGAAAGCATTGGAACATACCCATGAAAATAAAAACAAAGCTGCAGAGATTCTAGGAATATCTAGAACAACGCTTTATAATAAAATGCATCAGCTGGGCATTTCATAATCATTAGTCCATTTTTTTGAAGCAAAGGCACAAAGAATCTGAGATCAGGTTCTTTGTGCTTTTTTAACAAGCTTAAAAAAGTATAGTGTTTTGCCTTGTCGGTACGACGATAAGGTCATAAGATTCGGTTGGGCGATCAGGTAAGCGCCCAATCCGAGAAATAAACGGAAAAATTCCGCTTATTTAGAAAATAAACGAAAAAATCGCTTGAATAGACGGAGAAATTCCGCCTATCGAATCGAAAAGCGTGAAAATGGAGGTTTTTTCCGTACATAAGCGGAAAAATCACCCTTATTTACCTGTAAAACAAGCGCCAGGATGCATATAAGCGGAAAATCTCCGCTTATTTTACTCCGGCCGCGTTACTTAATCAAGGATCAAAATGATTTATTAGAAAACTTGGCTTCGCCAAGCCCCTGGCGAAGGCGAAGACTTAGTTGCGCTTACACTCGTTTCCTTGAATCTCTAATTTTTTTATACTTTTTTATCAGTGTTAGAAAACTTGGCTTCGCCAAGCCTCTGGCGAAGGCGAAGACTTAGTTGCGACGGCCATGGACGGCCTAGTGTCCGGTGAGCCGCAGGACGCGGCGTTTTTTCGGACCGCTTACACTCGTTTCCTTTAAATGTTTTCTTATACTTTCCTACCAGTGTGAACTAGAAATGTCTGTTCAAGACAAGGGTGATGCTTCAAAACGGTATTTGGATCAAAGGAGCTTTCTAAGTAAGGAGCTTTCGCTAAGTGGAATGGAACTTTCGCTATAAAGAGGAACTTTCGCTAATGACGCATAGGTCCTGCAAGCAACGCGAAAGTCACCACATCCTGTGGAAGTACGTCCTGTATGCAACGCGAAAGTCACCACATCCTGTGGAAGTAAGGAACGGGCGCCTGGTTTTCCCTACTATTTTATTGTCATATTATCTTACAAAATAATTCTTTCTGATGATCATCACAGCTTTCATGACACAAAAGTTAACAACGATGTGTCATAATTTTGAAACATGTATCAAAATCGGAACACTATTTTACAAGTATTTGTACAATTCAGTCCATTTATTGCGCTTTTTCATTTGGCACGTTTCTTGCTTGGAGTAATATAACCATGTTTTTTTAACACTTGGCAACTTGTGATTCTAACAGGAAAGGAGCCGATCAGATGGAGTGCTGCAAAAGCCTGTTCGCTATTGATTCTCACACTTTGGGCGAACCGACCCGAATTATTGTGAGCGGTTTTCCCGAGGTGGACGGTGAATCCATGATGGAAAAGAAAAGAAATTTGCAGAAAAACTTTGATCATCTTCGCCGAGCCATCATTGATGAACCCCGTGGGCATCGTAATATGTTCGGAGCTATTCTTATGAAACCAACGCGCAAAGAAGCGGATCTTGGAGTCGTGTTCATGGACAGCGGCGGCTATCTTAATATGTGCGGACATGGTTCGATCGGTGTCGCAACCGTTGCAGTCGCTCGAGGACTTGTTCCCGTCACGGAACCCTATACACATGTTGTGCTTGAGTCACCGGCAGGCCTGATTCACACGAAAGTTAAGGTGAAGCGCGGCAAAGTGAAGGAGACGACAATTGTCAATGTTCCCTCTTTCCTGTTTCAAAAAGATGCGGAAATTACGATACCTGGATGGGGAACGATCAAGTTGGACATTGCATTTGGTGGTAACTTTTTTGCTCTCGTTGATACGCAAAAGATTGGCATTCCAATGGATCAGAGCTGTTTAAGTCAATTTATAGAGACCGGGGCTGCTGTCCGTGCAGCAGTTAATCGTCAGGTTCAAGCTGTCCATCCAATCCTTGAGGATATCCATTCTGTTGACCTGGTTGAATTTTTTCAAACGGATCAGGAAACGAAGACAATGAGAAATATTGTTGTTTTCGGTGACAATCAGGTGGATCGTTCACCATGCGGCACGGGAACAAGTGCCAAAATTGCCTCGCTCTGCGCAAGGGAAAAATTGAGGCTCGGTGAATCCTTTGTCAGCGAGAGTATCACAGGCACAAAATTTATTGGTCGGGCAGTGAGAAGCACAATGGTCGGAAGCTATGCAGCGATTATTCCGGAAATCACCGGTAGGGCTTATTTGACGGGTGAAAATAAACTCCTTTTTGATCATGAAGATCCCTTTGAATTTGGTTTTAGTTTGCAAGAGACACAGGGAAGGAGCGACCGCGTTGAATCGGGACTATAAGCTTCTTCTAAAACAACACATTGGAAAACCGGATATTCCCTGCGTGCAAGAGGGAGATTGGGTCGAGCGAGGGGAACGCATCGCGCTTGTTGACGGCAGAGGAGCTGATCTGCATGCAAGTGTTTCAGGCACGGTGATTAAAGTCGATTCAGAGAATATCGTTATCCGTGGGGAAAAGCCGGAGCATGATGTATTTAAGCCGCTTCCACCCGGAGATCTTAGGGAACGCATAAGTTCTGCCGGGATTGTCGGTATGGGCGGTGCAGGATTTCCTACCGGAATTAAGCTAAATCAGGAGATTAACGGCGGGACAGTGATTGCGAACGCCGCGGAATGCGAACCGATTCTGAATCACAATGTGACGCAAATTGAGGCCAATCCTGATGAGGTTTACCGTGGGTTGCTTTACGCCATGGAAGCGGTCGGCGCGGCAAGCGGCATCATTGCGATTAAAGCAAAGCATCGACAAGCCATAGCTCAAATAGAAAAGGTGATCCGGGATGAGCGTATTACCGTTTTCCCGTTGCGCGATTTGTATCCAATTGGCGAGGAACGCGCGTTAATCCGCGATACTCTTGGCGTCCTTCTTCCTCCTGAAGCGCGTGCGATCACGGCGAATACGATCATCATCAATACGGAAACCCTGTCGCGCGTCACCCAGGCTGTGGAGCTCGGACGTCCTGTTCTCTCGAAAAATATTACGGTTGCCGGCAGGCTGAGCGGCGGACCAAAGGCTCAAGTTTTCATGGATGTACCGATTGGCACGCGTGTCGGTGATCTGATTGAAGCTGCCGGCGGTATCGACGGCGACTACGGCGAAATCATTATGGACGGTCCATTCATGGGACATAGTGTCACACCGGACGATGTGGTCACGAAAACGACCGGAGGCATTATCGTGACGATGCCCTTTCTTCAGGCAAAAGCTCCCCTCGGCTTATTAGTTTGCGCATGCGGTGCTAGTGAAGCACGCATGCGGGAGTTGGCGAAAAAAATGGGCGCAGAGGTTGCCGGAGTCGAGACATGCAAGCATGCCGTTTATGCGCGCGGATCGCTGAAATGCCGGAATCCGGGTGTCTGTCCCGGCCAGGCAGATCGTGTGCTTCGACTGAGAAAAGCCGGTGCCGGAGCGCTGCTCATCGGTAACTGCAGCGATTGCAGCAATACGGTGATGTCACTAGCACCGAAGTTACACATCCCGGTGAATCATGTCACGGACAATGCCATGCGTGCCATGAATTTACATCTGATTCGCAAATTGCAAAAATGAAGTTCATTTTATCTATAAAGGAGAATGCACATGTCTATTACTTTTGAAACAGCCAAACAGCATCAGAATGATCCCGCAGTCCTCTGTTGTTTAAGAACAAAAGGTACGGTGATCTCCGCTTCCGATTTGGAAGATCCATCTATTTTTCCTGATCTGGAAGAATCCGGCCTTCTGACGTTTCCGGAGCATGCCCTCACGATTGGTCAGGTATTGGGTGCGACTCTGGAGCAGGATGCGGATTCCATGACACCGCTCACTCCAGAATTGGTCAGTCATTTTTTGGAAAATCCAAAAAATGAATCGGAATCGCAAAAAATAACGACGTCCACATTCACAGATGAAGATCCAACTCGTGAAACACAGGTCATCCGATTCAACATCGATAAACTTGTCGGACAAATTGAATTGCCCACAGGACTCAACGTTAACGCCTTGCCCTTTGCAACAGCCCCTAGTAAAAAGGCGGAGGATAAAGTCATCCGTACTTTAACACAGAGAGCATATCCGGTTGAACAGGTGTGCGTGGGAGAAGAAACTACATTTAAAGATAAGGTTCTGACCATTCGTGAAGCGTTATGTAAGGAATCCCTAAAAGCAGATCCTTTAGTCAAAAATGTCGAATTGGACATTATTCGCCCTGAAGATCGTCATGTCTACTCCAATACGATTATGGACGTCATTCCGATTGGAACAAAGGTTGAGGGAATTCTTGGCGAGGGCATAACCAATGTGATGAACGGTGTTGTCGTTGTTCTGACCGGTGTTGATGAAAAAGGTATCCAGGTGCATGAATTCGGTTCCTGCGAAGGCTATCTGGATGAAAAAATCCGTTTTGGTCGTCCGGGCAGCCCGGATCTTGAAGATATTATGATTCGCGTCAATGTGACGGTTCAAGAAAATACCGGAATGGAACGTCGGGGACCATATGCGGCACACAAAGCTTGTGACTACATTATTCAAGAAATTCGTGATGTCTTAAAAGAAGTTTCGGCTGATGCTTCAGCCGATCAGAAAATATTCCGTGATTGGAAAAAGTCCGGCAAGCCACGTGTCATTCTTGTTAAGGAAATTATGGGGCAGGGCGCGATGCACGATAATGTGCTTCTGCCTAACGAACCTGCAGGAGTCATCGGCGGACGGCGCAATGTTGATCTTGGAAATGTACCTGTTGTGCTTTCACCGAATGAGGTCCGTGACGGCGGTATTCATGCGTTGACCTGCATCGGACCGGCGACCAAAGAAGTCACTCGTCACTATTTCCGTGAACCACTCGTCAATCTGATGGCTGAAGACGATGAGATTGATCTAGCAGGCGTTGTCTTTATTGGCAGTCCGCAAGTGAATGACGAAAAATCCTATGTCTCCGCTCGTCTCGGCGCACTTGCTGAAGCACTTGACGTCGAGGGTGCCATCGTCACGACAGAAGGCTTCGGCAATAACCACATTGACTTTGCGGAGAATATTGAACAAATTGGCCGTCGCGGTATCCATGTTGTCGGTGTCTCCTTCTGTGCTTATCAAGGACAATTGGTTGTTGGCAATAAATACATGGATGCAATGGTTGAACTCAATAAGGACCCGGAAGGCTTTGAAAATGAAATTCTTGCCGACAGTACCATTTGCCCATCGGACGCTGAGCGAGCGTTGGTTATGTTGAAAACGAAAATGGCCGGTATTCCGATTGAATCGGCAAACCGCAAATGGTCTCAGAAAGTTATCGACGCAAACGAGCAATTGATTCCATAAACGGACAAGGATGTGCGAGCAGCATGGATTATGAATTGACACCTAAGCTTTTACCGGGAACCATTCTCGAAGTCACTGAACGTGATGTCAAAGTCACCTTGAAAGGGCGCATGGGAATTATTCAAGTGCCCTTAAGATCGGTCATCTCGGATCATGCGTTGCAAGTGGGCCAAACGATCCAAGTTTACCTCAGTTATATTCAGGTTGTCTGAGTATCTAAGGCAATCTTGTCAACAACGAAATCAATTTTTAAGGGGGACATAACAATGTCATTGACAACAGTAAGAGGGCTTAAATCTGAAATCTATGTTCCGATTACGCCTTCACCGGTGTGGTCGTCGTTAGACAAACCTTTGAGTGAATGCACGGTTGCCTTTTGCACGGCAGGCGGTGTGCATTTGAAATCACAGAAACGATTCATTCTCTCCGGTGATTACTCGTTTCGCGAAATCCCATCCGATACGCCTGCTTCCGAATTGATGGTCAGTCATGGCGGATTTGATAACAGCGATGTGAATAAGGATATCAATTCGATGTTTCCCATCGACCGGCTCCATGAACTCGAACGTGAGGGCTTTATCGGCAAAGTTGCACCGGTTCTGTTTGGATTTATGGGCGGAGGCGGCAATGTGAATAAATTTAAAGAGGAAACCGGTCCTGCTATTGCCCAAATTTTAAAAAGAGAAGGCGTGGACATCGCGGTGTTTACGGGAGGCTGCGGCACCTGTCATCGTTCTGCAACGATAGTGCAACGCGCGGTCGAAGCAGTTGGTATCTCGACAATCATCATCGCGGCGCTTCCGCCGATTGCCAAGCAGCAAGGGGCACCGCGTATCACTGCGCCCCATGTTCCGATTGGATCCAATGCCGGAGAACCCAATAATACCGCGATGCAAACTGCTATTTTAAAAGATACATTGGTTCAGGTCGAAGAAATGACGACATTTGGGCAAATGAAAACCTTGCCTTATGAATACCGACAGAATGTATGAAAACAATTGAGTTTAATTTGGAGAAAGAAGGAGAGGTATCATGAAACTATCCGATGTGCAAAAGACGCCTGAAGAAATTAAGGCACTGACAAAAAAATATATGATCGAAACCTATGAGCGGTATGATTTCATCGCGCAGAGTGCCAAAGGGATGTACCTGTATGATGAAAACGGCGAAGCTTATTTGGATTTCTACGGCGGTATTGCGGTCAACAGCGCGGGAAACTGCAATGAGAAAGTCGTCGCTGCTGTTCGTGATCAGGTTGGCGATATCATGCATACATTCAACTATCCTTATACTGTTCCTCAAGCTCTGCTCGCCGAATTAGTTTGTCAAACCTTGCAGATGGATAAGATTTTCTTTCAGAGTACAGGGACCGAAGCAAATGAAGCGATGATTAAAATGGCGCGCAAATACGGTGTCGAAAACTATGGCCCAAACAAGTATCACATCATTACAGCAATAGGAAGCTTCCATGGCAGAACCTACGGGGCGATGTCCGCGACCGGTCAGCCGGATAATGCCTGCCAGATCGGATTCAAGCCGGTCGTTCCCGGTTTCAGTTATGCCGAATTTAATAATGTTGATGATTTTCGAGCAAAAGTTACGGAGGATACCATTGCGATTATGCTTGAGCCGATTCAGGGTGAAGGCGGCGTGACACCTGCGACTCCGGAATTCATGGACGGCATCGCTGCGTTATGCAAGGAGAATGGCCTGCTGCTTTTGTTTGATGAAGTGCAGTGCGGATGGTGTCGGAGCGGGAAAACGATGGCCTATATGGACTATGGCGTCAAACCAGACATTGTTTCGATGGCGAAAGCGATGGGCGGCGGCATGCCAATCTCCGCGATCTGTGCTTCCGAGGAAGTATCAAAGGCTTTCTCGATGGGATCGCACGGAACGACCTTCGGCGGGAATCCGGTTTGTTGCGCGGCGGCTTACGCTGAAATTAAAGAACTATTGGATCGGGATCTCGCGGGCAACGCCGAAGCGGTTGGGCGTTATTTGGTAGAAAAGTTAAAGACGCTCCCTCATGTAAAGGAAGTGAGAGGCAAGGGTCTGATGATCGGTATTGAATTTGACTCACCAATCGGTCACGATGTGAAACACGAATGCCTTGATCGGAAAATGCTCGTCACCCTCATCGGAGACCGTGTCATTCGATTGATCCCGCCACTCATTGCAACCAAAGAGAACTGCGATCAGGCGTATGCGATTCTGCGAGACGCTGCCACAGCAGCAACGAACGTGATGAGTGACCAAGGGGTAATGTAAATTTTTTTAATTGGGGTATTTTTCATGTTTCTCCTTGTTACCTTTATGAGCAGCAATTGCAAGGTTTTCAGCTGCTTTAACAAAATAGTGAATCATGTACGGTTTATGCATACAAATAAGGCAGAAATAAGAATTTCTGCCTTATTTGTATTTTTAATTTCGACCTCAAGAAGTATAAACGCCTCATTACTGGTCAATGATTTCAAGTCTATTTTTTAGAATGAACTTATTAGTTTTCATTTTTGTATTCCAAAATATCTCCGGGCTGACAGTCTAAAGCCTTACAGATTCCTTCCAAAGTTGAAAAACGAATGGCTTTTGCCTTTCCGTTCTTTAATATTGAAAGATTAGCCATGGTCACGCCGACTTTTTCAGAGAGCTCGGTGACACTCATTTTTCTTTTTGCCAGCATGACATCCAAATGAATGATAATCGCCATGTGATTCACCTCAGATCGTTAAGTCATTTTCTGATTTTATATCGATGGCGTTTTTTAAAAGCTTTTGAAGAACAGCGGCAAAGACTGCAACCACCATGCAGCCGAAAATGATGATTAGCCCGATGATGATCATCCCAGGTGAATCGTCTGCATCTGCCATCAGATAGATAAGTGGCATAAACACCACATAGAGGGCACCAATAATCACAGCACAGCGTTTGATAATCTTTAACGAAGCTACAGACAGTTCCGAAAATGCCTCGTTGTTGTCAATATACCTTAAAAGTCTTAACGTCTGGAACAGTGCGACGAAAAATATAATAGCTGTTGCGTATAATCCGATTAAAAAGGGATATTGCAAATAAGCCAACTTTGGATTTAATTCTGCAAAGAATGCAGTGATCTTAGGCAATACAAAGATACATAAAGCAAGAATAGGCAACCCCATAAGAAAAACGGAACACTTGAGAAAGAGGGTTTCTCGTTTCATAAAAAGCACCTCACACTTTTATTTGCCATTTGATTTTACCTCTCTTTTTATCGTTTATCAATAAATGTTTGTTAAAAGGCAATATATTACATCTCAGAGCAACATAGTTTGTAACAGCGTGGTTTACCCTCAATGCTTTTGCATCCGTATTATGCTGAATATGGAAATGTATATTTTTCCTGTGGTGACGATCGATTAAGTGAAACACTAGGAACGATTAAAAAGGATTTTCAATGCAATTGATTGATGTGCAAAGAGAAACATATATCCTGTGCGAGGATGTTTGTGAATTATCCTCAAATTGAAAAAGAAAAGCCAACGATATATGAGAAGCGGAGTGACAATAAAATGTCGAAATATTCACTTGTATCGTGGAGTTTTATTCTATTTAATGAAATTAAGAGAATCTGTAATTATAAAAATAGTAGTGGGTGTGAAATCTAATATGAACTTATCAACGTTTGATTTTGCTATTATTCGAAATTGGATGTACCGCAATGCTCGCCCTCTGGATCTAGCGAGATGGAAGTATCATTTTGAAGATGGTACTCAAGAAGATGTCCTAAATAGTTTATCTGTATATCAAAATCAGGATGGTGGGTTTGGTCATGCATTGGAGGCTGATTCATGGAATCCCAATTCAACACCAATTCAGACATCCACGGCTATGGAAATTCTTAGAGAGATTAATTTTGATGATCGTAATCATCCATTAATTAATGGAATACTGAAGTATTTAGAACGTGGAACTGATTTTAAGGACGGCAAGTGGGAAAATACCGTTTTGTCGAATAACGACTACCCGCACGCTCCATGGTGGCACACGGATTCAGATCGTGTGAGCCGAAAAGAGTATAACCCGACTGCTATTATTGCTGGATTTATTCTAGAATATGCGAGCAAGGGCAGCAACCTTTATTTAAGGGGGGGTAACATTGCACAAGAGCTGTCAAACTCTTTTTTGCAAAACCCACAACTAGAAATGCACCCACTTTTGTGTGTGACCCATATGCTTCGTTATATCGACAAAGCGAATCTAGAAAATCAATTTGACTATTCCAATTTGGTCGATGTGCTAAGTCGACAGATAACCGATTTGATAAAAAAAGACGTAAATAGCTGGAACGATTATGGTTGTAGCCCCTCCGTGTTTATCAAATCACCTGAAAGTTCTTTCTATAAGGGTAACGAAGACATTCTAGATAAAGAACTAGATTATATTATAAACACGAGAAACGCGGAAGGTATTTGGAATATAACATGGAACTGGAATAATTATATTAAGGAATTTGCAATAAGTGAAAATTGGTGGAAAGCGAATGTAGTTATTAAAAACATGCTACTGCTCCAGTCTTTTGGACGAATCGTAGAATCATAGAAATTTACTATTTTTCTAAAGTAGCTATATCACCCAGTACAACAGAAGATCCAAGGCCATGATTCACATAGAGTACTGACATTTCTTAGTTAACGAGGCTTATTACACAGGTGATCATGGGGAAACAGCCCTCCCGTCAGAACATGATTTTGAGTCATGCGCACCTGGTTAAACAAAAACACGGACTGGAATATCCCAGCCCGTGTTTGCTTTTCTTTTTTCTTATAAAATATCTTCTAACGCTTCGACAAGCTTGTCCATTTCTTCTTCGGTGCCAATTGTGATTCGCAAATAATTGGAAATGCGCGGTTGATTGAAGTAGCGCACCAGAACGCCATGTTCACGCATTGCGTGGAAGATGACTTCCGCAGCTACTATTTTATGGCTTGCAAAGATAAAGTTGGATTGTGACGGGACAATACTGAAGCCGATGGCCTGCAGTCGTGTGATCGTATGTTCACGTGTCGCAATAATCTTTTGAGCCATGTCGCGATAATAGGCGTCGTCATCAATCGCAGCGATGGCACCTGCCATCGCGAGACGATCGATCGTATAGGAGTTAAATGAATTCTTTACGGTATTAAGTCCGTTGATCAGATCCTTTTGCCCGAGAGCAAATCCGACGCGAATGCCTGCAAGCGAGGAATACTTTGACAGCGTCCGAACAACGAGGAGGTTCGGATAGTCGTTAATGAGCGGGACAACTGTGGTACCGCCAAAATCAATATAGGCTTCATCGATGATAACGACTTGATCTTTGTTCGCTTCCAAAATGTTCTTGATCGATTCAATCGGCAGACCACGACCGGTCGGTGCATTTGGATTTGGAATAACAGCGCCGCCGTTCGGCTCACAGAATGCATCCGTCGGCAACGTGAAATCGTCGTTCAGCGGAATAATTTTCGGACTCAAGGAGCACAGGTTCGCATACACCTTATAAAAGCTATAGGTAATATCGGCAAACGTGACCGGATTTTCAGCGGAGAAGAAGGTCATAAAGCTGAATGCAAGTACTTCGTCTGAGCCGTTCCCGATGAACACCTGATCGGCATCAAGCTGAAAATGGTCGGCAATTTTGCTCCTTAATGCATCGCAATTCGGATCCGGATATAACCGCAATTGATCATTTGCGGCTTCTTTGATTGCCGCCAATACGTTTGCTGATGGCGGATATGGGTTTTCATTTGTGTTTAGTTTGACATACTTTCGATCCTTAGGCTGTTCCCCCGGAACATACGGATCGAGATTCTGGGTAAATTGATTCCAATAATTACTCATGGCGCACCTCACTCAATTAATCAACTGCGTTAGTCAATACTTTTATTAAGACAGTTTTATTAGATTAGTGAACTTCTCTTTACTATTATGCCGTATTATTGAATAAAAGCAAAAAGAATTATTATAATTCCGACGAAGATCACAGGACGGACGCACGTGTTGCATTATAATAGAATTAAGTTTTTTTCGAAAAAGTCTAGTAATGAATTTAGGAGAATGGATAAATGGTACGTGCTATCTTTTTATTTCTCTGTGCCGGGTTGGCCGAAATTGGCGGCGGCTATTTAATCTGGCAGTGGCTAAGAGAAGGAAAATCAATATATTTTGGCCTTGCCGGCGGGGTCGTTTTGGCAGTCTATGGGGTCATCGCGACGTTACAGGCATTTCCCAATTTCGGCAGAGTATATGCAGCTTACGGCGGCGTGTTTATCGTTTTATCGCTCATTTGGGGCTGGGGTGTCGATCGTCATGCTCCGGATCTTTATGATTGGATCGGCGCATTTATATGTATCATCGGTGTCTCGGTGATTCTTCTTGGACCACGTCATTAATCACTTCAGGGCATTATTGTTCACTCTGAGCATGAGTTGTCGTACACTAATGATGAATTGCGGAGATTTAACATTCTGTGTCACTTTCCGATATACTTAATAACGACAATAGGATTAGATCGAAAGAACCACTTCATCTGAAAATTAACCTCCGAAGAGCATCCACAAAAGTACGGAAATTCTAAATAGATCGAGCAGAGACAGATAAAAGCAAAGGGTTATGGGGTTGAATAAATGACGACGATTGATGAAAAATTACCGATAGGCGTCGCATATCAAGAAATGATTCTTGATGCGGATGGTTATCCATATGATTTTGTTTTCTTAAAAACAAATGAGCAATTTAAGGAAATGCTCGGTTTGAAGCATGTGGAGATTTTGGGCAAACGTTTCTCTGAAGTCATGCCGCAAATTGGAAAAGATCAGTTTCATCATCTCCTTCAACAGCTTGCAGATGTGGCACTTCATGGTGGAACGAAGCTATTCGACATCACTTCAACGATTATGAGGCATCGCTATAAGATCTGTGAATATTCATTTGAAAAAAATAGATTTTGGACGAATATCGTTGATGCTTTTCCAAAACAAGAATCGTTTCTTGAATTGCAGAAACTTTCAGAAGTAAATAATGGAAATGACCAAGCATTTAGTCAAGCACTCGAACGTGTTCCGCTCGCAGTTACTATTGTCGCATTAAGCGGAAAGATTCTCTACTTAAATGATAAGGCTAAATCATTGTTTGATGTGGACGATTTTTTCATTCAGAACAAACAAGCGTACCATTTTTTTGCTAATGAGAAGGATAGTGAAACATTTATTAATCGGATTTCATTGCAAAAAGTTTCCCAGAGTGATGAAGTATTACTAAGAAAAAGTGATGGCACATTATTCTGGTCGAGATGCGATTCGATGCTGCTCACATACCATAGTGAACCGTGTATTTTATCTGTTCACCAGGACATTACAGAACAGAAGAATTTGGAGATGTCTGTTGTTAATAGTGAGGCCAATTACCATTTGCTCTTTGACAATGTGTCGGAAGCAATAGTTGTCGCACAAAACGGCTATGTGAAAATGTGTAATCACTATGTTCAAGAAATCACCAAATACAGCCAATCCTATCTCTTCTCCAGACCATTTGCAGACTTTATAGCGCCGCAAGATCGGGAACCTATAATGATCAATCATTATAAACAAATGAGTGGGAAACGAAACGGCTCGATCTCACGTTTTCGTATCTATACAGCTGATGGCGAGCTCCGGTGGATCGCGATGAAGTCGGTACGTATCGATTGGGAAGGCAAGCCGGCCAGCTTGAATTTTCTGAGTGACATCACGGATCAAAGGCAAATGGAAGAAGCTCTTAAATTAAGTGAGGAAAAATACAAGGTCATTTTTGAAAATTCTACTGAGGCTATATTTGTCATTCAAAACAATAGAATCCGGATTGCTAATCCAATGACAGTACGTACTTCCGGTTATTCATTAGAAGTACTCCTGAATACGGATTTTTCTCAGTTTATTTTGCCTGAGGACCGGAGTAAGTGTATTCTAGCTTACAAAAAAAGATTAGAAACCGATAACGAAAATTCAAAATTCAGATTGCGCATTGTAAAAAAAGACGGTTCCATTATTTGGACACAGGCAAGCGGCACAAGGATCAGTTGGGATGGGGAGCCGGCTGTGCAATACTTTGTTAACGACATTACGAATCAGGTTAAGGCGGAACAAGAACGAAAGAAAAGCGAAGAAAAGTATCGGTTGATTGCCGAATACGCATCCGATGTGATTTGGGTGTACAATTTTACCCATGAATTCTTCGAGTACATTAGCCCTTCGGTTAAAAATTTGCGGGGAATCACTCAGCGAGAAGCAGAAAATCTAAGCCTGGAGAAAACTTTTGCCCCGGACTCGCTACGCATTCTTAAGAATACAGTCAGAGAAAAGGCAGAAGCATTGCGTGAATATCAAGACAGGTCCAACACATTTATCAAAGAGCTGCAACAATATTGTGCCGATGGAAGCTTGATTTGGACGGAGGCATCCATTCGTCTGCGTTTTAACGAGAAACGAGAACTTGAAGTCATTGGTGTTTCACGCGAAATAGGGGAGAGAAAAAAATCAGAAGCGAATATTGCCTATTTAAGCTATCATGATCAATTGACGGGACTCTATAATCGACGATTCTATGATGAAGCGTTAAAGCGTTTGGAGCAGTCCGCAAATGATCCTTTAACCCTGGTGTTGGCTGATGTTAACGGGCTTAAGTTAACAAATGATGCATTCGGACATCAGGCAGGCGACGATCTTCTCATCCGCATTTCTCAAATTTTGAAAAAGGATAATGGAGCTGACGATATCATCGCACGCGTTGGCGGGGATGAATTTGTCATGCTTTGGCCGAATGTTGATGAGGCAGAAGCGGAACAGAGGATTGAGCGAATTCATCGTCATCTGCATGCAGCGAACAGTGTCCACCACACTGTTCTCTCTGTCTCATTTGGATGGGCGGTTCGCAAATCTGCCATAGAGACGATGACTTATATTTTTTCCGAGGCAGAGAATAACATGTATCAGCATAAACTGTTTGAAGGCAACAGTATGCGCAGCAGAACGATTAATATGATCACCAATACATTGTATGCGAAGCTCCCCTCAGAAGAGCGCCACGCGCAGAGGGTGAGCAGACTTTGCATGGAAATCGGCCGGAAATTGCACATGGATGCAAACGATTTGAATGAGTTGCGAACAGCGGGCCTGTTTCATGACATCGGGAAGATCACGATTGAAGATAGTTTGTTCAAAAAAGAACATCTGACCGAGTCAGAATGGGCACGTATTCGACTTCATCCGGAAAAAGGGTACCATATTTTAAAGTTATCCAATGAATTTATGAGCATATCCCAGTTTATCCTCTGCCACCATGAACGAATGGACGGGAAAGGCTACCCGCTTGGTTTAAAAGGCGAAGAGATTCCATTGCCTTCAAGAATTATCAGTGTTGTTGAGGCTTATGACTCTATGGTTACCGATCAGCCCTATCGACAAAAAATAGCGCAGCACAAAGCAATTGAAATTTTGAAAAAGAATGCGGGAACGCAATTTGATCCCGAGATCGTCGATTTGTTTGTTACAAAAGTGTTGGCTGCTGAGTAAAAATAGGTCTATAAAATCAGGACAGAGCTTGTTCAGTACTCAATTTTAAACGAAAAAAAGCCGAAGTATCGGAGCGGTTATCCGCACAATGCTTCGGCGTTAAGTATTCATAAATTCGGTTTAAATCAGAGAATTTCTTTGCCCTTTTTAAAGACGCGTTTTTCTTCTTGAACACTTTTGATATCGTCAAGCGGATTTCCATCGAGAACGATGAAGTCTGCAAATTTTCCCGCTTCAAGGGTGCCGAACTCATTGTCAATTTTCAGCAGTCGAGCACCATTGACGGTTGCCGCTTGCAGTGTCTGAAGCGGTGTGCAGCCTGCCTCGACCATGAGTTGGAGTTCGAATGCCGAGTCGTTCCTAAAATCATTGTTCGGTGTTCCGGCATCGGTCCCCATCGCCAGCTTGACTCCTGCCTTGGCAGCCTTACTGATACTCTCAATATGTGCTTTTTTCACTTCCCGCGCGACGTCAAGCATGAAATCGGGAACTTGTCCCTCGCCGCGATCAGAGATCCCGTAAACAGCAATTAATGTCGGAACGATAAATGTATCTTTCTCAAGAAACATTTGGATCGCCTCGTCATCAAGATAAAAAGCGTGTTCGACTGAATCAACACCTGCGCGCAGTGCATTTTTAATTCCTTCGGTTCCTTGGGCGTGTGCATTAGCGGTTCTGCCTTTGTGGTGTGCTTCAAGAACAGCGGCACGCATCTCTTCTTCGGTCAGCTGAACATCGTCAGGAGATTCGCCACCGAATGAAACACCGCCGGTTGCCATCAATTTAATATTGTCGGCACCATTCTTCAAGGCACTACGTGCTGCCTTCCGTGCCTCGTCAGGGCTGTCCACTTCGTAGCCGATGGTGCAAAAGTGGCCCCCGGTCATCGCAAGCGGGCGTCCTGATGCACAGATACCCGGTGACAGAATGTGGCCTCCCTTTTCCAGCTTCGAAAGTTCAATATCGACGTCAAAGTCTGCGCCTACATCGCGAATATAGGTGACGCCATGCTTCAAAAGATCTTGCAGATTATCAAGTGCGATCTTCGTTGCAAGAATCGGTGTCAATTTAGGCGATCCAAGCGGTTCGAGCTTTCCGGATACATCAGAAGTGATATGTGTATGAGCATTAATCAGACCTGGCATGACGAATTTATTTCCCAGGTCAACGGTCCGGTCTGCTTTGGATGGGGCATTTGTCCCCGTCTCGACAATTTTTCCGGTTTCATCATCGACGACAAAATACGCATTAGGTTCGAAGCGGTCTGTGATTCCGTCAAACAGCGCAAAATGATGATAAAGTGTTTTTGACATTGCAGTAGCCCCTCTCACTTAAGCATTAGATTAATTTCAAAAATATTGAAGCGATAATTACCGAAGCAATGGATACAGTAGCAAATCCGCCAACCAGCATTTTCGGAAGAATATTTTCAAGAAGATATTCTTCTTCATCCGACGTGCTTGAATTGTTTTTGCAAACTTCCGTAGTCAATATGTAGTCTGCAGGAAAACCAAATAGTGCGGTGAGTGAGCAAGCGAATGCCATCGGTCTGCTCATTCCAAACGGTTTTGCGAGAATAAGAGATGCTAGATACATTCCTAGTATACCAAGAATAATTAAAACAACAATCTGAATAATGATCTGTGCCAACATGGATGGTGTTGTCAGATTAAGCTGTGAAAAGACATAGGCTAACAGTCCGTAAATCAACCAATTAAAAACGCCTGCACGATTTAACGCATTGGTTTCAAGAATACCGAGTTGATGTGCGATCACACCGAAAATGAGACAAATGACAAATGAATTAATGATGCCGTGCATTAATTGAGCGACATACAGACTAAGGAGCGCGACCAGTGCGACACGGACAAGGATAAATGCAGAGGTTTGATAATCGTCCGGAAGCCCGAAAATACGTTTCTCCGATGCACTGTTCGTACCGTTCATTGTCATTTTTTGACGGTTCGGGTCTAGTGTGATTGATTCGGTACGGAACTTATTGATCAAACGCTGACTTTCTTTTTTCAGCATCATTGATGTAATTGGGTAGCCGATCAGACTGTGGGTAATGAACATGGAAACCGGAAGTGCGACCAGGGTAGTAATTCCGGCGGCTTTAAGTCCGTCGGTCATCAAGAGTGCAGCAACCAGTCCGCCGGTCAGTGGAGGAACAGCGGCAACGACTGTATGCCAATCGAAAATTAGAGTGCCGATGGTCAAGGTGAAAAGAATGGTCCCACAGACACCTAGAAGGGCAATGGCTACGGCTTTCCACTGAGCAATAAGCTGTTTCAGGTTCATTAATGTGCCTAGATGTACTAGTAGTAGCGCGATGCAGATTTGAACAAACTCTGTATTGTAAGATGCTTGAGTGACGACATCCTTAGGAATAAAAGTCCAGAAGCCGATGATAAAAAGTACGGCTGTGACAAAGACGGATGGAATATAAGCTTTTGATGCAGTTGACACCCATTCTCCAATAAGCATGAAGAGCATGACTGCCAGAAAACAAAGTAAAAATGACATGATTGTGCCTCCCAAAGATGTAAAGTGTTTAATAAGTTAAAGTGTTAGTAAATGTTAACACCAGGTACCAATAAAATCAATAAGATATTTGCGTGATAATAATTTATTTTAGTTAAAATTTTATGAAGCAAGTTAACAAGTTGCTGATATTTATGGATACTTGCACTTCTGAGTCGAAACGCATACAATAAGGACATTAATAATAGTTAAAGTATAAAAGCGTTGAAGAGGACACGAGTTGTTGTGATCGTTCTCAGAGAGGGAAGCCTGCTGCGAACTTCCCAACGAAATACAATGAACTTACCACCTTGGAGCTTCAGCGATGAACGATGTAGTAGTCGCTGACGGCACAGCCGTTATCTGATCAAGTGTCGCGACCTCGCGCGGGTTGCGGAACAAGGGTGGAACCACGAGCTTAAACACTCGTCTCTTATTAGAGACGGGTGTTTTCTATTTTTCAAAGGAGTGAAAGTTATGTCATCCGTATCATTAACCTTTCCCGATCAATCGGTTCGGGAATTTCCAAAAGGCGTTACTGCGGAACAGGTCGCAGAATCAATCAGTTCAAGCCTCAAGAAAAAGGCAGTTGCAGGTAAAGTCAACGGCAATCTGTATGATTTGACCCGCCCGATTGAAGAAAATGCAACGCTTGAAATCGTCACACTGGACTCTGAAGATGGTCTGGAAATCATGCGTCACAGCTGTGCACACCTTTTGGCACAAGCATTAAGGCGGATCTATCCGGATGTTAAGTTAGGCATTGGTCCGGTAATCAAGAATGGCTTCTATTACGATGTTGATATGGAACATTCATTATCCAATGAAGATTTCCCTAAGATCGAAAAAGAAATGAAAAAAATTGTAAGTGAAAATCTGCCGATCGTGCGTAAGGAAGTCAGCCGCTCAGAAGCCATCGATCTTTTCAAGAGGCTTGATGACCATCTGAAGCTTGAGTTAATTCGCGACCTCCCTGAAGACGCGACGATCACGATCTATTCTCAAGGCGAATATGTTGATCTTTGCCGCGGACCGCATCTTCCGTCAACCGGCAAGATTAAAGTGTTCAAATTGATGAACGTATCCGGTGCTTACTGGCGTGGCAACAGCGATAATGAAATGCTGCAGCGTATTTACGGGACCGCATTCTTGAAGCAGAAGGATTTGGATGCACATCTTCATTTTCTTGAAGAAGCAGCAAAACGAGATCACCGCAAGCTGGGCAAACAGCTGGAATTGTTTATGTTCTCTGAAGAAGCACCTGGCATGCCGTTCTATTTGACCAATGGCCAAATCATCCGTACGGAATTGGAGAACTTCTCGCGTGAATTACAGCGCCAGGTGGATTACGACGAAGTGCGCACGCCATTAATGATGAATCAGAGACTGTGGGAAAACTCCGGCCACTGGGACCACTATCATGAAAATATGTATTTCACGAAAGTGGACGATGTGAACTATGCACTCAAACCAATGAACTGCCCCGGTCACATGTTGATTTATAAGGATACCTTGCATTCCTATCGCGATCTGCCGATTCGTATCGCAGAATTCGGTCAGGTGCACCGTCACGAATTGAGTGGCGCGCTGAACGGCATGTTGCGTGTTCGCACGTTCTGTCAGGACGATGCACATATCTTTGTTCGCCCGGATCAGATTGAAAGTGAAATCAAGAATATCTTCCAATTGATCGGTAAGATCTACAAAACATTTGGATTTGAATATACGGTGGAACTGTCAACCATGCCTGAAGATCACATGGGCAGCTTGGAATTGTGGCAGCAGGCAGAAGCAGGGTTAAAGCATGTACTTGAAGCGATTAATCAGCCGTATACGATCAATGCTGGCGACGGTGCATTCTATGGTCCGAAAATCGACTTCCATATTAAAGATGCCATCGGACGTGAACATCAATGTGCAACCATTCAGCTCGATTATCAAATGCCGGAGAAATTCGATCTTACGTACATTGATGAGAATAATGAAAAGGTACGCCCGGTCGTTATCCACCGCGCTGTTTACGGATCGCTTGACCGTTTCTTCGCCATCCTGATCGAGCACTTCGCCGGTGCGTTCCCAACTTGGCTTGCACCGACACAAGTGCAGTTTATTCCGGTCGCAGATGTGCATATTGACTATGTCAAGAAGCTTGTGACCGACATGAAAAAGGTCGGCATTCGTGCTCATGCCGATCTGCGCGGCGAGAAGCTTGGTTACAAGATTCGTGATGCTCAAACGCACAAGATTCCGTATATGCTGGTAATCGGTGATCAGGAAATCGAGCAAAATGCAGTGAATGTCCGTAAATACGGCGAACAGGATTCTAAGACAGTCGCCTATGATGTGTTCAAAGCGGATATTCTGAAGGAAATTAAGAACAGAGTTACTCCCGTTCCGAAGGCTTGATCAACGCAGATCAATTGAATAGAAGAGAGAAGCAGGTGGAGTGACTCCACCTGCTTTTTTTAGATGAAATTATTCAATGCACGAAAACCAAAGCTCAGAGCATAAATAGGAGTCCAGGCCAAGTCCATGCATGAAAACTGAAATTCAATGCACGAAAAGTAGGGATCAATGCACGAAAAGTAGGGATCAATGCACGAAAACCAAGGTTCAATGCACGAAAATCCCGGTTCAACGCATAAAAAAGAGTCCGAGCCAAGTCCATGCATGAAAACTGAAATTCAATGCACGAAAAGTAGGGATCAATGCACGAAAACCAAGGTTCAATGCACGAAAATCCCGGTTCAACGCATAAAAAAGAGTCCGAGCCAAGTCCATGCATGAAAACTGAAATTCAATGCACGAAAAGTAGGGATCAATGCACGAAAACCAAGGTTCAATGCACGAAAATCCCGGTTCAACGCATAAAAAAGAGTCCGAGCCAAGTCCATGCATGAAAACTGAAATTCAATGCACGAAAAGTAGGGATCAATGCACGAAAACCAAGGTTCAATGCACGAAAATCCCGGTTCAACGCATAAAAAAGAGTCCGAGCCAAGTCCATGCATGAAAACTGAAATTCAATGCACGAAAAGTAGGGATCAATGCACGAAAACCAAGGTTCAATGCACGAAAATCCCGGTTCAACGCATAAAAAAGAGTCCGAGCCAAGTCCATGCATGAAAACTGAAATTCAATGCACGAAAAGTAGGGATCAATGCACGAAAACCAAGGTTCAATGCACGAAAATCCCGGTTCAACGCATAAAAAAGAGTCCGAGCCAAGTCCATGCATGAAAACTGAAATTCAATGCACGAAAAGTAGGGATCAATGCACGAAAACCAAGGTTCAATGCACGAAAATCCCGGTTCAACGCATAAAAAAGAGTCCGAGCCAAGTCCATGCATGAAAACTGAAATTCAATGCACGAAAAGTAGGGATCAATGCACGAAAACCAAGGTTCAATGCACGAAAATCCCGGTTCAACGCATAAAAAAGAGTCCGAGCCAAGTCCATGCATGAAAACTGAAATTCAATGCACGAAAAGTAGGGATCAATGCACGAAAACCAAGGTTCAATGCACGAAAATCCCGGTTCAACGCATAAAAAAGAGTCCGAGCCAAGTCCATGCATGAAAACTGAAATTCAATGCACGAAAAGTAGGGATCAATGCACGAAAATCAAGGTTCAATGCACGAAATTTTCAATGCAACGTCCCCAATCTCATGAAGATTCGATACCTAAGTATCGAATCAGTTCTGTTTGTACGATCAAAATAAAAAATCTCCGATGTCGCTCGGAGATTTTCATCATCTTGTTTTGTTATTGCTGCAGATGAGGCATCTGAACTTCAATAATCGGTTTGGTAAACAGTCTGACAGGGCGGCTGGCGAGAAAATAACAGAGCGCAAGCGATGCAGCAAACAGAAATGAATATTGATATAAGTCTTGAATGTTGTCATAAATCGGGAACAAGACAAACGTTTTGATAAAAAATCCGTGAAGCAGATAGATGTACAATGTATTTTTTCCGAGTGTTGTAAAGGAAAATCGTTTCTTCGGAATCAACGCCATAAAAGCGAAAATCGTAATAAAGGATACGGTGTATACAGCAAGACGTGTGAGCCCGCCTTCCACATTCGACAGTCCAAATGCGTGATACGACGAATCATGCAGAACCCAGTCCTGAAGGTCTTTAGGGAAAATGAAATGACAGGCAAGGTAAACGCCCATTAATACAAATAGAGAGCTGATTCGAATGGAAGTACGCGTCAACAACTCTGTGAAATGCTCCTTCTTCAATAAATAGCCCAGATAGAAGAAGGGGAAGAATGCAAGTGTACGGGAAATGCTGTAGTCTGTCCCAAATGAATCTATGAAACCGGCACCGATACCCATCATGACTGCAATGGGAAAGCCGAGTTTTCCAAGCTTTGAGAACGGTATGATCATCAGCTTCCAGCACAACATACTAATTAAAAACCAAAGTGTCCAGTGCGGGGACACTAAATCAATTTTAAAGGCTTTTGTATATCCGGTCACATAATAGAAATAGGAATAAATAATCTGGAAAATTAAGTATGGAGTAATCATCTTTATGATCGAGTTTTTCACATAACCTTGCTTGTTGAAATGCTTCGAAAAGAAGCCTGAGATAAGGATGAACGCAGGCATATGGAATAAAAAGATGAACGTGTACAGTGAATAAATCTCAGGTATATCGGATTTAAGATTCGTTAGGCTGTGTCCGAAAACGACAAGCAAGATTAAGAAGAATTTGGCGTTATCAAAATAACTGTCTCTGATTTTCGTCATCAGTTTCTTCTCTCCCTTTTGATTAATGATCATTAGAAAACTTGGCTTCGCCAAGACTCTGACGAAAGCGAAGACTTAGTTGCACTTACACTAAATTCCTCTAAATCTTTATACTTTCTTATTTGTGTTAGAAAACTTGGCTTCGCCAAGCCTCTGACGAAGGCGAAGACTTAGTTGCACTTACACTAAATTCCTCTAAATCTTTATACTTTCTTATTTGTGTTAGAAAACTTGGCTTCGCCAAGCCTCTGACGAAGGCGAAGACTTAGTTGCACTTACACTAAATTCCTCTAAATCTTTATACTTTCTTATTTGTGTTAGAAAACTTGGCTTCGCCAAGCCTCTGGCGGAGCTGAAAACTTAGTTGCACTTACACTTCCCTAATTCTTTATACCCTCTTAATGTAAAAAGTTCGTTTCCTTTTGCGTCAAAAATGCGGTTGTCATGAAGTGTTGATGCGAATGCAAAAAGGATGTAACACTGTAACATACGGTCAATGGATTCAACTGTTTCTACGGTTATTTTCACAATGAAACTTTAATATTTGATTAAAAAATGGGTGCCGTATAGACTAAAATTTCGCGCAAAAAAACTCCTTAAGTATCCCTTGCCTTTGCTACGGATCAGTTCCGAAGCGAAGAGAAATTAAGAAGTAAGCTATGCTATAGCACATTTAAATAATGGGTTCAATCCGCCTAAGCGCATTAAATCTAAATTGCATTTTTCACGAGAATAGCGGAGGGTTCTTAACCATTCAATGATGAATAACGAAAAAAAACAGCCTCGGTGAGAGGCTGTTTTTGACTGAACGATTTTCAGATTTCGGATAGTTTTTTTAGGTGTTTCTCGGAAATAGCCTGAACCTTTTTAATCCGGTTCGTGTATTTCTCGATGCCGCTCAGTACATCGGTATGCATCCATACATTGACGATTTCCAGAGCGATTCCTGAACCGATGATTTTTCCACCAATGCATAGCACATTGCTGTCAGTGTGCTGACGGGCAAGCTTTGCACAGAACGGATCTTGACAAACAGCGGCATTCAAACCATAGATTCGGTTTGCGATCAGTGCACTCCCATATCCGACGCCGTCGACAAAGATGCCACGGTCTGCTTCGCCTTTTGCGACTGCGAGCGATGCGGGATAGACGTAGTCGGACAGATCGCAGGATTCCTTGCTGTCTGTACCGAAATCAATCACTTCATGGCCTTCGTTTTCGAGCCAAGCTTTAATTTCGCCTTTTAATTCATAGCCGGCGTGGTCACTTGCCATTGCAATTTTCACATTCATACCTCCAAGGGATTAACGATCATATTTAGTCTTTCAATCCTTATTATAATATATGTTTTCGTGAAGTTAAGAAAAAGCAGACCTTATTATGAAAAGTTAGTCGAGAAGAATGCCGTTATCGTAAACATAAGGATGACTTGGTTCTTTAATTTGCGTTACCTGTGCATGAGCGAGTACGGGAATCGTGCTGCCTGATTGCTTCATTGTATTAATGGTACCGCGGACACGAATCCAATTATCCTTCTTTAAATCGGCAACATTTCCTTCTGTACGTATTCCATATACTGAGGCATCGGCAATGCAGCAAGAGATATCGAATCGTGCGGTGACGATCTCATGAGCAGGCACTTGTTTGTCACGATAGACAAACCCGGTCATAATGAACTGCTTTCCTTTAAAAGCATTCGGGTCCTGCTCAAGCATATTTAAAATATATGTGTAATGGGAATCGTCGACTGTAATGATTTTCTGCTTAAGCAGTTTCTTTTTTAACGCATTAAATTGTTTTTGGCTGATCGGATTTCTCAGTGCACCGGCGGGTTTGACAGATCCTGATTTTTTTGCTGTGCTCTGAACAGATGGCGCTTGTTTCATAGCTCGGTTTGCAGCCACATCACTGCCCAAGGTATGGTTCGGAAAAATGAACCCAGAGAGGACGGGTAAAAAAAACAGACAAAAGAAAACGAATGAATGCAGCCCTTTTTTGGGGATGGCATGCGCGTGTTCATGCTCGCAGCCTTCACAATGGTTATGATCAGGGGGCAAGATAAAGTGCATGAAGCTGAGAAGAGCAAGAACAACGATGGCTATCTTTGTGTAGCCTTCAAGTTTCGGCGATAAATAATATTTAAGATCACCATAGAGTGCGAGCCGAAAGAGAAACAGTGCTATTCCTCCAAGCGCAATACCTCTTAAATAATGATGAAATGCAAGTCGCTGATCATCCAATATCCGTCACCTCACACGAAAAGATCCATAAGTCTGCTGAATATATAAACGACCGTTACAGAGAGAATCATAAAGACGATGACAAATCTGAACTTGAAAGCGCCAACCAGCATCATCGTGTTTTTAATATCCAGCATTGCGCCGAAAACGAGAAAAGCTGTAATGGCGCCGGGTGAGAACATGCCGGAAAATGAAGAAGCAAGGAACGCGTCGGATGTTGAACATACAGACAAAAGATAAGCCATCCCCATCATGGATGCCGGACCGATGGACGGATTCGCACCAACCGTGGAGAGCAGATGCTGGTTAAAGAATGTCTGAAATGAACTGGCGATGATTGCACCGAAAATGAAATATTTGGCTGTATCGAAAAATTCGCCGCTGATATGCAGAAAGATATCATGAAGTTCAGGTCGTTCGTTCTCGTGATGATGGTGCCGGTGATGTGCATCTTCATAAAAAGCCTGCCAACTGATTACGCCTGTCTCGCGCATGCTCGCGCTTTCCTTCAAGATCGATTGCTTTCGGAACAAAAAATAAACAGAACCGCCGATGAGAAGTGCCGCGAGAAGCGCAATCGTCATGCGTGCGTAAAGAATAACAGGATTGTTTTGAAAGGCGTAGAACGTGGACAAAAAAACAATCGGATTGATGATCGGAATGGATGCGATCATGACGACGCCAAGATGCTGCGGAAGGCCCTTTTTAATTAGACTGCGTATAACGGGGATGATCGCACACTCGCAGATCGGAAAAACGATGCCGGTCAATGCTGCCGGGATCATGGCAAGCAAACCTCTGCCGGAAAATAAGCGATGGATAAAATTTTCATGAACATAAGACTGGATCAGAACAGAAATTACAACGCCGATTAAAATAAAGGGCAGCGATTCAATGACCATACTTAAAAAGATAGTGTTAAAACTGTAGAACTGCGTTGGTATTTGCTTTGGGGCAATACCATTTGTTTTCTCTGAAAAGTAAATAAGCAGAAAGAGAAAGACGAAAAAGATAAGTGTCATGGGATTGCTGATGCGTTTAAGAGTCGATGTGTGCATGTATGCTTGTCTCCTTTTATGCGATAGCTGCTTCATCTTGGCAAATTAATAATCTGTTACTATCCCTATGAAATACATGCTGATTTAGAACATTTGTACAGGCTCCGACTTGCAATTGAAGACATTAGGTGCTTAAATAGAAAATGTAAAACGTAATTATTACGATTTAAAAAAGGAAGGATTATTTGAATGGCTAAAAAATCGAAAGTAGTCAAAGAACTGAAACGTGAAGCAATCGTTGCCAAATATGCTGAATTGAGACATGAATTGAAAGAGAAGAAAGATTATGCTGCCTTAGCACAACTTCCTCGTGATTCATCACCCACAAGGCTGCACAATCGCTGTCCATTGACCGGGCGTCCGCATGGCTATATGCGCAAGTTCGATATGTCGCGTATCGCTTTTCGTGAATACGCGCATAAAGGTCAGATTCCAGGCGTGAGAAAAGCGAGCTGGTAATAGGAGAAGGCATCTTCAACATTGGCCAATCAACCTTTATCTCGACTCATTCAGGTGTGCGCTTGCCGATTAGATGAGTGTGGTCGGATACCTTCACGGGATCAATTGGAGATTAATCAGATTGGTACTTGACAGATTAAAACGTAATCATTACTATTTATATTTGTGGATAAAACGTAATAATTACGTTTTATTGATACATAGAACAGAAGGGAATTAAAAAAGATGAACCATTTCAAAAAAATGAATTTCTTATTTCTCACCTTAATTTTATTAGTTGGTATTTTAGCAGGCTGCGGCAATAATTCGGCTTCAGGAGGACGTTCATCTTCCGATAAAATCAGCATTGTCGCTGCCGAAGATTTTTATGGGGAAGTCGCTAAAGCGGTTGGCGGCAGCCATGTGGATGTGACCTCAATTATTAATAAACCAAGCATGGATCCGCATGACTATGAACCGACAACGGGAACCGCTAGAGCGGTCAGCCAAGCGAAGCTCGTAGTCTACAATGGGATCGGTTATGACGGTTGGATGAGCAACTTAGCAAAGAATTCAAAGGATCAAACGATTGTCCGCGTTGGTGAAGATGTTATGAACAAAAAGGATGGGGACAATGAGCATCTTTGGTATCAGCCGGAAACGATGCCAATGCTCGCTGATTATCTTGCTGGCAAACTAGCGAAAATAGATCCAAAGCATGCTGATGAATACAAGGAAAATGCGAAGACCTATATTGCAAGTATTAAGCCGGTTAAGGATGACATTGCAAAACTCAGTAAAAATGCGAATCAAGGACTTGTCGATGTATCCGAACCTGTTTTTGACTATACGTTGGATGCACTCGGCTATAAAGTAGCTAATAATCATTTTGAAATTGCAGTCGAGCAGGAAACAGATCCATCGCCTAAGGACATTGCAGCCATGCAAAAGGATATTAAAGAAAAACGTATTGCCTTCTTTGTCAGCAATATACAGGAAATCAGCCCGACCGTGAAGAAAATGATGAAACTTGCAGACGAAAACAAGGTACCGGTCATCAAAGTGACTGAAACCCTGCCTGCAGGAAAAGATTATAAAAACTGGATGCTTGATCAACTGAAACAAATTGAAGAAGCGCAAAGCGCCAATTAATCAAATTACGGGATGAATTGGAGAGAAGCAGGCAATCAGTTTCTCTCCTTTTTATTTCAAACCTTGGCGGCAGCCAATGTCTTGACAAAACAAATCGAAATCATTACTATTTATCAGTGCGACATTTCTCTTAATCTGGAAAGTTACTACATTATTTGTTATCTATGAAAACATGAAAAAAATTTATATAGGGGAGGGTTTTTCAATGCTTCGTCGCGTTCAGATCAATGATCTTCAAGTCAGTTTTAATGGAGAAGAAATCTTGAAGGATCTTTCGCTAGATGTTTCGCCAGGTCAAATGTATGCCATTATCGGACCAAACGGAGCGGGAAAATCAACCCTGTTAAAATCGATTCTTGGCTTGATTCATCCTCAACACGGCGAAATTGTGCTGAGCTGTGATCAGAAAAAACCGGTGATCGGTTATGTACCGCAATCACGGGTGATTGATGATGACATGCCGATTTGTGCCAGGGATTTTATTTCACTCGGACAAGTGAGTTCATTTTTTCCATGGCCGTCAAGGCGTGAAAAAAGAATCCTACATGAAATGATGATTTTTACCGACACGGATCGCTTAGCAAAAAAGCCAGTAGGCAAATTATCCGGAGGAGAGCGTCAGCGGGTTTTTCTGGCCCAGGCACTTGTGCGGCACCCGGATTTGCTCCTACTTGATGAATCAACAGCGAATCTCGATCCTGATGCTCAGACACGCATGATGGAACTTGTGAAGAAGGCCGTTCATGAATGGGGCGTAACTGTTCTTTTTATTTGTCATGACTTTCAAATGGTCAGAGCGTATGCGGATCATATCCTGCTCATGACTCGAGGGTACTATAAAACAGGGGATGTGCAGAGCATTCTTGATGATCAAGCGATGTTAAAAAATGTTTTTCAATCGTCTTTCGATGAAGGCGTTACTCATCATGAGGGGTCCGCCTCCTCAGGACTGTCGGTTTCAGCTTCCTCTAGGTAACACCGGATGAGACTGACGATATATAGGAGAAGCAGTTCTTCGTAATGGTTAATATGGAGGGAAAAGGATGTTTCAGTACGACTTTATGCAGCACGCATTTATCGCGGGGACGCTCATTGCAATCATGTGCGGTGTGATCGGTGTTTTCATTATTGCACGTTCGCTCTCATTTGTTGCACACACCATTTCTCACATCGGCTTTGCCGGCGCTGCATTTGCGGCTTATGCCGGTATTGACCCGCTAGTGGGTTTGCTTGCTTTTACATTAGCCGGATCTGTTGGTGTCGGACAGATGGGGGTACGAATGTTTCGACGAGATGCATCGATCAGTGTCATTCTCAGCTTGGCACTTGGCCTGGGTATTTTATTTTTGTCGCTGGGGAACATTCAAGGAAATTATTCGCGCACCTTGCTGTTTGGAAGTGTTGTGGGCATTGATTTGCAGGACATTTGGCAGATTGTTGCCATTACCCTGTTTGTACTGATTGCTCTCTGCGCAGGTTACCGCTGGCTCAAGTTCGATTCTTTTGATCAGGTCGGAGCTCAAGCTGCCGGATTGCCGATCCGCTGGATTTCGATTGGCTTTCTACTGCTTATGGCTGTAGCAACCAGTGTGACGATTCAAATCGTCGGCGCACTACTCGTCTTTTCGTTAATGACCGTGCCTGCTGCAGCCGCCAGACTTTATACTCAGTCCATATTTGGAATGATCCTTCTTTCTTCACTGATTGCTGTACTGAGCGTTTGGTTCGGTCTTGTTTCCGGTTATTATACCAATGCACCGGTCAGCTTCTTTATCGTCGCATTTGATGCGGTCAGTTATTTTCTTGGCATCATCTATCATCGGCTCATGGAACGTCGGCGTGCTGTGGCGTGACATGCAAAAAGGCCCGGTCAGGACAGATGTCCTGATTAGGCCTTTTTTTTATTCCTCTTGTTTTAAATAACTCCAGCCGTCTTTTTGGAACAGCTTGCCTTCTTTCATCAGCTGGCCAAGGGCTTTCTTGAAATCGCTTTTGCTGATACCGAATCTCTTTTTGATGTCTTCAGGAAGACTTTTATCCCAATAAGGCATGGCCCCATCGCGACTGTTCATGTAAGCGATGATTTTCTCAGAGTTTCCTTCAATCATTTCGTAACTGCGCGGCTTCATGGAAAGGTTCAGGCTGCCGTTTTCCTTCACATCGATGACTCGGCAATCGAATGCTTGTCCCAATCTGATGGTTCCATTGACCTCTGCGTTATGAATGAATCCGATATATCCTTCATCGGTCAGTACATGGGCTCCGTCCAGAACAAGACGGTAAATGGTGGCATGTACATTTTTATTCTGCAGTTTCTCGGGCGCCGGAATGGAAATTCTCCGGATCTCCGTTTCATCCGCTAATCTTGCGAAAAGGCGCTGTTTCTTATCCAGTTTCAAGCTGCAGTACACACGATCGCCGGGCTGCGGCCAGCTTTCCCATTCATACGTCATATCGTCCTTGGAAAGCAAAAGATCCTTGTTAATGCCAATGTCGAGAAAAGTGCCGTACTTTTTATGCAGAGAAACGGCGGTTGCCCAATCAAAGGCATCAAAACGAACCGTGGGAAGCGTCATCGTTGCTGCGATTCGTCCTTGATGATCCTGATAGAGAAATACGGAGATTTTTTCATGCTCGCCTAATGAGCGGGTCACGTCATTCTCATGGAGAAGGACTTCTTGATCTCCGCCGTCACTGAGAAAATAGCCAAAAGGTGCTTTATGTGAAACCTCTAGGGTTGTAATCATGCCGGCTGTTAATTCTGCCAAATTTGTTCCCTCTTTCTCACGTTGATCATAATCATAATCGACCCATTTTCTTTCATTATAACATGGTAATAGCCTTTCTTATTCAGATCCCATTCAAATAGTCGAAGAATGTCATGGATTAATACTTGATTAATCTGGTCAATAAGAAAAACCGGGCACAAAAACGCCCGGTCCTTAAATCATGCCGGATTTTGATTACGCTCCGGTTGCTCGCATCAACTGAGCGCGACCGCGGGCAGTCCGGGAGCCTCCTCAAGCAAACTAATATCTGCGGGGTCTCCCCTGGCCTGCACTCCCGCAGGAGTCTCGCACCTGCGCGTTTGGCTCACAACCTTTGACTTTGGCGAAAATCATATACTTTCTTTCCTTGTAAGAAAAACCGGGCAAGCCCGGTTCTTAAACTCACCTCTATTTCACTAGCATTCTGGCTTCATTAAATCAAGCGAGTAAATAAGCGGAAATTTTCCGGTTATATGCATCATGGCACGTGCTTCGCCGGTAAATAAGGGTAATTTTTCCGGTTATGCAAAGTAAAACCCTACCACTCTCACGTTTTTCGATTCGATAAGGGGAATTTCTCCGTCTATTTAAGCTATTTTTTCGTTCATTTTCTAAATAAGGGTAATTTTTCCGCCTATTTATCAGATCGGGCGCTTACCCTGATCGCTCAACCGATAAGTGCGGATTGGAATTCAGCATCTTATGACCTTATCGTGATATCAGCAAGACAAAACGATAAATTTTCTTTAGCTGTTAAGAAAAACCGAGCAAAAAGCGCCCGGTCTTTAATCTCCAGCCATGTGTGATTGGTTTGTGTCTTTACAGTGTTGAATCATCGCTTCGGTTGCTCGCTTGCCGCGGGCGCACCGCGAGCCTCCTCAGACAAGCAGAAATCTGCGGGGTCTCGCTGGCACGCTGATCCCGCAGGCGTCTCGCACCTCCGCTTTGATTCTCGGTCAAGACACTGGTTTATTCGTTTAAATATGGGGTAAAATCTTATACTTTCTTTACTTGTAAGAAAAACCGGGCAAGCCCGGTCCTTACCTCTGCAGGACGTGGTGGCTTTCGCGTTGCATACAGGACGTACTTTCACAGGATGTGATGGCTTTCGCGTTGCATACAGGACGTATGCATATTTAGCGAAAGTTCCTTTACTCCTTTACATACGAAAGCTCCTTTACTCCAAATGCAGCCTTGATCCATTAATCCTATAACTTGAGTGACACTTCAGCCGCTCGCTTGCCGCGGGCGCACCGCGAGCCTCCTCATACATACTCGTATCTGCGGGGTCTCATCACTGGCACGCGATCAACAGAGCCGCACCCTCAGGAGTCTCGCGTTTTCGTGTCTAGTTTCCTACTTTGTTATTAATTCGAAAATCTTATGCTTTCTTTCCTTGAAAAAAATAGAAAGCGCATACTTATTAAAAGCTGTATGATTTCCGTCACACTTTTCACGCTAAATTAAGAAAATCTCTTGTATAATGAAAGAAGAAAAGGCAGGAATTCTCGGAAAAAGCAATTTTGGTTTTTCTTGTTTCTAAGATAATTATTGATTATAGATGTTTGATAGTAAAAATAAGGGCGTGATATGATGGAAGAGCTCGCTTGTTTGAATCAGAATGGTCTGAACAATACATGCATGTTCTCGAAGCAAAGCATGCAGTCGCTGAAGTCAGTGATGACCGTGTCGACATATAAAAAAGGCACGAATGTCTTCTGGGAGGGAGACCCTGCCGACAAGCTCTATTATGTGCTTGAAGGACGCGTTAAATTATTTAAATCCGCGTACGATGGAAAAGATTTGGTGCTCCACTACTTTATGGAAGGCGATCTGTTTGGTGAGATCGGTTGCTTCGGTAGTGCCGAAAATTTGTTCACAGCTGCGGCGGTTACTGAATGCAAGATTGGAATCATTTCTGAGAAAGAGTTAGAGCCACTGCTGCTCTCGAATGCAGGGATGTCGTTTGAATTTATGAAATGGATCGGTATGCTGGGCCAATTTACTCAAATTAAAATGCGCGACTTGATCTTCTATGGGAAGAACGGCGCACTTGCCTCTACCTTGCTGAGAATGATCCATGGCTACAGCCGTTCGGATGAAGACGGTATTCATTACACCATCAGTTTGACGAACACCGATTTGGCTCAGCTCATTGGCTCGACACGTGAGACTGTGAACCGGATGCTCCAAGCTTGGAAGAATGATGGAGCTATTGATTATTATCATGGATCTATTGTCATCAAAAACTTGGATTATATTAAGGCGATCTGTCATTGTGAAGATCGCTGCCCATTGAATATTTGCCGCTTGTGAGGCGGCAATCGTCCATTGAACGGCCTCTTTTTACAGCGGCCGCTCAATTTATGCCCAAAAAGAATAGGTGAATGCAATGAAAAGAAATAGTTTAAGTTGGCGCGGAGTAAGCTATGTGCTCATGATGATGCTCCTGTCGCTGTTCCTTCTTTCCGGATGTGCGGAACTCAGCAACGGTGAAACGTCGAACAATGCAGGCTCAACAAGTACGGCTGCTGTATCAAGTTCGGATTCGGCGTATTCATCAAGTGAAACTGCCGCATCAGTCAACGATTCATCAGATATAGCAGTAAGTAACAGCGAAAAGCCTGAGCACGGTGTCACCGTAAAAGTAACTAAAGTTGTCGATGGCGATACGTTTCAAGTGCTTTATCAAAAGAAAATAACCACAGTCAGGGTCCTGTTGATTGACACACCGGAAACCCATCATCCCAAGTTAGGGGTTCAGCCCTACGGACCGGAGGCAAGCGCACAGGCACATCGGCTGCTTGATGGGAAAACCGTGACGCTTGAACTTGCCAAGGATGGCGGTCGTGATAAGTACGGACGGCTGCTTGCTTATGTCTTTGTTGATGGTAAGTCGTTTGAAGAACTTCAGCTGGCCAGCGGACTGGCACGGGTCGCCTATGTCTATCCGCCAAACACCAAATATATTGACCAGTATCGATCGGTAGAGAATCAGGCACGAGCGAAGAACATCGGTATTTGGTCGGTAAACGGATATGCCGAAGCGAATGGCTTTCATCCGGAAGTTATGAAGGGAACGGCGGCATACGACGAAATACATAAGAATAGCAATCAATCGTCAAGCACAGCAGTGGCCGAAAATTCGGTAGAAGGTCAGAGTACGCCAAATCAAGCAGGCGATTGCGGCGGCTTGATTAAGGGCAATATCTCGTCTCGAGGGAAAATATATCACATGCCATCCGACCGATACTATAAGGTGACGAAGGCAGAGATCTGTTTTAAGAATCGAAATGACGCTGTGAAGGCAGGCTTTCGAGCAGCTAAATAAATAGTTGAAAAAAGATCGTCAAGCAATTTCCGATGCTTGGCGATCTTTTTTGCACAAATTGAGAAAAATTTACTGCTGCTGCATTTGCTGCTGCGCTGAGACTTCTTCTTTTACTTCCTTATAAGCCGCATCTAAATTGCGAATTCGACGCATCAATTCGAAGTTTTTATTAATCCGATCTTGAATGATTGCCGAAACAACGGTGTGATAGTAGCTGTTCATCGTTTGAACAGGTGTCTGTATATCGCCATTTTTCTTTAGTTGCAGATGCAGTGCGTCTTTAAAGTAATCAACGCTGAATAAATCTGAATTCATTGTAGTCCCTCCTTGCGGGCAGTCACTAAAACTATATTCTATTGAATCAATTTTAATTCATGGGTACCGCCATGTACCTGCGTAAACATTTCCGCCATTTTTGTGATCAATTGACGCGCTTCATCGCTGTCCATTGAGGGACGCAAATAAACAATTTGCAAGGCTTGTTTCGTCTGTTCGGTCACACAGGTTCGTTTTGAATCGACGATCGGGCTTCCAAATGCCCCGACGATGTCCGCGGATACAATTTTATCTTTCATATGCATGGTCCGGCCGTTTAATCCGTCATAGTGATCTTCATCGGTACCAATCCTTATTTGAATAGGACTGTGAAGCTTTGCCATATCGTATAAGCCCATAGGAATACCGTACTGAACGCTGAAAAAGTTGAGCAGATCAACCGCTGAGTTTACAAAATGCGGTGCACCGTCTTTTTTTATTTTTCGCAGCAGCGCTTCCTGAGATGGTCGGTAACGCGACGGATCTGTACCCGCCTTTTTAAAGATTCCTCTCCATTCCTTGACGCCTGGAATCTCACTCACAGGATGTTCGTTTAAGGATAGTTGAATGTTTTCATAGTACAAGGGCAGACGATCGCCAATCAGCGGCGGCAAGTCGCTAACGACAATCGCCGGATAATAAATAACGCCGATCTTAAAATCGGTCACTGCCTCTTTCAATTGAGAAGAGATCGAAACATCAGACATGACGCGCCTCCTGAGTGACAATTTAATCTTAGTGTAGCATAAAAATCGTGAATTTCGCGTCAAAATGCTGTGTTATAATGGCGTTAATTAAAAATAAAGGGATGGATCCAATGGTAAAAATTAATCGTCACGATTCGGATTGTGACAGTGAAATTTGTCCTCCCAAATAAGTATGATCTGGGAATGACCAAGAGGTGTTCCATATGTTCCAATTTATTCACTACATTTCCCGAAAAACACTTTTCATCAATTTTATGGTTCTTATTCTTCATCGACTCGCTTTTCTTATGATACCGATCTTGACGATGCAAATGATTGACGCATTGGTCGAGAAAAATCTTCATAAGCTGCTTATCTATGTTGCATTATCAATTGTCTTCTATATCCTCACACAGCTATTGAACTATGCGGTTGATTTGGCGGAAGGCTTCGGAACAAGGGAAGCCTTTGTATCGATTTTCTCAACGCTTGATCGCGAAATAAAACAACTTAACCTCAGAGACAATCACGTCTCACAAGGCAGTCTGCAGCAATTTATGGGTCAGAACTATGAACTAGTGAAACGCTTTATTTTTCAAGTTCCACTTTCAATTGTCGTTAATGCACTCTACATTGTGGGGATAATCCTCTGTATGGTGTCACTGTCCTTTCCCGTTACCCTCGTTGTAACTTTAGCCATTCCTACTTTCCTGCTTTTGTCGCTTCGTTTTGCGCATACCATGAAAGAGAATACAGAACGAACGGTTCATGACATGGAGAAGCTTAAAGATTATGAATCTGATCAATACCGTTTAACGAAGGAAGAACGCTTCTTAGAGAACAAACAACTCAAGCCGATATCGGAATGGATCCGTTCGTACAAGATTCATATGAAAAAGAAGATCCAGACAGAGGCTGTCTTTGATAATCTTTTATCCTACGGTATGCTTAATGGAGTGATCCTACTGAGTACTTTATTGAGTGCCTATTTTGTTTATCATGGAAGCATGACAATCGGCGCTTTGTCAGCCATCGAGCTGTATACATCGCGCTTTTGGGACCCGGCAGAATTCTTTGCCACCATTCGCAAGGATTATTTAGCGACTAAGCCTGTGCTGACGAATTTTGCTCGATTTCTTGAGCTTCCAGTCGAGAAACGCTCAGATGTTTCCATCGATTCGGTTCAATTACGCAGTTATATTGGATTAAACGAGTATGGAGAAGCATTACATGCTCCTATTAATCAGATTTTTGTACCCGGCTCGCTTTATCTCATTCGCGGAGCAAACGGATGCGGGAAGACGACGATGATCGAATCGATCTTAGGCCTGAGCAGCCGTTATCATGGAGAGATTCAAATCAATGGGAAATCACGAAGCAGAGAAACTTCGGACTTTGTTTACGTACCCGCTGAGCCGATCATTAGTGAATACGGCCGCCTTTTGCTCAGTAACGGATCCTATGGCCAAAAGAAGCTTGCACAAATGAGCCATGATTTGAGCACGAATAAAAGTGTCTACCTGTTTGATGAACCGACCAATTTTCTAGATAAGAACAATAAACATATTGTTTGTCGCTTGATTAACGAGCTGGTTGAAAAAGGAAGAATTGTGCTGGTCATCTCACATGATGCTCTTTTTACGGAGCAGCCCAACCGATCACTCGTCGAACTTGTTCCGGCCGTTCAAAACGAGTGACCCAAAAATGAACAAAAGGAGATTCATACATGAATCAAAACGATTATCTCGCCGTTCATGAAATGGAAACGGCGATCGGAGCGCTGACATTATCTGTCTATGAAGATCAACTATGCCGCATTGATTTTGGATCGTTTGAAGAAAATGAATCCCGGCTAAGACAATGGGCAGAAAAGCATGAACTTCCATCAGTTCTCATAAAGGATCAAGAACAATGCGCGGAGGCAGCTCGGCAACTGGATGACTATTTTAATGGGAAAAGAAAAGTATTCACGTTAAAGCTGCTCATGAAAGGAACAGAATTTCAATGCAAGGTATGGAAAGCATTGTCGGAAATTCCTTTTGGAGAGACCCGGTCATATAAGGATATTGCGTGTGCTGTGCAAAATCCAAAAGGGGTGCGCGCAATTGGAATGGCGAATAATCGCAATCCGATTCCCATTGTTGTCCCATGTCACCGTGTGATTGGAGCAAACGGTTCGCTTGTCGGCTATGGCGGCGGAATCGAGGTAAAGCAGTTCTTATTAAATTTAGAAAGACCAGGGGTTGCAGTATCGGCTAAATGAAGCAGGCACGGCATGATTTCGTTACATTACGCATAAATAAATGATAACGAAATCATGTTGAAACGGGGAATTAGCGTGGACTGGAAAAATGCATTTCAGAACCATTTGACCATGCTTGGCGACTATTGGGTAGGCAATGCTGATCCACACAAGATGGCATTAGCGCCTGAAGAATTAAAGCGTCTGATGAATAAAACGAAAGCACTCAATGACCAGCAGGCTGAGATCGAGCATGCGGTTGTTCAAGCGCAAAACGTGCAAACGAAGGACAAGCGTGAGGATTTGGTTATTGACTATTCTTTGCATACTCAGTGGCTGATTAAAAAGCAGAATGATTTCTTTCTTGAAGAACGTTTGGAAGATCGGCAAGCGGTTGTTCGGAGCAGCCGTCTTGTCTCCGACACATTAGCACCTCTGGCAGCAGGAGAGGAGCAGCCGTTGCCGCGCGAATCGGGTGATTTGGCTCCTGCCGATGTCCGTTCGCGGAGCTATGATCGGCTGGCTGCTGTCCGCTATGCCGATTTATGGTGGAATCGCCGAAATCCACACTATCCGATAGTCAGCGATGATTGTACCAATTTTATTTCACAATGCCTACATGAAGGTGGCATCCGAATGTGGGGCAATCCGATCCGAAACAGGGGATGGTGGCAGGTACAGACGAACTGGAGTTTCAGCTGGACAGTGGCTAACAGTTTGTGTATGTATTTAAGCAAGCCGGACGGCGTGATTGGCGCAATTGAACGCGCTCAGGCAAGCGAATTGGTACCTGGCGATGTCATTTGTTATGATTTCGAAGGTGACGGCCGTTGGAACCATAACACGATGGTTACGGCAATGGATGCGTCCGGAGAACCACTGGTGAATGCGCATACTTATGATGCATATCACAGGCCTTGGCCATATACAGATTCACCTGCATATACTGCTAATATCCGTTATAAATTTTTCCATATTAAAGATCACGTGTAAATTCATGGTTCAAGATGTGCTATAATAAACCCTATTATAAGAGGTTATGAGGGTCGGTGCTCCCGGCCTTTTTTCAATGCAAAAATTTGATCTCACAAAGCGGCTGAGAAGTCGTCTGAACACGTATAGGAGTGTCTGAAATGGGTAATCATGTCGTTCTTTATCAACCGTTGATTCCGCCGAATACAGGAAATATCGCACGAACCTGTGCCGGAACACATAGCGGTCTCCATTTGATTCGTCCGCTGGGATTCTCTACGGACGACAAGCATTTGAAACGTGCCGGCCTTGATTATTGGGCATCGGTCGATCTTCATTATTATGATTCACTTGATGATTTCTTTTCTAAGCATCAGCAAGGTGAGTATTATCTTGTTGAAACCGACGGCAGCAGACCTTATGACGCTTTCGATTACAGCGATCCAAGTAAAGACTACTTTTTCTTCTTCGGCCGTGAAACAACCGGACTTCCAAAAGAATTTGTGGCAGCCTATCAAGATCGCTGTGTTCGGCTGCCGATGACCGGAGCCATTCGTTCGCTCAATTTATCTAATTCTGCTGCAATTATTGTCTATGAAGCTCTGCGTCAGCAGCGATTTCCCGGATTATCCTGATTTAGAAAAAAAGGTTAATGACTATTTGAATTTTAAAAAATAGAAGCTCTAATTTTTTACTTTTCTGTAGGCCTTTCCATACTCTTGTGACACGTTGTTTCTGTATCTGTTCGTAGTTTCCATGAAAGATTACCGACCGACCGCATACACTTAGATACATGGGTGGAAGCATTGGTGAATCTTTTCTAGGGGGGATACAATGAACTTTCTTGATAAACTGAAACAATTCCGCGACTATGAGGGACAGCTGAAGTGGGAAGGCACGTTTGCAGACTACTTGGAACTAGTGAAGAAGAATCCGATGATCGCACAATCCGCGCATTCCAGAGTTTATCAGATGATCATTTCTGCCGGTGTTTCGGAGAAGGATGGACATAAGCACTACCACTTCTTTGACGGACAGATATACGGCCTTGATGAAGCAATTGAACGTCTTGTCGAGGAGTACTTTCATCCGGCTGCGCGGCGCTTGGATGTTAAAAAGAGAATTTTGCTTCTGATGGGGCCGGTCAGCGGAGGTAAATCGACCATTGTGACAATGCTTAAGCGCGGACTGGAAAAATATTCATGGACGGATGAAGGAGCACTTTATGCCATTAAGGATTGCCCAATGCATGAGGACCCGCTTCATTTAATTCCGCCTCATCTGCGCGAGGATTTCTTTGAAGAGACGGGTATTCGTGTCGAAGGGAATCTTTCGCCGCTGAACGCTATGCGCCTTGAGAAGGAATACGGCGGTCAAATTGAAGATGTGCCGATTGAGCGAATTTTTCTCTCTGAGGATAAGCGCGTCGGTATCGGCACCTTTAGTCCTTCTGATCCGAAATCTCAAGATATTGCCGATCTGACAGGAAGCATTGATTTTTCAACGATTGCAGAATATGGATCGGAATCGGATCCACGAGCCTACCGCTTTGATGGAGAACTGAATAAAGCCAATCGCGGACTGATGGAATTTCAGGAAATGCTGAAATGCGATGAGAAATTCTTATGGCATTTGCTGTCGCTGACACAGGAAGGCAATTTCAAGGCAGGCCGATTCGCGTTGATCTCCGCAGATGAACTGATCATTGCGCACACGAACGAGACCGAATACAGGACCTTTATCAGCAACAAGAAAAATGAAGCACTCCACTCACGTATGATTGTGATGCCGGTTCCTTATAATTTAAAGGTCAGTGACGAAGAAAAGATTTATGAAAAACTGATTTCCGAAAGTGATGTTGCGAATGTTCATATTGCGCCGCACGCTTTGCGGACGGCGGCTACATTTTCGATTCTGACTCGGTTGAAGGAATCCAAAAGCCGCGGGATTGATTTGATTAAGAAAATGCGTCTGTATGACGGTGAAATTGTTGAAGGTTATAATGCGGCAGATATTAAAGAACTGCAGCATGAATTTTCCGATGAAGGCATGAGCGGAATTGATCCGCGTTATGTCATTAACCGAATTTCTTCAGCAATTATCAAGAAAGGTGTTCCCTCCATTAACGCATTGGATATTCTTCGTTCGATTAAAGAAGGATTGGATCAGCATGCGTCGATCTCTGACGAGGATCGCGCACATTATACGGAATATATTGCGCTTGCACGGCGTGAATACGATGAATTGGCAAAGAGCGAAGTACAGAAGGCTTTCGTTTATTCATTCGAAGAGTCGGCGAAGACGCTTATGGACAATTATCTGGATAATGTCGAAGCGTACTGCAACAGCAACAAGATTTTTGACCCGATCACTGGTGATGAGGTCGATCCTGATGAGAAATTGATGCGCTCTATAGAAGAACAAATCGGCATTTCTGAAAATGCGAAGAAGTCCTTCAGAGAAGAAATTCTGATTCGTATTTCCGCCTATGCGCGCAAAGGCAAGCGCTTCAACTATAAGTCACATGAGCGCTTAAAAGAAGCCATTCAGAAAAAACTGTTCGCAGATCTGAAAGATGTAGTAAAAATCACGACGTCAAGCAAGACACCGGATGAAGATCAGCTAAAAAGAGTTAATGAAGTTATTGCCAGACTTGTGGACGAATACGGCTATAATTCAACATCGGCGAACGAATTACTAAGATATGTAGGCAGTCTGCTTAATCGTTGAGAATCGTGATCAATGATTCATGAACTGGGATTGAGCGGCAAATCAAGAAGGGACACTCGCGAGTCAATGAGTAAAACAAAGAGAGAACTGTGGAGTTGGATTCGAGCAATTGCCATTGCGGTTCTAGTCGCATTGCTCGTTCGCCATTTTATTTTCAGCAATTATATTGTGCGGGGCGAATCAATGATGCCGACGTTGCAGGACGGCAACCGGCTGATTGTCAATAAAATCGGTTATTCCATTGGTGCGCCGCATCGCTTCGATATTATTGTTTTTCATGCGACAAGTACTGAAGATTATGTAAAACGAATCATTGGGCTGCCCGGAGATACAATCTCTTACAAGAACGATCAGCTTTATGTAAACGGCAAGGCGGTTGATGAGTCTTACCTTCAGCAATATAAGAGTGATCTCCCACAAGGACAGCAGCTTACAGAGAATTTCAGCCTAAAGTCCAAGACCGGCAAAGTCCATGTGCCGAAAGGAAAGCTTTGGGTCATGGGCGACAATCGCCAAAACAGCGAGGACAGCCGTTATTTCGGTTTTATAAATGAAAACTCTGTGGTTGGCAAAGTTTCTGTTCGTTACTGGCCGTTCGATAAGTGGTCGGTTTTGCAAGAAATTGCGATTCATTGATTCGAACCATAAGTTATCAAGCGCCGATCGGTTTATCGGCGCTTCTTTACTTATCCATTATTGGGACAAGCAGCACGGTTTCTTGTGATCGTTCACTGATTCGTGTACATTAGTTAAGAAAAGGTGTCAGTGCTCGGATAAAAAAGGTATGGTTAAAGATTTACTAGAGAATGATGATAGTCGGGAGTCGTTGCAGCTATGCGTCAAAGAAAAAAAAGAAATGAAACATTTGCCTGGTTCAGGGCGATCGCGCTTTCTGTGCTGATTGTCATTATTGTACGGACATTTATATTGGGTAATTATATTGTGGACGGTCCGTCAATGGAGACGACTTTATATAATGGAGACCGATTAATTGTCAATAAAGTGAATTACCGAATAGCGCAGCCTAAACGGTTTGATGTGGTGATTTTTCATGCAACAAAGACGGATGATTATGTGAAACGTGTCATTGGTCTGCCGGGGGATACGATCCGCTATACGAATGATCAATTATATGTGAACGGCAAACCGGTTGACGAACCGTTTTTGAAGCAGAAGAAAAACAGTATGTTGGCCGGACAATTGACTTGGAATTTTTCTTTGAAAGAACTGACCGGCAAGGAACGAGTTCCTAAGGGAATGCTTTGGGTGATGGGTGACAATCGTCAAAACAGTACAGACAGTCGCGTGTTCCATTTTGTCAGTGAGAAAAAGGTCGTCGGCAAAGTGGATCTGCGCTATTGGCCGCTCAACCATTTCGGTATTATTCATCGCAACTAGCGGCTTTGCTGCTCGAAATAATTTGCAAGATCGATCATGAGTGCGTTTATGAAAAAGCAAGAAACCAGCAGGTGAATGAGGACACTCGTTCCTCACGACCTGCTGGTTTTATTTCTGATCACTACTATTTAAATACCTTGCTTTGTTGCCATTTTCTGCGAACGCGCACTCAATGCAGAGGTTCCGTCCGATTCATTCTGATTCATGGTGAGCGCAATATAGATATACATGAGCAGCATTAAAGCAGGAATGGAGAACAATAATCCGTAGCTGTTGTTGCTCAAGTAAGGACCGTCAGCAACCTGGTATACCGCAAACTTAAGGTCTTTTTCCCCTTTTTTAACGCCATTTTGCATTAAGTATCCGCCTGGATAGGCATCGCGTTGTTCATAACCAAATCCGCTCATTGTCAAAATAAGTGCTGATCCTGGTTTTTTCTTTATTTGTGTAATGTCGATTCGGTTGTGGGTTCCAACCGATGCATGAGTTAGTTGAAACACCTGTTTGCGATCCTTGCCTGACGGTGCAAATGTTTTTGTGAAAAGGATCCGCTTAGAACTTGTATCTGTGACCGAGAGACGATACGCAGCGCTCCCCTTAACATCGCGTATGCCAAAGGAAATACGATTGTATTGGTCGGATGCAAAAAATGTCTGAGCGACAGAGTGATGCGCGTCCACAGCAATTCCCTTTTTGCCGGGTGAATAGCGCTGATCGACAATGTAACTGCGCTGCGGGGACTGAGCCTGAGTATAGGCATAGGAACCTGCAGATGCGCAAAGGTATACCGCTGCGAGAAGGCCTCCGGCAAGCATGATTCTGAACCCTTTTCCAATCCGTTTCTCACGATCAGTTTGACGGGCGCCACTTCTTAGCAAATACATAAGTTCATTAAATCCGTAAACGGCACCGAGGAGAATGTAGGGTGTAAAGAGCAGACTGTAACGCGGCTCTGCTTCCCAGAAAAAAACATAAAAGATAAAATTACCAAACAGGCAGATCTGGATCAATAAATACATGTCGGCTTTTTTTGTGCGAAAATAGCGCAACACCGAAAGAATCAGTAAGAAAATAGTGACAATGTAAAACACTTGAATGATATAAATCGTTACCTGATTTTTATGATTAAACAGATACTGGTACGCTTTTGTAGGATGACTGGAAAGATGTGTGTACCAATAATAACCGTGTGCACCTACTCCCCAAGTCCTTGCGGTTTTGACGGCCCAAAGGTAGATAAGTCCGCCGGTCCCATCTTTTTTTATCCGATCAGCAATCTGCTGACGATCCAGCTGTTTTTTCAGAGCAGGATCAGGCTGCTTCCGCGTGAGCTGATAATCATGCGCGTTATAGCCTCCGTCACGAGATAATCCAAGCATTACCCAGTGGATTGAAGGCATCGACAACGAAGGATCCTGGACATAGCCAAAATGACGTTCAACCCCTTGGAAAGCGAATCCGACTGAGCTGATCAAGATACCGATGACAGCAAGGTTGATCAATGCCTTTTTCCAGTTCAGAACAAGAAACATGTAAATACCTAAAGCAGGGAGAAAAAGAATTAGATTCGGCCGGATTAATTCACCGACTCCTAGTGCAATGCCTAATAAAAGAATATAGTGTATTTTCCATGAACGTGTATAGAGATGCCAAAGATAGAGCAGCAGGACAGGAAATGTGATTGCTGCCGTATCTGTATAGAAATACATTGTATAGAGAAATAACGGCAAACAGGTTAGCGTAATCACGAGAAATAGGCATGCAGTTTGATCATTGAATTTTTTTTGGATCAGTTTCCAAGATAGAAAGATGCCTGCATCCAAAGTCAAGGCACAAAACAAGCGATCGATAAACATGTAACTCGAAAAGTGAACAAAACTGAACATGCTGTACAGAAAGTAACGAAGCAGTGTGAACGGTATGTTGTTTGGATATATTTTAAAATAGATACTGCTTGAGGCATGCCCATGTGCAAGCAAATAGAGTGCTTCAGCATACGTATGTCCACCGTCAATGATCGGAGGAATGATCGTATGGAACGTGACGATCAGCACGCCTTCAAACAGCAGCATGAGAAGAAAAAGGATACCGCTTATTTTCTTCACGGTTCGGTCGGTCAAGCGACCGATCCAGCGGAAAAATGCGATAAAAAATAAAACGACGATGAATGCAAACAGAGCCAGCGACAGTGCCGTTGTCAAAAGCCCTTGATTATGATTGAAAATCAAAGGATAAAAAAAGCTAATCGCGAGCACTGCTAGAAAACAACTGGTAAACGCGATGCTGAACAAATAAATCAGACTTCGTTTTACACGTGAAATAGTCGCCACATCCCATCTCTTTTTGGACCAGGCATCCGCCGCATGTCCAAAGAAAGTCTTTCCGGTTTAATTATTGTTTGACTCAGAGCGCCTTCGTCACGAATGATTCATTCGACAACAAGCGCTTCTCAACAATGTAGCGAGGGCGGTGCTTCGTTTCCTTAAAAATTTTCCCAATATATTCTCCGATGACGCCGATTGCGATGAGCTGCATGCCGCCGATCGTCCAAAGCGAGATAATCATAGATGTCCAGCCAGTCACCACATGACCGAGAACATGTTGGATGATCGCATACAAACCGATCAGAAAACCGATTCCTGCGACCGTTCCGCCAAGATAAGTGACCATTCGGATCGGCGTGATCGAAAATGAGGTGATGCCGTCAATGGCAAAATTCAACATTTTCTTCAGCGGGTATTTTGATTCGCCAGCAAAGCGTTCCGCGCGGTTATAGTATACCTTGGTGCTCTTAAATCCAAGCAATGGAATCATTCCGCGTAAAAAAATATTTTCTTCCTGGTAGTTCACAAATTCATCAAGCACACGTCTGCTGAGGAGCCGATAGTCGGCATGGTTCGGTACCATTTTCACACCTAAGCGTTCCATGATTTTATAAAACAGCAGTGCTGTATTTTTTTTGAACATGGTATCGGTATCGCGCTTGTCGCGCACGCCGTAAACAACATCATAGCCGTTACGGAATTTGATGAGAAATTTTCTTATCGCATTGACGTCGTCCTGAAGGTCTGCATCAATGGTAATGACACAGTCTGAATAAGGTCTTGCCGTCTCCATGCCGGCAATGAGCGCATTTTGATGGCCGAAGTTCCGGCTTAATTTCAGTCCGGTAATTTCCTGATTCTCTTGTGCCGCGCTGTCAATGATTTCCCAAGTACGGTCGTTGCTTCCATCATCCACAAACAGAATTGTACTTCTAAAAGAAATGAGCTGATCTCGGCAAGCCTGCAGCAATACAGTGCGTAAACGTTTGGTTGTTTCGTCTAATACAGCTTCTTCGTTATAACAAGGGACCACAATGGTCAAAATAGGTTCTTCCATTTATTTTTCCTCCTAAATAATTGATTGTTAAAAAATAAAGCACGGTGGAGCGATTGAACGTTTGAACAACCGTGCTTTTTGGGGGATGCCATGAATTAAATGATCATCGTACAAGAACCATGTTAGTCTTGAATTGTTACCGGGTAACAAATTTAATGTGAAAAAATCATGAGAATTTTCTCATGTAAATCTCATTTCGTATTTCTTACGGCGGATGGTTTGAATCGCTATAATGAAAGTAATAATCGGTTTTGCCGGAGTTCGTACATTTTAAATTGGAAGAGATGGCTGCTAGCTATGGAAAAGGCGAAAATATTGCTCGTTGAGGATGAACAAAGTGTTGCTTCCTTTGTCTCTACAGAACTGAACTTTGAGAATTATCATGTGGAGGAAGCCTATGATGGGGAACAAGCGCTTGAGCAGTTCTTTAAAGAAGACTCGCAATGGGACCTTGTTCTGCTTGACTTGATGCTGCCCAAGCTAAATGGTTTGGAGGTTTGCCGTCGGATTCGGAGTAAAAGCCTTGTTCCGATTATTATTATGACTGCACGCGATTATGTCGGTGACAAAGTGGCAGGGTTGGATGGCGGCGCGGATGACTACATTACCAAGCCATTTGATATTGAGGAATTGCTGGCGAGAGTACGCGTGGCGATCAGGCGGAAAAACAGCTATGCATCCGCTCCGGTCTCCCATGTATGCAAAGTAGGCGATCTTACGCTGGATATTGAGAAGCGGACGGCTGAGCGCAACAGCAAGACCTTTAGCCTGACACAACGGGAATTTGATCTTCTTGAAGTGTTAATGAAAAATGAAGGGAAAGTGATGACCCGTGATGAATTGCTCTCGAAGGTCTGGGGGTTTGATTTCATGGGCCAAACCAATATTGTCGATGTGTATGTCCGCTATTTGCGAAATAAAATTGACCAAAATCAGCCGGTAAAATTAATCCACACGATTCGCGGTGTCGGCTATGCGTTGAGGATTGATCAATGAAGTCATTCTACAAAATCAATAAGCAAACGACACTTTTTCAGATGAATTTCTGGTATATTTTAATTCTTTTGCTCACTGTTTTATTCATCGGGCTGGCTGTTCTCTCGGTTGTGAGCTATCAACTGTACAAGGATACGGAGCATGAAGTTGAGTATGTAAAGAAACAATTGATTGTCGAGTCACGAGAGAAACATCCGGACTGGACGGATTCCATTGAGAATATTCTTTATGCGCAACATCCGGATTTCTATGTACATATCGAGACCCCAGACAAAACGATGATTTATTCCAAGGGTAGTGAAAGTATTACCGACAATAACAACTATTTAATCAAGCTGTCCGTTTTTTCTTCGGTTGCCTTTAAGAAAAAATTTGTACCGATCTATCATCACAATTTTTCCTATAATGGCTATACCTTTGATCTTTACGTCCGAATGATCAGCATTCAGAAGTTTATCGTGGTCATGATAAAAGTGCTTGCTGTCTGTACTTTATTAGGTGTGCTCATCGGTTCTTTAGCCATTTATCAATTGTCTCGGAAGCTAAACCGACCACTCATGAAGGTAACGGCATTAATCAATCAGATTACTGAAACAAATAATTTAAAAAAGCGCGTGCCAGTCCCCCCCCAGCCGCGAGAAGTGCACGATCTTGCTCTTTCTTTTAACCAGCTGATGGATCAGTTGGATCAGTTAATTGAAAGGGATCGGCGCTTTGTATCTGACGCGTCGCACGAACTGAGGACGCCGCTTTCGGCGATTCGTGGTCATGTAGAACTGATCCAGCGTCATGGCACCGGTCACCCTGAGGTCATCGAGAGGTCGATCCATTTTGTTGATCAAGAATCAAAACGAATGCAAAATCTGATTGAGCAGCTTCTGATGATCGCTCGGATGGGAAGACGATCAAAAGCGCTAGAAACAGTTAATTTGTCAATGATTGTGAACAATGTCATTAACGATTATGCGGGAGGCATCGTTCAAGAATTTTCTGCAGAGATTGAGAATGAAACGTATGCACTGGCGAATGAGGACTATGTTCACCAAATTGTGGTGTCATTATTAGGCAATGCAAGAAAATATACGCCGGTGGACGGGCGGATCAGAATAAAGGTCTGCGGCGATCACGATTTTTCATCTATTCATGTACAGAATTCCGGCCCGTCTATACCAAATGAGGAAAAAGAAAAGATTTTTACCCGGTTCTACCGCATTGATCAATCGCGATCAAGGGAACCGGGTGGATCGGGCCTGGGACTGGCGATTGTGAAGGAACTCGTTGAATTGGAGGAAGGGTCGATTCAGGTTGAGGATCTGAAGCCGTCCGGAAGTGAATTTATCGTCCGGCTGAGGGCGAAAAAGAGTGAACATTCATGAGCTTGAACGAAGGACGGAATCCATGCGGTCATAGAGATGATTGCAGGAAAAAAGCGCCTGAAATGGCGCTTTTTATTTTATCTAGAGTTAAATGACTTCGCTTTCCGGATCCTTTTGGAAGAAGTACTTCATCGCATGGTAGACATCGCTTTTTTGCTTTAAAATAAAGGAATGAAAGGCTTCATTTTTAATACTTCGGTAGGCACTCATCAAGGTGCTGGATCGGTGATAAGGGTTAATTTCGCCATATCCGAAGAAATCGGTAATGTCCATGATTTCATTGACCAGGCGCGTGCATTTCGGATTGTCTGACGATAAGTTGTCACCGTCGGAAAAATGAAAAGGATAGATGTTGTATTTTGACGGTGGATAGGATGAATGAATTAACTCCAGTGCTTTGATATAAGCGGAGGAGCAGATCGTTCCGCCACTTTCGCCTTTTGTGAAGAAGTCTTCTTCACTCACCACTGTCGCTTCGGTGTGGTGCGCGATGAACTGGATGGTTACTTTTTCATACTTGGTCCGCAAGAAACGATTCATCCAGAAGAAGAAGCTGCGTGCAATGTATTTCTCCCAAACCCCCATTGAACCGCTGGTGTCCATAAGTGCGAGTACGACCGCGCGGCTCTCCGGCTTAACAATCGTTTCCCAAGTCTTAAAACGCAAGTCCTCTTCACGGATGGGATGGATTTGTGCTTTTCCAGATCGGGCATTTCGCTTTATTGCGGATAGAATGGTTCGCCTTTTATCAATATTACCCATTAGCCCCTTACGGCGAATATCCCGATAATCAAGGCTGTTGACGGTTATATCCGCCTCCAGTTTCCTTTTGAGATGAGGCAGTTCCAGTTCCTTGAAAAAGAGGTTCTCGATTTCCATAATAGAGACATTGGCTTCGTAATAGTCGATGCCGGGGCGATCGCCGGCACCTTGACCTTTACCGGCACCCTGCTGTGCCTGCTGTTTTCCTGGTGCCTTGGCTATGACATCGCCTACTTTACTTTTGCCGTCTCCTTGACCGACATGTTTCGTTTTGTCATAGTTGTACCGTAATTTGTACTCGTCCAAAGACCGAATCGGAATCCGTGTCATTTTTTTGCCGTCTGAGAGGATAATATTTTCACTGCTGATCAGATCAGGAAGGTTCTTTTTGATTGCTTCCTTGACCTTTTCAGAATGCCTGCGCTGATCCTGTTCGCCTTTTTGGTTTAAATCCCAATCTTCTTCGGATATCAAGAAGTTACTCATTTTGAATCCCTCCTTTAATTTGCACAATGAGTCGTTCAATGCGTGACTGCTGCTTCGAGGGGTGATTAATTTAGTTTATGCACACTGATCAGAACTTTGACAGTTTTTCAGCAAAGACCGTTCAATTGACTACAATTTTCTGCTGGCGGTCGGGATACGAATAGGTTCCTATAAAACAAAATGAAAAAATAAAATCTTAAAAGATTAGCGGTATCTAGTATAAGAAAAGCTAAGGATCCGCCGGCGTCAAAAACTTGGCCTCGCCAAGTTTTTCTTTACAAGTAAAGAAAGTATAAGATTTTACCCCATATTTAAACGAATAAACCAGTGTCTTGACCGAGAATCAAAGCGGAGGTGCGAGACGCCTGCGGGATCAGGTGCCAGCGAGACCCCGCAGATTTCTGCTTGTCTGAGGAGGCTCGCGGTGCGCCCGCGGTCGTGCTCTGTTGATGCGAGCAACCGAAGCGATGATTCAACACTGTAAAGACACAAACCAATCACACATGGCTGGAGATTAAAGACCGGGCGCTTTTTGCTCGGTTTTTCTTATACTATAAGAAAGTATAGAGCGACCGAGCAAGGTCGTGCCTTATAGCGGGTGGGAAGCCCGTCGGAAAAGAGCTAGCCACTCATCCGTAGCGAGTCTTGGAGAACGAAAGGCAACTTTGGTTTTTAAGCGTAGACAGCGAGCCAGTGGGCCGTAAGCCAAGTGGTTGAAGGGATTGAGCCTCGAAAACTTATGAAATGGGAATGCCGATGGCGTTATACTTCCAGAAGGCAACACGCCAGACATCGTTAAGGCAAGAGGTCTGGGGGTTCCCCGGGGTCAGAGACCATGGCACGCTGAGCATCAATAAGGTACGGCAACTCGGGAGATCCCAGCGGGTCTTTCGAAAGAAAGTATAGCGAACCAAGCAATCAAATGTAAGGACGTTAAATGTCTGCTGGGAAGTCGGAGGAAGCACATAGTACCCATGATATCGGGTAATGCCGGTTGAGGGAAGGTGTTTTCCCTTGTTTATGAATCTTATCTGGGACACATCGGCACACACAGAGGTGACAGTAGAGATGACTACAAAACAGGTAAGAATAGCAGAGCTAGCGAAGGAAAATCCGAAGATGGCCTTCACCTCTCTGGCTCATTTATTGAGCGTAGAGGAATTGAGGGTCTGTCACCGGGAACTGCAGGGAAACAAAGCAGCGGGCATCGATCAGATGACGAAGGCAAGCTATCAAGAACATCTTGATGAACACCTTGCCGATCTGGATAAGCGCCTGAAGCAGAAAAGCTATCGGCCGCTCCCTGTCCGGCGGACATATATTGATAAACCGGGAACAAAGAAGAAACGCCCACTGGGCATCCCTGCCTATGAGGATAAAATTGTTCAGCGGGGTCTGGCGAAGATCCTTAATGCCATCTATGAGCAAGACTTTCTTAACTGTTCCTTCGGTTTCCGCCCAAATAGGAACTGCCATGATGCACTTAAAGTCCTGAATGTCTTCATTGAAAAGAAGTACACGAACTACATTGTTGATGTGGACATCAGGGGCTTTTTCGATCATGTCGACCATCAATGGATGATGCGTTTTCTCAAGCTACGGATCAAGGATCCAAGCTTTCTGAGGCTCATTGCCCGTTTTCTAAAAGCGGGTTACATGGAGAAGGAAACTTGGCACGCAAGCGAACAAGGGACGCCGCAAGGCGGACTGATCTCGCCGATCCTAGCTAACGTCTATCTGCACTATGTGATTGACCTATGGTTTACGAAAGCGGTGAAGAAACAGTGCCAGGGACAGGCTTATCTGGTGCGCTATGCCGATGACTTTGTCTGTTGTTTTCAGTATAAACAGGAAGCCCAACGATTCTATTGCGATCTGAAGCGGCGCCTAGAAAAATTTAACTTGGCGCTTGCGGAGGAGAAAGCGAGGATCATCCCTTTCGGACGATTCGCTCAGGAAAATGCCAAGAGAAATGGAAACAGGAAGCCAAAGACTTTTGACTTCCTGGGATTCACCCACTATTGTGGGCAAAGTAAAAGCGGACATTTTCGAGTCAAGAGGAAAAGCAGCCGAAAGAAAGTGGGTGCCAAACTCAAAGCCTATTCGCAGTGGCTGAAAGGCCATCGGACCCAAGAGATTGACTTCATCATGGATCGGCTCAAGAGGTCATTGACCGGCTATTACAACTACTATTGTATCACCGATAACAGTCTAAGCGTGAGCGCTTTTCGATTGCAGGTGATTCGGTTGTTGTATAAATGGTTAAACAGAAGGAGCCAGAAACGATCGTTCACATGGGAAAAATTTAATCAATTTCTCAAACGCTTCCCTCTGCCGCAACCGCGAATCAAGGTCAATATTTATCAACTTCGGTCGGAGCTGAGCTACATTCTGTGAACCATGAACAAGAAGAGCCGTGTGCGTAAATAGCGCACGCACGGTTCCGTGAGGGGACAGAAGATGTGAATCGCTGTCCTACTCGACTAGATTTTAAGGAAAATAGTATAAATGCAACTAAGTCTTCGCCTTCGTCAGAGGCTAGGCGAAGCCAAGTTTTCTAATAAATATTTGTGACAAATATAGAAATAAACGGTGCACATGTTAAAATGGAAAACGAGACCACTGAGAAGGGTTGTATTTGATGATTAAAGCAATTGTGTTTGATTTTGACGGAGTGATTTTAGATAGTGAACGACTCATGTATTTGGTTATGCAGAACATGTTTCATCGATACAGAGTGGAGCTTCCGCTCAGCATTTGGAGCCAGGCAATCGGAACACAGCACGGGTTTGACTCCCTGGCCTACCTTGAAGAACATGCCCACGTGAAGATAGATAGGGAAGCTTTTCAAGAAGAACGTTACGCTTTATTTAATCAATTGGTGGACAGAGAAGAGGTGCTTCCCGGAGTTAAATCAGTACTGAATCAAGCGCAAGAGCTTGGTTTGAAAATCGGGCTTGCAACGAGTTCAAAGGGCGACTGGCCGCGTAAGCATCTCAGCCGGCTGGGGCTCTCCGATTATTTCATGAGCATTAAATCTTCGGATGATGTGCAAAAGGTGAAGCCGGACCCCGCATTATATAATAAATCTTTGACCAGCCTTGGCGTGAATCCGAAAGAAGCCATTGCGATTGAGGACTCCTTCAACGGCTCGCTTGCCGCAAAACGAGCCGGTATGTACTGCATTGTCGTCCCGAATGCCGTCACCAAGCAAATGCCATTCGGCCATGTCGACGGCAGCTTCAATTCACTCCAGGATGTTTCTTTGGAGAAACTTATTCGTTATTTTTCGCCTGAATTAAGAAAAAAAGCATAAAAAATTTTTTACGGGAAGGCTCTGTTTTCCCGCTTAAAAGGTATGACAGCGTTTTTTTCTGTTTTGATATATAATGTAAGTGGAATTATTTATGATCAACTGAAAAGCTTTAACTTAAAATGGGGTGAACACATGGGTTGGAAAACGGTATATGAGAAATGGAATTCCGATGCGGCTTTGGATCAGGATTTGAGAAAACAACTGGATGCAATTGCTGAGGATTCTGCGAAGCTCGAGGATTGCTTTTATACAAATCTTGAATTTGGAACAGGCGGTATGCGTGGGGAAATCGGACCGGGCACAAACCGCTTAAATATCTATACGATCCGCAAAGCATCGGAAGGCTTGGCACGTTATATTCTTAATGCTGGGGAAGAAGCAGTAAAAAGAGGCGTTGTAATTGCACATGATCCGCGTCATTTTTCTGCTGAATTCACATTGGAAGCAGCGAGGACGCTTGGTGCTCATGGAATCAAGACGTTTATATTTGATGCACTGCGCCCGACACCGGTTTTATCCTTTGCCGTGCGTTTCTTAAACGCTTTCTCAGGTATTGTGATTACGGCAAGCCATAATCCGCCTCAATACAATGGCTATAAAGTATACAATGAATTCGGCGGTCAGCTTCCGCCGGCTGAGGCTGATGAAGTGATCCGCTTTGTCGCATCCGTGGAGGATGAATTGGCGGTGCAAGTCGCGGATGTTGATGAACTGAAGAAAAACGGTGTTCTGGAAGTAGTCGGAGAGAGAGTTGATCAGGCTTACCAAGAAAAGGTAAAGACGCTGTCGCTTAATCCGGATGTCATTCAAAAGGTCGGCTCCGACTTGAAGATTGTCTACACGCCGCTTCATGGAACAAGCTATCATCCGATTGTTAATGGTTTAAAGAACTGGGGCTTTACCAATGTAACGGTTGTGAAGGAGCAGGCAGAACCAGATCCGGAATTTTCAACGGTAAAATCACCGAATCCTGAAGAGCATGCAGCATTCAAAATCGCTATTGAATATGGCAAGAAACTGGATGCGGATCTTCTGATCGGTACTGATCCGGATTCCGACCGACTGGGTGTTGCAGTCAAAGATGATCAAGGTGAATACGTTGTTCTGACGGGTAACCAAACCGGTGCCGTCCTATTAAACTATTTGCTTACACAGAAGCAGGAAAAAGGATTGTTGCCGAAGAACGGCGTTGTTGTCAAGACGATTGTTACTTCTGAAATCGGACGGACAATTGCGGAGGCTTTCGGCATTCCAACGATTGATACATTGACCGGATTCAAGTTCATCGGCGAGAAGATCCACGAGTACGAATTAAGCGGCAAATACAGTTTCTTGTTCGGCTATGAGGAAAGTTACGGTTATCTGATCGGCTCCTTTGTACGCGATAAAGATGCAGTTCAAGCGGCACTGTTTGCTTGCGAAGCTGCAGCCTATTTCAAGTCGCAAGGCAAGTCATTCTATGACGCGCTTCAAGATGTATTTAAGAAATACGGCTATTTTGAAGAAGGACTTGAATCGCTTACGCTAAAAGGAATCAGCGGTAAAGAAGAAATCAACTCGATCATGAATGATTTCCGCAATCAGCCGCCTGTTGAAGTGGCTGGTGTTCCGGTGGCAGTGATCGAGGATTATAAGAAATCCGAAGCGGTGGATGTGGCAGCTGGTACAACGTCGACGATTGAACTCCCCGTATCCAATGTTCTGAAATATAAACTGAGCGACGGTGCATGGTTCTGTCTGCGTCCGTCCGGAACAGAACCGAAAATTAAATTCTATTTTGGGGTCAAGGGCAGTGATGCCGCTGATCGTGATAAGAAATTTAATGCAGTGAAGAAGGCAGTTATGGACCGGGTACACAATCTGGTTGGATAATGTGTCTATTGAGATGAGCACTAAGCATTTATGATTCACAAGAATTATGTATATAATTAACATAGAATGATTGAAAAGCATTCGCAGCAGTGACGGAATAAAATGGTTAAAGCCATTTTATTCTGCATGCGAGTGCCTTTTTTACGGAGGGATTTCTTTTGCCTTAATTAATGATTCGAATGTTAAGAGTGAAATTTATAGGAGGAAAAAATGAATCAGTTACAGCAGGAATTAAAAAGGCGTCGTACATTCGCCATCATATCTCATCCAGATGCCGGTAAAACGACGCTGACTGAAAAGCTGCTGGTGCTTGGCGGTGCCATTCGAACGGCAGGCGCGGTCAAATCACGCAAAGCCGAAAAATTCGCGACTTCAGACTGGATGGAACTGGAGAAGAAGAGGGGCATCTCGGTGACCTCCAGTGTCATGCAATTTGAATACGGTGGCTACAAAATTAATATTCTTGATACGCCTGGGCACCAGGATTTCAGTGAAGATACGTACCGAACACTGATGGCTGTCGACAGTGTAGTTATGATTATCGATGCGGCAAAGGGTGTCGAACCACAGACCATCAAATTATTTAAGGTCTGCCGCGACCGGGGAATTCCGATTTTTACATTTATTAATAAGCTTGATCGACAGGGCAAAGAACCACTTGAGTTGTTCGAAGAGATCGAGAATGTGCTCGGTATTGATTCGTACCCGGTTAACTACCCGATTGGCATGGGCCAGTCATTCCGTGGAGTCTATGACAGGCAGGAACATAAAATTGAATGGTATAACGATAAGAGAGAACGTCAGGTTCAAGCGTTAAGTGAAGTGGATGAACTGTCTGAACTATTAAAGGACACGGTCGACGATTATACACTCAATCAGCTTGAAGAAAATTTGATGCTGTTGGATGAGGCAGGAAACGATTTTGATCTGGAAGCTGTCAAAGCAGGCAAGCAGACACCGGTATTTTTCGGGAGTGCGATTTCAAGTTTCGGTGTACCGACCTTTCTGGAACATTATTTGAAGCTGGCACCGCAACCGCAGCCGCGCCAGTCAAGTGAAGGCATTATTCAGCCGGACGATCCTAATTTTTCCGGATTCGTGTTTAAAATTCAAGCGAACATGAATCCGGCACACCGCGATCGAATTGCATTTTTGCGTATTGTTTCCGGTAAATTCGAAAAAGGGATGGGCGTATATCTCGATCGGACCGGCAAACAGTTAAAGCTTGCGCAGCCGCAGCAATTCTTTGCTGACAGTCGTGAATTGATTGATGATGCGTATCCGGGTGATATTGTCGGACTCTATGACACCGGATTTTATCAAATCGGTGACACCGTGTGCCGGTCGAAGGATACATTTAATTTCGGCGCACTCCCGCAATTCTCCCCTGAACACTTTGCTAAGGTGCGCGCGAAAAATGCGATGAAGCAAAAGCACTTCTTGAAAGGCGTCAGCCAGCTCGCTCAAGAAGGCGCCATTCAGGTGTATAAAACGCAATATGAAGAGACGATCCTAGGTGTGGTCGGGACACTGCAATTCGACGTTTTTGTCTATCGAATGCAGGCTGAATACGGCGTTGACCTTGATATTGAACGTATGCCGCATCAAGTGGCGAAATGGATTGCTAATCGAGAGGAAGCAGATGCGCTTCGTCGTAATTCCAATAATCTGGTCGTTTCTGATTATAAGGACCGCCCAGTTATCATTTTTGAAAATGACTTTTCTCTGCGCTGGTTTCAGCAGAAGCATCCGAAAATCGAGCTTCGCGATTCCAGTCATAATATGTAAGAAAAAAAGAGCCGGGGGGGCTCTTTTAAATTATAGAAAAAGGAGGAAGAGCATGCTAAATCAAGAAGACTATTGGAACAGTATTGCAGACGAAAAACAATTTACGACTCCATTTCAAATTGATCTTTTTTCTAAATATGTAGATAAAGGCGCGAAGATACTTGACTATGGTTGTGGTTACGGTAGAACTTTGCTTGAGTTAAAGGAGCATCAGTTCACTCATTTATTTGGTGTTGATTTCTCGGAAGCAATGGTTAAACGTGCCCAATCAAATGGCAGCAATGATTTAAACGTCGCTTTAATTACAAGCGGTCAATTACCTTTCGAAGATCATACCTTTGATGCTGTGCTATTATTTGCTGTTCTTACTTGTGTTTATAAAAGTCAAGAACAGGATGCCATTCTAGATGAGATAAAGAGGGTTCTAAAGCCCAACGGTATCATTTATATTAATGACTTCCTATTAAATAATGATGAACGAAATTTATGCCGCTATAAGAACTATGAGAATAAATATCAAACCTATGGAGTGTTTGAACTCTCAGATGGTGCAGTCTTGAGACATCATAGTGATGAGCGTGTGAAAGAATGGAGCGATTCTTTTGAACGTCTGGAGTACGAGAAGGTCGTCTATACAACAATGAATGGACATCGTTCAAATGGTTTGGTTTATATTGGAGAGTTGGTGAATGACTGAACGATCAAACCTGTGTATGTCACGATTAATTTTTAGCAAGTAAAAAAAGAGGCTCCCTCTAAAGTCATTTTTCGACTTAGAGGTGAGCCTCTTTGATTATTTATAGCTTTTTATTTTCCTACTGTATTGCTGAGTTCTTTGCGCACCTCATTGGCGGCTTCGACCATGTTCTTGAGCGCGGGGATTGTTTCTTCGGGACGGCGTGTTTTGAGGCCGCAGTCCGGGTTGATCCAGACGATTTTAGGATCAAGCACCTTAAGCGCGCGTTCTGCGTAGGACTTCATTTCTTCTACGCTTGGGATACGTGGGCTGTGAATGTCATAGACGCCTAGACCGATGCCTTTTTTGTATTCGAAATCTTCAAAGGCAGAAATGATTTCACCATGGCTGCGTGCTGCTTCAATTGAAATCACATCGGTATCCAGCGCGTCGATGGTGTCGATGATTTCATCAAATTCAGAGTAGCACATATGCGTATGAATTTGTGTGTCATTATTAACAAATGATGTTGCCAGCCGGAATGAGTAGACGGCATCATGCAGATAGCCCGGTTTCTTGTCTTCCTTCAGTGGAAGACCTTCTCGAAGTGCCGGTTCGTCAACTTGGATCATGCGGATATCCGCTTCTTCAAGTGCGTGCACTTCTTTCTTTAAAGCGAGCGCAATTTGGTTGAACACGTCACCTTGACTGATGTCGTCACGGACGAATGACCAGTTGTAGATCGTGACCGGTCCGGTAAGCATACCTTTTACCGGCTTATTTGTCAGTGACTGAGCATAGGCGCTTTCCTTCACCGTCATTGGATCTTGCCATGATACATCTCCGAAGATCAGCGGTGGCTTAACACAACGCGAGCCATAGGACTGAACCCATCCGAAACGTGTAAAGGCAAATCCGTTCAGCTTTTCGCCAAAGTACTCAACCATGTCGTTTCGTTCGAATTCACCATGGACGAGGACATCAATTCCGAGATCTTCCTGAATTTCGATCCATTTCGCCGTTTCATCTTTAATAAATTGCTCATAGCGTTCTTCGGACCATTCGCCGCGTCTCCAATTACGTCGGGCCTGACGAACTTCTTTCGTCTGAGGGAAGCTCCCGATTGTTGTTGTCGGCAGTGGTGGCAGATTGAAGGCATCGGCTTGCACCTGCTGACGAAGTTTATAAGAGCCGGGGCGCGACGGCAGTTCCTCGTCTAATTGATCAATTTCTTTTTGAACTTCTTTATTGTTGCGGTGTTCGGATTGCTGTAGTGTCTGCAGATCTGCACTGTTTTTCTGAAGGGCACCATAGATGGCGGCTTCGCTTTCATTAAGCCCTTTCGTAAGGTAAACGACCTCGGTCAACTTTTCATCGGCGAAGGAAAGACCGTTCAGAAGCACAGGATCAAGATTGGTTTCATTTGAGATCGTGACCGGTACATGGAGCAGGCTTGATGACGGTGTGACCCACAGATTCTCGTGATACTTAACTGATGAGAGCAGTGTCTGCAGTTCAGTAAGTGTCGCCTTTAAATCTGTCTTCCAAATATTTCGACCGTCTACAACGCCTGCAGCCAGTACCTTGCCTTCAGGGAATCCATAGGCTTTGATCGATGCCAAATTTTCTTCTTTGCCGTAAACAAAATCAAGACCGATACCGTCAACGGGCAATTGAACGACAGCTTCGTAATCATCAATCGCCTCAAAGTAGGTTTGCAGAAGAAGCTTCAGTTCAGGCACACCATTTTTAATAAAATGGTAGGCTTTCGCGAACGCAGCAAGATCTTCTTTGCTCTGTTCCTTGACAAGAATAGGTTCATCGATCTGCACCCATTCAGCCCCGGCTTCTTTCAGTTCTTGAAACACCTGTACGTACAATGGAAGCAGTGCGTCAAGCAGTGTATTAAAATGATCTGGATCATAACCCTTTGACAGCTTTAACAGCGTCACCGGTCCGACAATAACGGGCTTGGCGACGATACCGAGCTCATTCTTTGCTTCATTAAACAAATTAAGAAGGCGGTTTTCCGTCAGATAAGGTTTGGTTTCATTGCTGATTTCCGGAACAATGTAGTGATAATTTGTATTAAACCATTTGGTCATTTCCGATGCTTCTGAATTTTTGTTTCCACGAGCAATTGAGAAGTATGTTTCAAGCGATAGTTCTTTTTCATTTGATTTAAAGCGGTCGGGAATTAAACCGAAAAGAACAGCCGTATCAAGGACATGATCATAAAGGCTGAAATCTCCAACGGGAATCAGATCAACTCCAATGTCTTTTTGTTTTTTCAAATAGCTTAAGCGCAGTGTTTTAACCGTATCTAGAAACGTTTCTTTCGAAATTTTACCGGCCCAAAATTGCTCAAGTGCCTTTTTCCATTCTCTTTTTTCGCCGATTCTCGGGTATCCGAGATTCGCACTTAATACTTTACCCATGTCTTCATCCTCCTGTAATCTGCATAACAAATTTTTCGAGGGGGAAAAACAAAAGGCCTCTCTATTTTAGAGAGGCCTGAATTATCATCCGCACCCTCTTATCTTCCAAGATTCTAAAATACCAATCTTGCTGGAATTAGCACCTTTTCATAAAATGAAAGGTTGCCGGGCTTCACAGGGCCAGTCCCTCCGCCGCTCTTAATAAGAGTTTAATTAAGTTAATTTGAATACTAACATGGAATTTGGGATTCGTCAATGCTTTACTTCGACAACGCAAGTGGATTGAATCATTTAAAAATAGTTTAAAAACAGCAAGATCTGCACGCAAAACATATTCACATTTTCACTTCATCTGACGATAAAGAGAGTGAGTATGTCTCTCAAACATGAACGAACAGCAGCGAAGACACAATGAGGGTGGATACGAAATGAGTGAGCAATTTAATCGAGACAGATGGCTGAAGGAAGTGGAGAAGCAGATCACTGATCAATCGATCACAGATCATTCTGTTCTAAAACGGATTCGACTGGCACAAATTCATAAACTGGATCTGCAACTGTTGAAATGGATGCGTCCATATCTTATGAATTATTACGTTAACATTGTCAATCAAATGAGCCAACATGTACTCGATTTATATAAAATACAGAGCACGGTTCCGTCTCAAAAGACAAAAGAATACTTGAAAAATATGTATGCAGAACAAACTCGGCTTCTTTTCAACGGGTCTCTTGATCGGAGCGTTTTAGTACATTGCGAGCAAAATGCAGTTTTTTTTCTTGACCATGAGTTAAGCATTGCAAATCAAATTGCTCTTTTTAGTTTGTACCGTCGAGCGCTTATTGAAGCGGTCGAACATGAGGTCAATCATCCTGAACAGGCTTTATTTCTATCCGAATCTTTAGATAAATTTCTAAGTCTAGAGCAGCAATTGATTCTGGAACGTTATCAGCAGCTGAAGCATGAACGTGAACTTGAAAAAGAAGAGGTTATTCGCTTCAGAGCCTATCATGATGCACTGACCGGGCTTCCCAATAATTTGGTTGCTGAAGAATCGGTTGTCGATTTGGTCAAAGGATATAAAAACAGCAATCGGTCGTTTTCATTACTGAAAATAAACGTCGACCGATTAAAAATAATTAATGAAATTTTCGGTCGACAAATAGGAAATGAACTGTTGATCGCTTTATCCGGGAGAATGAAGGGAGCTCTTAAAGACTTCAATGCAGAATTGTATCGGATCAGCAGTGATGAATTCATGATTATCTGCAGAGACTGCTTGAATAAGCGCGGCTTGACACATCTCATCGAAACATTATTGCGGACAACCGAACAGCCCTACCATATCGACGGAAAAGAGATCTATGCAACATTCAGTATCGGCATCTCACAATTTCCGTATGATGGACGTTCGAGCATTCAAATATTGGCGAGTGCGGAAGCAGCACTAAGAGAGGCAAAGAAAAGCAGCAGAGAAAGTTTTTTCTTTTATAATAATGAACTTCACCAGAAGCTGCTTATGAAGCTGAATACGGAAAATGAATTGCAATCCGCATTATATAATCATCAATTTGTGTTATATTACCAACCTCAGGTTGACGCATGTACCGGCGCACTGATTGGTGTAGAGGCTTTGGTTCGGTGGGAACATCCGGAACGCGGCATCGTTCCCCCAAGCGCTTTTATTTCGGTTGCTGAAGAAACAGGAATAATTCGTGACATTGGCTGGTGGGTGCTTGACGAGGCCTGCCGGCAAATGAAGAAGTGGCAGGATCGCGGTACTCCCAAAGTACCCATTTCTGTGAATCTCTCGTTTAATCAATTTCATGATGATTCGTTAGTCAAACGGGTATGCTTCGCGTTAGAAGCAAGCGGTCTTCAACCTGAATATCTTGAGCTGGAGATTACTGAATCAACGATGGCAGAGGATTTGGAACGATCCATCAGGCTATTAAAAGAAATTCGGGCACTGGGAGTAGGCGTCAGTCTTGACGACTTCGGTACTGGATACAGTTCGCTCAGCTATTTGAAGAGCCTGCCGATCAATCAGTTAAAGATTGATCGTTCTTTTGTGATGGATATTGCACAAAGTAATCAAGATCAAGCGATTGTAACCGCAATTGTTTCGATGGCTGAACATCTATGGATCGATGTTATTGTTGAGGGAATTGAGACTAAGGAGCAATTGCGTGCAATTGAATCGTGCCGATGTCGCGCAATTCAAGGCTACTATTACAGCCGTCCGCTCGATGAAAATGATTTTTCAAATAAATATTTGGCATGAAATGATTGACTAAAATGTGAACTTGCCCTTTTTAGAAGACAGAGTTGGTAAACTAGTTAAAGGGTTATTTCAATTAAAAGAGTTACTTAAAATGATTGAGATCGGTTTTTTTTCGTCGTGATTGAATCACGAGGGGGATTGGAGGGGCATGAATGCCTTTGTTAAAAAGAAGCGAGAATAAAGGGTCGTGGCTAAAGAAGGCGGAATCGGAAGATGTCCTCATCGACATCTCGGATGCGCATGTGGCTGAGAAGCTTGAGATGCTGGATATTAAAGAATATGACCTTCAAATTATGAAAATGATGAGGCCTTTTGTAGAAGAAGAAATTGATCGAATGGCCTATGAATTTTACTCCAGCTTTACCAAAATTGAGTCATTGAGGAAGATCATTGAAAAATATAGCACTGTAGAGAAACTGAGCAAAACACTTGCGACGCACGTCATGGAACTTTTTTCAGGTGTCATAGATGAAGCATTTCTTGATCGCAGGTATCGTGTCGGCATCATGCATTATCGCATTGGGTTGACCCCTCCCTATTACATGGGAACCTTTCAAAATCTGCTCTCGAATCTGATTACCATTGTCTTGACTCATGTCCCAGAGACAAAAGAAGCGGATCGTGTAATTCGTTCCATTAATAAAATGATCAGCTTTGAACAGCAAATTGTTCTCGAAGCCTACGATGAGGAATATGAAAAGACATTGAAGCGGGAATATGAAACCGGGCGTGAAGATCTGCGCACTGCGATCCTGCAGGTCAGCAACCAGCTGACTCATTTGTCTGAACAAAGTGATCAGTTGGTCCATCATTTGCTCGAACAGTTTGAAGTTGTCCGTGAGAACTCTAAAAAGCGGAATCAGATGTCCCAAGACGCAAAGAAGCATGCTTCTGAGGGACAGAATCAGTTAGAGCAACTTTTTGTTGAAGTGATGGCTGCGAGCAGCTCCGTTCAGGAAATGGGGAAAATGGTCGGTGAGCTGGAAAACTCGTCAAAGCAAATTGGTCAGGTAACCTTATTGGTTAAGGACATTTCCGAACAGACCCATATTTTGGCGATTAATTCAGCAATTGAAGCGGCACGGGCAGGTGAATACGGCAAAGGGTTCACTGTGGTTGCCCAGGAAATTCAAAAATTGGCGGAGGAAACGAATCACGCGATGGTTCAAATTTCCGAGTTAATTAAGAAATCAACGACGGTAACCGGTCAAGTTGTTGTTTCTCTCGATAAAACGACATCGATTATTAAAAAAAGCATGGAAGAATCCATGCATACTGGGGAGAAATTTGAATTTGTTATTGAATCTGCAGATCAAAACAATTCACTATCCGGAGTTACGGACAACAGCATTGACGAGCTTGCGTTAATTACAGAACAATTAAGTACAGGTGTGGAGACCTTGAGTGCTTCTGCCGAACAATTAAAAAGCCAGTTGTAACTCATAAAAATACAAGTTGATATCATAAAAGACTCAGAACAGACGAAACCTATCGTGTGTTCTTTTTTTCTAGGCTTTATTGGATTATTTATGAAAAACATAAGCTCTTTACGACTTAACTTTGGGGAAAGGTTTGCCTTGAAAATATAAGATTTAGGCCATTGTAATGCTGATTTTTGGAATTCGAAAATTATTTTCTGTACAATAGAATTAATGATTGAACAAATCGGAAAACTGTGGAATCGAGGTAACTTATGAATTCGAATAGTGAAGCACATCAAATGATTTCAGAACTCATTGACCATGTGGAAACAGTTGTTGTCGGAAAAAGAAAAATTGTAAAGTTGATGACGATTGCACTCGTTGCCGGTGGTCATGTATTAATTGAGGATATACCCGGGGTTGGAAAAACCGTGTTGGTTCGTGCCATTGCGAAATCAATCGGAGCAGATTTTAAACGAATTCAGTTCACACCGGATTTGCTGCCGTCGGATATCACTGGTTTATCTATTTACAATCAAAAAGAGGCACGGTTTGAATTTCGTCCGGGACCATTAATGGGTAACATCATTCTAGCTGATGAAATTAACCGCACATCGCCTAAGACCCAATCGGCATTGCTCGAAGGTATGGCAGAGAGACGTGTTACCGTTGATGGGATCACAAGGCAGCTCCCCAAACTCTTTTTTGTCATGGCAACACAAAATCCGATTGAATATGAAGGAACGTATGCATTACCGGAGGCTCAGCTGGATCGCTTCTTATTAAAATTATCCATTGGCTATCCTTCTCGAAGGGACGAGCTCTCGCTGTTGAATCGGACGCCCGATCAAAACCCGGTTAACAGTTTAACCCCAATTCTGACTGTGGACGAAGTTCTTCAACTGCGTCACCGTGCCGCTTCCGTCTATGTTTCCGAGGATATGAAAAATTACTTAATGGACATTGTTCAGACGACTCGCGAACACTCAATGATCGCACTCGGTGTGAGCCCTCGGGGAACCATCGGCTTGCTTCGGGCAGTTCAGGCCTGTGCATTTATTGAACAGCGTGATTATGCGATTCCTGACGATGTCAAGACAGTGGCACCTTATGTTCTCGCTCATCGCATCATTCTTAATCAAGAAGCTGTTTATGAAAATACGGATGCATTTTCAGTGATTCAAGAGATTGTCCGCAAAACGAAGGTTCCGGTGGATATAAAGGAATTCGTTAAATGATTGGTCTTTGGTTGAACAAAAGAATGTTGCGATCAATTTTGTCTGTAGCCGTTGGATCAATTATCGCTGTTTTCCTATTCCTGTTTGCATTCACACAGGGAGGGTTCCTTAGCTGGTTTCTTTTCTACACATATGTTCCCCTTGTCCTTTATCACTATTTGCTTTTCTTGTACCCATTTCAGTCAATTAAGACCGAACGCATAATTAACGACCAGCGCTTATTTGCTGGAGATACACTCTATTTGACTGTTCGTTTGAAAAGACGCTGGGCTGTTCCTTTTTTTCTCATGACTATTTACGAACGCTCGGATCAAACGTCCTCAATTATTTCAACGAATAAGGCAGAATTACTTACTTGGTTCACACGAGAGAAGAGCTTTCCACTTGCGGCAGAGCATATGCAGAGAGGAACGTATCATTTAAATACAATCATCTTGGAGCTTGGAGATCCTTTTGGATTATTCAGACGTACGGTTCTGCTTAAGAAGGCAACGGTCGTCTATGTCTACCCAAGGGTGCGGCAGCTTTCAATGGCGGAATTAGAAATGCCGCGACAAGGTGGATATGCCTCATCTCAAGAGACGGACTCGGCAAACTTTTCAGGCGTTCGTGCTTACCGGCCTAATGATCGTCCTTCTTGGCTGGACTGGAAGTCGGCGGCCAGAACCAATGCCCTTGTCACTAAACAGTTTGAACCCGAGCACGAACGAAAAGCTTCTGTTGTTTTGGTTTCGCAAAGGCAAGAGGATGATGAACGCTTTGAAACAGCAATTTCTTATACTGCATCTCTTGTTAAATCATTGCTTGGGCATGGATTTACCGTCCGGCTCACGTATCGTGCAGGAGAAGTGCCATTAGTCCTTCAAAGTAACACATCGCAGAGTTTGAATGCTGCCTATGCGGCTTTAGCAAAGCTTACCAAGGATCAGGCGCTGGAAATTGAAGATGTGCGTATGTCTGGAAAGAGACGTTATTTAGGCTATGCTGTCACTACCGATGCACGGCTTGCTGAAGCGATCGGTACCTTTGCGTCAAGCAACAAACAACAGCAAGTCATGTACTACATTTCTGATAAAACTGACGAAAGTGGCCTGAACCGTTTTAAATCCTCTTGGTTTAGGTTCAGAATCATTGAGGTAAATGAAGGCAGGTGAATACTTTGAGTGAGCGACTATTTATAAAATTGACAAATGCAATCATTTACGCGTTTGCTGGTTTTCTCTTGTGGCTGTGTGCGAAACCGCTCATCGAACTGACCATCCTGAATTCAAGAGCACTGCTCATTCTTTTTATCGCAGTGATGGTGCTGATGTTTTATCTGAAGCTTCCGGGATGGCTTTGCGCGTCGGTATGCGGGCTGATGATTCTGCATGCCGTGCACTTTTATTTCTTTCCTAATGATCCATTGCTGAGTTTCGATTGGCTTATTCAGCTTAGTACTGATATAGGGGCGAATATAGGGCATCTCTGGCAAGGTGAGATGGGGCAGTTGACGGATTTATTTAGTGCCTTTATGTTCTATATTCTTTTCGGCATGATAACCTTTGCTGTCAGGCATTGGCTGCGAAGAGGCAAGCTTGTTTTTTTTGTAATCCTTGCGATTATAAGCAGTGTGCTCATCGACACATTGACGTTTTATAATGGCAATAAGTCAATTGTAGCAATCCTTGCGACTGCACTTTCTATGCTCAGTATTTACAGATGGCAGCTTTTCTCATTAAATCATTTCGGAGAAAAAAAGCTGAAGAATACTTTGCCTTGGTTTGCTATATCGGGTGTTGCTATTGCTGTTCTGTTAATTGCGGGTTTACTTATTCCAAAGCCAAACAGCCAATGGACTGCTCCATCAAGCTATTTGAGCGGATTGGGATTTACGTTTTTTCAAAACGGCTCTTTTTTTTCGGGAAATCAACGAATCGGTTATGATGAAGATGACACAAGTCTCGGCGGATCCATTAGTATGGATCAAACCCCTCTGTTTACAGCGGCGGTGAGCGGAAATCCGGGCTATTGGCGAGTAGCGCACAAGGATCATTACACCGGCCGCGGCTGGAGTGACAGCGATCACTTTTATTTACCGGCATCTGATCGGACTGCATTTTCTACGATGCTGTCCTTGTATGGAACGCAAACGAAAACAAATAATCAGACGGCAGTTCTTCACTTTGAAAATTCGAGTCCGGCAATCTTGCCCTATACCGGTGAACCACAGTGGGTTGAAGTGCCCGGACAACGTCTGAAAGTCGAACAGCTGACCGGTCAGCTGCAGACTATCGATGAAAAAAAGGCGACTTCAGAAATCTTGGATTATGCAGAACCTGTTTATCAAACGGACGTTCTGAGGAGGACGACTACCGAACGTGATCCTGAGGTGATCCGGGATCGCTATCTTCAAGTACCACAGGATTTGCCGGTTCGCGTGCGCGAACTTGGACAACGTTTGACAGCGGGGAAAAGCAATCGGTACGATCAGGTGAAAGCGGTCGTTAATTATTTAAGGTCGTCACGATTCAGATATTCGACGGACAATATTCCTCGACCATCTCGTAATCAGGATTATGTTGACCAGTTTCTTTTCGAATCGAAGGTAGGATACTGCGATAATTTTTCAACGGCGATGGTTGTCCTGCTTCGATCGGCAGGAATTCCTGCCCGTTGGGTAAAAGGGTTTACTTCGGGCGATTATCAGCAACAGCTTCAAGAAAAGGTCAACGGCAAAACGGTCAATTTGACCCAATATCAAATTACCAACGCAGATGCACATTCGTGGGGAGAGGTTTATTTTCCAGGGAGTGGCTGGGTGACATTTGAGCCTACACCTTCATTCAATGATCCGAGTCAATTTGCCGCCAATTCGTCAAACAGCGGATCATCGCAATCAAATGCTGATCAGTCATCCGGAGAGTCGGAAACAACTGAAGATCAGCAAGATGCTTCATCACAGCAAGACGAACAAACAAATCAGCAGACAAAGAATAAGACGGATCAGCAAGCAGAGAATGCTCAGACGAAAAGTCATTCAGCGAAGAAAACATCCGGTCTCATGATTCACTGGCAGTACGTTGGCTGGATGACAATGATTGTCCTGCTTATCGGTGCCATTGCTGCCTGGTTGACACGAAAAAAGTGGCTTCGTGCCATTTATATAAGGAAAGTTCAAAAGAATCCGCTCAGCAGTACCCAGGATTTCCAGAAAATGTACCGGATGCTGCTCCTATTACTCCAGTTTGATGGGATGAAACGTTCAGAATCTGAAACTTTGCGTGAATATGCAGAACGTGTGGGAACGAATGCCGGAGCAGAACTGTTGCGGCTCACGGAGCGTTATGAACAAATCATTTATTCGAACGATCACCAATTAACATCGAATGATTCAGAACACATTCGCTCACTTTTAAATCGCTGGCTTCTCAGTCAATCAAAGAGAAAACATGCAACTTCAGTAGTCAAACGCAAAAAGGGATAAGTCAACCGGCTTATTCTTTTTTTACGTCACGCTTTTTCTGTATCATTCATTCGGTGATGCTTTTCTAGGCATTTGCCGGGTATAATCCGGCAGGCTAGGTTCATATGATGAAGAATAAAGTCATTGCGCCTAGCTAGCGGTTATGGCACAGAAAGGATGCTGCGATCCGATGAAAAAAGATGATCATAAAGAGCTTGAGCGATCGATTGATGAGATTACGGAGATTGCAGAAGGATTCGGACTTGACTTTTATCCAATGCGGTATGAAATTTGCCCCGCGGAAATTATTTATACATTTGGTGCCTATGGCATGCCGACTCGATTTTCTCACTGGAGTTTCGGTAAACAGTTTTACAAAATGAAGCTGCAATATGACTTGGGATTGAGCAAGATCTATGAATTAGTCATCAATTCCGATCCATGCTACGCTTTCCTGCTCAATACCAACAGCCTGGTTCAAAACAAAATGATTGTTGCCCATGTGCTGGCACATTGTGATTTCTTTAAAAATAATGTCCGATTCATCAACACGAGACGCGATATGGTTGAAAGTATGAGTGCAACTGCGGAACGAATTCATAACTATGAAGAGCAATACGGAAGCAAGAACGTAGAGAAATTTATTGATGCAGTACTGGCAATTCAGGAGCATGTGGACCCGCGTATTATACGTAAAGGCGACTGGCTGGACAGCAAACCGGGTAAGCCTGTGAAGAAGAGGAAAAAACCATTGTCACAGTATCAGGATCTGCTCAATTTGGATGACACGGATAATCGTGTTGAAGAAGAAACGGAAGACACCAAATTTCCAAATCGTCCGGAAAAGGATCTGTTGTTTTTTATTGAAGAATACAGCAAGGTGCTGGAGGACTGGCAGCGGGACATTTTGACGATGCTTCGAGAAGAGATGCTGTATTTCTGGCCACAGCTGGAGACAAAAATCATGAACGAAGGCTGGGCCTCCTATTGGCACGCGCGTATCATGCGAGAACTTGATCTGACATCCGACGAGGCCGTTGAGTTTGCCAAGTTGAACGCGCAGGTCGTTCAGCCTTCACAGCAAAGTCTGAATCCTTATTATCTCGGATTGAAAATTTTTGAGGATATTGAAGAACGTTATAATCATCCGAATGAGGAGATGGCTTCATTCGGCGTGCAGGAAGGCTCCGGTCGGGAGAAAATTTTTGAAGTAAGGGAACTTGAATCTGACCAGTCATTCATCCGAAATTATTTAACTAAAGGGCTCGTACAACGAGAAGACTTGTTTTTATTTGAGAAGAAAGGCGACAAATACGCCATAACAGACAAAGATTGGAAAAACGTTCGTGATCAGCTTGTATCCATGCGTATTAACGGCGGATTTCCTTATATCGTTGTTGAGAACGGCGATTACAGAAACAACGGTGAATTACTTCTAAAACATCGCTATGAGGGAACGGAGCTCGATGTTCGAGATCTTGAAGGCGTTCTCAAGTATCTTGTGCAGCTGTGGGGGCGTACCGTTCATCTGGAAACCTATATTGAAGATCATCCCGTCCTGTTCAGCTTTGAAAATGGTGAAATGAGACGAAAAAGATTAGATTCTTAAATACAATTTGATTGCATAGTTAAAAACAGTTTCCCCATAAAGAGGAAACTGTTTTTTGATGACTCAATCTTTATTACCGCTTAAAACCCTCTTCACATTTCTCTCCTAAACTTGATTATAGGAAGCCAATCATGCTAAGGAGCTGAGCGAATTGAGTTTCGTCCGAAAACACAGCATTAGATTAGTCAGTCTTCTTTTTATTGTATCCATGCTTTATATCCCAATGATGATCCATCCTCCGGTAACACCTCAAATAACGAAGAATGAGAAGCCATTGATTGCTAGTGAAAAACTGGATCAGGACTCAGACTTCAATGACAGCAACGTAATCATTCAAAGCGAACGAAAAAACTTTGTCTATGCTCCGATTATTAAATAGATGCAGAGAATATAAGCGTACAAAATGATTTATTGTCTTAATCTGCTTGTTAAATAATTTGATAGGAGTCTCTATCGAGACATCGATCTATGCAAGCCATTCAATTTGGAATTTTGCACCTCCACGGATAAATGGAAGCACTGGCAGGTCCTCGTCAATGATCTTGCCAACGACATTTACTTTTGGATCCGCAGGGAGGTCGCGTCTTGTGATCTGAATCTCGCCTTGATATCTTCCGTAAAGCTTGTTATCGATCGTAATCGAACCGAGGGCTCTTGGCGTGAAATGATGATTTGGAAGAACAGGTGTCTCTACAAGGTGCAATGTTCTGGATTCCTGCGATCGAATACAGTCTCGTGCTTCATCAGGACGGTTGGATTGAGGTGCAGCAATAGCCCGAAGTAAAGGAAGATCGTCCACTTGACGACGGGCATGCAACAGAAAAATACCGTTCTTCCATGCTGCGATTTGCTTAAGGCTGCAATTGCTCATGTCAGGATCACCAAGAATAAGATCATCCACTGATTCGTGATCTAAATCTAATAGAGAAGCAAATGGAGTCAGTGTACGATGATCTTCAAGTGTCGGCAATCCTTGATAAATCGGACCGCGTTTTTCTTTATCACCGGGGAAAAAAGCGGCAATAGACAGCCCGGCACTCCGCAGCACATGATTACATTCTCGAAAAGCACGACGCGAAAGTCCCGTCTCCGGACGCGGGTAAAAATTATGACAAGCTGTTACTTGTTCCACATTCATACCTTTATCTTTCATGGTTTGCAGCATGGAAGAAGTTAGGGTACTTGCATTCAATACGATTGGAATTTGCTTGGACAGTTGAGCGGTCGTTTGTTCACTAAATCCGTCATCTAAACGAAGCGCGCTTATGCCCAGTTCTTTTAATCGATAAACTTCATGGAGACTCAGCTGAAGAACGTTTAAAGAATCTGCGGCGACGTCAATCGTTAAATTCATCTTCAATTTTTTTGCGAGCGCACCTAGTTTATAGAGTCTCTCCCGATATACGTTCGCGTTTTCTTCGGGTATGTGCAGTGATGAAAAGATCATTTCAAAGCCATACGTGTTGTACCGTGTGATTTTTTCTTCCTGCTCTTTAATTGACTTGCTTAAATAAACGGAAAAACCGAGCATTCTGTTCACTTCCCATCGTTGATTTAATTAGAGAAATTGTTGTTCAGTCATTGTGCTAACTTATCTGTTAAGATGATAATTTGCCCGATCCTTCAATTATAATCTAAATAAAAAATGAAGCGTGCAGGTTAGCCGCTCCATTTCTCATATTATTGTACCGTTGGAATTATTTAATGTTTTCCGCCATTTTTTCGTTGTATCCGAACAAGTAGGTGAAGATAAAACCTGCGGCATAAGCAATCACAAGGCCGATAAAATAGTAAACGTATTTATTTTGAGCAATCAGTGGAATGAGTGACAGCCCTGATACACCGATGCCGACTGCTCCTGTATGCATGACTGCCTGGAATGCTCCGCCAAATGCAGCACCGATACATGCTGTTACAAACGGACGGCCAAGAGGCAACGTGACCCCGTATAAGAGTGGTTCGCCGATTCCCAGAAATCCAACTGGTAAACCGCCTTTGATGTTGTTGCGAAGCTTTTGATTTTTCGTTTTCACATAAATGGCAATCGCTGCACCAACCTGACCAGCTCCGGCCATTGCAAGCACTGGAAGAAGGCTAGTATATCCAAACTGGTGAATCAAATCGAGATGGATTGGTGTCAGCCCTTGGTGCAGTCCAACCATAACGAGAGGCAGGAAGAAACCGGCGAGAACGGCACCTGCAACAACACCGCCAACATTCAGTATTGCCTGAATACCATTTGTAATGCCGTCTGTAAAGACTCCGAATAATGGCTGAATGGCGTATAGAGAAAGAAGTCCGACAACAAGCAATGAAATCAAAGGAGTAATAATGATATCAACACTGTTTGGCACACCTTTACGTACCTGCTTTTCAACTACAGTGATTAGCCATGCAGCAAAGATGACTCCGAATAATCCTCCGCGCCCAGGTGTCAGTGCTTCTCCATAAATAGTAATGTTCGCGAGTGCAGGATTGAAGAGAATCATGCCCATTATTGCACCGAGTACAGGTGTTCCGTTAAATTCTTTTGCAGTATTCCAGCCAACGAGAATGGCGAGAAAGGTAAAGAGGCTGCTTCCTATTAAAACAAGAATAGACAACAATGTTGATTTAGGGTCAGCCCCTGCATTAATTGCAAAGTTTGCAATTCCATTAATTAATCCGGAAGCAACGAGTCCGGGAATGAGCGGAATAAAAATATTGCCGATCTTTCTTAGTAATTGCTTAATTGGTGTCTTTTTAGTTTTGCTTTTAATCTTTTGCTTATTAATTGCAGCCTGCTCTTCAAGTGTAAGATCATCTGGATTCTTTTCTTCGCCGATAGCAAGTCCTGTCAATGCACTGAGTTCATCCGCTACTTTGTTAACCATTCCCGGTCCGACAACGATTTGCAACGTATCATCATCAACGACACCCATGACACCATTAATTTTTTTTAACTCTGCTAAGTCCGCATTGTCTTTCTTGTTTATTGAGAGGCGTAAACGTGTTTGGCAAAACATGATTTTCTGAAGATTATCTTTTCCTCCAATGTTTTCCAAAATAGAAGTGGCCATCTGCTGTTCCTTTTTCATACCGTTCATTCCTCCTTCAAAGTTGTGCGAACAAATCCCTTTGCACGATTCAGTCGATCTATGGCTTCATCATATGAACACTGAAGTAAAGTCATGACGATCGCTGTTTTAACATTGTGCTTTGCTTTTTCAAATTGTTTTTCAGCTGTTTCAAGATCAGCACCTGTTGCTTCCATGATGATCCGTTTGGCACGTGCAATCAGCTTTTGATTCGATGGTTGGACATCCACCATTAAATTCCCATACACTTTCCCGATCCGGACCATAGAAGCTGTCGAAATCATATTGAGGACCAGTTTCTGTGCAGTTCCCGCTTTCAGTCGGGTTGATCCGGTCAGAACCTCTGGCCCGGTTGCAATTTCAATAGCAATATCGGCGTAACGACTGATTGCCGCGTTTGTATTGCATGAGAGACTAACCGTTTTCGCCCCTTTGCTTCGTGCATACTTAAGTCCTCCGATTACATAAGGGGTCCTTCCACTCGCTGCAATACCGATGATCGTGTCCGCCGGTCCAACCGATTGATTCTTAAGATCTTCACCTCCAAGTTGTTCACTATCTTCCGCACCCTCAACAGCTCTTGTCAGTGCTCTTTCTCCCCCGGCAATGAGGCCTTTCACCATGCTTGGGGAGACACTGAATGTTGGCAGGCATTCCGAAGCATCGAGGACTCCCAGTCTTCCGCTGGTTCCTGCACCCATGTAAATTAACCGCCCTCCAGACTCAAAAGAAGCAACGACAAGACCAACGGCTTCTTCAATCGGCGTCAGTGCATTCTTTATCGCGAGAGGAACTGTTTGATCTTCATGATTCATTAACGCTAAGAGTTCATGAAGTGACATGGTATCCAGGTTCATCGTGTTCTGATTGCGGCGTTCAGTCGTGAGTTTTTCAGTCACTGTATACACACCTTTTCTGTTCTCTTTATTATGTTTATTAATAATATTCTATTAAATTGAAACAAAAAGTCAATATAAATTAGAAAAAAAGTGAAATAAACTTTCAAACAATGTAAAAAAATATAACATTGAGGTCACCTGCGAAATCTGATAATGGCTTCACGGGCCTCCTTATATTGATTCACAAGCCGTTCGCTTGATAAGTGAAAAACACTCAGATAGAGTGCTCCGATTATATTCAGTTGGGTCATCGTGGAAGCAATGCTCCCAATACGGAAATCCTGCTCGACAGGCGGTGTGCACAATTGAATATCTGAAACTTTAAATAAGGGAGAATGGTCGGCGTTAGTAATAGCTATAACACTTGCACCTTTATTTTTTGTGAGTTGTGCAAGCTGAAGCACATCCTTCGTTTTTCCAGACATGCTGACAGCTACAAAAACGGAAGAAGAGGTAAGAAATGGGGTTGTTGCTGCGACTTGATGGAAATCTGAAATCATCGTTGACTGATATCCAAGACGAGAAAATTTGTAACTTCCATCCATTGCTGCAATTGACGAACCTCCAACACCATAAAAAATAATTCGATCAGCCGTTTTCAGACGAGTGACTGCTTTTTCAAAATTCTTACGGTCAAGTGACAGTAAAATGGATTCAATGGCTTGCTTGTTCAATTGTGTAACCTTGCAAAAAAGATCGTATGGAGCATCCGCTTTTTGAAGGCTTGAGAAATCTGTGAGATCTTCCCTTGAGACAGTAAGCTCCTTGGCAAGCTCTAATTTAAAAGTCTTGAAGTTTGCAGCACCAATTGATTTGCAAAAGCGAACGACGCTTGCCTCACTAACATTCGCTTTGATGGAAAGGTCCTTTGAAGTCATACTTGGTACTAGTTCAGGATATTGTGCGATGTAGCGGCCAACGCTTTTTTCGGCTTCTGATAAATGATCTAATCTGTTTTTTATTTGTTGTAATAATGTGCTCAAACAATCGTCCTCCAACGGATTTGCATTTGTCTATTCATCATATTTTCTTAATCATATTATTGATTTAGACGTGTTGCAAGAAACTTAGAGTGAATGAGTATTGATTCTTAATTGTGCATAAGCCCATCTTTCATTATGATATAGTGAACGTATATCATTTTTATAGTAGAAGGTGAACCCAAATGAAAAAAATAGCAATCTACTGCGGGGCAAGCAAGGGGACAAATCCTGTTTATGAAAAAAATGCGGTGAAACTGGCAAAGTGGATTGCCGATAATGGTTATGAACTTGTGTACGGCGGTGGAAAAGTTGGACTGATGGGCATTGTGGCCGATACGGTGCTGGAAAACGGTGGCAACGTGATCGGTGTAATTCCGCAATTTCTTGTGGATCGGGAAATTGCTCATGATCGTCTGAATCAGCTTATTGTGACTCATGACATGGATGAACGAAAGAAAAAAATGATGGATCTGGCTGATTGTTGTATCGCGCTTCCCGGCGGACCTGGAACACTTGAGGAGATTTCCGAGGCAGTTTCTTGGGCAAGGGTAGGGGAGAATGATTCTCCGTGCATCTTTTTCAATGTGAATGGTTATTACGATCTGATGCAGCGCTTTTTTGATCAGATGGTCGAAGAAGGTTTTCTGTCACAAGCGGATCGTTCAAAAGTACTCATAACGGATTCAATTGAGAAGATTCATGCATTTATAGCTGATTACGTTCCGCCGAAAATTAGGCAGTACACGAAACAGTGAAAATGTATGCAATAAAAAATGACCTTGCGGTAAATTCTGCAAGGTCATTATTATTTTATTGATCACTGAGGCATGGCAACGAGCTGTTTTGTCATGTTCTTTTGAATTAATTGCGCGGCACGTGTCACTTCTGCATCTGTTGGCGATTCAATGCCTTTGAGCGGATAGTCAATTCCCATTGCTTCCCATTTATAGACTCCTAATTGATGGTAGGGCAGAATTTCCACGCGCTCCACATTCTGCAGTGTGTTGATAAACGTTCCGAGCTCTGTCAGATCCTCTTCGGAGTCGGTAATCGTTGGTACGAGCACATGCCGAATCCATACCGGAATCCGCTTTTCAGATAACAACCGGGCGAATGCCAAAATATGTTCGTTCGGCTGTCCGGTCAGCCACTTATGACGTTCGGAGTTTATCTCTTTGATATCGAGTAGCACGAGATCAGTGTATTTAGCCAGCTCATCGAACTTTTTATGAAAGAACGGAGCATCGACATAACAGCATCCGGATGTATCGAGTGCCGTGTGCACACCGATTGCTTGGCACGCCTTAAACAATTCAGTGAGGAACGGAATTTGAAGCATGGCTTCGCCTCCGCTGACGGTAATTCCCCCACCCGATGATTGAATAAACGGCAGGTAATCCTTCAGCTCATTAATGATCTCATCAACGCTTATTTGTTTGCCGGTGCCGATCGCTCGTGTGTCGACATTATGGCAATATTTGCATCGGAGCGGACATCCTTGGGTAAAAACGACAAACCGAATGCCGGGTCCGTCAACCGTACCGAACGATTCAATGGAGTGAATAGAGCCAAGAACCATGTACGGCACCTCCTTTCTCAAACAGAAACCGATCCGTTCTCTTTTAGATCGACTTGTGGAAGGTCCGGTGAAGGACTTCCAATTGTTGTTCACGAGTCAGTTTAATAAAGTTGACCGCATATCCTGAAACGCGGATCGTCAGCTGAGGATATTTTTCAGGATGATCCATGGCATCAATCAGTGTTTCGCGGTTAAACACATTGATATTAATGTGATGACCCCCTTTGACTGCATATCCGTCTAGCATAGCGTCAAGGTTTGCTTCACGAGCGACATCATCTTTTCCAAGTGCTTGCGGCACAATGGAGAATGTGTTTGAAATGCCGTCAAGTGAGTAGCGGTAAGGCAGTTTTGCAACGGATGACAGGGAGGCAAGGGCGCCTTTGCTGTCACGTCCGTGCATCGGGTTCGCTCCTGGAGCAAATGCTTCGCCGCGTAAGCGTCCATCCGGAGTGCTGCCGGTTTTCTTGCCGTAAACGACATTTGATGTGATCGTAAGAATTGATAAGGTTGGAACAGAATCACGGTATGTGCCGACTTTTCTTAATTTATTCATGAAGCGTTCAACGAGATCCACAGCAATTGTATCAACACGATCATCGTTGTTGCCGTATTTAGGGAAATCTCCTTCAATGTTAAAGCCGACTGCCAAGCCGTCTTCATCGCGCTGTACGTGAACTTTTGCATATTTGATCGCACTAAGTGAATCTGCCGCAACACTGAGACCGGCGATACCTGTCGCCATCGTGCGCAGAATATGGGTATCGTGCAGGGCCATTTCGCTTCGTTCATAGGAATACTTGTCATGCATGAAGTGAATAACGTTCAGTGTATTGATATAAAGTTCCGAAAGCCAATCCATCATACGATCAAATTTTTGCATCACTTCATCGTAATCCAATACATCACTTGTAATCGGTGCGAGAGCAGGCGCTACCTGCACTTTTTTGATTTCATCAACGCCGCCGTTAATCGAATAGAGCAGTGTTTTTGCCAAATTGGCACGAGCACCGAAGAATTGCATTTGTTTCCCGATACGCATTGCCGATACGCAGCAGGCAATGCCATAATCATCGCCGTATTGTACGCGCATCAAATCATCATTTTCATACTGAATGGCACTTGTCTTGATTGATATTTTCGCACAATATTCTTTGAATTGCTTAGGCAGCTGCTTTGACCAAAGTACAGTCAGGTTTGGTTCCGGAGCAGGTCCGAGATTCTCCAGTGTATGAAGGAATCGGAATGAATTCTTCGTCACGAGTGTGCGCCCGTCAACCGACATGCCGCCAATTGATTCGGTAACCCAGGTCGGGTCGCCACTGAACAGTTCGTTATACTCAGGTGTACGGGCGAACTTAACGAGACGCAGCTTCATGACAAAATGGTCAACCAGTTCTTGTGCCTCTTCTTCAGTAAGCACATCATTTGCAAGATCACGTTCAATGTAAATGTCAAGAAATGATGACGTTCTGCCTAGGCTCATTGCTGCGCCATTTTGTTCTTTAACAGCAGCCAGATAGCCGAAATACAGCCACTGGAATGCTTCACGTGCATTTGCTGCAGGTTTAGAAATATCAAACCCGTAGCTTGCAGCCATTTTCTTAATATCCTGCAACGCACGAATTTGTTCCGTCAGTTCTTCACGCAGACGAATGACTTCTTCGCTCATTTTACCGCCAGTGCTTTGTTTATCAATTTTCTTTTGTTCAATCAGAAAATCAATGCCGTACAGAGCGATGCGGCGATAATCACCGATAATACGCCCACGGCCATAGGCATCCGGAAGTCCGGTGATAATACCGACATGGCGAGCCAACTTCATTTCGTCCGTGTATGCGTCGAAAACACCTTGATTATGCGTTTTTCTGTATTCGGTAAAGACATGATTTACTTCATCATTTAACTTATATCCATAGGATTCACAGGCTTGCTTCGCCATACGAATGCCGCCGAAAGGCATCAGCGCACGTTTGAACGGTGCGTCGGTCTGCACGCCAACGATTTTCTCCAACTGTTTGTTTAAGTATCCTGGTTGATGAGAGGTGATCGTTGAAACAATTTCGGTGTCCATGTCCAGAACACCACCATTTTTCCGTTCCTGTTCGGAAAGCTCCATTACCTGTTTCCATAGAAGTTCTGTATTCTTTGTTGGTCCTGCCAGAAAAGATTCATCATTTTTATATGCATGTATATTTTTCATGATGAAATCGCGTACATCAATCTCATTTTTCCAAATACCTTCAACAAATCCGTCCCACGCAGATCCGTACTTGCTTTCTTCTACTACTGCTTCCATGCCGTTCATCTCCTCATTTAAATGGTCGACTAATTGAACATATTATCCTTGAGCACATGTTAATTATATAATAACAGATGTAAACGCTTACACATTAGTTGTGACTTTTTTGTTAACATTTATTCAAAAGATCGTGTCGATTCGGTGACTTAAATGAGAGTACGCAAAGTAGAAGTTTGGTGAGCGCGTTTTAATCAGATTTTTGATAAAATAATGATGAAGCCCAAAAGAGGAGTGAAGCCATGTTTTGTCCGGTATGCGATGATGTCCGCATGAAAGAAGTTGAAAAAGACGGTGTGCTGATAGACACTTGCCCAAATTGCAAAGGTGTTTGGCTGGATCGAGGAGAGTTAGATAAATTATCCACTCGAGTGAAGGAAGTACGTCGTCCATTCAATGACTGGTACGAACAAGATAATGACGAAAAGAAACAAAAAAGCAACAGAGACCGTGACTATAAGGAAGATTCATATTATGATAAGAGAAAAGGCAGAGATTATGAGCCGCGCAGAAAGAAAAAGAAATCAGTGATGGATATGCTCGGGGATCTTTTCGATTGACGTAAGATTATTTAAGTCCGGAAAGGGGAGAACGAACTCCTTTTCGGACTTTGTCGTATTTTCAACACGCGATCGCGTGCACAAATCGTATTGTAATGAGAGGATGGGCAAGATGCGTGTACATTTTTTTCAGCATGTTTCGTTTGAGAAACCGGGATTTATTTCTGAATGGTGCAGGCAGCGCCACTATGAATTGACAGGAACCTGTTTTTATGAAAATAACTTTGTCGAGCCTGATTTTGAAAAAATCGACTTGCTGATTGTTATGGGGGGACCCATGAATTGTGACAATGAACAGGTCTATCCGTGGCTTAAGCAAGAAAAGGAATGGACCAAAACAGCGATTCAGAAGAATATTCCTGTTTTGGGCATTTGTCTTGGCGCGCAACTTCTGGCCGAATGTCTCGGGGCGAATGTTTATCCTGGAAAAGAAAAAGAGATCGGCTGGTTTCCGATCTCGCTTGTGAATAAGCCGGAGCTGCCATTTTTAGGCATGCCCAAGCAGATAATAGTCTTTCATTGGCACGGAGATACCTTCGATCTTCCGCAAGGAGCGTCGCATGCGGCCTTCAGCAAAGGCTGCCGAAATCAGGCGTTTCTATACGGCAAACGGGTGGTGGGTCTGCAATTTCATTTGGAAGTTGGCGAGGAAAACATTCGTGAAATTATTGAACATTCGCGCAATGAACTGGTTGCCGGAAAGTATATCCAGGGGATTCCAGACTTATGCGGCCGATTCGGATTGATTCAGCAGAATAAATCGATCTTGTTTGACTTCTTGGATCGCTGGATGAATCAGCTTGCAAACGAATCGATTCAATAATTCAATGTAAGCACGCCTAATCGCTCAAGGGCAGCTTTAATACCGTCTTGATCATTAGAGAGCGTCACAAAATCAGCCGATCCTTTTACCTGTTCCGGGGCATTACCCATCGCTACACCGATCCCAGCGAATCGAAGCATGGGTACATCATTAAAGTTATCGCCAAAGGCGAGTGTATGTTCTTGAGCTATATGATAACGAATCATTATTTCGCGCATCGCGTTTGCCTTACTGACATCTTTTGCCATGATTTCCAGATAGGTCGGTTTTGATTTATAAAATACGGCATCAATAGTTGCTTCAGAAAGAACAGTCTGTAATTGGTCAATATCTTCCGGATCACCCATACACAATAGTTTATGAATCGGCGGCAGACTTTCCGGTACCTGATCTTGGAATGCATAAGTAGATGAAGGGGTGCGTGCAATGGCCTCTTCTTGAGCGATCCAAGCATCCGTTTTCTCTGGGACAAGCCATCGATTGAAACTGTATGCAGAAAAACTAATTTTAGGGAAACGGTTACAAATCTGCTGATAGACAAACTGTACACTTTGCGGATTCATTGTGACAGAGAGCAAAGGCTCACTTGAAGTATCATTCTGATCGACGATAAGCGCCCCGCTGTAACAAATAATTGGGTCAAGCGAGCCGAGCTGTCGTTGTAAGGGAATAATTCCGCTCGGCATTCGCGCTGAAACGAGAATAAAGGGAATGTCTTGGCTTGCACATTGTTTAATTGCCTGGACGGTTTTCTTCGTAATGACATGCTCTGAATTGATCAACGTACCATCGATATCACTGAAAATCAACTGAATCGGCATATAAATCCACTCCCTTTGAAAATAAATAAACGCCTTTCATTTTGTTTCATCGGTGAGAATGAGATGAACGCCTTGCGCTTCTAGTGAAGTTTGAAATCGTTCGGTAAGTGCACGATCGGTAATCAGAACATCTGCATGACTCCAATCGAATGCTTTAAACCTGCTTTTCTGATTGAATTTTTTATGATCTGTAAGGATAACCATCTGATTGGAATGCTCTGATATGATCCTGCTGATCCAGGCATCTTCTTCATCCTCATAATAGACCCCGTCATCGGCGACCGCCGCCGCCCCGAGAAATGCTGCATCAAAGTGGATACTCTCCATTTGCTTCATACTTTCCGCAGAAAAGAAGAATCGATTTTCGAGATTTAACTTCCCGCCAAACACATGAACTGCTGCGCCTTCTTTCTGAGATGACAATTCAGCAACATCCAGCGATTGTGTAAAGACGTGAATGGGCATATCAATCTGACGCACCATACAGGAAATGGTTGTTGAAGCATTGAAAAAATAATAGCCATTAGGCTTCAGAAAGGTGAGCGCCTTTTTCCCTATGCGCATTTTGATGTCGGAATAGGCCTGCAAACGATCGCGGTACGCTAATATTTTGTTTTGAAAATCCTGTAGAGCGATGCCCCCATGCGTTCGGATTGCGGCGCCCTGCTCTGTGAGCTTGACAATATCACGACGAGCCGTGTCACGTGAGACATTGTAAAGCCGGCAGATATCTGCCACAGATAGGCTGCGTGCTTCTTGCAGATTATCGAGGATTGCTGACAGTCGTTCTTCTTGATAAATGATACTCATCTCCTTTCTTTTTTTAGCATTCGTTTGTCTTCTTGTTCCGGTAATCAATACATTTGTGCATTATCCATGTTTTTACGTATAAAAGTTAAGAGAGATGTGCCCGTGATCGAAAATACAGGATTATAGTTAAATGGTATCCTTTTATAAGTAATTATAAGTAAAAATAATAAAATTACAAGTAGTTACAAGTAAATGAATGTGCTATGCAAAGGTTAATAAAAGGATACATACAGGATAGCTGATCATATTAAAAATCCTGTAGTTTAGACAATGAACTCGCTTACATTTGTGACTTGTGATACACTAGCGATACACAATTTAATAAAAAGGAGGGCAATAATGACTCGGCGTGAAAAAGTCTTAACTTATTTAGAAAAGTTTGCACTTGGTACGGCTCACGGTGTGACAACCAGCGAAATATCCGAAGCGATTGGTGTGCTTCGCCCGAATGTCAGCAAGGAGTTAAATCTGCTTGTCAGAGAGGGAAGGGTGAAGAAGACAAATGGTCGACCCGTTCACTATTTCGTGGATCATGCAGTCGGTAAACACAAAATAAAGATGCAGCAGAAACCCAACATCGGGTTTGCTGGGAATGCTCGTATCATTGATCATAACCTTGAAAAGGAAGATACTGCGAATAAGAACGAAACGGATGTTTTTGAGCACATGATCGGCAGCCGCGACAGCCTGAAGAATCAAGTCGAACAGGCCAAGGCAGCATTGCTTTATCCGCCGCACGGACTGAATACACTGATCATTGGACCAACGGGATCCGGTAAGACGTATTTTGCTCATAAAATGTACCGTTTTGCTTTGGATAAAGAGATCATTTCCCAAAAGGGATTTACCACATTTAATTGTGCGGATTATGCACACAATCCGCAGTTGTTGATGTCGCATCTGTTTGGCTACGTCAAGGGAGCTTTTACCGGCGCTAACGCTGATAAGGATGGTCTGATTCAGGAAGCAGACGGCGGAATGCTTTTTCTTGATGAAGTACATCGTCTGCCGCCTGAAGGGCAAGAAATGATTTTTTATTTTATGGATCATGGGACATACAGCCGTTTAGGTGAAACTGCCAAAATTCATCATGCGGACGTCCGGCTTGTTTATGCAACAACTGAAGACCCGAAAAGCTCATTATTGCAGACTTTTGTGCGTCGAATCCCTATCATCATTCAGCTGCCGGATTTCAACCAAAGAAGCGCACGTGAACGATTGCAACTATTAGAGCAATTATTAACGCTTGAAGCGAATCGGATTCATAAAAATATTCGTTTAAGCGAAGATGTTGTTCAAGCTTTGCTGGGAAGTGTAACCTACGGTAATGTTGGGCAGTTGAAATCTAATATTCAATTAGTGTGTGCCCAAGGCTTTCTGAACAGCATGCAAAATAAAAATGAAATAACCCTGCTTTTTAGCCGCTTGCCGCCTAATATCAAAGACGGACTTTCCAACTTGGCTAACAATCGGCAAGAATTGGGGAATCTGAGTCGATTGCTCGAACCGACGATGGTGATCAAGCCCGATGCAAAGCGCGGTCTTCCGGATATTGACAGTTACGAATTGCCGTATAATTTGTATGAAATCATAGGCGATAAAGCTGCGCTGTTAAAAGACGAAGGATTGGATCAAGCGGCGATCAATAACTTCATTATGACCGATATCAATTTGCATTTGAAATCTTTTTATCGTCAGGGAAAGTTGGATAAAACAGTCAGTAGTCTGAATGAGATCGTTGATCAAGAAATTATTGATTTAACCATGCAGATCCAGCAGATGCTTCAGGAAAGAGAGAATTATCCAGCCAGGGATAATTTCATTTATGCGATGAGTTTACACATCAGTTCTTTTATTAAACGGGTTCAGTCAGGGAAACCGTTGCGAACTATTTCAGCAGATTTGATTTCAATGGTCCATGACTATCCAGATGAGCTCAAACTCGCTGAACGCGTTAAAGAGTTGATTGAGGATCATTATCATTTTCCTATACCTGAATCTGAAGTTTATTACATGGCCATTCTTTTGGTATCTTTAAAATCAGAACCTAAAACCGGAAAAGTTGGCATTGTTGTGGCAGCACATGGTAACAGTACTGCATCCTCAATGGTGCAAGTTGTTTCACAACTGCTGTCTGTCGACAACATCGCCGCATATGATATGCCGCTGGAAATGAGTCCTAAAATCGCATTGGATGGCATTGCCGCGCAAGTTAAAACGATCGATCAGGGCAACGGTGTTTTACTCTTGGTCGATATGGGGTCTCTTAGTACATTTAGCAGCAAACTGACAGAGAAAACAGATGTTCATGTCAAAACGATCGATATGGTCACTACAGCGATGGTGCTTGAAGCAGCTCGTAAAACAGCACTGATCGATAGTGACCTTGAAACGGTATACCGAGAATTACGTGAATTTGACGGCTATTCACGAACGATCGAAAAGGGCCATCAAAAGAAAAATAATGTTCAGAAAAGATCAGATCGAAGAGAGAAGGCTATTATTGCGATTTGTTCGACTGGTGAAGGGACAGCCAGCAAAATTAAGGACCTGTTGGATAAAATATTAGTTGACAACTTGATTGACGATATCACAGTGATCACAGTTTCAGTTGTGACTATGAAAGAACAAATTGCAAAGATCCAGCAAAACTATCTAATCGTAGCCACGACTGGCGTTGTGAAACCCCAAGTTGCTGCTCCATTTGTATCATTAGAGAATTTATTGCAGGGTGGCGGAGAGAGTTTTGTCAGCCTGGTTGAAGAAATAAACAATCATGCAGCAGATGAAGCAGAGGCTCTGGATGATTCGGAATTATTAACGGAAGAAATGAGTCAGAACTATTTGGAACAGTACTTTACATTCATTAATCCTGCGAAAATTGTGAAAATATTGTGGGACTATTGCAATTTTATTCAATTGAGAAGTGAGTTTAAAATGTCCAATGCGTTCAAAATTAGTTTGATCATGCATATGGCAGGAGCGATTGAACGTTATTTAATACGCTCAGAAATGAGTGTTGATGAGCAAAGACTATCGAGCATCAAAATGGAAAAAATGTATCCGATCGTTAAACAAGCGAATGAGGTTCTGCGTGAAACACTTAATATTAATCTTTCAGATGCAGAAGTGTTTTATATCGTCGAATTATTTAATACAGAAAAAGAAAAAAATGATACACAAAATAATTGATACACAATTTAAATGTGTCAATTATTTTTTTGCTTTGGAAAAAAGCCTATGATAGCAACCCCTTTATGTGATACACAAAAAGTGGCATGTAAATTGCTTATACTGTTGTGTATGCATTCGTGGTCATGAATGTGGATTGTATACTCGGCAGAGGTGGGGGAGTGATCGTAGGTATTTTAGTCACACGAGAAATGATGGTGGATTGTCATGACGATGGATGTTCGTTTATTACGTATTGATAGTCGTTTGTTACATGGGCAAGTGACTACGAATTGGGCAAAAGCCATCAACGTTAATCGCATCTTAGTAGTGTCGGATCGTGTGGCACGCGATCGGACACGCAAGACATTGATTGTACACGCTGCACCTCCTGGGATCAGGACGCATGTCCTCACATTGGAGAAGATGGTAAGACTGTATCATGATCCGCGTTTTGGCGTTTTAAAGCCTATGATTCTGGTTGAAAACGCAGTTGACGCAAGATATATTGTCGAAGGCGGCATAAAGGTTGATTCTATCAATATTGGTGCAATTAGTTTTGACAGCACGCGCGTCATGGTTACCGATGCGATTGCTGTTAGTGCAGCCGATGTAGAGGCTTTCAAGTGGTTTCACAATCATGGGATTAAGCTTGATGTCCGCAAGGTTTCCAATGATAGCTCGAAAAATCTTTGGAAGTCGCTTTCCGAAAAAGGTTTGGTGTAGAATAAATCATTTTTACATTTTCTGATTTACCTTATTGTGTCCTTCCCTATTCATGAAGGGGGGTGAGATGCGTCTCAGCACTGCAAATCGATCAGTTTATTGTTTTAAATTAATGAAAGCGATAACAGAGCTGGATGCGTGAGTAATGTGCAAAAGTAACAAAATTTATAAAGTAGGAGGTATAAAAGAATGGTAGGTATTATTCTGGCAAGCCACGGCAATTTTGCTGAAGGCATTTTCCAATCCGGCTCAATGATTTTTGGAGAGCAGGAGAATGTCAAAACGGTTACCTTAATGCCCAACGAAGGCCCTAATGACGTTAAGGCAAAAATGAAAAAAGCAATTGCATCATTAAATGATCAAGAAGAAGTACTGTTTTTAGTCGACCTTTGGGGCGGGACACCTTTTAATCAAGTCAACAGCTTGTTTGAAGAACACAAAGACAAATGGGCGATTGTTGCGGGTATGAACTTGCCGATGTTGATTGAGGCCTATGCTTCACGCTTATCCATGAACACCGCGCGTGAAGTCGCTGCGCATATTTCACGTACAGCTAAAGAAGGGGTCAAAATCAGACCTGAAGAATTAGAACCGGCAAAGGCAACTGGTGCAGCTCCTGCACAGCAGACAAAGAAAGGCATTCCCGGTAAATTTAAATACGTGCTGGCACGTGTCGACTCTCGTTTACTTCACGGTCAGGTCGCAACTGCTTGGGCTAAAACGACTCAACCGACACGGATTATTGTTGTATCCGATGCGGTAGCTCAGGATGATTTGCGAAAGAAATTGATCCAACAAGCTGCTCCGCCAGGCGTGAAAGCACACGTCGTTCCTGTCAGCCAAATGATCAAAATTGCGAAAGATGATCAACATTTCGGCGGTGAACGCGCGCTGCTTCTTTTCGAAAATCCGCAGGACGTAGTCAGAGCGGTTAAGGGCGGCGTTTCATTGACGACCATCAATGTGGGTTCTATGGCCCACTCACCGGGTAAAGTTCAACCGAACAAGGTGCTTGCCTTTAGCCAAGATGATATTGATGCTTTCGCTCAGTTAAAAGAAGCCGGTTTAAAATTCGATGTGCGCAAAGTGCCAAACGATTCAAAAGGTGACATGAACGAAATTCTCAGGAAAGCGCAAGAGGAATTAAACAGATTAAGATAATCTAAACGATCAGGAGAAAGGGAGGATTAACCATTATGGATTTGAACATTATTCAAATTATATTAGTTGTTATCGTCGCATTTTTAGCGGGTATGGAAGGAATCCTGGATGAATTTCATTTTCACCAACCAGTCATCGCCTGTACGTTAATCGGACTTGTGACAGGAAACTTAATCCCATGTCTTATCCTTGGCGGTACGCTGCAAATGATTGCTCTAGGCTGGGCGAATATCGGTGCCGCAGTAGCGCCTGATGCAGCGCTGGCATCCGTTGCCTCTGCCATTATTTTAGTTCTCAGTGGGCAAGGCAATGCCGGTGTATCGTCAGCCATCGCGATTGCCATCCCGCTTGCCGTTGCCGGTTTATTATTAACCATCATCTGCCGTACAATTGCAACCGCTTTCGTACACTTCATGGATGCTGCAGCTAATGAGGGAAACTTCAAAAAAGTTGAACTCTGGCACATCAGCGCGATCTGTATGCAAGGCGTACGTATCGCCATTCCGGCAGCATTAATTTTAGCTGTTGGTGCCGGTCCGGTGCGAGGTTTGCTTGCATCCATGCCAACTTGGCTGACAGCTGGTTTAGCCATCGGTGGCGGCATGGTCGTTGCCGTAGGTTATGCCATGGTTATCAACATGATGGCTACCAAAGAAGTATGGCCATTCTTCGCGATCGGTTTCGTACTCGCGACGGTGACACAGATCACTCTTATCGGTCTTGGTGCGATCGGTGTATCTCTTGCCCTTATCTATTTAGTGCTTTCCAAGCAAGGCGGCTCAGGTAATGGCGGAAACTCAAACACCGGTGATCCACTAGGCGACATTATTGATAATTACTAAAAAGGAGGGAGAAATAAAAATGGCACAAGAAGTGAGATTATCAAAAAAAGATCGTATTTCTGTTTGGTGGCGCTCAACGTTCCTTCAAGGCTCTTGGAACTATGAACGGATGCAAAATGGCGGTTGGGCGTATACAATGATTCCGGCAATCAAAAAATTATACAAATCTAAGGAAGATCGTGCGGCTGCACTCAAACGTCACTTGGAATTCTTTAATACGCACCCCTATGTCGCTTCACCAATTATCGGTGTGACCCTTGCTCTGGAAGAGGAGCGTGCGAATGGCGCACCTGTTGATGACGTCGCCATTCAAGGGGTTAAAATAGGCATGATGGGGCCGCTGGCAGGTATTGGTGATCCGGCTTTCTGGTTTACGGTAAAACCAATCCTTGGTGCGTTAGCAGCTTCTCTTGCGATGACCGGTAACATTTTGGGACCTATTCTGTATTTCTTTGGATGGAATATTATTCGTATGGCGTTCATGTGGTATACGCAGGAATTCGGCTATAAAGCGGGTTCTAAAATCACAGACGACTTATCCGGCGGATTACTTCAGGACATTACTAAAGGCGCATCCATTCTTGGTATGTTCATCCTGGGTTCATTAGTTAACCGTTGGGTATCGGTAAAGTTCACGCCTATTGTATCTTCAGTTAAACTGGATAAAGGCGCATTCATTGATTGGAGTCACTTACCTTCCGGAGCACAAGGAATCAAAGCTGCGTTGGAGCAGCAGGCAGCCGGTCTTTCATTAGACGCGCATAAAATAACAACGTTACAAAACAACTTGGACAGCTTAATTCCTGGTTTAGCCGGATTGGCATTAACGCTTCTTTGCATGTGGCTGCTTAAGAAGAAAGTTTCACCAATCATTATGATTCTTGGGTTGTTTGTGGTTGGTATCGTCTTGCACTTACTAAACGTGATGTAACAGTGAAAATTCAAGTTATTATTGATTCATTGAGTTATTAAGTTGAGTATCAATCCTGCATTCCAGGAGTTGTATACCAATAATTGAGCCTGATTCCTCTTAAGTCAAGGATGTCAGGCTTTATTTACAAGTGTTTATTCTGCCCAAACCTACCCGATCAAAATTGTTTGATCACTGGGGAAAAAGTATAATAAACGAGTATAGCGAAAGGAAGTGAAGCAAGAAAATGGTTCAATCAATTAACACCAAAGTCGATTTTGTAACCGATGCCACTTCTTATATTGGGCTGACTGATTACGGTAAAATTATGATTGGAGACAAGGGGTTTGAGTTTTATAACGACCGAAATGCTCAAAAATACATTCGAATTCCTTGGGCTGACGTTGATTACGTCGTTGCCTCAGTGATGTTCAAGGGAAAGTGGATTCCGCGCTATGCAATACGAACGAAGAAAAATGGAACATACACTTTTTCTTCCAAGCATCCGAAGAACGCTTTGCGTGCGATACGAAAATACGTTAACCCGGAACAAATGGTTCGATCGCTGACGTTCTTTCAAGTTGTTAAACGTGGTCTGAAAGCCTTGTTTGGTCGAAAAAGAAGTAATTAATATCCTGTATTTTTGAATTATTTGCTTCTCACTTGAATCAACAGCCGCTTTGCAAACGGCTGTTTTTTTCTTTACATAGTCCTTAATGAAGCATACTCTGATGAAGAAGTTAAAGTTAATGATCAAAAATCATTGTGGATTATGCTCGTGAGTTAGAAAAAGGGAAAAAATATAATTACTTTGCTTTCAAACACCTTCATGTTATTGCCACCGTTTGGGTGAGTTCAGCTGCCGGTAGCTATATCGTTCCATAAAAAGAGGGATAAAGTTTTATGTCTAAAAACAAGAAATTGAGTCGGAAAGAACAAGAAGAGGCAATTCTAGAAAAAGTCTACGATCTTATTCTTGATGAACAAATACAAGATGATGAACGCAACGTGTTCATCACTTTTAAAAATAATGTTGAAAAAGACAAAGATTTTGAAAGGCGAGTAATGTATTTAGCTGAAGGACTGCGGCAAATAGCAGTTAAACGATTAACCGTTCAATCGAAACTAAGCCCTCAGGTTGGTGGATTTTACATGGAAATTTCAGCCACGGGATTGCTTAAAAAAAATCTAGGTACTGGCCTCGCCGCAATGGGAATTACTTTTCGTTAAAGGAAAGGCTATTTTCTAAGCCGAACAAGCTGCGAAAATTGAGTTATATAGAAATTTTAAAGGATCGACTTACTGTTTTCTATTATGATCAACCGAACTAAGTTGGAAGCTGTCACGGCTATTTTTCAGTTTTATTATGATTAAAGAGCACATAGGCGTCTCATAAACCAGTTGAATGATTTAAAATGTACTTATTAATAGGTCGTGATTGAAAGAGGGGACTGCAGATGACACTTACCATTGTTGTTATGTATCTTATTTTCGCTGGGCTGTTGGCTTATATTCTTTATGATGACCTGCTCGTTCGCTTGCTGAAAGGAAAAACAATTTTATCTGTGCGCCTAAGAAAACGTAACTATTTGGATCAGCTTATTTTAGCGGCATTGCTTGTGATTATCTACGTTTCAAATACGGTCAGAGGTGATAACAGCATATTTCTCAATATTGCATTGATCCTCTTGGTGCTGACACTGCTGTACAATACATTTGTTAAAGCACCAATGGCACGATTTAAGAAAGATGGTTTCTTTTATGGATTGGGATTTATAAAGTATGATCAAGTAAAAAAAATGAATTTGTCCGAGGACGGCGTTCTGGTCGTCGATACCAATCGTCGCAGAATGCTGCTCTACGCACGTAAGATTGAGGACTTAGAAAAGATCCTAAACGTTTTTGTTGTTCATTAATAAACTGGCTGACACCTTTGTCATTCATTAATTAAGGTTTCGGCTTTTCATTAGTTGACATTTCTACTTTTGGGCTCTATACTAAAGTAGACCTAATGTGAATGACAAAATTACTGATTGTTTTTTTGAATATAGGATTGTGTTCTTGTCAATACTGTGCAACAGATTGTATGAAAAGCAGATTGATCTTGCGCTGAATCATACTGGCTCGGTCAGAGGAACCGTAAGGATGGAAGAGAGGTAGGGCTTTCGTTGTTTCGGCGTCGGAAAAGCCGATTGATGTTTTTGCTCTTTTTGTTAGGTCTAATTTTATGATTATGTATGTATGATAAAAGGTAACATTTATAATTCACGTGTTATAAAAGGATTATCAATGTGTTTGTACTTTTTTATTGATACTTTTTATAATATGTGAATTTTTTATTTTTGCGGGAAGACCCTTGTTGGTGAATGATTTAATATCTGCAGCTGCAAGGATAAGGTACGCCGGATAAAACATACGCATATATTAAATTTTTTAAAGTGCGTTCAAGTACATTGAACATCCACTTATTATTAGGAGGTTTTCTTTTTGAAAACAGGTACAGTTAAATGGTTTAACAGCGACAAAGGCTTCGGTTTCATCGAAGTTCCAGGCGAAAACGACGTATTCGTGCACTTCAGCGCGATCCAAACTGACGGATTCAAGACTCTTGACGAAGGTCAAGCCGTTGAATTCGAAGTTGTCGAAGGCAACCGTGGACCTCAAGCAGCTAACGTTACTAAGCTGTGATTAACCATTAAAAAAACCGTTTCCCATTGAGGGAGACGGTTTTTTTGCTTTTTCAAGTCACAATATTGGATTCATAGATCATTTTCTTTTATGATTAACTGTGACATTTATACTTGACTTGGGGGAAATGAATTATGTCGCAGCTGAAAGAAATGCTTGATTTTAACCAACAATTTGTTAAAGATGAAGCGTATCGGCCTTTTGAAGCACCGAGTCGCCCAATAAAGAAGATGACCATTGTGTCCTGCATGGATTGCAGGCTCATTGAATTGCTGCCAAAGGCGTTGAATGTGAAAAATGGCGATGCGATTATGCTGAAGTCTGCAGGCGGAATGGTGGAATCTCCATATAGCAATACAATGAAAAGCATCCTTGTTTCACTGTATGAGCTTGAATCGGAAGCTGTCTATATTATCGGACATACGGACTGCGGCATGCATGGCTTGCATGCAGAAAAGATGATTAACGATATCAAGCAGCGCGGAGTCGCTGATCAGAAATTTAATGAAGTTGCGATTGACTTAAATCAGTGGCTGAATGGTTTTCAATCCGTAGAAGATGAAGTGAAGAAGAGTGTATCGATTGTTAAGAATCATCCGCTCCTACCTGAACATACACCGGTTGTTGGCCTAGTCATGGACCCGAAGACCGGAAAACTGACTCAAGTCGTTTGATTTGTTCTGCGTGCTTCCTCATCCCTTTATTTGCCTAAAAATTTCCATGCTGCTTTTCGAATATAGAAATCCATCGCAGAGCACAATAGGCTTATAAGGGAGGTGAAACACATGGCAAATTCAAATCAGTTAGTAGTGCCAGGTGTACAGCAAGCAGTTAATCAAATGAAAGAAGAAATTGCACGCGAATTCGGCGTAAACCTTGGACCAGACACAACATCAAGAGCAAATGGTTCCGTAGGTGGAGAAATTACAAAACGTTTGGTACAACAAGCCCAGTCTCAATTTGGCGGCTATCAAAAGTAATTTGAATGAAATGAATAGATGATAAAAAGGGAACGGCTTCTGCCGTTCTCTTTTCTTCGTTTGGTTAGCTTGACTTTGGCTTGTGCACGGTCTAATGCCTGGTTCTATTTTGTATTCTCCTTTCATAAGCTTTTCAAAGGAATAAGTACTGATTTGGATTCCGAAGAGGGGGATAACCTTGGTATATCGCTTACTTGCACTGGACATCGATGGTACCCTATTGAGCAGCAACAATAGGCTTGATCGTCAAACAAAGGATGCCATTCAGTATGCGCAAAAAAAAGGTGTTGTTGTCACGTTAGTATCTGAACGCCATTTTCATTCTGCAGCAAAAGTCGCAAGGGCATTGCGGCTCTCGCAGCCGATCATCACACATAACGGTGCTTTTGTATCGTCATCTATTGATGACCCGGTCTACACAAGTAAAATTGATCATAGTGTGCTGATGCAGCTCGCTGAATTTCTCGAAACCTACCCTTGTCAAATTCAGATGTCACATGAGCGATTATCGATCAGTAATCGTCCTAATCAAAAAAATTTGATCGCAAAAATGACAATTGGGATGAACGAACCGCTTTTTTATCCAGTAACTTATGTTGATTCGCTCAGTCAATATTTGCTTGAAAATTATGAAGGGGCGACAGACGTTAAAGTAAAATTGGATGATAAGAAGGTCATGGATGACCTTGAAAAGGCAATGAACGACTACTTCCCATCGCTGGAAGTGCAGAGAACTGAGCAGGACAGTCTGACACTGGTTCGACAAGGCACTTCCAAGTTTAATGGGCTTTTGTTCTTTGCCGGGCAGCTCGGTATTCCGCTTAATGAAATCGTCGCCGTGGGCGACGGTTTCGATGATGCCGAGATGATTGAGAAATGCGGTCTTGGCGTGGCGATGAGAAATGCACCGGCTGAAGTAAAGAATAAAGCAGATTGGGTTACCCGTTCGAACGACATGGACGGTGTGGCGTACATGGTAAAAGAAGTATTACGTAAACAAATTCGTGTCCATTAAAGTTTGCTTTGTGGACATTTGTGTTGCAATAAATGAACGAATAAACAACACTGAAGTTTCAACATACCTAAATTAACAAATGTTTTTTACAAAGCAGCCTGAATAGGCTGCTTTTTGATTTTTTTTTGATTTTTTGGCGCAATGTTCAATTGATCGTTCTGATGATTGAGAACGTGTGATCGGTTATGGTAAAATAAAATTAATAAACGTGTCTGGAAGGAGGAATCCTATGATTCGATTTATTCATGCGGCTGATTTGCATCTTGACCGCCCCTTCGACGGTTTAACGCAGCTCCCTGAGCCGCTTCGCCGTCGCTCAGCTGAGAGTACATTTACCGCGCTCAATCACCTCACGAGTACCGCACTCCATGAACGGCCTGACTTTATGATCATCGCCGGAGATATTTTCGATAACAGTCATCGCAGTATTAAAGCACAGCGTGCATTTGTACGTGAAATGAAACGATTAAATGAAGCATCGATTCCTGTTTACCTTATTTATGGCAATCACGATTTTGTTAATAAAGCATGGGGTCATCTGAGCCTTCCAGATAATGTGCATGTTTTTCCCGAGACTCCTTCCGCCATGTCGGTGACATGCGCAGGCGGACAAACGGTCAAACTGTACGGGTTCAGCTATCATCAGCGCTGGATTAAACAAGACATGATTCCGTATTATGAAAGAAGCGGGAATGCGGATTATCACATTGCTATTCTCCATGGAGAGCCGCACTCAGGGACGGATGACAGCAACTACGCGCCTTTTTCAATAAGCGAGCTGGAAAAACAAGGATTTCAGTATTGGGCGCTTGGACATATTCATAAGAGGCAGCAATTATTATCCCCGGTACCGGCTTGGTATCCAGGCGATATCCAAGGACTATCCTTCAAAGAATCTGAACTTGGTCCTAAAGGCGCGTCAATGGTTGAATTGGATCCGCACGGTGTGCAGGTCCGATTTCTCCCCACTTCGGATATAGAATGGCGACGCAGTGAACTCAATTTTTCAGGAACAGTGACAGCCGATCAATTGGAAACGACCATAAATGCGCTCAAAGAAAAGGAACGAAAGAAGCAAGCAGGAGCGTTTATCCGTCTGCGTTTTTCTTTTACAGGTCCTGAAATGCAAAGCAGTGAGACAGAAGAACTGCTTCATGAGCTCATTGACGCACTTAACGAGGATGAGAAGGAATTAAGGGACTTTATCTGGCTCGTTCCGGATGCTTGTGAGTTCCGCAGTCATTGGGACAAGCAGCAGATTTTGAGCAGTCCTCACTTTCTTGGCGATTTATTTCGTTATATAGAAGAAGGGGACAGTGTACAGCAAGCGACCGAGGTACTTTACGGTCACCACTCAGGGCGACGTTATCTTGAACGCCTGTCTGAGGAAGATCAAGAATGGATTCGCAGAAAAAGTGAACAATTGCTTGCAGATGCATTAACGGGAGCAAGCTTGGAAAAAAACGAATGACGGCTCTGGGGGGAGGTGCGGCGAGTTTTCCAGAGAGATCTCGCCATGACGATGAAATTGAAGACGCTGACCGTTCATCACTTCGGCCGTTTTGAAGAAAAGAAAATAGAATTGCCGCAAGCACCGATTACGATGATTTATGGAGAAAATGAATCAGGAAAGTCAACGATTATGGCGTTTATTTTGAGCCAGTTATTTGGCTTTCCTTCAAAGAAGCTACTCGAGAAATGGAACGGAAAAAATCGTTCCGGATCGATCGGCGGTTCATTAGCATTTACGGCGGACAACGGCAAAACGTATCGGCTTGAACGGACCCTTGACGGTCAAGAAGAGCTGAGCTTTAGTACGGAAAACGGTGAGTCTGCGGATCTAAACGAATTTTTGCATAGCACAAACAGACTCCTTTACGAGAGTGTTTTTTGTTTTGATTTGGATGGACTCCGAAACATTGATAAGATGAATCCCGCAGATATGAATGATCTGCTGCTTGGAGCAGGGATGATTGGCAGCGGGACATTGGGAAAACTGGAACAAAAATTGGAAAAACAGTGCGCCGATTTGTTTAAGAAGAGCGGTAAAAAACCACAAATCAATCGCCTGTTCGCTGAATTGAATAATTGTTCCGCCCAGCTAAGGGAATGGGAGAAGAAGCTGGACAGCTATCAGCAGCTTCAAAACAGCGTGCATGACGGAAAAGAACAATTGAAGCAGTTGGAACTTAAAAAGAAAAAGGTGCAGCACGAATACCAATTGTGGACATCATTTTCGGCTGCTCTTCCGCTGATTAATACGTATCGTGCACTGAATCATGAGCGCCAATGCATGGGACCTGAGCAGTCTTTCCCGCAAAATGTGAAAGAACATTATGATGATTCGTGTAAACTGCTTCGATCACTTAAAAATGAGATTAGTGAGCTGGACGAACAACTCGGAAAGTTGGTTGAATCAGGCAAATTCATTCATGTGGATGAGCGGTGGAAGGAGCAAGAGCCGGCGCTTCAACGGTTATTTAGCAAAGCTGCCGATGATCAACAAAATGAAAAAGAAAGACATCGTATTGAAGACGAGATCGACCAGCAACGAGTTGCTATACGACGAATCTGTGACCTTCTGGGTGCGGGATGGACACTGGACGTCATTCGCAAAGCATCGTCTGAAGCAACGCTTGGCGAACAATTAAAAGAAAAGCTCAGTATTTGGAAAAAGCTCGTAGATGAGCGTCGCGACTTGGCACGTGATTTGAAAGCAGCACTAGAGAAAAAAGAAACCTTGGAAAAACAGCTGAGAACAATTGATGTGAAACATGCTTTTTCAGAAAGAAAATCAAGCGCTAAGGTTGCGGCCCATCCCTTGCAATCGCGAGTGCTGATCATTGGATTAATCATTCTGTCCGTTATATTTGCTGTTTTTTCTTCAATTGCAATAACACCGTTTGCGGGAGTACCGGTACTTTTATTAGGGGCGATCGCCATTGGCAGCATTTTCTTTGCTCCTCGTATCCATGATGGTGAAGCAGATAGACGGACTTATGCAGAAGACGACAGACTCTCCGCTGAACGTGCATTGCTGGAACAACAACTCAGTCTGGCAAAAGCAGATGTTGGACAGTTAACCGATCAGCAGAAGGCATGTACGCAGTCATGTGATGTACAAGAGGACGGCATCAAGTCATGGTTACAGGAACGCGGCTATTTCGTGGATGATTTGACAGGCGTTGAGGATAAAGTCAGGCTGGTGAACACCGCACAAGAGCTTTGTCAAAAACTCGATGTGCTCGAAGCTAAACTGCAGCGATTGATTGTTCTTCACGAGGGCTTCGAACGGGAGACCGGACTGTTGGCAGAGAAAATGGGCAGTGCTGGTGCTGATGCAAATTATTTAGAGCATTGCCGCCAAGAGCAGATGGAGCAGAAGCGACGCTGGGAAGATTTAGAGAAACAGCGCCAGATTTATAAGAATCAACGAGAACGCTATGTAAGCCGAATTACGGCACTCGAAAATGATCAAAAGGCATTGTTTACAGAGACACATGTTGACAATGAAAAACAGTTTTATGAGGCAGTAGAAAAAGAAGAACGCCGCAAGTCCATTAATAAACAGCTGGAGACGAGCAGAATGCAGTTGCTTGAGCTGACCGGTTCGGACGAGCAAATTGAGGTTTATGTGTCTTATGTGGAAAATCATAAATGGGAAGGATTGACCGAACAGGAGTTCAAAGATCGTATTGCTGCGTATGAATCCGAATTGAAACGTGTTCGCGACCAGCTGGCAGATGATCGAGCGCAATGTTTGGTCTTGGAAAAAAATGATTCCTATCGAGATACTCTTGATCGGTATCATGAACTTTTGACAGAAACCGGTATTAAAGCTAAGGAATGGTCAGCGTATCAAACGGCACTATGGGCGATTCGTGAGGCAAAGGAACAATATCGTGAACAACGTCTACCGCGCGTGCTCCGAGAGGCTGCGGACTATTTCTGTTCAGTAACCGCAGGGCGATATAAGAAAATTTTGCTCAGTGACGATGGATTCATCGTTGAAGACTCAGACGGTCTTACGCTTCTTGCCTCTCAGTTGAGCCGTGGAACAGCAGAACAGCTCTATCTTTCATTACGGCTTGCTCTGATGCGGATCTTTAGCGGTTATGAAACCTTGCCAATGATTATTGATGACGGATTTGTAAATTTTGATCGAAAGCGTTCAGAAACGGTGTACACTCTACTTAATAAAGTTGCCCAGGAACGACAGGTTATTGTGCTGACCTGTCATGACAGTGTCTATCTTCATAAGCATCCTGAAGCAGTACTTAATCTGTCGGATCAGCAGGAGCGGATATCTGCTTCGCAAAAATAATCAAACATTATGGAATTTGTTTCATTTATCTTTATGGCAATTCGTGCATGCTATAATTTAAGAGATACAATATGAATCGTATAAGGATGATTTCACAATGAATGAAACACTCTTTAAAATTAATCTTGTTGAAGATGAAGAAAGCTTAGCGTCCATTCTCAAAGCTTACATGGAAAATGAAGGCTGGAATGTATCTGTTTTCCATACGGCTGAAGAGGCATTGGACTATATGCATAACGGTGTCCATCTCTGGATTTTGGACATCATGCTGCCCGGTATGTCAGGGTATGATTTGATAAAAAAAATAAAAGAAAACCATTCGGAACAGCCGGTTATTTTTATTTCGGCAAGGGATCAGGATCTAGACAAAATTCTGGGACTGGAGCTTGGCAGCGACGACTATTTAGCAAAGCCATTTTTGCCAAAAGAACTGGTTATTCGTGTTAAAAAATTGCTGCATCGTGTGTACGGCGCAGGTATCCATGAGAATCGGATGGTGATCTCTAAATATCAGCTCGATGTTGTTCGTCGCAAAGTGTTTGATGAGGAGAATCAGATGATTGAGCTCACGACGAAAGAATTTGATGTGCTGCTCTATTTAGTGGAGAACGTCAATGTCGCCAAATCACGTCAAGATATTCTGACCGAGGTATGGGGCGGCGATTATGTCGGATCGGATCGTGCGGTAGATGATGTGGTACGCCGCATCCGCCGAAAGATGGGGCGTTTGTCACTTGAAACGGTCTATGGTTCCGGGTATAGGATTGTCTCATGAGATTGCCATTTAAAATGACGTTGACAAAACGGATCTGGCTCTCATTCGCGTTTCTTGAGTGCGTGATCGGACTGATTATTCTCAGTGTCTACCCCTATACCATACAAAATACGCTCAAGGAAAATACGTTCCGAACCATTGAAGTGCAGCAATTGCTTAATTTTCAAGGGATTGTCGGAGGCTATGGAGTAGATAATCCTGGCACAAGTATTCATAATTACGACTCGACAAGATCTGTTTGGACCGTGTTGGTCAATAAAAAATTTCAAACCTTGGTTGGAATTCTCCCATCTGACGGTAGCATTTTGAAGCAAATGAAAGGGCAAATTAGACATCAGAAAAGTGTGTTAGCCCGATATGAGTTGAAGCAAAATGATTCGACATTTTATATAGTCGTCAGACGATCATCTGACAGTTATCTGATTTCCTATATGCGAGATACCTACAACAATGAATTAAGAAACAATTTATGGAGCCGCTTGATCTTTACGTTTGCGATGGCGAGTATCCTCAGCCTATTTCTTGCATTTTGGCTGGCACGTTATATCAAACGGCCGCTTGATATACTAGGCAGACGATTTAAAGAAATTTCACGTTTAAATTGGGAAAAGCCGTTCGAATGGAAAGGCGATGTGGAATATGAACGCCTTTCTGCTCAATTTGAAGAAATGCGGCTCAACCTGATTAAGTATGATCAATCCCAGAAAGTATTTCTTCAGCAGGCATCTCACGAATTGAAAACGCCAATCATGATAGTTCAAAGTTACGCGCAATCTGTTAAAGACGGTATCTACCCCAATGGCGGTCTAAATGATTCGATGGATATTATTATCAAAGAATCTCAGCAGATGGAGAAACGGGTGCGCAAGCTGCTCTATTTTACCCGATTTGATTCACTCGGAGATAAGCAAATGCGCTATTCACTTATTCGCTTTGGTGATTTGGCAGATTTAGTGCGTGAGCGATTCATTACTCAGCGGGCAGATATTGAAATCCATGTTGGCGGCGAGGATACACTGATCTACGCTGATCAAGAGCAAATGCAGACCGTACTGGAAAACTTAGTAGAAAATGCACTGCGTTATGCGAAGAATAATATATGGATTGATGCTGACGGAAGCAGCAGATACAGGTCTCTGATCAATGTTAAGAATGATGGACCGGAAATTCCGGAGCATGAACGTAAGGCTATGTTTCAGCCTTTCCAAAAGGGAGAAAAAGGACAATTTGGATTAGGGCTGGCAATTGTTAAACGAATCATTCATAATCATCATGGAGTCATTCATGTTGCTAATACTGAGGACGGCGTCGTATTTGAAATGACTTTACCGGCTCCGCCTAAGGAAAAACCGGACAATGGATCAGATGCATTGAATGAAAAAGATTGATTGTTGTCTTATACTTACCTTATTTTAAAATGACATTTTAAAATAAGGTTATTTGAAGGGAAGGGTTCATGGTGAAGGGAATCGCGTTTTATAAAGAAGGCGAGCATGTTCATGAATTCCTGTTGATAAAGAGCGTGACCAAGGGATTGGCCAGCAATGGCAAGCCTTTTCTTACGATATACTTACAGGACAAAACAGGTGACATCGAATCCAAGCTGTGGGGCAGCACGGCGGAAGATGAAGCGAATTACGTTGCTGGCGCAGTGGTGCTTGCTGAAGGAGACATTACGACATTCAGAGGCAGAAATCAATTCAAAATCCGTACAATTCGTCCCGCTACAGAACATGATCAGGTGAACAAGGCGGAACTTGTGATGTCGGCTCCATTATCAATTGAGGAACTTAATGAGAAGATTACACAATACTTATTTGAAATCAAGAATCCGGTAATACAACGCCTGACACGAGCTCTTTTAAAGAAACATCATCATGACTTTTTCGAATATCCTGCTGCAGTAAGTATCCATCATAATTTTCTTTCAGGACTGGCTTACCATGTGTGCTGCATGTTGGATATGGCGAAGGCAGTTGTCAATCTCTATCCTGAAATCGATAAAGATTTATTGTACGCGGGCATTATCATCCATGATATGGGGAAGCTTGAGGAGTTGTCCGGAGTGACTGCGACCAGCTACACACTCCCCGGAAATCTGCTTGGTCATATCTCGATTATGGTCGCCAATATTGGCGAAACAGCAGATGAACTCGGTATTGGTGATAAGGAAGAGGTTTTGCTTCTTAAGCATATGGTGCTGAGTCATCATGAAAATCCGGAATGGGGCAGTCCAAAACCGCCGATGTTCAAGGAAGCTGAAATTCTCCATATCCTTGATGACATGGACGCTAAAATAAACGTGATGACCCGTGCTGTACGTAAAACACGTCCTGGCGAATTTTCAGAACGTATCTTTGCTATGAACAATCGAACGCTTTACAGACCGTCATTTGATACCAGCGATACTGAAGATGAATTGCAGCCTCCATTTCAAGAGAACAGCTAAGGTCTAATTTTCCGTTTCTTCGCATAGGCTACATTGCAAGTAAAAATTGGGACAACGCTCGAGTAGCTAGCTGGGAGGCGGAAACATGAAGCAGGCTAAACGTTCATTATTTATCGTTGCTGCGCTATTCATCCTTTTTTTAATGCAGCAGTTCGGAATGATTGATCCCGTGATCAACATGCTGGAAAGCGTAGCTTGGTGGGTATATCTGGTTGTAGCCGGTATAATATTCAGCGGTTATCAAGCATTTAATTTATCCAAGCAGGATAAAGAAGTCGATGAAGAGTGGGTCGAAGAGCAAGGTAATGTGTACATGAAACGAATGGACGCCGAGAAAGAGCGGCGCCGCAACCGTAAAGATCCGAGAGCCATGTCTTGAACAGGCTTTCGGATTTTTTTTGCATAACTAAGAATGCCTAAAATTACTCTGAACCGGCCAACCATAATAGAACAAAAAACTATTGGAAAAAAATGTGTGAATTACTTCCGTTATCGGTCCATGCAACGAAACTGCAGAAAAATAGAATATAAGAGAGGCAGTAAACAGATAAGGAAGTGACTGATATGGATGATTCTAATAATAAGGGGGCAGGCTTCGGATCGGACAAAGATGGCGATAAAAAAAGAAGACAATACAAAAAACCGGATGCTGTTCCGTTTTGTGGCGATCATGTGATTAGTGAACTTAGGGTGGACGGTACAACTGATGAAGAAACAGTTTGGCTTAATGCGGTTATTGAGTGGCGTCCTACAGGCACAATACCATTAAATAGGATGAGCAGTTTGTCCGCTTCTATTTCCATATGCGTACCTGCTCTTATTCAAATTTGGAGGAAAGACGCTTCGGGCAATACACTTATCACTGAGAAAGCAGATTCCAGTTCGGCTATTGTCATATGGAATGGTCCTGGAGGATTCATTTTATTTAATCGGGTGATCACCACAATTCTCGTTGAAGATCATATTGCACCCAATAAGGAAAACGAATATGTCGTAACGTTTACGGCAAATCAAGAAACTCCTGCAGGAATTCATCTTGATCAATCAAAAGTGACCGGTTATCAATTATTTGCAACCTTATTGAAGATGGACAATTGATTTTCCTAGCTTCGATCCTTGAAAATTAGTGACTCAAGGCAAAAAAAAACACGAATCAGATAGGTGCTCCGATTCGTGTTCTTCTCTGTTCGTGTTATTGCTGCGTTGTCGTTGAGGTTGAGGTTGAATTGAAAAGATCTTTGAAAGCCTTGTCCTTCACTTGAACATCAGCATTCTTAATCAAGTTCTTGATTACCGTATCTTGAGATTTTTCTTTGCTTGCAAGGTAAGCTTCTTTTACTGAGGATTTCAGATCGTTATACGAATCTTTTTTGCCCTCAAGCTTGATAATGTGATAGCCGCCGTCCGTGCTTGAATAAACAAGCGGGCTGATTTCGCCGACTTTCAGTTTCATTGCTGCATTGCTGAATTCGGCAACCATAGTTGATTGTTTGAACCAGCCAAGCTCGCCGCCCTTATCTTTAGAGCCTGTATCCGTTGAATATTGTTTCGCCAATTTAGCAAAATCTGCTCCATCCTTTAATTTCTTTTGAATGGATTGTGCGGTTTTCTTTGATTTAACGAGAATGTGGCTCGCTTTAAGTTCTGTCAATGTTGTCTTGTTCTTATTATAGTAATCCTTAAGTGCTTTGTCTGTAACCTTGATGCCATCCTGCTGAGCCTTCGTCATCATTAGGGAGTCTTTAATTTGGCGTCTGAACGTAGTTTCAGTCAGACTGTTCTGTGTTAGCGCCTGCTTGAATTGGTCTTCCGATGAGAAAGTCTTGCGAACTTGATCATATTTCGCGTCAACAGCCTTCTTGGATACATTATATTTCTTTTCCAAGAGCTTTTCGTAAACCATATTTTGAAGGACAGCTTCTCCATTGGTCTTTTTCAATTCATTGTAAAATTCTTCTTTTGTAATATTACCGCTTTTCGTTTTCACTACTGCGGCGTTATCTCCGCCGTTCCCGCAGGCTGCGAGACTTGCGAGAACGATAACAGCGGCCAGAATCATCATTAATTTCTTCACTACGTCCACTCCTATTTTATATTGTTCCACATTACAACAGTATTTCGTAGTTGCGCGCGGTTATCCGTCGCAATCGGCAATTTTATCAAATACGGTTACCATCTGTTTGCGACACTGTTCATTCTAACTGAAACTTGCCCCCATTGTCGAGTTATTGATGATTCCTTCTACATGAATTCACTGGTTGCAGCGTGCCGAAATTATGTACTTGTTTCAGCATATTTCGCATGAGTCGAAAATTGCGTTATAATAAATAAACTATTGGCTTGTTTAAATAGGTAAATCTTGCATGTACTGGTACCTATATAGGTGTGTAAAGGAGAGGGAAAAGAAACGTGAACGCTGCAACTTATCCCAAGAAAAAGAAAAATTTATGGAAAATCGCTTTATTATCATTACTTGTGATTGAATTAGCCTTGGTGATTGCTGTACTTGGCATGCTGACAAATGGTTTTTCTGCAACAGACAGTCCGACACCGCAAACGGATCGCACCGAAGGAAAAGCTATTTTTTCCGTGCAGGCGAACAAGCAGCAGCTGGAGAATATGATCAATGATCAAATTGATTCTAATGGAAATAACAGGCTCACCTATCATATTGATATTGGCGATCAGGTTGTTTTGAACGGTAAGTATAAGCTCTTATTTACTGCGATTCCGTTTTCCTTGACCTTCACACCTTCAGTATCTAATGGTGATATTGTGCTGAAAGAAACTGATGTTAAATTGGGCAGTATTCCTCTTCCGGACAAGCAGGTGCTCAGCTTTTTGAAAAGCGGATCAAAATTTCCAAAATGGGTAGCTATTCAACCGAACAAGCGGCAAATTTATATTAATTTAACGGATGTTCAAGTGCAGAAGGGTCTCTACCTGCGTGCACAGACGATTAATTTAGCTAAAAATGATGTAACATTCAGTGTTCACCAGATGAACTAAGAAAAGTTTTCTTCAATTATTGGTAACGCTTGCATTTATACCCTTGCCAAGTGTTAGAATAGACTTGGTAAGAAAAATTTGTTCATTGCAAATTAGACGGGGGGCACTCGATTTGAAAACCTTTGCTCAAAAACTCGAAAAATATGCGGAATTGGCTGTAAAAGTAGGCGCAAATGTTCAGAAAGGACAGGAAGTACTGATCAAGGCACCAATTGATGCAGGCGAGCTTGTACGCATTGTAACGGAAAAAGCATATGAGGCCGGAGCGAAACGCGTGTTCTTTAACTGGACGGACGATAAACTGGATCATTTGCGGCTCAAGCATGCATCGGAGACAGTGATCAGCGAATATCCGGTTTGGAAAGCCAACAAGCTTGAGGACTTGGTCAAGAGGGGGGCTGCTTGTATTGACATCCGGACAACAGGAATTGGTATGATGGACGGTATTGATCCGAAAAAGGCGGCGCTTGACCAAGAAACGATGTGGCGCGCATTAAACACCTATTATGATTATCGCATGTCCGACCGTGTCAGCTGGACCATTTTAATCTTTCCAACCGTTGAATGGGCGAAGAAACTGTTTCCCGGCAAAATCAGAGAGCTTGCGATTGCCGACTTATGGGAAGTTATTTTCAAAATGACACGTGTGGATTGTGATGATCCGGTACAAGCTTGGGAGGATCACAAGAAGACACTTGCTAATAAGGTTTCTTTTCTAAATAAGAAAAAATATAAAAGGCTGCATTATAAAGCTCCAGGCACAGATTTAGAGATCGAGTTCGATCCTGATTATCACTGGGACGGGGGAGCAGCAGTGAACAGTTCGGGAACTCCTTTTGTTCCTAATATTCCAACTGAAGAAGTTTATACATTGCCTGTAAAAAATGGAGTTAATGGTACAGTTATGGCGACTCGTCCGCTTGTTTACGGCGGTAAATTGATTGAGAAGTTATCGGTCACTTTTGAGAATGGACGTATTACGCGCGTGAATGCCAAAGAGGGCGAGGAGCTGATCAATCACATGATTGACACAGATGAAGGCTCACATTTTTTAGGGGAAGTTGCGCTTGTTCCTAATGATTCGCCGATCTCAAAGTCAGGTCTTGTTTTCTTTACGACACTTTATGACGAAAATGCATCCTGCCATTTGGCAATTGGAAAAGCCTATCCGACTTGCCTCGATGGTGGAACGGAAATGTCGGCGGAAGAATTGAAAAAGCATGGAGCGAATGACAGCTTGATTCATGTTGATTTTATGGTCGGCTCCGACCAATTAGATATTGATGGTGAGAATGCAGAAGGCGAATGGGAACCGGTTTTCCGGAACGGTGTCTGGGCATTTTGACTTACAAAAGATAATCTGCAGATCAGAAAAAAGGCTGGTGCTATTTGCACCAGCCTTTTTAGCATTAATCCTCGTTTAGAGTTCAAAAATAAATGGCCATTACAGTGATGGCGGTGTCTCTTCTTCACCCGGTTTTTTCTCCGGAGAATGCTCCGTCAATTTGTTAGTCAGCTTTTCTTTTGCTGCTTCCAATTGAACGACGTTGTTCTTGATTTTCGTTAGATAAGGTTGGACATCGTCTTTCCATTCTTGCAAAAGATTGCCAATATCCGAGACTGCCGATTTAAGAACCGGAACGCTGTCATCCTTCAGAGCAATAACGCGATCTTTAACTAAGCTTAAGTTATTTGCCGCGTCTTTTAACGGCTGCTGAATAGAGGCTGCCTTTTCTTTTATGTCGCTTCGAATTTCTTCACCTTTTTTAGGCGTTGTCAGGAGAACAATCGTGCCGCCGACTACTCCACCGACAATTGCTCCAATCGTGTACGAGAAAAATTTTCCCATTTTATTCACCTCTTCAATTAAAGTATACGTTCGTGATTACTTCTATTATACCCCAGCTGTCGCTGCTTATCACTTGAAAGCATATATTCAAAGAACAAAAAAACTCCAATTCTAAACAGAATCGGAGTTTTCAATATTTTTTAGTGAAGCGTCGGTTTTGGTAACGTTTTTAGAAATCCGCTCCGTTCGCCAATTTTGACGATAATTGGATAGAGGACAGCGAACAGAACCAAGTTGGCAAGTGCAGTCGGGAGCACCATAGTGATAAACAATGCACCGAATGCTGCCAAATTCATACCTGCAACAAGAATAGCCATAGTCAAGAATATAGTTCCACTGAGCACAGTACCAAGACCTGCTAAGACGACACCAAAGACGTATTTGCCCTTTGCTTGAAAGTAATGAGCAAATAAATAAATGACTAAAAATACAACGGTTGAAGTCACTAATTTATCAATCACGTTTGGAAAGAATCCTCCAGGCATCGATGTAGTCAATCCTGCTAAAATACCGTCGACAAGTCCGATAATGACAAAGGTCTTGATATCGGCGAAAAGAAAAAGGGATAAGAAAAGCATCACGAGTCCAAAATCGGATTTCATAGGGAATCCAGGAACTACCGCATGCAATATAGTCCCAATGGCAAGTAATAGAGCAACAATAATCAAATTCTTAAGTTTCACGCTGATCTCTCCTCAACTGAGCTGATGTTTCCTTCAGCAGTGCCCCAACGGCCTGCTGCAAGGTGTATTCAATAATATACACGTAATGTCAGGAAAATGCAATTCAAATACTGAAATTTTTACATAAATTAATTAATTTCTTTTGCAATCGCTTGAGCAATCTCTGCGCGTGCTTCATTTGAATACTCATCCATGTGCGACTGGAAGCTGAATGAGAACGTATCGTCTTTGCCATAGCGCGGAATCAGATGCAGATGATAATGAAACACGCTTTGACCGGCAAGCTCGCTGTTATTATTCAATACATTCATACCGACCGGATGAAAGGCATTTTGAATGGCTTTAGCAATGACCGGTACTTTGCTGAATAACTTCTCAGCAATTTCAGGTTCCAAATGAAAAATATCCTTCCGATGTTCTTTAGGAATGATCAGCGTATGGCCCTTAGTTACTTGCCCCAAATCGAGGAATGCAAATACATCATCATCTTCGTATACCTTTGCGCTTGGAATTTCTCCATTAATGATTTTGCAGAAAATGCAATCTGATGCCTCACACATTAATATCATCCTTATCTATGTTTTTTTACTTATTTTAGCACATTTTTTTAGCGGTTTCATAAAGGGATTAGGCAGCATCATGATGAATATAAAATCAGATATGGCATGTGGTCCTTTAAGTACGTTACAATAAATGTAACGAAGGGTCGCCGGTGAATGAGCGGTCGACTGATACAGATCAGAGACGGGGGAACTTATGATTTACTTATTTAGTTTACTTGCATTAACCTTAAATCCATTTGTGTGGAAGAAAAAAATTAAAAGCAAAGTATTTCTGTCGATTCAAGCGGCTCGGGTGATGGCCGGTTTGATCATTTTGTTCATTCTTTCCTACTTCGGGCTGATTGATCATACGTGGCAGGCGTTCTTAAGCTACGGATCGCTTTTTTGGGGGCTATTTCTGGTTTTTGATCTTGTCTATTCAAAGGAGCGTCTGATCTCAATCAATGTATTTGCAGGAATACTGATGCTTTTGTTTTTCTGCTTCCTGCACTTTATTTATCCGTTCACCGTAACCAAGGCGAAATATGATTTTGCTGCTGCAAAAACAACGGTGGTAAACCACGCGGCGCCATCAATGAATGAGCAGCATATTCCTGTCGTTCCGGAAAAATATGCACGTTATAAAAGTGAAAAAGTGTTAGGCGAGCTCGCACATGTTTCCTATTATGAGCTCGGTCATACATCGTTGCAAAAAATAGACGGACATCTTTATTGGGTCACACCAATTGAGTACAGCGGATTTTTTAAATGGATGAAGAGTCATCGCGTTCCCGGATACATTCGGATGAGTGCTGAGGACGAAAATGCGAATGCTTCGCTGATTAAAAAAGAGATGAAATTTGTACCGTCCGCCTACTTTTCTGAGAATTTGAAGCGACTCGTGCGCAGCAAGTATGCAGAGCCGATTTTATTCCGCCCGAGTTTCGAACCGGATGAAACAGGTAAACCTTATTATGTCGTTGCCTATGGCTATTATGAAAAATTGCGACAAATACCGGATGTTAAAGGAGTCATTGTTGTTGATCCGAAAACAGGGAACATGCGTCACTATTCAATTGATAAACTGCCTTCGTTCATTGATCAGGCAATCCCTTCAAATGTTGCTGAACAATGGAACGACTGGTATGGAGAGAATGTGCATGGCTTCTGGAATAAGCTGTTTGCGCAGGAAGATATCAAGCGGCCGACAGAATGGTCGCATTCTGATGAAGTGAACGGCGTGTTCGATCATGCTCTTCAATTGAACTGGTTCACCGACTTTACGCGTCCCAAGTCCGGAAGCGGCGCGATGGTCGGTTATTCCATGTTGAATACACGGACCGGAAGAATTACTTATTATTCAAGTGCGAACGGCTTGCTAAATGGGAAATCCGCGATGAATGTTGCGGAGAAGACGTTTAAACAGAATAAGTATGAGGCGGGTATTCCAAATCTCTATACGATTTACGGACAGGAAACATGGGTGGTCCCTTTGATGGATAGCAACAATGTTCTGCGTGAACTGATGCTGATTCATGCGAAAAATGAGAATGTCTACAGTGCGGAGACCGATAAGCGCACCCTATTTGATAACTATAAATATGCTGTTGCTACAAAATTAGGCGGCGACAGTGCAACACCGACAAACAAAGCACTGATTAAGAAATTGAGTGGCGAAGTTACACAAGTCTACAAATATCAGGATGATGATTCACATCAGACCGTGATCCATTTTATGATCGATGGCAGCGACAAAATTTTTACCGTGAACTCCGGTCAAAACCCATACAGTGTCTTTATGAAGGTTGGGGACAAAGTTTCGGTAGACTATATTGAAACGGATGAAATCGTTTCTGCTGTGAAAACATTCGCTCTTGATGGCAAAAAATGAAAGAGGCTAGAATTATGAATCCAGTATTAACTGTAAAACAATTAAGCGGCGGCTACTCACGGCAGCGCCCGGTGCTCCATGATGTGTCATTTGAGATGAACGCGGGTGAACTGGTCGGTCTCGTCGGTTTGAATGGAGCCGGCAAGAGTACGACAATTAAACATATTCTCGGACTTTTACAACCTTTTTCCGGGGAGATACGTATAAACGGGAAAACACTTCGCGAGGACAAGAGTTCTTACAGAAAAAGTATTGCCTACGTCCCCGAGATGCCGGAGCTCTATGAACAGCTCACTTTAGAAGAACATTTACAGACGACGGCAATGGCATACCATCTGGATAAAAAAACTTATGAAGAACGAAGTGAGAAACTGCTGAAGCTTTTTCGTATGGAAAAGAAGAAACACTGGTTTCCTATTCACTTCTCAAAAGGGATGCGCCAAAAAGTGATGATCATGTGTGCGTTCCTTATTCGACCTGATCTCTATATTGTCGACGAGCCGTTTGTCGGCTTGGACCCGATTGGCATTCAATCGCTGCTTGACTTAATGAGTGATATGAAACGCTCAGGAGCTTCCATTTTAATGTCCACACATATATTGTCGACTGCGGAGCAATACTGCGATCGGTTTATCATTCTGCATGAAGGGCATATCGCCGTGCAGGGCACTTTGGATAAGATACGCAATCAGTTCGGAGATCCAAAGGCAAGCCTTCATGAAATCTATCTGGCCGTAGCAAGGGGCGAGACACAATGGATGAAATGAATACGCTCTGGAAAAAGCGCTGTCGGGACAATTTTCAGATGCAGCTGCGCTATTGGAATCTGATCGGCCGCAACAGCGGATTAATGTTTTTTATTTATGCCATGATCCTGATCGGCGGTTTCTACTACAAAAAATGGCTGAATCTATTGCCGGAACACTTCCCTGGCACGCTTATCGTCAGTATAGTGTTAAGCCTTGTCTGCTCTCATGCACCGATTCGTACATTCATTCAACGCGCAGATTTGGTCTTTTTATTACCAGCTGAATCAGAACTTGACGGTTATTTTCGCAGAACCAAATGGTACAGCTTCTTGATCCAAAGCATCACTTTACTGCTTGTATTGATCATTAGCATACCGCTTTACACTCATGGATCAGCAGCTTATGGAGGCAGCTCGCTCTTGCTTGGAGCGGTTGTCTCGCTCGCTGCGAAAGCTTGGACTATTGATTGCAGCTGGCAGGAGCAATTTATTGAGGATACAGTTCCGCTCCGTTTCCTTAGGACTGTTCTTACCTTTTGTCTCTTCTATTTTGTACTCAGTCATCAGCCGCTTTATGTTATTGCGGCATGTGTTGCCATTATGCTGTTCACACTGTTTTTTTTGTTCCGCCGCCAAGCGTCTGGTGCGCTGCTGCGCTGGAACAGTATGCTTGAGAGCGATCATCGTCAAGCTATGGTCTTCCTTCGCTTTGCCAATCTGTTTACGGACGTGCCGCAATTGAGGAGACGTACCCGCCCTCGCCGAGTGCTCAGCAGATTATTCCCGATTCGACATTTCGAAGAAAAAGAGGTGTTTGAACAGCTATTTATTAAGACATTCCTTCGTTCTGATGAGTATTTAGGCATGTATATGCGTTTGACGGTCATTGGCGCGCTGCTTGGCTATTTTCTTAATATAGGCTGGTATTCTGTTTTCATTGTTGTGTCGGTCGTCTATTTAACCGGACTGCAGCTCTTGCCTATTTGGAGTCAACCTTTTCCACAGGCACTCGCTGGGTTATATCCGATTGGTGAGCGCCTGAAACAGGATCCGTTCGTTCAAATGATCGCACGTCTTCTCATTGGACAGGTTGTAGTACTCAGTGCTGCAGCGGGGGTTGGTGCACACTCGTTTATTGATTTTCTCTTTTTCCTTTGTATAGGCTTTGCTGTCAGCTTGATTTTCGCTTATGCCTACACAAAACATCGTATTCAGCTTGCAGAATAAATAAAAAACCGGAACGGGGAAGAAATCCCCCGTTCCGGTTTTTTAAATCTCTTTTTCAGGCAAAAACAGGATCGGTCAATGTTTTTGTCAATTTTTCCAAATGGTTTTGTTCATCAGCGATCATATCTTCCAGTTTAACAACCAGTTCGATCATGCCGAGTTCTTGTGCCTGACTGCGACGTTCGCGATAGTTTTCCAATGTGTCCGCTTCTGCCTGACGTGCTCCTTCGAGCATTGCTTTGGCATCACTCACCGTGGCAACCGGTGCAGGAACAGTCGTCGGTTCACCGCCGAGGTTCGCAATTTTTTCAGAAAGATAAGCGGCATGGCCTAATTCGTCAGGAATTTCTTCCTCAAAAAAAGGCTTGAGAATCTGGTAATTCAGCCCGGATACTGTTGTCGCGTAATAATTGTACTGAATCACTGCAGAATATTCACCTGCAAGATCTTTGTTCAAACCATCAATTAATGCTAGGACTTTCTTGTCCATATCATTCACCCTTTCACTTAACATATCTTCAAATTACCCTCACAGCCCTAATAATAAACCTATTCAGCAGAAAACGATGAACATAATGCTTATTGTCACGATCCGTTCACATTTTTAAATAGATTGTTCCGACCTGGGTCGGAGAAAAAAACCGTTCACAGTCTATGGAAAAGATGCGCGTCACTCTGTATAGTTAAACTATAAACTTTGTACAAGTGCCGTTGAGATACGGCTTGTGATAGAGAAGAAAGGATGAGGCAAATGTCTTTTGGAAAACTATTGGCTGCGCTTGCTGTCGTTTTGCTTGGTGTTTATTGGCTGCTTGACAGTCTTAATCTTATTTCCCAGGGAATGATGCCGATGTTTAGTGCTTATCTCCCATTCTTGGTCATGATATTCGGAGCACTGCTGCTCATCGTTCCGCTCTTTGACCGAAAAAGGCCGCATTTCTTCTGGGGATTTTTCTTTTTGATTTATGGCGGATTGCTGTATGCTGATCAGTCGGGGTTCATTGTCTTCAAATGGACAGATTTCTGGAAACTGTGGCCGTATCTGATTATTTACTGTGGGTTAGGCATGCTCTTCGGAAAAAATTTCATCACTGTTTCCGTAACGGGTGAACACAAGAAGCACAGAAAAGGGCATCACAATCATCATGTTGATTTCTCTTGGGATCATGAAGACAAAGATGGTGAGGCATCTTCAAAGAACGCGCGTGATTCTTATACCTTTGTGAATGATGCTACCTTCAAACACGATAATTGGATGGTTAAACCGATGAACGAACGTGTACGCATCGGAGATTACACATTTGACTTTACTAAAGCCTTTATTCCGGAAGAAACGATCCCGATTACCTTGAGCGGATGGGTGGGGAATATTCGAATTACCTTACCGGATGATCTTGCATACCGGATCCATCTCCGAGCAAAAGTAGGCGATGCGAAAATTGGAAAAAACAAACAGAGCGGCGTGCTGCGCAATGTCAGCTATCAGACACCGAACTACGATGAAGCAACGCGAAAATTAGACTTTAACTTTGATTTTCAAGTTATTGATTTAAGTATTGCGCAGGTGTAACCGATGCAAAATTATCGAATTCGTACGGCAAGATTTCAATTAATTATCAGCTTTTTTTCATCGCTCATGCTTTTTGCGGCAATGCAAATTTTCTTCTGGTTTGTGCCGTCAGATCATGCTCTGCTTATCAGTGCTTTGATCTTCTTCTTTAGCTTCCTAATCCAATTTATTTTAGAGACAAACGCTTTAACAAAGGATTATCGGCTGCTGCTTGATCATTTGGACAATGTTGATCTGTTTGTCAAGACACTGTCTTCCGGAAAACTTTCGGCTAGAATGAAGATCGAGAACGGCGGGGCGATCAGTCATGTGGCGCAATCTTTAAATGAACTTGCCGATAAAATCGACACACAAGTGAAATCACTGCAGCGTCTGGTCGATGAAAATGTACAAATGAATGTAAAAGTAAAAAACGAGGCGGTAACAGCAGAACGGCAGCGTTTGGCAAGAGATCTGCATGATGCGGTCAGTCAGCAGTTGTTTGCCTTGTCCATGCTTGCATCCGCCGCTGAAAAAACGATTCACAGCAATCCGGATCTTGCGGCTGAAAATATTGCCGATGTTTCGGATATTGCCCGTAAAGCTCAAGGTGAAATGAGAGCTCTACTGCTGCATCTTCGACCGGTACGTCTCAATAACGAATCACTTGATAAAGGGTTAGGGCGTTTGATCCATGAACTGGATGGCAAGACAACAATTCATTTTGAGGCAGCAATTGATCCGGTTCTCGGATTGACTAAAGGCGTGGAGAATCATTTGTTTCGACTCAGCCAAGAGGCACTTTCTAACGCACTTCGTCATTCTGAGGCAACAAGAGTCGTCTTGTCTCTTCATGAAAAGGACCAGCTCGTTACACTCACCATTTTTGACAACGGTCAGGGATTTGATCCGAAGCGAGAAAAAGTTGCTTCGTATGGGTTGAAGACGATGAAAGAACGCGCGGAAGAGATTGGCGGTCATTTTATGCTGACGACACATGAAGGAGAAGGTACATCCATCCATATCCGTGTGCCGATTCACAGGGAGGAAAAGGGAGTATGACAGATAAAATTAAGGTGATGATCGTCGACGATCACGATATGGTCAGAAAAGGGTTGAAGGCTTATCTTTCAACAGAAGAAGATATTGAACTTGTCGGAGAGGCATCGAATGGGGACGCGGCTGTCAAATCGTTTGAAGCGTTGAAGCCTGAAATCATTTTAATGGATTTGATTATGGAAGACGGTAATGGAATTGACGCAACGAAGCAAATCTTAGCCAAAGATCCTTCAAAGAAAATCATCATTCTCACGAGCTTCTATGATGATGAACAGGTATTTCCTGCGATTGAAGCAGGTGCAATGAGTTACTTGCTGAAAACATCGTCATCCGATGAAATCATTCAGGCGATCCATAAAGCACATCGCGGAAAAACGGTCATTGACGGTAAGGTCGCACAAAAACTTGTGGCGGGACTGCACAGGAGTCCGCAACCTTTTGATCAGCTGACTGCTCGAGAAAAGGAGGTCTTGCGGTTAATTGCGGACGGGAGAAATAACGCGGAGATCGCCGAAAAGCTATTTATCGGCATCAAGACAGTGAAAACACATGTCAGCAGTATTTTCAGCAAACTGGATGTCGCTGATCGCACTCAGGCAGCTGTCTATGCCTACCAAAATCATTTATTTACGAAATAATCGGGTGATCATCCGCGTTGACATATTTATAGCCTCATAATATAATTAATATAACAAGTGAATCAGCCTCGTAAAAGGGGAGTAGCCATCAGAGTAAAGTCGTCATTACGGGAGTGATCCCCGGCTTCTCTGGCAGCCGTTAGGCTGTTGGCGAGACCTTTGCCTCGGACGGATGAAAAAGGCAAAGGTTTTTTTCTGCACATGCAGCCTTTCTGATCAACGTCGGAGCGGCTGCTTTTTATTGTGCAAACAGATAAGAATTATTGAGGAGGATGAATGAATGGATTTTTTTTCGCTGGAATTCTTGACCGCGCTGCTGCTTATTGTAGGCATTGACTTGATTTTGGCTGGTGATAATGCCATTGTCATCGCCTTGGCAGCTGCACGACTTCAGGATCATCAACGAAAACGTGCAATTCTTTATGGAACACTTGGTGCGGTCGCCATTCGTGCAATTGCTACACTTGCTGTTGTTTGGCTGCTTAAGGTGCCGGGCCTGCATCTTGTCGGCGGCGTTCTGCTTGTCTGGATTGCCTACAGTCTGCTAAAGGATCACGGGCAAGATAAGAAGATCGTGGCGAAGACTAGTCTTGGAGCGGCTATTCGCACCATAATTATGGCTGATGCGCTCATGGGTCTGGATAATGTGCTTGCCATCGGCGGAGCGGCTTCAGGAAACTACTTGCTCGTTATTATCGGTCTGCTGATCAGTATCCCGCTTGTCATGGGCGGCAGTGCACTGTTTCTGAAGCTGGTTGACCGTTATGCATGGATTACCTATGCCGGCTCCGGAATTCTCGCGTTTACGGCGGGAAAGATGATCTTTGCCGATCATTTTGTGTATGATGCAGTTGCTGGCTTTTCCTGGATCAAGTGGCCGGTGCTGCTTTTCATAATCCTAGGTGTGCTTTACTTCGGATGGAGAAGCCAGCACGGCAGCCAGCATGTGAAGAAAGCAGTCACCGCTGAAAAATCCGTTTAATGAAACCTTCAGCCTTGGCGTAGTCGGCCAAGGCTTTTTGCGTTTTTTAACAGCTAAATCATAATGAATTTCGTTATATCAGGTTAATAGGAGGATGTTGATTCATGGAATTATTTACAACGGCATTTTGGTCGTCCTTAATTATTATTGTTGGTATTGATTTGTTCTTGGCGGGAGATAATGCAGTCGTTATTGCCCTGGCTGCACGCCGGCTTCCCAATCATCAGCGCGGACGCGCGATCCTTTATGGAACGGCTGGCGCGGTCGTTTTGCGCGCGATTTGCACGATTCTGGTTGTTTACCTGCTCATGGTTCCGGGCCTGCATTTTATCGGTGGCCTGTTGCTCATTTGGATCGCATATCGTTTGCTTAGTCCTGCCGATTCTTCGAAATCAAAGAAGGAAGTCAAAGCCAGCACGAGTCTTTGGGGAGCCGTTCAAACGATTGTCGTTGCCGACGCGTTAATGGGACTCGATAATGTACTTGCGGTTGCAGGCGCAGCGCAAAATGATCCGTTGCTTGTCATTTTCGGATTGTTAATCAGTATTCCGCTTTTAATGGGCGGGAGTGCAATAATATTAAAACTAATGGATCGCTTTTCCTGGCTTATTTATGTTGGTTCCGGAATTCTAGCGATGACGGCTGCAAGAATGCTGTTCGCCGAACCGCTCGTTCTCAAATGGCTTGGTGATGTTGCTGTATGGGCAGAATGGCCGGTTGTTGTTGTTACTATCGTTTCTGTCCTCTACCTTGGCTGGCACAACCAAAGAAAGAACACACATGAGCATCATCAAAATCAGGCTGTTTAAAATAATCTCAATTAGTCAATGAGTGGAGTATCCTGATCGAAGTGCTGGAAATAGTCGATGATGAATTGGTAGAAATCCGTGATGATTGATGAATGATAGCGATCCTCATTCCAGACGAGACTGATTGATCGATTGCAATGCGGATGGCTTATTCGGAGCGGAACAATAGAACTGTCTCTTACCGTCCGCAAAGTGAGTGAAGAGAAAAAAGCGACACCTAAGCCTTCTGAAACCAGTCCGCGAATGGACAAGGAATCATCAACTTCAAAAGCGATATCCGGCTGAAATCCTGCCATACGGCAATAGGTATCTGTTGTCTCACGAAAGGCTCCGTTTGCTTTAAGGACAAACGGTTCATGAGCGATATCGTGCAGATCGACACTTTTTTTAGTTGCAAGCGGATGCGTCTTCGGAACGACAAGATAAATTTCATCATGCATGAGCAAGCGCGAATGAAGTGGTCTGTCTTGCTCCAATTGATAAGGAGTGATGCATAAATCAATTTCTCCGTTCTCGAGCTGATGCTGTATGGTTGCCCTTGAAATCTGTTTGACACGAAAACGAACAAAGGGATGCTCTTTACGAAAACTGCCGAGTAGATCAGGTACGATCGGCGTCCGCATCACAGCCATTGAAATGCTGTCTTCATTAATTTTGGCCAAATCGATGACTTCCTGCTTACCTTCTTGGAGCGCCGAAAAGGCGAGCTCGGCCTTCTCAAGAAAGATTTTTCCATAACGATTGAGCCTGATTCTTCGCCCTTTACGGTCAAAGAGGGGAACGCCGATCTCATCTTCAAGCCGTTTAATGGTTTGACTGAGCGAAGGCTGAGCAATGGACAATTCTTGAGCAGCCTTTGTCATGTGTTCGATTCGCGCAACAGTTTGAAAATACTTTAATTGTAGAAGTTCCATTGCTAAGACCTCCTAAAGGGTGATGTTCGTTCCATAAACTGACGGGTTATAATGATTCATTAATAGTTTTAAAACTATACATTTATAATAATATATATATTGGTATTAATGAGCAATACAGATTATTATAGTAACTGTTAAGCAGGCGCCAACTTAAAGGCGCTTTTTCTATCGGAAATAAATAAAAAAGTAAGGTGTAGTTGTTGTCTTTACCTTTATGGAAGAAAAATTTGTACGTTGTCTGGTTCGGTTCCTTCGCTACTGCTGCAGGAATGAGTCAGATTATCCCGTTTTTACCGCTTTATATTGAGAAGCTCGGTGTCACAGACACGGCTGAAATTGAGAGCTGGGCAGGTCTTATCTTTGGTGCAACATTCTTTGTGTCCGCTCTTGTCTCCCCGCTATGGGGGCGCTTAGCTGATAAATATGGTCGAAAACCCATGCTGCTTCGCGCAAGTTTGGGCATGTGCCTTGTTGTATTCCTAATGTCCTTTGCTCAGAATGTTTATCAGCTCTTTGGTCTGCGACTAATAATGGGGCTTGTTTCCGGTTATATCCCGGCATCGATTATTCTTGTCGCGACACAAACACCGAAAACACACTCCGGCTGGGCACTCGGTATGCTGTCAACGGGAGGAATTAGCGGTTCACTCGTTGGGCCGCTTGTCGGCGGTTTGCTCTCAGAATATATGGGGATGCGTCTTGTTTTTATCGACACAAGTGTTTTGTTGTTCGGTGCTTTTCTCGCGTCTTATTTCTTGGTGAAAGAAAAAGTGGTTGTATCTGAAAAAAAAGCACCGTCAATCAAGCAAGTGTGCGCAATGACACCTCATGTAGGTTTATTTTTTGCCATGTTTATCACAACATTTATGGTGCAACTGGCGAATATGTCGATTCAGCCGATTATCACCATTTATGTAAAAATTCTATCGCCAGGTTCAGCACATCTCGAACTTATGTCGGGCATCGTCGTGGCGGCGGCAGGTTTGGCGAGCGTTATTGCCGCACCGTTTCTCGGAAAGTTGTCCGATCGGATCGGTCCCCGTCGTGTACTGCTTTATGCACTGCTTTTTACCGGAGTAATTTTTATACCGCAGGCATTCGTGACGAACGCTTGGCAACTGACTGTCCTGCGTTTCCTTCTCGGTCTTGCGACTGCAGGCATTCTGCCTTCGATTAATACCATTGTAAAGAAAATGGCGCCGTCGCAAATCACCGGTCAGCTCTTTGGCTATAATCAGTCCGCACAGTTTCTTGGAACGCTTGGAGGTTCCCTGCTTGGCGGACATATGGCAGCAGCATTCGGAATAAAATATGTCTTCTTTTCCACGAGCATGCTCCTGTTCATTAATGCCGGATGGGTTGTCGCTTCAGAGTTGTTGGTGAAAAAAAGGGAAAGAAAAATCGAAGCCGCGCGTAGCATGCTTCGATAATGGATAAAACCAAATAGATAAGGAGTGATGGCATCTACAATTAGTGGATGCTTCTTTTTTTGAATCGACCGCCCTTGACGTCATGAATATCACTGATTGCAAGAAATGCACTTTTGTCAATTGAATCCACAATGTTCTTTACTTTAGCTTCTTCAAGACGGCTAATGACTGTAAAAATAACATTTTTATTATTTCCGGTATATGCGCCTTCACCATTCAGATAAGTGACACCGCGTCCGAGCCGGTCATTGAGGGCATCGCCGATTTCTTCGTGCTGATCACTGATGATCCATACGGCTTTGGAGGACTCGAGACCTTCACTCGTAATATCAATCATCTTGAACGCTACGAAGTAAGCGATTAAAGAATACATAGCATAGTTCCAGCCAAATACGAATCCTGCAGATCCAAGAATAAAGATATTCATGAACAGAACGACTTCACCGACCGAAAAAGGAGTCTTTTGATTAAAAAGCACAGCCAAAATTTCCGTTCCGTCTGAGGAACCTCCATTTCGAATGACAAGTCCTACGCCGATCCCCATGATAATTCCGCCAAAAACTGCGGCAAGAAGCAAATCATTGGTAAACCGAGGTATCGGTGTAAATAAAGTTGTAAGAAATGCCAGAAGCGTGACGCCGCAAGCAGAAGTAATTGTGAATGTTTTGCCCATTTGCTTGTAGCCAATGATGAAGAAAGGTATGTTTATGATGATTAGAAATACACCGATCGGCCAGCCCGACAGATGCTCCATCATGATGGAGATACCGACAACCCCGCCATCGATAATTTTATTCGGTACGAGAAATGCTTCAAGTGCGATTGCTTCAAATGTGACACCAATTGCAATAAGTAAGGCACGAATAACGTATTGATAAAATCTTAATCCTTTATGCTTCTGCTTAGGTGGAATCCCGATTTGTTCTGCTGCTTCCAACGGCGCACCATCCCTTCGATTTATGTGCATTGAATTTCAATTATGTAGTCCGGCAAAGAACAAATGCCGGGCAAGATAAAAAGTAATTATATTTGATCACGAACAGGTGGTGCCATGAACTCAGTTCCAATTGGTTTCGGTATATGATGTTGCAGAATCTCGTCAATGTCTGTTAAGGTTTGCTGGTCCAAATGAAATCCGTCTATTTCGGAAACATCAGTGATTTGCTCCGGATGCCGCGCCCCCCAGAGTGCAATTCCATTCTCCGTTTGATCAAGGATCCAGCGTACAGCTAAGGCGCGAACTGATTTGCCAAAACGTTCCTTAGCCAGTTGCGCAAGCTCGTGAACCGCTTCAAGATAATGTGCGAAGTGCGGTGCCTGAAACTTAGGATCGGATAAACGCAGATCGTCACCGGTAAACTTACGTTCCAGACTCATCTTGCCGCCGAGGAGACCTCGGCAGAGACTTCCGTAACACAGCGGAACCATGTTATTTACTTTTGCGAATGGCAAGAGGTCGTGCTCAATATCGCGCTCAAACAAATTATAGGGCGGCTGAACAGCGTGAATCGGTGCAACGGTCATAAACGTTTTCATTTGCTCAACGGTAAAATTGCTGACCCCAATGGCTCTTATTTTTCCTTGCTTGTACAACTCTCCCAGTGCTTCAGCGGTTTCCTCGATAGGTACTAGCGGGTCGGGCCAATGGATTTGATAAAGATCAATATAATCAGTTTGAAGACGTTTAAGTGAGTCATCAATTTCTTTCATAATTCTTTTCTCAGAGCCATTTCGAAATACGTTTGTCCCAACCCAGTCCAAGCATACCTTTGTTGCCAATACCACATTTTCACGTTTGCCGTGTTCATGCAATGCCTCGCCAACAACAGTCTCAGCATGTCCCTGTCCATACGCCGGGGCGGTATCAATCGTATTTATACCACGATCAAGCGCCTGATGAATCGTGCGTATGGACTCTTGATCATCAGAACCTCCCCACATCCATCCGCCAATTGCCCATGTCCCAAGAGCGATTCGTGTTGGATTAATGGCTAATCCTTGAATATGTGTCACTTCCACAAAGTATCGCCTCGTATTCTTTTTTAGTACTGGTCTCTTTAATTATAAGAAACAGCAAGAAAGAAGCAAAAGATTTTGATTTGCAAAAGCAGAGCGAACCTTTAGTTGAACCAGAACCTACCATTCATTATTGAGCCTAATTCAATCATTTTGATTTTTTTTGACCATCTGTTTAGGTGCCGACCATCGAAATAGCTTGTTCATTATTGTGTAGATCCGTTTTGATTCTTTAGTCATAATTGGTCCCATTATTGCAAGGATCAATACATACAAAGCAGAGAACGGCTGCAGAATCGGCATGAGTGAGCCGGCGATCCCAAGATTCGCCATAATGATGGAAAATTCGCCGCGTGAAACGATCGTCAAGCCGATATTCGTGGATGCTTTATACGAAAGTCCGGCGAGCTTCCCTGCAACAAGGCCGGCTACAAAATTTCCAATAATGGTGATCAGAACTGCTCCAAGGGTCATCCAAACCGCTCCCCCAAGCTTTGTCGGATCGATGCTGAGACCGAAACTGAAGAAAAAGATAGCGCCGAAAAAATTACGGAATGGAATGACGAGATGTTCCATCCGTTCGGCTTGATCGGTTTCCGAGTAAACGAGTCCCAGCAGAAGCGCTCCGATTGCTTCCGCTACATGAATGGTTTCTGAAAATCCTGCAACGAAAAACAATGAGGCAAAAATCACAATGATAAAAATTTCATCAGATGTAATTTTGAGAAGCTTGTTGAGCAGCGGTGCTGCCTTTCGTGCAATGATGAAAAACAGCAGCATGTAGCCGAGCGAAAGTAAAATAGAGAGCAGGGTGCCCATCAAGGATTGTGACTTGCCAAGCACAAGTCCGGAGACCGCTGACAAATAAACGGCAAGGAAAATATCTTCGAACATGATGATGCCGAGAATTAATTCCGTTTCCGAATTACCTGTTCTACGCAGATCAACCAAGACCTTTGCAACAATTGCGCTGGAAGATACGGTGATTATTCCGGCAATAATCAAAGTTTCTTTTAGAGGAAAACCGAGCAGAATTGGATAAAGAAGTCCAAGCGTCAAGTTGATTCCAATATACACAGACCCTCCGACAAGTATCGACTTTCCGGAACGAATCAGTTTGCTGGTCGAAAATTCCAATCCGAGGTAGAAAAGGAGAAACAGGATACCGATACGTCCGAGAAATTCAATAAGCTCCGCACTATGAATAAATTTCAAATTGATAACCCAAAAATGCGGTGCGTGCGGTCCGACGATCATACCGGCAAGGATGAGGAATGGAATAATGGAAAAGTTGAGCCTGTTTGCGATCAATGCCGCAATCGCAACAAGAACAAGAGCGGTACCGACTTCAAAGACTAAATGATCCATTTATTCCTCCTTTCCTCGAGTGAACAGTTCCTTGTACGCGCGTTTTAAATCAACACGTTCGCCCGATACAACAATGGTGTCTCCGGCACGAAACTCTGAGTCCACACCGGGATTTAATTGCTTGGTCTGATCTTTTCGGATGATCCCGATCACGTTAATTTTGTAATTATGTCGCATGCCAACTCCGCCAATCGTTTTTCCTATAATCGGCGCGTCAGCGGTGACTTTAAACCATTCGATAATCAAGTCACTTAAAGCAACCTCAACATTTTCCATTGCTTTTGGCTTATACGCCATGCCGCCAATAATTGAGGCAAACTGGCGAGCCTCTGAGTCCGTAAAGCTGACTGACGAAATACATTCATCCGGGTCAGATGCATCATAATGGTAAACATCTCTTCGTCCGTCATCGTGAAGGACGACAACAACACGCTCATCTTGATCCGTTGTCAGGACAAACTTTTTTCCGATTCCTGGAAGATCTGTTTCTTTAATGTTCATTTATTCGCTCCTCTTGCAATGTAGTTGGTTCCACTCTTCAGTGTGTCCAAGTAGCTGAACAACTAAAAAAGAAACCATTAAAAAACGTTCAATTCAGCAAGCGCTTAATTTAATTGTATCGAAACGAACACCTAATGGTCAATCTTCAGGCTTTTTCAAAAACTATTAAATTAGCAAAAAATAATGAAAAACGCCATTTTTCATTACGAATAACTTGTTTTAATCATGAAATTGATTCCATGAAAGGTTAAAATATGTAAAACATGCTTTTGCACGGATTATGAAATCAGGTTATGATTATTTTTGCAGAGAGAAGTCAGGCGCAACGGGGCTTGCTTAGGGAAGAATGTAAGCATTCATGTCGATTCATTGTCAGTCGCGCGCTTACAAATAAGTTAACGCTGTCTTTGTTTATAAAACAAATGATCCGTTAAGAGGACAAGATCTGATCTTAGTCTACAAACGATCGCACTGACAGTATTCGTTATGAACAGGCTTGTTTTCCGGACATCACAGGGTTTGAGTACAGTCCCAACGTGTGGCTGCTCCCTGCACCATGCAATCTAACCAATTCATGAATTGGCAGCTTTTTCCCATTCCCCCAACCTCCTCACAATCCGCAAAAAGCAGCAAATGCTGCTTTTTTGCGTGCTGTAAAAATGGAAGATTAGTATGGAGTGTACATAGGGAGCTATGGCGCGGAACTGCGATCAAGGAGAGGATTATTTTGGCACTTGAAGGTCAATTAGTAGTACCGGCGGCAAATAACATGAAAAGTTTTGAAAAATTATTGAGTCTCCCTTTTCGTCAGATCATTGTTTTGGACAGTCATATATCATTAATCAGCACAATGGTTCGGATGGGGAAACAGGCAAACAAGCAACTATTTGTTCACGCAGATTTAATTCAAGGGTTAAAAAATGATTTGGCGGCAGCTGAATTCGTCTGTCAACAGATTCGTCCCTACGGCATCATTTCAACACGGAGTAATATGCTCGAAATGGGGAAAAAACGTGGATTGATTACAATCCAGCGCATGTTTCTGCTTGATTCGCGTTCCATGGAGACCGGTTATCGTCTGTTCGAACACGTTAAGCCGGACATGGTAGAACTGTTGCCGGGCATCATTCCAGAATTAATCCACGAAGTCATTCAGAAGGTGCACGTGCCTGTCATTGCCGGCGGGCTGATCCGCACGGCTCAAGATGCACAGAGAGCATTTAAAGCGGGAGCTGCGGCGATTTCAACCTCAAGATCAGAACTGTGGCATTCCACGGAAATCAACAAAATACATTAATTGAATTATCATTTCACCAAGATAATTGTGAACAAAATTTATATTTTTTGTGACAATTTATTGACAGCGCTTACATTTGTGATTACCATAGAGCTATCAAGTTAATGTAAAGCCACGGATATGAGATTGGATCATCCACGCAGGAACGCGGGGTTACGTTTGCCCGTAATTGCTTGTCGTGGATTTTTATTGTCTTATGGTGGCGGAAATCGTAACTTTTGACTTGAATTTCAGCTAAAAGGTGGTCGTTGGCATGTCCGGTTTTCTTGGCGAGTTAATTGGCACGATGATCTTAATTATTCTCGGGGACGGTGTCTGTGCAGGTGTCAATCTGACGAAATCTTATGCAAAAAATTCCGGGTGGATTGTCATCACATTCGGGTGGGGGCTTGCTGTTGCCATCGGCGCTTACTCGGTCGGTCAATTCAGCGGCGCACATTTGAATCCTGCACTGACACTTGGACTTGCGGCAATTGGCGAATTCCCATGGAAGGAAGTGCCTGTGTATATCAGCGCTCAGATGATCGGAGGTTTTCTCGGGGCATGTGTTGTTTATTTGCACTATTTGCCCCATTGGGGAGGAACGAAGGATCCGGCAGTTAAACTCGGAGTTTTTTGCACGGGTCCGGCAATCAGACAAAGTTGGGCAAACCTGCTTAGCGAAATCATCGGTACGTTTCTTCTTGTTGTCGCCATTCTATCGATTGGTGCGAATCAATTTGCGCATGGTTTGAATCCATTAATTGTTGGATTTCTGATTGTGGTTATTGGCATGGCACTTGGAGGCACGACCGGTTATGCTATTAATCCTGCCAGAGACTTTGCTCCGCGGCTTGCTCACGCGCTTCTTCCGATTCAAGGGAAAGGCGGATCAAATTGGGGATACGCATGGATACCGATTGTTGGGCCAGTAATCGGCGGTGTTTTCGGCGCGTTATTCTATCAAGCCTTCTTTCTTGGACATCAAACTCTTGCCTTTTGGATCGGTGCAGCTATCATCCTCGTCGTCATTGCCGGTTCGCTGATCGCTGAGAAGCGCCATCGACTGCTTAATTCGAATGAGATAATTAATACTTCATTAGAAAATAATTTCTAATGTTTATCATGATGGACCAACATTTAGCGGATAGATTTGCGACACATGACGGCCCATTAACAGAGAAGAATGATTAACAATTGAGAGGGGATTTCATTCATGGGAAAATATATTTTGGCACTTGATGAGGGAACAACGAGTGTACGTTCAATGATTTTTGACGAGCAGGCAAGGGTCGTGCAAGTAGCACAAAAGGAGTTTACTCAATTTTTTCCGCAGCCGGGCTGGGTTGAGCAGGATGCGAACGAAATCTGGGGATCCATTTTGTCGGTGATTGCTGATTCACTGCTTACAGGAGAAATTGACGCAAAGGATATTGCCGGAATCGGAATTACTAATCAACGCGAGACAACGGTCATTTGGGATCGCCACACCGGCCACCCGATTTATCATGCAATTGTTTGGCAGTCGAGACAAACTGCAGATATATGCCGAGCCCTTAAAGAAGCCGGTTATGAAGACACCTTCCGTAATAAGACAGGACTCGTCCTCGATCCGTATTTTGCCGGAACTAAGGTCAAATGGATTCTGGATCATGTGGAAGGTGCACGCGAAAAGGCAGAAAAAGGTGATCTTCTGTTTGGAACGATTGATACCTGGCTTGTTTGGAAGCTGTCAGGAGGAAAGGTCCACGTCACAGACTACTCAAATGCTTCGCGAACGCTCATGTATAACATTTATGATTTGAAATGGGATGAAGAACTGCTCGATCTATTAGATATACCGAAATCAATGCTGCCGGAAGTTAGATCGTCTTCAGAGGTCTATGCAAAAACAATTGACTATCACTTTTTTGGTCAGGAGGTGCCGATTGCCGGGATCGCGGGTGACCAGCAGTCTGCGCTATTCGGTCAGGCATGCTACGAAACAGGAATGGTAAAGAATACGTACGGAACCGGCTGCTTCATGCTGATGAATACCGGTGAGCAGGCGGTACGCTCGAAAAGCGGCTTGCTGACAACCATTGCTTGGGGCATCAACGGTAAGATTACCTATGCACTTGAAGGAAGCGTTTTTGTTGCTGGCTCTGCTATTCAGTGGTTGCGTGACGGGCTACGTATGTTTCGTTATTCACAGGAAAGCGAAGAATATGCACGTCGTGTAGAATCAACGGACGGGATGTATTTTGTGCCGGCTTTCGTCGGGCTAGGCACACCATACTGGGATTCTGATGTTCGTGGAGCAGCTTTTGGGATTACGCGTGGCACGACCAAGGAACACTTTATTCGTGCGACGCTTGAATCACTGGCTTATCGAACGAAGGATGTACTGGACGCGATGAAAGAGGATTCCGGAATTGATCTGAAGAAGCTTCGTGTCGATGGCGGTGCGTCAATGAATAATTTTCTCATGCAGTTCCAAAGCGACATTCTCGGTGTTGAAGTGGAGCGGCCGACGAGCAGTGAAACAACAGCACTTGGCGCTGCATACCTTGCCGGACTCGCCGTCGGGATTTGGAAAAATGAATCTGAGCTTTCAGATGCCTGGAAAGTAGGCAAAAAGTTTGCTGTCAAGATGCAAGAAGTCAATCGGCATGATTTATACAATGGGTGGAAAAAAGCAGTAAACGCCGCGCGAGCATTCAAATAATTTTTGAGTACTGCATAATAAAAGTTAATAACAGGTCATGAAAAGGGCATAAGACCACAGTACACAGCCGAAGCATTAGTCGTGTTCAGATGATTTGGAGGTGTATTTGTGGTCTTTTCAATTACTTATAGCTCATCGGATTCATTGTGAGATAAAAAATTATAATTGGAGGGAATATAAAATGAAGTTATCATCATTTAACAGAAATGAAATCCTGGATCAAATGGCTGGTGAAGTTCTGGATCTGTTCATTATCGGCGGGGGGATTACAGGTGCAGGTATTGCGCTTGACGCAACGGTTCGCGGTTTAAAAGTAGGCTTAACCGATATGCAGGACTTTGCCGGCGGAACGTCCAGCCGTTCAACGAAGCTCGTGCACGGCGGACTGCGCTATTTAAAACAGTTTGAGGTAAAGATTGTTGCTGAAGTAGGAAAAGAACGGGCAATCGTTTATGAGAACGCCCCCCATGTGACTGCTCCGGAAAAGATGATGCTGCCAATCTATAAAAATGGGACATTCGGACGCTTTTCCACATCACTTGGTCTGAAGGTTTATGATTTTCTAGCCGGAGTGAAACGCGAAGAACGCCGCGTCATGCTCAGCCGTAATGAAACGTTGAAGAAAGAACCGCTTTTGAAAAAAGAGGGGTTAAAAGGGAGTGGCTACTATGTGGAATACCGTACCGATGACGCACGGCTGACGATTGAGACAATGAAGGAAGCATCAGAGCGCGGCGCGCTTGCCGTTAACTATGCGAAAGTAGAAAAGTTAATCTATGATCATGATAAGAAGCTGATCGGAGTTCGTATCGTTGATCAACTGACGAAGAAAGATTACCGCATTTTTGCAAAGAAAATCGTTAATGCGGCGGGTCCATGGGTGGATACCATTCGTGAACAGGATCATTCCAAGCAGGGCAAGCACCTGCATTTGACAAAAGGTGTTCATATCGTTATTGACGGCAAACGTTTTCCAATGAAACAGTCCGTGTATTTCGATACAACCAATGGCGATAAACGGATGATTTTTGTCATCCCTCGAGAAGGCAAAGTTTATGCGGGAACGACCGATACAACTTACTCACGTTGGCCAATTGATCCGAAACCAACAGCCGAGGATCGCGATTATATTCTTGCCGCCATTAACGGCATGTTCCCTTCCGTACATCTCACTGCAGACGATGTGGAATCCAGTTGGGCAGGGGTTCGCCCATTGATCCAGGAAGAGGGAAAGTCACCTTCGGAAATTTCGAGAAAAGACGAAATTTTTATTTCAGATTCAGGATTGATTTCGATTGCGGGAGGCAAATTGACCGGCTACCGTAAGATGGCTGAACGCGTGGTTGATGAAGTAACCAGCCAGCTACATCGCGAAAACGGAACAATTTATCCACAATGCCAGACCACTCATGTTGCGTTGTCCGGTGGTCATTTCGGCGGAGGCGCACACTACAAAAAGTATGCACAGGAACAAACAAAGAACGGAATCACCCTTGGTTTGACCGAACGAGAAGCAGAGAGACTTGCGAAAAAATACGGCACGAACATTGATACGATCTTTGATTATATACGGTCAAATCGGGATGCCGCCCTGCAATACGGAGTGAGTCCCGCACTTTTGGCAACGGTTCAATATGCGCTGCAATATGAAATGATCCTGTCACCCGTGGATTATTTCACAAGACGTTCCGGCATGACCCTATTTTCTATTAAAATGGCACAACAATTAGCCCAACCGATTATTAATTTTATGTCAGATCAGCTTAACTGGTCGGATGAACAAAAAAATGCGTATGCTCAAGAACTTAATAAATCTTTTAATGAAGCATCACAATATAATGTAACTGCTGATGGTTCCGAAACGAAGATCGTTTGAAGAATAAAAACACATGACAAAGGCGTCTCAAATCCTTTTGAATTTGAGGCGTCTTTTTACATAATGATTTGGCCGTTTAATACTCGAACATACATGACAACAGTTTGTTCGCTTTGAAGAAGTTAGCGAGTCAGATTGCCATTGCTCGGATTAATTTCTTGATTAAATACCCCCTAAGGGTATAATGGATTTTGGAGGGGATCTTTCATGGAAGAATATAAGAAACACTGTACATGCGCGGATGATTCCTTGAAACATGCAAACCATTCAGAAGAACGCGTACCGCTTGTTCCAAGAACCTCCGACGAGAAACGCAAGATTGCCAATCGACTGAAACGTGTGGAAGGGCAGGTACGCGGCATCGAAAAGATGGTAGAAGACGATCGGTATTGTGTCGACATTCTCATCCAACTTTCCGCAGTACAGGCTGCTCTGCAAAAAATCGGTTTTTCAATACTTGAGCGCCACACGAAATCATGTGTCGCCAAGGCTATTGAAGAAGGGCATGGCGATGAACAGATCAATGAATTGTTAAAAGTATTGAAGCATTTTAAATAAGTCATGTCGGAAGAAAGGGGAGACAGCGATGAAGAAAGTAGCACATATAGGAATTACGGTATGACATGTGCCGCCTGCGCCAACAGGATCGAGCGTGGTCTGAACCGGATGAACGGCGTTGCTGCAAATGTGAATTTAGCATTGGAGAAGGCGAAAGTTGATTATGATGATCAACAGATCAAACCGGTCGAAATCGCTGAGAAAATTGAGAAGCTTGGTTACGGGGTTGCGAGCGAGCGTGTTGATCTGGCGATTACGGGTATGACGTGTGCGGCTTGCGCAGCACGTATTGAGAAAGGCTTGAAACGTCTGCCGGGCATTATTTCTGCTGCGGTAAACCTGGCAACGGAATCCGCCACTGTTTACTATCAGCCCGGTTTTATTGAGCCTGAGAATATGTTTGAGAAGATTCGCAAGCTTGGTTATAAAGCGGTATTAAAACAAGAGGTTGAAAATGATGGGAAAGCTAAAGAAATACGAAGGAAAAGAAATCGGCTGATCTTGTCTTCGGTCTTGTCCTTGCCTTTGCTCTTGACGATGGTGAGCCACCTTCCGTTTTATCACGGACCGTTTCCGATGCTGTTTATGAATCCATGGACTCAATTTGTGCTTGCAAGTATCGTCCAATTTTACATTGGCTGGCCGTTTTATAACGGAGGAGCACGCGCGTTATTGAATCGAAGTGCGAATATGGATGTACTCGTTGTACTTGGAACCAGTGCCGCCTATTTTTACAGCGTTGTTCAGACGTTCCGCTATCAATTTGCGGGACTGCATCATCCGCAGCTCTACTTTGAGACAAGCGCTGTCCTTATAACGTTGGTACTGCTTGGCAAATACATGGAGACGCTCGCGAAGCGGCAGACGACTGCGGCGATTACGGAGCTGATGGATCTGCAGGCTAAGGATGCTGCGAAAATTGTGGACGGTGCGGAAGAACGTGTGCCAATTGATCAGGTTAAAAGCGGAGATTTGCTTCGCGTTCGACCGGGTGAAAAGATTCCGGTTGACGGAGTCCTTGTTGACGGAGAATCCGCGGTTGACGAATCAATGATTACCGGTGAATCTCTGCCAATCATGAAACGTTCCGGTGATCAATTAATCGGTGCTACAGTGAATACAACCGGTTCATTTGTCATGAAAGCTGAAAAAGTCGGCAAGGACACGGCACTTGCAGGAATCGTACGCATTGTCGAGGAGGCCCAGGGCTCTAAAGCACCGATTCAGCGGCTGGCCGACAATATTTCCGGTATTTTCGTACCGATTGTTCTGGTCATTGCCTTATTTGTTTTCGTTGTATGGATCGCTGCCATTCAGCCCGGTCAATGGGATACTGCACTGGCAGCTGCGATCAGTGTGCTTGTGATTGCTTGCCCGTGTGCTTTGGGACTTGCAACGCCAACGTCCATTATGGTCGGTACCGGAAAAGCTGCAGAACAGGGCATTCTTTTTAAGGGTGGCGAATATTTGGAAACCACGCAAAATTTGCAGTCTGTAATCTTTGATAAGACAGGAACGATCACAAAAGGAAAACCAGAGGTAACCGATGTTGTTCTTTTCGGTGACTTAGAAAAAGAAGACGTACTTATGCTTGCTGCAGCGGCCGAGAAAACAAGCGAGCATCCTTTGGCCAATGCAGTTGTCGCCGCTTATCAAAGTGAACAATGGCCGGTCGTAACTCATTTTGAGGCACATACCGGATCCGGAGTCACTGCGTCAGCAGATGGCAAGTCGGTCGTAATTGGTACACGTCGTTTGATGAATCAAAATAAAATTGAGTATCACCAAGCTTTGGATGACACACTTCGATTAGAGTCGGACGGTAAGACAGTTATGTTCGTTGCAGTTGACGGAAAACTACAAGCATTGGTTGCTGTTGCAGATACCATTAAGGAATCATCAGTCTCGGCTATTCAAGGACTGAAGGCGCGCGGATTAAGCGTTTATATGGTTACCGGCGATAATCAGCGAACGGCTGAAGCGATCGCAAAGAAGGTTGGAATTGATCACGTATTCGCTGAAGTACTTCCCGAGGATAAGGCAAAAAAAGTGCGTGAACTGCAAAAACAAGGACTGCGTGTGGCAATGGTTGGCGACGGAATAAATGACGCACCTGCTCTTGCTTTAGCTGATATCGGCATGGCGATCGGGAGCGGTACGGATGTTGCCATTGAGGCAGCAGACATTACTTTGGTCGGCGGCGAATTGACTCACGTAGCAAAAGCGCTGGATCTGAGCAAGAAGACGATGCGCAATATCAGACAAAACCTATTCTGGGCGCTTTTCTACAATACAATCGGCATTCCGGTTGCCGCGCTCGGTCTGCTTGCTCCCTGGGTTGCCGGAGCAGCGATGGCGTTCAGTTCTGTATCAGTCGTGTCGAACAGCCTGCGCTTGAAACGGGTGAAAATCTGATTTGATACTTACTTTTTAAGGAGGTGAATACAGAATGGCAGAACGTGTATTGGAAGTTAAAGGAATGAGCTGTGGTCACTGTAAAATGGCAGTAACCGGTGCATTGAAGCAGCTCGATGGTGTTTCTGCAGTAGACGTAGATTTGACAAGCGGAAAAGTAGATGTCACTTATGACGAGGCAAAAGTCGGGTTCACGGAAATGAAAGATGCTGTTGAAGACCAGGGCTACGATGTTGCAAAATAATGTCATTTGGTGCATAAACTTCGAGAGATTACTTAATCAATAATTGAATAGCTGTATTAGCCAAAGACGGTTCGAAAGTTCAAATATGAATTTTCAAACTGTCTTTTTTTTCAGTACAAAGGCTGTGGCATAATTTTAAATGCTAATAATAGAATAATGTCCATTAAATAATTATAATAGATAATAAGAAAGCGTTTACTTTTTTGGACTGTGATTAATAGATCGGGGGTCGAAGATGACGTCAAAGCTAGAAAAGAAACTCAACAAATTAAAGGAACAGCTGATGGAAATTACGGGCAGTGAAAATGTGGATGATTCGACGAGCGGGAGACTGGTCTATTCTTATGATGCAACGCCTAATTTTCAAGCGCTTCCGGATTTTGTTGTTTCTCCGCGCACAGCTGAAGAAATTGCAGAGATTCTGAAACTCTGCAGTGAGACGTCGACACCCGTGTATACGCGTGGATCCGGGACGAATCTATGTGCCGATACCTGTCCGTTAAAAGGCGGAGTCGTCCTGCTCATGAAGTATCTGAATAACATTCTTGAACTTGATAAAGAAAATTTAACGATTACCGTTCAGCCGGGTACAATTACGAAAACGATATCCGATCTCGTCGAAAAAGAAGATCTTTTTTATCCGCCAGATCCGAGTTCAATGAAGATTTCGACGATTGGCGGTAACCTTGCAGAAAATTCCGGCGGACTGCGCGGCTTGAAGTACGGCGTTACAAAGGATTATGTCATGGCGCTCCAAGTTGCGCTTCCGAACGGAGAATTGATTCGCACGGGCGGTAAGCTGACCAAGGATGTAGCAGGCTATGATTTGACGCATCTGTTTGTCGGATCAGAAGGAACGCTGGGTGTCATCACGGAAGCAACGCTAAAATTGATTCCGAAGCCGGAGTCGCAAAAGACAATTCTGGCCTTGTATCAAGATATTGAAGCTGCCGGGCGATCTGTTTCAGCCATTATATCGAACAAGATGATTCCGGTGACTTTGGAATTTCTTGACCAGGATACCATTCGAGCTGTGGAGGAATTTGCTCACATTGGACTGCCGACGAATGTTAAAGCGATTTTACTTATTGTGCAAGACGGTCCAAAGGAAATTGTAGATCGTGATATTCATAAAATAGCAGAAATCTGCCGAGAAGAGCAAGCAGTCGATGTCCGGCTTGCTACTTCTGATGAAGAGGCGGAAGAGCTTGCGACGGCACGGCGTTCGGCATTAAGTGCACTTGCCCGATTAAAGCCGACAACAATTCTGGAGGATGCTACGGTTCCACGATCTGAGATCGCTGCAATGGTGCGTGCAATTACTGAAGTTGCTCAAAAGTATAGGGTGCGTATTTCAACATTCGGCCATGCCGGTGATGGAAATCTTCATCCGACTTGTCTTACCGATGCCCGAGATGAGGAAGAAATGAAGCGAGTGGAGGAGGCTTTTGCGGAGATCTTTGAGCGTGCAATTGAGCTGGGCGGAACCTTAACCGGCGAACATGGTGTTGGCGCGACCAAGGCTCCTTATTTGGAATGGAAACTTGGAAAAGCTGGTCTTGACGTGATGCGCGGAATCAAACAATCGATTGATCCTCAAGGAATCATGAATCCCGGGAAAGTATTCGCGGAAACGGGAAAGGAAAGGATGGTGACGGTCAAATGATGACACCGGCAGAAAAACAGCGGATTCAAAAGGAATTTAAAGAAGAAATGGACTACGATGAATTGCTGAATTGTATGCGTTGCGGTTTTTGTCTGCCTTCGTGCCCAACCTATATCGAAACGGGGCATCAAGAGAAGCATTCGCCTCGAGGACGAATCGCCTTGATGAAAGGCGTAACCGATGGCATTATCGAACCGGACGATGATTTTGCTCATTCGCTTGATTTGTGTTTAGGCTGCCGAGCCTGTGAACCTGTGTGTCCGTCGGGCGTGCAGTACGGACATCTTCTTGAGGATGCAAGGGCAATTCTTCAGCGTAATAAAAAACAAACCGTACGTGTCAAAATGATCCGTAAAGGTGTTTTCGAGCAGCTTTTTCCGCGACAGGATCGAATGGAGAAAGTGACCGGATTAATTGGTTTTTATCAGCGCAGCGGTTTGTCCAAGGTGGCTCGAAAAGTCGGATTTATGAATTTGTTCCCGGAGAGCATGGCTACCATGGAAAAGGTTTTGCCGGAAGTTCCGAGACGAAGCGAGATGAAACAGCGCCCACGTTACTTTGAACATGAAGGTGAGAAGAAGGCGACGGTTGCTCTGTTTGCCGGCTGTCTTATGGATACCATGTTTTTTGACACCAACAATGCGACTATAAAACTGCTTCGTAAAGCGGGATGCGATGTTGAGATTCCTGAAAATCAATTATGCTGCGGTGCACTTCATGGACATAATGGCGAACTGGAAAAATCGAAAGAGATGGCAAAACGAAATATTGAAGCCTTTGAGGCTGCAGAAGCAGATTATATTATTACCAATGCCGGAGGATGCAGCGCGTTTCTGATTGAATACGACCATTTGCTTAAAAACGAGCCGGAGTGGGCGGATCGGGCAAAGCATTTTGTTGCTAAGTTAAAGGATATTTCTGCTCTATTGGTTGACTTGGATTTTCAGAAAACACATCGTCTGCGTCTACCGGAACAAATCATTACGTATCAGGATTCTTGTCATCTGCGTAATGTAATGAAAACTTTCGATGAACCCAGAATTCTTCTTAACGCGATCGAAGGTGCGCAATTCGTAGAAATGGAAGGTGCTGATACGTGTTGCGGATCGGCAGGAGATTATAACATTGTGCAGCCGGATATGGCCATACAGATTCTCGACCACAAGATGGAGAAGGTTGCTGGTACACATGCTCAAACGATTGTGACAGCCAATCCCGGATGTCTTCTGGAAATGAAGCTTGGAGTTGAACGTGCTCATAGAACCGGCGAAGTGCGCGCCATGCACATTGCCGATATTCTGGTCGAAGCACTTGCTGATTAATGATCATCATAAGAAATTGGCAGCCGGGGAATGTTATCTCCGGCTGCCTTCTGTTTACTTATTTTTACGTGCGCGTTCTTCTAATTTAGAAACAGATGATTGATGGTCATCTTTGGCACGTCCGGCTGGAGAGACGCTTGACGCAGTCGCTCCTTTATTGGACCGGTACTCCTTTTTTCTTGCTTCAGACATGATCGCACACCTCCCGAAACTTAGTATGCGATTTCAAATCATTTGTTATGCAAGATTATAACCATTTGCTCATGTTAATATCTGTCGCTTGATATCCGAGTTTCTGATACACATGATAGGCGCGCGCGTTATGCGCAAACACATGAAGACTAATTTTTTTGAATCCGAGAGTGCGGCTGTAAGCAAAGAGTGTTTGCATGGCAAGCTGTCCTAATCCGTGGCCTCGGAACGATTCGAAAATTTCAAAATCATAAATAAAGATCTCTTTACGTTCGGGCGAAAGATGCAGCCAAAAGATACCCACTTTTCTTCCAGCTTCGTCAACGAGAGAAAGAAAGCGGTGATTTACTGTCTGATATCCTTGCGGGAGAAGACGACTGATCTCAGCACGTGCGTTCATTAACGCGCGCTCGGGAGTCCATGTGCCGGACTGCTGTTTTTCTTTGGCGTACTCCTTAGTTGAATACTCAAGATAAGGAGCGAAATCATTTTCCGACATATCGGTAATCAGGATGCTCATGACATCTTAGCCCCCTATAATTTAGTGTGGAAACGTGGCCCGGACTTCACGTACGAGTGCAAGAAAATGCTCAGGATCTTTTTTTATGAATTGCATCAGACGATGAGCGGTCCGCCACGCCTTTTCGTACATTTCAGGAGTGATAATATCGTTTTCAAGTGCTTCATTCAACTCATCTTCGTCGACTAAATAAAGTTTGTGATTTGGAAAAAGGATTAAATCGAGATACAGATCATCAAACCAGGGTGTTCCCTGTTCATCGCGGCCGACTTGATGAATGACATCAAAGTAACATTGAACGAGGCGATGTTTCGCGTTGAACATCGCCGTTAGAACGAATTGCGGCGTTTCCGCAGGAAAGAGTTGCAGCCAGGAATAATTTTGATCGACTGTCTTGGTGCGAACCCCGCCATAAACAACCGACAGCGGTGCTTTGATTTCATTGAATTGAATCAGAACGGCTTCGCCATGAAAATTTGGCCACATAAACTGTTTTTTTCGTGTGTGGCTTGAAATAATTCGACGCCATCCACGACGATCGGCATATTTTCTTTTCATTTTCGTAAGTTTCACATGTTCACCTTCTGTCCTACCTGTCTATTGTAACGTAAAACACCAAATAATGGAGATTTGGGTTAAATTATACGTGATCTACCACTAGGTTCCTCTATACAAACTATGTTTTTTTTGTATCTTTGAAAACTTATCCTAAGGATTTTCCATTCTTTTGTAACCATCATCTTTATCTTTTACGGTTCCGTCTTATCGATACCCCCTAAAAAAAGAAACACAGGACGATTTTTCTGAACCATGTCAGAAAAACCGTCCTGCTCTATAAACTATTCAAAGCTTAGTTATTAATTTTTTAAGGATTGTCTCGTCGATCAGTCTATGACCGGCAGCATTTTTGTTTCTTTTTTCATATCCGAATGGCAAAGTGGACACTTTGGCGTTTCATCGAAGGAAAATGCATCACGCATCCACCCAGAACACGAATCATTTGTACATGTCCAAATTGCTGTTTCTGCTTCAGGAACCGGTTCTTGCGGGCCTCGATTAAATCCCATTAATTAAAATCCCCTTTCCTGTTAATCCCTATATTATATGCTTTTTTCAGAAATTTATCAATACAGCGGACTATTTATCAATGATGAGTTGGATGCATGGTAACGCTCTGCCAATTAGTCTGAAATGCCGGTTTGAATAATATTCGTTTCAACGGTGCAATGGAACCGCGCGTTTGGATATCGGTCCGGCCATGACTTTCCGTCGAAACCACGTGTAAAACTGCGCACATGTTGTCCTAATTGAAGCGGATCAATTTGTTTTTTTTGCAGCATTTGAACCAATTTTTTTGCTTCACGAGACATATGTTTTTCAATTTTTTTCTCCATTCTCGGACCGGTATTTTTGCTGATACTCTTCGGATAGGCTTGTCTCACTTGAGCATTAATTGAAACATGAGCATAGATGTCCGGAGATGTGCTATTTCCGTTCTTAACTGTGTAGCGGACATTTGTATGCACGTTTTTTAAAGCAACATGCTTTTGCGGTGCAAATTCAAAATCATAAACCCCCTGATCAAATTTTTGAAACAGCATTTTAAAAATAAATACCTTTTTTGGTGGAAGCTTCATGATGTATTTATCCTTTTTAAACAGGGCGAGTCCGACCGTTTCAAGATGATCTCCGGATTTTCGTATCATGGGAAGAAAAGGATCCATATAAGCGCCATAGTAGGCATACAGAAACGTTTCCAAAGTGCTTTCCGGATAATTTTGATGATTGTTTTGTTCAATCATATCCTGAATATAGCGTGAGATTGGTATCTGTGTCTGATAATCAATGGCAGTCAGCAACTTTTTACAGCTTCCTTCCACGATCACAAAATTCATGTCTCGCGGTGCTTCAGGATCGCGATTTCGCAAATCAATTTGTTTCTTAAGGCCGTGTTTCGCTAAATCGGTATCAAAAAGCATAACTCTGAGTTTACCAACCCGAATTGCCCTTTGCCCATTCTCTTGAAAACGGTCGACCAATGATTTGCCATCGTAGGTGATGCCACTCAGATAGCGCATCATTGAGGCAGTTGTCGGCAGTCCAGCACCTGAACTGCCGGGGTTGGGATTTTGTACATAGTTAGGCATTGAGATTGTACCCATAACCCTGGTACCACCAATATAATCTATGCCTTCTGCCTCTACGATGAGCACGTCGTCAATAACGCTTGTCGGCAAGCATCCGCTAAGAGTAATCAGTGCAGTAATCGATGCAATAAGGTGCATGAAATGTTTCATGCAGATTGCCTCCCTATCTTTTTCTTAACCCACTGGCAAAAAAGCAGTAATGGTAGATACAAGTAGATGATAATAAAACCAAAACCATTGTAAATATTATTTATTGTTCGTACTTGAAGTCCGTTTTTAACCATGCATGTAATCGTAATCAATACCACTAATATGCCAATGAGTGAATGCTTCATTTTTATGGCAGGAAATGTGAATTTGATACCGCGGGCCAGGATCCAGGAGCAAAGGCAGATATTTGTAATGAGTACCCAAAGTAAAATGACAATCGCAATAATGTCAACATGTTCAAATAATGGAAATCGGACGCTTTTCCAATAAGTTATGGTCGGCCATAGAGTATTCTGCATTTCACCTTGGCTGAAATAGACAATTCCCAACAGAATAATCGTGGTATAGATAAAAACAGTAGTAAGAACGCCTCGAAATGCCCATTTTCCCACTTTTTCCGGCTGAGTGATAAACGGATAAAAATACAGAATTAATTCGAAACCGAGATAGTCATGAGTTGTTTCATAGCAAGAATGCAGAATCGCTAGTGGTGAATGGTCAAAGAGAGGCATTAAATTTTCATAATGCGCATGTGGGACAATAAAAATGCTTAGGATGAATAAAGGGATCAGATAGATAAAGCTGAGCAGACAAACACCACTGATTGTCCGCAACCCCCCCATCACGATGTACCAGACAATACAGCAGAAGATGATTGAGAAAGTAAAACTATTAAGTTGAGGGAAAATCCACACTTGAAGAATTTCAATATAACTGCGTAAGAAGACGAAGGAAAACAGCAGTACATGAGCCAAAAGGATAAAGGTGAGCACGTTTCCAATCCACGGACCAAAAACACGGCGGTGAATGGAAAAAAGATCGGGACGTCCAAATTGCCTTTCATTTTCAAGAAGACGCAAAATAATCCACATAACGAGAAGGGTTGATAAACCGGAAATCAATGTAGCAAGCCAGCCGTCTTGCTCACTGAATTTTGTAATGATTTGCTGAAACGACAGAAATCCAATACCGATTTGCATGACTTGCGGAAGGAAAAAGGCAGCTATAGGACCCACTGTGTGTGTGGGATTGATTTTATTGTACATACGGATCTATTGCCTCCTCGTTAAGAAACGTGCTATTCATCAATATCAGGAGTATGTTTGCCCTCCTTTTTATTCACACGATGTGGGTTAGACCGATTTTTGTCACCGGTCCGTAAGAATAATGGCCGTTGCGTTTGTGCATTAAGCGGTAACCGGATAAAACTGTCTTTTAAATCCGTCACACGCAATGGATAAATGGGTTCGATGTACGGATGCCCAAGAGAAGTCAGCTTAAGCATATGGCAGACAAAAATCATAAAACAAAGTGCGATACCTAGAATTCCGAGCAACTGTGCTGAAAAAATAAAGGGAAATCGAATCAGGCGAATGGTGGTAGCCATTCGGTAATTTGGTGTAATGAAGGCAGCAAGAGCAGACATTGCAATGATAATTAAGAGAATATTGCTTGTGATACCCGCTTGTACAGAAGCAGTTCCAATAACAATACCACCCACAATACCAATGGTTTGGCCGACCTTCGTTGGAAGCCTTGCTCCTGCTTCTCGAAGCAATTCAATCATGATTTCCAGCAGCAGGACCTCAATAATCGGATCATAGGGAACCGAACTTCGTGAGACGATGAGCGTCGCCAGTAAATCTTTTGGCACGAGTTGATAATGATACGTCAGCAAAGCAACATAGAGTGATGAAGAAACGACAGAAAATCCAATGGCGAACAAGCGCAATAAGCGATAGAGCGATGCAAGAATCCAAATTAATGAATAATCGTCAAATGCGGAAAAAAATTCAACAATGGTACTTGGAAGAATCAGTACACTTGGCGACCCGTCAACAATAACCGCGATCTTTCCTTCATAAAGCGCTCCGCTCACTCGATCCGGACGTTCCGTATCAATAAACTGTGGGAAAATCGAATAATTATTGTCGGAAATCATTAACGCAAGCATGTTCGAACTGATCAAGTTGGTTACTTCGAGATCTGATATACGCTGAGTAATTGTATTAAGATTTTCTTTGTTGGCAATTCCTTCGATGTAGAGAACAGAAACTCTTGTTCGGGAAATCTTCCCGACACGCTGTTCTTCTATTTTGAATTGAGGAATGGGTATTCGAGCACGTAAAAGATTGATATTGGTTTCCAGTGATTCAACGAACGATTCATGCGGACCGAGAATGCTTGTTTCAATCTCCGATTGCTCAACCGGACGTGCCTGCTTTTTCATACAGGGAATGATCAGGCAATCTTTTGAATGCATCGATTCTTGAATGACTAATGCACCATCGAGAATTCCCGCTTGTATTTCAGATAGATCTTTAGTTCGTATTAGTTTGTCGGCGGGAATCACATGAGCAATATCTTTCATGCTGTGAACGCGATCCGAATAGAGGGCAGGCAATAAATCACGATGAATATATTCGAGATCAACCAATGTGACGATAAATGAGACCCAGCAGGAAAAGAACGTTCCTTCATGATGAAAATGCCGGAAATCCGGATTGGTTTGCATCTGCGTCATAAAATCAGATAATGTTTTTTTTGTTTGTGCGGGATCATTATTTTTTCTTTTCCAGAACAAGCTTCTCAACCCAATCCAGTCTTAATTTGCATCCTTTTCCATCTTTTTCGCTTTTTTCTTTTCTGCTTTACTCTGTTCTATGTAAATGATGACAAAGGGCATGGTACCCGGATATAAGATCATCATATACATGCAAATATTTGCTCCGATCGTGATGCGGAGTGTAACAAAAATAAAAAAAATAACGAGCAGAACAAAATAGCTGAGATAAAGAAGTGTACTCATAGCAGACTCCTTTGGATAGGTGATTCGTATTATTGAGTATGTTCTCCAAGACAGCACTTCTTATTCCTAAAAAGAATTTCACTATCAAAATTTATAAATGATGAGTTTGGAGAGATTCATTCATACCCGGAAAGTCCAAAGGATTCATTTTCTTTTTTAAATAAGCTGTGTTAAAGTATGGATTGGAGTACTGTATCTTGATGATTATTGGAAGGAAATTGATATGAAATCGGCATGGAAGGTTATTCGGGAGCAATGTAAAAGCTTATATTTAATCAGAAGATTGTCCCTTTATGAGTTGAAAAGTGAGAATACGAATAATTATTTAGGCATGGCATGGGTCGTTATTAATCCGTTGATTCAGATCTTTATTTATTGGCTGGTTTTTGGCAAAATATTGGGCAGAAGCAATGATATTCCCGTTGACAATGGGGTCCCAGCTCCTTATATTATCTGGTTGATTTCAGGAATTATTGTTTGGTTTTTGATCCAACCAGCCATTATCCAAGGGTCGAAATCGATTTATTCACGGATTCGCTTTATCGCTAAAATGAATTTTCCAATGAGTGCGATTCCAAGCTACGTGATTCTTGAAAAATTTTATCAGCATTTAATGATCACTGGAATTGTTATTGTGATTCTGCAATTTACACAGTTTAAAATCAGTATTTATATGATCCAGCTTCCTTATTTTATGTTTGCTGCGCTGGCTTTTTTGTTTTCGGTATCGCTGATCACTTCTACATTTTCAACGATCGTTCGCGATGTGCATCAGGTCTTGATTTCGCTCATGCGTATGATGTTTTATCTGACTCCTTTCCTATGGGAGCCTGCGCGTCTTGCAGATGCGGGTCTGCCTGACTTTTTCCAAAAAATCTTATTGCTGAATCCGATGTATTATCTTGTACAAGGCTACCGTTCTACACTGCTAGGCGCTTCTTGGTACGGGATTGATCACATCGGTTATACGGCGTATTTTTGGGGTTTTGTTCTTGTTGCCCTTATTTTCGGTTCATTTGTGCATCTGAAGTTCAGAGATCATTTCGTAGATTATTTGTAAGGAGATCTCCATTCATGGAAAAATCAGTCATTGTAAAAAATGTATCGAAAAAATATAAAATGTACGCGAAAAATTCCGAAAAAATTTTAGATTTGATTTCTCCTAAAGGTTACGGAAAATCGTTTTATGCGCTTCACGATATCAGCTTTGAAGCGAATAAAGGCGACGTTATCGGAATCATCGGTGTGAACGGATCGGGAAAATCAACGCTGTCTAATATTATTGCCGGAATTATTCCTCCCACATCTGGATCGGTAGAAATTCATGGTGAAGCGGCACTGATCGCGATCCAGTCGGGCTTGAAGAAAGAGCTGACCGGCCGGGAAAATATTGAATTAAAATGTCTGATGCTTGGTTTTGATAAAAAGCAGATTGTGGAGTTGACGCCGCAGATTATTGAATTTGCTGATATCGGCGATTTTATAGATCAGCCGGTGAAGACCTATTCGAGCGGAATGCGTTCACGCCTCGGATTTGCGATTTCCATTCATATCGACCCGGATATTCTTGTTATTGACGAAGCATTATCTGTCGGAGATCAGACATTCGCGGACAAATGCCTGGATAAAATGAACGAATTTAAAGAAAAAGGAAAAACCATTTTCTTCATCAGCCACTCAATCAGCCAGATGAAGAAATTTTGTGAAAAGGCGCTCTGGGTTCAATACGGACATGTGGAACAATATGGTCTGATGTCAGAAGTAATGCCTGAATATGAGGCATTTATTAAGAAGTACAAAAAGATGACTAAGAAAGAAAAGAAAGCTTTTCAAGAAAATGTGCGAAAAAGCCGAATAGTGAATGCGTGAGTAGGAAAGGAAGCTGTGCTTTGCCGATACAACGACAAAGAGCAGCTTCTTTTAATACAGATTTTTATCGTTTCAAGCAAAAAAAATCCGCAAATCGATGCGGATTTAACTAAAAGTGAATTGGGGTTAGGGTTATTCATACTATTGCCATATTTTTCTGTTGCTAAACATTTTTTTGAAAAAATGATTGCAAGTACTCGATTAAATTTTTTTAGATACGTAAAGATATATTGTAAGCGCTTTTATTGTATAATAGTGTTTAAAAATATCAGTGCTGGGCATGATGAATGGGCTATGGATTAAATCAAACAAATCATTCGTCTGAAATAAGACGTGTTCACGTGGAAAGGGGGCAGAAATCATGATTGAACAAACAAAATGTAAACGCTTGCTTAATTGTGATTTCGTTCATTCATGAATCGTATCAATTTGTTGAGAAGGGCTGTTGAAAACCGAAAGCAATACTTGATTCGCGAGTTAAGAAAAAATTTCGTGACAAAAGAGTCCGATCAATTAAATGAATGGACACTGTCCGATCTGGAAAACGAATGGAAAAATTATAAAAAAAGATGCGAAGAAGAAATTGGTTAAAAATAAAAATCTTGTGGGGAATGTGAACCATTATTTGTTAAAATAGGTTTGAAGCTCGCAGAACGCAGGTGCGGAGGTAATGACCGAATGAATCAATATCCTAGTTTTCCGGATTTTTATGGAAATAAAGTAACCCTAGCTCTTTCATCAACTCCCTTTTCGGCCGATCCAAGACATGTTTGGGTTATTTGTAAATTTCACTGTCAATGGCTGCTTACCATGCATTCAAGGAGGGGACTTGAATTTCCCGGAGGCAAAGTAGAGTCTGGAGAACGCCCGGAGGAAGCGGCGAAAAGAGAGATCTTTGAAGAAACCGGCGCGCATGTAGCGAATCTCTATTTTATTGGACAATACCAAGTAGATGGGCGAGACGAACCAATAGTTAAGAATATCTACTTTGCGGAAATTGATCAAATAACCCTGAAAAAGGATTATTTAGAGACAGACGGACCGAGACTGATCAGCAATCTGCCTCACTCAATTAAGAATCGGAGACAGTATAGTTTTTTGATGAAAGACCAAGTGCTTGAGCTGTCGATGAAGGCAATCAGGCAGAAGCAATGGACGCTCGTGTCCGAAGTACACATTTAAGACTTTGGCACTAAAAAAGGCTCCCTCCAAAATTGGAGGGAGCCAGCTGTTTTTAGTGGACATTAGGCCCAGCGTTGCGGATGTTCTCAGGTGCTTGACGGAATTGCTGGAAGTTCGTTTGGAATTTTTGAGCCAGCTGTATTGCAGCATGCTCATACGCAGCTGGATTAGTCCATGTTTTCCATGGCATAAGCACCTGATCAGGTACACCAGGACATGTTTGCGGAATATGCAATCCGAAAATCGGATCCGTGACTATATTTTTCTTGTCAAGACGTTCATTTAAAGCTGCATAAACCATTTGCCTTGTATAACTGAGCTTCATTCGTTTACCGAGCTCGTAGGGTCCCCCAGTCCATCCGGTGTTAATCAGATAAGCGCTTACATTGTTTTGTTTTATAAATTTTCCCAAAAGTTCAGCATAGGTGACTGCCGGAAGCGGCATAAACGGGGCCCCGAAGCATGTGGAAAAAGTTGGTTCAGGAGTTACAATTCCGCGCTCGGTGCCGGCCAATTTACTCGTGTAACCTGAGAGGAACTGATACATTGCCTGATCCGGTGACAGTATACTAATTGGCGGGAGAACGCCGGATGCATCGGCTGTCAGAAAAATAATCGCGTTTGGATGCCCTCCGACGCTTGGAAGAACTGCATTTGCAACCTTTTGCAGTGAATAGGCAGCACGCGTGTTTTCCGTAAGTGCGGTACTGAAATAATCGGGTTTGCGCTGATCCTGAGAAATGACGACGTTTTCAAGTACTGTACCGAATTGGATGCTGTCATAAATTTGCGGTTCATTCTCTTGAGTCAGCCGAATCGTTTTTGCATAGCATCCTCCTTCAAAGTTAAACACACCGTTACTTGACCAGCCGTGTTCATCGTCCCCAATCAACTGTCGGTCAGGCACATTGGAGAGCGTTGTCTTTCCGGTGCCGGACAAACCGAAAAAAAGAGTTGTGTTGCCGTTTTCGTCTTGATTTGCAGAGCAATGCATCGGCATCACTCCTTTTTGCGGCAATAAATAATTCATTACAGTAAATACGGATTTCTTGATTTCTCCGCCATATTCGGTGCCCCCGATTAATACAATACGGTATTTCATGGAAATAATAATAAATGCTTCGGAACGCGTACCATCAGTCAATGGATTTGCTTTAAAACCGGGTGCAGATAAAACAGTGAATTCTGCTTGATGATGTCCAAGCTCCAAATCAGAGGGTTCAATAAACAATTGGCGGCAGAAGAGATTTTGCCAAGCATACTCATTAATAACTTGAATCGCCAGACGGTAATTTGGGTCAGCCCCGGCAAAACCTCGAAACACATATTTCTCTTGCTGTTTACTTAAATAGGTAGCAAGCTTTTCGTAAAGATTTAAAAAAGCGTTTTCATTTATGTGCTGACTTCTATCCCAGTCAACCGTGTCACGTGTAACATCATCTTTGACAATAAATCTGTCTTTTGGAGACCGTCCCGTATATTTCCCGGTCGTTACGGCTAGTGCTCCGTTATTTACTAAAATGCCTTCATTTTTTCTCAATGCATGTTCAATGAGTTCAGGAACAGATAAATTAATGAATGGAGTTCCGGTACTGAGCAATTCAGAGATTGGGGTTTCCAAAAAAGTACGATTCATGAGAACATCCCTTTCTTTGTGAAATTGATCACTCATTCTTTATTGTATAACACATTGTAAATATTGTTACCTACTAATATTGTAATGATGATTCAGATATTCCGCAATCATGAAGAGATAATAATTCGAAATCTCCATATGGTTTTGTTTCGTTTTGAGTATCTTTAAATGAATTGATTTACACGCTTGAAAACAAAGGAACTTTCATTGACAATTTTAATTCCCTGCGTTAAGATGGGGATTATACACGGCTGCTCTTATTCCGAGTAGGCAGAGGGACAGGCCCGATGAAGCCCGGCAACCGGCCGAATAACGGTACGGTGCTAACCTGCAGAGAAAAGAGAGAATGATCTCTTTCCCCTGATAATAAGAGGCGCGCGATAAGAATCGGCCTATCCATAATTGGAGCGGGCTTTTTTCATGCCTTGAAAACAAAAGCAGAGGGATCGGGTACCGTTGACACCATTTTGTATATAATGTTTGAAAGGCAGGGTGAAGGAAAATGACGAAGAAGTATTCAAGAAGATTATTCACTTCCGAATCGGTAACTGAGGGTCATCCGGATAAAATTTGTGACCAGATTTCAGACGCGATTCTTGATGAACTGCTGAAGGGGGATCCTAACGCCAGGGTCGCATGCGAAACAGTCGTTAATACCGGACTTGTCCTTGTGACTGGTGAAATATCCACTTCCACCTACGTGGATATTCCGAAAGTCGTTCGTCAGACGATTAAAGAGATCGGCTATGACAACGCGAAATATGGTTTTGACGCATCGAACTGTGCGGTCATGACTTCAATCGAGGAACAGTCGGCTGATATTGCTCAAGGCGTCGATAAAGCGCTTGAAGCGCGTGAGGGAACGATGTCGGAAGATGAAATTGAAGCGATTGGTGCCGGGGATCAAGGACTGATGTTTGGATTTGCTGTCAATGAAACACCGGAACTGATGCCTCTTCCCGTATCACTTGCTCATAAATTAGCGAAGAGACTGGCTGATGTCCGGAAAGACAAAACGATCGGCTATCTTCGCCCGGATGGAAAGACCCAGGTCACGGTTGAATACGATGAAGAGGGCCATCCGGAGCGTATCGATACGATTGTGATTTCGGCACAGCATGATCCAGAAGCGACTGAAGCGCAAATCAAGAAGGACATTCATGAGTTTGTCATTGATCCGACTGTTCCGGAGAAATTGATTGACGAGAAGACGAAATTCTTTATCAATCCGACCGGACGCTTTGTCATCGGCGGGCCTCAAGGGGATGCCGGCTTGACCGGACGAAAAATTATTGTTGACACGTACGGCGGATACGCACGGCATGGAGGCGGCGCTTTCTCAGGAAAAGACGCGACGAAGGTCGACCGCTCCGCTTCTTACGCGGCAAGATATGTGGCGAAGAATATTGTCGCGGCAGGTCTCGCAGAAAAGTGCGAAGTGCAGTTTGCCTATGCCATCGGTGTTGCAGAGCCGGTATCTATTTCGGTTGATACGTTCGGTACAGGGCAGGCAACTGAAGAACAGCTCGTTCAGCTGATTCGCCGTAACTTTGATCTCCGCCCGGCCGGCATCATTAAAATGCTTGACTTGCGCAGGCCGATTTATCGCCAGACGGCGGCGTACGGACATTTTGGACGTACAGATGTCGAACTTCCTTGGGAGAAGACGGACAAAGCAGATTTGCTGAAAAAGCAGATTCTTTCAGATTTCCAGACTCATTGAGCATGTATACCCAAAAAACGTTTTTTACGCCTACCGGCTGTGAAAAGCGTTTTTTTTATAGACAAGATCGCATAAGCAGAATGATCGTTTGCTATAATAGATGGTAAGTAAGGAGATTGCCCGAACGAAATCAAGTAGAAGAGCGTCTCTACAGGGAGGCAAAACGATGACTGTACCGTCCAGACCGATTAAATTAATGGCACAAATATATAGAAAAGTGCTTCCCGAAGTACATCGCGATCTTGCAAAATGGAAGAAGCGAGCTGAAGAAATTCCCGATGCAGAATTGCGCAGACAGGCACTCGCAAGTATTGAAGCGAAAACATTTCACTGTGAAGGCGGATCCATTTACAGCCTTCTTGCTGAGGGACAAATGAAGGAGATCATTTCATTCATTGTCGCTTATCAAACGATCAGCGATTATTTGGACAACTTATGTGATCGAAGTATTTCGCTTGATCCGGTTGACTTTCGTTGTTTGCATCACTCAATGCTGAACGCATTGACTCCGGGTGCCGAGCCAGAGGACTATTATAAACACCGCGGCAGCTGCGATGATGGAGGGTATCTTCAAGGACTTGTGTCTGAATGCCAAAATGTACTTGGCCAATTATCGGCGCTGAAACTTATTCAGCCTGCGCTCCATGAGTTAGCCGGTTTTTATTGTGATCTTCAAGTGCATAAACACGTGAAAAAAGATCAGCGTGTCCCTCGGCTCGTCGAATGGTTTCAAAAAAATAAAGCCCATCTCCCTGAGATGAGCTGGTATGAATTCGCCGCGTGCTCCGGATCAACACTGGGCATCTTCTGCATCGTTTCCTATGCAGCATCACGCGGGAGTGAAATGGCGCAGCTTGTGGTTCGGATCAAGGACAGTTATTTTCCTTGGGTTCAAGGGCTCCATATTTTAATGGATTATTTTGTCGATCAAGAAGAAGACCGGATTGAAGGCGATTTGAATTTCTGCTCCTATTATTGCAGCAATGAGGAAATGATCAGTCGCTTCAAGCACTTCATTGAAGAAGCAGATACGGCAATTGAGAATATGCCGGATAAAAATTTTCACAAAATGATTAACCGCGGCTTGCTTGGTATCTATCTTGCTGATCGAAAAGTCGCACGGCAGCGTAATGTTCGCGTGCTTGCACGAAAACTGATCTGCAGATCAGGAGCCAGCGGCTTGTTCTTCTTTGTTAATGGGTGGCTTTATCGCAGAATCAGCCAGAGTATTTAGTCCCTAGCTGATTGTTCAGCAACTGAGTGGGCAAGTTTGCCTTGCCAGCTGTCTCGCCTTGCCAGCTCATCATCAATCGCGTCTAGAACTTCCCATTTATTCAGACTCCACATTGGTCCGACCATTAAATCAGCGGGTCCGTCGCCTGTTAATCTATGAATGATCATATCGGGCGGAAGAATTTCCAGCTGATCACAGACAAGATTGACGTACGTTTTAAAATCAAGGAATTGAAGCAAGCCTTTTTCATATTGCTTGACCATAGCTGTTTTTTTTAACAGATGGAGCAAATGTATTTTAATTCCTTGAACGTCAAGTCTTGCAACAGCTTTTGCTGTCTCAAGCATCATTTCCGGCGTTTCACGCGGCAGTCCGTCGATAATATGAACGCATACCGGAATATTGTGCTTACGGAGCTTCTCAACTCCTTCGACAAAACAGTCATAATCATGCGCTCGATTGATGAGGCGGCCGGTTTCATCGTGTACCGTTTGCAGTCCGAGTTCAAGCCATAGGAATGTGCGCTTGTTTAATTCGGCAAGATAGTCGACGACGTCATCAGGAAGGCAGTCCGGGCGAGTTGCAATTGAAAGTCCGACGACACCTTCTTGTTCCAAGATCACTTCATAGCTTTCGCGAAGCACGTCAACAGGTGCGTATGTGTTCGTAAAAGCTTGAAAATAGCCGATGTATTTGTCGGCGTGCGGCCACTTCTTTTTCATCTGTTCTTTAATCGTGGTGAATTGAGTCGTTAAGTCATCTCGGCGACTGCCTGCGAAATCGCCAGAGCCTTTCTGACTACAAAAGGTGCATCCGCCCCAGGCAACTTTGCCGTCTCGATTCGGACAGTCAAAGCCTCCGTCCAACGGAACCTTGAAGACCTTGCTCCCAAATGTATGCCTCAGGTAAGTATTCCAAGTATAGTAGCGTTTATCCGGTCCATAATGAACCGGCCATTTTTGTTCAGCCAAATCCCAGGCTCCTCTCGTTAACCTATCGCACATTTTAGCAAACATTTAGTGAAATATAAAGCAGATGACTGGGCACAGAGCAGTTGTTGAATAAACAGTAACTGTGTATCGTGCGTCATTTATGAATGAATTTGAGGCTATTAGAATGTTTTCCTTTATAAAAAATACATTGAAGTTGTCCTCTTGTATGTGAGAAGGACTTCAAGATGCAAATCAACCTGATTTCTGGCTTTCTTCATCATAAATCGCCTTTATATTTAAACCTGAGTTGACATCTCCTACTAATATCAATAAAATGGAAACACAACCTTATCAATGAAACGACAATGACGGAGAAAAGTAGCTTGTGATCCGCTTTCAGAGAGCCGACGTTTGGTGCAAGCCGGTACGGAAAAAAGTGAACTCGCTCCTGAGTTGCGAGTGCAGCCCTTAACTGGGCACCTCGCCGTAAACCTGCGTTATAGGCTAAACAAGCGAGCGAATGGCAATATGCCGTCGTTAATTTGGGTGGTACCGCGGGAATTTAATTCAGTAATCAACCTCTCGTCCCTAACAAACATGTTAAGGGCGGGAGGTTTTTATATTTTTTGAATAGTTTGCCCGTTTTTCAAAGAAATGCTCGGTGTGGTCAAGTCCTAGACGCCGGCCATTGCTTAGTATTTCTTATACCAGATAACCGCTAGTTTATTTGTATTATAAAGGAGGAACTCGCCATGGCAATGGCTTTTGATCATCAAAAAATTGAAGCGAAATGGCAAAAATATTGGGATGATCATCAAACATTCAAAACTGATGATCATTCCGACAAACCAAAATATTATGTGCTCGATATGTTCCCGTATCCCTCAGGAAAAGGGCTGCATGTCGGTCATCCTGAGGGCTATACGGCAACCGATATTATGGCGCGTATGAAACGGATGCAAGGCTTTGAAGTGCTTCATCCGATGGGCTGGGATGCGTTTGGGCTTCCTGCGGAACAATATGCACTTGATACCGGTCATGATCCGGCAGATTTCACGAAGCAAAATATTGCTACTTTCAAGAGACAGATTAAATCACTTGGCTTCTCATACGACTGGAATCGTGAAATCAATACAACGGACCCGGAATACTACAAATGGACACAATGGATCTTCCTTCAGCTCTACAAAAAGGGACTTGCGTATATCGCAGAAGTTCCGGTGAACTGGTGCCCGGCGCTTGGAACCGTTCTGGCAAATGAAGAAGTCATTGATGGAAAAAGCGAACGCGGCGGCCACCCGGTTATCCGCAGGCCGATGCGTCAGTGGATGCTGAAGATTACTGCATATGCGGATCGTCTGATTGATGATCTTGACGATGTGGACTGGCCGGAAAGCGTTAAAGAAATGCAGCGTCACTGGATCGGCCGTTCGGAAGGCGCCGAGGTTCAATTTAAGATTGACGGACATGAAGAACATGTTACCGTCTTTACCACACGCCCTGATACACTGTTCGGCGCGACCTATATGGTGCTCGCCCCGGAACATAAACTTGTTGATACAATTGTAACGCCTGAACAAAAGGCAGAGGTTGATCAATATCGCAAGGAAGTGGCGGCTAAAAGCGATCTCGAACGTACTGATCTCAACAAAACGAAAACCGGTGCATTTACCGGAGCTTATGCCGTCAATCCTGTTAATGGCAAGAAAGTACCTGTTTGGATTGCTGATTACGTCCTGATTACTTATGGATCAGGAGCAATCATGGCGGTTCCGGGCCATGATGATCGCGACTATGAATTTGCGACCAAATTTGATCTGCCGATTATCGAAGTTGTTGCAGGCGGCGACCTGTCGAAAGAAGCATATACCGGTGACGGCAAGCATGTAAACTCAGGCTTTCTTGACGGACTTGGCAAAAAAGAAGCAATGACTAAAATGATCGATTGGCTGGAGACGCACAAGGTCGGCAACCGCAAAATCACGTATCGGCTGCGTGATTGGCTGTTCAGTCGCCAGCGTTATTGGGGCGAACCGATTCCCATTATTCATATGGAAGACGGATCGCTTAAAGCGGTTCCTGAAGAAGAACTTCCGCTGCGTCTGCCGAAAACGGAGAATATCAAACCGTCCGGTACCGGAGAATCGCCACTGGCAAATGACACAGACTGGATTAATATCGTTGATCCTGAGAGTGGTATGAAGGGTCGCCGTGAAACGAACACCATGCCTCAGTGGGCAGGCAGCAGCTGGTACTTCCTTCGTTATGTTGACCCGCATAATAAAGAAAATCTAGCGGATCCGGAGAAACTGAAACGCTGGATGTCAGTCGACCTGTACGTTGGCGGTGCCGAACACGCCGTGCTTCACCTGCTGTACGCACGGTTCTGGCATAAGGCACTTTATGATCTCGGTGTCGTGCCGACAAAAGAGCCGTTCCAAAAGCTGGTTAATCAAGGTATGATTCTCGGAACGAACCATGAGAAAATGAGTAAATCGAAAGGCAATGTGATCAATCCGGATGATATTGTTGCTTCTCACGGCGCGGATACACTTCGACTGTATGAAATGTTTATGGGACCAATTGATGCCGCAAAGCCTTGGTCCGAAAAAGGGATTGACGGATCACGACGGTTCCTCGATCGAGTTTGGAGGCTGTTTGTCACTGCAGAAGGAAGCCTTACCGCAGCGGTTACTGAGACAGCAACGGCAAGCGAAGCTTTTGAAAAGGTCTACCATCAGACTGTGAAGAAGGTAACCGAAGACTTTGCGATCATGCACTTTAATACCGGTATTGCTCAGATGATGACCTTCATCAATGAAGCTAATAAACAAGATCAAATTCCGACTTACATGGCAGAAGGTTTCATTCAACTGCTCTCGCCGGTTGCACCGCATATCAGTGAAGAGATCTGGTCGCTGCTCGGTCATGACCAATCCGTTGAAAAATCAGCATGGCCAACCTATGATGCACAAAAGCTCGTTGAAGATCAGATCGAAATCATCGTCCAGGTCAACGGCAAGATTCGTGCACGTTTCCAAGCTGAAAAAGGAACATCTAGAGAAGAACTCCAAAATAAGGCCATGAGCGATACGAACGTGAAAGCACAGCTTGATGGCAAAACGGTTAAGAAAGTCATAGCAGTTCCTGATAAACTTGTTAATATTGTTGCCAAGTAAATCACAGCACCAGCATAAAAACCGCTCTTGATGCGAAAGCATAGGAGCGGTTTTTTAACACCATTAGAGATTTTTCGAAAAGAGGGAAAACTAAGATTAGGAAGAATACCGCATGCTGCCGCGTGCTGAACACTAAGTCATCTATAACCTCTGCATTTGTCAGAGTATGCGAGAAACAAGATGCTCGAGCCTACAAGAATTAGTGGAAAATAGGCTGATAAATACTGTCTGCAGTTTCTTGGATTTGTGAAGTTCAAATTTTTTAATTAGATTTTCTCAATCAATAAGATTACATAGGTTGGACGCAGCGTCTTGGCTTCACAACAAAATGTGACAAAACATGCAATAGATCGCCAAGTGATCTCGTATGAACGGCAGAATGTGGTAAAATACTAAGAGTTGTGGGCAGTTCGCCCAATTGAAGATTTAGGAGCGTTGACAGATGTCCGCATCAACTATGGTCCGTGGGGCTGTGATTCTTACAGTTGCCTCCTTTGTATCAAGATTGTTAGGTATTCTATTTGTTATTCCCTATAATGCGATGACCGGAACGGAAGGTGCGTTCCTTTATCAGTATGCTTATACGCCCTATGGAATTATGCTGAGTATTTCGACCATGGGTTTGCCGCTTGCAGTTTCAAAATTCGTATCCAAGTATAATTCGCTTGGCGATTATGAATCCGGAAAACGTCTTTTCAAATCAGGAATTCTCTTGATGTCTGTGACAGGTCTCGTTGGCTTTCTCATCCTCTTTTTAGGAGCACCTCATATTGCAGCTACTTATGGCGTTCCGAAGAATGAACTAGCCAATGTGATCATGGTTACCCGTGTCGTCAGCATTGCCATTCTTGTCGTGCCTGTGATGAGCCTCATGCGTGGATATTTTCAAGGGTTTCAATCGATGGGGCCGACTGCTGTATCTCAGGTTGTCGAACAAATTATGCGTGTGGCCTTTATTTTAATTGGAGCTTTTCTAGTTATGAATGTCTTCAACGGCTCAGCCGTTACTGCGGCGGCACTCGCCACTTTTGCGGCATTTGTCGGTGCTGTTGCCGGCCTGTACGTTATGCTGCATTATTGGGTACGAAGACGGAAATATTTGGATAGTATGCAGCAGCAGAGGGTGCAGCGTTACAGAATCTCCTATCTGTCCATGTATAAAGAGCTTGTGACGTATGCAGTTCCTTTTGTAGCTGTCGGAATCTCAATGCAGCTTTATCAGCTCATTGATCAGGTCATGGCGTACCATTATCTTGACTATTCTGATAAGATAACGAAGATCGTCATTACAGATTTAACCATGAATGATCAAAAAATGGTTATGATACCGGTCACTCTGGCAACTTCGCTTGCGGTCAGCGCAGTACCGGCGATAATAAAGTCCTATTCCAATGGAAAAATCGCGGAAGTCAATAGTAAAATTACTCAAGCATTTGAATTAGTCCTTTTCTTGACTGTTCCGGCAGCCATTGGGCTATCTATTTTAGGATATATGATCCACGGACTGCTTTTCGAAATGAGTCCGGAAGCGCTGCAAATTGGCGGAAGGGTGCTTCAGTGGTATGCGCCGACAGCCGTCTTCTTTGCACTGTTTCAAGTTTCCGCTTCTGTATTGCAAGGCATCAACCATCAACGAGTAACACTGATCAGCCTTGTGGCGGGGGTGATTGTCAAGATATTATTGAACCCTGCATTCATGAAATTTTTCGGTATGGTGGGACCTGTACTTGCGACAAATATCGGCTATACGGTTTGCATTTTAATTAATCTGATTGCGATAAAGAGAGCGACCGATTATCATTATTCACAAATCGTGCGGCAAACGATTCATATCGTTGGTTATACGATCATCATGTGTTTGGTAATTCAACTCATTTTCCTGCTCTTTGGCGGGAATGTACCAAGCAGACGCAGCATCGCGTTTATTGTGGTCATTCTAAGCGTTTTCTTAGGCGCTGCAGCATATTTAGTTCTTGCACGATGGACCGGTCTGCTCAGGCGGATTACCGGTGGATTCAGAAGACGAAAGGCTTAATCGAGTCACCGATGAATTCGTCGTCGCAACAGTCACGGATCATTAACGTTTAATTTCTCTAAATCTTGATAATTTCTTATTTGTGTAAAGTAAAAAAGGAAATTCGGAATCGACTCCGAATTTCCTTTTTTATTGTTGTCTCGGAGGGAATCCCGGAACGCCGATTGGCGGAATAGGAAATCCAAGCCTTCGTTCAATGGAACGAACCCTTCGATCAAGACTTTGGAGCTCGCGCTGGAAGAGATCCTGTTGCCGTTCAATCTGTCTAAGCCTGCGTTCGAATTGCTGAGGATTGAAAGGCGGCTGAGGCGGACGAGGGGGCTGCTGCATCTGCCTGCTGTTTTCAGAAGGACCATTCCATATAAAACCATTTTCGGCATAGGAATTTCCGGCTTGTTGACGTGCAGAGAGCGGGTAGCCGGGATTTAATTCAGGATGATTTTGGGGTATTGATGAAGTGTCTTGAAAGGCTTCTTGATTCTGGCTGTCAATCCGTCCTCTTGGCGCGGAAGAAGGCTGGAAAGCATTGGCGTCTTGTGGGAAAGTATTGCCGTTTGAAAACATAGATAGGTTCCTCCTTAATTTGATAAATCGTGTCATTCACCTATAGTCTATGTTTAAGAAAGGACTTTGTTATGGGTCCCAAATTTAAAAAAACAAATAAAAAAGAGCTGTTTTAAACAGCTCACGAAACCTTAACTCGCTTCTTTGTCACGGCCCATTGACCTTTTCGAGGACTTTGAACCAAATCGTTATAGGTTAAAATATTCAAGTCTCTTTGCATTGTTCTCTGTGTCATGTCAAATTCTTCAACCAGCTCTTTCGTCGTAACCACACCTTGTTTGCGAATGAACAAATATACGGATCTAACGCGATTTAGCATTCGATCAGTTGAAGGACTCAAATCATCACTCCCTAGATTATTTATCAATAAAAGACAGATCTCTTATTGAGCGAAATATTCAAGCAAGCTTCGACACAGAGTTTTGAAAATGCCGAAACGTCTCAAGTAAAATACGTTTGCCATTTGGTCGTTCGCGTTGCGAGCAAACAAAATAAATCACTGAGCAAATGGTTTCTTTTAAGTTGAGAAGTCACATAATTTTCTGTTAACAAATTAAATATAACTCATTCAATGAAAAAGTCAAATGCTTTTTTTATTATTTAGATAATGTTAAATTTAGATGTTCTTTAATCGTTCATTTAAGACGCCGGTTTGATAAATGACGCCGGAGCCATAACAATCATTAACTTAAACTTTAAAATCACAGTATGCGGAAATAAAAAAACCTCCGATTTTTATGCAAACGGAGGGGAATGATTCATTGAATTATCGTGGAAAAATATCTCCGGACAAATAGCGCTCACCGGTGTCATTAATGATACAGACCACCACATCACCTGGTTTATATCGCTTAGCGACCTGAAGGGCAACATAAACAGATGCGCCTGAAGAAGGACCGCACAGAATGCCTTCTTCGCTCGCTAATCTGCGTGTTAATTCATAAGCGTCTTCATCGCTGACTTCAATAACCTCATCAATGATTGACATATCCATTGTGTTCGGAATAAATCCGGGGCTCGTGCCGACGATTTTATGCCGCCCTGGTTTTCCGCCGGTATAGACCGGCGATCCTGCAGGCTCGCAAATATGTACAGTCAATTCAGGAAACGCCTCCTTCAAAGCTTTTCCAGCTCCAGAGACTGTGCCTCCTGTTCCGGCAGCTCCCACAAATGCACGAAACGGACGATTGAGTTGCTGAATATCTTTTATAATTTCTGTACCTGTAGTTTTTTGGTGTGCCTTGGGATTTGCCTGATTTTCAAATTGCATCGGCATATAGCTGTTTGGCATCATTTCGGCAAGTTGACGCGCTTTTTTTATTGCACCGGGCATCTTATCTTTACCCGGAGTCAGCACAACCTCCGCTCCCAGGGCTCTTAATAAATTAATTCGTTCTTGCGTCATCGTATCAGGCATCACTATAATTGCTTTATAGCCGCGGGCAACGGCGACCATCGCAAGACCGATGCCCATATTTCCTGATGTTGGTTCGATAATGGTTGCGCCTTTTGCAATAATACCTCGGTTTTCAGCATCGAGGATCATATACAATGCTGCACGATCTTTTACACTTTTTGTGGGATTGAAGTATTCTAATTTTGCATAGATGTCTGCACCGTTCGGATCGGGCAGCCGATTCAATCGAACCATCGGTGTTTCGCCGACAAGTTCATCAATGGATTGGACAATTTTTGTCATAATGACCTCTCTTTTCTTTAATCGCTGTAAAACACTTTTTTAATGTATCTAAATCAAGAAAAAAACATGTGACCTAATGATCCGTGATGGTTTCACGGACAGGGATACAGTCAGCACGCACTATTCCAATTGAATTAGTTACATTATACAGGATTTACAGGGGTTGAGTCGACCGATGTCGTATGATTTTCCAGTTATAGAGATAATTTCAATAATACCGTATTGATTAATGAGTGATGATACGAAGTAATTGATTTTTAAAAAACATTACAGCAATGCTAACGATTAAAGAAAGAGTAATTTTATCATGTGAAGGCTTTTGCTCAAATTGAGGTGTATATCTGATGACTGATCACTATTTTTTGGCGATTCCGCTTGCTGACGAATTAAGAATTATGACCTGTCAAACGGCCACGCCATTTATGAATAACATTCACTATAAACGGAGGATGAATCCGGCAGATCTTCACTGTACACTTCTATTCTTTGGTGCACTTGACGAAGAAAAAAGAGCAGCGGTCGTTCAGACTGTTTCTCAAATTTCGCGCCGGCATCATTCATTCCATTTGAAACTGTCAGGAATTGACGGATTTGGAGAGAAACATCGGCCGCGCGTTTTGTTTGCTTCGCTCTTTCCGAACCAGGAACTGCACCAGTTAAGAAGTGATCTTGGACAAGCGTTATCCATTATCGGTTTTAATATAGAAAAACGTCCGTTCCATCCACATATTACATTAGCAAAGCGATGGATTGACGGTGAAATGCGTGTGGATCTGCCAATAACTGATTGCGCCATAACAGGAAAATCATGGGAGGTATGCAGCATGATGCTTTTTAAAGTTCAGCCTGAGACTCTGCCGCATTATCTGCCGGTTTTTGAATTTCCTTTTTTAGGTGAATAAATACTTCGCCTAATTAGAGTTTTGAATTAAAATAATAGTTATGGTGAAGAAAAGATTAATGAAGTCAACTTTGAATGCCGACAGCGCTCAGACTTTCTCATACGCATCACTTCACATCTATTTTTAACAGCACGATTTGTTCAAGAGAAGGGGAACGAGTATGGCTCAACTCATTAAAATAAATCAATGTATTTCCCGCTATCAGATGAACTTCCGCAGTTACGCTAATCGTTATAATTGGCTGAAGAAAAGGCGGTTTGCGGAGTGGAAAGAAGACTGGGAACATGTTCATGGCATTCAACAATCAGATGATGGTGCCGATATATATAAAAACCAATTGAAACATGAATTTGAGGATTGGCTTTTTGACAAGCAATTGGAATGGTCGACGCGAACCGCATTTGAATGGTCATCCTTTCCAGACACGATTTATTCGGAGCATTGGTTAAGGCATTTAATTAAAGAAATAAACGATGTCTCATTTTTCATGTACCTGCCGGTGCTACTTACCCGGTCTGGCCCCGTTCAGCTCGATTCTCTGTTAATCGCGAATGATGTCATTTGTTGTGTTCATCCTCTATTGGGTAATCCCGGCGATGTGTTTCAACCCGTTTCACAAAGAAATTGGAATGTCATTACGAATGGAGCACAGCGTCCGCTCTTAAATCCTTTGATCTCACTGCGGCGGACCAAAGCAGTTGTTTCAGCCTTTCTGCAGAGCAAAGGGCTGTGGTCTATGGAAGTGGAAGCAGTTGTGTATGCCCCTGATGGTTACATTGAGTCTAAAGCAGGCGAGTTTGAGGCGCGTTTTATTGATTTGAGAAACGAAGCTGAATGGTTCCAAAAAATGGATCAGCATTCCTTACTTATGAAGCGGGGACAGATTGAATGTGCTGAAGCCCTGCTCAACAATAGTGAAACCGTATCTGAACCTAGGACAATCTGATTAAAATCATTTGGATTCTTCTCATCTTTTTGATTGTTGATTGAACGCGAACGTGGTATATTTTTAGGCATAGTCTGTTTTTTGCATAAAAAAAGCAGATCTGGAAAGGCAATGGTGGAATGCTTTGATTCGATTTTTCGATGGCGATAATTGGAAGATATCTCCCGCAGGAGGATTAACAGGAGAAGCCTTTATGGCAAGCTCAGGGGAAAATAAGCTTTTTATAAAGCGAAATTCTTCCCCATTTCTTGCTGTCCTATCTGCTGAGGGCATCGTCCCGAAACTGCTGTGGACGCGGCGCATGGATAACGGCGATGTGTTGACTGCACAGAAGTGGATGAAAGGGCGAGTGCTGCTGCCGAGAGAAATGTCCTCAGAGCAGGTTGCGGATCTGCTGAAAAAAATTCATACGTCTGAGCCTCTGCTGAATATGATGAGGCGTTTGGGCAAGAAGCCGATGACGACCACACAAATACTTAATCAATTGGAGAGCCGGGCACAGGGGCGGAATGAGACTCGGGCGCTTAGACAATCGCTTAATCTCTTGAAAGACATGGCTGAACTCGCTGAATTTCCAAACAAAATGGTATGCCACTCGGATATTAATCATAATAATTGGCTGCTTAGTCACGATGAAAAAAGTTTATATCTTGTCGATTGGGATCAGGCGGTAATCGCTGATCCGGCCATGGATTTGGCGATGCTGCTCTACTGGTACGTCGAAGAGGATCAGTGGGAAAACTGGCTTGGTCTCTATGGACTTAAGCTTACGCGGTCACTGCAGCTGCGGCTTGTATGGCATATGGTGGCTATGACCTTAAGATTTATGTTCTGGCACCAAGAGCATGCCGAAATGAAAAAAATGATCTTATTTGAGAAAGATTTGCTTTGGCTTAATGAGTATGCTGCAGATATCCTGCCTTAATTTTGTACCGCTTGTTTATTCGGATGCCCGCTGTAAAATAGTCGTATGAAGCATCTTCCCATAAAAGAGGGAGGATGCACTTTGTTGCGGACTTGAGCATTTGATTGAAACAGCCAATGTGGAATTAATGACTGCCATGGTAGAATAGAAAGAAAAGCAATAGAATAAGTTTACCGCAAGTCTTCAAGCGGTACTTTAATTAGTGATTCAAGTGAAAATAAGGGAGAGTTATTCATGAGAGTACGCCATAAACCTTGGGCAAAAGGAAAACTTGATCAGTATTCGGATATTGTGATTCAATCGCCTAAAGAGTATAACGGCGAATGGCGTGATTTATTTAAAAGGGATGCGCCGCTTCACGTAGAAATAGGATCCGGTAAAGGCCGTTTCATTACGGGAATGGCCAAAAAATACCCAATGATTAATTTTATTGGCATAGAACTGCATGAAAGCGTGATTGTCACTGCTCTTGATAATTGCTTGAATGAGAACCTTGAAAACGTACGGTTGATTAACGAGGACGCAAGAGGTTTAACGGAGTTCTTTGCTGAGGATGAAGTAGATGCACTTTACCTGAATTTCTGTGATCCTTGGCCTAAAAATCGTCATGAAAAAAGAAGACTGACCTATTCTGCTTTTCTCGCTCAATATGAGTATGTGTTAAAAAAAGGCGGAATCTTGAATTTCAAAACAGATAACCAAGGCTTATTCGAATATTCGCTTGAAAGCTTTTCTAAATATGGATTTGTCCTTCAGAATATCAGTCTTGATCTGCACCATTCAGGGACAAAGGATAATGTAGTGACTGAATATGAAGAAAAATTTTCTGGAAAGGGTCAAAGAATTTATCGCTGTGAAGCCATATCCAGTGAATAATAAAATCTCACTGCACGAGAAGCGGCAGTGAGATACACGTTGTTAGTGTTGTGCAGTTAATTCAAGGACCGTTCCACTATGTGCATCGGCAACAAAATCGAAATAGCGGCTGGTTCCATGTTCAATTGAGATCAAGCCCCCCTTGTAGACCATATAGTTCAAGTCGTCTCTTGACCAAATGTGCGGGGAAAGGTAAATCCAGGCACCTTCGATCGGCAACTGGTTATTTATCGCGGACTTGACGTGTTCCAGCACATGTTCCGAACTCAATGTTTCTTTTTTACTTATAAGGCGGCACGTGGCGATTCCGGCGAAATAACCGGTGATTGTTCCGACCACAAGAGCTGCAGCAAAGCGTCTGCTCATGCTATCTCCGCATCCCTTCTTACAGGAGTGTTCCAAGCAGCTCTGCCGGGCTGTGTGGGACTCCCTGTATTTTCTTTCTTATCTAAAAGTATAATGAATCCGAACGATTTTACCAAGAATAACCGTAAAGATTAGAAATGGGAAAGCGGTCCGGTGAATCTGGGGCAGTACGATTCAATAGAATGAATCACGAAATAATTCAGTAAGGAAAGAAGGAAAGTTCATGACCATTATTGGGGTCGGGACGAAGAACCCGGCGAAATTAGATGCAGTAAGACAATTACTGCAAGACGGATCAATCGATGCAGAGATCCGTAGTTTTGATGTTCCATCAGGCGTTTCCGCAATGCCAATGTCCGACCTTGAAACAAGGCAGGGAGCGATCAACCGTGCAAAGACCGTATTGAGTCAAAATCCCGCAATTGATTTCGGTATCGGAATGGAAGGAGGGGTATCGGATATCGGAGGCGAGATGTATTTATGCAACTGGGCGGCAGGAGCTGATCGAGACGGCAAGGTGATCAGCGCAGGCGGCGCTCGAATTCTTCTCCCAGAAGCACTTGCTGAAGGTATTCGTTCCGGCAGCGAACTTGGCGACATTGCTGATGCGTATGCGCATCAAAAAGATGTGAGCACTCATGGCGGAACAATTGGTATTCTAACGGAAGGACGCATCACGCGTACCGAAATGTTTTTACATATTTTAAAACTGATTGAAGGCATGTACGCGCATAACAAGAACTAACTGTCTACCATCATGTATCCGGTCTATGCTAAACTAAGAGCATGTTCTTTCTATGACGGATGTACCGTTAGGTAGATGGTGAATGAAATTAATAAGGGGCTGATTGATTATGGATCGCGCCGAACTGATAAAGATTCTTGAGCAGAGATTTAATACGAAAGATCGAACGATTCGTTTTGATCATAAGAAAGAAACAGTGCGTATTGAGCAAGCAGCAAATGGCAAAGGCGTTACTTTGTCGCTTGCCGAGTTGCAGCGCCGGGTACAGGAAGATGGAAGTGAAGCACTGGAGCAGACATTGATCGCCATTGATCGCGGAATCGAAGCGATGGCTGTCTCGCCTCATTTAAAGGGAAAAGAAGATCGGATCTTTCCGGTCATCCGTTCTGCGTCTTTTCCGAACCATACGCATGACGGCCGTCTGTTGATTTACAGAGAACATACGGCTGAAACGAAGATTTTTTATGCGCTGGATCTTGGAAATGCATGCCGACTCATCGATGAGCAGTTTCTTGCTCGCGAAGGCCTGGACAAGCAAACGCTAACAGAACTTGCCATGTTTAATTTGAGCGCACTTCCGACGACTTTTAAAAAGGATGTTGTCCGACACAATACGTTTTACTTTATCACGATGAATGATGGCTTTGACGCTAGCAGGATTCTGAATCGAAAACTGATTGATACGATGCGTTCAAAGGCGAAGGGCGATTTGACTGTGGCTGTGCCGCATCAGGATGTATTGATTTTCGGCGATATTGTTAATCCTGAGGGTTATGATATTCTTGCACAGATGACCATGAAATTTTATACGACAGGTAATCTAAGAATCACCATGCTGCCGTTCATTTTTGATGAAAAAGGTGAGCTCGAACCGATATTCATCATGGCGAATAAACGGCCGATGACAGGCAGACCGAAAAAGTAACAGGAAAATGGTGCATACTCAGGGTCGTGTGCAGCAGCATAATGGATTGGAAGGGGTTTAATTGAATGATTCTTTACTATAATCGTGAGGGCATTGGCGATATTTTAATCATTTATTTGAAAGATGGAGAGAAAGAAACGTTTCAGACAAAAGGCGACGTGACACGAATTTTCGATGAAACAACAAATGAGACATTGGGTTTTAATATTTCCCATGCTTCATATTTTGTAAAAAATGAATTGGCTGGAGAAGTCAAAGCAGATGCATCACTGATCGAGCACTTGAATCAGAAACTTGCAGATGAAAAACTGGATTATTCTCTACCCGAAACACCAAAACCATTGATCGTGACAGGATATGTGCGTGATTTGAAAGAACATCCGAATTCGGATCATATGCATGTGTGTCACGTGGAATGCGGGGAAGATACATTGCAGATTGTTTGCGGTGCGCCAAACATTGACCAAGGCCAGAAAGTGGTTGTTGCTAGACTTGGGGCTTTAATGCCGAACGGAACGATTATAAGGCCAACAGTGCTTCGAGGAGTAGCATCTGACGGAATGATTTGTTCTGCTCGAGAATTAGCACTGCCGAATGCGCCTCAAAAGAGGGGAATATTAGTACTCGATTCCGCCACTCAAATCGGGCAGGATTTTTATGCACTCGTAGCAAAGAAAGTGCGCGTTTAATCATTAGAGAGCGTTGTGTGAAGGTGAGGTGAATGAAAATGGCTGATAAATGGTGGCGCCGATTGTTTAGTTCGGATAATGATGAAACACAGATTCAGGGCAGCGAGCATGAAGAGACGACTGCTGCGGCTCCGGTTGGGCGATTCAAGGATGCCAATAGGCATGTTGAAGTGAAGATGCTTGCCAAATATCCTGAGCATAGCCTGCAGCCCGAGAGAAAATCAGCGAAGGAAAAAAATGCAGATGAATTGATAGCTTATCAAGCGCAGCATGCGGCTCATTTGAGGAAAAAGGCTCCTTTTCGTCTAACTAAGGTGCCTTCCCCTGTTTTTGGCTACCGACAGCCTTCAGAAACAATCAAATCGAAGAAACCAGATCCATCTTTTTATCTAAATAACGATAAAGAGGAGCAAGAGAAACGGCAGATACATGATCGGAAAAAGGAAGAACAGTTGCATCCGGTTGAATTGCCTCATTCTGCAGATCAGCCGATGCTTGATCGGCAAATTACTGATCAACCGGCCATGACTAGGAAAAAAGAAGTACGCCGTGATGATTTTACTGAAAACATATCTTCAAATAAGAAAGCGATCGGTGAGGATGAACATGTACTGTCAAAGGAGAGTGCAGTTCACTCAACGTTGTCGGAAACAAGTCACACTGATCAATCAGAAGCTGTGAAAGATGAAGTTCGGGAAGAACACGGTTCATTTCAAGAGCTCAGACGAACCGAGCCAGATCAAAGTCGTCATGAAACACTTCGAGTGAGCAGCAGACTGCCTCGCTCACCGCATCGTCATGAATCACAATCAAAGGTTCCTTTCAATGTTCTGATGTTTCATTCGGATCGCAAACCGAAACAAACGGCTGTAGCTGTACCTGCCGGCGAGTCGCCGAAATCAGGTGGATTGCAGCTGCCCCTCAATCTACTCAATGATCCGAGCCATTCGGAAGAGGAGAGCAATTCATGGATTGAGGATAAACAAGAAACACTTACTGAAACCTTAGAAAATTTCCATGTCGACGCTGATGTCATTGGTTACGTCCAAGGACCGAGTGTGACACGATTTGACCTTCATCTGCAACCGGGTGTGAAAATCAACAAGGTGCTCAGTTTAAATGAAGATATTAAATTGAGTCTTGCTGCAAGACAAATCCGTATTGCGCCGGTTCCTGGTACAAGTGCAGTGGGTATTGAAATACCGAATAAGGTGCGCAAACCGGTATTGCTCAAAGAACTGCTTGCATCCACAGAATATATAAAAAGTCAGGCACCGTTGACGGCAGCGCTCGGTCAGGACGTTTCCGGCAATCAGGTGTTTACAGATCTGGCTAAAATGCCGCACGGTTTAATTGCAGGGGCGACGGGTTCGGGAAAAAGTGTCTGTATTCATTCCTTGATCTTAAGTTTGATCTATAGAACATCACCTGAAGATCTTCGCTTCTTACTGATCGATCCGAAGGTCGTAGAACTGGCGCCTTATCAAGAAATACCGCATTTAGCAGCTCCTGTGATTACAGAGCCGAAAGAAGCGGCAGCGGCACTTAAATGGGCTGTGGAAGAAATGGAGCAAAGATATCGGTTATTTGCTGAAAATGCTGTTCGCGACATGGAGGGCTATAATCGAAAAGTTCGTTCTGGGGATGCAAGCGGCGAGAAAATTCCTTACATAGTGATTATTATTGATGAACTCGCTGATTTAATGATGGTGGCACCGCAGGACGTTGAAGAGTCCGTTTGCCGCATCGCTCAAAAAGCAAGGGCAGCAGGTATTCATTTACTTGTCGCTACTCAGAGACCATCTGTGGATGTTATTACTGGATTAATTAAATCCAATATTCCAACCAGAATTGCCTTCAGCGTTTCCTCGCAAACAGATTCCAGAACCATTTTGGACTGTGGCGGCGCTGAACGATTACTGGGTCGCGGTGACTTGCTGTTTGCGGAAAACGGATCCAGAAGCTTGCGCAGGCTTCAGGCTTGTTATGTATCCGATGAAGAAATTAATCGGGTAGCTCATGCATTCCGGAATGATCCAAAGCCGGATTATCTCTTTTCACCGGAGACGGTTCGGACCGATTATGAGCGATCCGAACAGGAAGACGAACTGCTCGGTGAAGCTGCTGAGTTCGTTGTGGACCAGGGGCAGGCTTCAGTGTCTGCCATTCAACGCCATTTTCGAGTCGGCTACAATCGCGCGGCTCGTCTTGTCGATGAACTGGAACTGCGCAGCATTATATCTGCGAATAATGGCAGCAAACCACGTCAGGTTCTGGTCTCTAAGGAAGCACTCAAAGAACGTATGTCTGAAAACGAGTTGGAACAATTTTGAATGAATGCAGCAGGAACCATTTCTCAAATGGTGCATCCGGTGGAAAAATATACTTTTACAATACATTAAATAAAGGTTAAAATAAGTGTCGGGCATGGCGGGCATTCACATTGAACGCCTAAATCACGCCCGAATTTTGTGCATTCACTCTAAGGAGAATGATTGCACATCCGCACTTGTCGATCAGTTTCTGTTTTTATTGATGATGACGATCCTGCAGCACACAGAATAGTCAATAATTGAGTATACTATTCATATTGCAGCGATTTAGTCATGCACGAAGCAATTTATGGAGGTCATTGTATGACGAAATACCATTTTGTTGGCATAAAGGGTACTGGAATGAGCGCACTCGCTCAAATCCTTCAAGATCTGCATCATGAAGTTCAGGGATCGGATTATGACAAACGTTTTTTTACACAGAAAGCGCTTGAGGATAAAAAAATTAAGATATTGCCCTTTACTGAAAAGAATATTACTTCTGATGAAGTCGTAATTGCTGGGAATGCATTTCCAGATCAGCACGAAGAAATTGTCAAGGCAAAAGAAATCGGCGTGCCTGTGTATCGCTACTACGACTTTTTGGGCGATTTAGCAAAGAAATATACGAGTGTCGCGGTTACCGGAACACATGGCAAAACATCAACGACAGGTTTGCTTTCTTTTGTCTTTGAAGCGTTCGCGCCGACCTCATACTTGATTGGCGATGGTACCGGTTCAGGCAATGATAAGAGTAAATATTTCATTTGGGAGTCTTGTGAATATAAACGGCATTTTCTCCATTCAGATCCGGACTATTGCTTGATCACCAATATTGAATTTGATCATTCGGATTATTACAGGGATTTGGATGATGTTGTCAGCGCTTTTCAGGAATTGGCCCTAAAGGTGAATAAAGCAGTCTTTGCATGTGGCGATAATGAAAAGTTGCAAATGATTAAATCAAATGTCCCGATTATTTATTATGGTTTCAATGAAGAAAATGATTTTCAGGCAAGAAATGTGACCTTCCTGCCTGATGACTCTGGAACTGAATTTGATGTCTATGTACGCAATGATCTCTATGGACATTTCAAAATCACCGGGTATGGCAACCATAATGTGCTCAACGCGCTTGGTGTTATTTCCTTCTGCAATTATATGAATGTGCCGATCGAACTTGTGAAGGAACGTCTTGCTCAATTTCACGGTGTTAAACGCAGATTTTCTGAAACGAAACTCGAACAAGAGGATCAAATACTAATTGACGATTATGCGCACCATCCGACTGAAATTCGTGTAACAATCGAAGCGGCTCGTGAAAAGTATCCGGACCGTAAGCTGGTTGCCATTTTCCAGCCGCATACGTACTCCAGGACAATGACGTTTATGGATGAATTCGCTGCTTCTCTCGCAACAGCCGATGAAGTCTATCTTTGTGATATTTTCGGCTCTGCACGAGAGAAGAGCGGCAAAACGTCTATTCATGATCTTCAAGATCGCATTAATGGATCTCATATTTTGCATAACAGCAACATTGAAGACCTGAAGCAGTATCGACACAGTGTCCTGCTATTCATGGGTGCCGGTGACATTCAAAAATATCAGAACGCTTATAAAGAAACGTTGTAAATCCTTCTTGCCGAATGCTTTCTGCCTTTTTTTACCGGTTTTTAAATGGTAAGATATAAGAGTGGACAAGTAATTCGTGATTTCAATCACGCACAGGTATAGAAATGCGATGATTCATCAAACTAATAAAGAATCGATTGAAAGGGAGGATCTACGGTGATCATTATCTTGTATTTAGCCGTTGCGGTTATAGCCGTTGCGTTTGCCGTTCTTGTTTATTTCCTGTCACAAACATTACGTGCTGCACAGAAAACGATGGAAGACGTTGCATCAACACTTGAAGATGTTCAAGTGCAAGTTAAGGGCTTGAGTGAAGAGACAACAGAACTTTTACACCGGACGAACCTGCTCGCGGTCGACCTTCAGAGGAAATCTAAAAGTTTGAATAGTGTATTTGATGCTGTTGAAGGGTTTGGAGAGTCTTTAGGTTCAATTAATACGTCGGTTAAGCGTGTTGCGAGCAATATTGAAAGTAAAGGCTTTGAAAATTCAGGCAAGATCGCACAAACCATGCAGTGGAGTAAAGCAGCCATTGATTTAATTCATCGCTGGCAAAGTGCTCGCAAATCGAATCAAGACTAAATTTAGGGGGCTTTCCAATGGGACAGGACAGAGCAGGCTGTTCTGGAAAAGGTATCGCCTTTTTCTCTGGGCTTGTCGCCGGAAGCGCGCTTAGCGCATTGGCTATTTATTTGTTTATGGCACCTTCGGGGAAAAAGGTTGTGCGTCAGCTGCAGCAAGAGAGCATTGTGCTGGGAGGTAAAAGCGCTGAGCTGCTTCAAACAGCAAAACGCAAATCGATTGATTTAACCCATAAAATTTCGGCTGTCAACAGCGAAAAAAGAGAAGAAAAGGAACAGATGATTCCGATTCCGAAGGATTACTGATTCGCTAAGCTCCAATGCACTACTGTTCCGAGCTCATGGTCTGCAATGAGACAATAGATTGCAGAAATCCCCACTTTTTCGCAGCTTGAACAAGAAATTATAGCGAAATAAGTAAAGTTTTGATAGTATTGGAAATAGGTATCAATAAGTAATTGATGCGTATTTTGGTTACGATAAAATGAAAACGGTATAGAGCGTGAACCGGTGTTCAAGCTGACTATAGAAAAATTGGTTGATTTTGAGGAGGAAAAGAGCATTGAGCGCAACGATTTATGATGTAGCCAGAGAAGCTGGCGTATCGATGGCGACCGTTTCTCGAGTAGTGAACGGTAATCCAAATGTGAAGCCAACAACTAGAAAAAAGGTTTCCGAAGCGATAAAAAGACTGGGGTATCGTCCAAATGCCGTTGCACGCGGGCTCGCAAGCAAAAAAACGACGACGGTAGGCGTAATTATTCCTGATATATCCAGTGTTTATTTTTCCGAGCTTGCACGAGGTATTGAGGATATTGCAACCATGTACAAGTACAATATTATCCTGTGCAACTCTGATCAAAATAAGGACAAGGAAATTCATCTGATCCAAACACTTCTCGGCAAGCAGGTTGACGGTATCGTTTTTATGGGCGGCAAAATCGATCCGGAGCATATTGAAGAATTTAAACAATCCAATGTACCTTTTGTTCTTGCATCGACAGTGGACGAGCAGCACGAAATCCCGTCGGTAAATATTGATTATGAACAGGCTGTTTTTGAAGTCATTTCAAAATTGATTGAATCAGGCAACCAGCATGTCGGTTTTATTAACGGACCGGTTGATGTACCGATTAACGGTAAGTATAAGCTGAATGGTTATAAGGCTGCCCTTAAATCACATCATATTCCGTTTGAAGAAACGCTTGTGACTGAGGGGGATTATACTTATGAATCCGGTAAGGAAGCAACGTCGCAGTTTCTGAGCCAGGAAATCAAACCAACGGCAATCTTCGTTGATTCAGACGAAATGGCGATTGGAGCGATTCACGAGATTCAGGATGAGGGTTTGAAGGTTCCGGAAGATATTGAGGTTGTCAGCAGTGAAAATACGCGTCTCGTCCAAATGGTGCGTCCGACGCTAACCAGCATTGCTGAACCGACATACGATATTGGTGCAGTTGCAATGCGCTTACTAACTAAATTAATGAATAATGAAAAAGTGGAATCGATTACGGTCGTTCTTCCACACCGAATTGATGAAAGAAAATCAACGAAGTAAAGAACGGATCAATAGTGAAGTATTAGAAACCACTAAATTTTTCTGATATATACGTTTTAATTGAGTAAGAAAAGCCCTCTGGCTAAGGTTATATACCTTAGCCAGAGGGCTTTTTGGATTGATTAAAGGTGCCTTTAAGGACGGATTTTGCCGAGAACTCCCGGATTAGCCGCACTTAAGTCTGTGTATGGGAAACGTGATTTTAAGAAATCCGGTTTAATTCTAAAGAGGCCGCTCTCATCCGTTTTATTTTCATCCTGCGGCTGGTTTTCATCAGGTTGATCTTGATCGACAACCGGCTGATCATTCTGCTGCTGCATCTGGTTGAAAGGCTCGAGCGCTTCAATTGCTTCCGTCGGTGTATATTTTTCATTGATTAAATCGTTAACCTCAAAGCCCGCAGCTTTGCAATAGGCGGTCGGCTTGCCATCTGTCAGTCCGCAATAGGTTTCCTTTTTTACCCCCTGGGGTTGCTTGAAGTGTTCCTTAGGAGCCATTAAATCTGGGTCTATATTATAAGCACTGTTGGCAAACCCGGCAAAGAGCTGTTTGCTCTGATTCGAATAGGTGCTCCGGTTAAGCTGTTGATTATGAGCGTAGCCGATCCAAACCCCCATAGTAATATTGGGATTAGATGCGACAAGCCAGCCGTCACGCCAGTCCTGTGACGTTCCCGTTTTTCCTGCCCAATCAGCCGAAAAATTGAGCATACGGGGCAGAGAAGCACCTGTTCCGTATTTAAAGACATCGCGCATCATGTCCAGCATGAGATAATTTGTTTGTTCTGAGAAAACTTTTACGGACTTTGTTTTGTGCTGATAAATGATCGTTCCACTGCTGTCTGTAATTTTATCAATCATGTAGGCATCAATAAATTTTCCGTCGTTTGCGAATGTTGTATACGCATTCGTGTTTTCCTCTATGGTTATGCCCTTTGTAATGCCGCCAAGCGCTGCAGAGACATTATATCCGTCTGATCCGACCAGCGAGGTGATGCCCATCTTTTTCAGATAGTCCGGCGCCTTGTTAGTAGCAGCACTTAATCGCGTAAAGACACTGACAGCTGGTACGTTGTGCGATGCTGCCAATGCCGCGCGAGCAGTCTCAAAGCCGTGAAACGAAGAAGTCGACGTGGTTGAACCATAATCGGTAGGCGTATACGTTACGCCATTGACAATCCGCTTATAGGGAAGGTCGGGAACGATTGAGCCTGGTTGGATCAATCCTAGTTCCATTGCTGGTGCATAGACAAGCAATGGTTTCATAGTCGAGCCGTTCTGGCGAGGCACTTCAGTTGCATAATTTAACTGTGAGCTGTCAAAGCCGCGTCCTCCGACAAAGCTGACAATCTGTCCGGTTTTGTTATCAATAAGAACAGAACCGACCTGCATCGGATCTATGACTTTTTCCATTTTGCCATTCTTGTTTTTCACTTCCATGATTTGCCCATTGTTATTTTTTGCGTACTGGTCAGGACTGTAACCAGAATAATTACGGGCAAATGATTCCATATCGTCATAGATTGGTTTGTTAATGGTTGTGTAAATGCGGTAACCGCCGTTCTCTAAATCAAGTGATGCGTTTCTCATAAATTCAGTAAATAGCGAGTAATGATTTTTAATTGAAGTATAGTTATATTTATGCATTTTAGCAATTTCTTCCAGACTTCGCTTTGGATACACATGACTATGCTCGTAGACCACTTTTTTATAGTTTGTATAATCATCGTACAGCGTATCACTGCTGTAGCCTTGTTTTTGCGCCATTAGCTTTGCCAGGATAATGCTCGAACGGTTCTGCACTTCTTTTGACAGGTAGGGGTAATCGCTGTTAATTGATTTACCTGCTTTAGCAAAATGTTTTTTATAATCGTAGGTCAATGCCTTGTCCAATTGTTCTTTGTTAATGTAACCTGCGGCGTACATGCGGTTAAGTACCGTATGAGCCCGATTGATCCCGGCAGACAGATCTTTTTTTAAACCGCCGTGATTCTGAAATGGGGAGTATGTAAAGGGATTCTTTGGCATACCGGCGATAAACGCTGCTTGAGGCAGCGAAAGCTTATTTGGTTTGACACCGAAAATTCCTTCGGCAGCTGCCGAAGCACCGGCGACATTTTTACCGGAGGCATCCCGTCCGAATGAAGCCATGTTGAGATAGGATTCAAGAATTTCATCTTTTGTGAAAAATCGTTCGACGCGCAACGCAAGCAATATTTCTTTAAACTTGCGGTCAAGTGACACTTCATTAGTCAGAATTTGATTCTTTACGAGCTGCTGAGTGATCGAGCTGCCGCCGGTAACTTGCGGCTTATTGAGTAACTCTTCAGCACTGGCACGAAGGACAGCTTTGGGCACAACGCCATGGTGCTGATAAAAAAGCTCGTCCTCTGTTGCGACTACAGCATGAATCAAATAAGGAGACATATCACTCAATTTTGTCTTTGTACGTACGAGATCACTGTTCATTTTACCTATGGGGATGTTTCCTGCAAAATAACTGACACTACTCTCTGAATAATTGGTAATATCTTTCTTTAGTGTCTTATAGCTGAGCACGGGCTGATCACGTACAAGTGCAGCGAAATAGCCAGAAACAGTGCCAGCCGCAAAAAATAATCCAATAATGACAATGGATAAGGTAAGCAGCAGTGAGTTCCAAATAATACCGGCTATGGATTGTAACGTTTGAATAATTGAGCTTGAAGCCCACTTTTCCGCCAATCGGTCGAAAAAATCGGAAATGTTTTTCAATGGGGCATGCATTCGCAAATCTCCTCTAAAAATCTAGAATATAATCGTTTTTAGGATGCAACATTCTGAAAAATTTAATTAAAGCTCCTTATATATTAGCGTAAATGGCAAAGGTTGAAAAGGAAAAAGCGAACAAACGACTCCCGCGTTGTGTAAAGGATGTGCACGCAGTGAGCAGAAGATCCATATATACGAAAGCCATTCATCAAAAGTTCATTATACTGTTTTCATTTTGTAAAATAAAAAACCTTTCTGCCGAAGCGGAAAGGTTCTTCACAACAAGATCGATTATTTTGAATAGAATTCGACGATCATCGCTTCTGTGATTTCCGCAGGGAGCTCTGAACGTTCTGGAAGTCGTGCATAGGTACCTTCCAGCGTTTTTTCGTCAAAAGTCAAGTATTCCGGAACGAATGTGTTCGTTTCCAAAGAATCCTTGATAATCACGAGGTTACGTGATTTTTCGCGAACGCCGATTGTTTCGCCTGGTTTTACACGATAAGACGGAATGTCAACGCGTTTGCCGTTAACGGTGATATGTCCGTGATTGACAAGCTGGCGTGACTGTCTGCGTGTTCTTGCAAGACCGAGACGATAAACAAGATTATCGAGACGAGATTCAAGCAGAATCATGAAGTTTTCACCGTGAACGCCTTTCATTTTTGCAGCATCGTCAAAAATGCGGCGGAATTGACGTTCGTTAATTCCATACATGAAACGCAGCTTCTGTTTTTCTTGTTGTTGACGACCATATTCAGACAACTTAATACGTTGAGTCGGACCGTGTTGTCCCGGAGCATATGGGCGCCTTTCAAGTTCTTTACCTGTGCCGCTGAGTGAAATACCCAAACGACGTGATTTTTTCCAAACCGGACCAGTATAGCGAGCCATTGAATGACTCCTCCTTCGTCATTTTATTCGAATGTGTTGCAAGACAGATCATTCCGCCATTAACACACTCTGGTCGGTATAAAATGACACCTCTGCATGCGAGCTAAAGATATTTTGCTATCTTGCACCTTCGCCCAGGCAGTCTAGGTTACGCAGTACACCTCTTTCTAACAAGAGGAACAAAATAGAAAGGCTTTAGACCCATACAGTGCTGCCTCATTTTACACGAACGCAATTATACCTTTTTCAAGAATGATTTGTCAAGCTTATAAATAAGCAACCAAGGTTTCCGCATATGCCTCAAGAAATTGCTGGTCGTCCTCGGAAAAACGGTCGCAAACCGGACTATCAATATCAAGCACGCCGAGCAGTTCACCGTCTTTGATTAGGGGAATCACAATTTCTGAGCGTGATGCCGCATCACAGGCAATGTGACCGGGAAATTCATGAACATCAGGTACGCGAAGAATTTCTCGTTTTTGGGCAGCAGTTCCGCATACACCTTTTCCCATGGTGATACGCACACAAGCTGTTTTCCCTTGAAAAGGACCGAGGACAAGCTCATTGTCATCGGTAAGATAGAAGCCGACCCAATTTATTGTATCGAGGCATTCGTTCAGCCATGCTGAAGCATTCGCCAGGTTCGCTATTTGGTTTGATTCGTCCTTAATTAGTGATTCAAGCACTTGAATTCTTGTTATATTGACAGAATTCATTTCTTTTCACCCCGATCAAAAGAGAAAGTACCTTAATTTTAGCAGAATGAATCGAATTTTTCAGCATATATGTCGAATGGTTTTAAAAGGGTAGACGCCATTTAAGACGAACGTTTATAGTAAAGAGGTCAATGGAAGCCGGCCCAGTCAATAAAAGAGAGGGGATCACGGGATGCCGACTAAGAGCGTGGATCCAGCAAGCGGAAAAAAATCGAAAGACGCGGTCATTCACTCAGCGCTTAAATTATTTAATATGAGCGGCTATGACGGAGTATCTGTGCGTGCGATTGCATCGGATGCCGGGGTAAATATCGCGCTTGTCTCTTATTATTTTGGTGGAAAACAGGGGTTATTAGAACATTTAATGGCTGCGTTTTTTGAAGGTTATCTCAGCACGTTGGAAAAATCAGAACAAGATTCGAAGGAGCAGGCATCGCCTGCAGAACGATTGACCACCATCGCAGAACAATTAATCCGTTATCAGCAGCGTTATTTTTATCTTTCACGCTTTGTCCATCGTGAAATGACACTGGACAATCAACTGGTGCGGGAACTGATGTCCAGCTATTTAGTGAAGGAAAAGTTTCTTTTTGAACGCATTTTTAAGCAAGTATTAAGTGATAGCCGGACGAATCAATTGCAAGCGGAGTTTGTGGTCATTGAGTATCGAGACATGATCATCATGCCGTTTCTTCAGCCGCAATATTTAAGAGAAGTTTATTTCATGCAGCCAAGTGGGCGCAGCTTTCTTGAACAATATACCCGTCACATTCATGACTGGGCATACCGCCTGTTTAATCAATCGGAATAAGTCACTAATGGTGTTCTTGATAAGAAGCAGAAGAGTTATGATTCAATGTGCTTCTACACTTCTACATATGAAGAGTTTTGATTGTTTCCGTCCCGATTCCTTGAGTGTATTATTTATTGCGATGGCCATCAATCAGGAGAAATTTTATTGCTAACCGAAGATCATTTATACAGATGTCGAAATGTTAAAGCACTCGTCAGAGATCATTCGGAGCTGGCGAGTTTAATTTTACCTGCAATCTTATCACATTAAAATCGACAGTTTCTTTAATTTATTGACCTTAAATCACTTTATTTTGTTACAATATAATCATTACAACAATGTGTGCGTTCCATGCGAGAATGGGGGAAATTCCGTATGTTGTTTGTTTTAGTCGGTCTAATCTTAATTATTGTCTTTATTATTGCTTACGGCACTTGGATGAGAAAGAGAACATTTGGCGAAATTGATCAGTCGGAGAGGCGCCGAGTGGAGCTCATGAATCGTCCGATGGCTAAAGAGCTTTCGAAAATTAAACAGCTGAATATGGCTGGAGATACGGAAACAAAATTTGATAAATGGCATAAGGACTGGGACACGATTATGAGTCAGTCACTGCCCGGGATCGAAGAGACACTTTTCAATGCGGAAGAACTGACGGAAAAGTATCGTTTTCATAAAGCAGAGCTTCTTATAAAAGACGTGAACAAAAAGATGGACACGATTGAGAAGCATATTGAGGAAATCTTAAACGAGCTCAATATCATTGTGGAGAGTGAAACGAAAAATCGCGAAGACGTTACACCGATTAAAGAGATTGTTCATCAGATAAAGAAGGACATTATCACAAAACGAAGCCAATTTGGCCGGACACTCCCCGCACTCGAAAGTTCCATTAAAGAAACTGAAGACAAACTGAAGAAATATGAGTCGGAGACAGAGAACGGAAATTATTTAGACGCACGGCAAATATTAATCAGTGTCAGGCAATATGCCGATCAGCTTGGTGATCAAATCAAACGTGTTCCGGAATTGTATCACGATCTTGAAAAGAACATTCCGGATCAGATGCGCGAGCTTCGTCAAGGCGAGCAAGAGATGACTGAACAAGGCTACTTATTGGCACATCTGCAAATGGACAGTCAGCTGGAAGAGGCTGAGAAACACCGCCAACTGCTTGTAACAGCAGTTGACCATCTTGAGCTAGATGAAACAAGCGAAGGATTGAAAGGTGTTCATGAGCAGCTGGACTGGCTCTATACACAGCTTGAAAAAGAAGTGGTCAGCAGGCGCAGACTTAAAGAAATAACGCCGCCTCTTGAAGATAATTTGAATCGTGTCGAGGAAAAAATTAAGCAGCTGAATGATGAGACCGAAAACATCAGGGACAGCTATCATATAACCGATGATGATTTGAAAATGCAGCGTGATCTGAGCAAATCGTTTCAAAAGCTGGAAAGTGTATTCACTGAAACGCAGGAAGATGGCAACGAGGAGGCATTCAGCTCAATCTTTGTTAAGCTTGAACGCTTAAAAACGGAATTGACGGACATGGAGACGGTGGCAGACGAATTCAATGAAAAAATTAAAGCACTGCGCAAAGATGAAATGAATGCGCGCAATCAGATTCAACAGTTAAAACGCCATTTATTTGAAACAAAACAAGTAGTCCTTAAGAGTAATCTGCCGGGAGTACCCGGCTCGTTCGCAACAGCATTGCAAAAGGCTGGTGAACAGCTTAAGTCTGTGTATCAGAAGCTGGATGAAAAGCCATTAAATATGTCAACCGTTCAGACATTGCTTGCCCAAGCAGGCGAAGACATCGATGACGTATTCCAACAAGCGGAAAAACTGGTTGATACGGCAAACTTTGCTGAGGAAATGATTCAATATGGCAACCGTTATCGAACAGATAATCCTGAAATTGAACAGGCATTAAAAACAGCAGAACAGTATTTTAGAAATTACGACTATCAAGCGTCGGTAGAAACTGCAGTCCGTGCAATCGAAAAGAAAGAACCGAAGATATTAAAGCGTGCTGAACTATTTGCCGGCCGCCAAGCCTGAATGATGACAAAAATGAAAAACTCATGTTAAGATTCAGGCAAGGTGGGCAGTAATGAATAAAAGTCTTTATGCCGAACCTTGAGATTTTCTGAAAGGAGTCACCTATTTTCATGATTTATTTAGACAACAGTGCAACAACGAAACCGTATCCGGAAGTTATGGACACCTATCAAACGGTTTCTGAACAATATTTTGCTAATCCGTCCTCGCTCCATAGCTTAGGCGGAAAGAGCGAGCATCTCCTCACGCGCTCACGCGAGCAGGCAGCTGCACTGCTTGGTATCGAACCGAATGAAATCGTGTTTACTTCCGGAGGTACGGAGGGAAACAATCTTGCGATTAAAGGTGCAGCATTCGCCTATCGGAACCGGGGCAGGCATTTAATCACAACTGCTATTGAGCATGCCTCGGCTGGCAATGCATTTGCTCAATTGGAAGAGCTTGGGTTTGAAGTCACTTATTTGCCGGTTAACACCGACGGTCGGGTATCATTTAATGAATTTGTAAACGCATATCGCGAGGATACAATTCTAGTGTCCATGATGCATGTAAATAACGAAGTGGGCACGATTCAGCCGATTAAACAAATCGGTAAATTTTTGAAGCAGAAGCCGAAGACTGTCTTTCATGTTGATAATGTTCAAGGCTTTTCAAAGGTTCCGCTGCATTTAATGGAAAGCGGTATTGATCTGTGTACGATTTCCGGACATAAAATTCATGGACCAAAAGGTACCGGGATACTTTACGTACGTAAAGGGACACAGCTTTCTCCATTGTTCGCAGGCGGCGGTCAAGAGCATCAGCTCCGGTCAGGTACTGAAAATTTGCCAGGCATTTGCGGGATGGTCAAGGCACTTCGCATGACATTGGAGAATGAACGCGAAGGTATCGATCATTTAACGAAGCTGCAAAAGCAATTGTTTGATGGATTGGCGCATATCGATGGGGCCGTTATTCATACACCGCAACAATTGTCTGCTCCGAGTATTGTCAATGTGTCGCTTCTTGGAATTAAATCCGAAGTGCTGGTGCATGCCTTAGAAAAGAATGAAATTTATGTGTCGACCAAATCTGCTTGCTCATCAAAAGAAAGCGGTGCAAGTGGGATACTAACGGCTATGGGCATATCAGATCAGGAAGCCGAACAGGCAATACGAATCAGTATGGCTTACGAGACAACAGAATCGGACCTTGATGTATTTTTACAAACGCTGACCGAAAAAGTTGGTCAGTTAAAGACGGTAATGAGGTGAACTGAGTGATTTATGACTATTTGGTGGTTCGTTTCGGAGAAATCACCTTGAAGGGCAAGAACAAAAAACAATTTGTTGTCAAGTTGGAAAATGATGTACGTGAAAAGCTGCGCCGATTTCCTCAGGCTGAGATTAAACGCCATTTTGATGATTTGGAAATTAAACTAAATAATGAAAAATCGGCTGATGTGCTTGCTGTTCTGAAGAAGGTTTTTGGCATTCAGAATATCTCGCCGGCGATTAAAGTAGGTACTGATCTTAATGAGATCCGTGCAGGCGTTCTTAGAGTAGCTGAGCAGGAAAAAGGTGCTCAAACATTTAAAATTGCCGCGCGTCGAAAAGATAAGCGTTATCCAATTCATGGAAGCGAGTTAAATCAGGAACTGGGCGGAGATGTTTTAAAGCATTGCGATTGGCTGAGTGTTGATGTGCACAATCCTGACTTAATGATACGCGTTGAAGTGGGCTACCATGAAGCACGTATCTATGGTAAAGAAGTCATCGGTGTCGGCGGTCTTCCGGTAGGCACCAGTGGAAAGGTCATGCTGCTCTTGTCCGGTGGAATTGACAGCCCGGTTGCCGCCTATTTAACAGCGAAACGAGGAGCTTTGATTGAAGCCATTCATTTTCAAAGTCCTCCTTATACAAGTGATCGTGCCAAACAAAAAGTGATGGATTTATCAAATAAACTGCGTGAGTTCGGTGGCAAGTTTGTTTTGCATCTTGTACCTTTCACGAATGCTCAAGTCGCGATTCGCGATGCGGTACCTGAGGATTATCGAATTACGATTATGCGTCGTCTGATGTTTCGTATTGCAGAAAAAACGGCTGTTAAACGGGGAGCTTTGGCTCTCGCAACTGGAGAAAGCTTGGGACAGGTGGCAAGTCAGACTCTGGAGAGCATGAATACAATCAATGCTGTAACCAATCTTCCGATCCTTCGTCCGTTAATTACAATGGATAAGATTGATATTGCTAAGATCGCAAAACAGATTGATACGTATGAAATTTCCATTCGTCCGTACGAAGATTGCTGTACCATTTTTCTGCCTAAGGCACCGAGAACGCGCCCGGATCGAATTCATGCGGAGCGTTTTGAACGCAAGCTTGCAGTTGATGCATTAGTAAATGAAGCAGTAGAAGGTATTGAAACGATTGTGATTGATAACGATTCAAATCAGGATGCTGTGAGCGAGCTCTTATAATCGGAGAATTTTTGATCTGATCATTGAATTGCAATAATTACCATTCCTCCTTGTGCATGTAGAACTTAGACTCTGCACAATATAATGGCACAAGGAGGTGAGAGACATGGCAGAAAATAATAGCAATCAGATCCTTGTTCCAGGTGCAGAAAAAGCACTTGAACAAATGAAAACGGAAATCGCTTCTGAATTTGGTGTACAACTTGGCCCTGATACAACTTCACGTGCCAACGGTTCTGTTGGTGGTGAAATTACGAAACGCCTCGTAGCAACTGCATTGAGCAGCGGCAAGTTCTAATCTTGAATGAACCTTCAAAAAAGATCTTTAAAGAGCGGCTTCGGCCGCTCTTTTTCAATTTGTTCTGTTATTGGATTGTATGGGTGTCAAAATGTACACGCACTTATGCAGCGATGGGGCTGCAGAAACAGGTACCTTTATTATATTTATACGACTGAATGAATTCGGAAAAAGAATAGAACCTATTGACTATTTCCAGTATTTCCTCTAAAATACACATTACATGCTTTACTATGCTAATGAGATAAAGTAACGGGATTTCTTTTATTATCCATTTCATACATAATAAAATAAAGAGAATGAATTTTGAGAGGGAGAAAAGATTGATGTCACAACCCTATATGTTTGAAAAGCCGCTCGGACTGCGTGATACATTACCGCGAGCACAACAGGAAATTTCACGATTAGAACTTATCTTTCAGCGTGAGCTGCAGCGCTGGGGGTACGATTTTATTAAGACTCCCGCTTTGGAATATGCGGAAACGATTGGTCGGGCATCGGCAATTGCCGACAATCGTCTCTTTAAATTTCTAGATGCTGAAGGGCATCCTGTGGTTTTGCGGCCCGATATGACGACGCCGATTGCCAGAATAGCGGCATCGAGCTTGAGAAATGCACCGCTTCCTCTTCGCCTGTCGTACACGGCAGATCTTTATCGTAGTCAGCGTAAGGAAGGCGGCCACCCAAGCGAATTCGAACAGACGGGGGCAGAACTCATTGGCGATGCAACGCCATATGCAGATGTAGAAGTGATTTCATTAATGATGAGCCTTCTTGAGAAAAGCGGACTTGCGTCAGTGAGGCTTGCCGTTGGTCATGTCGGTTTTGTGAACGCCTTTTTCTATGATCTTGTTAAGGATAAAGAAATTGTAAAACAGCTGCGAAACCTGCTGTACAATAAAAACGATGTCGGCTTTCATGAATATGTAGCATCACTGAATCTGCCGATCGATGCAGCAAAACGACTGAACGCATTTGTTGACTCCAGAAGAATGAACAATGAAGAAACATTGGCGTACATTGAAACCTTGGTGTCGGGTTCCGCAACTCCGGTGCATTCTTATTATCGAAATATTTTAGAATTGATTCACTTGCTCAAACTGGATCATTTAGAATCGCAGATCGATTTGGATATCACTCTTGTACCTCATTTAAGTTATTACACCGGATTCGTTTTTCAAGGATTCGGTGGTAATCTCGGATTTCCGGTTGCGAGCGGAGGAAGATATGATGATCTGCTTGCGAAATTTAACCGCCCATGTCCTGCCACCGGATTCGGAATTCGGCTTGACCGGCTGATGAGCGCCATTAAAATTCCTGATGATAAAAGATCCAAGCGCAAAAGTGCAGTCATTTATAACCGCGAAAACGCAGGAATTGCGATGCGATTTGCTGCTGAAGAACGAGAAAAAGGCCACGCCGTTGTTCTGCAACACGCGGATGGGATCGATAACCCGGATACATTCGAACAACAATTCGAATCGGTCAACTATTTTTTGGATAGAACGGAGACTGGAGAATGAATCAATCAGTAATAACAATAGCAATGCCTAAGGGACGAATTTTCGGTGATGCATGCAAGCTCCTAAGAAATGCCGGGTTTCGGCTGCCGGATACCTTCGAAACAACACGGAAGCTGATTCTTGATTTGGAATCCGAACCGTTTCGCTTTATTCTCGCAAAGCCGGTTGATGTTCCGACCTACGTTGAGTACGGGGCAGCAGACCTTGGCATTTCCGGAAAAGATGTATTGCTTGAAAGTGGAAGAGATGTGTATGAAATGGTTGACTTGGGAATCAGCAAATGTCACATGGCGGTCGCAGGGCTGCCGGGTCATCAAAGCCGTAATCCTTTTCTTAAGATCGCAACAAAGTATCCGAACATCGCATCTGATTTTTACCGCAGGCGCGGAGAACAGGTGGATTTGATCGCATTGAACGGTTCCATTGAATTGGCGCCAATTGTAGGACTTGCCGATGCCATCGTTGATATCGTTTCTTCGGGACAGACACTGAAAGAAAACGGACTTGTAGAGTATGACCGGCTCCTCGATATCAGTTCAAGGTTGATTGTTAATCCGGTCAGCTATCGATTGAAAAAAACACAGATCGATCAAATTGTGGAAAAAATGATCAGAGCAACGGAGGGGACCAAGATTGGAATGGATTAAGGATGGAAATTTGGATTTCTTAAACAAAAGAAAAGTGGAAGCCAAGGAAGAGGCACAAAAATCCGTCGCATCCATCATCGCAACCGTGAAATCTGATGGAGACAATGCATTGAAGAGCTACACGAAACAGTTTGACGGGATTGATCTAGAATCCATTCGTGTGACTGAGGAAGAGAAACATGAGGCCGCATCTCGTGTTCCGGAACAGGTGTTAGAAGCAATCAAACAAGCAGCAAGGAACATTCGCGCTTTTCACGAAAAACAAGTACCGAAGTCTTGGACAGAAACCGTGGATATGGGAGTCGTACTTGGTCAAAAAGTAACCGCACTTGATTCGGTCGGAGTATACGTTCCCGGCGGTACGGCCTGCTACCCATCATCAGTTCTTATGGGCGCTATTCCGGCACTTGTGGCAGGAGTAAAACGTGTTGTACTCGTTTCTCCTCCTCAAAAAAACGGACGGATTGCGGATGGTGTACTTGCTGCGGCACGTGAGATCGGCATTCATGAAATTTACCAAGTTGGCGGTGCGCAGGCCATAGCGGCGCTTGCTTACGGAACCGAATCAATAAAACCAGTGGACAAGATTGTCGGACCCGGCAACCTCTATGTTATGCTCGCAAAAAAGCATGTGTTTGGCGATGTTGCGATTGACAGTCTTGCAGGACCAAGTGAAATTGCTGTTGTGGCCGATGAGACGGCTGATGCTGCATGGATTGCAGCGGATCTCTTGTCCCAGGCTGAACACGACCGTCTCTCGATGCCGGTGCTCGTGACGACTTCCGAATCATTCGGAATGGATGTAGAAAAAGAAATTGAAAAACAGCTTCAGGATCTGCCACGTGTTGACATCGCCTCCGCTTCGGTGAACAAACAGGGGAAAATTATTTTGGTAAAGGATATTCGAGGAGCAGCGACAGTCATTAACAGGATTGCACCTGAACATCTGGAGCTTGCGACGCATGATCCGCATGTAATTCTTGAATTGATCCATAATGCAGGCGCTATTTTCTTGGGCAAGTACAGTTCGGAACCGGTTGGCGATTATTTCGCGGGTCCGAATCATATTATCCCAACCAATGGTTCGGCACGCTATGCCAGTCCTCTTGGCGTTGAAAGCTTTATCAAGCATTCAAGTATCATTGAATACAGTGATGAGGCGCTTCAGGCGAACGGACAGGCAATTGCCGCATTTGCCCGATTTGAAGGACTGGAAGGGCACGCACGTGCGGTAGAAAAAAGAATGAAAGGTGCGGTCATTCATGGATAAGCGAACGGGTTACGTGGAACGTGATACTTTTGAGACACAAATTAAACTAAAATTTTCCATTGACGGAAATGGCGAATCACATCTTGAGACGGGTGTGCCTTTTCTGACTCATATGCTTACGTTGTTTACCAAGCACGGGCTGTTTTCACTTGATGTGGATGCGCAAGGCGATACTGAGGTCGATGATCACCATACGACTGAAGATATCGGAATTTGCCTCGGAAAAGCGATTCGTGAGGCAATTGGCGATAAAAAGGGCATCAATCGCTACGGCTATGCGGTTGTTCCGATGGATGAGGCACTGTCAGAGGTTGCCATTGATTTAAGCGGGAGACCCTATTTTGTTTTTAACGGAGAGCTTCCTTCGCAGAGGGTCGGGACATTCGATACAGAGCTTGTAAAAGAATTCCTTGATAAACTATGTATCGAGGCACAGATGAATCTTCATGTCACCATCCGTTATGGAGAAAATACCCACCACATGATTGAATCGGTATTTAAGGCACTCGGTCGTGCCCTTGACGCGGCGACTGTTCAAAATCCAAGAATTCAAGGGGTTCTGTCGACGAAAGGAACGCTGGGATGATCGGAATTGTAGATTATGGCATGGGCAACCTGTATAGTCTCAGTCAGGCATTGAAAAGGCTCGAACAATCTTATATCATCAGTGATGACCCGAGTGAACTGGACACGACAGATGGATTGATTCTGCCGGGGGTCGGCGCTTTTAAGGATGCCATGGGCTTACTTAATGAGAAGCATTTAAGTGACTATTTGAAACGTTACGCACAAACAAAACCATTACTCGGTATCTGTCTCGGCATGCAGCTTCTGTTTGATGAAAGTGAAGAAGGTGTTCTAACGGGAGGGCTTGGTCTGATACCCGGTCGTGTCGTTCGTTTCGCCGGTGTATCCGATAACGGAGTTCGCTATAAAGTGCCCCACATGGGCTGGAATACGTTGACTTTTGTCGATGCCCAATCACCTTTGCTGCTTGGGTTAAAACCGGATTATGCGTACTTTGTTCATTCTTACTATGCAGAACTGAAAAACCGCGATACATTGATTGCTGCCGCAGATTACTACGGTGAAGTACCTGCCATTGTCGGCATGGGACATGTGTTCGGGACCCAGTTCCACCCGGAAAAAAGTGGTACGTTCGGTCAGGCCTTGTTAAAAAATTATTTGCGACTGGTGTCTCAAAAAGGCGATACCTGTTCATGCGGAGAGGAGAAGTGCTGATGTTCACAATATATCCTGCGATTGATTTAATCGATGGCAAATGTGTGCGGCTGTTTCAAGGTGATTATGATCAATCCACGATTTATGGTGACGATCCAGTCGCTATTGCGCGCTCTTTTTTTGAACAAGGCGCCCAATGGCTTCATGTTGTCGATCTTGACGGAGCTAAAGCCGGACGTCCGATCAATCAAGGTTTAATCGCTCGAATGGCTGCAGAGGTGCCGATCAATATCGAGGTCGGAGGCGGTATCCGTTCAATTGAGACGGTGGAAAGCTATTTAAATCAAGGGATTAAACGTGTCATTTTGGGCAGCTCGGCAATCAGTGATCCGGAATTTTGCAAACTAGCGTTAAACTGTTACCCGGAAGCTGTCGTTATCGGACTGGATGTGAAGAATGGCAAGGTTGCGGTTCGAGGCTGGCTTGATGTTTCTGATTTGAGCGCTGCCGAACTCGCCAATCGATTGATTCAAGAGGGTGCCGAGCAATTCATTTATACGGATATCTCAAGGGACGGCGCGCTTCAAGGCGCCAATGTTGCAGCTGCCGAACAGCTTGCCGACGAAATTGGCAAGCCTGTTGTTGTCTCCGGTGGCGTGACGACACTTGAAGAAGTCAAGCAGATGATTAATAATCGAAGAGTAAGCGGCGCGATTATTGGCAAAGCACTCTATACGAAACAAATCGAGCTCAGCGATGTGATCAAGGCGGTGAAACACTGATGCTTGCAAAACGAATCATTCCCTGCTTGGATGTGAAAGACGGGCGTGTCGTTAAAGGAAAACAATTCGTTCAATTACGCGACGCCGGCGATCCCGTGGAACTTGCCATGTTCTACAATCATGAAGGTGCGGATGAGCTTGTTTTTCTTGATATATCGGCATCGAATGAAGGACGAAATACAATGGTTGAAGTCGTGAAGCAGGTTGCGGCAAAACTCAACATTCCATTCACAGTTGGCGGGGGCATCCATTCACTGGAGAATATTAAAACACTGTTGCGCGCAGGTGCCGATAAGGTATCTCTGAACAGCTCAGCAGTGGCAAATCCCCAGCTGATTGCAGAAGGTGCCGACTTTTTCGGTAATCAATGCATCGTGTGTGCCATAGATGCCAAATGGAGCCCGAAAACAGGTACATATAAGGTTTATACCCATGGCGGACAAAAAGAGACGCCGCTTGATGCCGTTGAGTGGGCGAAGAAGGCGGTTGCGCTCGGCGCAGGAGAAATATTGCTGACGAGTATGGATCAGGATGGGGAAAAGAAGGGCTTTGAACTGAATCTGACAAAGAAGATAAGCGAAGCGGTTGATGTTCCTGTTATTGCCTCAGGAGGCGCCGGGAAAGCTGCTGATTTTCTCAATGCTTTTGAAGAAGGCAAAGCCGATGCTGCGCTTGCTGCCTCAATTTTTCATTACAAAGAAACGTCAGTCGCAAGTGTAAAGACGTTTTTAAAACAAAAAGGAGTGGCCATTCGATGAATGTTGAAACACTAAAATTTGATAATAACGGACTCATTCCTGCAATTATTCAGGATGCGCAAAGTAAGGAAATCCTCATGATGGCTTATATGAACAAAGAATCGATTGCAAAATCGCAGGAGAGTGGTGAGACGTGGTTCTTTAGCCGCGAGCGCCAGGAACTGTGGCACAAAGGTGCGACTTCAGGAAATACGCAAACAATTGTAGACTGGTCGGTGGATTGCGATGCTGATACTTTGCTTATCAAAGTAAACCCAGCCGGTCCGGCATGTCATACAGGAAAATACAGCTGCTTTGTTCCGGAAAAGAGCGACAAGCAGGAAGCTGTTGCTGCTGGAGCAGACCGATTTGAAATTCTTGCCGAATTGGAGCATGTGATAGCCGAGCGTGAAGCAGAACGTCCGGAAGGTACGTATACGACTTACTTGTTCAACGAAGGAATTGACAAGATCCTTAAGAAAATTGGAGAAGAAACTTCCGAAGTGATTATCGCTGCCAAGAATCGGTCCGTTGCTGAATTGGAGTGGGAAGTTTCCGATGTGATCTATCATACCTTAGTCATGCTGCGCGAGCAGGGAGTTGGCTTTGATCGAGTGCTGCGCGTTCTTGAAAAGCGCCACCGTGATAAAAGTGAATTTCAACGTGAAAAAGCGAAAGATGTTGACTAACTATTAATTCCCGGGAGGCTTGTCCTCTCGGGTTTTTGTATTTTTTTGGCTTATTTACCGGATACTATTTACAAAAGCATGAAAAAGGAGCGTTTGTGGTGCGCCTGTTCATCATTTTGTCGGGACTATTTGCGAGTATCTTGTTGCTTATTTGTTTTATCGCTGTGAGAAGCACGCTCACGATACGCGTCAAATTCCTGATCGGAGCGCATCATTTTCAATGGAATGCAGAAGTTTATTTATGGGGAAAGCAAGTTTGGACGATTAAGTCGAGGAAAAGAGCAGAAGCGAAGAAAAAGAAAGCAGGCGGTAGAGCGGAGCATAGCGGTGCAGGCAACGATCAAGAAGACAGTGCTAAATTATGGAATGAACATTTAGACAAAGGACTCAAATTGCTGAGTTCATTGAATCTTGGAGAGAGCGTAGTGGTCAGACAGGTGGTTTGGGTGACGACATGCGGGACTGGTGATGCCGCGGAAACAGCTTTGCTCAGCGGAATTATTTGGTCCATTAAAGCATCCATTCTGCCATGGGTTTCACGATACTGCAGTGATCGCCCGAGAATAAATGTTGTACCGACTTTTCAAAGAAAAACTCTGAATTCAGATCTGTCATGCATGTTTCAAGTTAAGATCGGAGACGCTATAGCTATGATCAAGAAAATTAGACGCCATTGGAAAGAAGGTTAAACATATGGCAGATCATCCAATACAGGGATTGATGAAAACAGCACTCGAGAGCTTGCAGGCCATGGTAGACGTTGGCACAATCGTCGGGGATCCGATTGAAACTGAAGATGGGCATACAATTATTACTTTGTCTAAAGTAGGATTCGGTTTTGTTGCTGGCGGCAGTGAGTTTACAACAAAAAATGAAAATCAGGATGAAGATCCGACTGAAGATACCGAGGCTTATCTGCCTTTTGGCGGAGGTACGGGCGGAGGCGTTTCCATTACGCCGATTGCCTTTCTTATTATCGGGCGTGAAGGTGTTAAGACCATTCATTTGGACAACAATACCCATTTATACGAACGATTAATTGATCTTGCCCCGCAAACGATTGAAAAGATTAAAGAAGTCATCGAGAAGAACGGAGGGGCCAGTACTTCAAGAAGGAAAAAACGCAGAAGCGATTGGCAGGACGATGATGAATAAAGTAAATAGCTTTTTTTGATGCAGAATGACCGTCCACGGATCATTCTGTTTTTTATTTATGGCAAATGGATTCTCCAACAGAAATGCGTTGTCCAATAACTAGAGAATGAAATCCAAATTGATAGGTCCATCGTAAAAGTTTGGGTTATAATAAAGCTGTACGAAAAACTTTTTCACCGTTAAATGAAACAGATGGATCAATCTTTACGTAAATAGTTGATGGTTTTCGTAAATTTGTCGCTTTTGTGCGACAATTGCTCTGTGTACGTTTTTAGGCTATAGTGAACCTAGGAGTGAGTGTGATCATGACTGGAGATAGAAGAATGAAAGTCGGACAGGTGTGCATGTTTCAGGTATTTACGTTAAGAGATATGGGCAACCTATCATTAAAAAGTATACATAATTTCTATCAAACAAGTCAGCATTCGCCATTTTATGGACAAATTTATGTAATGATTTCAAGAATTAAGCGGGTAATCTTTTCAGCTTAGCTGTATAATATACATTGTAAGCGCTTTATACATTTGGAGGATATCGTTTTGCAGACAACAACAGTTAGTGAACTCTTTTCAGTATACGACCAAGCAGCACTTTTCATTAAAAAGAATAAGCAAACGGATTATTTAACAGGTTTATGTGATGCAGCTGAAGGATTGGCTCAAGACGTGATCCATGATGATGAATTAACGGATAAATTAAAGCCGTTATATGATCGCTATTACAGCCAGACAATGACTTCTGAAGACGTTAGACGTGCTCTGCAGCTTGCTATTCTAAAGGGAATGAAAGCTTCACCGCAGCCGAATCATGAACTGACTCCGGATACTTTGGTGCTTTTAATGGGCCATATGATTGCCATGCTAGAAGGAAAAAAGCCGTTTTCAATTCTCGATCCGGCAGTTGGTGCGGCAAATCTATTGACCGGCATTATGAATCAGTCGGAAACCGACGATATAAATGCTTTTGGTATTGATGCGGATCCCTTATTAATCCGCCTTGCAGCTGCAAACGCAAATTTGCAGCAAAAAGAAATACAGCTTTTTCATCAAGATGGATTGAAACCAATACTGATTGATCCTGTTGACGTTGTCGTTTGCGATGTTCCTGTCGGTATTTACCCTGATCAAGACTCAGCAGAAGCATATGCACTCAAAGAGGTCGCTGAAAAACCACTGACTCATTTTTTATTTATGGAGCAGGGGCTGCGCAAGCTGAAGCCGGAAGGTTATTTTCTTTCGCTTGTTCCGAATCATCTCTTTTCTAATGATCGCAATCATGTTTTTCATGATTTTCTTCAAAAAAATGCAACCATCCTTGCATTGATCCAACTTCCTGCTTCTTTATTTGCTAAGGCGGATCAAGCGAAGAGCATTCTTTTGATGCAGAAGAAATCAGGAAGCGCGGCACTCGCAAAACAAGCGCTTCTCGGTGAGATGCCTGATTTCTCAAACGAAGTAAAGATGCGCAAGTTCATGCAGCAACTAGATCATTGGTTTCTGCACCGTTCGGTTTAAGAAGACGAGAGGGTGATCTACAATGGCATTAATTCTCGCGATCAACGCTGGCAGCTCATCACTGAAGTTTCAACTTCTTGATATGCCTGCTGAGCATTTGGTAACCAAGGGTTCTGTTGAACGTATTGGTTTGTCGGATTCCATTTTTACAATTAGTGTCAATGGTGAGAAGAAGCAGGAAATCGCCTCGATTTCAGATCATGAAGTGGCGGTACGGATTTTGCTTGATCGATTGACTGAATTGAAAATTGTCCATTCCTTGAAGGAAATTGAAGGAATCGGCCATCGTGTCGTCCATGGCGGAGAAGAGTTTGATGATTCTGCACTGGTGACCGACGATGTGATTAAGAAAATAGAAGATCTTTCTGATCTTGCACCATTGCACAACCCGGCTAACTTAGTCGGCATACGTGCGTTTCGAGAAGTGCTCCCCGATGTTCCTGAAGTTGTCGTATTCGATACGGCCTTTCATCAAAGCATGGGCAGTGAAGCGTATTTGTACAGCCTTCCCTATGACTACTACAAACAATTCGGCATTCGAAAATACGGTTTTCATGGTACGAGTCACAAATATGTTGCCTATCGGGCGGCAGAGCTGCTTAAGCGCCCCATTGAGAATCTTCGCTTGATTTCCTGTCACTTAGGAAACGGTGCCAGTATCACCGCTGTCAAGGGCGGCAAATCCATTGATACATCGATGGGTTTTACGCCGCTTGCCGGCTTGACGATGGGTACGCGTTCAGGCGACATTGATCCGGCACTGATTCCTTTTATTATGGATAAAACCGGCATGAATGCAAATGAAGTGATCAACGTGCTTAATAAAAAGAGCGGATTGCTTGGACTGTCCGGATTTTCAAGCGATTTAAGAGATATTGAGAAGGAAGCAAAAAGAGGGAACAAACGCGCAAAGCTCGCAATTGAGGTATTCGTTGAACGGATTCAAAAGTATATCGGATCATTTGCGGCGAAGATGAACGGTGTTGATGCAATTGTATTTACTGCGGGCATTGGTGAACATAGTTCGATGGTTCGCGCACATGTACTTGATGGACTCGGATTTATGGGTATTGACTGGGATGCAGAAAAAAACAAGATTAATGGCAAGGAAATCTCGATCAGTACGGATCAATCGAAAATTAATATTCTTGTCATCCCGACCAACGAAGAAGTGATGATCGCGCGTGACACGGTCCGTCTTTCGAAGAAACATCAGGAAATCTGAAGTTATGTTCTAAGAAAACTTAGTTTCGGCAAATCTTAGTTGTGATGATCATAAGCAGCCGGATTTCTCTTGAACTGTTGATTGCGGTATTTTGCCAAGGCCGTCCACACTAACTACTCTTCAATTCTATATCATTACTTGTACAAAAAATGCGCTGCAGGTTCAAACCTGCAACGCATTTTTGAGTCAAAGACCGGATGAAATCTATCAAAATGTGTTCGGACAGAATCAAATCTCTGACCTGTCTATTTGCTTTAAAATCAATCGATAATTTGGAGCTTCTTTGGATAATGCGTCAATGTTTCCGGACCGTTCTCGCTTAGGTAAACATCGTCTTCAATCCGGACTCCGCCGACTTCAGGGACGTAAATGCCTGGTTCAATCGTGAACACCATGCCGGTAGTCAAGGTTCTATTATTCGCAGCGCTCATTGATGGCTGTTCATGTTCACCGAGGCCCAAACCATGTCCAAGACGGTGGGTAAAATAGTCACCGTAACCGGCATCAGCAATGACTTTTCGGGCTACTCCGTCAAGATCACCGATTCTGAGTCCCTGGCGGACTGCTTTGATCGCGGCCAAATTTGCTTGCAGCGTTGTTTCATAAATTTTGTACTGCTCGTCGGATATATGCTTGTAACATACGGTCCGTGTGATATCGGAGCAATAACCGTCAATCACGACACCAAGATCGAAAAGAACGAAATCACCTTCACGGATCTGACGTGTTCCCGGATAGCCATGAGGTTTTGCGGTATTCTCTCCGGCAAGGACCATCGTATCAAATGCCATCTCTGAGTAGCCTTGTTTGGCTAGTTCGTGCTCAATTTCAGCAATGATTGCCGTTTCTGTTCGGCCCTTTTTAATTGCATCAATGCCTAATTTAACGGCATAATCTGCGATTTCACCTGCTTTTTTCATTGCAGCAAGCTCGCCTGCATCTTTAATATTACGCATGTCGGCGAGATAATCTTCAATGGATTGAAACACAATCTGCGCGTCAATAGCTGTTAAAGCCAAAGCTTTGTTGTATGGCAGAGTGCTTGGTTCAATAAATACTTTACTGAACTCAGCATGTCGGCCGCTCAATGCTTTTTTAACAGAATCCCACGGATCTTGATCATCGCGATAGCCGATTACTTCATGGCCGAAAGCAGAAGCTCGTGCTTGACCAACTTCGAGTTCAGGGCAAATTAAGAAAGGTTCATCATCTGGGAAGAGAAATAAACCAAGAAAACGTTCATGAGGATCACATTTAAAATGAGTAAGATAGAAGACGTTGGTCGGATCTGCGATATAGGCGAACCTGCCTTCTTGCTCACGCAGCCACTTTTCAATTTGCTTCATTTTCTCTGACAATTAGGGTCACTCCAGTTTCATTCGTAATATGTATAATGTATCACAAAATAGAAGCATCGGGGCCGTTCGTCATAATTTCATTGGAAATTTAAAAACGTGTTTGGATCTGCTTTCTGTACCCGCCTGTTTCATGCGAACCTAGTCCTATGTAGTGTATAATAAATTTTAAACCAATCAGTACGGATGAATGGAGAGTCAAAAAGTTTACATTGTCAAAAAGCGAACTAACGTTCTATAATAAGGAGTGAAATGAATGAGAATTACATATGTCGGTCATTCAACGGTTCTAATTGAAACGGTGAAAGGTAATTTATTAATTGATCCTTTCATCACTGGAAATCAAAACACACCTTTAAGTATTGATGATTTGCCGAAAATCGATGCGATCCTTTTGACACATGGTCATGGTGATCATATTGAGGATACTCAGCCGATAGCTGAACGCGATGGCTCTCTGATTGTTGCCATTGCTGAACTTGCTACCTATTTTAAATGGAAAGGATTGAACGTCCACGGGATGTCCATCGGCGGCGCTCATGAATTTTCATTTGGAACGATCAAGATGACACAGGCATTTCACGGATCGAGCATTACGGATAGCGCACGTCGACAGATTATTTATGCGGGCATGCCTGCCGGACTTTTATTAACTATTGAAGGCAAGACGATCTATCATGCAGGAGATACCGCGCTTTTTTCTGACATGAAATTAATTGGCGAACAAAATAATCTTGATCTCGCATTTTTGCCAATCGGTGATAATTTTACAATGGGACCGGCCGATGCGCTGCAGGCAGCAAAATGGCTTAAGGCGAAGGCTGTGGTTCCGATTCATTACAATACATTTCCTGTCATCACTCAGGATGCTAAGAAGTTTGTAGATCAGCTTGATGGACATGGATATGTCTTGTCGCCTGGTCAAACACTAAACCTGTAAGAGCCGTTTGGAGCGATTGAGATGGAGACAAAACATGACCAAATCTTAAAATACATCGCTGATCTTGAGATCGGAAGCAAGATCTCTGTTCGGCAGACTGCTAAAGTGCTTCAAGTGAGCGAAGGAACAGCATATCGGGCAATTAAAGATGCGGAGATCCAAGGAATGGTCAGCACAGTTGAACGTGTCGGGACAATTCGGATTGAGCAGAAAACACAAGAAAGCATCGAAAAGCTGACATTCGACTCGGTCGTCAATATCGTAGACGGACAAGTACTTGGGGGCAAAGCGGGTCTTTCGCGAATGCTGAATCACTTTGTCATCGGCGCGATGGAAATGGACGCAATGAAACGCTACATTGGCGCAAATGACCTGATGATTGTCGGAAATCGCGAGTCCGTCCACGAATATGCGCTTAGAGAAGGGGCAGCGGTATTGATTACCGGCGGTTTCAATACAAGCGAATGGGTTAAGCAACTTGCGGATCAAACACAGCTTCCGGTGATTTCAACATCATATGATACCTTTACCGTAGCTGCCAAAATTAATCGTGCGATCTATGATCAATTGATTAAAAAAGAGATCGTTCATGTTTCGGATATTATGATTCCCTTTGCTCAGACGCAGTTTGTTTTCACTTATGATTCGCCGAAACGGTGGTATGAATTAAATCATCGAACATCACATAGTGGTTTCCCGGTTGTGGATCAGCAGATGAAAGTGGTCGGCATTGTGGCCATGAAGGACATTTTGAAGGATCAAAAAGTTCGGACCATTGAAGAAGTGATGACTCCGATGCCGCTTATTGTCAACCCAACGACCTCTGTTGCGGCAGCTGCACATCGTATGATTTGGGAAGGAATCGACGGTCTGCCGGTTGTTGATACAGAGCATCATCTCTTGGGAATGATCACGCGTCGTGATGTGCTTAAGGCACTGCAGATGATTCAGCAGCAGCCGCAGATGGGGGAGACGATTGAAGATATTGTATCGTCTCAGCTCAAGGATTATTCAGAGGATAATCACTATATGTTTCAATTCAATGTCACACCGCAAATGAGCGATTACTTGGGTTCTGTGTCACACGGCGTTATGACTTCGATGGTAACGACAGTATCCCGTCGCGTACTGAATCATCTGCGTCGAAGCGATTTAGTCGTGGACAACCTCTCGTTTTACTTTTTCAAACCGGTACAATTGGAGCAGACCGTAACGGTACGTCCGAAAATTCTCGAAATGACGAGAAGAAACGGAAAAATGGATATTGAATTGTTTGTTGAGGGTCAGCTTTGCGGGAAGGCATTGTTGAATGCTCAATTTATTGACCGTTACTAACTCTGATTAATGCAGTGCGGATAAGTGGATTGCTTGTCCGATTAAAAAGGAGGATTTTCATTGATTGACAAAATAGTGGATTTGATTAGACAGTACGACACAATCATTATACATAGACATGTCCGACCTGATCCGGATGCATTGGGCTCTCAGGGAGGTTTGGCTTGTCTGATCAGAGATAATTTTCCCGGAAAAAACGTTTATAGTGTAGGCGAAGAATCCGAATCGCTGCAGTTCCTTATAAAAATGGATCAAATTGATGACTCGATTTATAGAAATGCTTTGGTAATTGTCTGTGACACAGCAAATCGGGAGCGTATTTCCGATGAGCGATACAATAACGGTGCACATCTGATAAAGATTGACCATCATCCGGTTGTTGATTCTTATGGAGATCCGGAATGGGTCAATACAGAATCGAGTTCAACAAGCGAAATGCTTTGCTCCATTTTTCGAAGTCATCCGGAACTGACGCTGTCAACAGAGGCAGCACGTTTGCTTTATGCAGGCATTGTCGGAGACACCGGACGATTCCAATACAGTAACGTTACTTCGGAAACCTTTCTCGCAGCGTCAGAACTTGTCAAGCGGCCATTTAATCGTCAAGCGTTCTTTGATCAGCTGTATGAACGCAGTTTGGAGCAGGCCCGCTTAAACGGCTATGTGTTGGAACATTTCACATTGACTGAAGAAGGCGTGGGTTATGTGAAGCTGACGCAAGAGGTTATTCGCTCCTATCATTTGACTTCGTCCGATGCATCTGCACTTGTTAATTGCTTTTCAAATGTTGCGCATCTCAAAGCATGGGTTCTGTTTTCGGAAGAAGACGAGGTTATTCGAGCACGAGTCAGATCAAAAGCCCCCGTCATCAATCAATTGGCCGCAAAATACCATGGTGGGGGACATCCGATGGCTTCCGGTGCAACGGTCGGAAGCTGGGAAGAGGCCGATCAGCTCATTGCAGACTTACGCGCGCTTTGTACACAATGAACAGAGTGCAGGATACTTAAATGAAAAACTGAGGAATATGTTAAAAAAAGGGGTAAAGGCGCATGCCGTTTGTGCATCTTCATGTACATAGTGAATACAGTCTTCTGGACAGCACCTGCCGGATCAACGATTTAGTTGATCTGGCTAAACGTGCCGGACAAAAGGCGCTCGCGCTGACTGATCGAAATGTGATGTACGGCGTCATCCCCTTTTACCGTGCATGTGAACGGGAAGGCATTCATCCGCTGATTGGCATGGAGCTGGTGATTGATGAGAAAGCAAATGGAGAAAATGCGACACGTTCAAAACACTCAGAAGAGATGCCGGCAATCATCCTATTGGCACAAAACAATTCGGGCTATCAGCATCTCGTCAAACTGGCTTCACTTGTACAGTTCAGTAATGTCGGAAGTATTTCTTTACCGCAGTTAAAAAAATACACAGAAGGTTTGATCGCTTTATCCGGGGGACCCAGCGGACCGATTGACCGTTTCCTTGTTTCAGGGGATGTGACGCGTGCAAACCAGCTTGCGGAAAATCTGCATGCTCTTTTTGGCAACCGTTTTTTTCTTGAAATTCAGCGTAACGGAAATTTAAATGAACAACAAAAAGTCGAACGGCAGCTCCGTGAACTTGGAAAACGATATTCGATTCGTCTAATTGCCGCCAACAGTATTCACTATCTCAATAAGGAAGACGAGAGAGCACATGCTTGTCTCACATGCATACGAGATGGTATGAAGTTAGCGGACCGCCAGCAAAGCAGTTATGATTTTGATTTCAAGTCAACGGATGAAATGACGCGCAGGTTTAAGGATTTGCCAGAGGCGGTTTCATTGACGGGAGAAATTGCTGCAGCATGCAACGTTACCTTTTCATTTAATCAAGCCCGCTTTCCGGACTTCCCGCTTCCCAGTGGCCAGTCCGCTGAACAACGGTTGCGTTCATTATGCGAAAATGGATTGAAGGAACGATATAGGAGCATATCAGAACAGACTAAGCAGCGTCTTTACTATGAATTATCCGTCATTAATGAAATGGGCTTTAATGATTACTTTCTCATTGTCGCCGACCTTGTCGCGCATGCCCGATCAGCGGGATATATGCCGGGACCTGGTCGCGGCTCTGCTGCAGGTTCACTGGTGGCTTATGTATTGAAAATTACAGAAGTTGATCCCATTAAGTATCAACTTCTGTTTGAACGCTTTTTAAATCCGGAACGAGTAACCATGCCGGATATTGATTTGGATTTTCCAGACGTCGATCGTGACAAAATGATTGACTATGCATGTGAAAAGTATGGACGTGCGCATGTCGCGCAGATCATCACGTTTGGCACATTGGCTGCGCGTGCGGCGATCCGCGACGTTGGCAGGGTGCTCGGGAGCGAACCGCGGCTTGTCGATCGTATCGCACGTCTCATCCCCGGTGTTCCGAAAATGACATTGGAAAAGGCACTTAAGGATTCGGATAAATTGCGAAGCCTTGTACAGTCATCCGCTGCGGCAGGCGATCTTTTTGCGCTTGCACGTCGCATTGAGGGGCTGCCTCGACACTCATCCATTCATGCTGCGGGTGTCATCTTCAGCAATCAGCCTTTGACGGACACTGTCCCGGTTCAAAGAGGTCATGATAATGTCTCTGTGACGCAATACCCGATGGATGTTTTGGAAGCTTTAGGGTTATTGAAGATCGACTTCCTTGGTTTGCGCAACCTGACATTTATGAGAGAAATTCTTCAAAGGACGGCTGCATACAGAGACGGAGCCCTTGCAATTAATTCAATCCCTTTGGATGACTCTGAAACATTCCAGTTACTAAGCAGTGGCGATACAATGGGTATCTTTCAATTGGAGTCGGATGGTATGAGGCAAGTGCTCCGCAAACTTCAGCCCACTGAATTTGAAGATATTGTTGCTGTTAACTCGCTTTATCGTCCGGGACCATCTCAATTTATTGACCATTATGTGCGGCGGAAACATGGAGAGGAAAAAGTGGTTTATCCACATCCTGATCTGGAACCGATCCTCCGTCAAACATACGGTGTGCTTGTTTATCAAGAGCAAATCATGCAAATTGCCGTTAAAATGGCAGGCTACTCACTTGGTCAGGCAGACATTCTCCGGCGTGCGGTTGGAAAGAAGAAGCTTGGACTTCTGGAGAATCAAAAAAAGAGCTTTATGTCCGGATGCGTGCAGAATCACTACTCGGAAGCGGCAGCTAATCAAATTTTTGATTTAATTGTCCGATTTGCGAACTATGGATTTAATCGATCACACGCTGTTGCCTACAGCTATGTTTCGTATCGGCTCGCCTATTTGAAGGCACATTATCCCCAGGCATTTATGGCTGCGCATCTTACCGGAATTGTTGGCAACCCTGATAAGACTGAAGCGACGATCCGTGAGTTGCGAAATCGCGGCATCAGTCTGCTTCCGCCTTCAATAAATGAAAGTATGAACAGTTTTGAACCGTCAGGAGATGCCATACGTTTCGGTTTGGCCGGGATTAAAAATGTCGGCAACGGAGCGGTTGATGTAATCATAGCCGAGCGAAATCAAAGCGGAGCCTATAAAAGTCTGTACGATTTTTGCCGCCGTGTGCCGACACGAAAAGTAAATCGAAAGGCAATTGAATCAATGATTTTTGCAGGAGCGTTTGATTCATTCGGCATTGATCGCGCCGTATTGCTTGCAACATTGGATCGTGCAATCAGTTTAGGCGAAGAAGAGCAGAAACTGGCTGGAGGACAAGCTTCTTTTCCTATCTCCGTGGAGAATGAAGCGGATTATATCGATGTGCCGCCGCTGAGTGCAGCGGAAAAAATGCACTATGAAAGCGAAGCGCTCGGCTTTTATCTTTCTGCTCACCCGATCAGTGAATACAAATCCCGTCTGCCCAAATCATTTGTGACGGTCAGTGCGGCAGAAATTGCACCTGAAGGGCAAATCATAAACTTAGCTGTTATGATTGAACAAGTGAAACGCATTCGTACCAAGTCAGGACAGCCAATGGCATTTTTTTCTGCCGGCGATGAAACGGGATTGATTGACACCGTTTGTTTCCCCGCATCGTATGAAAAGGTTGAGGGGATCCTGCGTGATGGGCAAATGGCTGTGATCCGTGCAAAACATTCGAAAGGAAAAAATGATAAGCCGCAACTGGTACTTATGCGGGCTCTGCGTTTGCAAGACTATCTCTCTGACCTTCAGAAAGTGCTTTTCTTGAGAATAGATCATGCGCATTATCATCCGCAGTTACTTGAACAAGTAAAATCATCAATTGCCAAGCAGCCTGGTGAGCATCGTATCTTTCTCTATTATGAGTCCAATAAAAAAACAGTTGCACTTGATCCAAAATACGCGGTTCAATTAGACAGTTCGTTTGTTAAAACGATGCGGTTGCTTCTTGGAGAGAAAAATGTGATGATTAAAAGCGGTACAATTCCGGATTAATTCATCATGGATGAGAAAGAAAGAAAAAATACATGCTGTCATGTTCAAATACAGTCAGGAGCCTGCTCCTTCTGCATGTTGCTTATTTTTTTGCCGAACCTTTGTTATAATGATGAAGTTTAGGATTTTTTTCACGGATATCCGAAAGATCATGGAATACGTCACTATTTATTTTTTTTATTTACTTATATCTTCATTTTTCATTGTTCCGCAATCCGTTTTCTGTAAGTAATCGACGATTTCATGAATTATGCGTGAAGAAAAAGTGACATGTTGTATTGTAAGATGAAATTTCAGCTTTGACAAAGTAAGAGGGTGATATACTTGATGAAGGACTTTTTTACCAAGAAAAAAAAGTATGCAACAGTCCCATCCGCAAAGGCAAGGCAGGATGTTCCAGAGGGCATTGTCCGTAAATGTCCAAAATGTAAAAAGATCATGTATGTCAAAGAGTTGAGCAAGCATTTGTTTGTTTGCCAATCTTGCGGGTATCATTATCCAATAGGTGCCCATGATCGTGCAGAGATGCTCTTCGACCAAGATTCATATGTAGCGTTCGATGAGAAGATGGTGTCATTGAATCCTCTCCAGTTTCCAAATTATATGAACAAGCTGGAGTCTGATCGAAAGAAAACCGGACTGAACGAGGCTGTTTGGACCGGTAAAGGTACGATTGAAGGTTTCGAGGCAGCTGTTGCCATTATGGACAAGGGATTTCGAATGGGGAGCATGGGATCGGTCGTCGGTGAGAAAATTACTCGTTTGATTGAATATGCCGGTAAGAATGGTATTCCTGTCATTATCTTTTCTGCATCAGGCGGCGCTCGCATGCAGGAAGGCGTTCTCAGCCTAATGCAGATGGCTAAGACAAGCGGTGCATTGAAGGCTTTCAGTGAGAACGGCGGGCTTTATATTTCCATTATGACCCACCCGACAACCGGTGGGGTTTCGGCAAGCTTTGCTTCCCTTGGCGATTACAATTTTGCTGAACCCGGTGCTTTAATTGGATTTGCCGGGCGACGCATTATTGAACAGACGATTGGCGAGGAACTGCCGGATGACTTCCAAACTGCGGAATTTTTGCTGAAACACGGGCAGCTTGACCAAGTCATCCCTCGTTCCGAATTGAGAACTGTTCTTGGGCAGGTCTTGTCGATCCACGCTGAAGGAGGTGCCGAATAATGGGACCGGAATTAGATTTTGAAAAACCGATTCTTGAGCTCCAAGAAAAGATTTCGGAATTAAAGAAGTTCATGAATGAGAAAGGCATTGATCTTTCTGACGAGCTGAATCATCTGCAGGAGCGCCTTGCGGATCTTGAAAAAGATACTTATGGCAGCATGACCCCTTGGGAACGTGTTCGCGTCGCGAGAAAGCTTAATCGCCCGACGACGTTAGATTACATTCCGCTCTTATTCACAGATTTCATTGAATGTCATGGTGACCGCCTATATGGAGATGATTCTGCGATCGTCTCCGGGATTGCAAAGTTTCATGGGCGTCCTGTTACGGTGATCGGAGAGCAGCGCGGACGAGATACAAAAGAAAACATTATGCGCAATTTTGGAAGTCCGCATCCGGAGGGCTACCGCAAAGCATTGCGTCTGATGAAACAAGCGGACAAGTTTCACCGCCCGATTATTACGTTTATTGACACAAAAGGTGCTTTTCCCGGTAAAGCTGCCGAAGAACGAGGACAAAGCGAAGCTATCGCTCGAAATCTTTTTGAAATGTCCGGACTTTCAGTTCCGGTTATTAGTGTGGTGATTGGCGAAGGTGCAAGCGGCGGCGCTCTCGCAATCGGAGTTGGCAACCAAATTTTAATGTTGGAGAATGCTTGGTATTCGGTCATATCGCCTGAAGGAGCTGCCGCATTATTGTGGAAAGATGCGGGCAAAGCAGAAGAAGCAGCGAAAACGATGAAAATTACCGGATCCGATTTGAAAAAACTTGGTATTATTGATAAACTGATTCCGGAGGTTTTGGGCGGTGCTCATCATGATCCGAAGAAGCAGGCAGCATTCATTGATCAAGCGCTTATTGAGTCCTTTGAGGAATTAAGCCAGTTAACCGCTGACCAGATTCGCAACCAGCGCTTAGCCAAGTACCGGGCAATCGGCAATTATGAGACAGTCCAGGAAAATCAAACCAATCATTCAATTTTTTCTTATTCATCAGATAGGCAATAGCATTGACACTAAAATGAGGTGATTGTTGTGATGAAAAAGATTGGCGTTCTGACAAGCGGCGGCGATGCGCCGGGGATGAACGCAGCAGTCCGAGCAGTTGTAAGGTCTGCTATTTATCGCGGTGTTGAGGTTTACGGTATTTATCATGGTTACAAAGGCTTGATTACAGGGAATATCAAGAAGCTTGAAGTCTCCGATGTTGGCGATATTGTACAGCGAGGAGGAACCGTTCTCTATACTGCGCGATGTGAAGAATTTAAAACAGAAGAAGGCCGTGCCATTGCCATTGAACAATTGAAAAAGTTTGGCATTGAGGGCTTGGTTGTTATCGGCGGCGATGGTTCTTTTATGGGCGGAGTTAAATTGACTCAGCTCGGCTTTCCTACGATCGGGATCCCCGGAACGATTGACAATGATATTCCGGGAACGGACTTCACCCTTGGTTTTGATACGGCATTGAACACGATTATCGATGCCATTGATAAAATTCGCGATACAGCGACATCGCACGAGCGCCGCTTTATCATTGAAGTTATGGGTCGCGGCTGCGGTGATCTTGCTATGTGGTCAGGTCTTGCCGATGGAGCTGAATCAATTCTGATTCCGGAAACAAAAGAAGATCTTGATAACATCGTTGAACGATTAAATCGTGGTATTGAACGCGGCAAGAAACACAGTATTATTATTGTAGCTGAAGGTGTAGGCAGTGCGGACGAAGTAGCCAAGGCAATCAAAGCCAAAACGAATATGGATACCAGGGTTACGGTTCTTGGTCATGTTCAACGCGGCGGTGCGCCGACTGCTTTTGACCGTGTATTGGCAGCACGAATGGGCAATAAGGCTGTCGATCTGCTTCTGAGCGGCGATAAAGGAAAGATGATCGCCATTCAGAATAATCAAATCGTAGCTCATGACATACTTGATCTACTTACAAAAAAACATGAGTTTAACGAAGATCTGTATAAGTTAGCAAAAGTACTATCCATATAAATTGTTGGAGGGAATTAATTAATGAAAAAGACAAAGATTGTTTGTACACTGGGACCATCAAGCGATACGGTTGAAACACTTGTAAAGATGATCAACGCCGGCATGAACGTTGCGCGTTTCAATTTTTCACACGGTGATCATGAAGAACACCATCAAAAAGTACTTAACCTTAGAAAGGCAATGCAGATTACTGGTAAGACGATCGGTATTCTGCTTGATACAAAGGGTCCTGAAATCAGAACTCATGATATGGCTACTAAGGAAGTTCTTCTTGAAGAAGGCAAATCCGTTGATATTTCAACGACCGAAGTTGCCGGAACTGCCGACAAATTCTCCATTACTTATGCAGAATTGATCGATGATGTTAATGTAGGTTCTAAAATTTTGATTGATGACGGCTTGGTTGAACTCGAAGTTACAGGTATCGATAAAGAAGCCGGACTTATTCATAACAAGATTTTAAACACAGGTGTTTTGAAGAGCAAAAAAGGTATCATCGTACCTAATGTCAGCATCAACCTTCCTGGTATGACTGAAAAAGATGCAGACGATATTGTCTTTGGCATCGGCGAAGGTATCGATTTCATTGCAGCTTCATTTGTTCGGCATGCTTCAGATGTTAATGACATCCGTAATCTGTGTAAAGAACACGGTGCTGATGACGTGCACATCTTCCCTAAAATCGAAAGCCAAGAAGCAGTCGACAATATTGAAGAAATTCTTGAAGTGTCTGACGGCCTCATGATCGCACGTGGCGACCTTGGCGTTGAAATTCCGCCGGAAGATGTTCCGCTCGTTCAAAAACGACTCATTAAAATGTGCAACAAAGTCGGTAAGACGGTTATCACTGCAACACAGATGCTTGATTCTATGATCCGCAACCCGCGTTGTACACGCGCTGAAGCCAGCGACGTTGCAAACGCAATTTTTGACGGAACAGATGCAATCATGCTTTCTGGTGAGTCTGCATCCGGTAAATGGCCGGTAGAAGCCGTTACAACGATGAATAACATTGCGTTGAAGGCTGAATCTGCTTTAGACTATAAGAGCATTCTCAAGAAATTGAGTGATTCAAGCGAACCGACTGTCACCGCTGCAATTGGTGAAGCAGTTGCTCATACGGCACTGAACCTTAATGTTGGCGCAATTATTACAGCAACGGTGAGCGGCTATACTGCACGTGTTGTTTCTCACTACCGTCCAAAAGCTCCAGTTATTGCGGTAACAAGCTCTGAACGTGTTGCTCACAAAATGTGCCTTGCTTGGGGCGTAACTCCAGTATTGAGCGAAATTGCAAAAACGACCGATCAAATGTTTGAAATTGCTGTTGACAGCGGCAAGAAAACTGATCTTGTAAAAGACGGCGATCTTGTTGTCATCACTGCAGGACTTCCAGTTGCAGCATCAGGCAAAACAAACGTTATGCGTGTGCACACTGTTGGAGAAAATCTGACACAAGCATAATTTAATGGCTATGGGGACGGTCAATGATCAAACCCAGCAACGTTTCATTTTTATTCGTACCACCAATCATTTATGATAAGAGAAGGCACATTTATGTGCCTTCTCTTAAATTTTTTACAAAACTAAGAAAGCATAAAGATTTAAGTGTAAGCGGCCCAGGAAAAAAGTGCTTTGATTAACAGCGGCTCACTTCTGTGAGCAAAGCGAAAGCCACCGCATCCTGCGGAAGTTATGAGGGTAAAGCAAATTTTGAAACAGGAGTGTTTTTATTATGAACGGAAATGAGACAAAAATCGTCGTTCGGTATAACGAAACGGACAAAATGGGTATTGTTCATCACAGTCAATATGTGAATTATTTTGAAATTGCACGAACAGATTTTATTCAGCAGTTAGGCATTTCGTATCGAGAAATTGAGGAAAAGGGCTTTATGATGCCGGTTCTTGGCGTTGAGGTACACTATCATAAGCCGGCTCAATATGACGATACACTCCTTGTCGAAACAACAATTGGCGCTTACGACAGTATTAAATTAACGTTTGATTATAAAATCTACAGAGAAAAAGACCGAAAATTGCTCGTTGACGGATCGAGTTCCCACTGCTGGACAGATCTATCTCTGCGTCCCGTTTCGATACGACGAAAAAATCCGGATCTTCATGCGTTAATTGTCAAAGCTTCAAAGCAAGCATAAAACTAAAGGAGTCTTGTTGGTGCTGAAAAAAATACTGCTTGTCTTAATGCTTTATGCACTTGCTGAGGTATGCGTGCTAATTTATGTCGGACAGCTGATCGGCGGATTCAACTTAATTATGATTCTTATATTGTCCATTATGCTTGGTGTCTGGACTGTAAGAAGACAAGGTTTTATCATTTTGCAGAAGATCAGCGATGATATAAATCAGAGACGGATGCCCAATGAACCGCTGCTGGATGGTGCTTGCCTGCTCTTCGGCGGTATACTGTTGTGCGCGCCAGGTCTCATTAGTGATGTCACAGGTCTTTTACTCCTGATTCCTGCATTTAGAATCCTATTGATCAAGCGTTTAAAAAGATGGATTCGCGAACGGATCAATCAGGGGGGCATTACGTTCATCTCATTTAGAAAACGATAATTTACTCATGCTTTCTTGCCAAGAATGTATCTCCATATTGCCTGCCAGGTACCGGCATAATATAATGTTTTAATCACGACGAGGACAAGCGGTCCAATAATAATGCCGGCAATACCGACCCAACGAAAGCCGAAGTAAATAGAAACGAGTGAAGCAAGCGGATCGATACCGATGTTCACTGACAATATTTTGGGTTCCACGAGTTGTCTCTGAATGATGGCGGCAATGTAAAGACTAGTCAGGCTGATCGTGAAAAAGTAATGGTGCATGAAAAACTGATAAAGAATCCATGGGATAAAGACTGCGCCGGTTCCTAGATAGGGAATGAGATCGACGATGCCGGTGATTAACGCAATGGTCAGTGGGTGAGGTACTCTTAGAATAAGAAGTCCCGCATAGACAATAACAACGGTCATGAACACGAGTAAAAATTGGGCTCGTACAAAACCAATGCATGTTTTTTTTAACTCAGTCAAAACTTTGTCAATAGGCCTTCCAATTGAAGAATGAGCACTGAATGCATGGAAACGTACCTTGATCCGTTCAGAATCCTTTGATAAGAAAAATGAAGCGAGAAAGATAAAAACAGCAGAAATGATTGTATCTGGAATCGTCGCAACAAATTGTGTCAGATTCGCGAGTAATTGTCCTGCAAGATCATTAAGCATCTCGACAAGTGTTCCCGCCATACTCTCTACATTAAGCTGTATCGCTTTTTGCTGCACGCTTGGTAGTCCAGAAAAAATATGCAGCGCCTGTTCCCATGAGGGAAGCAGATTAGAGAAAAAAAATGTCTGCATATCTCCGATGAGCACTTGAATTTCATTTGGGACTGAACGAGAAAATGAAGATACGCCTTTGATCAGAGCAATTGCAAAAAACAATAGGACACCAATAGATAGCGAAAAGAAGAGAAAAAGAACAACAAATGAGGCTGCTCCCCTGGGCAGCCCCGTTTTTTTTTCGATGAATACCACTATAGGATTGATTAAGAATGCAAGCGCACATGCGATGAGAAAGGGCAATGCATAGCGGAAGGCGAGCATCAAGACCGCGACAGTTACTGCGGTTGCGGCTGCGACAACAAGGGTACGTAAAATTATGAATAGACCGGCTATGAACGGTTGTGATTCCCGAGAGTTCATGTCTCATCCCCACCTCAATTTTATACATATGCGGACAAGCGGCTAATATACACTTGAAAAAAGGTGTGCGTAAAGATTTATCGTGGTTATTGTTCACAAAGTCTGCTTAAGCAGATATAATCAAGATAACAATTTTGCATAAGAACCATAACATTCAGTGATATTTAATTGAAAAATCATATTTTTCATCATTATTTTTGCATCTGTTCATGAAGAGTTCAGAAAACTGTACTACTATTAAATAATAGGTTGCAATGAAGTGCTGATTTTTTGACTCTAGATATTTATCAAATAAAGGAAGCAACAATAGATTCATTGTTCGCATTCCGAGAGCTAGGTGCTACATTCAAGGAGGGGATTAATTTGGTGATGACAAGAGGTTTGGAAGGTATTGTTGCAACAACTTCAGCAATTAGTTCAATTAAAGATGATGTGCTCATGTATCGAGGGTACAGTATTCAGGATTTAGCTGAATTGTCTACTTTTGAAGAAGTCGTTTATATGCTTTGGAATGGCGAACTCCCTACTGCTGAACAGCTCAGTCAATTCAAATTAGCCCTTGCAGAGAATGCAGCGGTGCCAGATGACTTGTTTACGATCATGAAGATGTATCCGTTTGACCATGTACACCCTATGGCCGTCTTAAGAACTGCAGTTTCGAATTTGGCCATGTATGATCCTGATGCTGAGTTGATGGATCAGCAATCGAATAAGAATAAAGCACTACGCATTCAGGCGAAAATTGCGACACTTGTTGCCGGATTTTCCAGAATCAGGAAAGGACTCGATCCTATAGCTCCAAATAAGTCATTGGGGTTCGCAGCCAACTTTCTCTATATGCTTAAAGACCAAGTGCCATCTGAGACTGAGGCGAAGATGTTCGATAAAGCGCTGATTCTTCATGCCGATCATGAACTGAATGCCTCAACGTTTACGGCACGTGTATGTGTGGCGACACTATCAGATATGTACTCTGGAATTACATCGGCGATTGGTGCCTTGAAGGGACCGCTTCATGGTGGTGCGAATGAACAGGTTATGCATATGTTGGAGAAAATCGGTTCCATTGAGTGGGTAAATGATTACATTTCGAATGCACTTCAAAATAAGAAAAAAATAATGGGGTTCGGTCACCGTGTTTATAAAAACGGCGATCCTCGTGCCAAAATATTGAAAACAATGGCGAAAAAAGTGAGTGATCTTAAAGGAGACTCGCGGCTATATGATATGTCGGTTAAAATTGAGAATCTAATCAAAGAGAAAAAAGGGTTACTACCGAATACCGACTTTTATTCAGCGACCCTCTACCATGACTTGGGTATTGATCACGACTTGTTTACACCGGTCTTTGCGATTAGCAGAACATCCGGGTGGGCGGCGCACATTATGGAACAATACAATGACAACCGGCTCATCCGACCGCGTGCCGAATATAATGGTGAGCATCTAAGAAAAGTTGTGCCGATTGATCAGCGCTAAATAGGTGTTGATGATGGAGAACTCATAAAGTCTAGAAGAAAATGTGGCTTTAACAGACAATGACAAAAATGTATGGAGGTACATACTGTGACACATGAACAACAAATTTTCGTACAAAACGGCATATTGAACGTACCAAATAATCCGCTTATTCCTTATGTGGAAGGTGACGGTATTGGCCCGGAAATCTGGGCGGCGGCATCGCGCGTTTTTAACGCTGCTGTAGAAAAGGCTTATCAAGGCGATCGAAAAATAATTTGGAAGGAAGTGCTGGCCGGTCAGAAAGCGTTCGATCAAACAGGCGAATGGCTTCCTCAGGAAACAGTTGACGCAATGAAAAAGTATGTCGTTGCGATTAAAGGCCCACTTACAACACCAGTAGGCGGCGGCATTCGCTCACTAAACGTCACATTGCGCCAGCAGCTTGATCTATTCACCTGTCTGCGTCCGGTACGTCACTTTGAAGGTGTTCCTTCACCAGTAAAGCATCCGGAACGTGTTGACATGGTAATTTTTCGAGAAAATACAGAAGACATTTATGCCGGAATTGAATTTGAATCTGAATCTCCTAAGGCAAAGAAGATCATCCAGTTCCTCCAAAATGAAATGGATGTAACAAATATTCGTTTCCCAAAGACATCGGGAATCGGCGTTAAGCCTGTATCTAAAGAAGGAACTGAGCGTCTGGTCCGTGCGGCAATCCGCTATGCAATCAAAGAAGGACGAAAGAGTGTAACACTTGTCCATAAAGGAAATATCATGAAATTTACGGAAGGTGCGTTCAAAAATTGGGGCTATGCGCTTGCGGAACGTGAATTTTCGGAACAGACCTTTACGTGGAAGCAATATGGAGCAATTTCTGCAGAACAAGGTAAAGAAGTAGCAGATAAAGCCCAGAGAGATGCACTAAGCAGCGGACGTATTTTAATTAAAGATGCAATTGCTGACAATTTTCTGCAACAGATCTTGCTGCATCCGAGTGAATATGATGTCGTTGCGACCATGAATTTGGATGGCGACTACATTTCTGATGCGCTTGCAGCACAAGTCGGCGGTATCGGAATTGCCCCCGGTGCGAATATTAATTATGAGACAGGCACGGCTTTATTTGAAGCGACTCATGGTACTGCACCGACATTTGCGGGCCAGGATAAAGTCAATCCATCATCTGTGATTCTCTCCGGGGTCATGATGTTTGAGTATCTGGGCTGGTATGAGCCGGCTGAATTAATTGTCAGTGCAATTGAAAAGACGATTGCAAGCAGAATTGTAACCTTTGATTTTGCTCAGCTTATGGAAAATGCGACTGAAGTAAAGTGCTCGCAGTTTGCCGATGCATTAATCAATCATTTATAAAAAGCAATATATAGCTTCATTTAACTTAGGTAAAGAGAGAAGGCAAACGTCTTCTCTCTTTTTTAGTGTGAATTTGTATCATAATAAACCTATTTCTCGTGCATTATTGATCTGGTGCTGGCCATGCTATAGACAAAGGATTTTGTTCGACATTATTCGTCTTTACAAAACCTTTACAATTCGTTTATATTCGTTTAAAAGTCAAGCCTTATTATAAGAAGTGCAATAAGGTGACTCAACATTCTGAGGGGGAAATATTCAAATGAAAAAGAAAAACTTGCTCGCGATTGCACTGGTTTTCGTTCTTTCTTTAACACTCATTCTTAGTGGTTGCGGAAACGGAAGCGGAAGCAGTTCGTCAGACAGCAGCAGTTCTTCTAAAGATTCAAGTTCTTCATCTGCAGCACTATCAGGTAAAATCACAATCGGCGGTTCAACAGCTCTTCAACCGCTGGCAGCACAAGTTGCTAAGGAATTCATGGAAAAAAATCCTGATGTTCAGATCGAAGTGCAAGGCGGAGGCAGTGGTACAGGCCTAAGCGAAGCACAAGATGGCAACTTTGACATTGGTATGTCTGATGTGTTCGCAGAAAGCAAATCAAACATCGATGCAAAAGCTCTCAAAGATTATCAAGTTGCAGTAGTTGGTATGACAGCAGCAGTAAATCCTAAAGCTGGCGTTAAGAACCTGTCAAAAGCAGATCTCCAAAAAGTATTTACTGGCCAAGTTAAGAACTGGAAAGAAGTCGGCGGAAAAGATCTGAAGATCACATTGGTTAACCGTCCTGACGGTTCTGGTACTCGCGCAACATTCGACCAATTTGCTCTTGATAACAAGACTCCTGCCGAAGGTATTACTCAGGACTCAACAAACACTGTGAAGAAAATTATCTCTGAAACTCCTGGCGCAGTGGGCTACATGGCACTCTCATATTTCACAGCAAATGATACTTCAGTAACGAAGCTTTCTATTGACGGCGTTGAAGCTTCTGATGACAATGTTGCTTCTGGCAAATTCCCTGTATGGGCTTATGAACATATGTACACAAAAGGCGAACCATCGAAATTGGTTAAAGCATTCCTTGACTTCATGATGAGCGATGCTGTACAGACTAAAGATGTTCCGGCTCAAGGTTATCTCTCCGTTAAGAATATGAAAGTACAGCGCGATGCTGAAGGTAAACAAACAGATAAATAATTGTCCAAGATATTGCAGGACAAATTAAATACAAAGTAAAGTCCAATGGCGGCTTAAGCGGGAAGGTCTGTGACGTCCCGCTTGTCGTCATATGGGCGTCTCTTGAATAATTGTAAATGAGGTGTGAGGATGAAAATCGGCAAAATGGTTACGGATGCGGCACCTGCATCTAGCAGCAGATCAAAGCTGATTAATGAAAAAGGTTTTTTTTCACGGTTGACCGACCGCACGAGCGAGAGCAGGGGAAAACTGCTCATTTATGGCAGTGCATTGCTTATGATCGTTGCGGTAACAGCAATCACATTGTTTTTAACAGTACAAGGTCTTCGTTCTTTTGTTGTTGATCGCCTTAATTTTTGGACGTTTATTACGGGAACAGAATGGTTTCCGGATCGCGCAGAAAACCCCTCCTTCGGCGCGTTTCCTTTCATTTTCGGATCAATGGCTGTAACATTTTTGGCTGCGCTCATTGCGACACCGATTGCGATCGGTACTGCTATATTTATGGCTGAAATTGCAAAAAAATGGGGCGCAAAAATTATGCAGCCCGTTATTGAAATATTAGTTGGCATACCTTCTGTTGTCTATGGTTTAATTGGCTTGTCGATCATAGTTCCGTTTATGCGTCAGCATTTCGGCGGAACCGGATTTAATCTGATCACCGGAGCAATTGTTGTCGGCATCATGATTTTACCGACTGTAGCGAGTATAGCGGCAGACAGCATCCGTGCAGTACCTGATTCCCTGCGCCAAGCTTCTTACGCCATCGGTGCAACAAAATGGCAGACAATCTGGCGTGTCGTGATACCTGCAGCGGGATCTAGTTTGCTTACTGCGATTATCTTAGGCATGTCACGAGCCTTCGGTGAAGCACTTGCCGTACAGATGGTTATTGGTAACGTGGGAAAAATTCCTACGTCGATTCTTGATCCATCAGCAACGCTAACGACAATTATTACTTTAAGTATGGGTCATACAACGACAGGAAGTTTGCTCAATGATGCACTATGGTCACTTGGATTAATCCTGCTGCTGATTTCCTATGTGTTTATCGTCATCATTCGTTTCATAGGAAAGAGGGGAGAAAAACGATGAACAGTAAAATGACGAATCGAATTGCCCTCTCTGTTATTATTGCATGTGCTGCGGCAATGGCAGCCATACTGGTTTCGATGCTGGGTTATATTTTAGTACAGGGTGTCTCAAGCATTTCTTGGCATTTTCTTACGACATCCGCAAGCCCGTTTTTAGCTGGAGGCGGTATTAAAGATCAACTATGGAACTCATTTTACGTGTTAGTTATTACGATGCTGCTGACCGTTCCTATTGGCGTGTGCGGGGGAATCTATCTTGCTGAATATGCCAAACCGGGCAGATTAACATCTTTTATCAGAACATGCGTTGAAGTACTGGCTTCTCTTCCATCAATCGTTGTAGGTATGTTCGGTATGCTAGTATTCGTTAATTATTTTGGATTTAAATATTCGGTCTTCTCCGGTGCACTCGCATTGACTGTTTTCAACCTTCCAGTCATTGTACGTGTTACGGAAGACGGCTTTCATGCACTATCACGTCATCAAAAAGAAGGTGGGCTGGCACTTGGACTGACTCACTGGCACACAATTAAAACAATTCTTCTTCCTGCAGCTTTTCCAAGTATTTTGACTGGCATCATTCTGTCAGCAGGACGCGTTTTTGGGGAATCAGCAGCATTACTGTTTACCGCTGGTCTTTCGACGCCGGATCTTGATTTTGGTAATTGGAACCCTGCATCACCAAACTCGCCTCTGAATCTGTTTCGTTCAGCAGAGACGCTTTCGGTTCATATTTGGTCTGTAAATACAGGGGGAATCATGCCGGACGTACAGACGATTGCCAATGGATCGGCTGCGGTTCTAGTTATCTGTGTTCTGCTCTTTAACTTATTTGCACGTATGCTCGGAAAAGTAATTAATCAAAAATTTTCAGGAAAATAAGCGGGAGGAATGGATATGATTCAAATGGAGAAAAATATTGTTTCTTTTACAAATAATACAGTGACTAAGGAACTTCCGATTCAGATCAAAGTGGAGAATGTCAATATTTTTTATGGTGATAATCATGCAGTTAAAGATGTCAATCTTCCCATTCATGAGAAATCAATCACTGCTTTGATTGGACCGTCTGGATGCGGAAAATCAACATTTCTCCGAACGATTAATCGAATGAATGATTTGATTCCTTCTGCGCGATGTGAAGGAACGATCGGTTATAAGGACGTCAATATTCTCAATCCTAAGATAGATGTTGTTCAGTTGCGCAAAGAAATAGGCATGGTGTTTCAGCAGCCTAACCCGTTCCCAAAATCGATCAGCGAGAATATTCAGCTTCCGCTTCGATTTGCCGGAGTACGCAGTAAGAAAATATTGAAGGAAGCTACGGAAGATTGCCTGAAACAGGTTGGACTTTGGGATGAGGTAAAGGATCGGTTGGATCGTTCAGCAACGAGTCTTTCGGGTGGTCAGCAGCAGCGTCTCTGTATTGCACGGGCACTCGCACTTAAACCAGATGTCATTTTGCTCGACGAACCAACATCTGCGCTGGACCCAGTTTCCAGTTCGAAAATTGAAGAACTACTGCTTGAACTTAAGAACAGCTATACAATTATTATCGTGACACATAATATGCAGCAGGCTGCTCGTATTGCGGACTATACGGCATTCTTCTACCAAGGCGAGCTGATTGAATTCGGTCAAACGAGAACTTTATTTACCAATCCGGAAAAACAGAGCACGTCCGACTATATTTCCGGACGCTTTGGTTGATTCGTCAAGCTCATTGCTGAATCTTTCGTTCAAAATTGTTATGATAAAGAGAGTAGCAAGGAGTGGTGTGTTTGGCAAAGAAAATTATGGTTGTGGATGATGAGCCGTCAATTGTGACGCTTCTATCCTTTAATCTGAAAAAATCAGGATATGATGTTCTTACTGCAACAAACGGTACGGATGCTTTGCAGCTTGCAAGAGATACACGACCGGATTTGATCGTGCTTGACTTGATGCTTCCAGGTATGGACGGTATGGATGTGTGCAAACAGCTACGCCAAGAGAAACAATTTATTCCGATACTGATGCTAACTGCCAAAGACGATGAATTTGATAAAATACTTGGTTTGGAATTAGGGGCCGATGACTATATGACCAAACCATTCAGCCCGCGTGAAGTAGTGGCTCGTGTTAAGGCCATCTTAAGGCGTACTGAACTTGGCAAACAAGAACAAAATGAAGTACTTGCAATCGGTGACTTAAAAGTATATCCGAATAATTTTGAAGCGGTTTTTAAGGGCGATGAAATGGTTCTGACACCTAAGGAGTTTGAACTCTTGGTCTATATGATGGAGCATAAAGGCAGAGTTCTGACGCGTGAACAACTACTTAATGCAGTATGGAACTATGATTTTGCTGGTGATACCCGGATTGTTGATGTTCATGTCAGCCATCTCCGCGAAAAAATTGAAGATGTAACGCGAAAACCGCTATATATTAAAACAGTTCGAGGGTTGGGTTATAAATTTGAAGAGCCAAAGATTTGATACAAGAATTTGGATGCGGTGGGGATTTGTTCTCGCTTGTTTGTTTTTTATCGTCTATGTTTCAAACGAAGTCATACAAGTGGCTCTTCTTCACGACGATCAGCGAACAATGAACGCCCGCGCCAATTCGATCGAATCGATCGCTGTTCTTCGTGGGCAGGTTCCGCCGGCTGAATATGAATCGGCTATTTCTCAATTTGCCAAAAAGGAACAGATAAAGATTTCACTTTATAACGAAGACCGGAAGCTGATCTTTGCTACAGCAGGCAAAGAGAAGAATACGCTTGATCTGATGGATGGTATGCATCAATCGGGCGATTCTTTAGTGTACATAAAAAAAATGAAATCAGATAGTGAAGCTATCGGTTATTTAAAAATTACCGGACTTAAAACTGTGATCGTCGGTCTTGATTTAGTCTATTTCTTTTTTGTTGTGGCCGGTATCGCGGTACTTGCCTATCGAGATCATTTAGTGCGATCTTATTCAATGCCAATACGGTTTGCCGCCAGAATGGCTGAGAACCTTCTCGAAGGTTCTTATAATATGATTGCTTCGGATCAAGCAAAACGTGAAAGTATACTTCGTCTTAACTTAGCAATGAATCGTATCTCAGATGCGATGCACGAGCTTAATCGATCCTATACTCGCCAACAAGACAGTATGTCCACTTTGATTGAAAATATAGGAAACGGTTTGCTATTCATTGACGGTGTCGGGCGTATAAATTATGTCAACCAAACATTTAAAGAAGACTTTCAGACGAGTGCATCACATTGGGAACTCGCCGATTATCATGAGGTGGTTCCTTATGAGGAAGTTCGGGAACTTATCGATGAGGCTTTCGAGACAAAAGAAAAGTTAAAGCGTCAGCTGCATCTTTCCGTCCACATCGAACGGAAACATTTTGATGTTTCATGTGCACCTGTTCTGAATAAGCACAATAAGGTAAGAGGAATCGTAGTTGTTTTTCACGACATCACTGCGATCAAAAAACTGGAGAATACGCGTAAAGATTTTGTTGCCAATGTCTCTCATGAACTAAGAACACCAGTCACATCGCTGATCGGGTTTGCAGAAACGCTGATTGACGGAGCAAGAGACGATAAGGAATTGGAAGACCAATTTTTGCATATTATGCTCCATGAAGGACGGCGCCTGCAGAGCTTGATCACTGATTTACTTGAACTGTCGAAGATTGAGCGAGAACATTTCAAGCTTCAAATGAGTCAAGTTTCATTAAGTAATGTGCTGGATAGTGTGTTGTTCATGCTTAAAGAAAAGGCGGACGCTAAAGATATTCACCTGAGACATGAGCAAGGCGATGAAGGTATTATTATGGGCGACTCATTTCGTATTCGTGAGATTATGATTAACCTCATTTCCAACGCGATTTCATATACACCGGAAAATGGCGATGTTTCCGTTTCGATTCACGAACGTGATCAGGAGACAGATTTCATCGTCGCTGATACAGGAATGGGAATCGAAAAAGATCAGATACCTCGTATTTTTGAACGCTTTTATCGTGTAGATAAAGCTAGGAGCAGAGACTCGGGAGGTACAGGTCTGGGACTTGCGATAGTCAAGCATCTCGTTGAGGCACATGGAGGACAAATCCATGTGGACAGCGAACTTGGGAAAGGGTCGACGTTCACGATCACCTTTAAAAAATCCCCATATCTAATTGGATAAATAACCTGTGTTGCTTTAGAATATAAGAATAAGCAACACAGGTTTTCTTTTGCTTTCAGGAGGAACATGATGAAAAAATTAGTTTTAATTGACGGAAATAATGTTGTATACCGCGCTTTTTTTGCTTTGCCGCTGCTTAGCAATAATCAAGGCATGTACACCAACGCAGTCTACGGTTTCACGATGATGTTAATGAAAGTTATTGAGGAAGAACAGCCCACTCATTTGCTTGTTGCTTTTGACGCAGGCAAGACGACGTTCCGTCATGAAACCTATAAAGAATATAAAGGCGGTCGTCAGAAGACGCCACCGGAATTATCACAGCAATTTCCGCTTGTACATCAATTGCTCGATGCAATGGCAATCAAACGCTATGAACTTGACAATTACGAAGCAGATGATATTGTCGGGACGCTTGCCAGAAAAGCCCATCATGATGGATTCGAAGTTCGAATTGTGACAGGGGACAAAGACTACCTTCAGCTTGTTGATGAAGATGTTCGGGTGTCATTGATACGCAAAGGTATTACTGATACCGTTGATTATGATGCAGACAAAGTACGCGAACGCTATGGAATCGACCCGCGGGAAGTTATTGACCTAAAGGGGCTCATGGGCGATGCATCAGACAATATTCCCGGTGTTCCCGGTGTCGGAGAAAAAACAGCAATCAAACTTCTTAAGCAGTTTAAAACCGTTGAGGGCGTTTATGATCATATTGATGAAGTGTCAGGTAAAAAGCTAAAAGAAAAGTTGGAATTAAATAAAGATCAGGCATTGCTGAGTAAACGAATTGCAACGATTGACAATGATTCGCCTATAGAAGTGACGACCGATTCATGCGCATATACACATGAATTTAACGATCAATTGAAAGATTTATTCCGTGAGTTAGGCTTCCAATCTCTTCTTGATAAATTAGATGCAAATGGATCGGATCAAAGTGAAACAGAGGCTGTGGCTATTTCTGTTCACACCGTGACCGAATTTTCATCAGAGCAACTTGTTTCACCAAGTGCGCTGATCGTTCAAATGCTTGAGGAAAACTATCATTACGGCGAAATCAATGGTTTTGCTGTCGCAAACGACACAGGTACATATTTTATTGATACCGAAGACGCACTGAAAGACGAATGCTTCCGCAAGTGGCTGGAAGATCCCAAACAGAAAAAGGTGCTTCTTGACAGCAAACAGGCCGAAGTTGCCTTGAAATGGCGCGGTATTTCGCTAAAGGGCATTGCTTTTGATGTCCGTTTAGCCACCTATTTGATTGATTCATCAGAAGCAGGACAAGACTTGGCACTTCTTGCCACAAAACGCGGTATTTCTAATATTGAAACCGACGATGCTTTCTATGGAAAAGGTGCGAAAAGAAAGATACCTGAAGGAGATGGGCAAGCGCAGCATCTTGGCAGAAAGGCAGCGGCGCTGCTGCAGTTGGAACCGAAATTGATTCAGGAACTGAATGAGAATAAGCAGAAAAAATTGCTTTTTGATCTAGAGCTGCCGCTTGCACGAGTACTTGCACAGATGGAATTTACAGGGATCCGAGCAAGCAGTGAAACCTTGAAAGCTATGGGCGATGAGCTTGACCGAACGCTGAATATTATTGAACAGGATATCTATTCGATGGCAGGTGTAACCTTCAATATTAATTCACCGAAACAGCTGGGTGAAATTTTATTTGAGAAACTGATGCTTCCGCCGGTCAAGAAAACGAAAACAGGCTATTCAACTGCAGCAGATGTTCTTGAAAAGCTGCGCGGCCGACATGAAATTATTGACAAAATTCTGGATTTTCGTCAGTTAGGCAAATTAAAATCAACGTATGTAGTGGGCCTGCTCAAGGTCATCAATCCGGAAACGGGACGAGTGCACACGTGTTATAACCAGGCGTTAACACAAACCGGAAGACTCAGTTCGACCGATCCGAACTTGCAGAACATCCCGATTCGACTTGAGGAAGGCAGAAAAATCCGCAAAGCATTTCTTCCAAGCGAAGACGGCTGGCAGATTTTCTCTGCAGACTATTCACAAATTGAACTGCGCGTCTTGGCACATATTGCTGATGACGAAAACTTGAAACAGGCATTTATTGATGGTATGGATATCCATACGAAAACGGCGATGGATGTATTTGGCGTCGAAAAGGATGAGGTTACCTCGCTAATGCGCCGTCATGCGAAAGCAGTCAACTTCGGCATTATTTACGGAATCAGCGATTATGGGCTTTCGCAAAACCTTGGAATCACTCGAAAAGATGCTGCTCGATTTATTGAAAAATACCTGCAAAGCTATCCGGGTGTTCACCAATATATGGAGAATATTGTGAAGCAGGCGAGATCAGAAGGATATGTGACAACACTGCTCAACCGTCGTCGCTATTTGCCCGACATCAACAGTCGCAATTTTAACAGCCGAAGCTTTGCTGAACGCACAGCGATGAACACGCCGATTCAGGGCAGCGCGGCCGATGTAATTAAGAAGGCAATGATCGTCATGGATCAACGGCTTAAAGAAGAAAAACTCAAATCGCGAATGCTGCTTCAGGTACACGATGAGTTGATCTTTGAGGTGCCAGAGCAAGAACTAGAAACGATGAGCAAACTTGTGCCCGAAGTCATGGAACATGCGATTCAATTGAGCGTTCCGCTAAAGGTTGAGCGTTCCTATGGACCAACTTGGTATGATGCAAAATAAAGTCGCAGCACAGGTGTTGAGGGGGAAGTCGTTTGCCGGAATTACCAGAAGTGGAAACTGTGAAGAGAACGTTGAATGAGCTTGTTATTGGAAAAACGGTGAAAAGTGTTGACGTACGCTGGCCGAATATTATCCGTCGACCAATAGACATTAATCAATTCAAAGCTCAATTGATTGGGGAAACGCTGACGGATGTGCAGCGTCGCGGAAAATTTTTGCTGCTTGATTTCGATGATCTTGTCCTTGTATCACATCTGAGGATGGAAGGGCGATATCGCTTGGATCCGGAAAGTGAGCCACTTGATGCTTATACTCATGTGATCTTTCACTTTACCGATAATACTGCACTTCGTTATCGGGATGTTCGCAAATTCGGCACCATGCATCTTTTTGATAAAGGTGATGAATGGAATCATCTGCCGCTTTCAAAGCTTGGTCCCGAGCCGCTGTCCTCAGATCTGACCGAAGAATATCTTGCGGCTGCCTGCCGAAATACAAAGAGAACGATAAAACAAGTGCTACTTGATCAGACCGTTCTTGTCGGACTTGGGAATATTTATGTTGATGAATCCTTATTTAAGGCTGGTGTTCACCCGACGACTGTCGCTTGCACACTAACTGGCGATCAATTGAGTCGAATTATAAAGGCAATTGTTGAGACATTGAGTGAAGCCGTTAAGCAGGGCGGCAGCACAATCCGCACGTTTGTGAACAGTCAAGGTCATATGGGACTTTTTCAACAGCAATTAAATGTGTACGGAAGAACGGGTGAGCCTTGCATACGTTGCGGCACGCCAATTGAAAAAATAAAAGTTGGCGGACGCGGGACACATTTTTGCCCGGTTTGCCAACCAAGAGGTTCGAAAAAATGAAGAAAATCGGAGTGACAGGCGGGATCGCAAGCGGGAAAAGCACCATTTCACACTGGCTGATACAACACGGCTACCCGGTTATTGATGCCGATAAAATCTCGCGTGAGATCGTTGTTCCGGGAGAACCAGCGCTTGCAAAAATCGCTGAACATTTTGGAGAAACGATGATTTTGCCGACAGGTGAACTGGATCGGAGAAAATTGGGTGCTCTTGTCTTTCAGGACAGCATTAAACGTCATCAATTAGATGAACTTCTACATCCCATCATTCGTTGTCGGATGAACGAAACACTGGATCAACTTGAGAAACAAGGTGCCCGTGTTGTTTTTTTGGATATTCCGCTCCTGTATGAAAACGGCTTGGAATCTTGGGTTGATCAGACTTTGGTTGTAGCTGTGACTGAAGAAAATCAGTTGCATCGGCTCATGTCCAGAAATAAATTGACTGAGCATCAGGCGCGTGCACGTATCGCTTCGCAAATCCCGCTGCTTGATAAAGTGAAAAGAGCAGATGCAGTGATTGACAATAATGGTTCGATTCAGGAGTCTGAAGCTCAGCTTCGCCGTTTGCTGCGCCGCTGGTCTATTTTGGATGAGACATGAGCATAACTTGCCTGCCTTTTCATAAGTTGCCATGTAGGATACAATAGATTTATCGAAAACAGCGAATGGAGTGAAAAGAAAAATGCGCTGTCCAAGCTGTAAACAAATGGCGACGAAAGTGCTTGACTCCCGTCCCGTTGACAATGGACGGGCGATACGCAGACGTAGAGAATGTGAGCTATGTCATCACCGTTTTACGACCTTTGAAAAGGTGGAGGAAACTCCTTTAGTGGTCGTAAAAAAGGGAGAAACGAGAGAAGCCTTCAGTCATGAAAAAATGCTGCGCGGACTTATAAAAGCCTGCGAAAAACGCCCGGTTCCCCTTGAACGGCTCGAACAGCTCGCAAATCATGTGGAAAAGAAGCTTCGCGATGATGGACGTTCGGAAGTGAACAGCCATGAGATCGGCGAACTTGTGATGAATGAATTAGCAAAAGTGGACGAGGTTGCTTATGTCCGGTTTGCTTCAGTGTATAGACAGTTTACGGATATTAATGTATTCGCCAAGAAGATCCAGGAATTGAAAGATCAATTAGAGAAAGAAAAGAAAAGCAAGAAGTAAGAGATTGAGGAAGGCCGACGAAGAACGGATCCTTGATTTCTGCGCAACAGACGCAGAATGGGGGAATGAACATGATGCAGTCATGGAAAGAAGTGCTGCCCGGAGATCATTATCATGTACTGACGAATGGACTGCTTCATCCTTTTGACCAGAGGATTATTACATGCCTTTACCAGCCTCTGATCGGCATCGATGCGGCGAGTATGTACTTTACATTTTGGCAGGAAATTGATGATACGGAGGAATTTTTGACGCATCATCATCTCATGGGATCGATGAACCTGCCATTGGATCGAATACTTAAAGCAAGAAAAAAATTAGAGGCCGTCGGGCTGCTGCAAACCTTGAAGAAAAAGGGAGCAACCCCCGGCCGATTTGCCTATTATCTTGAGCCGCCTCTGACACCGGATTTATTTTTTAAAGACGGTTTTTTAAATTTATTTTTATATCGTCAGGTTGGTCCGAGAGAGTATAAACGATTGAGCAGCCTTTTTGAAAGTAAATCGATCAGCACGGATGACTATGAAGATGTATCCGCTCATTTTGACGAAGTGTTTCAGTCATTGCCGTCTGCAGAAACAACAGATGAAAGGCTAAATACGGCCTCAAACGGATCTTGGGTCATGCGGTCGGAAACCCCTAAGGTCCGTTTCAGCAATCACTTTGATTTTAAGAAAATGCTGACGTATCTCTCTGATGCGATCCTTAGCGAAGATGCGCTGACTGATGAGGTGCGGCTCGCCATTGATAAGCTGGCGTTCGTCTATCAGACTGAGCCCTATGATATGAGCCGTGCGGTGCAGTCCGCAGCACTGCATACAGGCACGGTTGACATCTCCGCATTGCGAAAAGAAGTACGCGACTTTTATTTGCTTGAGCATGGCTCGGACGAGATGCCTGCTCTTTATGAGCGAACACAGCCACATGAAGAGCGGAAGATTGTGGACAGAGAGCCGCAGAACGCAGAGGAACAACTGATTGCATGGTATGAACGGAACTCGCCCTATCAATTGCTTGAAGCGCTTGGACAGGGAAGTAAGCCGGCAGCACCCGATTTACGTTTAATTGAAAACCTGATGTTCGATACAAAACTGAATCCCGGAGTAATCAATGTATTAATTGACTACATTTCTCAGGTGAACGATCATAATCTTAATAAATCATTTGTGGAGAAGGTTGCTGCGCAATGGGCAAGGGCAAATGTGCGGACGGTGCCCGAGGCAATGGCTTACGCACGCGAAGAGCAAAGGAAACGAGAGCAACAGAAGAAAGGCAAGGCATCAGGGCAAGCGCAAAGTACACGACGGACAAGAAAATCATCTCAGAATGAGCATCATGAGGTCGTTCCAGAATGGATGAAGAATCCGAAACAACCGGAACAACAATCCAAGGATGACGACGAAGCTGTAAAACAGAGAGCAAAATGGCTTGAGGATTACTTAAATAATATATGAACATGTAGATAAGGGAGGAGCGTTTGGATGGAACCGATTCATTCTTTTTTCAAAGATTTAGCCGCTCAGCAGGCGATGCAAGAAAAATGGGATCAGCTTTCGGGTGCGCTTAAGAATAATCCGGCTATCCGTCAATTCGCTGAAAAAAATCCGGAGATCAGTTCGGCTGCGTGGACAAGAAGCTTGTCGCGACTTTATCAATTTGTCTCGGAACAGAAGCATTGTGCGCATTGTCCCGGACTGGACCAATGTCCAAATATGATGAAGGGATATCGGCCGCAATTAGTAAATGATAAGGGCACACCTTCGCTGACCTTCTCACCTTGTCCTCTGCTTCACGAACGCGAATCAAAAGAGCATCAGAGCGAATTAATTCGAAGCTATTACGTGCCTAAAGATATTTTAAGCGCCACATTTGCTACGCTTGACAAGGGAGAAGGCGGACGCCAAGAGGCTATTCTTGCAGCGGGCGAGTTCGTTAAGGACTATTTAGCTGATCCTGCCGAGACTAAGGGACTTTATCTATGCGGACAGTTCGGGATCGGGAAAACATATCTAATGGGTGCAATCATGAATCGATTGGCCGAACGGCGCCATATTGCTTCGCTTATTGTCTATGTTCCCGACTTTTTCAGAGAAATAAAAAGTGCGATACAAGATAATACGGTTGATGCTAAGCTTGACGTTCTGAAAAAAACTCCGGTTCTGATTCTTGATGATATCGGAGCTGAAACCATTACGCCATGGGTGCGCGATGAGGTGCTCGGCAGCATTCTTCAATACCGAATGATGGATCATTTGCCGACACTATACACGTCCAACTTTAATTATGATGAATTGGAAGACCATTTTTCTTATTCACAGAAAAGCGGCATTGAGAACGTCAAAGCGAAGCGGCTGATGGAACGGATTCGCCATTTTACGAAGCTTGTCAAAATGGAAGGCTCTAATCGTCGATAAAAATTATGTTCAGGGTTCAGAACAATTGCTTTGAAAAAACAGCACTAAGATTTAGATATTAAAAATAATTTTTCAGTTGAAAGCATGAATGAGGACTTCCCCCCATATAGTCATAATATAAGTTGGGACGGGGAGGATGAACCATTGGAGATTGTTTTTGATACCCAGCAGGAGGCGGCAGATTTTTATCGCAGATTGCCTTCTTCCTTCAGACAAGTAACCGGTGTGCTGCTGATTAACAGCCGTTTAGCCGTTTTTCCGGAGAAAACGGTAGATTATAAAGAGTTTGCCCAGTTAATTACGCGTTATATTATCGAAGAACATGAAAAAGATTGGATCATGACCATTATTAAACGCTATTATTATTTCACCGAGCCGGAAGAACAGGTGGCTATTTTAAATATTGTTTCGGCTATTTTTGCCGGTGAGAAGAATGACTTGCCTCAGATGGATGCCCTTCAGGATCGGCGCGAAACGATTATGGAATCATTGGAAGGTATTCTGAAGGAACACAATTCTTTTTCCTTCGAATCCATTATTCGTTTTCGTTTGACTGCCTATAAAAAAGCATTGCGCCAATATGTCGAAATTGCGATTGATGAATATAAGCTGGAGCAAGAATATCAGGTTTTTATAGACAAGCTGAGACGCATTATCAGAGCATACAAACCGCTCTGTGAAAAAATTGAAGTTTATGATGAACATCCGTTTCGGTTGTTTGACGATCACCATCGACTGATTCGCAATGTACAATCGGTACGCTCTTTTTATCCGCTGTTGAAGCAATGGGGCATCGAGGCTGAGCCTTCCATCGTGCTATCCTTAATTGCGCTTGCACCGAAACAGGTGATTGTTTATACGGACCGACCGGAGCATGGGATGATGAAGACATTGCACCGTGTGTTCGAGGATCGTGTCTGTTTTGTTCACTCAACGCTGCATCTGAGCAGTGAAAATCGAGTGTCCCAATAATGAGAATGAGTATTGATTAAAGAATTAGTTTGCCTATTCTTCATTTTCAGGTTTACAATGAAACATTTACCATATATAATGAAAGAGCAAAAAACGAATTGAAAGGAGGTCATCAAGACATGATGACACTTGGAATGAACGTTGCCGTATCATCAATTGAATATACTGTCCGGGTGACCTCAACGAATTCCTTATTGCGCTAACAATGATGAGTATATGATTAGTATAAAATAAGAACGGATCCGCAGGTCTCGAATGACTGCGGTCTTTTTATGCTCTTTTTTGACCGTACCGGCATTGTCGTTACGGTCTTTTTTTGCCTTTTGGGTGTAAAGCTCAGCGCTTAGCGCTCCGCTTTTATATAAACCATTCTTGCCCTCGGGCATGCGCAGCATGGCTCCGAGCGGTTAAACCAACAACTAAAATGAAAGGATGAAGACTATGTCAACAGCAACTGCACATTTAAGTATGCCGATTGAAGCAAAGGAATTTTTCAATGAAAGACCAATAAATAGGGAGGGAGGTCATACCATGATGAAATTCAATTTATTTGCATTGACCTTTACGATTACGGTCAGAAGACCAAGACCGTTGCGTGAACGCTATGAAGATCGTAGGCGTATTGACGCGCTGAGAAATAAGATGCTTGACAAACGTTTTGAATATGAACGATACATCCGATAATCAATCAAAAAAATAATGAGGAGGAGATTTAAATGATGATCAACATGACTTCAGCAGTTCGCGGACGTTTCGGAAAGGGTACACAATTCCTTTGACTGCGCTCTGCTTTGATTGGTCGAATTGATGTGGTACGATGAAAGAAAAAGGGAGCGCGTGTTGATGAAGAAATTTCTCGTATTGCTTGCAGAAGGATTTGAAGAGACGGAAGCAGTAACAGCGGTCGATGTACTTCGTCGAGGCGGAGTTAAGGTTGTTCTTTGTTCACTTGCCCCGACCTTGCTCGTTGAAGGTTCAAGAAATATTGTCGTCAAAGCAGATGTGAGCATTGATAGTGATGGTTTGCACAATTTTGATGGGATCTACCTTCCGGGTGGCGTTAAGGGTGCGACGACTTTGCGCGACGATGAACGTGCTCAGAAGCTGATTCGTTCCTACAAAAAGAATGGGAAACTCGTTGCTGCTATTTGCGCCGCTCCGATTGCTTTGGAACGTGCCGGAGTGCTGAAAGGCGAAACGGCAACAAGCAATCCGGACTTCAAGGACCATATTAAAGATGCGACATATAGCGAGGATCCTGTGGTTGTTTCGGGAAAAGTTATTACATCTCGAGCTGCAGGAACAACGCTGCCAATCGGTCTTGAAATACTGCGTCAGCTTGGATTGGAGAAAGAAGCAGAGAAAGTCAGCCATGACATGCTGTTCGATTTTCTAATGAAAAATTGTGAAAAAGTTCATTCTTAAAGCAAAGTAAAACTTGCAATAAGGATTCAGACATGATATAGTAATTGAGGAATTGACAATGAGTAAAGCAGAGGCGCCCGGCTTCTCACCTGTTCGACGCAGAAATGCTGTTGCCAGGTATGAATTAAGGAATAAATAGTCAATACGGGCGTTTTCACGCCCGTATTTTTGTTTGCTCACTTAGCCAGCGATTTGCTCAAATTTATTTGGAGGTGGCTCAATATTAGCAAAGATATGATTGTCAACGAAGGTATTCGTGCGCAGCAGGTTCGTCTGATTGGTCAGAACGGAGAACAGGTCGGCATTAAGTCGAAAGCAGAAGCACTAGCTATGGCTCACAATGTGAATCTTGACTTGGTGATGGTTGCTCCCGGCGCTAAGCCTCCGGTTTGCCGAATCATGGATTACGGCAAATTCCGGTTCGAACAACAGAAAAAAGAACGTGAAGCGCGAAAGAACCAGAAAGTCATCAGTTTGAAAGAAATTCGGCTTAGTCCGAGTATTGAAGAACATGACTTTAATACGAAAATGCGCAATGCCAAGAAATTTCTTGAAAAAGGCGATAAAGTAAAAGCTTCCGTACGATTCAGGGGTCGTGCAATCACGCACTCTAATCTTGGACGGCAGGTGCTGGAAAAACTCGCTGAGGAATGTGCAGATATCAGTGTTGTCGAGGCAAAGCCGAAAATGGAAGGACGCAGCATGTTTCTTGTGCTTGCGCCAAAAGCCGAGAAGTAATACAGCAATTTAACGGAACAGCTCTATTAGCGATTTCGGCTGCTATTAGATGCTGATCTTACTAGGAGGATTCTTTTTATGCCAAAAATGAAAACACACAAAGGTGCCGCAAAGCGTTTCAAGAAGACAGGTACCGGCAAGTTCAAACGGGAACACGGCTTCACGAGTCATATGTTCAGCCACAAGTCGAATAAGCAGAAACGCAACCTCGACAAGAGCACGATTGCAACATCAACTCTAGCTAAGAAGCTCAAGAAAATCATCAACAACTGATTCTAAACAATGTACTAAGATTTATTTTCTATGCCGTCACGGTACAGCCGGGCGGTTTATTCCAGGAGGTTTTTACAATGGCAAGAGTTAAAGGCGGATATGTGACTCGTCGCAGACGCAAAAGAGTACTTAAATTAGCAAAAGGTTATTTCGGCGCAAAACATAAATTATTCAAAGTTGCACAACAACAGGTCTTCAAATCCCTGTCTTATGCATACCGTGACCGCCGTCAAACGAAGCGTAACTTCCGCAGACTGTGGATTGCGCGTATCAACGCTGCGGCACGTATCAACGGCTTGTCTTACAGCAAGCTGATCAATGGCTTGAAGGTAGCAGGCATTGAAGTAAACCGCAAGATGCTGGCTGATCTCGCCATTCATGACGAAGCAGCATTTGCAACACTCGCAGAAAAAGCTAAAGCAGTCGCTAAATAAGAGCGATTGAATGAATAAACACCCCCGCATGCCTATTGGTGCATGCGGGGGTGTTGTTTGTTGTATAGGAAATAGGTACGAGAGATTGATCTAATCTGTTGAGCGATGAGAAAAAACCAGAATGCTCGATAAACTTATGAGAGCGTTCAATAATGGGAATAAGCTTACCCAAGTAATCTCGATTTCCGAGGATCTTCTCGGTAATACTGCGCCTGGGCATTCCACAGCTTATAATACTGACCGTTTATGTCTTGAATCAGTTGGTCATGGCTGCCGTTTTGGATCAGTTCGCCTTGATCGAAGACAAGAATATGATCGCAGAAGCGGCATGAAGAGAGCCGATGTGAGATATAGATCGCAGTTTTATCACTGGCAATTTCCTTGAATTTTGAATAGACTTCAAACTCAGCAACAGGGTCCAATGCTGCAGTTGGCTCATCAAGAATAACGAACGGGGCGTCTTTATAGAGTGCGCGAGCAATGGCAATTTTCTGAGCTTCTCCACCGGAAATCTCAACACCGTCAGCGTCTATTTTATAGAGTGGTGTATCCAGACCTTTGCTCATTTTACGGATTCGATCGCCAACGCCCGCCTTGTCAAGACATTCCATTGCGCGTTCTTTGTCGTAATGCACGTCTGCTGCAACGTTTTGCCCGGCGGAAAAAGCAAACAGTTTAAAGTCTTGGAAGACCACAGAGAAAAGCCGAAGATATTCGATGTAGTCGTATTTCTGAATGTTAATGCCGTTGAGCAGAATCTCGCCTTCCTGCGGATCATAGAGTCGGGTAAGCAGCTTGATAAAAGTTGTTTTTCCTGAACCGTTGCGACCAACCACAGCGAAATGCTCGCCTATTTTCAGTTTGAGTGACAGATTTTTCAAAGCGTAGGTTTCAGAGCCCGGATATTTAAAGGACACATTGCGGAATTCAATCTCATATTCATTATCATTGCGCTTCTCAACAGGTAGGCTGCCTTGGTACTTTGGGTTCGGCGTATCAAGAAAATTGAAATAGAGCTCAACGTAATCAATATCCTGCCAAATGTCGGTTGCCGAAGTAATCAGTTCAGAAAAGCCAGTAGTGAATTGACTGATCGCGCCGACATACTGTACAACCGAACCAATACTGATTAGTCCAACCAGCGCTTTCATACCGACGAAAAGATAGACAAATCCGCTGATCAGTGAAGAAATAGCAGCGCTGATTCCCCAGAAACGGCTTTGACGCTTAGACATCTCAATACCGAAGAGACGCATACTTTGCTGTCTAAAATCAGCATAGGCTTTTCCAATCAATTTTTGTTCTTGATAAATTCTTATATCCTTCCCTAATTGATGATCGCGCATTAGATTGCCGTAAAAGCTAAACGCGCGATTAATGATCATCATGCCGTCCATTTTATGGAATACCCATTTGCTGAAGCGAGCGTTTGATATGACAGAATAGATGGACGAAGCAAAGACTAGCCCAAGAAACAGCAAAGACAGCCAAGGTGAATCCAACAAAGAATCCGAGTGCGTTGAAAAGGCCCAGAACAGCGGAAAGGAAAGAATAACAGCAAAAACAACGATGCAAAGGTTAGAAATAAACAAGCTCGTCAATTCAGGAAGCTGCCAGATTCCTCGCATATTCATGTTGGCACCTTCATCAATTTTCTGTTTCTTCAAGTGAAAATCGGGTTTTTCTACATTTTCAAAATCGGTGTTCAGAATCAATTGATCCATCTCAAATACACCGAAGTAATTCAAACGAAATTCGCCCGTATCCTTTATGTGTTCCATCGCTTTTTGCAGCAGATAAACGATTAAGTTCAATACAATTGCTGCTCCGGTCAGCCATGCAAGATGAATCACGGAGCGCGAGCCAAACAATTCATCAATAATCCGGGCGGTTAAATAAATGGTGATGAATGGACTGAACGCTTTGAGCAGCGCGCCAAAAGCAACGGCTGGCAGCAGGGAAGGCACCTTGGATTGAATAAATCCCATCCCACGCCATAAATAATGCCATTTCGTTTTGAATTTTGATTGCTGAGTGCTGGTTTTCAAAGCTGCTCGCCTCCTATCACTTCTCCGTGAAGCTGATCTTGATAATAATGACTTTGAATCGCAAAAAGCTGCGCATATTTTCCGCCTTGTCTCATTAGTTCGTCATGTGTGCCGATTTCAGTAATTTTTCCGTCAGAAAGAAAAATAATCCGATCGCAAAAGCGTGTGCTCGACAGACGATGGGAGATAAACAGAGAGGTCCGTCCTTTAGTTAACGTCCCATAACGCTCGTAAAGATCATTTTCGGAGATGGGGTCAAGCGCCGCAGTCGGTTCATCGAGAATTAGGATCGGCGACTCTTTATACAGAGCGCGTGCCAGCAGCATTTTTTGTAGTTCACCGCCGGAGAACTGTACTGCGTGTTCATGGACCTCTTTAACCATCATTGAGTCTAAGCCTTGTTCGAGGCTGTCCATTTTCTCTTTGAAACCCGCTAATTGCAGACAACGCTCCATTTTCTCCTCATCAATTGCTTCATCAAGCTTTGGCGCGATATTACGTGCAATCGAAACCGGCAAAATATGAATGTCCTGAAAAACAGCCGTAAACAGTTTGTAGTAATCATCACGATTAAAGGAAGTCATATCTTTTCCGTTGATCAAAATGTGACCGGATGTCGGCTGGTAGAATCCGCACAATAATTTAATGCAGGTTGTTTTTCCGGCGCCGTTCAAGCCGACAAGCGCCATTTTTTCTCCTGCATCGATATGAAGACTGACATCATCGAGAATTTTCCGATCATTTCCAGGATAGGAAAAGGATACATGGTCGAAGGTGATCGAGCAGGGCCAGCTGTTTTTAGGCGGAAGCGGCAGCCCCTCATCACGGTTGGATGTATCCTCCATATTCAGATAATTGCGGACATCACAGATTTCTAGACTCATATGCTGTACTTTTGCCAGTTGTTCGGTCAAACTGGTCAGCCAAGTGGAAAAACCGGCGATCGTTCCAAAATAAAGAGTGAAATTGGCAACCGTCAAATGTCCATTCAGCACGAGATAAATCAGATAAGCGTAAGCAACACCATCGCGGCAAAGTGCCATGACGCCGACGGCACCATCTGAAAAATAGTGGCGCAGCGCGATACGTTTATGCCAAATGGTTCGGTCGTTCATCAGTGTGTCAAATCGTTCACTGAACCAGTGTGTGATTTGGTAAAGACGTAGATCTTTACCGGTCGAATAGTCGTCGCATTCCCGAATCAGATAGTCCAGTTTGTTTTCAACGGGTGTCCAGTCGTCTTTATGTACATGTTCATAGACTTGTGCATGACGAGAGAAAAGGAATCCAACAATTGCGGTGAACAGCAGAAAAGCAATGACTAACGGATTCAACGTGGCGAGTACCCCGCCATAAAGGATTATTCCGAAAATATTGGCGGCAAGTGTTACTAAAGCCATAATGATCGCTTCTGTTCCCTTACGATTACCATTTGTAGCCTGATGTGCCTTTTCCAGCTTGTTCTGTCCTTCAGGGCTCTCAAGGTTGCCATAATCCGTATCCATCATCTTCCGCTGCATGAGTACGATGTAATTGATTCGATTATGGTTGACGTTCCATTGTAGCCAAGCATCAAGTGAACGTCCAACAACATTGCAAATCATGATGGCAAGTGTCATGAAAGCGATCACTGTGGCAAAATGCAAAGGGCTTACTTTTTCGGTCAAACTGTCAATCACGAGCTTTGGCATCAAGATACCGAGAAAAGGCAGAAGTACCAGAAAAGGAACGCGCGCAACCGAAGCGAAAAACAGCTTTTTATTCCAACGCCACATATTTTTCAAAACGAAGCCGACATTTTGTATTGTCGAATAACTCGGGTTTTGCTCTGTTTTTTTCACAACACATCAACTCCTTCATGGCTATAAACTAGCACAGAAATCGTTTCAAAAATAAAATCGTGCACGAATGGCACGAAATGAGACACGAATGGTTAAAAACTATTGCATGAAACGAACACATTAGATCTTACTGCGATCCCTCCCTAGTTATAGGGGAGCACAACTTAGTTCTATCTGCTTCCTCTCCCTTGTTACAAAGGAAGCACAACATAGTTCCATCTGCGACCCCTCCATAGCTAAAGGGGGAGCATGATCTCTGTGGCAAACACACCGGGCTCGTTTTGGCGATTTAGGTAGCCGTCATATTTTTTAACTAAAGTGTCGATGCGCATCAGACCGAATCCATGGCCGTCGCCTTTAGTGGTTAGGTAGCGCCCAATGCTTATTTTCTTAAGCATTTCCGGGGCCGAGTTTGTAACGGAAAGGTAGAGCTGCTTTTTAAACACACCGATATAGATGCGGATAAACGGTTGATCTTCGTTGTGCAGCTCTCGACAACCTTCAAGCGCGTTATCGAGCAAATTGCCGATGATGATGCACAGATCGACTTCGTTTACAGAGAGCTTTTCCGGAACTTGGGCTTTAGCATTTACTTTAATATTACTGCTTGCAATCAGTGAAAGCTTGCTGTTCAGAATCGCGTCTAGCTTAATGTTGCCGGTCTTAATCACTGTATCAACAGTTTCTAGATCATTGTCCAGCATGTCTAAATAGGATTTGAGTTCATCCATTTGATCAAGAGCAAGATGGGCTTTCATCGTTTGGATGTGGCTGTGGTAGTCATGGCGCCAGCCGCGCATTTTGTGGTAGATATTCTGGACTTCATCATAGTGTTTGGCAAGCAGATCTTTCTGGTAGGTATCAAGCTGGCGTTCGCCTGCGCGCAGGGTTTGGCGGTGTGTGATGATTGCAGTTAGAACGATCAGAACAAGAGTAATCAGTCCGTAAATGAGATAATCGGTCACTGCTCGGTACCTCCTCTGAAAAAGCGGATAAACGCCTGGTTCACTGCTTGATAACGGCGTCTGCTAACCGGAATTTTCTTGCCGGTGTCCAAGGTAAGGCCTGTTTTGCGAAGCTGACTGATGTATTTTAATCCAACAAGATAGGAGCGATGCGGACGCACAAAGAGATGGGGATCAAGCTGTCGTTCGAACTGATCGATGCTCACTTTGACTTGATAGTGCTGCTCCGCCGTCGTCACGTCAATCGTATGAGCAAAAGCCTCAAGACAAAGGATGTCTTCTTGATTCACTCGGATCATCTCTCCGTTTTGTTCAATCAGCAGCGTTTTTTTCTGCTTAGTGACTTTTTTTGAAGCGCGATCGAGAACAGTAAAGAGTCTTTCCTCTTTCACTGGCTTGATCAGATAGTGCAATGCGGAGACTTCATAGCCTTCATCCATATAATCAGAGAAGCCGGTAATGAAGATAATCGCCAGCAGTTCATCACGCTCGCGAATTTTCCTGGCGAGTTCCATTCCATTTAAAACGGGCATTTGAATGTCCAGAAGCAGCGCGTCATAGCTCTGATCGGTACTCCAAGAGAAGAGAAATCCCTGTGCGTTTTCAAAGAGTTCGAGCATAAGAATCTTGTTGTTCTTTCTCGCCCATTCTTTTACGAGAGTTGCCAAGTATTCTCTTTGCGTTTTGTCATCATCACAGATTGCGATTTTCATTTTTTTCGACTCCGGAATCATCAATTAACTTGATTATACAGTACTATATTTTAATCAGCCAAGAGGCGTGGGAAGCAAATGAGATCCGCCTTGAGATGGAGTAGTCAGATTAACGCTTGACTGCCTAAAATGAAGGCTTTACCTTGAGCGTTTCCAATCAGTTGAAGGCAGGTTTAAAAAACAATGTAATAAACTTGGAAATTCTATTGTGCTCATTCTTGTTTCCCCAATATAATTAATTTATGTTGCAATAATTCATAAAGCAAAGATCTTACAGTTTACGTCAAAGGATGAAGCACAAGATCAATAAGAAATTACCAACACCTTGATTGGAGTGTTGATTTTGATTTTAAAAATTATCGGGATGCCATTGATGCAGCACGCGCATTGCACTATTTAATGAATAAGAAAAAGGATAATTTCTAGAAGAAAAAGAGCACAATAGTTGAAATGAATGGGTTAGTTAAAAAAGTTAATCTTGATCAAATAACAAGTATTTTTGAAACATAATTAAGCAGCGGCGGGGCGGTGATTTTACTATGGACACAATCGAAATTAGGCAGATTCATGACGATCATGAATGGCAAGAAGCGCTTGACTTATGGGTGAACGTTTTCCCGAAAAATCGGGCATTTTTTGAAGAAAGAATCCGGCTTGACCCAAATTGTCAGTCGTATCATACGTGGATTGCTAAGGTGAACGGACAAATGGCCGGAGCTGTTCAGATTTTCCCTTTTCCTCTTTCTTATCATGGGGTGGAGCTTAAATGCGGAGGGATTGGAAACGTTGCGGCTTTGCCTAAGTATCGCGGGAGACATTTGATTCGCACCATTCTGAACCACCAGACGAAGTGGATGGCTGAACATGGCTACGATTTGTCTCTTTTATTTACCGGAATCAATTCGTTCTATGAAAAAGAAGGCTGGCAAACGCTGCCTATGGACGAACTGGTCATGGATGTTAGCCAGATTCCTGAGATGGCTGAGCGGCGGGAATGTCATATTCGACCTATTAACGAATGTGACTTTAATGCTGTACAAGAGATGTATCGGCACTTTATTGGGCCGCTTTGTGGTTCTAGAATTCGAACAGATGCGTACTGGAAAGGGCAGCTGGCATGGAATAAGAATCGCAAAGGCGCATTTTTGAATGCTTTTGACCATGATGAACTGGTTGCTTATCTCAGGTGGGAAGCATTCGGTGAAAATAAAATCGGATTGGTTGAATGCTGTTATTTGCCGGAGCATGAGGCGGCAGTTGCGTCGCTCGTGTATCATTTAAAAGAACATCTGGCACCGGAATGCAGTCTGATGGTGCAGATGCCGGAACACCATGCGCTCTGGAAGTTATTTCAAGAGTGTGGTGCTCGTATCGAGAACTATAACGGTGCAATGTGGAAAATTCTGCGTTTCCATAATTTTTTTCAGAAGATTGAACCGGTTCTTTCAGAGCGACTGATTCATTACACTGGGAACAAGACGTCACTATTGCTCAGAAGCGGAGACAATGAGCTGCTCGTTCATCTCATGAATGGGAAAGCGGAGATTGAAGTTCCGGGAGATTCAGTTACATACCAAACGTCAATTGAGCGGAGGCCAAGCGAATTGGTGAGCGATGTGCTGCTTGGCACCTCTGTGCAATCGGAAACCTATGCAGCACTGTTTCCTAAGAATGACTACGCTTTTTGGAAAACGGATCGATTTTAAGTAGTGTTCTATGCAAGAAAGTCCACTATAAAGGAATTGCCGCATGAAAAATCGGGAGCCAGAAGCCCCCGATTATTTCTTTACACCCCTTGTTCAAGTCGCGTGAGCATCTGATCGCGGAAGGCATTGTCCGATTTGTTCCAAAGAACTTCGAATAGAACGCCTAGTCCGGGAAGCATCTTTTCTTGACCGTCCTGAATAGCGTCAACGACTGTGTCTTGAAGCTGTTTCTTGTCGTTACCGGACAGATTGTGCAGGACTGCGCGGCGAATGTCTAAATCCATGAATAGGAGACCCCTTTCTGTGAGCATTTAAAGCTGGTGATATGGTATAGTATGGGTAGTAAACGGACAAATATGTACCGATTTTAAAGGGGCTCTTATGTGTGAGACGAATGGTGTCATTGCAAAATGAAAAAGTAAAACTATGGAAAAAGTTAAAAATAAGAAAGTGGCGTGATCGTGAGCAAAAATATTTGCTTGAAGGGCCGCATCTAGTGCAGGAAGCGGTTTTTTCCGCAAAACAGCAGATTAACGCGATCTTGATTGATGAAGCGTTTCATTTGCCGACGGATTGGCCGCTTGATTCGATTGAAGTTTTTCAGGTCACACATAAAATATTTACGGAACTGTCACAAACAGAGACACCTCAAGGCATTATCGCCGTGTGCGACATGAGTCAGGCAGCAGTTTCCCTGCGGTCCGGCCGCTACTTGCTCGTTGACGGTGTGCAGGATCCAGGAAATCTTGGAACGTTGATTCGAACTGCAGATGCTTTTGGCTTGGATGCTATCTATCTTGGCGACGGTTGTGTTGACGGATACAATGCAAAGACTCTGCGCTCTGCTCAAGGTTCCCATTTTCACCTGCCGGTCATTCACAAAAATTTATTCAGTCTTGCCGATGAGATGAAAGCACTGAATATTCCTTTATATGGTTCTTCACTGCAAGGCGATGAACTTCATAAAGTTAAAGTAGCCAGCTCTCATTATGGCTTGGTCGTTGGCAATGAAGGCAATGGCGCATCACCCGAATTACTCGCACAGATGGATCAACAGGTGAAAATTCCGATGGCAGGTCGTGCGGAATCGCTGAATGTCGCTGTGGCATCAGGTATTTTACTGTATTGGTTGGAGTCGGGAGGACTTGCATAACGGATTGCAATTGACTATACTAGGAAAAGACTTAAAGAATGATTAGATTCATGGGTAATATGAATCCAAATAGATGTAAAAACCGTGATGGAGAATAGTAATTCGGTATCCGCCGTTCAGGGAGAGTGCGTCGTCGACTGAAAGCGTGCTTATGATACGGACCGAACGAATTCACTCTTGAGTTGCCGTTTGAACGCCGGCGGGCAGCCGGCCTAGGATTGGCCGGCATTCGCCGTTAAATGTTTTCGAGTGGGCTATTTGTTTTTTTTGAATGGTCAACAAGGGTGGTAACGCGACGCTTCGTCCCTTTTTAGGGGCGGGGCTTTTTTGTTTTTTTTAGAGGATGTTCAAAAAGTCCGGGAAAAAAGTAAGGAGGATCTTCTGCTAATGACGTGCACGTCATGTGCACAACGCAGAAGTCACCACATCCTGTGGAAGTTCTGTGTCAGCTGGTTTCTTTGCTCCTCACGTATTACAGGAGATCTTCGACTAATTACACTCACGTCCTGTGAGTAACGTCGAAGTCACTACATCCTGTAGCAGTACGTTCCGGTGCTCGAAACTGCACTTCCTTGATCTTCTCGGCCCTTTTTGTCCTCCTTTTTGAAAAGCTTCATTTAAAAAAGTTTGTGAAGGGATGAAGAACATGTTAAAAGAGAAATTGCTTGAGCTGCGCGAACAGGCTTTATCGAACATTGGTTCAGCAGATGGTCTGAAGGCGCTCCAGGAAGCACAGATCCGTTTTTTAGGCAAAAAAGGACCGATCACAGAAGTTATGAAAAGCATGGGCAAGCTTTCTGCTGAAGAACGCCCGATTGTCGGACAACTGGCGAATGAAGTACGTAAACTCATTGCCGCAAAAATTGAAGAAAAGAAAGCGGACTTGGAAGCGAAGCTGCTTGAGCTGAAGCTTGAGCATGAGAAAATTGATGTAACGCTTCCGGGAAGAAAAATAGCGACAGGCAGTCCTCATCTGCTCGCTTCAATTATTCAGGAGGTTGAGGATCTGTTTATCGGTCTTGGCTTTTCCATTGAAGAAGGCCCTGAAGTCGAACAGGATTACTACAACTTTGAAGCGTTAAATCTTCCGAAGGATCATCCTGCTCGTGATATGCAGGATTCGTTCTATATAACTGATGAAATACTGATGCGTACGCATACATCTCCTGTACAGGCGCACACCTTGGAAAAGCATAAGGGTGTCGGTCCGGTTAAGGTTATCTGCCCTGGAAAAGTGTACCGCCGCGATAATGATGACGCGACTCATTCGCATCAATTCATGCAGATCGAAGGTCTTTATGTCGATCACAATGTACGATTGAGCGACTTGAAGGGGATTCTGACCGTATTCGCGAAGCATATGTTCGGTGCGGACCGTGAAATTCGTCTTCGCCCAAGCTTCTTCCCTTTTACCGAACCGTCAGTAGAAATGGACATTTCTTGTTTTAGGTGCGGCGGTCATGGTTGCAATGTCTGCAAGGGCACAGGTTGGATTGAAATTCTTGGTGCCGGCATGGTTCATCCGAATGTGCTGCGCATGTCCGGCTTTGATCCAAGCGAGTACACAGGCTTTGCATTCGGCATGGGGCCGGAACGTATTGCGATGTTGAAGTACGGCATCGAAGACATTCGTCATTTTTATACAGATGATATTCGTTTCTTGAAACAATTTGATCGGGCATAAGGAGGAGAATGAACGATGCTGGTTTCCTATAATTGGTTGCAGGACTATATAGATTTAGGCGGTGTCACGCCGGAAGAATTAGCGGATAAAATAACAAATTCGGGAATTGAAGTGGAGCACATTGTTTATCCGGGAGAGGGATTGAAGGGTATTGTGGTCGGCAAGGTTGAGTCTTGCGCGCAGCATCCGGAAGCGGAAAAGCTTCATTTGTGTCAAGTTAATCTGGGAACAGAAACCGTTCAGATTGTATGCGGTGCACCAAATGTTGCCGCCGGACAAAAGGTACCGGTTGCGACTGTCGGTGCAAGAATCGCGAATAATGTGAAAATCAAGCGAGCAAAACTGCGTGGTGAGATTTCAAACGGCATGATCTGTTCACTTGATGAACTGGGCTTCGATCATAATTTTGTACCTAAGGAATATGCGGACGGCATTTATGTCTTTGATGATGAGGTGCCGGTCGGTGCAGATGCACTCCCTTATTTGAATCTTGACGACGCTATTCTTGATTTGGATATTTTGGTGAACAGTGCGCATTGCATGAATATGATCGGCGTCGCTTATGAAGTCGGTGCGATTCTTGATCGTCCGATCCAACTGAAAAAGCCGGTAGTAGCTGAATCAGACCAGTTGGCAAGCGAAAAAATAAGTGTCTCCGTTGATGCCGAGCAAATGGTTCCTTATTATGGCGCACGCGTTATGAACGGCATTAAAGTCGCTCCGGCACCACGCTGGATGCAGCTGCGTCTGATTGCGGCCGGTGTTCGCCCGATCAGCAATGTCGTTGATGTTTCAAATTACGTGATGCTCGAATACGGACAGCCGCTCCATACATTTGATTTTGATCAATTCGGTTCGAATCATGTACTCGTTCGTTTTGCCGGAGATCATGAAGAAATCACTACGCTTGACGGCCAGCTTCGAAAATTGACAGATGAGGATCTGCTCATAACAAATGGCAAAAAGGGTGTCGCTGTTGCAGGCGTTATGGGTGGTGAAAATACAGAGGTTTCAAGTGATACGGAAAATGTTCTGCTTGAAGCAGCAGTCTTCGATCCAATTTCAATCCGCAAAACAGCGGCGAGGCTCCAATTGCGCTCGGATGCCAGCAGCCGCTATGAGAAAGGGCTTGATCGTAATCGAGTCGCTCTGGCCGCTGATCGAGCAGCTGAACTGTTAATACAGTACGCCCATGCGACGGTACTTAAAGGTATTGTCGAAGCCGGTGAACGAACGGTAGCAGAGCATCAGATTATGATGCCTTGGCAAAAAATCAATCAAGTTTTAGGATCGGAATTCGCACGCGAACAGATCGTCGGGATACTTGAACGGCTGAATTTTAAAGTTAACGTGGAAGGCGAAATAATGCAGGTATCCGTACCTGCCAGACGCTTCGATGTGACCATTCCTGAGGATCTCGTCGAAGAAGTCGGACGTATTTATGGGTACAATCATATTCCGGCAACGCTGCCTGAGGGCACGTCCTCACATGCATCGTTGACACCTTATCAAAAGATCCGCAGAAGAGTAGAAGGCTTGATGAACGGCATGGGCTTGAGCCAAGCTTATACTTATTCGCTTACATCGAAGGAAAGTGCTTCTTCCTACGCGGTAAGCAATAAAGGAATAGAACCGACACAAGTCATTTGGCCGATGAGCGAAGAGCATGCAGCATTGCGTCAGAGTATTGTTCCTCAACTCATTAACGTTGCTCAATATCACTTGAACAGACAGATGCCGGATATTAAATTCTATGAAATCGGCAAGGTGTTCCTTCCGGTTAAAGGAGAAGCGAGACCGGCTGAGGAAGAGCATTTAGCGGGAATCATTACCGGGAAGCGTACGGAAAGAAATTGGGAAGGCGATCCGGATACAGTCGACTTTTTCTCAGTGAAAGGAATTGTTGAAGCGCTGTTCGATTCCCTGGGTGTCGCTAATCATATCACTTATTCTCCTTCGAAACGGGAGGGGATGCATCCGGGACAAACCGCAGATATTTTATTAAACGGTGAAGTCATTGGTTATATCGGTGCACTCCACCCTAGAGTTCAGAAGAACTGCGGGTTAAATGAAACGTTTGTATTCGAAGTTGCCATTGAGTCGCTGCTCCGTCACGGAGAGGCTGCTATTGAGTATCATGGCTTGCCGCGATTCCCATCGACAACACGTGATATTGCGCTTGTTGTGAAACGGACTGTAGCTGCGGCTGATCTTGATCGGGTCATCCGCGAGAATGGCACTCCGCTTCTTAAATCGGTACAGCTCTTTGATGTCTATGAAGGCAGTCATGTAGCGGCGGATGAGAAGTCTATGGCATTCTCACTTGTCTATTTTGATCCGGAGCGGACCTTGACCGATGATGAAGTGAACGTCGTTCATGAAAAGATTGTCAGTGCCTGTGCGGAGCAGTTAGGCGCGGAGCTTCGTGGATAACGACTAAATATATATAAGTAAAAAGCCAATGTGATTCGTCACATTGGCTTTTTACTTATTACAGCTGAAAATAAATTGTTGCGAGGACGTGGATTAAAAAGATCCATTCAGTTTGACCGCGATTCCCGCTTCGTTCAATACTTTTTTAAAATCTAGGAGATCTTCCGCATGTAATTGACGGACATCTTTCATTTCGTATTCCCGCCCCAATTCTGTGTACTTGTTCAAGCCGAATTGATGGAAAGGGAGCAGTTCAACCATTGTGACACCGATACGTTTAAACAATTGACCGAAATGCGCGGCATCGCTCAAGGCGTCATTAAAGCAAGGAATAATCGGAATTCTGACCATAAGCTTCTTCTGTGCTTTTAATGCGGACTCAAGGTTATGGATAATTAATTCATTATCCACGCCGGTGGCGGCGCGATGTGCTTCGCCGTTCCAATGCTTTACATCATAGAACATAAAATCCATGTACTTAATGAATTCTCGAAAGACAGCAGGCCTGGTAAATCCGGTTGTCTCACAAATGATGTGAATGTTTTCTTTTTTAATTGCTTTCGCAAGTTCAATCACAAAGGGTGCTTGATTAAGCACTTCTCCGCCTGAAAAGGTGACACCTCCATTTGATTCCTCATAGTAATCACGATCCTGTAAAATCACTTTGATAATTTCCGCGATACTCTTGAATTCACCAACAAGCGTAGTATTGCCGTTAGCATGATCGTGCATCTTTTCTGGACACGCTCGTTGAGATTCTGGATTAGCACACCAAGGACATCGTAGCGGGCAGCCCTTAAAAAAGATGACCGTTCGTATTCCGGGTCCGTCGTTAATACTGAACTTCTGAATATTAAAGATGAGTCCTTTTGAATGGCTCGTTTCATCATTAGTAAGCGTTTTCAATTAAGACCGCCTCAATTCCTTTTCATCTTTTTTATTTTAGCATATTATTTACGTAAGAAATGTTAATAAGCTGTGAAAGAAATAAGATGATCAATCAATTGTGATAAACTGAAGAAAACAATGTATAGGAGGCCGTCATTTTGACATCAGAATTAACGACACGTGAAAATGATTTGTTAACGATTGTTACTGATCGAACGAAAATAGATGTTAATGAATTAGCAGAGCTGTTAAGCGTATCCAAGGTGACGATTAGGAAAGACTTAGATCGCTTGGAAGCGAAAGGTCTGTTGCAACGGAAACATGGCTACGCAATGATGAATAATGTTGATGATATCAGCTATCGGCTAGCAAATCATTACGAGGTGAAAAAGAAAATCGCACAACTTGCAGTTCAGTCAATACAAGATAATGAAACAATTATGATCGAATCAGGTTCAACTTGTGCCCTGCTGGCAGAAGAAATTGCCATGGTTAAAGAAAATGTCACAATCATAACGAATTCATTTTTCATTGCGTCTCTTGTGGGTAAATATAACAGCGTTCGCATTGAACTGCTTGGCGGGTCCTATCAAAGTGAGTCGCAAGTAACGGTCGGGCCCATTGCAAAACAGAATTTAGCTGATTTTTTTGTTGACAAACTGTTTATTGGTACGGATGGATTTGATCGAGATGCCGGCTTTTTTGGAAATGACATTATGAGAGCCGAGATGGTTCAGACCATGGCAAAATCAAGCAAGCATGTCGTTATTCTTACGGATTCCAGTAAGTTTAATGAGAAAAGCTTTGTGAAGCAGTTTAATGTCCGAGACATTCACGAGATCTACACGGACAGTGGGTTGGATGAAGAAACAAGCGCCTTTCTCTCTGGTCATGGCATATGTGTGCATATCGCGTAAAAAAGTCGAAAATGCACAAATGACCATTATTTTTTAAAGATTAATGGAATCACAAAATCATATTGTTTGCGCTTACATTAGATGCTATTATGATTACGAAAGAAAGCTTATATTGATTCTTATGAAAATGATCAGGAGGGCTTAATTATGACAGCAGACTCAATGATTCAAGCGCAAACAAAAAGATCGGCGCATTTCGGAGAATTAACACCGAAAATGGAACGATTCCGTAATTCAATCCTTGATGCCAAACCGTTTATTGATGCTGAACGTGCAGTTCTTGTGACACAGAGTTATAAAGAACATGCAGATAAACAGCTGGATCTTAAGCGTGCTTATATGCTTGAGAATATATTGGAACACATGACGATCTACATCGAAGACGACACTTTGATTGCAGGAAATCAGGCACGAAAAAATCGCTGGGCACCTGTTTTTCCGGAATACTCAATGAACTGGGTGATTGATGAACTGGACCGGTTTGAAAAACGTCCGGGTGACGTCTTCTATATTACTGAAGAAACAAAGAAACAATTAAAAGAGATTGCGCCTTTCTGGAAACATAATACACTAGAAGATCGCGGACTGGCAGCCTTTCCGCCGCATAGCAAAATTTTTTATGATCTGGGCATCATCGGAGCAGACGGCAACATTACTTCAGGTGACGGTCATCTTGCCGTCGACTATAAAAATGTGATCAATTACGGGCTGAAATCGTACGAAAAACGTGTCAAAGACGCATTGGATCATTTGAATCTGACTGATATTGAAGATCAAAAGAAATTGTATTTTTATGAAGCGAGTCTGAACGTAATTAAGGCAGTACGGGATTTTGCAAAGCGCTATGCAAATTTGGCAGCAGAGAAAGCTGAGACGGAAAAGGACCCGCAGCGTCAAACAGAATTAAGGAATATGGCTCAGATATTGAATAAGGTTCCTTACGAACCGGCTGATACTTTCTATGAAGCTGTGCAGTCGATTTGGCTCATTCATCTTGTCCTTCAGATTGAATCAAATGGTCATTCGGTATCTTACGGACGGATGGATCAGTACCTGTTTCCTTTCTATCAGCGTGATGTTGATCGCAGAATTCTGACAGATGAACAGGCGACGGAATTGCTGACTAACCTGTGGATGAAGACGCTGACCATTAACAAAGTACGTTCATGGGGACACACAGAATTCAGTGCGGGAAGTCCATTGTATCAAAACGTTACCATTGGCGGTCAGACTCCGGATAAGAAGGATGCGATAAACGGTCTGTCCTATCTTATTTTGCGGAGTGTCGCTCAGGCACATTTGACGCAGCCGAATTTAACCGTTCGCTATCACCGCGGTTTAAGTGACGCATTCATGCGTGAGTGCATCGAGGTCATTAAGCTGGGGATGGGCATGCCCGCGTTTAACAACGATGAAATCATTATTTCATCGTTTATCAAACGCGGGGTAAAAGAAGAGGATGCGTACAATTACAGTGCGATCGGCTGTGTGGAGACGGCAGTACCGGGAAAATGGGGTTATCGTTGCACGGGTATGAGCTTCATTAACTTTCCACGTACACTGCTCATTATCATGAACAACGGCGTTGATCCGGAAACGGGAAAGAAGCTGCTCGAAGGCAGTGGTCACTTTGTCGATATGAAATCCTATGAGGAGCTTGAAAAAGCTTGGGACAAAGGGCTTCGCGAAATTACAAGGCAGAGTGTAATCATTGAAAATTCATGCGATCTGGTGCTTGAACAGGATTGTCCGGATATTCTCTGCTCCACGCTGACCGATGATTGCGTCGGACGCGGAAAAACAATTAAAGAGGGCGGTGCCGTCTACGATTTTATCAGCGGCTTGCAGGTTGGAATCGCTAATCTTGCCGATTCGCTGAGTGCCGTTAAAAAACTGGTCTATGATGAAAAGAAGATCAGCCGCAAGGAGCTTTGGGATGCGCTTACCAATGATTTTGCCGGTGAAAAAGGGGAAAAAATCCGTCAGACACTGCTCAATGACGCACCAAAATACGGCAATGATGTTGATTATGTAGATGAACTGATTCAGAATGCTTATCAGCCGTATATTGATGAGATTTCAAAATATAAAAATACACGTTACGGGCGCGGACCAATCGGCGGACTTCGCTATGCCGGCACATCCTCTATTTCTGCGAATGTCGGGCAAGGTCACAGCACACTCGCCACTCCGGATGGCCGTCATGCCCGAACGGCACTTGCTGAAGGATGCTCGCCGGAGCATTCGATGGATCATGACGGACCGACAGCCGTTTTTAAATCCGTATCAAAATTGCCGACAGCAGATATTACAGGCGGCGTGCTACTGAACCAAAAAATGTCGCCGCAGATTCTGCAGAATGAAGAAAACTGCATGAAGCTGGTATTGCTAATTAGAACCTTTTTCAACAGATTGCATGGGTACCATGTTCAATATAATATCGTCTCTCGTGAAACGCTAATTGATGCGCAAAAACATCCGGAAAACTATCGTGATCTAATTGTACGCGTCGCCGGTTATTCTGCATTCTTCACCGGTCTTTCAAAAGAAACACAGGATGATATTATCGCTCGAACGGAGCAGGCCTTGTAACAGCAGAGATGAACAAAATTTAAAATTTTGGAAACTCATATTAAATAAAATAAAAGACATGAATCCTGCCCGAAAATAGGATTCATGTCTTTTAATTATTGTCATTGTCGATACATTTTTTTACTCCAAGCCGCTGACAACTGTTTTGATCTGAGCACTTTCAAAGAAGGCTTTAACTGTGTTGACTTCTTCCTGCTTGAGGAGTGGTGTGTCCTTCAAGCGATAGCTGCGCTTCAAATACTCATATTTGCCGCTTCCATATTGATGGAAGGGCAAAATATGAATCTCTTTAATTCCGAGGCCGGTCACGTAATCTCTGATCTGCCTCAAGTTTTCCGGCGGTGTCGTATATCCGGGAATCAGCGGAATTCTGGGAATAACGTGCGCTGGTGAATTCAATGCTTCTTCAAAATTTTGTTTGATCGTGCTGATCTTTTCACCGATGATCTGTCTGGCTTTGTCCGGATCCATAATTTTTAAGTCAAATAGGACTTGGTCGGTGTAGGGCAGCACTTTGCGGATTTGTTTCAGAGGAAGCGCGCCAGTGGTTTCAATCGCTGTGCTAATCCCGAGCGCTTTTACCTCCTTTAAGAGTTCCGCCGCAAAATCGGCTTGCATCAGAACTTCACCACCGGACAAGGTCACGCCACCATTTGACGTGCGGTAAAAAATCTCATCTTTTTCCACTTCATGGAGTACCTCATCGACTGACATCCACTTGCCTAAAGGTTCTTCCGCACCGTCTTTCATCCAGACAGATGGGCGAACAGGACCTTGTGATTCAGGGTTTGAACACCAGGGACATTTGAGCGGACAGCCCTTGAGAAAGACAATCGTGCGTATGCCGGTTCCGTCGTGAATCGAGTAGCGCTGGATGTTGAATACAAGGCCTCGTGTCATAACGCATTTCCTTCCTTATAGGACATGCTCGCAGCGAGCAATAATATCGTCCTGAATCTTTTTGTTCAGATCAACGAAGAACGCTGAATAACCGGCCACGCGGACGATTAGCCCGGCATAGTTTTCCGGATGCTTCTGTGCGTCGAACAGTGTATCCCGTGATTGAACGTTAAACTGGACATGTCTGATTTTCAATTTGGTAAAAGCCATGAGAAAATCGGCAAATTTATGAATTCCCGATGAACCCTGCAGCGTGCTTGGCTGAAATTTAAGATTGAGCAGACTGCCGTTAACGCAGAGCACATTGTCAATCTTGCTGACCGATTTTAGGACAGCTGTCGGGCCGAGTCTGTCGCGTCCGACCATTGGCGAGAGTCCCCCGTCAGCCAGCTGATCATGAGCCTTTCTTCCATCCGGCGTTGCTCCGACATCTTCGCCGAGCGGGATATGTGCGGAAACGGTGTATGCGCCTGCGTTGAATTCACCACCTCGAATATTCCGGTATTTGCCAAGCTCAAGTGCATAATGACGGAAAATTTTTGCGGCGATCATATCAATTTCAGGATTATCGTTGCCGTATTTATCGAAATCATGGATCACATGGTTTTGCAGATTCTTGTATTTCCCCTCAAAGTCAGCCTCCAGTGCATCCACTAATTCACTGAATTTCATTTCGTGCTGTTCAAAAACAAGCTTCTTAATGACAAAAAGTGAGTCTGCCAGATTTGCTTCGCCGATGCCTTGAACTCCGGAAAAATTGTAGCGCGCGCCGCCCTCGGTAATATCTTTACCGTTGTCGATGCAATCTTCAACAAGCGCTGAAAGAAAGGGAATCGGTGCGAATTCGCGGTGAGCAAGGTCAACAATGTCAGATCCGATGGTGACATCTTTTACGTAACCGTCAATTCGTTTTAAGAGATACGCAACAAGCTGGTCAAAGGTCAAGTCATCACGATCGCGTAATTCGTAAAGGCTGATTTCCATGATGCGCAAGAAGTTAAATAGGGCAATGTCGTGCAAGCCGTAGGTTTTCCCAGGAATCGTTGTTTCCACGCAACCGACAACCGCATAATCGCGAGCATCATCCAGAGAAACACCTTTGCTGAGGAACCCAGGAATAATGACCTCATCATTGAAAATTTGCGGAATGCCGGTGCCGAGACGAATGGTTTCGCACGTCTTGTTCAGGAATCGACGCGGAATCAACTCATTGATTCGGACAGACAGATTCGGCTGCGGCAAGCGGATGCTATGATACAGATCCAGCATCAGGTAAGAGAGCTCATTTACCGATGACTGACCGTATTGATCGAGACCGCCCAGTGCCACCGTATAACCGGTTGGAAACCCGGCGAAGCATTTGGCACTTTCGCGACTTCTTAAAAGCACGACATCATTGGTTTTAACATAGAAATCCCCAAGCACTTCACGAATGAAAGCTCCCGGAACACCTTCCTCAACGGATTTTTTATAAAAAGGATAGAGGTATTGGTCCATCCGCCCGAGTGAAAGGGAAGAAGCGTTCGATTCGTATTGACCGACGATGCTGGTCATCCAGAGCAGCTGCAGCGCCTCATAGAAGCTTTGCGGCTTCTGACTGCTCAGTCGCTTGCACATGTCAGCCATTTCCAGCAGTTCCACTTTCCGTGCTTCAGTAATTTCGGCGCTCTTGGCTTCTCGAAATGCCTCATTGCGGTAGCGTAAGAAGTGACGGGCCATTGCTTCAAAAATAACCTTAGCGGCTATGAAAAAGTTATTTTCAGGCTGCGCCGCGCTTTTTCTGCTTAATAAATCAATATAGTAACTGACACCATGGTTCAAGATGGCTTGAAAATCCATAATAATATGTCCTTGCCCCTTGTCGGTTTGGTTCAGTTTAATCACAAGATCGTCTACGGCCTTTTGGGCATTCTTCGGGATTTTTCCATTTATAAAGTCCTTCATGGAACGTCCGGACCAATAGGGCAGTAATTGTTCACGATAGACACGTTTGTCCGCTTCGGTAAAATAGAATGCATCTTGCGGACGGTCATGGATGGTGTCCATTTCCTTCATAATCCAATAGGGATCCATCTCAGGAGACAAAATGCCGCTTCTCGGTCTGACGGTTCGATTGCCGACCAATAGTTCACCGGGACGAATGCTGATTTTTACATGGTCAAGGATATAAGCCGTTGCTTTTGCACGTCGAATGATCTGCGGCTCTCCCTCCGTTTGCTTATGGCTTTTCGTAAAAAGAATTGCCCGTTCAAGAGAAATACGCCGTTCGTTTTGAAACAGGAAGGTTTTCATGTCATCAAGAAGACTTTTTTTTCTTATATTCATGAAGTTATTATTTGAAACCGCATACATTTCAGCCGTTGATGTTCGCCCCTTCATAATTGAATAAGAAGATCGTGTTTAGTTGAGTATTTTGTGCAGAGTTTAAGACCCGTTGCAACCTTTTCATCTACATCCCCTATTATAAAGAATATAAAGAAACATTCAATGAGAAACTTGGATTTGATAGAATATAACACATAAGTGCCAAATTTTATAATGAATTATAACGATTTCATGGTATAATTGGTTCAGTTAAAAGATCGGGGCGTTTACATGTGAAGGCATCAGAAATTCAGCAACGGCGCGAACAGATGACGCAACTACTCATTGAAAATAAAAAAATAAAGGTTAGGCAACTGGTTGAACACTTCCATGTGTCTGATGAGACAATTAGAAAAGATCTGAAATACTTGGAAGAACAAGGAATTTCTAAAACGGTTTATGGAGGAGCAGTGCTTGATCAATCGGATGCAATCGAACCGGTAATCAATCGAACGACCACATTTCTGGATGACAAGACAAAAATTGTGAAAGCTGCGCTTGAATTTTTACCTGAAACCTCTTGTGTCATCGGACTTGATCAAGGGAGTACGGTTGCTCTTCTCGCACGATATCTTAATCATTATCAGGGAAAGACTGTTCTCACCAGTTCTTTGACCGCAATCATGGAGTTAATGAATGGAAGCAATGACTTTTACTGTGTCGGCGGTCATTACAGTAAGGCAGATATGTCATTTCAAGGAAACTTTACAAGTCAGGCACTCAATGATATCCGCATTGATATCGGATTTTTCGGATCCAGCGGTGTCATGAACCGAGATGGTTTTTGTACATCGAGTTTTGCAGATGCCGAAATGAAGCGTGCACTGCTTGCAAAATGTCAGACGAAAATTGTTCTGCTTGATCACTCGAAATTTTCTAAAAGTTCATTTGTAAAGGCAGCCGATTGGGGAAGCGTTGATTGTGTGATTACGGATAAGCGGGCACCTGAAGAAGTGCTTGAACCAATCGCAACAAAGACAAAAGTCATCATTGCAAATTGAGATGGGCAAATCGGCGAATACTGGTATAGTCCAAATCAGTTGGCATTACGTTGATCTGTGATTTGAGGGTGAGGTACTGTGGAAAATAATAAAAAGCGTCTGTTAACTAAAATCGCTTATCTTTATTATATTAAGAGCAAGACGCAGAGCGAGATTTCGAAGGAACTGAACATTTACCGGACGAGCATCAGCCGCATGTTGACTCAGGCGAGAGCCGAGGGCATTGTCGCTATTCAGATCCACGATTTTGATCCTGAAATTTATGAACTCGAGTCTCAACTGCAAAAGATTTTTCACATGAAAGAGGTTGTGGTCATTTCAACGAGCCGGAATGATACGGAAACCGAAAAGGATGAAAAACTGGCTGAAGAAGCGGCTTTTTATTTAAAGCAGCTGATCAAAGGTGGAGAAACGGTCGGATTGAGTTGGGGTTCCTCACTTGCAAGCATGATCGGCAAGCTGAAAGGAGTCAAAAAAACAAATGCGACGTTTGTCCCTGTTGTTGGTGGGCCGAGCCATGTGAATTCACGCTATCATGTGAACGCAATTATTTATGATCTTGCCAGGCATTTTGGTGGAGAAAGCATTTTTATTAATGCGGGAGCCATTCAAGATTCCAAAATGCTGCGCGATGCGATCATGAATGGACATGATTTTCAGGAGATTAAGTCCTATTGGGAGCAACTGGACATCGCTATGTTTGGCACTGGCGGACCATTGAACAGTAAAGAAAGCAGCTGGCGTGATTATTTAACGGTTGTGGATAATCATAACTTGGCAAATCATCAAGCAATTGGCGACTTTTGCTGCGGATTCTTTGATGAGGATGGACACATTCTGAAGGAGAGCATCTATAATCGTACGATCGGAATTGATCCGGAATTGTTGGCAAAAGTACCTTACTCAATTGGTGTGGCACGTTCGTTAAACAAAGTGCCGTCTATTCATGCTTTGCTAAAGACTCCCTATATGAACACGCTTATAACGGATAGTGAAACTGCCCAAGCGATTATAAAAATAGCACGATTATGATTGACTTGTGCACATATGTGCATGAATATCTGCTTTTTATTCCAAAAAATCGCTTATTATCAGGATTTATTATGCACAGAAGAATATTAAATATGTGAGAGTATGTATTCATAATTCATTTCATGCTACGATGAAAGCGTAATCATTAGAGATGGATAATAAGATCACAAATGTGCAAATACTGAAAAGGGAGTGTTCGATATGGAGTTTCTACTTGATACGATTCATTTGGACGCAATTAAGAGATATGTTAAGGTGATTCCACTTGCCGGGGTGACCTCTAATCCGTCAATTGTTAAAAAAGAAGGCAAAATTGATCTGTTCACGCACTTAAAAACGGTTCGGTCGATCATTGGCGATCAGGCAACACTTCATGTACAGGTTGTCTCGGAAGATACGGAAGACATGATCAAGGATGCACATACCGTGTTAGAAAATGTGGATCGCAATGTGTACATCAAGGTTCCGGTAACCGAGGCGGGTTTGGCTGCCATCAAACGTTTGAAACAAGAAAATGTAAACGTTACCGCAACAGCAATCTATACGAAATTTCAAGGCTATCTGGCTATCCAGGCAGGTGCTGATTATATTGCCCCTTATTTCAACCGGATGGAAAACATGAACATTGATGCCAAAGCATCAATAGCAGAACTGGCTAAAGCCATTGAACGAACAGGCAGCCGCACAAAAATTCTTGCCGCCAGCTTTAAAAATGTCGGTCAGGTCAATACAGCGTTTGAAGTGGGTGCTCAGGCAGCGACCATGAGCGCGGATATTTTGGCTTCCGCTTTAGGCATGCCGGCCATCAATAAAGCGGTCACTGATTTCACTGCCGATTGGGAATCCGTTTTCGGAAAAGGGGAAACGATTTATACCTTGGCAAAGGATACGATTACTACGGGTAAATAAGTTGTGAAATAAACAAGGTTATATGGCATTAAAAAGGATGACAATTTTGTCATCCTTTTTGGTTACTTACAGGAGATATTTGATTGGTGCAAAGACAGGCTGATCATTGATCATGAATGGAATCATTGTGATGAATACCTGATGGTCTGTAATCACAATGAAACCTCACAAAAACGGTTCTTAGTATCGGCGAATCGACAGATACTCACATTTTTCATCTGCCGCCGTTTCTGATATGATAAGACTAAAAAGTGTCAACGTTTGCCTTGTTTTATTGGGACGGTGCTCATTTTACATAGGAAAGAAAGTTGGGATCGATCTTATGCTTCTCACACTCATTATATTGATCATACTCGCATCCGGATTCTTTAATGGATTTCGTCGCGGTCTGATTTTGCAATTGGTGCATCTTGCGGGCTTTGTCGTTGCCTATATCATTGCGATGATTTATTTTAAGCCGCTTGCGGGAACGTTGAAATTTTGGATTCCATTCCCTTCGTCGGCTTCTCAAAGTGATCTGTTTCAATTCCTCGGAAATATGGATTTGCAGACTGCTTATTATCGGGCGATCGCTTTTATTATATTATTTATCGCCACAAAGATTGTATTGACAATCCTAGGTTCAATGCTGAATTTCCTTGCTGAACTGCCGATTCTTCGTTCTGTCAATCATTTGAGCGGAGCGCTGATTGGTTTCGTTGAAGCCTATTTGATTATTTTCTTCTTGCTGTACGCCGGTTCACTGACACCGGTCGGCGGAATTCAATCGGCGATTGATCAATCAACGCTGGCACAATCAATGATTACGAGCACCCCCTACTTTTCAGATATGTTAAAAGAGATGTGGGTCGCATTCGCAGGTTGGGTGGGCTAAGAAAACAGGGCTTTCATTTGCACGATATAAAAGGTGAAGATTGTGAATAAAAAGCAAATTATAAATCAGCTGGATACCATTGCACTGTATCTGGAAATAAAGGGTGAAAACCCATTTAAAGTCGCTGCTTATCATCGCGCAGGTCTTGCCTTGGAGAATGATCCGCGTTCGATGGCAGGAATGAGTGATTTAAGTAAAATTAAAGGAATCGGTAAATCAACGGCGCAGGTCATTGAGGAATTAATGGCGCAAGGCGAGTCGTCTGTCTTGTTGGCACTTGAAAAAGACATACCTCATAGTTTGCTCGATCTTCTTCGCTTGCCTGGACTCGGCGGGAAAAAGATTGGGAAAATGTATCGAGAGCTCGGCGTTGTTGATCGTGATACATTGAAAGATGCCTGCGAGCAGGGGAAAGTCAGCCAATTGGCAGGATTCGGGAAAAAAACGGAAGAACATCTGTTGCAATCACTGAATGAACAGCTTCATCGGCCGAAAGAACTGCCAATCCCTTATATGCTTGATCTGGCTGAAAAAGTCGAGCGTGTATTGTGTTCAATCGAAACGGTAAGCCGTTTTGCGCACGCAGGCAGCCTCAGACGAGCAAAAGAGAAAATGAAGGATCTGGATTTTGTGATTGAGACTGCTGATCCTGAGGCTGTGTCGCGACAGCTTATTGAGAAACTGCCGATTCATGAGGTTGTCGGGCAAGGTGATGCAAAAATGACGGTGCAACTTGATGATCCGAATCAAGTATCCATCGACTTTCGCTTTGCGACACAGGAAATCTATGCATCGATGCTGCTACACTTTACCGGATCCAAGGAGCACAATGTTCTTTTACGTAGATTGGCAAAGGAACGCAACGAAAAAATCAGCGAATATGGGATTGAACGGGAAGACGGTTCCGTGCAAACTTTTAAAAGCGAAGAAGATATCTACCGCTACTTTGGCATGTCTTTTATTCCTCCACAAGCGCGAGAAGGAAAATCTGAATTGGATCTTGCGAAAAAGGGACCGTTGAACTTAATAAAGTTATCGGATATCAAAGGCGATCTTCATATGCACTCAACGTGGAGCGACGGATCGCATACGATCTCTGAAATGGCCGAAGCAATGCGCTCAAGAGGTTATCTCTACGCATGTCTGACCGATCATTCTCAGTCGCTTCGTGTTGCAAATGGGCTAAGTTCAGAACGTTTATTAGAACAAAATGAAAAAGTAAAGAAGATTAATGAGCATTATGATGATTTTACACTTTTCTCGGGCATTGAGATGGATATTTTGCCTGACGGATCACTGGATTATCCAAATGAAGTTCTGAGCAGACTGGACTTTGTGATTGCATCCATCCATTCTTCTTTCTCGCAGGATAAGAAGCAAATTATGAAGCGTTTGGAGAACGCCTGTCGAAATCCTTATGTTCGTCTGATTGCACACCCGACCGGACGAATGCTCGGAAAACGTCACGGATATGCTGTTGATGTGAGTCGGTTGATTGAATTAGCTAAGGAAACCGGAACGGCTCTTGAACTGAATGCCAGTCGGTTCCGATTGGATTTATCTTCAGAGTGGCTCAGCAAGGTGCAAGAGGCAGGCGTGAAAATCGCGATTAATACGGACAGCCACTCGCTGAAAATGATGGAAGACATGAAATTGGGTGTTGAGACGGCTATTCGTGCCGGCATCGAGCCGCAGAACGTTATTAATACTTGGCCGACAGATCGGCTTATGGACTTTTTTAAGAATAAAAAGGCCTTTTGAATGATGACCATCCTCAGATAGAGGGAGATGTTATTTGTGAATGAACATGCACTGAGAATTCTAGAATATGAAAAAATCAAACAGCAATTAATGCATTATACAGCTTCTTCATTAGGAAAAAACCGAATTGCGGATCTGACGCCTGCAGACAGCTTGAATGAAGTTAAACGAATGCAGGAGGAAACTGATGAAGGAGCAACGGTACTCCGATTAAGGGGATCTGTACCTTTTGGCGGTATTACTGATGTGCGTCAAGCGCTGAAACGTTCCAAAATAGGCGGTATTCTTCAGGCAAAAGAACTGATTGATATTGCCGACACCATTCGCGGCGCCCGTCTGATGAAAAATTTTATTACGGATTTGATCGAGGAAAGAGAACTTGAACTTCCAATTTTGATGGAACTCGCAGATTCGATTGATCCTCCGGGCAGCCTGGAACGGAAAATCCGTAGCACAATTGACGATCAAGGCGGTGTTATGGACTCGGCAAGTCCGGCTTTGCGTCATATTCGCAGCCAGATCCGAACCTGTGACAGCAGGGTGAAGCAGAAACTGGAGAGTATCGTCCGTTCGAGTGGAACAGCAAAAATGCTTTCCGAACAGATTATTACAATTCGTAATGATCGTCAGGTAATTCCGGTCAAACAGGAATATCGCGGATCGTTCGGCGGTATTGTCCATGATCAGTCTGCTTCAGGTGCAACCTTATTTATTGAACCACAAGCGATCGTTGACTTAAATAATCAGCTCAGTGAAGCACGGGCAAAAGAACGGCATGAAATTGAGCGGATCTTGCGTGTCCTTTCGGAAGAAACAGCAGAATTTGCCGAACCGATGTTGGAAAACGTTGAGGGATTGGCACAGCTCGACTTTATTTTTGCCAAAGCCGCATACGGACACCAGATGAAAGCGACACGTCCAAAGCTGAATGACAGCGGCATTATCCGTCTGAAGAAAGCACGTCATCCATTGATTAATCAGGACCAAGTTGTCCCGATTGATGTTGTATTTGACGAGCACACACATGCACTAATTGTCACAGGACCGAATACCGGAGGCAAAACGGTATCGTTGAAAACGATTGGTTTGCTTACGCTCATGGCACAATCCGGGCTTCAAATACCGGTTGACGAAGAATCGGAAGCGAGTGTATTCCGCGAAGTCTTTGCTGATATTGGTGATGAACAATCGATTGAGCAGAGTCTCAGTACCTTTTCGTCACACATGACGAACATTGTTAAAATCTTGAAGATGGTCGATTTTAACAGCCTTGTTCTCTTCGATGAGCTGGGTGCAGGAACTGACCCTCAGGAAGGTGCAGCTTTGTCTATGTCGATTCTCGATGCCGTTTATGGTAAAGGAGCCACAATTGTCTGTACGACCCATTACAGCGAGCTAAAAGCATATGCATATGAACGGCCGGGTGTCATGAACGCTAGTGTTGAATTCGATGTGGAAACACTGAGCCCGACTTATCGCTTGCTTCTCGGTGTTCCGGGACGAAGCAACGCGTTTGAAATTTCACGGAAATTAGGCTTACCGGCCGATATTATTGACGGCGCCAGACTCCAGATCAGCCGCGAGACCAACCAGGTCGATAAGATGATCGCTTCATTGGAAAAGAATCGGAAAGCTGCCGAGATGGAGGAAGAAAAAGCACGTCATCTGAAGCTTGAAGTAGAAGCAAAAGAAGCAGATTTGTCTAAGCGCTTGAATGAATTGGAACGCTCAAAAGAGGACATTCTGAAGAAAGCGCGCGAGAAAGCGGAGCAGGCGCTTAAAGATGCACGGCGCGAGGCAGAGGAAATTATAAATGAGCTGCACCAATTTAAAAATAACGGCTTGGTCAAGGAGCATCAACTCATTGACGCAAAGACCAAATTGGCGCATGCGCTGGATTCTCTTGAACAAAAAGATTCGTCCAATACGTCGAAGCCTGTTCAAAAAGTGGTATCTGGGTTTCAGCCTGGCGACGCAGTAAAGATTATCAGTTTCGGTCAGACCGGATACATTGTCAATAAAATCGGTGATCAAGAATATCTGGTACAAGCCGGTATCTTGAAAATGAATGTCAAAGCAAGCGATTTGAAAAAAGTTAAAGAAGAGAAGAAGGTTAAACCGGTCGTTAATGTGCGTACTTCAGGACAAACGGTGCGTCCGGAACTTGACCTCCGCGGCGAACGCTATGAAGATGCGATGCTGAAGGTTGAGAAATACTTGGATGAAGCGCTGCTTGCAGGCTATGCACGCGTCTCGATCATTCATGGTAAGGGTACCGGTGCACTGCGCAAGGGTGTCACTCAATTAATCGATCGCCACCCGCGTGTGAAGGCGTCGCGTCTCGGTGCCCAGGGTGAAGGCGGCAGCGGCGTGACGGTCGTTGAATTCAAGTAATGTGTGCGCCAAGCTGAATAATGGAATCTCGTGTTGGCACATGCTATACTGTGTGACATAGAGCATATTGAACTATTTGAGGAGGTCTTTCTGTAATGGCAATTAGTCAGGTAAACGATGCAAATTTTGCGGATGAAACTTCAAAGGGACTTGTTTTAGCCGATTTTTGGGCTACTTGGTGCGGACCATGCAAAATGATGGCACCTGTTCTGGAAGAAGTGAATTCCGAATTAGCAGATAATCTTAAAATCGTAAAGCTGGATGTTGATGAAAATCAAGCGACAGCAAGCAAGTACGGAGTTATGAGTATTCCTACCATGTTCTTGTTCAAAGACGGCGAAGTGGTTGACAAAGTTGTCGGCTTCCAACCGAAAGAAGCCCTTGCTGAACGCATCAAACAGCATATCGGCTGATTGATTAGTAAAAAATATAGTGAAATCCATGGAAAACCGGGACGTATCGCATTTATATGCGGCGACGCCCGGTTTTTTCGTGCGCTGATCAGCATGCCGGCTTGTAAACCATTGACAATATACTGTCACAAATTATTGTTTTAATTTTTAAAATAGTTATTGACTATGATTCTGGCTAAGAGGTATGCTCATTGATACAAGAAAGTAAAAAATGACAGTGAATAGTTGACGCATGTCAGTTGTGGAGGCACTCAGGTGGGCACCTTTTTTCAAGGCATTCAAGGGATTTTAGTCATAATTATAATGATCAGCGTGGGTTATGTATTGGCTCATCGCGGCTGGTTTGATAAAAAAACAAGTAAATTAATTGCTAAATTGGTAACGCAAATTGCGCTTCCTGCTTATATGATTAGCACAATTACCAACCATTTTACAAGTAAAGAATTAATTGAATTACTGCCGAACCTGCGCTTCCCGATTCTGTCGATGCTGATTTTGTTCGCCATCTCATTTTGGGCAGTTAAGATCTTTTCTGTTCAGAAAAATCATAGCGGATTGTTCAAATCAATGTTTTGCAACTCGAATACGGTTTTCATCGGTCTGCCTGTTAATCTTGCTCTGTTCGGTGAGCAAAGTCTTCCCTATGTTCTTGTATTTTATATGGCCAATACGACTTTTTTCTGGACACTGGGTGTCTACCTGATTCAACGTGATGGAAACTATCTAAGCAAAATCAGTTGGAAGCAAACGCTCGGTAAAATTTTTTCACCGCCGCTGCTTGGCTTTATAGTAGGTGTTATTCTGGTTCTTCTGCATGTGAAGCTGCCCGCTTTTTTAATGTCCGATTTTAACTATATCGGCGGGCTCACCATTCCGTTATCGATGATTTTTATTGGTATTGCGATTCATCAGGCGGGTCTGAGCAAACTCCGTCTTAATAAGGACAATATTGGTGTCCTGATCGGCCGTTTTGTTGCAGCACCTGCAATTATGACCCTGTTGGTGCTGCCGGCACCGATGCCCGCACTCATGAAGGAGGTCTTTATTTTGCAGTCGGCGATGCCGGTCATGACGAATGCCCCGGTTGTCTCAGAATTGTATCATGCAGATTCGGACTATGCGGCCGTAATGGTGACGGAAACAACGCTCCTCAGTATGATTGAAATTCCTATTCTGATGACTATTTTTTAAACGAATAGATCTAAGCTTGGACAGAGGCGCTTATTTTTTCGCCACTGTCCTTTTTTGTTCCGGACTCTAAAAAGTTGAATGTTTTTCTGATCTCTTAGATAATAAAAGATAGTATGCAAGAATCAAGAAACAAAGGATGATCGATAACTGATGGTCAATCAGAAAATAAAAGAAAAGCTGAGCTTGCTTCCGAAGCAGCCTGGCTGCTATCAAATGAAGAACACTCAAGGAGAGATTATATATGTAGGGAAAGCGAAGAATCTGTTCAATCGCGTCCATTCCTACTTCAGCGGTTCCCATGATGCGAAGACGCAGCGGCTCGTTGCGGATATCGCTGATTTTGAGTATATTGTTGTTTCATCAGAAATCGAGTCACTGCTGCTCGAGATCAATTTAATCAAGAAGTATGAGCCGAGATACAACATCATGCTGAAGGATGATAAGAGCTATCCATTTATTAAGCTGACGACTGAGAAGTACCCACGGCTGATTATTACGCGCAAGGTGAATCGAAAGAGCGGCAAGTATTTCGGTCCCTATCCAAACGTTACTGCCGCAAACGAGACGAAGCGGCTGCTCGATCATCTCTATCCATTGCGCAAATGCCGCACTTTGCCAAACCGAGTCTGCTTGTACTATCATATCGGGCAGTGTTTGGCACCATGCGTTTACGATATTCCGAAAGAAACCTATGAGTCAATGGCCGATGACATTACGCGTTTTCTCAATGGCGGTTACCAGGATGTGAAAAAACGCCTGAAAGAAGAAATGCTTGAAGCCTCCGAACAGCTCAATTTTGAAAAGGCGAAGGAACTGCGTGACCAGATTAGCAATATTGAAACGGTAATGGAGAAACAAAAAATTATTTTTAATGATTTGGATGATCGCGACGTCTTTGGCTACGCCTTTGACAAAGGATGGATGTGTGTCCAGGTGTTCTTCATGCGCCAAGGAAAATTGATTGAGCGTAAGGTGTCACTGTTCCCATTTTATCAAGAGCCTGAGGAAGACTTCCTGACTTTTATCGGTCAATTTTATAGCCATCAAAATCACATTAAGCCGAAAGAAGTTCTGATCCCGAATTCGGTCGATAAGAGCCTGATTGAACAGATGTTGGAAACCGAAGTCCTTCAACCTCAGCGCGGACGAAAAAAAGATCTTGTTGCGATGGCGGTCAAAAATGCCGGCATCGCACTTAAGGAAAAATTTGCCCTGATCGAGCGTGATGAGAAGCGGACGATCGGAGCAGTTGAACAGCTTGGAGAAGCCTTGGACATGCCGGCACCGCGCCGCATTGAAACGTTCGATAACTCGAATATCCAAGGGGCCGATCCGGTTTCAGCAATGGTTGTGTTCGAGGATGGGCGCCCAAAGAAAAATGACTACCGGAAATATCGTGTGAAGACAGTAAATGGACCGGACGATTATGCGACGATGCGCGAGGTTGTGCGCAGGCGTTACGCACGCATTTTGAAAGAAGGCAAACCGCTGCCCGATTTGATTCTGATTGACGGGGGTAAAGGGCAGCTTTCCGCAGCGATTGACGTGCTCGAAAATGAGTTTGGCCTCTATGTTCCTGTTGCCGGACTTGTGAAGGACGATAAGCATCGAACATCACAGCTTGTCATCGGCGAACCTCCTCAGCTCGTCTCACTGGCGCGAAACAGTCAAGCATTTTACTTGTTGCAGCGTATCCAAGATGAGGTGCATCGATTCGCTATTACTTTCCATCGACAGGTCCGCGCGAAATCGATGATTCACTCTCTGCTGGACGACATTCCGGGAATCGGCAGGCAGCGTAAGCAAATGCTGCTACGCAAATTCGGTTCGATGAAAAAAATACGCGAAGCAAGCCGAGAAGAATTGCAAGAAGCCGGATTACCTGAAAAAGTGGCTGAATCAATGAGAAACTATTTGGACACGGAGCAATAAAGGGTATTGTCTCGGTTCGCTAGGTTTGTTATAATTTCCGTAACTTAATTTTCAAATATCTGAAGTGATAGAGGAGCAGTCTTCATTAGTAAGCCGCGCGAGAAAGATGGAATTCATTGACCGCGGCGGAAAGGGAAACCTGCCGAAGCCGGAACGACTTCATCATCGTTCCGGGCTGGATCTGCACTGAACAAGTGCAGGGCTGTCATACTTTTTTAAAATTACTTTTAAAAGTGTGGAGAACTATCTCAGCATGTTGAAAAACGATTGACTGTTCAACAGCGGGGATCTCTCGCTGTTCTTTTTGTCACTGACGATAACGAATAATGAGGAGCACGTTCTTATCAAGTGATCCCGTGTCTTCATTACAGAGGATCCGGAAAGAGCGAAGATAATAATGCCGGTCATAGTTTAAAGGAGCGAGTGCAGTGGCTTTAACGGTAATGAAGTTTGGCGGAACATCAGTTGCGTCAGTGGAACGGTTGCAGAAGGTAGCGGATAAAGTTATTAAGAAAAAAGAGGCCGGTAATCAAGTAATTGTGGTTGTTTCAGCAATGGGGAAAACAACGGACACACTTGTTTCAATGGCCGGAGAGATTTCCGATCGGCCGTCAAAGCGGGAAATGGATGTGCTTTTGTCGACAGGAGAGCAGGTAACCATCGCATTGCTGTCCATGGTTCTGAACGAACGCGGCTATCATGCAATATCATTTACCGGTTGGCAAGCCGGGATCAAAACGGAAGCAGTTCACGAAAGTGCGAAGATCTCGTCAATTGACACCTCATTGATCCGTCCACAGTTGAAGAAAGGATCGATTGTGATTGTGGCCGGATTCCAAGGTGTGACAGAGGACGGCGAAATCACAACGCTGGGCAGAGGCGGTTCGGATACTTCAGCTGTGGCGATTGCAGCGGCATTCGGTGCGAAGCGATGTGAGATCCACACGGATGTGACCGGGGTCTTTACAACAGATCCGCGCTACGTGAAAAAGGCGCGAAAGCTGAAGGAAATCAGTTATGACGAAATGCTTGAAATGGCCTATCTTGGAGCTGGTGTGCTACATCCGCGCGCTGTTGAGTATGCGAAGAACAGCCATCTTGAGCTGGTCGTATGCTCATCATTCTCCGAAGAAGAGGGTACGGTAATTAAGGAGGAAGTGTCAATGGAGAAGACAAAGTCGGTTAGAGGACTTGCTTTTGAGAAAAATGTGACGAAGGTGACGCTGCTTGGACTTCCAAATAATGTAGCAGCGGTATCGCGCGTGTTCGATGCAATTGCGGCGAAACATATTAACATTGACGTCATTGTTCAGAACGTCCTCGATGAAGCAAGAACAAGTCTTTCGTTCACTGTTGATCATGATGTACTCAATGAAACACTTGACGTGCTGCGCGCTCAGGAAGCAGAACTTGAATATCATAAAATGATCTTTGAGTCCGAACTTGCCAAGGTTTCAATTGTCGGATCGGGTATGGCATCAAATCCAGGTGTCGCGGCAGAAATGTTTCATGCCTTAGCTGAAAAGGATATTAAGGTCAAGATGATCAGTACGTCGGAAATCAAAGTCTCAACGATTATTGATGAAAATAAACTGATGCTGGCGCTCGATACCCTTCATGAAACCTTTCATTTGGCAGAAGAGGAATCCATGAGTTTATAAAAATTACGGCTTTTAAAAGCAGGCAGCCCGCCTGCTTTTTTTACAAGTAAAGAAAGTATAAGATTTTACCCCATATTTAAACGAATAAACCAGTGCCTTGACCGAGAATCAAAGCGGAGGTGCGAGACGCCTGCGGGTGCGGCCCTGTTGATCGCGTGCCAGCGAGACCCCGCAGATTTCTGCTTGTCTGAGGAGGCTCGCGGTGCGCCCGCGGTCGCGCTCAGTTGATGCGAGCAACCGAAGCGATGATTCAACACTGTAATGACACAAACCAATCACACATGGCTGGAGATTAAAGACCGGGCGCTTTTCGCCCGGTTTTTCTTAGATACTTTCGTTTGAAGATGTGGACTGCATATAAGTAAACTGTTTTGCTAGAAGTTAATCAAACAGCACCTCAAGGGTTTCATTCCCTGAGGTGCTGTTTATTTGAGATCATTGCCAACCATTAATTTTCTGTACCAACCGGATCCTTTACATCCCATTTAATGAGAAAGATTACCTTCTTTTGACGTCCGGTCTTTGTTTCCATATAACTCTCAGCAACGCAGCCGGTCTGCCGCTGTATCTGTTCGGCAATAAACCCTGATTCTAATGCAAAACTGCTTGAATCCGAATAATCTTTGATTCTCGATTCAACGAGCGGAGAACTACATTCAAAAGTCATTTTATTTTTTTCCTTATTCACTTGCTCCAAAACGCCCCATCCGGCTTGATCAAAAAAGTCAATAATCTGCTGCTCATTGTCGAGCGGATATTGACGTGCTATTTTACGTCCCGACCAATACAGGATCGATGCCGTTTCCTTGCCGAGCAGTTCGGGAATTAGTAAATTTCTTATGAGTTCATAACCGAAAGCCGGTACGGTCGCGTCTCCATAGTGTTCCGGCTGCGGACAGGTATTGTTTCTCGTCATCTTCATCCCTCCATTGACTATTATAACTGTCTTTTCTCTGTTTCACTACGACAGATAAACGTAATATGTGTTTTATTTTTTCGATACTGCTTTACTTAATGAACAGAAATGTGAATGATTAATAATTGGTATTTCACAAATCAGGTAATTTATGTGACACTGAGTATAGAATTAATGGAAGGGAAGAGACAAATTCATGGAATATAGACTGGAGCATGACACACTCGGCGAAGTTAAGGTGCCGGCTGATCGCTTATGGGCAGCTCAGACACAAAGAAGTAAGGATAATTTTAAAATAGGCTGGGAAAGGATGCCATTGGAAATTGTTCATGCGTTCGCAATTTTAAAAAAAAGTGCAGCATTGGCAAATCAAAAACTGGGAACATTGAATACAGCGAAAGCAGAGGCAATTGCAGCTGCCGCTGATGAAGTAATTGCAGGACAATGGAATGATGAGTTTCCTCTTGTCGTTTGGCAAACCGGTAGCGGCACGCAATCAAATATGAATATGAATGAAGTGCTTGCCAATCGCGCAAATCAACTGTTGAAGGATAAAGACAGTGACCTACGCGTTCATCCCAATGACGATGTTAATAAAGCGCAAAGCTCAAACGACACGTTCCCTACTGCGCTCCATATTGCTGCCGTACAAGCGATTGAAAATCAACTGTTGCCGGCATTGGACGAGCTGAAGGCTACACTTGACGCAAAATCGCAGGAGTTCGCCGAGGTGGTTAAAATCGGTCGTACACATTTGCAGGATGCGGTTCCGCTCACCGTAGGTCAAGAGATCAGCGGATGGGCGTTCATGCTTAAAGAATCGAAGGCACTCATCGAAGGAACCCTAAATCATTTAAAGAGCTTAGCAATCGGCGGGACTGCTGTTGGAACCGGCTTAAATGCACCTGCGGAATTTGGTGATCAGGCCGCGAAAGAAATCAGCATTATGACTGGCAAAGAGTTTTATGCATCGGATAATAAGTTTCATGCGCTGACCAGCCATGACGCGTTGGTGGCGGCACATGGTGCATTAAAGGCACTCGCGGCAGATCTAATGAAAATTGCCAACGATGTGCGCTGGCTTGCGAGCGGACCGCGCTGCGGATTCGGCGAATTAGAGATCCCGGCAAATGAACCGGGCAGCTCCATTATGCCCGGCAAGGTAAATCCTACCCAGGCCGAGGCCGTTACAATGGTTGCCGTCCAGGTTATGGGGAATGATGCAGCGATTGGATTTGCAGCGAGCCAGGGTAATTTTGAATTAAACGTATTCAAGCCCGTTATCGGGTACAATTTTCTTCAATCTGCCAAGTTATTGACTGATGTCATGCAGTCGTTTACGATTCATTGTACTGTAGGGATGAAAGTAAATCAGGAAAAAATCGACTATTTCCTTCATCATTCATTGATGCTGGTTACTGCCTTGAATCCCAAAATTGGCTATGAAAAATCAGCGAAAATATCAAAGCTCGCCCATCAGGAGGGCATCAGCTTAAAAGAAGCAGCTCTGAAACTTGGCCTGCTCACCAGTGAAGAGTTCGATGCCTATGTTAAGCCTGAAGAAATGGTGCACCCGCATCAATAAATACACTGATTGTTAAATCGACCGTTTATTCGCAGTAATTCGCGGATGAACGGTCTTTTTGTCACAAAATGTTCTGTGATACCATGCCTAGCAGAATCACTCAGAAAGCTTTAAATGATTGGAATTACATTCGACATCGAGCAGTTGAATGCGGTTTCGAACGCTATATATCTTCAATGTGCAATCATTGTACGGGCGTTTGCGTAAAATACTTATTCTTGGCACGCATCGACCTTGTTTTCATAAAATGTAAATGACTAAAAGCCTTCCCCAACCGTTCTTTTGCTGAGCAAGGAGGGGGAATTTTTGAAGGAAGAATATCACCGTCCAAAGCCTTTGCTGACGAAGAGGGAAAGAGAAGTTTTCGAACTGCTTGTCCAAGACAAGACGACCCGAGACATAGCTAAAGAACTCTTCATAAGTGAAAAGACTGTTCGTAATCACATTTCAAACACCATGCAAAAATTAGGTGTGAAAGGACGCTCCCAGGCAGTCGTTGAACTGCTCAGGCTCGGAGAACTCAAATTATAGCATCAGCCGGTTCCTGTTAAAGGGCCGGCTGTTGTTTTTTTATCGTAATTCGAGAAAGTTAAAAATTCCTCTGAAAAAAGATGGTTTACCTATTAAATGTAGCCGTTAGGCCGGCTGTTCTGTAAGAGCCGTGCAGTCTTTTTAGAACGTTTTTGTTTGACGAATTCTATCAAACGAGATTTATCCCGCATCGCCTGATTTTCCTTGTTGTTGTTTTTTCAAATTCTTTTTCTAGAATTTCGAACACACGGATGTGTTTATAATCCGGTATTTTGTTGTTTACTTCATCAATAATTGATTTGATCATGGCTTGAAGTTCTTCTTTTGCAGGCAGATGACCGATTAGTTCGGTCATGGAATCTAAATTCGGGAATATCTTGGCCTTCACACAGATGCTTCCATTATGGTCATTTCCAGAAAGAATAAGCGCTTCGCTAATCGTCTCTTTTTCCAAGAGCCGCGCTTCTAATTCCTCAGGATAAATATTTTTGCCATTAGCTGTTACAATCACATTCTTCATGCGTCCTTTGATATATAAAGCCCCGTCCTTATCAATGCATCCCAAATCACCTGTCCGAAAATAGCCGTTGCGGAATGTGTTTGCCGTGGCCACCGGATCGTTATAGTAACCAAGCATGATGTTATCGCCTTTGGCCAAAATTTCGCCGACACCGGCATCATTGGGGCTGTCGATCATCAATTCGACGCCGGGAACAGCAACGCCTGTCGATTTGGCATTGAAATAAAAATCATTGTTTCCTGCCAAAAGAGGTGCGGTTTCAGTGAGCCCATAGCCTTGCAACGCTCGAATACCAAACGCCAGAAAATCTTCGACCACAGCAGAGGGAAGATCTGCTCCGCCGACAATGCATGTATGAATTTTTCCCCCAAGTGATTTCTTCACTTTTCGCCGGATCGCCATCCTTACAAGCGCAGGCAAATTGGGAAGCGTCATCGAGATTGAAGATGCTTTGAGCATGGTTTGATATTTTACCGGACTATTCTTTACAATAGCCGCTTGAATGCGCTTGTCTAAAAGCTGAAGCAGCGCGGGAACGACGACGAGAATCGTTGGGCTGTATTCAAGAATGTTGCGGCGTATGGCATTCAGACTGTCGGCGTAAGCAATGCAGGCTCCGCGTGACAGAATAAGCAAGCAATCCAAAGTGCATTCGTACGTATGACAAAGGGGCAGAATGGAAAGCGTTTTGTCGCGCGACGTGATCTTTACGATTTGCGAAGTCGCAAAAATATTAGCGCAAATATTCTTTTGAGAAAGGCACACACCTTTTGGATTTCCGGACGTGCCTGAAGTGAAAATAAGCACACTCATTTCATTTTCATCAATCGGAATCGTGTCAATTCGCGTGTCATCCGCAGGGATCGGTGACATGGTGTCCTGCAAAGGCAGAAGTAATCGTTTGCTGCTGATGATCGGTTGCAATTGCTCGAGTATCTCTTTGTCCGCACATACCGCGGCACAATCAGCACTGACAATGAATTGATGCATATCTTCCGGCGACAGTTCGCGATCGATTGGAACTGCCACACCGACTGAAGCGGCGCACGCATAGTGCAGCACCCATGCATAGCTGTTTTTACCGATGACTGCGATTCGCTTACCGGACAAGCCAAGATCTAGAAAAAGCGTGCCTACTGCCCTGTACCCCTCTTTAAATTGAGAATAACTCACATATCGGTAGCTCCCGCTCCCAATCTTTATCTGGAAGGCAGACTTTTTCCTGAACTTCTTTGCGCTTGCGTAAATCATTTCCCGAAAATCAGTATACCGTGTGGCTTTGTTGAACTGTTTTGTTCTCAAATTATTGCCCCTTCGCCTGTTTGTCATGTATGAATATTCAGCAATTTATCTAAGTCAATTTTTCATCCAGTTGCCAAAAGGCAATGGATTGAGAGCATAATTTTTTAGTTTTTAATATCCCTTCTAAATACGTTATTTTTTGCGGATAGTTTCAATTTATTACAAGAGGAATTACTGATTATTTTCACAGGTGCTTCTGTTGATTCATTTGAATTAAATCAGTGAAGTATCGTGATTCGGCAGTGAAAAGTTTAGCTTTAGAAAACAGGCAGTTTTGCGGCTTTATTTTGTTCTGAAATGCGATAAGATTAAATTATCCTAATCATTAAGTCTACAAGTAAACTGATACTGTGATATATGGAAAATGTCAAAGTTATTGCGAGAAGAACGGTTTCTTCGTTCAATAGTGAATAACTATGCAGGATACGGGAGGCGGTGTTTTGGTGGATGTTTCTCGGAAGCTAGCGATTGAAGCGTTGCAGGATCAAATTTCGGATCAGTTTGATCAGAGCATATTGAATATCTTAAACGGCGAAATGATGTATAAAGAATTTTCTACACAAGGGTTAATGGGCAGGGGTGATTTTGCTCCCTTCAATGAAGCCATGTGTTCAAACGACACACATCAAACAATTTTTAGTGAACCTTTTAATAAAATGAGAGCGTTCGGACATCAAGTATCATTAGCAGAATATGAGAAGCTCACGATTGCTCCTTTAAAACCTCTTTTTGAAAAACATTATGAGTGTTTTGTTTTGTGGTTCGGGGATGACATGTTTTGTCAAATGAATTTTTTAACTGTATTGGCCTATTTGGATCAAATCGAGTACAAAGGAAAGGTATTCTTCCAGAAAGTGAACGAAACGACTTATGAGGTTGAAGAAACGGAACTTGTTCCGGATGGTTATAAAAAAATTTATGTGCAGGTATTAATCCATCATTGTTTGCCAAATCTTCAATTAATGCCTGTTATGTACCAGGGAATCAAGCTCTATTTAGAGTATCTAAAGAAAGATAACGAGATCACGGCGTTTATAAAAAAAAATAGAGATCGTTCTCAAGATGAACTCGTAAACGAATTATTTCGTGTTTTTCCTCAATATGGTTTGGGAGATCTGCAATACATAAAAATCATAAACACGATAAAAAATGCCTAATAAAAAGGAGCTTCTCAATTGTTAATTAGAGAATACCAGACAGATGATGAAGAAGGCTGGCTGCGCTGCCGCGTTCTGTCCTTTTTACATACAGCCTATTATGATAATGTTTTACAGGAAAAGGAAACTTATGATCATCCATCGATTGAACTTGTTGCGGTTGAAGGTGGGAAAATTGTTGGCTTGATTGACATTGAATGTGAAAAAGAAATCAAGACCGTTTGTGCAGAATGCTCGTCACTGGGCGGGATGATTTGGCATATGGCTGTTCACCCCGACTTTCAGCGTCAAGGCATTGGGCAGCAATTGCTGCATGAAGCGGAAAAGAGACTCAAAATACGGAATATTAATCAGCTGGAAGCCTATACACGTGACGATGAATGGGTTAATCGCTGGTATCAGAAAAACGGTTTTCATCAAGTGAATCATTATCTGCATGTTTTTATGGAGAACGATGAGTTGAATGGTATTATTGAATCATCGCTAGAAAAAGTGAGACCAATTAGTTGTTTTGCACACTATGCAGGAGAAGAAGAGGAAATGATTAAAGAAAAATTCAACCGGGTCCATGAATGCCGATGTTATCGAAAAAACATTTGAGTCATGGCTGAAATTAAAAAATGAGGTGTTCATAATGATTGTTGTAAGTTCCTGCCTTGCAGGACTCGCGGTAAGGTACAATGAAACACATTGTTTAGATAATCGAATCAAACAGCTGATTGATCGTGGAGAGGCTGTTTCTGTATGTCCTGAATTATTGGGAGGATTTGCAATTCCCAGGGAACCGGCAGAAATTGTAGGCGGTGACGGGAAGGATGTCCTTGAAGGAACTGCTCGAGTAGTTACTAAATCGGGTACAGACGTAACAGAGCAGTATATTAAAGGTGCCAATCTGACTTTGAAAAAAGTCACGGAGCTTCATGCGACGACGGTTGTTCTCAAGGAAAATAGTCCTTCGTGCGGGAGCAAAAAAATATATAATGGTGCATTTAATGGACAAAAAATTGAAGGCAGCGGTGTTACAGCTGCCCTGTTAGAAAAGAATGGGATAAAGGTTGTTTCGGAAGAAAAGTTAGCTGAGATTTTCTAATAACTGCCCATGTAAAAAGTAAATAAAACAAAACGGGCATCCCCTAAAGGATGCTCGCTGTTTCATTTCACTCATTCACTTTGTGCAAGACTGTTTTGACTAATCGTCAGCTGATCGCCGTCCTGTGACTGCTCGGAAACAGCAGCGCCGGCTTCAATTTGATTTGAAGCAACCTGCGACTGTGCCTGCGCGCCGCTTGTATTCCCATTTTGTGAAGAACGGGATTTTAACTGCTGGATCTGCGCCTCAATTTGTTGAATTTGTGCTTGAATCACTTGAACTTGTTTTTGTTGATCCTCTTGATCCGATTTCTGGGATTCCAATTGCTTTAATTGAGTTTCTAATGTTTCTTCTTGCTTTTCAAGCGCTTCAATTTTTGTGCTTGAATCGGAGGTGCTTCCGGTTTGATATGTACTGCTTGAAGACCCAATGGATTGAATGTTCATACAGAGTCGCTTCCCTTCATTTATTGAACAAAGATACACATTTTTAATAATAGTAGTTAATTATTAATAAATCCTTAATTTTTGATTCTATCTTTCTTTTGACGGCGTGATGCTCCTAAATAATACTGCAATGTCATGTGTTTTCAGCAATAATGCGTCTGACAATCTCTGTATCAACGGTTGCTGTTTTTTTATTGATGATGTCAGCGACTCTTTCATTGTTTTGCGCAAGTTCTATATTTTCCAGAATCCGGATGAGATTGGACAGAGTTGGTACAGGAAAATGGAACAAACTATCTAGTTCATTATGAATACACCACAAAATGAGAACAAATAGGAGTAAACAGATGAAAGAAAGAACGAGATAAAGAAAAGCGTCAGGGACACGATTAGCGACAATATAATCAAAAAACCAAAAATTGAACGAAAGCCAGATGCAGGTAAAAAGAATGAACACACTTAACGATAAGTGATAAAAAGCTTTTTTCTTAAATGACTTTGTCATTTCCTTTTTTTGTTCATTGAAATCCTTGATTAAAAAAAATAAATCTTTAATGGAATTATTCGTTTTCAAAAAATCTTTGACGGCTGCATAAATAAGAACACGCCATTCCTCTAAATGAAAAGATGTGTGATATAACTGTTTGCTTTTTTTCACAGCTAGAGGAAATAAGAAATAGTTGAGATTTATCAAGAAGGCGATTTCAAAAGTGACAAGACAAAAAAGAGAATTGACAAACCAGGAAAGCTGTACAAAAATTGGGACGATGTAAGCTGCAATAAGTGATACGCCAATCGTAGGGCAAAAGGTTAATCCCAAAAAGATGCAGAGATGGCTTTTCATATGCCGAAATACGAGATTCCAGACTGAAAGTTTCTTATAAAATAATGTCAACCGGTACTCAAAGTTCAAAATAGTCATTCCTTTAGCAATTTTTTCACCTCTTATTATCGTTGATTTTAATAAAAACTGATATGTGACTAAAGTATTATTCGTTCGACAAATTACTCGAATGGGTTGATCCAGCCTGTCTTTTCTTGTTCACGTAATGTTCAAAAAATGGCCGCCGAAATTGCATATTTGAATGTGCACATGTAAAATCAATAAATGTAAGCGCTTTATTTATTTTTCCTGATCAAGCTAATTTAACGTGCGGAAGGGGAATGAATCAATGCAATGGGCCCAGAATTACAATCCAATGGGTAATATGTTTCTGTCGTTTGTGGCAGCCTGTATTCCACTTGTCTTCTTTTTCTGGTGTTTAGCGATTAAGAAGATGAAGGGGTATAAGGCGGGCTTATTAACGGTTGCAATTGCTGTGGTCGAAGCAATTGTAGTCTATAAGATGCCGGTCCATTTAGCCATTGAAGCAACTGCATTAGGCGGATTGCAGGGTCTATGGCCGATTGGATGGATTATTGTCACGGCAGTGTTTCTGTATGAATTAACAGTGGCATCAGGCAAGTTCCAAATTATTAGTGATTCGATTGCATCGATCACTCAGGATCGCCGTCTTCAGGCATTATTGATTGCATTTTCATTCGGCGCATTTCTTGAAGGAACGGCGGGCTATGGCACGCCGGTAGCGATTGCAGGGGGATTGCTTGCCGGACTTGGCTTCAATCCCTTTTATGCAGCAGGGTTGTGCTTAATTGCCAACACGGCGCCGGTTGCGTTTGGCGGTGTCGGTATTCCGATTCTTACCTCCGGGCAAGTCACTGGCATTGATGTACTTTCAATCAGCCAAATGGTTGGTCGGCAGGTCCCTTTTTTATCCTTGTTTGTTCCATTCTGGCTGGTGTTTATTATGGCAGGTTGGAAACGGACAATTGAAGTGCTGCCGGCAATTCTTGTATGCGGGATTTCCTTTGCCGGTACGCAATACGTAACATCGAATTTCTTAGGACCGGAATTACCGGATGTGACTTCATCAATTGTCAGTATGGTATGTCTTATCCTTCTGCTTAAATTCTGGCAACCGAAATCCATTTTCCGATTCAAGGATGAAAAAGAAGAGCCAATTCCGGCACAACTGCAAAATAAAAACAGTTTTTCTTTTGGCAGAATCGTGCAAGCATGGTCACCATTCGTTTTGCTCGTTGTTGTCATTTGTGTATGGGGCGGATCCGCAAGCATTAAGGCGCTTCTGAGCAAAGCAACGTTAATGATTCCAATACCCGGACTGGATCAGATGATCGAACAAGTGAAGCCAATTGTTGCCAAGACGACGGCTTATGGTGCCATTTATAAATTTGATGTGATTGCAGCTACCGGAACGGCTATTTTAGTGACCTGTATACTAAGTAAATTCTTAATTGGTATCAGTTGGAAGAAGTGGGCACTAACCTTTGGCCTAACATTAAAAAAGCTGGCTCTTCCCTTGGTAATGATTGTATCTGTTCTCGGCTTTGCTTACATTGAGAACTATTCGGGCATGAGCGCGACACTTGGACTTGGGCTCGCCTCGACGGGCACCATTTTCCCATTCTTGTCACCGTTTATCGGCTGGATCGGCGTATTTCTCACCGGTTCGGATACTTCGTCAAATGCATTGTTTTCTAATCTGCAGAAGGTGTCCGCACAGCAAATTGGTGTCGATCCGACTTTGCTTGTCGCGGCCAACTCAACCGGCGGTGTTGCTGCAAAAATGATTTCACCACAATCCATTGCTGTTGCGACAGCGGCAACCGGATTGGTCGGTAAGGAAGGCAGCTTATTCCGATTTACAATTAAGCATAGTCTGCTTTTCGTCGCGATTACCGGCATCATTACACTTATTCAGGCTTACGTGCTGAAGTGGATGATTCCATAAATAAGTTCCTCGTGAGATTAATTAAGAAAGAGATGCGGGTGCGCCCACGTCTCTTTCTTTTTGCTTTTTTTCCTGCGATTACTCGTAATATATGACCTTCGTCATACAAAAAAGGTACCTTTCCGCACCGTAAAACTTGTAGCTAAAGTACGTCGTTAAGGATTAACAGGTGCATTAAACTTTTCCTATAGCAAAAAAAGGAGGCGCTCGGATGCTTGATTTAAAGCATGTATCGAAGAGCTATGGAAGTTTTCAAGCCGTAAAGGATCTTTCTATATCAATCGAAGATGGAGAATTGTTCGGATTACTTGGCCCAAATGGTGCTGGAAAATCGACGACTGTGTCAATGTTGAGCACAGTAGTGACGCCAAGTAGCGGGGAGATATTTATTCAAAACCAGTCTCTCAGGCGGAATCCGCGTGCTGCTAAGGCAATCATGGGGATTGTACCGCAGGATCTGGCACTCTATCAATCATTGAGCGCAAAGGATAATTTATCGTTTTTCGGCAGTCTTTACGGACTGAAGGGTAAAGAACTCAGGCGCAGAGTGGATGAGGTATTGGAGATCATTGAACTACGCGATAAGCAAAATCAGGATGTTGCTGAATTCTCAGGGGGCATGAAGCGACGTGTGAATATCGGTGTTGCGCTGATGAATCACCCGAAGCTGCTCGTTCTTGATGAGCCGACGGTCGGCATTGATCCACAGTCACGCAACCATATTCTTGAAACGGTTCGGCGACTGAACAGTGATCGGGGAATGACGGTCATTTACACAAGCCATTACATGGAGGAAGTTGAATATCTCTGCACGCGGGTCGCAATTATCGATCATGGTCAATTAATCGCCATCGGAACAAAGGATGAGTTGAAAAAAACGACGGAAGCCTATGATACGCTGACCGTCACGTACACATCGGCTCCGGCGCATGCGGATGAGCAAGTGAAACAATTGTCCGGTGTGGCACGCGTCACCAACAGTGGATTACAAATGAAACTATTAATCAATCCGAGGGCAGGCAGTAATGCGCTGACACTGATTGAAGCATTGAAGAATATTGGCTTTCAATTGACCGGATTCAACTATGTGGAGGCGAATCTAGAAAGTATTTTTCTAAAATTAACGGGGAAGACACTTAGAGAGTAATGAGGGAGGCGAGTGCATGAGCAAATTACTGAAACTCTTTTTTCTGGACATTAAATTATTGGTGAAAAATAAAACGATATGGCGACTCATCTTGCTGCCGCCTTTGTTTATTTTGATTTTGGGGACTATTTTTGGCAAGACAGCAACACCGATAAAAAAATTCCCGGTTGCGTTTGTCAGTGCGGATCAGACCGTATCACAAGGTCACATGCAGCTCAATCTTGGACAAATACTTGAAAATCAGGTGTTTTCGAGCGCTAAGTTGAAAAAGCTGGTCAACGTCAAAAAAGCGGCAAGTCTTGCGCAGGCGAAGCGTTGGGTTAGAAAGGGTAGAGTAGCTGCTGTGATCTCTGTCCCTAAGTCATTCACCACAGCTTATGTTGGGGATAAGAATGTTCACATTACCTTGATTGGCAATAAGGATAAGTTAACTGAGAAGAAAATCGTCCAATCAGTTTTAGAAGGATTCACTAATAATTTGAACACGATTCGTGAGGAACGACAGTCCTTAACTTCTTACGCAAAAAGTCATGTCATCGATGCGGCACATATTCAGTCAGCCATCAGCGAGTTTTCCAGTGTTTCAGTTCAAACACCGATGATTGAAAAACGCTCACCCAATCTCTCATCCAAACCGGTCAGAGCGATGCAGTATTATGCAATTGGCATGGCGGTCATGTTTTCGATAAGTACGGCCTTTGCGATTATCCACAATGTGGTTGAGGAACGGCTGAATCATACATTATATCGCATTCGCGCGATGCCTGTTCGATCCTTGCACTATGCGCTTGGCAAGCTTGGCGGCATTATTGTTGCTGTACTTCTGCAAATGTCTGCGGTTATTCTGATCAGCCGGGCGCTCTACGGTGTCGTCTGGGGCAGTTTGCCGGAGATTCTGCTGATCACATGTGTCTATGCCTTTGCGGTCGGATCGATTGTTCTGCTCTGCGGCTTTCTAGCAAAGAATCAGACCACTGTCTCCAGCCTTGGCGCGCCGATTTTATATATTTTTAGCTTTCTTGGAGGAAGTATGGTGAACACTGACAGCTTTCCGCAAGCGATGAAAGTTATTCATCAGCTGTTGCCCAATGGGCAGGCGATAAACGCTTATTTAGCGATCGGGCAGGGCGAGCAATTAATGAAAATCCTTCCCGAACTTTTACAACTGCTTGTCACCGGTCTTGTATTTCTTGTTCTCGCACTAGTGGCTTTCAACAGAAAGGGGGCATCCGGTCATGCAGCTGCTGCTCATGATTAAGTATCAATTGAAATTGCTGTTTCGAAATCGGCTGGCTATTTTTATGATGATTGCAGCTCCTGTAGTGTTGACTCTGCTTTTCTCAATAGTGGGGTCCGGTGATGGGAAAGCACAACTTGGAGTGCTTGATCAGGATCACAGCGTATCTTCCAAACAACTCATTCGATTGCTTGAGAATCAGGAAAATGTGCAGCTCATTCATTTAAGCAGAGCGGCAATGCAACATGATGTTGGCAATCAATCGATTTCGGAAGGTCTCATAATCGGCAATCATTATGAGCGCACCCTGCTTTCAAATCAAAAGACTGATCTGAGCTTAATTCAAAGTCAATCAAGTGGCAGCAGCGCGTTGATCGATCAGGTCGTCGCAGAAACCGTGGGCACGCAGAAGAGGATGGTGGTGGACGCAGCAACCGTCTCGCGTTACATTCATTCTGTCAAAACGACTCTTCTGTCTCAATTTTACAGACATAGCTTAAAATCTGCGACCATATCTGTTATCGATCATTCTCCAAGTAGGCAAAACGAAATGCGACAACAGAACCTTCGCACACTGATCGGATTCCTCGTCATGTTTGTCTGGTTTGTTGTTTTTCAAGGATTAAGAACGATGATTGAAGAGAAGGAGAATCACGCCTTTGACCGAATGATCAGTGCGCCAGCGCGTTATCGTCAAATCGTACTGTCGAAAATAGTTGCTACGTTTCTTTTTTCTGCTTTTCATGTTGCAGTGATCGTGCTTGTCGCCGGCTATTTTTTTAAACTTCATTTGCTTGCTCATTTCGTTACCCTTTGCGTGCTATTTGCTGCTTACCTGTTTGCATTGATTGGTGTGTCATTAGTCTTTGTACCATTCTTCAGAAAACAGCAGCAGTTCACTATTCTATCAACGATGATTGTTGTTTTAACAGGAATGCTTGGCGGTTCTTTTTTCTCGATTGAAACATTTGCGCCACGGTTTATTGTATGGCTTTCCCATCTGACTCCGGAGTCTTGGGCGATTCGAGCAATGAATGGAGTAACTCTTGACGGACAGCTGCTGAGCGCTCAGCTGACACCTTTACTAGTTCTCGTAGGTGCCGGATGCATTGGGACCGTGCTTTCTCTATTGTCGATGCGCGTATCAGTTCGGATGCAAAATAAGTAGGGAAAGGGGGCTATTGATTCGTAATGGATATTATTTTTGTCCTGCTGATTATCGTTTTATTGCAACTTCGGGAACGGGCATTGAATCGGAATAAATTATGGCTGCTGCCGATGCTCATGCTTTATATCAGCCTGTCAGCGTTCGAGAAAGTAAATCATTTTCAAATGATTGATTTGCTTACAATAGTTGCGTTGACTTTTTTAGGCCTGATTATTGGTGGAATACGCGGTTCACTCTATAGGATCAGATTCGATGATCAGTCGCAACAATTGATGAAAAAAGGAAGTGTACTCACTGTTGTACTATTACTTGCTTTAATTTTCGCGAAAGTTGTGATTGAAAAAATGACCATTTCAGGAAGCGCTGAGCATCTATTTTCAGTAGTCCAGGCAGGTTTTTTCTTTGAACTGTTCGGATCCTTCTCCGGCAGAAATCTGGCATTATGGCTGCGGAGTGGGAGACTAGTAAAAAATGATTCTGTGGGGGAGTAAAAATGTCATTAATAACAATGAATTTGATTGAACTGATTGCAGGGCTGCTGATTAATCTTTTTATCGGTAAACTGCAAGTTCTGCTGTTTCGAAAAAAAACGCAGACTTCTCGGATTATCATTCGTATTATCGGTGTTTATCTCTTGATCGACGGACTGTTAGGTATTCTGCATATTCATCTTTTCTAAAAAACGAGCGGCAGTGAAGAGCACTTATTCACTGTTGCTTTGCCTTGTTGTAAAATAAAAGGATTAATGGAGCAGATGAATGCTGCTAAAGAATGTATGAGGTATTTCATCAGCGAAAGGTGCCGTTACCATGTCCAACCATTTCTATAGTAAATTCATTCGCTATATAGCGCTGGTGATGATTATCTATTCACTTATTCCACTTGCCCAGCGCAATACCGGACTATTTATTGGACTCATGACAGCTGTAGTTGTTTTAAATGTTAATGATCTGATCCGATATCGGTTCCTAACCATGCAAACCGTTGCACATCAGGTTTCTTTCCTGTTCAGTCTGCTCTGTATCGTGTTAATTGTAACATTACAAGATTCCACGGGTGCAGAAGTCTATGTCATCTATTTGCTGGTTGAGTTAATTGTCATCCATAAAAAATTGCCCATTTTCCTTATTGCAGCCCACTTTACGATGGCTTTTTCTGTTGACATGCTGCAATTTGACTTTTTACATGCGCTCCGTCATGAATTGATTTCCTATGGCCTGACGCTTCTTACGATCCTATTGTTTCGTAATCTGATGATTGAAAAGCGTCGCGTTGAAGGCTTGAATCTGGAACTGCGGAAATCGAACCGTAAACTTGAAGAGTACACGAAGAAAATTGAAAGGCTGACGATTATAAAGGAACGGACGAGAATCGCACAGGAGCTGCATGATTCGATGGGCCATGCACTTGTTGCACTGAATATGAATCTTGAGTATGCTGAAAAAGTGGTTGATCATAGGCCTGTAGAAATAAAGGCAGTACTTGGTAAAACACGTGAATTGACCAAACAGTCGATGACAAATTTAAGACAAGTGGTCAAACTGCTTAAAGACGATGCTGTTCCTGATTTGAGTGAAGCATTACATGCGCTTGTTGATGCTTTTAGAGAAAACAATCAGGTTCATTTTGATTTGAACTTGAATGTTCTTGATGAAATAATAGATCCCAAAATAAAAAACTGTCTTTATAAGACGGTACGTGAAGGAATTACCAATGGATGCAGGCATGGCAGTGCTACACTATTCACCATTGATATCGCTTCCCATGAAGACAAAATAATCCTGAATATGACGAACAATGGAGTCACAGATTCTGAGATTATTAAGTCCAATGGTTTAAAGGGAATTGAAAATAGATTCAGAGATCTTGGTGGAATGGTTCATTTTGTCTCATCTAAAGAAGCTGGCTTTACAATAGAGGGTTCACTTCCGATGAAGGGCAGCTCTGAAGGGAAATGAGAATATGATTCGCGTTATGATTTGTGATGATCAGAAGATTGTCAGAGAAGGGCTGAAAATGATCTTAAGCATGCATAAAGAAATCCAAATTGTTGCTGAAGCTGAAAATGGACAGAAGCTGCTCGACATGCTGCAAAACATGTGTGTGGACGTTATCCTTATGGATGTCCGCATGCCGGTCATGGATGGCATTGAAGCGACCAAACAAATTAAATCACTTTACCCTCAAATAAAGATTATTATTCTGACAACGTTCGATGAAGACGACTATATTTTCGGTGGTCTGAAGAATGGAGCAGATGGCTATATTTTAAAAGATTCCGGCTCAGAGGAGATTGTCGGTGCGATTAAAGCGGCAAACGCCAACAGCATGTTGCTTAATGAAAAGATCGCGTTGAAAGTTGTTTCCGCACTGCACACAAAAGCGACTACGGAACGTGCAGCTGATAAGGAAAAGCTGTCTCTTCTGACTCAGCGGGAAATCGACGTGGCGAATGAAGTGAAGCTTGGGAAAAGTAATCGAGCGATTGGGCAAACATTATTCATTACAGAAGGAACCGTAAAAAATTATGTGTCACGAATTCTTGATAAACTTGAACTGTACAATCGTTCAGAGCTAGTGATCTATATGCGACAGATGAACACTTAAAATGAAGAGTATCTAGACGAATGAGCTTGAGTTGCAACACTTTTTGCATCTGCGTTGAGAATGTGATATATACCTTGTGCAAAAGCGTGAGGGGATCATCCGATGTTAATACATTGTTAGCAGCTTCCGAACTGTACATCCGTTTTTTTAATTTGCATAAAAAAAACCTGCCAATTAAGGCAGGCTTTTTGCAGCGATTAATGAGTTTCATTAATCACAATCACAGCTGTTTTTTTTCACATTCTCGCTAATTTCCATGGCATTAAAACTGAAGTTGCGGACATCGTCTTTAGTAAGCTGCGGCGGAGCGGCAGAAACGCCAAGGATATTCGTTAAGAATGATCCTGGAATGACTGAAGTATCCAAATCAATTGTTAGAAAATATTGATTTTTACCACATGTTGGTTTCGCATCAACGGCATGAATCGGGGTCGTCGCGAAAGCAAAGTCAACAAAACCAATCTCATCATCAGGTGTTGTGTTAAACAAGTCACCAATTGTAGAGAGCAACTGACTCGCGTCACGACTTTCACCGATCACTTTGCGTCCGTTGTCATTTTTCTTCCATACCCGAACAACTGCCGGGATGCCGAAAATAATACCTGCATTAATGATTCCAATAATGCTTTCCAGCAACGAGATGCTTTCCGGTTTCCATGTAACGGTGCCATCAAGTACGACACGCGCACATGGGTCCTGAACATTGACACTGACCTCGGCAAATTTATTGCTGATTTTCGGTCTCGGACTGTCAGAATTAGAAGCTAATTGGTCTGATGCAAAATCATTCAGCAAACCCGAATGACTTGAACCTTTACCACCTTTACATTTGTTGCAACCGCAATTTACACTGTGAGTATCTTCTTCAAAGAAATCATAACCCACTGCTTATCAACTCCTTTGTTTTGATACTATATCTTATTGCACAGGGACAATATTGCATGGACAGTTCACGCAGTCGTTTCGCACATTTTCACTTCTTCCTTGTGAATTAACGCAAATGACTACTCAGTTTGTCTATGCATCACTTACTTAAATACATAAACATGTAGTATCAAAACTGAAAGGATGATCATTAATATGACATTAAGTAGATTGAGCGCTTTAAGCAGCTTGAGCAGTTTGTCAGGGTTGAACAATTCAAAACTTCAGTCGGTGCTGGCAAAATTGGATCCTGGTGAAGTACTGGGTTCGGTTGTTCCCGATAACGGCACTGCTTTGGCAGCTCCAACTTTTTTGAATTATGACAAACTGACAGGGGTCGTAACCTTCTCTGTAGCAGGAGCAACAACATATGTTAACGCATCGGATATTCAAGTGATTACTTTAGCTACACCTTAACAAAATGAAAATGGCAAGCTCTGAAATCATCGGAGCTTGCTTTTTTTTGTATGCTGATAAATAGATGATTGTTTTCTAACACAATGTAACTAATCCGATCAATTATTAAAAAAAGATCGGCCCCTGCCACCCATTTGCTGGCTAGAGTTAAGAATTCCTTAATGTTTGTCATCTATGATCAGGTTGGAAAACGGAAGGGATGTGTGGGATACGATGAAAGGATTGAATAAGCAATTCGCTGCAAGTCTTATTTTAGTCATGATTGTCGTCGTTGCTGCAGCGGTTTTTTCAATTACGAGCAGCTTATCATCCTCACATTCGGCGAGAAACAGTCAGGGAATGGGACAGACCCACGCCATTTCCGATACAGGAACAGGAAGAGGCACCGGAGCGCGAATGCCTGCAAAGAAGCAGGAGAAAAAATCGATGAATAGCAAATCTGCGACGCATAATTTGCCGAACGTGAACGGTCAAAATGCTCCGCCGAATGGAAAGCGTTCTAAAAATGGCCGCCCATCAGGGAATACTGTGGGTGGGCAAACGGTTAAGAATGGTGCTAATCATTCAAATGGTCCACCTCATTCGGTCACTTCCGGATCTGGCGGTTCAATGCCAGACCAGCAAACCGGAGCGCAAAGCGTTATAACCAAGAGTTTAATTGCTGTTTACTCGATTTTATTTCTGATCACGATCATCACATGCTTTGTTTTGAACAGGAAAAGAAAATTTAGGATGGATAAACAAACGATAAGCGCATCAATGGGTACGCTCTTAGTAGTCGCACTCTGCGCTAAATTAGCATTGGCACCATGGATTTCCGGGCATATGGATTTAATGCTGTTCCAGAACTGGGCTCAATCTGCGGCTTCCGGATTAACGAATTTTTATCAAAACAGCAATGCTGATTATCCTCCCCTTTATATTTATGTTCTTTATGGAATTGGAAAAGCAGTCACTTTACCTGGATTGAGTGGCGGGTATACGTTATTACTCAAACTTCCTTCAATCCTTGCCGATGTGCTGACCGCCTGGCTGATCTACCGTATCGCACGAAAAAAGGGGCATGAATGGCTTGGGTTGGCTGCAGGAGCTTTTTATCTCTTTAATCCTGCTATTTGGATGGATTCAGTGATTTGGGGACAGGTGGATTCATTTTTCACATTAATTATTGTTCTTGCACTGAATTTCTTAATTAAACGCAACTATTTTCTCTCAACGGCGCTCTTTGCGGCATCAGTCATGATGAAGCCTCAAGGAATTATTTTTCTGCCACTGCTCGCTTATGTGTTTATTAAGGATCGAAGGATAGGCAAAGGTTTTCTCGCGCTTGGCTGGTACGCATTGATTACAGCGCTTATTGCACTTCCGTTTTCTTTTCTTGCAAGCGGTGGTGTATTATGGCTTGTTCAGCTGATGAAACGAACGATCAGCGAATATCCTTACGCGTCGGTAAACGCCTTTAATTTTTTCAGCTTAATCGGAGGTAATTTTCAATCGGACAGCGCGAAACTCTTTATCTTCAGCTATCACACATGGGGTATGCTTGCTATTGTTCTTATTTCTCTTGTGTCCTTATGGCTGGTACTGCGCAAGCATTCGATCCAGATGGTGATGATTGCAGGCTTAATACAAATTGCCGGCGTCTTTACCTTTGCATCAGGAATGCATGAACGCTATTTGTATCCTGCAATGGCGCTTGCACTCATCTGCTCGCTTATCAATGAAGATCATCGATTCGCTGTGCTTGCGATCGGCTATAGCTTCACGAACTTTATGAATCTTTATTTCATTTATTTTTTATCTGGAACTATGGCAGCTTCGTACAGTGTGTCGCTTGTTGTCACTTCGTTAGTCAATGTATTGCTGTTTGGGTATCTTGTCTGGACAGCATTCACTGTAAAACAAAAAAGTGAATTAAGTTAAGCATTCTTTAAGATTGGCTTGTCATAATATTGTTAAGCAAAAAGCTCGTGCTGACGAGTACAGGTGTTTATTTCAGATCTATTGTTGCCTGAGGAGGAGTTCAAGATGAACTTATTTAAAAGTAAACGAATTGATTTTTATTTAATCGGTGTCATTCTTTTTTCAGGATTCATGAATTTCTTTCTGCTTAATAAAGCAGATACAAATGAGTACTACACAGTAGCTGTAAAGAGTATGATGAAAAGTTTCCATAACTTTTTCTATGCATCATTCGACCCTGCAGGTTTTATTACGGTTGACAAGCCCCCCGTTGCGCTTTGGTTGCAAACAATAAGCGCCAAATTATTCGGATTCAGCAATTTCAGTGTTCTGCTTCCCGGAGCCGCTGCGGCGGTTGTGTCCACAGTGATTGTATACCAAATGGTGAAGCATAAGGCTGGCAAACTTGCTGCATTTATTTCAGGTATTGTCATGTCGGTCACGCCGATCTTTATAGCCGTAACACGAACAAATAACATGGACAGTATTCTGATTCTTTGTCTGGTCATTGCGGCATGGGCAGTGGTGAAAGCGGCATCGACGACTAAATTTCGCTGGCTCTTACTCAGTGTTGCCATGATCGGCGTTGGTTTTAATGTAAAAATGTTTGAAGCATTTATGATTGTTCCTGCGATTTATCTTTTTTATTGGATGGCTATGAAGATCAATTGGAAGAAAAAAATACTCCATCTTCTCGCTGCAACCGTTGTTTTGGCAGGAGTCTCTCTTTCGTGGGCGATTGTTGTTGATTCTACTCCAGCCAGTAAGCGTCCTTACGTCGGCGGGAGTCAGACCAATTCGGTTCTTGAACTAGCCCTCGGCTATAACGGCGTATCACGATTGACCGGTCAACAGGGTGCCGGAGGGCAAAAAACGGGAACAATGCCAAGTGGAGCGAGAACGCAAACCGGAACGAATGCATCAGAGAATTTACAGAATCCAAATTCTTCTTCCGGAGAAAATAGTTTCGGAGGCGAGATGGGCGGAACACCGCCAGGCGGAATGGGTGGCAATCGCGGCGGAAATCAGGGGTCGATGTTCGGCACCGGGAGCGCAGGACCGTTGCGCCTCTTTTCAAAAGAATTATCCGGACAAGCAAGCTGGCTTCTACCTTTTGCCCTCTTCGGAGTTATTGCGATTGTGGCTGACTGGTTCCGTCGCAGAAAGCTGAATGAAAAACATAGTTTTGCAATTTTCTGGCTTGCATGGCTTGCTCCGGCAATGGTCTTCTTCAGCATCGCCGGTTTCTTCCACCAATATTATTTAAGTTTGATGGCACCACCGATTGCGGCGTTGGTCGGTATCGGATTTTCGTATCTGTGGCGAGACTTCAGTGATGCAAAGAGCTCTTGGCGCGGTTATCTTCTCCCGATCGCTTTTGGTGTAACGCTTCTTTTTGAGGCAATTATCTTTTACCAGAATAGTATTGAAACGATCTGGACTGTGTTGCTTATTGTAGCCGGTATACTAGCAATTGGTTTTGGAATTGTCTGGCGAACGGCCGATCGGAAAGTTCAAGGAGCAATTGCCGGATCAAGTGTACTATTAATGCTGTTTGCTCCATTGTATTGGACACTTCCATCAACGTTTAATCAGACGGATAGTTCGACTCCTATTGCCGGGCCGAGTTCAACACAGTCAGGTATGGGCGGCCAACGTTCAGATGGGAAAGGCTTCCCTGGAGGCGGAACCGGAGGACCTGGCGGCAGTCAAGGAGAGGCACCATCGATCGATGGCGAATCTGGTGCCTCAGGGGCTTCACAAGGTCCAAATGAATGGTCACAAAATCAAACCGACCAATCGTCAACCAGCACTTCGGATCGAAGCATGAATCGCGGTGGCGGAATGCGTCAACAAGTCAGTACTAAACTGCTTACTTATCTGCGCAAGCATTACACGGGTGAAAAGTTTATTCTTGCCGTGCCAAGCGCTCAATCCGCATATTCCATCATGATGAAAACAAACTATGCGGTTATGGCAATGGGCGGATTCGCAGGCAGTGATCCTGCATTAACCGTAAGCAAATTGGAAAAGATGGTGAAGGCTGGAGAGATTAAATACTTCCTGATCTCAGGAAATCAAGGCGGTGCACAGAACGCATCCGTAACCAACTGGATTAAGAAGAACTGCACAGAGGTCAAGGCAAGTGAATGGTCGAGTTCGGATTCGAGTTCAAGCAGTCAAAACGGATCAGGAGGGCAATCGACGCTCTATGTCTATAACAAATAAAAAATGGTGCAGTGCGGTATAAAAGAAAAAGGAGGCATGGCCATGACAGTTAAATATTCAATAGTGGTGCCGGTATTCAATGAAGAAAAAGTGATCTACGAATCCTATAAGCGATTGAAAACAGTCATGGATCGAACTTATGAATCCTATGAGTTGCTGTTTGTCAATGATGGAAGCCGTGACCGAACTTCGGAGCTGCTGAATTATATTTCCGAAGGAGACACGAACGTAAAAGTTATCGAGTTCTCACGTAATTTCGGACATCAAATTGCGATAACGGCAGGCATGGATTACGCGACTGGCCAGGCTGTCGTTGTCATCGATGCGGATCTTCAAGATCCACCTGAATTGATCCTGAAAATGATTGAAAAATGGGAGGAAGGTTATGATGTTGTTTACGGAAAGCGAGTAGAACGAAAAGGTGAAACCTTTTTTAAGAAACTCACGGCATCGCTTTTCTACCGAACACTGAAAATGTCAACAGACATCGATATTCCTCTTGATACAGGTGACTTCCGCTTGATTGATCGGCGCGTATGTGATGAAATGAAGCGCATACCCGAGAAAAATCGGTTTATACGCGGGCTTGTCAGCTGGGTCGGGTTTAAGCAAACGGCGATTGAGTATGTTCGTGATGAACGGCTGGCCGGCGAGACAAAGTATCCATTGAAGAAAATGCTGAAGCTTTCAATCGATGGTTTGACTTCGTTCTCATATAAACCACTGAAATTAGCCACTTATGGCGGCGCATTTCTTTCTTTGGCAGGATTTGTCTATATGATCGTTGCCTTATCGTTAAAGCTGTTCACATCAAGCACCGTGCCTGGATGGACCTCGCTCATCGTTATTCAACTCTTGTTTAGCGGGTTCACATTGTTCATTCTAGGCGTGATCGGAGAGTATATCGGTCGAATTTATGACGAAACAAAAGATCGTCCGTTGTATATTATTAAAGAAGCCAAAGGATTCGGTGCCGCCAATCGCGTGCGTTCCATATCCAGTGTCAAGCATGGCTGACCATTACCAATGTATAGAAATAAAAAGTCCGAATAGACGCATAGTCTGTTCGGACTTTTTGCACAAATAAGATATAAAGATCTAGAGGACTTTAGTGTAAGTGCAACTAAGGCTTCGCACCTTCCAGAGGCTTGGCGAAGCCGAGTTTTCTAACAAGTAAAGAAAGTATAAGAATTTGCCCCGTATTTAAACGAATAAACCAGTGTCTTGGCCGAGAATCAAAGCAAAGGTGCGAGACGCCTGCAGGATCAGGTGCCAGCGAGACCCCGCAGATTTCTGCTTGTCTGAGGAGGCTCGCGGTGCGCCCGCGGTCGCGCTCAGTTGATGCGAGCAACCGGAGCGATGATTCAGCACCGTAAAGACACAAACCAATCACACATGGCTGGAGATTAAAGACCGGGCGCTTTTTGCTCGGTTTTTCTTATGTTACACCATTTCAATGAACCGTTAAATCTGTTCCAAAAACACCGATTACTTGTCCGGATTGGAAAATAGGAAAGGACAACGTAACGCAAGGCTGCTTTGTAATCGCAGAATAATAAGGTTTTGACACATATGGCGAACCCTTCATTGCCTCCACAAACCAAGTTCGCGCACCTGCGTTTGCAAGAGCAGCTGCCGGCTCTGAATAAACAAACGAACCGTCGGGAAAATTCGACCAGACCGCTTCAAGTTCGGGATAACTTTCCTTAAGAATGCTCAGGATCCTTTTATGCTGTGCAGGTTCAATAGGCGCGAGCGGGTGTTCCTCACTGAATTGCAGGATTGACTGCTTCATCGATTTCAGTTGATTTGCGTTGATTTGAATGGCCATACGTTCATCCTGTTGAATCGAGTTATGAAGCTCATTTGAGGTGCCAATTAGCAGTTTGTTCAATGCCAGCATTTGATCAATGCTGGTGAATTGGTTCGACACGTCTTGTTCAACTGTTTCTGCAAGCGCTTGATTCGTCTGTGTCATTGCTGAAATTTGATTAATTAGATCAGAAATTGTGGAGATGCTTCCTGTTTGTTCATTAACAGAAGCTGCAGATTCCTTGCTGCCGAGCATGATCGTCTCCAATTTTTCTTTAAAGTCGCTTAAGTTTGCGACAATGTGCTGCAATTTTTCTGATCCTTTGTCAATTTCGGCTGTTTCCTTATTGACACGTTCAGTCGATCGACTGATTTCCTTCTGTATCAGTTGTGTGGTCTGTTTTGTGTCGTGCACCGCTTGCTGCGTTTCAGAAGAAAGTTTGCGAATTTCAGACGCGACAACGGAAAATCCTTTTCCTGCTTCGCCTGCCCGGGCAGCCTCAATAGCAGCGTTTAGCGAAAGAATATTCGTTTCTTCGGAGATGGAACCGATCAATTGGAAGACTTGGTCTATTTTTCTTGAATGTGCGACAAGCTCATTCATTTGACTCATAAGCTCGCGATGACCATTTAAGATGCCTGACATGGTCTTTTCTAATCCGCTGACCGCTTCTAAAGAAGAACCAAGATCTTGATAAGCCTGCTCGCTGTCTGCTTGCACACTGCTCACAATTGAAAGTATTGTTTGTGCGGAGTTTTGAATTACATGCATTTGTTCATTAACTTGCGCTGCGCTTTCAGCAGTATGCGTTGTATGTCTTTTGAACTCTGAAACACTGGTTTGGCTTGAACTAGAGGACTCGTTCAAAGCCTCTGCAGCGAGCTTCAGCTGTTCGACAACGCCTTTCAGCTGATCGGCAGCCACTTGTATTCTGCCCATTGAATTACGGTTGTTTGAATGATTTTGTGAATGGATTTCATTGTGCTGCTGCTTTCTTTTAAAAAGGATCAGGGGAAACACCTCCACGTGATACAAGCAGGTATGTAAAAAAATCACTATTTTATACAAAAGTATATCATTATTTGGTGTAATTTTCTCATTGTTTAAATAATAAGAATGAAACCTTAGTTTCAGAATTAAGAAAAACAGCTTTTCAAAAAAACAAAGGTCTATTCGATTGGATGGCTCGTATACATGTTAGTACAACCCATAGGGATTTACGAGGAGGGTACATTATGTATCGTCGAACATCATTCGTTTTGGCTGGCGCTTGTCTTGCAGTATCGATGGCGCTGCTTGCAGGTTGCGGCGGCATGGCTGATCGTGAACCGGATAGCGTTAAGTATGTAAACAGCAAGTCCGATTTGGTTAAAACCAGCAAGCATCAGGAATTTACTGAAAGAGTCTTGTATTTAACTGATGCCAATGGATTTGTTGTCCCACAAATGGTCGGTTTGCCGAAAACAAATGCGGTGACAAAGCAGGTATTAAACTATTTGGTTGCTGACGGACCGGTCTCCAACTTGTTACCAAACGGATTTCAGGCAACACTGCCTTCGGGGACGGAAGTAAAGAATGTATCTACAGATCAAAGGGGTAATGCAACAGCTGATTTTTCTAAGGACCTGCTTGATACACCCGCAGCGAGTCAGAGGCAAGCCATTCAGTCTATTGTCTGGACGCTCACTCAATTTCAGGCTGTAAAATCAGTGACAATCACAGTTGACGGCAAAGCAATGGAAGCATGGCCGTCAACTAAAAATGTAGTTGGCAGAGGACTTACACGTGCGGACGGGATTAATCAAGTCACCGGCGATGTGGCTGATGTCAGCGGCAGTGAACCGCTTACGGTCTATTATATGGCTGCCAACAAAGGAAAAACCTACGATGTTCCGGTAACAGTTCGTGGGACTGTCGGTTCGGATCGCGTAACCGGCCTCGTCAATGCACTCATTCACGAACCGGCGGCAGGGGCACTCATTTCACCGATGAACCCCGATATTCAGTTGACTGAAAAACCGCAAATCAAGAATGGAACGGTATATCTCCATTTTAACAGTGCTATTTATGATAATAAAAAGGCGAAGACAATCAATGATCAAGTCGTTCGCAGTCTTGTTCTCACACTTACAGGGGACCCAGCGATTCAAAAGGTGTCGATACAAGTAGGGCATGCGACAAAGATGACTTTGGAATCCGGGAAAACATTATCCGGAGCGGTTTCTCGCGATTGGGTTGATGCGACCGGCCTGTAATTTAATTAATGAAAATATGGTATAGTAAGAGGAGCAGACAGGGCTTCTCTTCTTTTTTGCACTAGGTGATTAAACGATGAGGTTGTTTATTGGCTCATTTGCACTGAATGAGTCAATAATAGTATGAACAACGAGATCCTTTAACAAAGCTGATTGCTAAAAAAGGAGCCCTAATAATGGACACGGGGGCAATTGAAGTAATGAGACCAGACGGCAGAGCAAGCGACGAACTAAGGTCTATTCAAATTCAACCGGATTTTATTATTCATCCAGAAGGTTCGGTACTTATTTCGGTAGGCAAAACAAAAGTGATTTGCAATGCGAGCATTGAAGACCGCGTGCCGCCTTTTTTGCGTGGGCATAAAAAAGGGTGGGTTACCGCAGAGTATGCGATGCTTCCTCGCGCCACGCCTGAGCGCAATATGCGTGAATCTACTAAAGGAAAAGTGACCGGCAGAACCATGGAAATTCAGCGTTTGATTGGCCGCGCGCTGCGTTCCGTTGTCGATCTTGAGGCGATGGGCGAACGCACATTGTGGATTGATTGCGATGTCATCCAAGCGGACGGAGGTACGCGTACCGCGTCCATTACAGGTGCTTTTGTCGCGGCGGTACTGGCATTCAGACATGCACTTGAACGGAAGCAGATCAGCCATATGCCGATCAGATCCTATCTTGCAGCGACCTCGGTGGGCATCCATCCGATCTATGGTCCGTTATTGGATCTCTGTTATAAAGAAGATTCGACTACTGATGTTGATATGAACATTGTCATGAACGGTCGCGACGAATTTATTGAAATTCAAGGAACCGGCGAGGAAGCGACCTTTAGTGAAGAGGAATTGGCGAAACTGCTTTCACTTGCAAAAAAAGGAATCCATGAATTGATTGAAGCAGAAAAAACCATTCTTGGCGATTTAGTTGTCGAACAAAAGGTGGGAACAAATAAGTGATTAAAGTATTGATTGCCTCAAATAATCCAGGAAAAATAAAAGAATTTAAAGCACTGCTTGCTGAATTCGATGCAGAAGTTTTTTCTTTAAAAGATATGGATATTCACACGGATGTACCGGAAACTGGAACAACATTTCGTGAGAATGCTGCATTAAAAGCGGAAGCATTATCTCAAGAGACAGGCATGATCACCTTGGCAGATGATTCAGGGCTGTGTGTCGATGCGTTAAACGGCGAACCGGGGATTTTTTCCGCACGCTACGCAGGTCTGGATAAGAACAGTGAGCATAATATTGATCTGTTGTTGAAAAAACTTGCAGGCGTGCCTGAAAGCGAGCGAACAGCACATTTTGTCTGTGTACTCGCAATCAGCAAGCCCGGCCAACCGACTCACTTTGCCGAAGGCCGCTGTGACGGATTCATCACAATGGAACGACGCGGAGAAGATGGGTTCGGTTATGATCCGCTATTCCTGATTCCGGAACGGCAATTGACCTTTGCACAAATGGGCGATGATGAGAAGAACAAGATCAGCCATCGTGCTCGTGCATTGAAGCAGTTGCAAGAACGATGGACAAGCTGGGTTGGTGACACTGAATGAAGTGTTTAATTGTCAGTGATACCCACGGTTTTACTCATGAATTAGCTGAGTTGAAGCAACGCTATGCAAGCAAGGTCGATTTTATGATCCATTGCGGCGATTCCGAACTGCAGCCGGATTGTCCGGAAATGGAAGGCTTTGCAGCAGCTGTTGAAGGAAACTGTGATTATCCTGGTGCTTATCCTAATGAATGTGTGAAAAAGATTGGTGGATTGACCTTTCTTGTTGCGCATGGGCATTTGCTCGGCGTCCGCCAATCTCCCGCACGACTATGCTACCGTGGACTTGAAGTGAAGGCGAATGTTGTTTGTTTTGGTCACACACATTTTGCCGGTGCATTCCAAAAGGACGGTATGATTGTGATTAATCCCGGAAGTTTGCGGCTTCCGCGTAATTATCAAGAAGGAACATTCGTTATTTTTGATTATGATAATGAACAAAAGACTGCTCAAGCCACTTATTATACGTTTGACGGCAAGCCGGTTGACGCATTTTCCCAATCGTTTAAGCTGAAGAAATAAATGTGATCAATAGAAAAGAGAGTCGGATATCCAGTCCGGCTCTCTTTTTGTCGCGGAAGCGACACCGCTGCGTTTAGGGAGTGATGAGGAGGGGCACTCATATGGCGGTTATCAGACATCATGAACTTTTTGCCTGATAATACATATTATGTTGGTTCAAGTCTTTTGAATGGGGATATGAACGAGCCAAATCGCCTTTTTTGCACCTTTTGAATAAATTGGGTAAAATCGTATCTCATGTTGTCGTTACGGACATACTGCCGATGAAGGTCATTCTTGATTCGGAGTAACGAGGTGATGGACATGGAGGGTAATTTTTTTAAAGGTGCGTTATGGGCAATGGTGATCTGCATACCATTTTGGGTCATTGTCATCAGCCTGATGATTGCGTTCTGGTAAGCTCTATTTGTTTGATTGTAACAATTAGAGAAAAGGCAGGAGTGCAGCAAGAGCTACAGCATTGGGAAAAAACAAATAATAAAGAAAAAACATTATTATAATAAAATATTTGCAAATTTGTAGAATTTTTGTTCATTCTCTGTTATGCTAAACTTGTAACTCGTGAAAGTAATAACCCCCCTTTTAGGATCTTGAGAAAGATCCTTTTTTTTGTTTCTGCACTTGGTTGCTGTTCATTTAAAAATTTTTGGGTGATTTTTTAAAAACAAAAAACTTGTGCTTATTTTATTCCAAGTTATATAATATGAATTGCCTTCTGTTTCTGATATGTAACATCCTTTTTTCGCTTCTCAATAATTTGAGAGGCTTTTTTTCTGCCCTTTTTCTGTAAAAATAATGAAAATAGTCAGTTCGCAGTTATTGGATTGCTCACGCGCACATACTAATGCCGAGGTGAACAAGATGCGAACAATGTGGAAAGGCTCCATACAGTTTGGGCTCGTCTATATTCCCGTCAAATTATATACAGCGACCGAAAATAAAGACGTTCGCTTACGAATGCTGCATAAGGAGTGTATGGCACCGATTAATTATACACGTACCTGTTCGAAATGCGGAAAAGCAGTCGAGAATGAAGCAATAATTAAAGGATACGAATATTCGCCGGGGCAGTTTGTACCAATCAGCGAACAGGAACTAAATGATCTCCAAGAGGACGGAGACAAGCATGTAGAAATAATTAATTTTGTGAAATTAGATGAAATTGACCCCATATATTACGAAAAATCCTATTTCATTGGTCCGGACAGTGGTAATGGTTTGCGCGCGTTTTCTTTATTGAAGCAGGCTATTCAGGATTCAAATAAAATCGCGATTGCTAATATTATCATTCGCTCAAAACAGCATCTTGCTGCAATCCGCAGCTTTGAGAACGGAATGCTGCTTGAAACATTGTATTACCCGGATGAGGTCCGCAGTGTCAGTGAGGTTCCCGGCCTCGGTGACCTGAAGACAGATAATGCACCGAAAGAAATGATGATTGCGAATCAGTTGATTGATCAGCTGACAACTGTTTTTCAACCGGAGCATTATAAAGACGACTACCGATTAAAGCTGGAAAAATTAATTGAAGACAAGGTTTCAGGGATGCCTGCAAAACAGAAGAAAGGTCGTGCGCAACAACCGAATGTCGTCGACTTGCTTTCCGCACTTGAAGCAAGTGTAAAGGAAACCAAACCAAAAAGAAAAACAACCGCACGCCGGAAAAAGACGGTCTAAACGATGAATCTTCAACCAATTGTACCCTTCGAACCGATTCGTGAAACGGAAATTCCAACCGGAGTGAATTGGATTCATCAAGTGAAATGGGACGGCATACGCATCTTAACTTATTACGATGGACATGAACTGCGACTGTTTAACCGAAGAAAAAATGAACGAACGAAAAACTATCCTGAACTTGATATCATTCGTCAAAACACGAAGGCGAATTCATTCATCCTGGATGGGGAAGTTATTGCGTTGGATTCTCATGGAAAGCCATCTTTTCACGAGGTCATGAAGAGGGACAGCGTGCACAATCAGTCACGTATTCCAATGCTGATGCATGCCGTTCCTGTCTTTTATATGGTCTTCGATTTGATTTTCTGTAATGGAGAATGGGTTAATGAGCGATCACTTTGTGAACGCATAGAACTGTTGAAGAAATGGCTGCCGGTGAGTGATCAAGTTCAACTTGTGCCGATGTTTAAAGATGGTGAGTCACTGTTTGCATCTGTAAAGGCGCGGCACATGGAAGGCATTGTTTCAAAAGAACAAAACAGCACATACCTTATTAACGGTAAAAATGAAAATTGGCGAAAAATTAAAGTGACACGTGATTTAATCGCAATTGTTGGAGGAGTAACCAAAAGATCGGGTACAGTTAATGCTCTGCTTCTCGGATTGTATGATTCAGGAAGACATTTTGTTTATATTGGACATGTGGGGACAGGTAAATTAACAGAAGAAGATTGGAAATTGGTTACTGTGCTCGCCAACCGATTGAGACGAGAAGAGAATCCGTTTGTTAATCGAGTGGACCGAAGTGCGGAAGCACAATGGATGCAGCCTCAGCTTACTGTCAAGGTTGCGTATCAGGAATGGACAGCTAGCGGGGTACTCAGACAGCCGAGCATACAGGCTTTTGTTCATGTAAGTCCCGAACAATGCAGGATTGAGGAGATGAATGAATGAAAACAGCGGAATCGATTTTGTTGGATCGCAGCATCCAGATTACCCATCCGGAGAAGCCGATATGGCAGCATCCATTAATAAATAAACAACAATTCATCGACTATTTAAATAGAGCGGCGCCGATGATGTTGCCGTTTTTATCTGATCGTGCGTTAACCGTTATCCGCTTTCCGCATGGTGTTCCCGGAACGTCTTTTTTTCAAAAAAATTGTCCGGATTATGCACCCGAATTCATTCGTACTTATGAAGAGGACGGGACTCGCTACATTGTGTGTCACGACGCGACAACTCTGGTCTGGCTTGGCAATCAACTCGCTGTTGAATATCATATTCCTTTTCAACAGGCAGGAGAGGAACAACCGAAAGAAATTATTTTTGACCTAGATCCACCTGATCGCTCGGCGTTCCCGCTGGCAATTAAGGCAGCAGTAGCGATGTCCGTGCTTTTCGAGCGTCTTTCCATTGTCAGCTTCCCAAAATTGTCAGGAAGCAGAGGGATTCAGATCCATATTCCCATTTCAGGACTTGGGCTCAGCTATTCAGACACGCGATTGTTCACTAAATTCATTTCCGATCTTCTCGTGAGTCAGTCACCGGAACACTTTACAACCGAGCGATTGAAAAAGTATCGGGGCGGTCGGCTTTATATCGATTATGTTCAGCATGCAGAAGGAAAGACAATCATCTGTCCCTACTCTCCCAGAGGCAAGGAAGGCGCAACCGTAGCAGCTCCATTGTTTTGGGATGAAGTAAATGATGCGCTCCGTATTGAATTATTTACGATTGCGACGGTACTGGAACGTATTTCTAAAGGGATCAATCCGATGCGTGGTTATTTTGAACAAAGAAATGAGTCGTTGCTTCCGATCATTAAGCATCTGAAAAGTGTTAGATGATAGGATTTCAAGGTTCCCAAATGACCATAATGGTATGCTATACTGAAAAAATCAATAGCATTGTGAGGGGGAGCTTGAAATGTGTACAAGTTTGACACTTGAAACAACGGATGGGCATCACCTGTTTGGCAGAACGATGGACTTTGCAATGGATCTGGGTCAGACGGTCACCATTATGCCGAGAAATTATTCTTGGATGTCTGCAGCTTCTGGAAATCGTATAAAAACTAAGTACGGAATAATCGGAATGGCATCGGTTTCAGACGATTTTGTTGTGTACGCAGACGGTATGAATGAGGCCGGCTTGACTTGCGCAACACTCTATTTCTCGGGTTTTGCATCTTACAATGCTGTGCGTGGTCAGGGAATGGAGGCAGTTGCCCCTCATGATTTTGTGCTCTGGAGCTTGTCCCAATTCGGCAGCATTACAGAACTAAAAGAGGCACTTGCTCATGTCACATTTGTAGACTTTCTGGTTGAACAGATGGGTGTTATCCCGCCGCTTCACTGGATTCTATCTGACAAGACGGGCAAAAGTATTGTTGTCGAGCCACTGGAAAAGACGATTAAAGTCTATGACAATCCGGCTGGTGTCATGACAAACAGTCCTGATTTTTCGTGGCATTTAACCAATCTGAGACAATATATCGGATTACAGACGAACCAGCTGCAACCTGTTCGATGGGAAGGATTGGAATTGTCTGCATTCGGCCAAGGTTCTGGATCAGTCGGTTTGCCCGGAGATTTCACACCACCGTCTCGATTTGTGCGTGCCGCCTACTGGAAAAATAATATTACTGGTATCGAAACGGAACGTGATGGTATCAACGGACTCTTTCACATTTTATCAACATGCGATCTTCCAAAGGGAGCTGTTGTGACTCCGGACGGTTTAGAGGATGTGACCATCTATACTTCTGCAATGTGCATTGAATCGGGTACTTTCTATTATCATGGATATGATAACCGGCAGATTACAGCCATTCATTTGTTTCATGAAGACTTGGACGCTCATTCGATTAAAACCTATCCATTCATACGTGAGCAAGCCTTCCATTACGAAAATTAATCACATCGTTTCGTTCATTAATATAAACTGAAAGCTCTAGAATGAACTGACCTCCAAAAGTTGGACCACAATGCTAACTTTTGGAGGCTTTGGTTTATCTAATGATTGAAAGAATATTTTTTTCATTTTCGAACAGACAGAGATGCGAGATGCGGTTCACAGTGTACTGATGCCGCGAGCAAATCGCCCGATGAAAAGGACATCAGCAAAATCAAGCACGTCACAATTAATGTCTTCATTATCCCTTAAAATCAATGAACGATCGGTCAGAAGTTTCGACTTTCCGGCAAAAAGACGTCGATCGTTCATTTGTACGATGACACGGTCTCCCTCGATAAACATGCGGCGCGGTTCGATAATCCATATGTTGAAGTTCTTAATGCCAATGTAATCGACAAGAGCAACGTCACGGTTATTGAGAGCGAACGTTCCTGAAAAAATACGTTCGTTATCATGAATGGCATAGGGATAAAAATGATTCCGATCATTTATTTTTGAGGGAATTAATTGATCACACTTCAAGTCAGTGACAAAAGGGAGCCTTACAATACGTGTTGGTTCCAATTGAATTTTAAAAACCTCCAAATAATCAATCACAGAAGATAAACAAAATGCTGCCGTATCTTTAAGATTGGCAGCTCGGCAAAAATGATTGGACTAATAACAGCTTGTCAATCAGCAATAGTTTCCAGCAGATCATGTTGTTAATTATTATGAACCAAGCAAGCGCAGGAAGCAACCTTCGCTCATTTAAGACACTGTTTGCTTGTTTGTGCAAATTACGTTAAATCATCATCTAATGAAATAGGGAGAATAAGTAGTAAACAGCTACAGAAATAATGATAATGCCGAAAAGAATTATGTACAGCTTATGGTAATTCGCAGGAGGTGCTGTACGATCCAGCTCTTCAACATCACTGACCTCAAGAACACTATCGAACTCCCCGTCATCTTTATACAGATTAAATTCAATGACATAGGTAATTCCGGATTTTGTTTGATAGGACATATTTTCCAAGCCAACAATATCTTCCCAATATAAGCGTCGAAATTCTCGCTGTCCACCGGTTATCCGTGCACAAAGTTCATCAAGCTCATGCGGTTTAAATGTGTTGCCTACCAGTTTCTCAAGTTGAGTCAACATGTTCATGCCTCCCATGATTCCCATAAGGAGAGTATATGACTATATCGCCGTTTTTCTGACAGCTATCAGTAAGTAAACAGAATTTGTTATATACCTTCCTAAAAAGAGCAATCAATTTGTTATGTGGCTGTAATCAAACGAGAACAGTTATGATACATGGCTGTTATATAAAATTGGTAAATTTATAGTCAGACGGAAAACAAAGGATGTTGAACATGAAAAAAATCATTTTGTTAATCGCCATGATCGCTGTTCTGTTGGCCGGAATTCCGGAGAATGCTGCGACAGCAAAATCAAAATATAAAAATATTACGGTCAGCGCGACTTCATACTGTGAGCTTGGACGAACCGCAACAGGTTTTAATTATAAAAAATATCCGACGGCAAAAGCAATTGCCGTTGATCCTCGCGTCATTCCGCTTGGATCAAAAGTATATGTACCAGGCTATGGATATGCGATCGCAAGAGATGTAGGCGGACGAATTAAAGGAAAAGTCATCGATGTTCACTATAAAACAAGAAAACAAGCGATTAAGTGGGGAAGAAAGAAGATCAAGGTTAGGGTTTATCACAATTAATTGAACCAATAAACAACACATTTGCTCGAATAAATAAAAGCTCATGTCTGCAGGAAGCAGGCATGAGCGATTCGTTTTTATTGGGGAAAAATCTCTATCTGGTTTGGGATAACCCATTTTTATTGAACACGGGTATGATAGCGATCCCAAATTACAGCACCAACGACCGGAATAATAACGCAAACCGTTCCAAACACACCTAGTATCATCATATCTCTGTCACGCTCCCTAAGTTAAAATGTTAGCGCTTTCATATATATAGTTTACACCCTTTATTTTGTCCAATGCAAGCCGGAAGGCGTCCATTTTTTCAATCAAACCTTGCTTATCTTTGCAGATAATCGTGTTTAAATGAAGCTGCTCAGCGTTTGTTTTCGTAAATAGAACGTTGGAACACAGAATAGCCCACAGGGGTGATCATTATGAAAATGCTCGTTGCGATGACAAGGCGACTGACAGGTTTGAATGCAACGATTGTAAGATTTCCGATAACCTTTCTGCTGCTTATTGTTCTTGCAGTGATGCAGTGCATGACCATTGAGTCCGGTCATGAATATGGTAGCGTGATTGTTACGTTGATTTTTGCTGCGCTTGCATTTAGTGCAGCTCAAGTATCTGTCGAGCGATATGCGCATTCATGGCGGACATGCATATTGCCAATGGCAGGAGCAGCGTTGCTCACTTTTCTTAATTTTCTTTTGATTCGCCATGATCCGGCTTTCAGCACAATCGTGATTACGCGAACGAGTATCGTTGTTTTTGGACTTTTTATTGCTTTTGCTTGGCTTCCCTCACTTAGAGGAGGCAGTTCTTACTATGCAAACTTTATGATTTTATTTAAATCCGTATTTATTTCACTCTTTTTCTCCACAATCCTTTATGGCGGCATCTTGCTGATTCTTGTTGCCGTGGATACGCTGCTCGTTCAAATCGGATCACGACCGTATTCATATACGGGGGTCATTCTGTGGACGGTGGGGGCACCAACACTCTTTCTATCTCTGATTCCCGTATTTCGTGAGAACTCAGCGGAAATCGAACGTGCAGCAAAAGTTCCCAAATTCCTTGATGTGCTGATTTCTTATGTCATGATCCCAGTAGCGGCAATATACAGTCTTGTACTGCTCATCTATATGATTAAAACCATGGTGCTCAGCGATTGGAATGAAAATTTGCTCGAACCGCTCATTTTGTCTTACTGTATCGCGGTGCTGATGATCTATATTTTATCGAATAGCTTACTGAATCGGTTTACAGTGCTTTTTCGCAACTTGGCCCCTAAACTACTGATCCCTGTAGCCCTTTTCCAGTTTGTGTCGACTTTGATCATTGTTTTAAATCAAGGAATGACGCATACGCGTTACCTTGTCTTGCTTTTCTGTCTTTATGCGGCAGTAAGCGGCGTCCTTTTAAGTATCTCATCGCTGAAAAATAAGGGATATATCGCCGTTCTCGCGATTGTTTGCTCCGTAATCGCAGTGACGCCGCCAATTGACGCGTTTACGGTCAGCCGGATCAGTCAGACTTCTCAACTTTACACGGTTCTTGAGCACAATCAAATGATTCGGAATCAACAAATTCATTCGAATCCAAATATAGATCGAAAGGATCAGGAAGCCATTGCTCGTTCGATCAACTATCTTGATCAGATTGGCGCACTCCAACGCTTGTCCTATTTACCGAAGAACTTCGACTTCTCAACTGATTTTGAAAAAACCTTTGGATTCTCGCCCTATGCTAAGAGCGATTACCAAAGCTATGACATCGGCACGAATCATGCAGTGGGTATTACCGGTTATGATCATTTAGCGAGTCTTTCAATCAGTAAATCGGGGAGAAAGAGCGACTTTTCGATAAGCAGGATGTCGGTAGGCGGATCGACCTATCAGGTGTCCTTTGATCCTAATGCGAAATACGGTGCCATTCAAATTACTGATTCGAAAGAACGAGTTATTCTATCCGCACCGCTTGCCCCAATGATTAATCACGTAGAAAAAAGTAAAAAAATTGAGGGAACAGATACGGTAGCTGTTGATCAGATGTCTTTCGAAAAAGAGAACGATAAGGCAAAAATAAAGGTGGTTTTTCAAAATCTCACAATTGAGGGAGCATCAGCTAATACCTCATTTGATGCCACTATTTATGTTCTCATTACAATAAAATAATCATGAATTTCGATCGGTGCGAACTTTAGCTGCACCGTTTTTTTTGTGCCTAAGTTGTGTTAGTTATCTTTAAACGGAAATTAATTATCGAAAAACAATAAATAAATGCTGTTATTCAATAATTCTTATGCTATAATCATTTTGGAAATCAGATGAGAGGTGAATGAGAATGGTTATTCTTGATGAAAAAGGGCTTTCGGGTTATGTCAAGCACATGCTTGATCTGATTTTTCTTGGAGGGATCGGCATACTCTTAAGTCTTCCATGGTCGGTCAATTGGTATATGAATCAATTGAGCTATGAGACGAACCGCAATTATTGGTTTTTACTTATTTTTCTTTATGTCACGGGTATTTTTGCTCTGCAGATTGTGTATGAAGTCGGACGGATTTTTAAGACATTAAACAGACACAATCCGTTCATGATGGATAATGTACACAGCCTGAGACGAATCGCGATGGCTTCTTTTATTATTTCATTCTGCTATGTGGTTAAGGTTGTGTGCTTCAATTCTTTTTTCACAATTATCATTGCAATGATTTTTATTATCGCGGGATTCTTCTCCATCATCCTTGCAGAGGTTTTCAGGCAGGCCGTGGTTGTCAAAGAAGAAAATGATTTAACAGTATAGAGGTGCGAAGGATGGCTATAGTTGTAAATCTTGATGTCGTTATGGCAAAGAAAAAAATGAGCGCGACCGAACTTGCAGCAAAGGTACAGATCACACCTGCAAATCTATCTATTTTGAAAAACAATAAAGCAAAGGCGATCCGTTTTTCCACGCTTGAGGCGATCTGCAAAGCGCTCGACTGTCAGCCCGGCGAGCTGCTGGCTTATGAAGCGGACGAAACGTAAAAAAAGACGTATCGCGCGTAACAGCTTTGATTACTAATTAAAAGAGGTGTCAGGTAATGGAAGACTTTTCAACAGCAAATAGACTATATGAACGAAGTGATCGTCCCATGCTACATAATAGGAGCAGCAGACTTTTACTTTGTACTGTGCTGCTCGGCATTTTGGCCAACTGGTTCTTCTTTGAACAGCTTCCCGGTATTTCAATTCCATTATTCGTTTTTGCATTTTACAGCGTATTTCTATGGAATACGCGCAACCTTGTGACGGTACGCAGGGATTTCGCCTGGTTCTTAATGATACCGATTATTCTACTGTCACTAACTTACTTGATTTTCTCAAATATGGTTTTCAATGCATTAAATATTTTGGCGATATCGGTATTGATTGTAATGCAAACCACTCTCGCCGCAGGACGCTCCAAATTCGCTTGGGACTCTGCTAAGTTCATCGGCGATGTATTTCTTGGATTCTTTTATCGGCCGTTTGCTTTTCTTTTTCTGCCGTTCCGCTTGGTTGCGAGACGTTTGAACAGAGGATTGTCCGCTAGGAAAAGCAGTCCGTTGACCAAAGTATTTATCGGGGTGCTGATTGCGGTTCCGCTCGTTGTTATCGTTGTTACTCTGCTTGCTTCTGCAGATGAGGTATTCAGCTATTTTCTAGGGTCGATTCCAGAGGTATTCGCAGCGATTAATCTTGATCAATTTATGCCTCGATTTATTTTTGCGACAGTGATCGCATTGTGTTCATTCAGCTATATTTGGAGCTTAATCACGAAACAAAGGCCGTTAACCACGTTCCGGCAACCCGAGGACTATGTAAGTTTAACAAATAGTTTTGACCAAGTTATTGCTGCCACAATCTTGAGCATTATTAACGCAATCTATGTATTTTTCACGTTGATTCAATTTTCATATCTGTTCGGCGGCTTTTCGCTTGAACTCCCCAAACCATTTACCTATGCGGAATACGCGCGCCGCGGATTCTTTGAGCTTGTCCTTGTAACATTGATCAATTTCAGCATCTTACTCGCACTCGTTTATTGGACGAAAAAAAGTGGCAAAATCATGGATCAAACGCTTCAGGCTCTTGAATCATTGCTTGTCGGCTGTACGTTGATTATGCTCGGCTCTGCGTTTATCCGCATGTATTTATATGAGCAGATGTATGGATTTACTTATCTTCGCGTACTGACTCATGCGTTTATGATAGTACTCTTTATCCTGTTCATTTTTACGCTGTACAGAATCTGGAATACGCGCGTCAAGCTGTTTAAATACTATTTGCTTACTGCGATTGCCGCTTTCGTATTGATCAACTACATCAATAGTGACGTGCTGATCACTAAATGGAACATAGAACGCTATGAGCAGACAGGAAAAATTGATGTGGGTTACTTATCTTCACTTTCTGACAGTGCTATTCCTCAGCTTACCGGATTGCTTCAGGCAAAGGATGAGGCGGTGCGTGCTAAGACAGAAAACTATTTATACGAACGCAAAAAGGAATTGAACGAGGATCGTTCATGGCAAGCGTTCAACCTGTCCAGCTTGCATGCGAAAAAGGTGCTCGCAAATTTTGAACTGCACCTTAATAAAGCTTATGATTTTTACACACAGGATCCATCTGGTGACTAAATCGAAGGAATGATTCAGAAAAAGTACGACTAAAGTTCCACCTAACGGATGGAAAGTTCAACCTAAGAGAGCGAAAGTTGAACCGAAGAAAAGAAGTTCTACCTAACGAATAAAAAGTTCAACCGAACAGAGCAAATGTTTTAACATAACTTTCAAAATTCAAAAGGACGAAAATAGAGATAATGTGCGGTTCATATAGTACTGCGCATCAAAAAAATAAAACGGCCGAGTCCTAAGCACAGGATCCGACCGTTTTTTAACAATATATCAACTTATTTTACATGTAGTGTGACGCTGCCAAGGTTATGGTCGAACGTCGCAACATAAGTTCCTTTTTCCAATTTCTTCGGCAAACAGAAGGTGCCGGTTGAAACGGTCGTGCCTTTAGTTATCTTCTTACTTTCTTGATCTAATTTCTGCACCAGCCATTTCAAAGCGTGCAGCGGATTACCCAGCACTTCTGAGGAAACGCCTGACGTCAATGGTTTTCCGTTCAAGGTAACTGTCGATTTTACATCTGCCAATGCTTCAACGGACGGTTTCGATGCAGCTTTGCCAACAACAACCCGACCGCAAACGGCGCTGTCTGAGATAACGAGTTCGAGAGGCAATACAGGAAACCAATCTTTGAAGCGTGAATCGGGGACTTCGATACCAGGCGCAACTTCGGTTTTATCGAGCAAGGCTTGCTCATCATCTTCAGGAGACAAATCGTCCAGAGCGGTGAATTCCAATTCAAGTTCGAGCAACGGTTCATTCAATGTACTAAGATCAACCTCTGCACCATCCTTCAAGACGCTGGAGGCAACGATTTGTCCATAGAGCGGAGAGTCCGAATGGAACATATCTTGTGTCTGTTTGCTTGTCAAGCTGATTTTGTACCCCTTGACCGGATCACCTTTTTTTTCGTTAAATGCGTGCTGCACGTCATAGGCGCGCTCAAGCGTCAAATCGGAATGATCGACATCCTTCCACGCAAGCGGTTGATTTTTGCTCAATGCATTGTACAGCTTTTCTGATAAATCATCTTTCGTAAACAACATCCTAAACGCCTTCTTTTCTGTTTTGTTTGTATCTCTATCTTTTTTGTAATGCCCATTATAATACCAACAGGAAAAGAGTCAACCCATATTGATGAAAAAATCAGAAAAAGAAAAAGTGAATTATTTTGGACACAAACGGACAAATCGTTATTCGGAAATTGAATGAGTTGTAGGTGTCTTATGTGTGACGGACAAAATACCGGCGATGAGAAATAAAACACCAGAAACAAAGAATGGAGAGAAGATAAAAATTGAACCGCCGACTATTAAATAAATGCTCCACCCGGATGAGGCCTCTCTTACTTTAAATGTAGATAACCAGGCAAAAACAATTATAGGTAAGCTAATGATATTGCCTATTAAAAAAATGGTAATTGACGCATCATCATCTGCTGAGCCGGTATAAGCCGCTGCTGTTGCGATAATAACAATGCACAGAAAGAGCCAAACAATGGTTGACAGTATTGAACCAATTAAAGATAGAATAAACTCAGCATTCCGTTTCACTCTAAAACGCTCCTTTAAATTTTACTTTTTTGCAGGTGATTCAAAAAATGGTAAACTGATAAACAGTAGAAAAGTCGAGTTTTAATTATTTTTCATCAGCCATTGACAGATCCTGTCATATTCTCTAAAATAATATAGGTCGTCATTAAAAAAACTTAATTTTGTCCCAGTAGCTCAGCTGGATAGAGCAACGGCCTTCTAAGCCGTGGGTCATGGGTTCGAATCCCTTCTGGGACATACCGAAAAGCCTTGATAGTTAAGGCTTTTTTTTGTATATTTTTAATTTTATAATGCAGACATTCAGACTCAAATTCACTTTGTGTGCTGACAAAAAGACCTCTCAATAGCTTAATATTATCTCAAATAATCTTATCCTGCTTATCCCAAACGCTCGCCTGCTGATAATGTGTAAAAGAAAAGCCGCTGAAGCGGCTTTTCAACAAATTATTTTCTAACTAGGGCAAGTATGCCGGCGATAATAATCAATAGGCCGCTCAGAATGCCAAACATGCTGACGAATATGATATTCAAAATTCCACAAACCAAAATAAGCACACCAAATAGGATGCGATTTTTGTTGATGATACATGAAAATATAATTGCAAGAACGGAAACAAACATACATCCAAGACCCAATCCAATAACATCGGATCCACCTTGTCCAAATGCTCCTGCTAATGAACCTATAGACATGGCTAATATACCAGCGATAATTCCAAATACACCCCCGATAATCCCCAAGACCATCTCCGGTACACGTCCGGTAGTGCTTTTTATTGCCATAATAAATTCCCCCAGTAACTTTTTTATATGTAAACTCAAAAATGAGTAAACATCTTACTTTAATCCTGCTTGCGCCTTATTAATTAGTTTTCCACCTTGAAACATGAATGTGGCATTGCTTCCTAAATTAGATCCTTGAAAGCTGTAAATAACCGTATAATCAGCAGATCCCTCTGTACCACTTTCAGAATCTTTTGCCCCGTCCCCACCAATAATTGATTTAATTTGATCGTATGTCATACCATTTTTTACTTGATCAAATTTTTTCATTGTTATTTTTGCACTGGATCCGGAATCGACACCAAATTGCGCTTTGTTTATTACTTTATTGTTTTGAAAAGTTACATTGGCATTGGCACCCCATCCTTTATCTCCGTTCCATGAGTAAATGACTGTATGTGCAGGATCACCTTTTTCTCCAGCTTCACTCATGACTTCACCATTGCTGCCTACAATGGTGGCAACCTCTTTATAAGTCATCCCATCTTTAATTTTATTGAATTCTGTTTTTGTAATTGATGACCGATCAGAGCTTTTTTGTGAGTGTGAAGCACCTGTCGATGTCGAAGTGGATGATAAATCTTTTGAGATGTTTGAACTGGTAGAACCTCCATCTGAACACGCACTTAAAAAACCCGCAATCAGCATAACAGCAGCTAATAGTGAACATATCATTCCTTTTTTCACATTAAACTCCTCCTGTTTGATTTAAATTGGTCATTCCCTAATAGAAAGAAATCAGCCTATGACATGAAATATACAGTCCAATTTAAGGTGTAAACGTATGTCTTGCCAATTTGTGCATAAAGGGTACTTTTGGAATTAAAACGGCACTTGAGGTATTGATTCACTTGTCTCGATATGTGCCTTAGAAATGTAGTTGTTCATGGTGGGTTTATTCTATGTTGAACTTAATAAACTATATTCTCATTCAAAAACGACAAAACCTTACACGGAATATAGTACATTGTATTTTTCGTTAGGAATAAAAATAGGATAGCTCAGATTAAAAGATTAGATTGTAGTACCTATACATTGCGTATACAGTATGGTCTGTGGAAACTCAGGGCTGTCATCATAGATTCATTAAAGATGTATTGAGAACCATGCCATTGTGTTTATTTTAAAGTGATCGGTACAATTTATCAATATCAATAGTTCTTTTATTCCATTTATTGTATAAATAAATCGTTAAAATTTTGTTTTTTTCGAGGCTTTTCCCAACGTACTCCCATTAACTGTCATTGATTCCGGATTATTAATAATAACTATTATTTAACGGTAAATAATTATAGGCCTTTTATCCTAATAAAGTGAATATAATGGACATAATAGGTCCTTTGGACGCATGAATGTTACGATTGGATTATCGAATAAGGAAAAAAGACTAGTTCTCAATACGGGAAAAATATTATGGCAGAGGAGCGGTTAACTCATGAGTCAGGAGTATCGTTCATTTATCGAATTGCTGAAGGATGCACATGATCGGTTGGATCGGGTAGAGCGGGACTTAATTCATGTCAATGAAGTCTGTGAACAGATTGAGCGTCGGAAACCTATGGAATGTATAAAATAATCATTATTTTTTTCATCTTTCTTCCTTTTCAATGTCAAACATCACAGTAAAGTTAATTTTCTTTTTGTATACTGAAAAAAGTAGGTTTTCACTGACTTTTGATTGTGAACGTTGATGATGTGGAAACCGTGCTGTGGCGACTAGATCGGGTAATGATGCAAGCAGAAACTCATGGATCCGGGTTATTTAAAAGACAACGAAAAGGGGTCATTTATGATGAAAAGAATCGTAACGTTGAACACGATGAATCTGAGAGAATCAGCAAATCATGGCGGACACGGCGAATGCCAAACTTCTTGCCAATCCGCATGTAAAACATCTTGCGGTGTTGCAAATCAGCAATGTGCTGAACCGTCTAATCGATAAGTAAGAAAACTGTGTACCGCCCAACTGCTCTATGCAGATGGGCGGCAATTTTTTGCAAGAAGGAGTCTGATTGCATGATTCATCAATATAAATTAAATGGATACAATATTGTCCTTGACACATACAGTGGATCGGTGCATGTTGTCGATGATCTGGCTTACGATGTGATTGCACTTTATGAGGATACGAAACCTGAAACCATAGTTGCTCGGATGCTGAATAAGTATGCAGATCATGATGATGTAACGGAAGATAGCATTCGCGAAACAATCAGTGATGTTGCGAAGCTCAAAAAAGATGGTCAGCTATACTCTGAAGATGAGTTTAAGGATCTGTCCTTTAATTTAAAGAAGAGAAAAACCTATGTCAAAGCGTTGTGCTTAAACGTTGCACACACCTGCAATCTGACTTGTGAATATTGCTTCGCAAGCCAGGGAAAGTATCATGGTGCACGGGCAATCATGAGTTATGAAGTCGGTAAACGGGCGATTGATTTTCTGCTTGAGAATTGCGGCTTTCACCGCAATCTGGACGTGGATTTCTTCGGCGGCGAACCCCTGATGAACTGGAAAGTTGTGAAACAGATTGTCGCATACGCGCGCAGTAAAGAAGAGGAATGCAACAAGCATTTCCGTTTCACGCTGACTACGAACGGCTTGCTGCTCAAAGATGAAGTCATTGACTTTCTGAATAAGGAAATGCACAATGTCGTTCTCAGCCTTGACGGACGCAAAGAAGTACATGACCGGCTGCGCAAAACGATCACTGGAAAAGGAAGCTATGATTATATCGTTCCTAAATTCCAGAATTTCGTCAAGAAACGCGGGGATAAGGAATATTATGTGCGTGGAACGTTTACACATAATAACATTGATTTCACTAATGATCTTTTCCATATGGCGGATCTTGGGTTTGATCGTCTGTCGATGGAACCGGTGATTTGTGATCCGAAAGAACCCTATGCGCTTAAAGAAGAGGATCTCCCAGTCATCTATGATCAATATGAACTTCTCGCAAAAGAAATGCTTAAACGCGAAGAAGAGGGCAGAGGCTTCATATTCTACCATTACATGCTTGATCTGTCAGAAGGGCCATGTATCCATAAGCGTATTTCAGGTTGCGGTTCAGGTACGGAATACATGGCAGTCACGCCATGGGGCGAATTGTTCCCTTGCCATCAATTTGTCGGCGATGAAGCCTACAGTATGGGCAACATCTGGGACGGCGTGAAGACTCCGGAAATTCAAGATGAATTTAAGGAAACAAATTGCTATTCCAAACCGGAATGCCAAGACTGTTGGGCGAAGCTCTATTGCAGTGGCGGATGCCCGGCAAACTCACTTCACGCGACGGGATCACTGACCGGAAATTTCGAGTTCAGCTGCGACATTTTCCGCAAACGTATTGAATGCGCGATGATGATCAAGGTTGCTCAATCAATGAGAGTGACGGATCAAGATAAAGAAGCGGTCAATAATTAAGTGACAATGTAGGAAAAGCTGCCCATCAATTCGATGGACAGCTTTTTTTGATCCGTTTTTTTAAACGACTGAATCCGCACTTGTCGATTATTTATTGATTTGCACAACAGCCTTAGTGATTTTTTCCTGGATACGGCCGCTTAGGACATCCGGGATATCTTTAAGCTCCATGTCATGGGTAATCAGAGATTCAACATCAAGTTGCCCACTTGCCATAAGTTCAATCGCGTCCTGCATGGCGTGAGGATTGATAAAAGCACCCTTAATGGTCAATTCCTTAAAAAAGATGTCATAGGAGTTAACGTTGATGGTATCGTCGGGTCCGGAAACACCAAACATAAGGACTTGACCGCCTCGGTTTGCTGAAGCAATCGCTTGCTCCTGTGTTTTCGGCAAACCGACACATTCGATCACAACATCATAGGTTTCAGTGTGCTCCACTTTTTCCGGATTAAAAACTTCGTCGGCGCCGATCCGTTTCAGCAATTCTACTTTTTTGGGGTTGCGGCCGCTGACTGCAATTTTCTTCAAACCTTTTGCTGCCAGCATCGCAGTGAAAATCTGACCAATAAAACCGTCGCCAATAACCAGTGCGGTTTGATGAGACTTAATCTCCAGTTCATCGAGTCCGTGCACAGCGCAACTAACCGGCTCAACCATTGCTGCAGCCTTCAAGCTGAGACTGTCCGGAATTTGGTAGACATTCGTTTCCGGTACATTCACGAATTCGGCCATGCCACCGTGGCGTGTCACGCCGACTGCTTGATTATGTTCACAAAGCTGCGGACGGCCTTCGTGACAATAGTGACAGAATCCGCAAGGAATATTCGGATCAATGGCAACTCTGTCGCCAATTTTCAGCGCGCTGTGCACCTCTGGACCTAAATCAGCGACCACACCGGAAATCTCATGGCCAAGCACGACCGGCATATTTGCATCCCCGGATCCTGGGAGTCCTTTATAAAGGTGCTTGTCAGTACCGCAAATGCCGACATAGCTTACCTTAACTTTGATTTCATGATTTTTGAGCGGAACATCGGGAAGATTTTGAAGCTCCAGACATTCTTTTTCCGTTAAAACGAGTGCGTTCATTAAAAGCAAACTCCTTTCTTAATCAAAAACGAAAAAAAATAATTCGTTAGAGCAAACATGCGTGTCGTCAATTACTTTTCATGTTCACTGCTTTTTTCCTCTTGTTTTCGTCGATGCTGTTCTTTTCTCAGAAGACCTAACTGAATAACAGAATCCTTCAGAATGCTTCGCGCTTGACTGACGGTTTGTCGCACTTGTTTTTGTTTCTGTTCCAGTTCCTGGTCGGAGTAGTGCGAAAGCTTCTTTTGAATTTCCACCGTATGGAAATAGCTGTCTTTAACAAAGTTATAGGTGGATTTTCCGGCAACATCGAACCCATGTCCAATTTTCTTGCTGGACGGCTCCCTGCTGAAATCAGCAACTGAATCAATCAATTTTTCGCTGAATTTGTGGTCCCAGAACGTAATCAGCGGACCGGCGAAGAATGAAATGATGATGGTTGCGAGACCAATCGGTCCAGCCATGATTAAAGCTGCAATCATGAATGCAAGGTCCTGAACAATTCGGCAGTATTTATATTTAATATGCAAACGAGTTGAAGCGATCGGCGCCAACGCATCATAGGGAGCAACACCAAGATCTGCAGTCATATAAAGTGATGTTCCAAGTGTAAATAAAAGCAACCCGAGCAGTCCATTGACAATTGCGGTCAGAAGGGTTGGCTGGTAGTGGAAGAGTGTTCCGTAGAGTGTTGAAAACCAATCAATCATAAAACCGGCAAAAACCATGTTAAAAACAGTACCAATACCGATTTTCTTTCGGTCAAGCAAGAGTACGAAGATGATGATAACGATATTCGTGAGCAGCTGATATAAGCCCAGACTCATATGTAATTTGTTTGATACCCCAATATTAAGTGCTGTGAACGGATCGAGGCCGACATTACCCATTTTGCATAATGTTGCACCGGCGGCAAGGATTGCGACGCCAATAAGCGAAACCATTGATTTAATTACGAGTTCAAATTTTCGATGCGGATTAGTTCCATCTTCATTCACAAGTTAATCCCCCAATTCTTCTTTTAGTACGCTGAATTCATGACAACAGCGGACTAATTAATTGAATATACGACTGGCAGAATCTGTCGTTTATTCTCCCTATTAAGAAAACAATTTTCACATAATTAACTTTATATTTATTGTTTCAATAACTTTTTCCTTTGTCAAGGCGCTATTAGTTCCTTCGTTACAGCATTTGTATTTTTGGTGGGTGAAAAAATTTTTCAAAATGATTGTGTTTCATTTTTCATTGAATTAGGATGCTCTTTTTACTGAATATCATCCACGATGGTTCGGCGGCAAATTTACCTTGATCATCTTAATGAAAGCGCATTCTGAAATTGATGATTGGTTGGTATTCTTTAGAAGTAAAACTGGAAGAAGTGACAAAAATGAGTTATTTATTTGAAATGTTTAATAGTATGTAATATATGATTGAATAAAATGTCATATTGATCGGAATTCAAACTAATATGTTATACTATAAACTGTGATTTAATGGATTTATTTAAGTTGAAATCAGGCTGAAATCTAAAAAATAGCATCAATTGCAATGTGAACGATCACTCATTATTCATAGGGTTAAGGGGATATCGATGGAGACAAAGTATCTGGATTTACTCGCTGAGAAGTATGATTGTGAAGAGAAAGTGGCGACAGAAATTATTAACCTGGAAGCAATCTTGAACTTGCCGAAGGGAACAGAACATTTTGTCAGTGATCTGCATGGGGAGTACTACGCGTTTCAGCATGTTCTGCGAAATGGTTCGGGAAATGTGAAGCAGAAAATTCACGATTTATTTAAGGACGAACTTTCTACAGAAGAAGTGAATTCATTCGCAGTGCTCGTGTATTATCCTGAAGATAAGCTGCAATTGATAAAAAGATCACTCACTGTTGAACAATTGAACCACTGGTATGTAACGACAATCGGCCGAATGATCAAATTAGCAGCTTTTGCTTCATCAAAATATACACGTTCCAAGCTGAGAAAGGCTTTGCCTGAGCAGTTTGTGTACATCATTGAAGAACTTTTATATAAAACAGATGAATTTGCCAACAAAAAAGAGTACTACTCAAAAATAATTAATCGTATTATCGCATTGGGTCAGGCGAGCAAACTGATTATCGGGATTGCTTACACGATTCAGAGGCTGGTTGTTGATCACCTCCATGTCGTTGGTGATATTTATGATCGTGGACCGCATCCGGAGCGCATTATGGATACTTTAATGAATTATCATTCTGTAGACATTCAATGGGGAAATCATGACGTCTTGTGGATCGGCGCCTATGCGGGATCAAAGGTTTGTCTTGCCAATATCATCCGAATTTGCGCGCGTTATAACAATCTCGATATTATTGAAGATATCTATGGCATTAATCTCATTCCGCTTCTTAATCTTGCGGAAAAATACTACGATGATAACCCTGCATTCCGTCCGAAGATGGGCACTGATTGTCAAATTTCAGAGAGTGAGCGGTTGCAAATTACGAAGATGCATCAAGCGATCTCAATGATTCAATTCAAACTTGAAATGCCAATAATTAAAAGGCGACCAGAATTCCAAATGGAGCACCGCTTGCTCCTTGATAAAATTGACTATGACAATCAGACCATTCGACTTAACGGTAAGGTGTACAAACTGTCGAATACATGTTTTGCGACGGTAAATTCTGATCATCCGGAGCAGTTGCTGCCTGAGGAAGAACAGGTTATTGAGAAACTGTTGTTTTCCATTCGCCATTCTGAAAAATTAGCGAGACATATGAATTTTCTGATTGGGAAAGGCAGTCTCTATTTAAAATACAATGGTAATTTGCTGATTCATGGCTGCCTGCCGCTTAATGAAGACGGAAGTATGAAGCATATGGTCATTAAGGGCAAGGATTATTCGGGAAAGCAGCTTCTCGATGTATTTGAATATTATCTGCGGTACAGCTGTGCACACCGTCCGGAAACCGATGACTTTGCGACGGATATGGTTTGGTATCTATGGACCGGAGAAAATTCATCTTTATTCGGAAAGAAGGATATGACGACCTTCGAACGCTATTTTATTAAGGATAAGGAAACTCATGCAGAACAGAAAAACCCATATTACAAGCTTCGTGAAAAAGAGGAAATATGTCGCCGAATGCTCACAGAATTTGATCTGGATGCTGAAGAAGGACACATCATTAACGGACACACGCCGGTAGAAGAAATTAATGGAGAGAATCCGATTAAAGCGAACGGCAAAATGATTGTCATTGACGGCGGATTTTCAAAGGCATATCAGTCGAAAACGGGCATTGCAGGCTATACACTCTTATACAATTCTTATGGCATGCAGCTCGTGGCGCATCAACGGTTTCATTCTAAGGAGGATGTCCTGGAAAATGGAACGGATGTGCTCTCCGTTCGCCGACTTGTGGATCGTGAACTGCGAAGAAAAAAGGTACGCGAGACGAACATCGGTAAAAATATATTAGAGCAGATTGCGGTTTTGAATGATCTGTTGACCTATAAATATCGAAACGGTTTGTCTGGCTGATCATGCGAATATGTTCCGGAAAAGAACCGGGAATCGAATGATTGATTCGTTTCCCGGTTCTTCTTTATCCATCAACAAGATTCAGAACGTTTCTTTTAATTGATTTTTGTGTGTTAGTGATATTTTACTGAGCCGCCATTAACGGCAAATTCAGCGCCATTAACATACGATGCTTTTTCTGATGCAAGAAAAAGTACTGTCTGCGCAATTTCATCCGGTTTTCCAATCTCGCCGCGCGGTATTTGACGAACATTTGCAGCAAAATGCTTAACTGCATCCTCGCCGTCCATTGAAAATTTTTCGGCAAGCATATCAATCATCCCGCCAGGCTGCTCCCACATGTTTGTTCGCGTTGGTCCGGGTGAGACACAATTTACACGGATGCCGTCATTGCCGAATTCATGAGCTAAAGCACTTGTCAGATTGATCACACCTGCTTTACTGACACTGTAGTCGATAGCGAATTCATCCGGAACATGTCCGCTTTCAGAACCGATTGAAATAATCGCCGAATGGCTCTGCTTTTTCAAGTGCGGCAACGCGGCTCGTGAGGTTCGAATCATCGCATACAGGTTTGTCTGCAGCGTTCGATTCCAATCGTCATCAGTCAAATCCAGAAAGCTGCTTTTATAGTTCGCAATACCAACATTGTTCACCAGAATATCAATCTTGCCAAAATGATCAACACATTCCTGAACAAGTTTTTCAGTGCCTTCCTTTGTGCTTAGGTCAGCAATTATGGGGTAGATCGAATCTGCAGGTTCAAGGTCCTTTAAGTGTTCACCACTTAAGTCCCCTCCCGCTACCTTTGCTCCCTCATCTAGAAAAGCTTTTGAAATCGCAAGTCCCATTCCATTGTTGGCGCCGGTAACAAGTACTACTTTATCTTCCAAGCCTAAATCCATATAAAAAAATGCCTCCTTGATGTCGTGCTCTTTATTCTTATTCCTTTTTTGAGGAATTTGAAACATGAGCGGCTGTCGCTCTGGGACATGAGACGAAGAATAAGTACGTATCCGATCCGTGTCAATGGAAAATGGAGAAGTGGGATTTCGTGCTGAAACAGCGATCAGATCCAAAGATTTAGTTGTTTACTGCCAGTCTTCGATTGATTAAAACCATTGCCGTAATGCAAATCGCGATAATACCAAGAATAAGCAGGGCTGCGTGTAGAAAGAATGTTTCCGGAAGGATGTTAATGATCGGGTCTGTACTTGGATCGAAAATCCAATAATTGTTCCTAAAAAATAGTTTATGGAACATGATGAATGTACGATTAAAATCGATAGCGAACATGAGCAGCGGTATGATGGTAAATAAAGTGAGCACGATAGCCGCCGGCTTTAAAAAAGAATAGTCGCGATATCTTATATTCTTTCTGATACCGATGGCACTGATGACTGCCGATAAAACAAACAGGACTTCGATTGCCGTAAAAATTCTTTTCACATCCTGAAAATGAATGCGCCCGCCAGTCGAAGAGGCAAGTGAGGGAAGGTCAAATGACTGTGAAAACGGATTTAACAAATATAAAATCGTGTAATTATAATTTTCAGCAATACGTGCATTGCCGATGCCGGTTTGTTCGGCAATATTTAAATGCCGGACATCAAAATAATACAGCGGTGTAAAGCCGAGCGTAGCGATAATGGCAAAGCAAATAACGAATACGGCGACACTGATTGCAATACTCCATTGGAGAAATCGATAGTTGGTCAAAAACAAGCAGAAACACATCCTTAAGCTTATGTTCATTAATTGTCACTATTTTGTACAATCATTATCCGCCTTTGGGAACAAGAATTCAAAAATCAGGATACGGATGTTTGAAAAATTGTGACAGGATGATGACTTTAAATCACATATAAGCAGAATATTTAGTCAATAAAAAATTTACTGTTATAATTAATGTTAAAGTCAGAATGAAGGAGACTTTTTCATGAAGCAGTTAGCCATAGCAATGCTCTTATTTTTTTTGCTCCTTTCTGCATGCGGATCAAACACTTCCTCGAGTCCAAAATCGGATACGGAGCATTCAACGGTATCGGCGAAAAGTGACACCAGCACTAGTACAACCCAAAAACGGAGTGGAAAAACGGCCATTGTGACTATTGACGGCAAAACGTTTGAAATGGATCTCTATGACAACCCCTCGGCACAGGCGCTAATCAAGACGATGCCAATGAAAATCAAAGCCAGCCGTTGGGGTGAAGGTGAATACTATGGTGAAATTCCAAAATCCATTCCTTCTGAAGGCAAGAAAACAGATCAATTTGATGTTGGCGAAGTCGGACTATGGCCGGAAGGAAATTCCTTCTGCGTTTTCTTCGGCCCGACACCGGTTAGCAAAGGTAATCAGCCGAAGATGGACTCCCCAGGTATACCTCTCGGAAAAATAACCTCCGATGTTTCTGCTCTCAGTTCAATGGACGGATCGGTCGATGTAACTGTAAAGTTGAAGTAATCTTAGCTCAAAGCATGGGCTTCCATGGTGCGATTCGATCAGTTTTGCGTATATAATAGAAACGTAACTGCACATTTCTTCGTGTGTACATTGAACAGTGAGGCGGTAGAATCATGGATAACTTTATTTTTCACAATCCGACGAAATTGATCTTTGGTAAGGGTCAACTGGAAAAATTAAAGGACGAGCTGCCTAAATACGGAACGCGCGTTTTGCTTGTTTATGGCGGAGGCAGCATTAAACGCTCAGGTTTATATGACCAAGTCAAGGACATCTTGAATGGAATTGATGCGGAGGTTTATGAGCTGCAAGGTGTAGAACCGAATCCACGGCTTTCCACGGTTAAGAAGGGAATTGCTCTATGCGCAGATAATGGAATCGAATTTCTGCTTGCTGTCGGCGGCGGGAGCGTCATTGATTGTACCAAAGCGATTGCTGTTGGTGCAAAGTTTGACGGTGACCCATGGCAATTTATTACCCGTAAGAAACTGCCTACAGATGCACTGCCGTTTGGTACAGTCCTAACATTGGCCGCAACGGGATCGGAAATGAATCCTAGCTCAGTGATTACTAACTGGGAAACACATGAAAAGTATGGGTGGAGCTGTGCCAATTCGTATCCGGCTTTCTCAATCTTGGATCCGACGTTTACCTTTTCTGTGCCTAAAAATCAAACAATTTATGGCATGGTGGATATGATGGCACATGTCTTTGAACATTATTTTCATCCGACAGAACATACGCCGCTGCAAGACAGGCTGTGCGAATCCATCCTTCAAACCGTTATAGAGGCTGCTCCGAAACTTGTCGATGATCTTGAAAATTATGATCTTCGCGAAACGATCCTTTACTGCGGGACGATGGCACTGAACGGTATGGTCTCGATGGGATTCAATGGAGATTGGGCTTCACACAATTTGGAGCATGCTGTTTCTGCAGTGTATGACATCCCTCATGGCGGCGGATTAGCTATTTTATTTCCAAATTGGATGAAACATAATCTTGATGTCAATGTCGGCCGTTTCAAACAGATGGCTGAGCGTGTTTTCCATGTTCAATCGGAAGGTAAGACGGATCGCGAGGTTGCACTTGAGGGTATTGAGTCACTGCGTTCGTTCTGGTCGAAGATCGGTGCACCAAGCAGGCTAGCAGATTACGAAATTGATGACAGCAAACTGGACCTGCTTGCAGATCGCGCGATGGCCAGAGGTATATTTGGTCAGTTCAAGAAATTAAATCGTGAGGATGTACTTGCTATTTACAAGGCATCTCTTTAATACTAAATAACAAGATCAAAAAGTCCGCCCGCTCAAGATGAACGGCGGATTTTTTTTGACTTGTATGTGTCACATAGTTCTAAAAGACGGCTTAGTTCATGTGGCAGCTCTAAAGAAAGAGTTTACAGGTAAAGCCAGGGCGGCGTTTCAGAATCAATAGCAATAAGCAGCACCGATGATGACAAGCAAGATAAATAGAACAATCAGCAGCGCAAAACCGTTGCCATAGCCCCATCCGCTCGTTTCGCAACCCATGGCAGACACCTCCTCATCACTTGATAATTTATTATATGAAGAGATGGGTTTTCGTGATTGAGCGGATGCCCATTTACCGATGTAGCCTTACATCTTCTTGATAAGGTAAGGCGCATTGTTGCGCACTGCATTTACATCTTGCGAGACTTCATAGGATTGCATGTGTTCAGGATCGAAGGGCTTAAGCATGCGCATCAGTTCTTTTGTTTCCGTATCGGGGTTCAGCCATTTGTCTTCGTCCTCTTTGGTTAAAATAACCGGCATACGGTCATGAATGGGTTGCATTAATGCATTTGCTTCTGTAGTAATAATTGTGCAACTGTAAACCAATTGATGGTCCTTTGTCGTCCATGAATCCCATAAGCCCGCCATAGCAAAGAGTTCGTTGGACTTCATGGTAAACCGGTAGGGAATTCTTTGCTTTGAAGCATGATGGTCCCATTCATAGAACGAATCGGCGATAATAAGGCAGCGCTTTCTGAGAAAAGGCTCTCGAAAGCTTGGCTTCTGCAAGAGGCTCTCGGCTCGAGCGTTAATCAGCTTATAGCCGATTTTGTCATCCATCGCCCAGGATGGAATCAACCCCCAGTGAAGATAGCCCATGCGGTTTCCTTTACTCCCTTTAACAACAGAAAGAATCTTTTGACCAGGTGCAATATTATAATTAGCTGTATAGTCTTCTTTTTCAGCAGCATGTTGTATTTGAAAACGATGAACAATGTATTCATAGGGCGCAATCAGCGTAAATCGACCGCACATGGAATCACCTCACCTTGTTCTAAGTATAACAAATCCATTGATGTGAATTGAAACCTTTCATTACGGAAATACTATTCTTTAATCGTAAGTGAATCGTGCAGATCCTTGCTGAGGAGAAAACAAAATGAATACGATTGTGAAAAATCTGGATTTAACATCTAAAGGTTCATGGTTTCCAATTACACTTTCAATTTTGCTCCTTTTGTTTGCGCTTTTTATGAAAAAAAAGCAATTGACGTGGAGAGAAATTTATTTGACCTATGGTGTATTCGGGTTCATTACATGGATGCTGGATACGATCACCGGGAATGTGCTCGATTTCTACGATGTAGGCAGTGCACATATTACAGGCTTGGGCGACTTCATGGCTTTTTCTTTTATTCCTTCTTCATTAGCCGTTATCTTCTCGAATTTTAGAACGGAGAAGAATAGATGGCTTATGGTTGTTCTGTTCACAATGATTTCAATGCTTTCCTACTGGGGCATTGAATGGGTCGGCTATTTTAGAGATAAAGGATGGAGCGGCATTGGCTCGCTCATTGTCTTCGTACTCGTATATTGGCTGGTCATTCCGCTCCATTTGCGAATGATGCGTCACCGCGACCGCAACAATTGAATGTCTGTTTAAACCGGCAATTCATGTATGCCGGTTTTTTTAGTTGAACCGAATGTCGATGATATCACGAGGAGATATGTTATGGAGCATACCCCATTGATCGCTGATATGAAGACATCGCTTATTTTCATCAATCGATAAGTGGCATTGGGGGATCTTTTGAATGACTCCGTTATGAAAGGAGTCGATATTCACTGACTTTTTGGTGAGAGCTGCTTCACGAACAATCTGCTCGATCTCCTCGAGTCTCTGTTCATCTAAGTAAGGACGTTCTCTTTTTGACTCTTCACGTGCTAATTCGCGGAGCGCTTGTACATGCTCGGGCAGCATCATGCGGCTTGATTCCCAGCGCATGTTCGATCCGTTTGTCAGTTTATTATTTTTCATACCTTGCCTTCCCTTTCCGTAATCATTTGTTTTCTATTGCGGTACAGCAAGATTCCTTACGATTATTATACACGAATATACGTTCTTGTCATGCTGTACTGGCCACCTTTAGTGTCCAATGTTTTCCATACGCGGCAAGTTCGCTATAATAAAACAATAGAAGCGGAGGTAATGACATGGATCAATTCAAGGAAGCATTAGAAAAATTTGCGAAATTGGCAATTAAAACAGGTGTTAATCTGCAACCGGGGCAAGGACTTTATCTTACTTGTCCGATTGAAGCAGCTCCATTTGCACATCTTGTGGCTGAAGAAGCATATAAAGCGGGCGCAAAAGATGTGACATTGCGGTGGGGTGATGACGAAATCGAACGTCTTCGTTTGGAATATGCACCGGAAGAGGCCCTGAAACAAATTCCTGAATGGAAATTCGTTGCGCAGAATTCAGCGGTTAAGGATAACTATGCGGTATTGCATATTTACGGACCAAATCCCGATTTGCTGGATCAAATGGACGGAGCACGTGTCGGCGCATTTATGAAAGCGACCAGCAACGGACTCAAATCATATATGGCATGCATTATGAAGGATGAGACACAGTGGTCAATCATCGCTTATCCGACAAAGGCATGGGCAAAAAAGGTTTTCCCTGATAAAGCGCTGGCGGAAGCACAGACACTTCTAATGGAAGAAATTCTTCGCATCAGCAGAGTGAGCGGAAATGACGATCCTATTGCTGCATGGGATACTCATAATGAAACCATACATAAGGCGAGCGATTTTATGAACAGCAAAAGGTTCAAACAATTGATCTATCATGCACCGGGTACTGACCTGACCATCAACTTGCCGGTCGGACATATTTGGAGCGGCGGTTCAGGTCCTTCAACATCAGGAATTCCTTTTAATGCTAATATTCCAACTGAAGAGGTTTTTACCCTGCCTGATAAGCGAGGCGTAAACGGCACGGTTTCCAGCACAATGCCGCTGAATGCTGATGGACGTGTCATTGATCATTTTTCATTGACTTTTAAAGATGGCGAAGTTGTTGATTTCAAGGCAGAAAAAGGTGAAGAAGCACTGAAGCATTTGCTGGATTCAGATCCGAATGCGCGGCGTCTGGGCGAGGTTGCACTTGTACCGCATCACTCCCCGGTATCTGAGTCGGGGCTCGTGTTTTACAATACACTATTTGATGAAAATGCATCCTGTCATTTAGCTCTTGGGAAGGCATATCCAACCTGTATCGAAGGCGGAAATGACTTAGACGAAGAAGGCTTGGATAAGGCAGGCGTCAATGACAGTTTGATCCATGAAGACTTCATGGTTGGGTCAGGTGAACTCGATATTGATGGAATAATGGAAGATGGTTCCCGAGTGCCGGTATTCCGAAAAGGTGCATGGGCATTTTCATTTGAATGAAAAGAGACGGATCGCTTCCAAGTTACTCATTGCTAAGCTGAAAGGAAACTGATATTCTAAAAAAAAGGTAATGGAAGCGGGACGGGCAAGATGAAAAATAAAGGTAAGCGAAACGGTGACAATAATAAGCTGATCATGTTTCCTAATTTGGAGGATCATTTGCTCAGTAAGGCAATGTCACTGGTTGAAGAGAAAAAATACGGCAATGCGCGCGAGCTGTTTGGGGAATTGCTTGGTCAAGACATCCATGACATTCGTGCACTGTACGGATGGGCTGTGTGCTCCGTTGAACTTGGCGATTACCGTGAAGCAGAAGAAGCGGTCATTATGCTGCTGGAAGAGAATACATCTTACTATTATGACGTGTTTCGTCTCTACTTGACGATTCTTATTGAACGTAAAGATTATACAACTGCACTCCATAAAATTATGGCCGTGAGCAAAAAGAGACCGATTCCTCCGGAACTTAAGGAATTTCTTCGTCACATGAAGAAATTCTGTCAAATTCGTCTTCATGAACCTGAATGGAGCAATGATGATTTGGGCGATCAGGTGGAAGATGAGCCAAATCGGGAGTACTCGGAACATGATGAAGTACAATCGGTGGATTGGCCAGCACTTGAAAAAGCAGATTCAAAAAATCAGATGCTGCTGCTTCATAATTTGGCAAACCAATTAAGAGCATCTCACCTTCCGGAAATCAAACGATTTCTTCTTGATGAGAAGCAGCACTCTGAAATAAAGACAATGCTTCTCTGCGCGATTAAAGAAGGCGATCTTGCAAAGGAGATTTCGGTTCGAAAGTTTGGACACATTTATAAAGCTAAATTGGAGAGCGAAGAATTTCTTCATAAGAAGTTTGCCGATCAAATCGAAAAAGAAATCAGGATGGAAATGGATTCGGATAATCCAACACTTGCGGATCTGGCGGTTGAAATGGAACGGACGTTTACTATGAATCTCTATCCGAAGCCGCTCAGACCGGATTCGTCAAAGGTTTGGGCAGCGTTGTTCTGCATACGTGCAATGGCTGCAGAATCAAAACGTGAGATAAGCAGGGTGCTTGAACGTTTTCAAGTGAATGATGATGACTATCAGCTGGCTGAGCAATTACTGCGCGAGGCGGAGGCGCATGGCATTTGGTCCTAAGGTATTGAAACGGGCACTTATGTCGATAATTTGTTACAAATAAGTTTTTCATAGGAAACTCTTATGTTATAATAACAGGGTTGTCATTGCTTTGCTGAAGAGCACTGCTTGCGGCGCTCTCGAGTCGGCATAACAAATGGCGGATGTTTGTGCGCAATTCAGGCAGAAAGCCAATATGCTGAAAAAGCATGAAGATAGATGTTGGAGGTAAAAAATAAATGACTGTAGAAGCAAAATGGGAAAAAAAAGAAGGCAATGTCGGCACTCTGACTTTTGAAGTGGATGCCGAAAGTTTTAACCAAGCATTGGATAAAGCCTTCAAAAAGGTAGTTAAGAAAGTTAATGTACCCGGGTTCCGTAAGGGCAGAGTACCGCGTGTGCTCTTTGAACAACGGTTCGGTGTAGAAGCTCTTTATGAGGACGCCATTGATTTTGTCCTTCCAGACGCATATTCTGAAGCGATTGACAAAACGGGTATCGAACCTGTAGACAAGCCGCAAGTTGATGTCGAAGAAATCGGCAAAGGCAAGAAATTAGTGCTTAAGGCAGACGTAACGGTTAAGCCTGAAGTAAAGCTCGGCGACTACAAAGGGCTTGAAGTTGAGGAAAAAAGCGCAGAAGTGACCGACGAAGACGTTGACCACGAAATCAAGCATCTTCAAGAACGCTATGCAGAACTCGTTGTTAAAGAAGACGGTGAAGTAGAAAAAGGCGATACAGTTGTTATTGATTTTGACGGCTATGTCGACGGAAAGCAATTTGAAGGCGGAAAAGCAGAAAACTATTCGCTCGAAATCGGCTCCGGATCTTTTATCCCAGGTTTTGAAGACCAACTGATCGGTGTTAAAGCCGGCGCGGAAAAAGATGTTGTTGTAACCTTCCCGGAAGATTATCACGCTGAAGAATTGAAAGGCAAAGAAGCGACCTTCAAAGTGACCGTTCATGAAATCAAGCAGAAACAATTGCCTGAACTTGACGATGAATTCGCCAAAGATGTCGATGAAGAAGTTGAAACGCTTGCCGCACTGAAGGAAAAAATCAAGAATCATGAAAAAGAGCATAAAGAAGCAGATGCAGTGAACAGCAAACGTGACAGCGTTGTTCAACAAGCTGCCGAAAATGCTGAAATTGATATTCCTGAAATTATGATTTCCAATGAACAGGACAACATCCTTAAGGAATTCGAACAGCGTCTGAAGGGTCAAGGCATGACGCTCGATATGTATACTTCGTTTTCCGGTAATGACAAAGACGCACTTCGCGATCAGATGAAGGACGATGCAGAAAAACGTGTACGTGCCAATCTGACACTTGAAGCCATTGCCAAAGCGGAATCAATCGAAGCAACGGACGAAGAAGTTGAAGAAGAACTGAAGAAGATGGCTGAACAATACAAGATCAGTGCTGATCAGATTAAAGCAGCAATGGGCGGCACCGATTTCATTAAGGGTGATCTTCAACTACGTAAAGCAGTTGATTTCCTTGTTGAAAACAGCAAGCCGAAAGCAGCAGCTGAAGAAAAATAAGGCAAGACATAATAAATCGTTGGCGGGCGACCGGTCTCGTCCCCAATGATTATTTTTTTACAGACAAAGAAACCAATGCTTTTTTCTTTGCACAAAAAGAACATATATAAGATAAGGGATTAGCGGTATTAGTATAAGAAAAACTAAAGCTTGGCCGGCGTCGAAGACTTGGCCTCGCTAAGTTTTTCTTTATCATACATAATTTACAGGATAAGGCATATGGCTTATCGGAAGCATTTTTTTATGTTACAATGCCTACATAGAAAACTTGCTGATTGGCGAGAAGTCAGGTGCATGAACGATCGGCATTTTGACAGGGTTGTGAAAACTTACCATGGTCTGATTGCTCGTTTTTTTGGTCGGCTGGTTAGCCTTAAACTAATGTTGAAGGCGGCTGAGACGACATTTGCTTCGGCATGAAATGCTTTTCCATCGGTAATACGATTTGTGAGAAAGAGGGAAAGCTATAGAATACGGCTTTCGATGGCTGATTGGTTCAATTGGTCAAGGTTTCGCTCTTGTCTGAAACTTCGGTAATGAAAGCATGAATAGGGGTGAAAGAATGTTTAAATTTAATGAAGAAAAAGGGCAATTAAAGTGCTCATTTTGTGGAAAAACCCAGGATCAGGTACGCAAGCTTGTAGCCGGACCGGGCGTCTATATTTGTGATGAATGTATTGAACTGTGCACGGAAATCGTGGAAGAAGAATTAGGCACGGACGAAGAAGTTGAATTTAAAGATATTCCGAAGCCGCAGGAAATTTGCTCCATCTTGGAAGATTATGTGATCGGCCAAAATGACGCGAAGAAGAGTTTGTCTGTAGCCGTATATAATCATTACAAACGTATCAACAGCAAACAGAAGCCGGATGATGTCGAACTGTCAAAAAGTAACATTATGATGATCGGACCGACCGGCAGCGGGAAAACGTTGCTCGCGCAAACCTTGGCACGCATTTTGAACGTACCGTTCGCAATTGCGGACGCGACTTCACTCACTGAAGCCGGCTATGTCGGTGAAGATGTGGAAAATATCCTGCTGAAATTAATTCAAGCGGCTGATTATGATGTCGAGAAGGCAGAAAAAGGTATTATCTACATTGATGAAATTGATAAAATTGCGCGTAAGTCGGAAAACCCTTCAATTACGCGTGATGTTTCCGGCGAAGGCGTGCAGCAGGCTCTGCTTAAGATTCTTGAAGGAACAGTGGCGAGTGTTCCGCCTCAAGGTGGCCGCAAGCATCCGCATCAGGAATTTATTCAAATCGATACAACGAATATCCTGTTCATCTGCGGCGGCGCGTTTGACGGTGTAGAACAGATCATCAAACGCCGTCTCGGCAAGAAGGTCATCGGATTTGGAGCGGGCAGCAAGAGTCAAGAAATGCATCGCGATGATGCACTGAAAAATGTGCTTCCTGAAGACTTGTTGAAATTCGGCTTGATTCCTGAATTCATTGGGCGTCTTCCGGTAATCAGCACATTGAAACAGCTCGATGAAAAAGCGCTTGTTGATATTTTAACCAAGCCGAAGAATGCATTGGTAAAGCAGTATAAGAAATTGCTTGAACTTGACGATGTCGATCTGGAATTTACAGACGATGCGCTTGAATCCATTGCTAAACTGGCCATTGAGCGCAAGACCGGTGCTCGTGGTTTGCGTTCGATCATTGAAGGTATGATGCTCGACGTGATGTATGAACTCCCTTCACGTGATGATATTGAAAAGTGTGTCATTACAAAAGAGACTGTTGAAGGCAAAGCGCGACCGACCTTGATTTTGACGGATGGAACTGAGGTCAACGTTGAAACGCCGAAGGAAAGTGCTTAAGCCAATTGAATCATTGAAAACACAAGCGTCCCTAAATTAGGGGCGCTTTTTTGCAAGAAAAGAAACATTCATGACCCACTTGAATGAAAATACCATTGTGAGAAAGTGTGATGTATTTACGTGCAAAAGTATAAGATATTGCCCCATAATTAAACAAATAAACCAGTGTCTTGGCCGAGAATCAAAGCAGAGGTGCGAGACGCCTGCGGGATCAGGTGCCAGCGAGACCCCGCAGATTTCTGCTTGTCTGTGGAGGCTCGCGGTGCGCCCGCGGTCGCGCTCAGTTGATGCGAGCAATCGTAGTGATGATTCAACACTGTAAAGACACAAACCAATCACACATGGCTGGAGATTAAAGACCGGGCGCTTTTTGCTCGGTTTTTCTTACACAAATAAGAAAGTATAGAGCGACCGAGCAAGGTCGTGCCTTATAGCGGGTGAGAATCCCGTCGGAAAAGAGTTAGCCACTCATCCGTAGCGAGTCTTGGAGAACTAAGGGCAACGTTAGTTTTTAAGCGTAGACAGCGAGTCAGTGGGCCGTAAGCCATGTGGTTGAAGGGAATGAGCCTCGAAAACTTATGAAAACGGGAACGCCGATGGCGTTATACTTCCAGAAGGCAACACTCCAATCATCGATAGGGTAAGAGGATTGGGGGTTCCCCGGGGTCTGAGACCATGGCACGCTGAGCATTGATAAGGGACGGCAACTCGGGAGATCCCAGCGGATCTTTCGAATGAAAGTATAGTGAACCAAGCAATCAAATGTGAGGACGCTAAATGTCTACTGGGAAGTCGGAGGAAACACATAGTACTAATGACGCTGGGTAATGCCAGTCGAGGAAAGGTGTTTCTCTTGTTCATGAATCTTATCGGGGACACATCGGCACACACGGAGGTGCAGTAAAGATGAACACAAAACAGGTAAGAATAGCAGAATTAGCGAAGGCGAATCCGGGGATGGCGTTCACGTCACTGGCGCACTTAATGGATGAAGAGGAATTGAGACAGTGTCATCGGGAGTTACAAGGCAACAAAGCAACAGGCATTGACCAAGTAACAAAAGTTGCCTATCAAGAAAACGTGGCGGATAACCTCTCCCACCTAGTCATGCGACTGAAGCAGAAAAGCTATCGGCCGCTTCCGGTGCGTCGCGTGTACATTGATAAGCCGGGTTCAACGAAGAAAAGACCGTTGGGCATTCCGGCTTATGAAGATAAAATTGTACAGCGAGGACTTGCGAAAATCCTTAATGCCATCTATGAACAGGATTTTCTTGACTGTTCCTTTGGCTTTCGTCCAAATAGAAGTTGTCATGATGCGCTCAAAGTGCTCAATGTCTCCATCGAAAAACGGTATACAAACTACATCGTTGATGTAGACATCAAAGGTTTCTTTGATCATGTTGATCACCAATGGATGATGCGTTTCTTAAATCATCGCATTAATGATCCAAGTCTACTCAGACTCATTGCGCGTTTTCTGAAGGCTGGATACATGGAGAAGGGGACGTGGTACGCAAGCGAACAAGGGACGCCGCAAGGTGGACTGATCTCGCCGATTCTAGCCAACATCTATCTTCACTATGTGATTGATCTATGGTTTATGAAAGTGGTGAAGAAGCAGTGTCAGGGACAGGCCTACTTGGTGCGCTACGCTGATGACTTTGTCTGTTGCTTTCAGTACAAACAGGAAGCGGAGCAATTCTATAGTGAACTCAAGCAGCGAATCGGTAAATTTAATTTGACGCTAGCAGAGGAAAAAGCGAGGATCATTCCTTTTGGACGTTTTGCTTGGGAAAATGCCAGACGAATTGAAAACAGGAAGCCAAAGACCTTTGACTTCCTGGGGTTCACCCACTACTGTGGGTGGAGTAAAAGTGGACACTTTCGAGTAAAACGAAAAAGCAGTCGAAAGAAAGTCTGCGCCAAGCTCAAAGCCCACGGGCAGTGGCTTAAAGCTCATCGAACGAAAGAGATAGACTCCATCATGGATCGGATCAAGCGCTCGCTGATCGGCTATTACAACTACTATTGTGTCACCGACAACATTCCAAGTGTGAATGCGTTTCGATTACAGGTGATTCGGCTGTTGTATAAATGGTTAAACAGAAGAAGCCAAAAACGATCTTATACATGGGAAAAGTTCAATCAATTTCTAAAACGATGCCCATTGCCTCAACCACGAATCAAGGTCAATATCTATCAACTTCGCCCAGAACTTAGCTATATTCTGTGAACCATGAACAAGAAGAGCCGTGTGCGTAAATAGCGCACGCACGGTTCTGTGAGGGGGACAGAGGATGTGAATCACTGCCCTACTCGACAAGATTTAGAGGAATTTAGTGTAAGTGCAACTAAGTCTTCGCCTTCGTCAGAGGCTTGGCTAAGCCAAGTTTTCTAATGTGTAAATGAAAAGAAGTGACAGTCCTTACCTAATTGGAGCTCGGATCTGTTACGAAACATGAAGAAAAGGTACAAAAACATGGTTAGCGGAAACGTATTACTCGGAAATGGTAAACGATTTATAAACACATAATTGAAGAGAGCAGTTGGATTTTTTTCTTATTGCCTTCTGTTTAACTCGCTTCAGCCTTGGAAATAATGCCTTATAAGAATGATGATACGGCAAGCAGGCGTTAAAGCGCAGCTGAAATGGGAGGCAGAAGTTTATGAATTGGATGGTATTGCTGATTTTCACACAAATATTTTTTGGCGCGATTATTGGTCTGTATTTTTGGAGTTTACTGCGCAATCAGCATGTGCAAAAAATTTCAATTGATAAGGAATCAAAAAAGGAAATGGATGAATTGAATAGGATGCGTCGTCAATCACTGTCTGAACCGCTCTCTGAGCGTATTCGCCCAAAAAAGCTTGAAGATGTGATCGGACAGCACGACGGAATTATCGCTTTACGAGCTGCTTTATGCGGCAAAAACCCGCAGCATGTGATTATTTACGGGCCGCCAGGTATCGGCAAGACAGCGGCAGCACGACTTGTTCTTGAAGAGGCGAAAAAGAATACGGAATCGCCGTTTAAGCCGTCGGCACCATTTGTGGAATTGGATGGAGCAACTGCGCGTTTTGACGAACGCGGAATTGCTGATCCATTGATTGGCTCCGTTCATGATCCAATCTACCAAGGGGCAGGAGCAATGGGCCAGGCAGGTATTCCGCAGCCGAAAGAAGGCGCTGTGACACATGCGCATGGCGGTGTTCTTTTTATTGACGAAATTGGTGAATTACATCCGATTCAATTAAACAAGCTTTTGAAAGTATTGGAGGATCGCAAAGTATTCCTGGAGAGTGCTTATTACAATGAAGAAAATCGTCAAATTCCGGCCTACATCCATGATATTTTTAAGAATGGATTACCTGCGGATTTTCGCTTAATTGGCGCGACAACGCGTCGCCCCGAAGAAATTCCTCCGGCTATCCGCTCACGCTGTCTTGAAATTTTCTTCTCTGATTTGAGCCGCTCGGATATTCGTATGATTGCTAAGCGAGCTGCAACGAAATTAAATCTTGATGTGGCAGATGGATGCTTAGAGAAAATTGCTGATTACGCGAAGAGCGGGAGAGAGGCCGTGAACATGATTCAGATTGCTGCAGGTGTAGCCGCATCGAAAAATTCCAAGCCGGGCACTATTGGTCTGGAACAAATCGAATGGGTCGTGCGTTCCAGCAGGCTCACGCCGAAGCCAAATCGCAAGGTGCCTTCTGCACCTGAAATCGGTCTCGTTAATGGACTGGCTGTTTACGGGCCGGGATTAGGCGTCCTGCTTGAGGTTGAAGCGTCTGCGGTGAAAAGCCGGCATGAAGGCAGTCTGACAATTACCGGAATTGCAGAAGAGGAGTCACTCGGCTCTTCATCACGAACAATTACGAGAAAAAGCATGGCACGGGCATCAGTGGAGAATGTGCTTACGGTGCTCAACCGAATGGGTTTGGCGGCGTACCGCTATCATATTCATGTGAACTTCCCCGGAGGTGCACTGGTTGATGGACCGTCTGCAGGAATCTCTATGGCGGTAGCCATCAGTTCAGCAATTCTGCGTCGAAAAGTCTACCCGGACATCGCAATGACGGGCGAGCTCGGTCTTCATGGACAAGTTAAGCCGATTGGCGGTGTGATGGCCAAGATTGATGCGGCAGTAGAGGCAGGGGCAAAGCGTGTGATCATACCGGTCGAGAATATGCAGGAGACCTTAAAGCAATACGACAAGGCGGAAATCATTCCGGTTAATTCGCTGCACCAAGTACTCGAACTTTGTCTGCACCCTGAAGAAGTGCCAATCAAAAAAGATGTGCACACCACGCTTACTGACATACTGGGGAATCATCCACTCTCTGCGCGACCAATCGACGCGGGAGTGGAGAAGCAAGGGTAACTAAACGCATTATAATGACTGCCGACTTTAAAAGCCGGCAGTTTTTTTCTGAAGCAATTTGCTAATGGCACGTTGAATTTTACTCATGCATTAAATTAATTTTTCATGCATGATTACTAGGATCTATGCGTAGATCAGGAATTTCACGCAGGACCCAAACGTTTTCAAAAATGGATGATATCCATGATTGATTCGCGAACTCGAATCATCTCATATTGGACAGCACCAATAAAATTAAGATAGAATGTGTATACATGAGCAGATCACCTGAATGGTGACCTGAGGAGAGATGACGTTGAAAATTATACAAGCAGATTACTTGATAAGTGCCGTAGGACCGGCACAGTATCCGACGAACGGCTTGCCTGAAATAGCACTTGCCGGGCGTTCGAATGTCGGCAAATCATCGTTTATTAATAAAATGTTGAACAGAAGGAATCTTGTCCGAACCTCTGAGAAGCCCGGCAAAACTCAGAAGCTGAACTATTTTATTATCAACAATGAATTTTATTTTGTCGACGTTCCCGGTTATGGATACGCGAAGGTATCGAAAAAGGACAAAGAGGCATGGGGCCGGATGCTTGAGGCTTACTTTGCAGAACGCGAGGCATTGAGTGCTGTCGTCCACCTGGTGGATTTGCGCCATCCGCCATCCAAAGAAGATATTCAAATGCATGAATTTCTCTCTTATTATGGACATCCGGTGATCACCGTTGCAACAAAGGCGGACAAGATTCCCAAAAGCAAATTTCAAAAGCATAAACAAATCATTGTGCGTGATCTGGGACTGAAAGCAGATGATCCGCTCATCCTGTTCTCTTCATTTAATGGAACCGGAAAAGAAGAGGCTTGGCGTGCACTTGATCCTTTTTTGAATTAAAATAAACGTGGTAAAGTTGTATGCGGCGCATTTTGATGAATGAATCGGAATTTTTGTAGTCAATATGAATGACATCGAGCGTGCATCCAGGTTTTGATGCACGCTTTTTTAATCAGATTAAGTTTGAAAGAGCAGTTGTTGATCAATACAGGCGTTTTTTCGAATAAACAGTTCATCATTCAGCGCTTTTTGTCTGTTAGGGGAATGTGATCAGAAGATACGGAAGTGTGAAATGATTGGGAGGAGAAAAGAACATGAACTTTAGTAAATCGATTGCCGCTTATGAAAAGGCGAAACCGCTTATGCCCGGCGGAGTCAACAGTCCGGTGCGTTCCTTTCCGTCTGTTGATTTGAGTCCGATTTTCATGGACCACGGGAAGGGATCGAAGATTTATGATATAGATGGGAATGAATACATTGACTATGTATTAAGCTGGGGACCGCTCATTCTCGGTCATGCTGATGAGAAAGTGATTGATTATATCAAAGAAACTGTTGAAAAAGGGACGAGTTTCGGTTCACCAACATTGCTCGAAACCAAGCTTGCCGAGCTTGTCGTTGATCGCGTTCCATCAGTAGAAAAAGTGCGTTTTGTCAACTCAGGAACAGAGGCGACGATGAGCGCAATTCGGCTTGCACGCGGGTACACGGGCCGTGATAAGATCTTAAAATTTGAAGGCAGCTATCACGGCAGTGCCGACTCGTTGCTTATAAAGGCAGGCTCTGGGGTTGCAACACTTGGGCTCCCCGACAGTCCCGGTGTTCCGGCACAATTAGCCAAAGACACCTTAACCGTTCCTTATAACGATGCTGAACGGGTCACTGAGGTCTTTAAACAATATGGTCATGAGATTGCTTGTGTGATTGTCGAACCGGTCGCAGGAAATATGGGTGTTGTTCCGCCGGTCGAGGGATTTTTGCAGGCACTTAGAGAAATAACACAGGAATACGGATCTTTACTGATTTTTGATGAGGTGATGACCGGTTTTCGAGTTGCTTATGACTGCGCACAAGGCTATTTTGGAATTACACCGGATTTGACGACGCTTGGGAAAGTAATCGGAGGCGGAATGCCTGTGGGTGCTTATGGCGGCCGTATGGATATTATGAGCCAGATTGCTCCGGAAGGACCGGTATATCAGGCGGGGACTCTGTCGGGCAATCCGATTGCGATGGCGGCTGGATATATGACACTCAGTCAGCTGACACCGGAAGACTATCCGGAATTCCGCAAGAAAGCGGACCGACTGGCGGAGGGCTATAAAGCTGCTGCCGCAAAATACGGTATTCCTCTTACTGTTAATCAGGCAGGCGCAATGATGGGGATTTTCTTTACAGATCAAAAGGTCATTAATTATCAACGTTCGAAATCGTCGAATCTTGAACATTTTAAAACGTATTTTGCGGAAATGATCGAACAGGGAATTTCACTGCCTCCGTCTCAGTTCGAAGGCGTTTTCTTGTCAACAAAACATTCCATGGAAGACATTGATAAAACCGTTCGTGCCGCAGAGTATGCATTCAAGAAGATTGCAGAATTAAACTAAACAGATGAGTGGCCGGAATGCATGTATTCCGGCTTTTTTCTTATTTAGAGCTAATAAAAAGTAAAAACCTGAGAAACACTATGCATGAGTTTGAGATCGTACGATTTGAGGGTGGTCGAGTCATGCATTTTGTTCGTATTGCGATTGAGTTGGTCGTTGGGTTCACAGCTCTTTTTTTCATGACCAAAATATTGGGGAAGGCAACGCTTGCCCAGATCACAGCTTTTGATTTTATTTCCGCAATCGTTCTTGGCGAATTAGTCGGAAATGCTCTGTATGACAAGCAGATCGGAATAGGCTCCATTTTATTTGCGGTTGCTTTGTGGGGGCTGCTGATCTATGTCGTTGAATGGTGCACGCAAAAGTTTCGCGGCTCACGCGGATTTCTTGAAGGACAGCCATCGATAATCATTCGAAATGGCCATTTGGATCGAGAGATGATGAAGAAAGAAAAACTGGATATTGACATGCTTCAGAATCTTTTAAGAAGGAAAGATGTCTTCTCCATTCGTGAAGTGGAATATGCGGTTCTGGAGACCGACGGAACGGTGAGTGTATTGAAAAAGTCGCAATATGCCACGCCGACAATGGAGGATTTGCAAAAGCCGAGAAAACCGGTTTATTTGCCTGTGACCATTATTGATGACGGCGAAGTAGACTGGGGTAATTTGAAGGCAGCGGGCCTTAATGAGGATTGGTTATTGAAGAACCTTCGATCACACCACATTCACAGCTACAAAGAAATCTTTTATTGTGAATGGAAAAAGGATGAAGGGGTATACATTGAAAAAATGTGAGAAGCCTTTTTTTGTGGCTTGAAAAGGGGATCATGATTTTTATTCCGTAAATTACTGAGTTGATGAGAATTGGCTTTACTTTATGCAATCTTGCCTGTTACATTTCAACGAGCACAATAAAAGCGAAAAATGGTCCTCAAGGAAGCTTAGGCACTTTTGCCCGGCTTTCTTTTTTTAAATTCATGGTTTTGTATGTCTTAAGACGATAGGCGACTGCCGTCATTTGTTTGAACAAACCCCATCGGTCCTATATATGATCAGAAATGATTGGGCATATTTCCATACTTCACGCATAGAACAGTATTAAGAACGGATGAGAGGGTGGAAGGGATGTCTCAATCTTCGAATGATCGCTTGCAATTTTCAATAAATGAATCGGTGTGGCTAAGAAATGACGCACCTGCTGAAGAAATATTATCCATGGCTCTAGAGCCGGACATCACAGTGGAAGAAAATTGGAATGATGTTACCATTAAAGGTTTTCTCCGTCTTACGGGGGAATACAAACCGGCTGAGGTCTCGAATACGACCGGTGATGCAGATCATAATTCAGCACCTTTTCGAACCATTGACGAAATTATGGATACGGGTAATGGCACCGATACGCTGGAACACCATTTTCCAATAGACATTACCATCCCGGCAGATCGCGTGCCGAACCTGGAGGATTTGTTTGTCGTCATTGATTCGTTTGATTACGAACTGTCCGAGCATCGGCATATTCAGCTCCAAGCGGATATCGCAATCACCGGTTTAACGAACACGAACCCGGGCGATCGTACTGAGAAACCAAAGGCACAAGCACCGATCGAGCAGCCTGTTGCCCCTCAGCCTGAAGCGCCGAAGGAAACGGTGCCAACGAAAAAGCCTGAAGCGAAAGCACCGACGAAAAAGCCCGAAGCAAAGGCTCCTGCAAAAAAAGAAGAAAAACCTGCTAAAGCAGAAAAGAAAGCAGCAGAAACAAAGCCTGAGACGAAAAAATCTGCAGCTGACAAAACACCATCATCTAAAGCCGAGGAAAAGCCTGCTCAGAAAGATGCTGCGAAAAAACCTTTGAATCCGGCAACTAAGAGTAAAAGAACACTGGGTGATGATCTGACCGGTGAATTTGAGGAAATGCCGACAGATCAATTGAATGATGAAGCAGATGCGGATTTTCAATATGAGGCCTTTAGAAAACCGGAAGACGAACCTCAAGAAAGCGGTGCACCGCTTGTTGCTTTTAAAGGACAGTCCTCAGGCCGGTCAGAAGCAGCCGCTCCAAGTGCGCAACCAGCTTCACCAGCCCCGACTCCTGCAGCTCAAAATGAAGAAAAGATTTCTGAGACAGAAAGTGCGCAGGATGAGAGCACAGGTAAAGAGAAGAAGGCTGACGCGACCAGTCTCTTTTTGACCAAAATGCTGGCTGGTGATGAAGCAGAGCAAAAGACTCGGGTGAAAATCTGTATTGTCCAGTCCGGTGATTCGTTAGAAAAAATTTCGGAACGGTACCATGTTCCGGTGACTAGTCTGCTGCGGAAAAATGATTTGACTTCAGGAGACATTGAAGCGGGCGAACTTCTTTATATTCCAAAGACTGCTAAGGCGGCACAGGATGACAAATGAGCAAGGTGTCCTTTTGTCTGCCTTACAAGCTAATTATTATTTTGGACAATTAAGAGTCGTGCAAGAGCGGCCGCTTCTTGTAGAAACAGAAAGAGGCAGAAAGAAGATAAGAATTTGGCAGAATGAAGCCTTGTTGAAGCTGCATCTGAAGTGGCGTGAGCGCTTGATCAATGACGACTTTTTCATTGACCGTATGTATGTGACTCGTTCAGGACTGCCATCGGTCCGCATGGGCAGCCTTTCAGTAACATGTCATGACGCACCTTTAGAACCAGTCCAATTGGATGGAAATGAAGCACTCTTGGCAACTGCATTGACTCGACTTGTCCAATATAGTCGTGATGTTCCAGCTGAAGAAGTGCCGAACTCTGCTTCAGTCCGTGTGCGCAGCTTGTATGAGCAGGCGAAACAGATCGGATTTCAAGATCACGATACTTGGAAAATGGTATCTTCCTGCTTTTCATCGGCCTGTGCACGTGCTGAGGAAGCAGATCGATTGAGAGAGCCATATCAAAATCGACGTTCGGCATTCATTCTGCCGGAGGACTTTTCCCTTCAGTCATGTACAGCCATTTTTGATACCTTATTCCTTGAACTCGGTCAGTCACGGCCCGTTGACGGGTGCAGATTATTAGCACGCTTCTTTTTGGCAGAGAGCATGGATCATAGGAAGCAATCCATGAACAACCTCTTTCAGGCATTGAAGGATCAAAAGCTTTTTGATCGTGAAACCGCCGATTTGTTGCAGGCAGAGTGGCTTGAACCCGGTGAATGGATGCGACTGCTTGAATCTGGAATCAATAGGGAACAAATGCAAAGCGATCCATTTTCAATCGAGGAGTTTAAGCAAATATGGGATCAGAAAATTAAGCTGATCCATTTATTCAAATCCGTTTTTGCGCAATCCGGAGATGCGGGTGGGGGTGCGGCACGTGGAGCAGACGGACAACAATCGGATTAATCGAATACTTTTTCATTATGATCTCGTGCCTTACAATCTTGCCGTTCGAGGCAGTTTGATCCGTGTCGACACTCCGGTCGGTTCATTTGCGTTAAAGCAGAAAGTATTGAACGATCAGCAAATCCGCAGTCTTCAAACTGTTTATACGTTGACACGCCGCATGGTTATCGATGCGGTTTGTCCGCTTCCGTCTAAATATGGCGACTTGGTGATTCGCGGAACGGAAACGAGTTATTATTTGCTGCCCTGGTTCACTGAAACCGTTGATCCTTCGAATCTTCAGGAACGATACCGCCACCTTTTTATCAAGGCGGGTCAGCTACATCGAAAAACACTTGAAAAAAAAGCGGACAGTACCAGTCTCTATCAGGGTATGGTGCGTGTGCTGAACCAGCGGCAAATGATCTGGGAGCAATTTCTTTACAAAGCGGAGCATCATGTCTATCCGTCCCCGTTTGAGCAAGCTGTGCTCAAGTCTGCGTTTATTTATCTCGAGAATATGCAGCGTGCGCGCGATTTCTTTTCGCATGAGAAAGATGAGGAAGGCAAAAACAAGACGATGCGGCGTGCACTCTGCCATGGGCGCCTGAGTCCGCTTCATTTGCTGATTGAAAATGAAAGAAGCTGTCTGACGAATTTCGAAAATAGCGAAGACGGCTTTTTTGTTGTGGAAACCGCCATGCTTTTTGAACAGGCAAATGCCATGCTTGGATCGGAACAAACGGATTGGCAAGGATTTTATGAATCGTATCGTGCTGCTTGTCCGTTGAACGATGAAGAGAAAAATTTTCTTACTCATTTTCTTTTATTTCCGAGCGCGCATGCTGAATTACTCAGCAGATATCTCTATTCAGGACAAATCGATGAGCAATGGTTTGTTAAGCGCTGGATCGATCTTTGCCGAACGCACATGAACATGTTCACATCGATAAAAGAGAGAATGGATGAGGAACAAAAAAGAGAAGAAGAGCGAAAAGCGAAAGAAAAGGCTGCGAATGAAAAGGATGAAAAAGAACATCAATGATGTGTCAAAGCCACTTTTTTAAATAACCGACGTAAAGAAAAAAAAGAAGAGCGGTAAGCATCACATCCATGGATGTCGGCAGAAAAATGGTACGAATGAGTTGGAAAAGGGCAAGTGGAAGCACAACAACACTGAGTCCTTCACGACATTTTTTTAAAAAGGGTTGAAATCGATTATTTTTGAACATATGCATAGCTCCTTTCGTTTATAAAGAATCCAGACTGGCTATGCTATAGTTTATGAAAACTGTTTTGCCTATGTGATCGAATTTTTTTCCAATGAGCATTGACGAGCAGAACAGTAACTATATATAATAAATACAAAACACATCAAGTTCTGTGTCAGAGTGAAAATGCTGGGACAGGGAGTAGTACACATTGTTAAGCTAGAAGAGGAATGCAGAGTTTTTGAACTTCCTCTATAAGAGAGAGAAGCTGTTGCGCTGAAAAGCTTCTTTAGCCAAAGATGTGGAAGTAGCCCTTGAGCAGTCTTTCTGAACGACTCTAATGGGTCAATTAGGAAATTCCGGGAATCCGTTATCGAATGAATGAGACGCGACATGTACGCGTGAATATAGGTGGTACCACGGAGTTTTCTTCGTCCTTGTGACGAAGAAAACTCTTTTTTGCGTTCATCCGGCTCATTGAAGTGAGCATGAAAATAGAGATTCAAGGGAGCGGTAAATGATGGATAAAGAATTGGCAACGAAATATGATCCGAGCCTGACTGAGGAAAAGTGGTATAAGACTTGGCTGGAAAAAGATTATTTTAAAGCGGAAGGAGATCCGGAAAAGAAGCCGTATTCGATTGTTATTCCGCCTCCGAATGTAACGGGCAAGCTGCACCTTGGCCACGCTTGGGATACGACGATGCAGGATTTGCTGATCCGTTTTAAAAGAATGCAGGGTTATGACGCACTTTATCTACCGGGTATGGATCATGCCGGTATTGCAACTCAGGCTAAGGTCGATGCAAAGCTGCGCGAGGAAGGAAAATCGCGTTATGATTTAGGACGTGAGAAGTTTCTTGAAGTCGCTTGGGAATGGAAAAAAGAGTATTCGACGTTTATCAGGAAGCAGTGGGCAAAGCTTGGTTTGTCCCTCGATTATTCAAGAGAACGCTTTACCCTTGATGAGGGATTGTCCAAAGCGGTACGCAAAGTCTTTGTTCAGCTTTATGAAAAAGGACTGATTTACCGCGGCGCGTATATTATCAACTGGGATCCGGCTGCGCGCACCGCATTGTCTGATATTGAGGTAATTTATAAAGAAGTACCGGGCTTCCTGTGGCACGTAAATTACCCGCTTGCCGATGGTTCAGGGTCAATCCAAATTGCGACGACTCGTCCGGAAACGATGCTGGGCGATACGGCCATTGCCGTACACCCTGACGATGAACGCTATAAAGACATCGTCGGCAAAAAGGCGATTCTGCCGCTTGTGGGACGCGAAATTCCGATTGTTGCCGACAGCTATGTGGATCAATCATTTGGAACCGGTGCTGTAAAAATTACACCGGCACATGACCCGAATGACTTCGAAGTCGGCAAAAGACATGATCTGCCACGAATTCTGGTTATCGATGAAACCGGAAAAATGAATGAATTTGCTGGTAAATATCAGGGCCTCGATCGTGACGAATGCCGTAAGCAGATTGTGAAGGATCTTGAGGCATCCGGTGACCTTGCCTATGTTGAAGAGCATACACATGCTGTCGGACATTCCGAGCGGACCGGTGTTGTTGTCGAGCCGATTTTGTCAACACAATGGTTTGTCAAAATGAAGCCGCTCGCTGAGGCGTCGCTGAAGATGCAAGAGACTGATGATCAAGTGAATTTTGTTCCTGAACGTTTCGAAGGTACCTATAGGCACTGGATGGAAAACATTCGTGACTGGTGTATCTCCAGACAGCTGTGGTGGGGCCACCGCATTCCGGCGTGGTATAACAAACAAACGGGAGAAGTTTATGTCGGCTTGGAAGCGCCAAAGGATATTGAAAACTGGAAACAGGATGAAGATGTGCTGGATACTTGGTTCAGCTCGGCACTCTGGCCATTTTCAACAATGGGCTGGCCGGATGAAAAGGCAGCGGATTTTAAACGCTATTTTCCAACAAACGCACTTGTGACCGGGTATGATATAATCTTTTTCTGGGTCGCACGTATGATGTTCCAGTCAACAGAATTTACCGGTAAGAGTCCTTTTAGAGATGTTCTCATACATGGCCTTGTACGTGATGAACAAGGACGGAAGATGAGCAAATCGCTCGGCAACGGCATCGATCCGATGGATGTCATTGCAAAATACGGTGCTGATGCACTTCGCTATACTTTGGCGACAGGCACGACCCCGGGCCAGGATCTGACTTTCCAATGGTCGAAGGTCGAAGCGAATTGGAACTTTGCAAATAAAATTTGGAACGCTTCGCGGTTCGTCATTATGAACCTTGAAGGATTCTCTCTAAACGATATCGATTTGTCCGGAAAACAGTCTGTTGCCGACCGCTGGATTTTGACTCGTTTGAATGAAACCATTGAAAAAGTCACAGCGCTTTATGAAAGCTACGATTTTGGTGAAGCTGGACACTACCTCTACCAGTTCATTTGGGATGATTTCTGCGATTGGTACATTGAAATGGCGAAGCTGCCACTCTATGGCGAGGACGAAGCTGCAAAGCAAACTACAAAGTCGATCTTGACTTATGTGTTGGATAAGATTCTTAAAATGCTTCATCCAATCATGCCATTTGTTACTGAAGAAATTTGGCAGCATATTCCCCATGAAGGCGAAACGATTATGCACAGTGACTGGCCAACGGTGAAATCGGAATGGAATGATGCTGAAGCTGACAGAGAAATGAGTGCTCTGCAAACGGTCATTCGTTCTGTTCGCAACATTCGTGCGGAAATGAACGTCGCACCAAAGAAACCAGTCGATATGCTGATCAAAACGGCTTCAGAGCGAGAAACGAAAATTTATGAAGCAAATAAGAACTATATTGAACGATTCTGTAACCCTGCGACTCTGCAGATTGGAACGGATGTTCAAGCTCCGGATAAATCGGTTTCCGCCGTTATTTCCGGCGCTGATATTTATCTGCCGCTGTCCGGTCTGATTAATATTGAAGATGAGATTAGCCGTTTGAATAAAGAACTGGACAAGATGAACGCCGAAGTTGAGCGTGTTGAGAAAAAATTGGGCAATTCACGATTCGTTGACAAGGCACCGGAACAAGTTGTTGCCAAAGAACGCGAAAAGCAAGCAGATTATATGCAGAAACGTGATAAATTACAAGCAAGAATTGCTGAATTGAACGCCTGATTAGGATAAAATAGAGATTACTATCACTGAGATGCGACGGTGGCGGGATTCGACTGATCCGCCGCCGTTTTCTTAATTATTTTTAAGGTTCAGAATTGCTATTCGGAGGGTTGGAAAATGTTTGAAACATGTAACGAAGCCTTGCAATGGATTCGAAGTCTTATTCCTTTTGGAATCAAGCCGGGCATTGAGAGGATGGAATGGATGCTGGACAAGCTGGGAAATCCGGAACGCCGAATCCAAGCAGTTCACGTAGGCGGTACGAACGGAAAGGGCTCAACTGTTTGTTTCCTTTGGCACATTTACGAGGCTGCCGGTATGAAAGTCGGGACCTACACATCCCCTTACATCACTTCTTTTAATGAGCGGATGATGGTGAACGGTCAGTCGATCAGCGACGAAGACCTAATTAAAGCGGCAAACATGGTGTACCCCTTGACGATTGCCGTAGACCATGAGACTGATTTTGGCAGCCCAACTGAATTTGAAGCGGTGACAATGATTAGTTTCGTTTATTTCGGCTTGCTCAATCCATGTGATCTCGTCATTTATGAGGTCGGTCTAGGCGGACGCTTGGATTCGACAAATGTCATTCACCCGCTTGTATCTGTGATTACGAATGTCGCCATGGATCATATGAAGGTTCTTGGTAATACAATTAAACAGATTGCCTTTGAAAAAGCGGGCATTATCAAGCAGAATACCGGTATTGTGACAACAGCGGAACATCCGGAAGCCCTTGAAGTAATTCGTGAGAAAGCAGCGGAAAAAGAATCAAAATTATTTATTCTGAACGATGCATTTACTTTCAGTCCGCTTGGTCATGACAGCGAAGGAGAACATTTCAATTTTGATGCAGGTTTGAGGCAATTTTGCCAACTGACGATACATATGAAAGGCGAGCATCAGCTGAAAAATGCTTCCGCGGCTTTAATGACCGTTTGCTATCTATCGACGTATTGCGGCATTGCTGTGAGTGTGGAGGCGATCCGCATCGGGTTGAAAAGGGCGGCATGGCCGGGGAGGTTTGAACGGATGATGAATCATCCGCAGATTGTCATTGACGGCGCTCATAACGTTCAAGGGACAGAGGCACTAGTTCGAACCGTGAAAAGGTATTACGGAGGTAAAACCATTCACCTTCTGTATGCTGCACTTCAGGATAAGGAATATAAGAAAATGGTTCAGTTGATTGAAAAAGCAGCTGACGACATTACGTTCACTACATTTGATTTTCCTCGTGCTGCAAGCAGTGATTTGCTGTATAACGCTTCACTGCATGCGAAAAAAAGACAGAATTCGAATTGGAAAGCGGCACTTCATCGAATGATTGGTGAGACTGGTGAAGACGAACTTTTACTGATTTGCGGCTCACTTTATTTTATTGCGGTTGTCCGCGACGAATTACTCACAGGCGAACGGTTGCGCTAAGGAGTTGAATTTTACGAAACCGGTTCTTAAATAGTACATTATTACAAAAAGTTGAGAAGGTTTTGAAAAACCATTTTCAACTTGTTTTTGTTTTGCTACAATTAACATTATTATTAGTAGTAAAATAGTATTAGGATAATAGATGATCAATCTCCAAAATCGCACAGGCTAGCATAAAGGAGGAAGTGCGATTGTCCATAATAAAACAACGGGTAATTACTGCTATTTGGATCCTGACATTCTTTTTTTCTCTGCCGATCATTTATACGATCGATCCGCCGCGGAACATTACACCTGCTTCTTTATTAACTGTGACGATTGTTTTTGTACTTACCGGACTCTTTAGTTTTAAAGTAAAAGGAACGGATATTATTGTTCTCCAAGGTATTGGACTCGCTACATTCTTGATTTTCGGATTCTTCGTTGAAACGTTAATGACGCAATTTTGTATTATTGTTTATTTGCTCACTCAGAGAATTGGAAAAACGGATGCCTACCGCATTCCAATTAATTTGACTATGTTTTTACTTGTTTCCATTTCATCTGGATCAACTTATTTTGCACTGGGTGGAAAAGCGACGGAGGTTACAGTTAATGTTCTTGAACTGAGTTTGCTCCCGATTTTTGGTTTTTACTTCTCAGCATATTTGGCAAATACGGTTGCACTTATGTTCATTCGCAAATGGCTTTTAAGTACTCCTATTAAGGTTAAGATGTTTGACCGAGATTCTGTGTGGGAAATCACAATTACCCTATTAATGATGCCGCTGGGTATTGCTTTTTACCTAATGTATGCGTCCTGGGCCTGGCTGGGGATGCTGATGATTGCGATACCAATGGTTACACTTTCAATTATCATGCGTCAAATCAACAATAACCAAGAATTAATTCGTTTCTTGCAAAGTGTCAATCATTTTGGCCAGCAACTTACAGAAGAACTGTCTGTCAGTCATGTCTTCGATCTGCTTTTTGAAAAAATGCCGACCATGCTTCCGGTTGATTATCTCTATGTGGTTTTGTACACTCAGCCTGAACGGCCGAAGCTTGTCCGGATGTACAGAAAGGACCAAGGTGAATTCTTTGTGCCCTTCCAGCAAGAAGCAGATATCAGCCTGAGTGTTTTCAGGCAAGCAAAGGCGATTATCGGATCAGGGAATGCGGGTGATCTGTACCCTTTTCTCGATGCGCTTTCGAATGGACAAGCAAAATCATATCTTTCTGTACCCATGATGCATCGCGGGCAGGTGATCGGTGTGATGACGCTGGCATCCCACATGTCGAAATCTTATACGAACACCAGCAGAATTGGTATCGAGATTGTCGGCGATTTCCTCGCAATCAGCCTTGAAAACGCGAAGAATTTTGAAATTCGCAAGAAAGAAAGCGAGCGCTGTCCGCTCACCGACTTGTTTAACTATCGATATATGATGAAAGCAATCAATAAAATGTATAATAATCCATCATTAGAGGTCTTTTCGATTATTATGATGGACATTGACAATTTTAAACAGATTAACGATACGTACGGACATCAGAACGGCAATGCTATTTTGATCGGTGTCGCCAATCGTCTGCGAAAAACAGTCGGTCATAAGGGCACGGTTGCCCGGTATGGAGGCGAAGAGTTCACAGTACTTTTACCGGGAATGGATCGAAATATGTGCTTTGCAATTGCAGAAACGATTCGACTGGCAGTTGCTGCAGAAGCATTTATGATTTTCAACGAATCGGAGAACCGCTATGACAAGATTCTTGTCACCATAAGTTTGGGTACATCGACTGCGCCGGTTGATGCGACAGATCCTTCTGAACTGATTTACAATGCGGATCACGCTATGTATAAAGGAGCCAAGCAGCAAGGGAAAAACCGCGTTGCTCGTTATATTTAATTGAAAGGACCTTGTACTGATTCCGCCTGATCGCTTAAATACATGAATTTGTGAAAAAAACAGCGAAAAAAATTGTGGACGAGACGACAAATGTCTCGTCCTTTTTTATTTCTGCTATGCTAAGCTATTCGGAAGCAGAGTTTCGTTTCGTGTAAGGGGGATCGATGGTCGATATGCCCGAAAAAAACAAAAAAATGCCTCAAGTAACGATTACATTCAATGGGAAAAAGCACACGATGGAAGAATGGACAAGGCGTGAGACAGCGGCAGATAAGGATAAGTCTTTGGACTGGAATGCCGCGTTCTCCGAAGAGCATGTACCAACGGACCGTCAAACGCAAACGATTGTCGATGAGGATGCATTTGTTAAACCGAAGCATTTTATTTTAAATCGAAGAAAGAAATGGCACTCGTCTTCGAGCAAATCATTCGGTCCGTTAGCGACAATTCGGTTCATTTGGCTTCCGGCAGCTGCTGCTTTAGTTGTCGGCCTCGCGATTGGTCTGACGATGCTTATGATTTTCAATGAGCAGAATCCGAAATCTAATGATACATGGACGAGTAACAATGAATCAGCTCAATCGGGTAAAGAAAGCTCAGAAGCGGTGTCGAAAAACGATCTGAATTTGTCCGTTTATGTCATTCAGGCAGGACTTTTTGGTTCAACTGACAAAGCGGAGCAGATCGCAAGTGAGCTTCGCAACCATGGACCGGCTGCAGTGATGCCGGTTACAGGAGGAACAGCAATTTTTGTCGGTGTTGCCCAGACGGATGCAGGAGCGACTCAATTGCTCGCCCATTTTAAAGGCCTAGGAATGACTGTGTTCAAAAAGAAAATACCTATTAAGGCTAGTCAGACGATCTTAAAGAAACAAGCACAGTCCGATGCAGCACTGGACAATAAAAAATTGATTCAGGAATTACTTTCATTAATGGAACAATCGAAGAACGGCACGCGTGCGGCAAATGCCAATTCATTGAAAACGGTGGACAAACTTTATCAGAATGCGGCAAAAAGTGCTGAAAATACAAAAGCGAAATCTTTACTAAATCATGCGAGGATGGCACGCCAAGCGATCGGAAAAGTGTCGAATGAGAATTATAGTGCTCAATTTCTTGCTCTGCAGCAGGAACTTTTGAATACACTTGCTGATTATAATGATCTCGTCCATCCATAATGTTAGAAAAATTTAATTTAGTCGGATTTTCTATTTTTGTGACATAAACATGAGATCTATGTCGAAAATAATGAGCAACAGCCTGCAAAACCTTCACGTTTTCACTGTTTTCCATTCTGCAGAGTTTTCTGAAACAAGATATGCTGTATTTTAACAGGTATTGCCATGCAGAATGGAGGAATTGAAAATGGTCAAGAATATTATGATGAAGGATGTACCCCAGGAGGATCGCCCGAGAGAACGTTTGATTCGCGAAGGTGCATCTGCTCTTTCCAGTCAGGAGCTGCTGGCTATTCTTTTACATTCGGGCACCAGAAATGAATCTGTTATGCAGCTTGCCGAACGCCTTGTCTGTCGTTTTGAGGGACTGGATCTCCTCAAGGAAGCGAGCATCGAAGAATTAAAACAGGTCAAGGGTATTGGCACAGCAAAGGCAGTTCAGCTTCTGGCGGGATTCGAAATTGGGCAGCGGATGGCGAGAATGGTTCATGATTCCCGCTACGCGATCCGCTCACCTGAAGACGGGGCAGACTATGTCATGGAAGAGCTGCGTGTCTTGAAGCAGGAACACTTTGTCGTGTTGTTCCTGAATACAAAGAATCAAGTGCTGCACAAGAAAACAATCTTTGTCGGAAGTTTGAATGCGTCCATTGTTCATCCGCGTGAGGTATTCAAGGAAGCGGTCAGGCAATCTGCTGCGTCCATTATTTGTTTTCATAATCACCCAAGCGGTGATCCGACGCCCAGCCGAGAAGATATCGACGTTACCAAGCGTCTTGCTTCATGCGGGAAGATGCTCGGTGTTGATGTTTTGGACCATATTGTGATTGGTGATCGGCGTTTTATCAGTTTGAAGCAGAAAGGCTTACTTTAATGAGTGGGACTAGGCAGAGATTTTACGGTCATTTCGCTCAGCCCCTATAAATTCAAGATCAATTAAGATATAATCAAGTGTATGAGTTTTGCAACCTGAAGGGAGATTACATAGATGTTTGGCGGATTTTCTAGAGATATGGGCATAGACCTTGGTACGGCGAACACTTTAGTGTACGTAAAAGGAAAAGGTGTTGTCGTCAGAGAACCATCTGTCGTTGCTCTGCACACGGATACCGGCTTGATTGAAGCGGTAGGAACTCCGGCTAAGAATATGATCGGACGTACGCCTGGCAATATCGTAGCCGTTCGGCCAATGAAAAATGGTGTCATTGCGGATTTTGAAACAACAGCGACCATGATGAAATATTTTATAAATCAAGCGCAAAAGCAGCGCTCAATATTTTCACGCAAACCTAATGTGATGGTCTGTGTTCCATCCGGAATTACGGCCGTTGAAAAACGTGCGGTTGAAGACGCAACAAAGCAGGCTGGTGCACGCGAAGCATATACGATTGAGGAACCTTTTGCAGCTGCTGTCGGAGCAGATCTTCCGGTCTGGGAACCGACAGGAAGCATGGTAGTCGATATAGGCGGAGGAACAACTGAGGTTGCTATTATTTCGCTTGGCGGAATTGTAACCAGTCAGTCCATCCGAATTGCCGGAGACGATATGGATGAAGCGATCATTCAGTACGTAAAGAAAACCTACAATCTGATGATTGGCGAACGTTCGGCGGAATCGTTAAAAATTGAAATTGGTTCTGCCGGAGGATCGGAAGAAATGGAAAATGCAAAGATGGAAGTGCGCGGCAGGGATCTTCTGTCTGGTCTTCCTAAAACGATCGAAGTGTCGGGTAAGGAAATAGCCTCAGCACTGCATGACTCAGTCAATCAAATTGTTGAAGCAGTAAAGGTAACCCTTGAAAAAACGCCGCCAGAACTTGCAGCGGATATTATGGATCGGGGAATTGTGCTGACCGGAGGCGGAGCGCTTCTGAATAATTTGGATCATGTGCTCAGCGATGAGACTAAAATGCCGGTTATTGTAGCGGAAAGTCCACTCGATTGCGTCGCAATCGGTACGGGCCGTTCATTAGAAAATTTGCCTTTAATTCGTTCAAAGGCGAATTCGATTTCCGCTGCCAAAAGAAAATAATTCAGTTCAAAGTTAATAATTAAGCAGGTGTCCGTATGCCTTCATTCTTTTCAAATAAAAAATTAATTGTCCTCTTGACCAGTCTGATTGTTCTTATTGCGCTTATCAGCTATTCATTAAAAGAAGGTACGCGCGCAACATGGACCGAACAATTCGTTCAGGACGTTGTTGGAGGGTTTCAATATGTTGTCAATGTGCCCGCTCGCTATGTAGCGGGTTTCTTTGAGAATGTCAGCGATATTGAAAATGCCTATAAAGAAAATAAACGTTTAAAAGAAAATTTAACAAATTATGCAAGTGTCGAACAAGAGAACAGAGATCTGACTTCGCAAAATAAGGAACTGAAGGCACAGCTGGGTATGAAGAATGATCCTTCTCTCTCTGAGTACACAAAGTATTCGGCGACATTAATCAGTCGTTCGTATGATCAGTGGAACCAGCTTCTTACGCTTGATAAAGGAAAAGTAAATGGAATAAAGAATGGAATGCCGGTCATTACTTCGGGGAAGCGCTTGGTTGGAAGTGTGACTAAGGTTGGCAACTTTACAAGTAAAGTTTCGCTTATTTCCGATGATCAAAATGTTAACCAGATATCCGCCATGATTGAACCGAAGAATGGTGACACCATCTATGGCATGATTGAAGGTTATAACCAGAACAAAGGAACACTTCTTTTTGGCAAAATACCAATTAAGGCAAAAGTTAAAAAGGGACAGACGGTTACCACTTCGGGCTTGAGCGGTAAATATTCAAAGGGGCTCGTGATTGGCACCGTACAAAGTGTGTCAACGGACCAGTACGGACTCACAAAAGCGGCTCAGATAAAACCGGCGGCTGATTTGAATCATTTAAACTACGTGCTTGTTATTGAGAAAAAGAAGCAAGTGGGGGGGAAGGGAAATTGAAGCAGAGTAAAATCTTCATCCTTCTCTTCTTTCTCTTTCTCATTCAGGGCACAGTGATGCCGCTTATCCCCTTTTATTCTGTTGGAAACAACGTTCAGATCATTTCTGAATTTGTTTTAGTAGCGTTGCTCATGCTTGCTTTCTTCGGATCACTGAGTTGGGGATTGAAGTATGCTATTTTGTTTGGGTTTTTAATTGATATTGTTTATGCATCTGTTCTAGGTGTTTATGCTTTTTCTCTGACACTTACTGTATATTTAGTGTATTCGATATCCAAATGGGTGAACATGAACACTGCTATGACCGTTCTGCTTGTTGCGGTTGGTGTCTGTATGCAGCAGTTTGAGGTTTATGTGATTTATCTGATGATCGGCGTGACCGATCAGCAACTCGGGTTTTTCTTTCAATTCCGTCTTCTACCTACAGTATGCTTAAATGCGGTTTTTACTATGCTTATTTACTATCCGTTCAGACGTTTTTTTGAAAGGCTCTCGGACGGGATTGAAAAATAAATCCGATCAAGCCGATAAATGTATCGTTGGAGCTTTTACACTTTTTGTTTCAAATGTTTTGAATCTGTTTCGTTTCTATGAAGGATTTTTCCCTTCTCATATTGAATATCAAACATATCGAGGTGAAAATCCCGATGTCAGCCACTCAGCCACTTGTAACGATGAAAGGCAGGAAGGACGGCCTTGTACTCGTTATGGACGAAGCTTGTGCTTATCGTGATTTGGTGCGTGAACTTAAAGAAAAACTAGCGGCGAATACTAACCTATATAAAGAGGGTCCCGTTATCTCAGTTAAAGTTCAAGCGGGAAACCGCTATATAAGCGAGGTTCAACGCGATCAGCTAAAAGAAATTATCCATTCTTTTGATCATTTGAAAGTTGAAGATATTCAATCGAACGTGATGACTCTTGAAGATATTGCAAAGAAAAAGGCACAGGAGAAGATTGTACCGATCGCTCGAATCATTCGTTCCGGACAGGTGCTCTCAGTTGAAGGTGATTTGCTTCTTGTCGGTGACGTTAACCCGGGAGGAACGGTTTCGGCAACCGGAAACATCTATATATTTGGAGCGCTTCGAGGTGTTGCTGCGGCAGGTTCAGACGGCGACGGTAAAGATGCGGTGATTGTCGCTTCAATAATGAAACCGACACAGCTCAAAATCGGACAAGTCATCAGTCGAAATGAGAATGGCTCGGTGGAAGAAATGAAAGAAGATCACTTACTTGAATGTGCCTATTTGGATGAAAAAATCGGAAAGATTGTTATCGATCGAGTGCATGCAGCATTAAAGAAACGGAATCTGTCACTAGTGCTTGAGAAGTTGTAAGATTTATGGAAAAGGGGTGTAAACGATGGGGGAAGCAATCGTTGTGACTTCAGGCAAAGGCGGTGTCGGAAAAACGACGACGTCCGCGAATGTCGGCACGGTACTGGCCTTACAGGGGAAGAAAGTCTGTCTGGTGGATACGGACATCGGTTTGCGTAATTTAGACGTTGTTATGGGGCTGGAGAACCGTATTATTTATGATCTTGTGGATGTGGCACAAGGTCGGTGCAAGCTGAATCAGGCGCTGGTTAAAGATAAACGCTTCGAGTGTCTCAGCATGCTTCCTGCAGCACAGACAACGGACAAAACAGCTGTCAAGCCTTCTGAGATGAAGAAAATGGTTGACGAATTGAAATCAGACTTTGATTATGTGATTATTGATTGCCCGGCAGGAATCGAACGCGGATTCAGAAACGCAGTTGCGGGTGCAGATCACGCAATCGTTGTGACAACACCGGAAATATCTTCAGTGCGTGATGCAGACCGAATTATCGGGTTGCTGGAGCAGGAGAAACAAATTACGCCGCCTCGATTAATCATCAATCGCATACGGCAGCATTTGCTGAAAAGCGGAGAAATGCTGGAAATTGATGAGATCATGAATATCCTGGCGATCGATCTGCTCGGAATTGTTGTCGATGACGATGGTGTGATCTCATCTTCAAATAAAGGTGAGCCGGTTGCACTCAATCCATCATCAAAGGCTGCCCAAGCTTACCGAAACATCGGCAGGCGCATCCTGGGCGAGACGGTACCGCTGATGGTACTTGATGAGAAAAACGGATTTTTCCATCGTTTTAAGTCGTTGCTCGGCATGCGATAAATTGGTTTAAAAAGGCGGCTGCACGCGGATGTATATCTGCGCGGCAGCCGCTTTTTTTAACAGGGTAAAGAAACATTCATGACCCGCTTGAGGGGCGCGGAACACCGTTTGAATGAAAACACCATTGTGATAAAGTGCCATGTATTTACATCGCTTTTCCTTGCTGGTACGACGATATGGTTATAAGATGCTGAGTTTTAATCTGCACTTATCGGTTGAGCGATCAGGGAAATCGCCCAATCTGATAAATAGACGGAGAAATTCCCCCTATTTAGAAAATGAATAAAAATATAGCTTAAATAGACGGATAAATTCCGCTTATCGAGTCGAAAAACATGGAAAATAGAAGGTTTTGCTTTGCATAACTGGAGAAATTCCCCTTATATACCCATGAAAAAATCTCCATGATGCATATAACCGGAAAATTTCCGCTTATTTTACTCATTACATATTTAGGACCAGAATGCTTTATGAACAGAAGTGAAATGGAAGAACTTTCGCTTAATGCGCATGTGTTCTGAACGCAACGCGAAAGCCACCGCATCCCGCGGAAGTAAGAACCGGGCGTTTTTGTGCCCTGTTTTTCTTATCTCTCATAATTTTCGCTTTGTCGGCATACAGTCCTTTTAGAAGGCAAGTCCAAAGAATTGAAATTTATTGACCTGCACATAGCCGTACCCGAACGTATGGATTAAAAGAAAAACGGACAAGGGCAGAAAGGAAGCCGACGATGAGGGACTTTATGGATTATAAACGAAGACATGAGCAACGAAAACAAAGAAAATTAATGATGCTGCAGACCTCGCCTAAGCCTTTTATGGAATATAAGCATGGTAGCGGAGGCAGGCGTGATTTCCAATCTCCCTACTTTGAACCGTTTGATGAACAAAGACAGCCGCCCGTGCATCATGGGCGTCGATTCTTGCTTCAATGTGTTCTTTCTGCATTACTTGTTGGGTCTGCTTATTGGGTAAATAATGCTGCAGGAAGTCAATTTCAGGCCATCAAAAGCTCAATTAATACGGCGATGACACAAGAATTCCAATTTGCTGCCGTTTCGAGTTGGTATGAGAAGAATTTAGGTGATCCGATCAGCTTTCTGCCTAGTTTCAAAAGTGACTCAGTCAACACCGCAAATGGAGGAAGCACGAGTACGAAAGAGAAAAGTAAGACGTCTTCTTTTGCTGACCCGGTCGTCGGCGAAGTGAAATTACCCTACAGCAGTCAATCCAAGGGTGTTATCGTCGAAACCACGTCACATTCTGAAGTCAAGGCAGCAAAAGACGGTCTTGTTGTGTTTGTCGGAAAAAAGAAAAACATTGGCGAGACGGTCGTCATTCAGCATAAAGACAGTGATGAATCATGGTATGGAAAACTAGACAAGGCAAATGTAAAGGTGTACCAGGAGGTGAAAAAAGGTCAGAAAATCGGCATTACCTCCGAAAAAAACAAAAAAGGAACTTTCTATTTCGCATTGAAAAAGGGTGAAAAATTTATCGACCCCATTCAGGTGATGTCCTTTGACTAGTTTACTGCCGAAAATTAGAATACATCCTGTATTTTGGTTGGTTATCGCCGCTGGAACGCTGACCGGCCATTTATGGGAGACGGCGATCGCATTTCTGATTGTCCTTATTCATGAACTCGGCCACGCCATTGCGGCAAAAGGATTCGGCTGGAATGTCATTGAAATCGAGCTGCTGCCTTTCGGCGGTGTTGCAAAACTGGATGAGCATGAAGCACATCCTTTTTATCAAGAAATTATCGTCCTTCTTGCTGGACCGCTCCAAAATGTTTGGCTGCCGCTGCTTTCCTATGCAATGCTTGGCTTGCCGTTCTGGGGAACAGACCAGCATCATCTGTTTTTGGCACAAAACAGTGCATTGCTTCTTTTTAACCTGTTGCCCATTTGGCCTTTAGACGGCGGGCGCCTTTTGCATGTGCTGTTGGAAATTGTCTATCCATTTAAACCTGCATATAAAAAAATGCTGTATTTTTCTGCGGCTGCCTTACTGCTCTTCAGTATCCTGACATTTTGGCGCTATCCTTTTTCGCTTAATCTTTGGGTGATCGTACTCTTTATTCTTATTGCACTCTATAAAGAGCGGCGTGTCTTGCCGCTTCGATTTATTCGCTTCCTGCTTGCTCTTTCAAATACTAAGTATCGATTTGTTCGATTAAAACGGCTGAAAGTAACGGGGGATGCACCACTTTCCGCAGTTTTCTCTCTATATTACAAAAATGCGGAGCACCGCATTCATATTGTTGGAGAAAAGAATTCTGATATCGATGGAAGAAGGCTCGCAAACGACTATTTCAAAGGTAGCTGTGAAGGTGATACAATCAATGACTGCCGCTGAATGGCGCGTGATTTGCACCGTTTGTCCGCATTTGCGATAATGGAAACGAATGTGGAAAGCTGGTGATGTTGTGTCCAAAGAGTCTGTGACTGTAGTATTGGAAAAAGAAAACAAAGGTGTGCGTGCTGCTCTTCTTGAGAATGAGTCGGTTGTTTCTTTTTATTATCAATCTGATGCAAACGACGTCCGGGTCGGCGATCTTTTCATCGGACGGATTCTGAAAAATCGTTTTAGCCAAGTAGGCTGGTTCGTTGACCTTGGCGATGGACAAAGCGGCTTTCTGCCGAACCATAAACAGCGTCCGGATCACACAGTGAAACCAGATGAGCGGATTATTGTACAAGTAGATAAGGAAGAACGGGATGGAAAGGTTCCGGAGCTGACGGAGCAAGTCCAAATCAAAGGAAAAAACTTGATTTTTCTACCTTTTAGTCCCTATGTTGCCGTCTCAAGACGTCTACCGGAAAATCTGCGCGAGCATTTAAAAAAAAAGGTGTCGGAGTGGTGCGCTCCGGGTGAAGGCGCTATAATTCGTACGCAAGCTGGCGAACAGGATCTTGCCGCAATTCTAGAGGAATTTAAGTCCTTAAAAGGCATCGCGTCCACTTTAATTTGCACTGCAAAAAATGTTTCTTCAGAGAAAAGAGTCCTGCGCCAATTTTCATTTGCCACGGCACTTTTGAATGAAAATCATTTTCCGCAAACGAGCACGGTAATCGCTAATTTTTTAATCAATCAAGATGCACTCCCGCCAAATACGAAATTCATATATAAAGAACATCAAGATCTTTTCAGTTACCTTAATCTTGAATCAGCCTATAAGGCTGCACTGCGGCCCTATGTGCCCCTTGAATCCGGAGCATCATTAATGATCGAATATACAGAGGCACTCACAGCAATTGATGTGAACTCAGGTTCGACAGCTATTCATAACAATTGGGAGGAGACAGCTTTTCGTATTAATCAGTCAGCAGCTAAAGAAATTGCTAAGCAACTGCGGCTGCGACAAATCGGCGGTATGGTCGTCATCGATTTTCTTCGTATGGAAAAGGATGAAAATCGGTATCAATTGCTCCATGAACTTGACTGTTTAACGAAAAATGATCCGAATGCTGTACAAGTATTCGGATTTACTCGATTGGGACTAGTTGAATTGGTTCGCAGAAGACAGCGCTGCGGTCTTCGTGATCGATTCATTCAGGAAGAGAATTAAGTGGGATGGTTTATTGACAGGTAAACCAGCGTTGTGTTATCATACTCCTGTTATTGTGTTGTTAGAGGACTTAGGAGCATCTCGCTCCAACCGCTCAGAACTGGCCTTAATGTCTATGATAGGACAGCCTTTCTCTGGCGAGTCTGAGAATGACAGGTTCGGACAATCTTTTTCCGAACACGATCCTAAAGGAGGTGCATCAGAATGTATGCAATTATTGAAACCGGAGGCAAGCAGCTGAAGGTAGAAGAAGGAAAGTCGATTGTTGTTGAAAAGCTTGCTGCAGAAGCAGGCGATACGGTTACTTTCGACAAGGTGCTTTTTGTTGGCGGTGAAGACGTTAAGGTCGGTGCTCCGACTGTTGAAGGCGCTAGTGTTACTGCGAAGGTCGTTGAACAAGGACGCGACAAGAAAATTGTCGTTTTCAAGTTTAAGAAGAGAAAGAATTATCGTCGTAAACAAGGGCACAGACAACCGTTCACGAAAGTTGTGATTGAAAAGATCAATGCTTGAGGTGAACTCCGGTGGTTGTTTTAACTGTTCGGCGCGATCATTATGGAAAAATCTTTGCTTTTAAATTAACCGGTCATGCGGACAGCGGTCCTCATGGGCAAGACTTGGTTTGTGCGGCGGTTTCGGCTGTTGCATTTGGATCAGTCAATGCCGTGGAATCACTTGCCAACCTGAAAATGGATGTACGGCAAAAGAATGACGGCGGTTATCTTGAATGCGGAATTTCCGATTGCCCAGCCGATGCCAATCTGGAAAAAGCTCAATTGATTTTGGAAGCGATGCTGGTCTCAATGCGAACGATTGAAAAGTCCTACGGGCAATATATCCGAATTAGCGATTAAGGAGGTGCTTCGGCATGTTGAAATTAGATCTTCAGTTTTTCTCATCGAAAAAAGGTGTAGGTAGTACAAAAAACGGCCGTGATTCCATTTCGAAACGTCTGGGTGCTAAAAGAGCAGACGGACAATTGGTGACAGGCGGCTCGATTCTGTACCGTCAACGCGGAACGAAGATTTATCCTGGAACGAACGTTGGCCGCGGCGGCGATGATACGCTGTTCGCAAAAGCTGATGGTGTTGTTAAGTTTGAAAAGTTCGGTCACAACCGCAAAAGAGTAAGTGTCTATCCGGTAGATGCAGTTAAAGAAGCTTAATGATTCTTTCATTGCGATGAACGAACTGAGGCGGCGGATGATTTTTTGCGCAAGCAAAAAATAGCATCTGCCGCTTCTTTTTATACTATAAGAGAGTTTATAATTTTAAGGAAAATAGTATAAGTGCAACTAAGGCTTCACCTTCGGCAGAGGCTTGGCGAAGCCAAGTTTTCTAATATCGAAAATTATGAAGAACGGATTCCGGCAGCCAAAGACCAAATTAAAGATAATAAAGGTGTAGTACTGTAAGTCATTGTTCACAATCCGATCATGTGTATCTGTTATACTTGAGATGTAGATGATTGGGAAAGGATGGCAATGATGTTCAATACGGAAAAAAGTATCGAATTACTGAATTCGGCGCGACATGAGTATTTGAACGACCTTCAGTTGATCAAAGGATATCTTTTCTTAAATAAAAAGCAAAAAGTCGAGCAGATTATTGACCGAGTGACAGAAAAGCTGAACAATCAATCGCGGCTTGCTCATCTGCATATTCCGGAGTGTGCTGCTTTTTTGATGCAGTTCAGATGGTCGTCTCATGCGTTCAGTCTGATTTTCGAGGTGGACGGACCTGAGAGGGATCTGTCAGTTTATGATACAGAACTGATGGAGACTTTCCGTGAATATTTCACGATTATCGAACGCTATTCTGCTCCGATTGTAGATAATACGCTTCGCGTCGTTATTGAAACTGAGCCTGTACTACGGATTCATCTCTATTTTGAAGGTGAAATGGTTAACCAAAGGACTGCGACGGAACAATTAAACAAGCAGAATGTGAATCGTTCTTTTCAATGGGTTGAACACTATAAGATAAATAATGAATGTGATACAAGATGAGGTGGTCTATTTGTTTGTTGATCAAGTGAAAGTATTTGTCAAAGGCGGCGATGGCGGTAACGGCATGGTTGCCTTCAGACGTGAAAAATATGTGCCTGACGGCGGCCCAGCTGGAGGGGACGGCGGTAAAGGTTCAGATGTCATTTTTGAAGTGAACGAAGGTCTTCGGACATTGATGGATTTTCGCTACAAACGGCATTTTAAGGGCCAAAAAGGCGAAAATGGCAAAACCAAGAATCAGCATGGGAAAAGCGCGCAACCGCTCGTTGTTCAGGTTCCGCCGGGAACGGTGGTTAAGGATAATGCGACCGGACGAGTGATTGCTGATCTAACGGAGAACAATCAAAGAGCAGTGATTGCTGCCGGCGGACGCGGCGGACGCGGGAACACCCGCTTCTCAACACCTGCAAACCCGGCTCCCTATATTTCCGAAAATGGAGAACCAGGTCAAGAACTTGAGGTTCAACTTGAGTTGAAGCTACTTGCCGATGCCGGCCTCGTCGGATTTCCGAGTGTAGGAAAGTCAACACTCCTATCTGTTGTGACGTCGGCTAAGCCTAAAATTGCCGAGTACCACTTTACGACACTGGCTCCGAACCTTGGAGTAGTGGCTGTGGACGAAGGCCGAAGCTTTGTGCTTGCCGATCTTCCCGGATTGATCGAAGGCGCGAGCAGCGGAGCGGGACTTGGTTATCAATTTTTGCGCCATATTGAACGGACACGTGTCATTATTCACGTCGTAGATATGTCCGGGAGTGAGGGAAGAGATCCCTTTGATGATTATACCAAGATTAATGAAGAGCTAAAAAGCTATCAACTGCGTCTTCTTGAGCGTCCGCAAATCATTGCAGCTTCCAAAATGGATATGCCGGACGCCGAGAAGAATCTAGAGGCATTTAAGAAAAAAATTGATCCAAGTATAAAGATATTCCCAATTTCCTCATTGACGCAAGCCGGACTGAAAGAGTTAGTCGGGGAAGCCTATGAACTAATACTGACGACACCTGAATTTCCGATGGAACAACCAGAACAAGAGGACGGCAAGGCGTTGTACACATTTGAAAAAGAGGAAATTCCATTTACGATCACTGAAGATGAAGATGGAATCTTTAATGTGTCCGGGCCGAAAGTGGAACTATTATTCAAAATGACTAATTTTCAGCATGATGAAGCGATTCGGCGGTTTGCACGCCAACTGCGAGGCATGGGTGTTGATGACGCATTGCGCGCAAAAGGTGTGACCGAAGGCGATACTGTACGGATCATGGATTTTGAATTTGAATACACGGATTAAACAGGCAGGTTACAGCAGATAACCTGCCTGTTTTAATGCATGAACAGCATGCTCAATCTTTTCTGAAGTATCCGCTTCAAGCTCATGCAAATGAACACCGTCGGTCAATGAAGAAAGCAGAGAAGCACCTGTTTTTTCAAGATTTTCAACAAATTTAGTGACATCGGAGCGATTCCGTATCATTAAAGAGCGCGTAATCTCTCCGTACAATGGATGCTCCACCGTTACATTAAGCACGGTCACACCGCATGTGACAATGCGTGTAAGTTCATCTTCGGTTTCGCTGATCGTGTGATTACACGCGACGATTCTTTTTATTGTGTTAGACTGAGCCTTTTGTAGCAGAAGATAGCCTTGGGATGTGGCAATGATCTGCTTACCTTCAGCTTTGAGCAGTGAGATATCCTGAACAATAACCTGCCTGCTCACCTGCATTTCATCAGCAAGATCGTTACCTTTGATTGGATCCGCAGCCTTCTTAAGCCGTTCCATAATTGACGTTCTGCGTTCAACAGCGGATCTTCGTTTCTCTTTCTTCTGCTTCATCGTTAACACTCCATTGTTTATTTTGCGTCGGCCATTTAAATCTTCCGAGCAGCAGCTTGGTTCGCAAATTTTGATGTTTTAAGTATAAAACAAAAATAGGTGCCTGTGCATTATTAGCCATTTCGCTCGAAAAAAATTGGGACAGCAGCAAAGCAAGTTTCCTGTGCAAAGAGTGGCAAAAAGCCCAATGCAGCCATATATATAAAATGACTTTCACAGGAGGGATGGAGAACCGTGAAACTATATGTTGTCCAAAATGGCGATACTATGGAAAATATCGCAAGTAAACACGGAATGACTATTGACGAATTCAGGAAGATGAATACAAATTTAGACGAAAATTCATTAACCCAGGGAATGAAGGTGAAGGTAGCGATCGGCAAGCAGCCATTGAAGAGGGCCCTTTCAACAAATCAGCGTTCTGAAATTGTCCATCACCAAGCACCGCAGGCACCTGTCCATCAGGCTCCGGCCCAACCGGCACCTGTACAGCAAGCGCCCGTACAGCAAGCACCGGTACAACAGACAGCACCTGCACCTGCTCAACCGAAGGTAAAGATCGAAGCCGCTGAACAAAAACCAAATGCATCGGCCGGTACACAAACAGCAGGACAATCAACTTCTGATTACGCAAAAGTAATGTATCCAAAAAATCCCGAGTCGACGAGCTGGGCACCGACAGGTTCTGGATCGTATCCAAACTTTTCAACACCACAAGCCCCAACAGCAGTCAGCCCTGCTTCGCAAGGAAATGCGGGAACCGCAATGAGCCCGGCAAGCCAAGGAACAATGCCTTACTTTCCAGTGGGAAACCAAGGGAATGTGACAAGTCCATGGACGCAGGGACCAAATCAGGGAAGTATGGTAAGTCCATGGACACAAGGGTCAAATCAAGGAAATGTGACGAGCCCGTGGACACAGGGCCCGAATGCCGGTAGCACCATCAGTCCGTCAACTCAAGGTTCGAATCAAGGAAGTATGGTAAGTCCGTGGACACAAGGTCCGAATGCTGGCAGTGTAGTCAGTCCGGAAGCGCAAGGTTCAAACCAAGGAAGTATGGTAAGCCCATGGATGCAGGGACCGAATGCCGGGAGCGCAATAAGTCCAGCAACCCAAGGATCGAATCAAGGAAGTATGGTAAGCCCATGGATGCAGGGACCGAATGCCGGGAGCGCAATAAGTCCGGCAACCCAAGGATCGAATCAAGGAATGACTAGTCCATCCGTTCAGGGAAGCGGTGTCAATCCTTATTATCCAAATGCAGTAGGCGGTGCTGCTTCTCAGAAGCCGGTTTATCATCCAAACGATCAGATGGGGGCAAAGAGTCCATATTATCCGCAACTGCAGCCTTGGGCCGGTCAGCAACCGCAATTTCCGATTGGTCATGGAAAAGTGCAGCTTGATAAAGCTTATGTAGGCGGTCAAACAGCAGGCAGTAAGAAAACGATGCCGTGGACGAATCCACAAGTAGCGGGTACTGCGGCTAAACCACAGCAACCGCAAACCGTACCTGCCGGCAGCGGCAAAATGGCTCCAGTGCAGACGGATCCAATGGGAGGCTATCCATATCCGTTTGTGCCAAATAAATCACAAACAGGTAAACCATGTAATTGCGGCGGCCCCGCACCCTATTCGCCATATGGGAATGCACCAGTTGCCGGGTATTACGGCGGAAATCAACCGCCGCGTCCTCAGCCGATGCCGTATTGGGCAATGCCCAATGCATCCGCGCCGATTTACCAAGGAGGACAATCCGGAACGCCTAAAAAATAAAAAATTTTATGGGTAAATGCTGATCTTCAGCATGGATGCAGTCCCTGCATACGTCTTCTATTTTTTGCTAATTTAACGGTAAAAATTCTTAAGCGTAAAATGCTCCTTCTTCACACATGATAAGTGCGAAAGGGGGAGTAAAAGTGAAAAAAGCAATAGCAAAATTAGGGACAGTATTAACGTTAAGCGCCTTGTTGGCAGGTTGTCAGGCGGACAACGCTGCGTATAACCGTCCCAATGCGCCGCGTGATGTAAATTACCGCACCGGCTACAATAATCCAAACTCAAATGCGGTTCCGCCGACTTCACCTGATTACAGCAATCTGAGCGGTGACACCAATAATCAGGTAAACCAATTGAGTTATGGAGATCAGAAGAAATTAGCAAACCGTATTGCAGATCGAGCAGCTTCTGTTGATGGAGTGGATGAGGCTCATGTACTGGTTTCGGGGAATAGCGTTGCCATTGGCGCTGTTCCAGATAAAGGACAAAATGATCGTGCAAATTTAAGAAAGAAAATCAGGCTTGCAGTTCTTCCGCTTGCAGGCGGTCGTGAAGTGCTGGTATCAACCGACAGCCGTTATGTGAAACGAATTACGGCAACAGAAGCCACGTTTAATGCTGGCAAGGCGACTCGAGAAGTTCGCTCAGATATTGTTGGTATTATCGACGATTTAACCAATGCTGTTAAACGTCCGTTTGAAAACAACAGCAAATAAAAAGAATTATTCTGAGAGAAAGAGCAAGGGCATTAAGCCTTTGCTCTTTTTTTCGGGATAAAAAATGGGTATAATGGGAACGGAATGAAATTTGCGGAGTACATTAAAGCAGCGTGTGAAGAACTTAGGGTCAGAAAAACATTAGTAAGTAGAGAACGGCTTTGGCTAGTTCTTTTTTTGACCTTATGTTTATCAGACGGACGCATTAATCTTTTGTTTACCGCATTTTTTGGGGAGGAGAAGAATTATGTCTGGACATTCAAAATGGAATAACATACAGCATAAGAAAAATGCGTTGGATGCCGTACGTGGTAAAATGTTTATGAAGCTATCCAAGGATATTTTCCTTGAAGCGCGTCACGGTGGCGGTGATCCAAGTATGAATGCCGGATTAAGGCATGCGATCGAAAAAGCAAAAGCTGCCAATATGCCAAATGACAATATTTCCCGGGCAATCAAGAAAGCGACCGGAAATTTGGACGGCGTGACCTATGAAGAAATTACTTATGAAGGATACGGTCCAGGCGGTGTTGCAGTCATGGTTGATGTTCTGACCGACAATCGTAACCGATCAGCTTCTGATATCCGTCACGCATTTACAAAGAGCGGCGGCAATTTAGGCGAATCGGGAAGTGTCGGCTTCCTGTTCGAAAAGCAGGGCATCATTGAAATTGAAAAAAAAGACGGCCTAGATGAGGACACGGTTATGATGGATGCCATCGACGCAGGGGCAGATGATATGAGAACTGAGGAAGATCGGTTTATTATCGTGACGACACCTGACGTTTTTGAGGATGTCCGAAAAACGTTGGACGAAGAAAAAGGCTATGAAATTGATCGTGCTGAGGTCGCTATGATCCCGACGACTAAAACTCCGTTGAGCGGAACAGACCTCGAAAAAATGGAAGCATTGATCGAGGCTTTGGAAGACAACGACGATGTACAGGATATTTACAGCAATCTTGAAGAAGCATGATTTCAGATGAGTGTGAATGAGGGGACATTCGACATGAATGTCTCCTCATTTTTTACTGTGCTCAGTCCCTTACTTGCATGTGAAACGCCTATGAGCAGCATGATGGTACCTATTAGCTTTTCTTGGGACAAATGCTTGCCATGTGATATGATAGACAAAGATCTTAGCTTAGAAACGATGGACGAGGAGCAAGCTTAGTGTTTGATTATATTAAAGGAATTTTGACCTATCTGTCCGGCAGCGGTATTGTCATTGAGCAGGGCGGATTCGGCTACAAGATCATATGTCCGAATCCGTTCAGCTATCAACCGCAGCTGAATAAAGAAACGAAGATTTATCTTTACCAGTATGTGCGCGAGGAAGCGAACGTTTTATATGGATTTCAGACGAGAGAGGAACGGGAATTGTTTGTCCGGTTGCTCTCTGTTTCCGGGATTGGACCGAAAAATGCGCTTGCCATTCTTGCTTCGGGGGATCCTGATGAGGTTATTCAAGCAATTGAGGCGGAGGACGATAAGTTTCTCACCCGTTTTCCGGGAATCGGCAAAAAAACAGCGGGACAAATAGTTCTTGATTTGAAGGGCAAGCTGCAAGAATTTGCTGTACGGCCTGCGGACATGCAATTAGAGGAAAATGCAGACAGCAGGCTGGAAAACGCGCTGGCGGAAGCGACGGATGTTCTGTCGATGCTTGGTTATTCAGAAAGAGAAATCCGTAAAGTTGTGCCGCAGTTAAGCAAACTTGACTTAAGTGCGGAGAACTATGTGAAAGAAGCTTTGAAGCGATTATCCAAAGTGTAAAAGGAGGGCGCCCGATTTGGAAGAGGATCATTTGCTGTCTAGTGACTCGACACTTGAGGATCAAGGGCTGGACCAATCCATTCGCCCTTCTGATTTAGACCACTACATTGGTCAAGAAGAAATAAAGCAGAACCTGAAAATTTTTATTTGTGCAGCAAAGGCACGTCATGAACCGCTCGATCATGTGCTTCTTTACGGCCCACCCGGACTAGGCAAAACAACTTTATCGATGATTATCGCATCGGAAATGGGCGCAAATATTCGAACAACATCCGGACCGGCACTTGAGCGGCCGGGCGATCTTGCTGCTGTGCTCTCATCACTTGAACCTGGCGATGTGCTTTTTATTGACGAGATTCACCGCCTTCCTCGCCATGTTGAAGAAATTCTTTATCCGGCAATGGAAGATTTCTGCATGGATATTGTGATCGGAAAGGACGAAACCGCACATTCGGTACGGATCAATCTGCCGCCGTTTACGCTCGTCGGTGCAACCACGAGGGCCGGTTATTTGTCTCCTCCGCTTCGTGACCGTTTCGGCGTGATCAGCCGTCTTCAGTTTTACAGCCCGGAAGAGTTGTCAATGATTATAAAAAGAACGGCATCCGTACTGCAAACAGAAATTGAAGAGGATGCCTGCTTTGAAATCGCACGACGCTCACGGGGAACGCCTCGAATCGCGAACCGCCTGCTCAAGCGCATTCGCGACTTTGCCCAGGTAGAGAGCAATGGCCTTATTGACCGCGCAACGGCGAGGAACGGGCTGAGCCGTCTCCATGTTGACGAAGCGGGGTTAGATCGTGTCGATCATCAGCTGCTGATGGGAATCATTGACCAGTTTCACGGTGGTCCGGTAGGATTAGATACCCTAGCAGCTGCCATTGGCGAAGAACGGCATACAATTGAAGACGTGCATGAGCCGTATTTGCTTCAAATCGGTTATATTCAGCGCACGCCGCGCGGACGGATGGTTACCGATCAGGTATACAGCCACTTTAATCTTGAACGAGGAGATCGGAAGTCTTGAGCGGTATAAGCAGAACACTCATGATTGCCGGTGCCGTTCTGTTTTTAGTCGGCCTGTGCTGGCCTCTGATAGGACGGCTTCCTGGAGATATAATGTTTAAAAAGGGGAATACCACTTTTTTCTTCCCTATTGTGACTTGTATTATAATAAGCTTAGTTTTATCACTAATAATGTATGTAATAAATCACTTCTTTCACAGGATGTGATGATTTCAACGTTGCTCACAGGACGTACTTCCGCAGGATGCGGTGGCCTGGATGTTACTCACAGGATGTGAGTAACATCCAGGATCCCTTGCAATGAGTTGAAGTTCCTATAAAAAGAAAGAGAGTGCTGAAATGGAATTATCTGATTTTGATTATGAATTACCTGAAGAATTGATTGCGCAGACCCCACTGAAGGATCGCGCGGCATCGCGGCTCATGGTGCTGAATCCGAACAAGGATCGAATTGCACACCATACGTTTAGCGAAATTATCGATTATCTAAATCCGGGCGACTGCCTTGTTCTGAATGACACGAAGGTGCTCCCGGCACGGTTGATCGGCCATAAAGAAGAGACCGGCGCAAAAATTGAATTGCTGCTTCTGAAACAAAAAGAAGGAGATACATGGGAATGCTTAGCCAAGCCGGCAAAGCGCGTGCATCAAGGGGCACGCATTTCATTCGGCGACGGGATGCTGGTCGGAGAGTGTACTGAAGAGCTGGATGAGGGACGCCGACTTGTGACCTTTCACTACCAGGGAATTTTTTATGAAGTCTTGGACGCACTTGGCAAAATGCCGCTGCCGCCTTACATAAAAGAGCAGCTCGATGATCCTGATCTGTATCAAACTGTCTATGCAAAGCATCGCGGATCTGCGGCAGCACCGACTGCGGGACTGCATTTCACGAAGGAATTGCTTGCAGAAATTGAAAAAAAAGGGATACACATCGTTTTTATTACCTTACATGTCGGACTAGGCACATTTCGCCCGGTTAAGGTGGACAAGATTGAGGAACACACCATGCATTCGGAATTCTATCAGATGTCTGCCCAGGCCGCTGAACGGCTGACGAAAACACGCGCCGAAGGCAAACGGATTATTGCGTGCGGCACAACGGTTATCCGTACATTAGAGACAATAACAGCGAAATTTGACGGCAAGTTTGAAGAAGCATCCGGCTGGACTGATATTTTTATTTATCCAGGATTTAAATATCGCGCTATTGACGGAATGATCACCAATTTCCATTTACCTAAGTCGACACTCATCATGCTGGTCAGCGCATTCACAGGCCGTGAGTTCATTATGAAAGCCTATCGCGAAGCGGTAAAGGAACGGTATCGTTTCTTCAGCTTTGGCGATGCTATGTTTATTGAGGAAGGAATTAACCATTAATGAATCAAGCTGCAGTTACCTATGAATTAATTAAGACAGATAAGAAAACGGGAGCGCGACTTGGGAAGCTCCATACGCCACACGGAACGTTTGATACGCCAATGTTCATGCCGGTCGGAACACAAGCAACGGTCAAGACGATGAGCCCGGAAGAACTAAAGGAGATGGGTGCAGGTGTCATCCTGAGTAATACCTATCATCTCTGGCTTCGCCCGGGTGAAGATATAGTACAGGAAGCCGGCGGTCTCCATCATTTTATGAATTGGGATCAGGGAATATTGACTGATTCCGGTGGTTACCAGGTATTCAGTCTAAGCAAGCTTCGTGATATCTCTGAGGAAGGTGTGCATTTTCGCAACCACCTGAATGGTGAGAAACTTTTTCTGTCTCCCGAAAAGTCGATAGCGATCCAAAATGCGCTTGGTTCGGATATTATCATGGCGTTTGACGAGTGTCCTCCGTTTGATTCAACCTATGAGTACATGAGGACATCCGTAGAACGTACGAGCCGTTGGGCGGAGCGTTGTCTGGCAGCTAACGTCAATCCCGATCGTCAAGCGCTGTTCGGCATCGTGCAAGGCGGCGGCTATAAAGAGCTCCGCGAACTGTCGGCGCGTGCACTGACTTCGCTTGATTTTCCAGGCTACGCAATCGGCGGGCTGTCGGTTGGCGAACCGAAGGATAAAATGAATGAAATGCTTACCTATACGACTCCGCTGCTCCCTGCTGATAAGCCACGCTATCTAATGGGTGTCGGTTCGCCCGATTCACTGATTGACGGTGCCATTCGTGGCATCGACATGTTCGATTGCGTGCTTCCGACTCGGATTGCGCGCAATGGTACATGCATGACCGAGCATGGGCGGCTTGTTATTCGCAATGCGAAATTTGCCCATGACTTTGGTCCGATCGATGAATCATGCGACTGCAAGGTATGCCGAAATTATTCGCGCGCGTACATCCGTCATCTGGTAAAAGCAAATGAAACATTCGGATTTCGCTTAACTACTTACCATAACCTTTATTTTCTGATAAAATTAATGAAGCGTGTCCGATCTGCGATCAAAGAAGACCGGCTGCTTGAATTCAGAGAGGAATTCTTTGAATCGTATGGTTTTAATAAACCGGGTGCTAAAAACTTTTGAGTATAGAAGGGAAGAAGTTCATTGAATCTTATGCAGTTGTTACCATTGTTGGTGTTTGTAGCGATTTTTTATTTTTTGCTCATTCGCCCGCAACAAAAGAGATCTAAAGAAACAAGAGCAATGCAATCTGCTCTGTCCAAGGGCGACAAGGTGATTACGGTCGGCGGACTTCAAGGAACGATCGATTCGATCGACGATCAGGCAGCGGTGCTTCGCTGCGGCGGTACGAAACTGACTTTTGAACGCAATGCGATCCGTGCGGTCCTTAAAAAGGCCAATGCACCGGAACCTGCTGTTGAAGAAAGTACAGAAAAATAATAAATCAAAAAAAGCGGCCGCTTATGGCCGCTTTTTTTAAATCCGCAAATTAATGCTTTCCGGCAAAAAGGTTGACGCCAATTGCGCCTCCAAGCGAAGCAGAGGCAATATTAGCGACAAAGAATAAGTACTGATTCAGGCTTGGGCTCTGATTAAGACCAAGATACTGAAAGAAGAGACTGAACAAACAGTAAGCGAGTCCGGTAATGGCACCGATCAAAAGTCCTTTTTCTTTTGTCTTTGATCCGGAAATCACGCCGCCGATAAAAAGCGCGACAATTGAGATCACGATGGGAAGAATGGAGCCATTCGATTCTGCAAACGTTGTGAAACGCAGCAGTGAAGCAAGCAGAAACGCGGAAGCAAGGACGATGAGGATCGCAGCAATCATTCCGTATGTGACAGCACTAAGCCAATTTCGGGACATTTTACCACCTCCGACATAATAAGTGAATTTATGGATAAAGGATTTGGGATTGCCGCATGAAACCCGACAAATCGAGATTCCTGATAGTCCATCTTATTCGGACAGGTTCAAAAACATGACACCTGTCCCATTCATGAAATCGTTCAGTTTGCTCATACTAAATACAGAGAGGAGGAGCAGAATGGGAACATCGATGATTCGAATGCTTTGCTTGGCGCTGCTCATGTTTATGGGATTCAGAAAGTCATTGAATGAAAAAGTTTCAGATCAATCGGGTTTTGAAATCGCGCTTGTATTCTCTGCGGTCGAATTAATCGTTGCGGCTGTAATTATGCCGGAAAAGCCGCTGCTTCCGCTGCTCATGCCCTTTCTGATTTTGATCCTCATTTATCGATCACGCTTTTGGCTCTATCGGTTCGCCGCTAAATGGTCGATTCATGAACATCTCATTCAATATTTGAAGGCTGCTGATTTCCGCTTACCGAAAAAGAAACCGGATCATTCGTTGCAATCCGATCATGAACATCCTCGCCCCGGGCTCTCACTCATTGAGAATGGAAAAGTACGGAGCGATAATCTGGAACAAATTGGAAAGACACAGCTCTGGCTTAGACAGGAACTGAGAAAATTCGGCTATCGCAATATTCGCCAAGTCAACTATTTAAGAATGGATCCTCTGGGAAATTTCTACATGGATCTTAACAAATACATGCGTAATGATTAACTGAGCCACTTTCCGATGATCGGGAGCTGGCTCAGTTGTTCTTTTTGCAGCAAACCGAGAAAAGACGCGAGTACTAAATAGAGTGCGGCTACCAATGAGATCAACATCAACGTTCTCGGGAAAAGCGACCAGGCAGTAAATGCACGCTGAATAAGCAGATGTGCGACGAAACCTGAGAATGCGATTAAGAGAAAGGTGCGGATGTAGTCCCGAATAATCAACGAAAATCCGATGGCTTTAAACATGACTGCGGCGTGCAGGACAGTGACGAGAACAACATTAGTGCAGATAGCAAGTGCAGTACCTTTAATACCGAATTCCGGCCGGCAGGTGAGTACAAACAACATAATGGTTTTGACAACAGCTCCTGTTAAGGTGTTATACATGGCCGCCTTTGCTAAATCCAGTGCCTGAAGAACGGCATGCATGGGTGCTTGAAAATAAAAGATCATGAAAAACGGCGTCATAATGTAGAGAAATTGAGCTGACTCGGGTGAGTCGTAAATAATGCTCATCAGCGGTTTGGCGAATGAGTAGGTGACAACAATGGAAAGACCACCGGTGAGCATAGCAATGCGCAATGCTTGATTCAAACGATAGTGAATCAGATTAAAGGACTTTCGCGCATAGGCTTCACTGATCGCGGGGACAAGCGAGACATGAAGGGCATGCGTGATGAAGCTTGGCAGCAGCAGAAGTGTCATCGCGTATCCGGTCAGCTGTCCGTAAAGTTGTGTGGACGAGGCAATGGAGTAACCGGCGATGACGAGCGCATGTGAGACGATCATTGGTTCGAAGAAATTACCGAGCGATGAGATGAGCCGGCTGCCCATCGTCGGCAAACCGATTCGGAGCAAGTCGCGCAGAACTTCACGAGTTCCCTTTAATGATTTTCGCTTCGGCCCTTTCATCTTTATTCCTTCGCCGTGTTTGAAGACATAGAGCATATAAAGAAGCGAGGCACATTCTCCTGCCGATCCGGCAATCATTGCACCGGCTGCGGCATAGGCGACTCCGTAAGGCATTAACAGGTTGGCTAGTGTCGCGACGAGCGAAATACGAACCACTTGCTCAACTATTCCAGAATAGGCATACGGCTTCATGTTGCGAATTCCTTGGAAATAGCCGCGCAGAACCGAGCTTACGGCGACGATTGGGATCACCGGTGTTATGGCAAGCAGAGGGTAGATAACGCGCGTATCAGCAAATAAGTAGTTTGCCGACAGCGGAATGATGATCAGCATAATTGCGGTGAGTACGATGCTGACGAATCCGACAATGGCAAGCGACCAGGCAAGTACCAATTTAACTTTGCGGAAGTTGCCGAATGTCTGCGCCTCTGCAACAAGTTTCGATATAGCAACCGGCAAACCAAGTTCGGTAAGCGTTACGACCAAGAGCATGGCCGGAAACGCCATCATAAAGAGGCCGACCCCTTCGTCACCAATTACACGAGCAAGAACCATTCCGTTAATCATACCGAGAATGCGGGTAATCAAACCCGCTGTCATTAATATAAAAGAGCCTTTTAAAAAAGATTGTCGTGTCATGAGCGGCCCGCCTTTGTTTGCAAATTAATAAATAAGTAAATGATGTGGCTAGAGACCACGGCTGGAAAGGAAAGTTCGCGGCCATAGTGGAGTATATGCATCAAAAGGGTCCAAGCATGACAAGCCATGCTCATTTAATAAGCATCATGACCGAACTATTAGAGAAGGGGCATGGCCTCATTTGTTTTTTTGTGTTTCGTATTCAATCACAAATATGCTATTATAGGCTTTATGGGAGGAATCGAAATGCCGGATGAATTGAATGATATGGATAAGTGGCGGACGATCATTGAGCCGTTTCTGCAAAGTAAATTAAATGAGTTTCAATTGCTCGGTCTTAATCACTTGAAAATGGATGAATTCTGGCAATTTGTTAAAGAATCTCTGGAAAAAAAGAAAGAGGACAAACCCGAACGAATACATGAAGTGGTGGCTGCGGTCATGGCGCTGACTGTGAATGATTACATGAACAAGTTGCGCTTGGATCTATTTAAAAACAGCTCAAATGAAATGGACAGCTCACTGTTCAGATAAATGCGATTCGCAAGCGGGGGGAGCTTTCGTAGTTAACGAGAGTCGATAAAGAGAAGGGAGCAGGCTTAGAACATGGTAAAAAAAGGACCGATTTTTTCCTTTTTTGCGCTTTTAATTGTGCTGGGAATTATCATTGGTTTTGCAGTAAATCCCATCATACATAGGGTGAATTTGGGACTTGACCTTAAAGGCGGGTTTGAAGTGCTGTATCAGGTCGAACCGCTGAAGGCAGGTCAAAAAATTGACAGTGACACAATGAGCAACGCGGTTGCTGCAATCAATAAACGAATCAACGTGCTCGGCGTCAGTGAACCGAATATTTCGATTGAAAACGGACATCGAATTCGTGTTCAACTTCCAGGCGTGAAAAATGAGCAACGCGCGCGCCAGCTGCTGTCAACAACGGCGAAGCTGGAATTCCGCGATTATAAAGACAGGCTGATGTTGGACGGATCGGATTTGAAACCGGGCAAGGCGAAGGTCGCTTTCGATGAAATGAACAAGCCGATGGTTACTTTGCAGCTGAAGGATCCGAAGAAATTTGCCAGTGTGACGAAGAAAATCGCTGGTTACGCTCCGAACAATCAACTGGTCATCTGGATGGATTATCAAAAAGGTGATTCATACGCAAAAGAAGCGAAGAAAAGCAAACCGAAGTTCATTTCAGCTCCTAGTGTGTCTCAAGAACTAAATACTTCTGATGTTGAAATCACCGGGAGCTTTACAGCTAAAGAGGCTACGAATCTGAAGGATCTATTGAACTCTGGATCACTTCCGGTTCGGATGGTTGAGAAATATTCGACCTCTGTCGGTGCACAATTCGGACAAGACTCCATGAAAGAAACAATTTATGCCGGAGCACTTGCCGTTGCGGCCATCATGCTGTTCATGCTTTTGTTCTACCGTTTAGGCGGACTGATTGCGGATTTAACTCTGATTTTCTACAGTGTCATTGTTATGGCTGTGTTCGTCGGACTGCAAGCAGTGCTCACGCTGCCGGGCATTGCCGCGATGATCCTCGGCGTAGGAATGGCAGTCGATGCCAACATCATCACGCTTGAACGAATTAAAGACGAGCTGCGCGGCGGAAAATCCATACTCTCCGCATTTAAAGCCGGGAACCAACGTGCGTTGCCGACTGTTGTCGATGCCAACCTGACGACGATCATTGCCGCAGCTGTGCTGTTCGCCTTAGGAACCAGCGCAGTCAAAGGATTTGCCGTCATGCTACTGATCAGTAACGTGGTTACCTTCCTGACGTCGGTTTACGGTGCCCGTCTGCTGCTCGGTCTCTTGGTTCATAGCCGTGCACTAAATGATCATCCGTGGCTGTTTGGCGTAAAGAGGAGTGATATTCGTGGAATTAAATGAGAAAATGAATTACAAGCATTACAATAAATTTTACGATCACTTTGATTTTATGAAGCATAGAAATGTATTCTTTATCATTTCTTCTGCGTTGATTATAGTAGGTATCCTTTCACTCTTTGTCTTTAAGCTTAATTTGGGTATTGATTTTTCGAGCGGAACGCGAGTCGATGTTCAAAGTACACAGGCGATATCGATTGAAAAAGTTGATCAGGCATTTCGCGCGATGAACTATGATCCGGAACGTCCGGTCGTTTCAGGAACGCATAAGAATATCGCGACCGTTCGAATTAATAAAGAACTGAATCAGCACCAGATTGCGGAAATAAAAAGTAAAATCAAATCGCAATTCGGTATTGAGCCGAACGTCAGCTCAGTATCTCCACAGGTCGGACGCGATCTTGCGAAGAACGGTTTGTTTGCGTTGATTTTGGCTTCTATCGGTATCATCATCTATGTGTGGATCCGCTTTGAATTTCTTCAGGGTCTGACGGCGGTGCTCGCGCTGATCCATGATGCCTTTTTCATCGTGACCGTATTCAGCCTGTTTCACCTCGAAGTCGATATCTTGATCATTCCTGCTATACTGACGATTGTCGGTTATTCGATCAACGATACTATTGTGACGTTTGACCGTGTCCGTGAAAACATCAAGTTAAGCAGAAAAAGGCTCACAACAATTGAAGAATATTCGTCGATTGTTAACTTGAGTATTCGCGAAACGCTGACGCGATCATTAAATACGGTTCTGACTGTGTTAATTCCGGTTGTTCTGTTGCTGATCTTCGGCAGCGAATCGATCCGCAACTTTACGATGGCACTCTTCGTCGGACTGATTTGCGGCGTCTATTCGTCAATCTGTATTGCATGTCCACTATGGGCAGTGATGAAGGTTAAGTATCTTGATCAACGAAAGAAAAAGAGAACCGTACAAACTCAGGCGTAATTTTCAGTGGAGAAATGGAGGTACCGGTAAATGAAAAAACAGTGGAGAATACTCCTCGTACTCATTTTCACATTGATCATTGTTCTTTTTTCAATTGCTAATGTGGAGACCGTGGGGTTCAGCTTTCTGTTCGGCGTTGTCCGGCTGCCACTTATTCTTGTGATCATCGGATCGGTGTTGATCGGGGCGCTTCTCATTGGTCTGTTCACTTATTCCACAATTTACAAACAGCGGCATCGAATCGGCAAGCTGGAACGTGAGTTGCGAAGAATGATTGAACTGCACCCTGAGGATACCGATCGTTTGAAAGTAGATATAGGCAGTGAAACGTCATCAAGTGAATCACGGACTGCGAGGCGTCGGTCGAAAAAATAAAATCCGGCCTAAGCGGGGAACCGGTTGTTGAGGGAGCGCGAAGGCGGATGCTGAAATCGAAAAATCATTGGAAAATAAAAAAAGTGGATGAAGAAAAGGTGCAGCGGCTCTCAGAGTCGCTGCATATTTCTGTGATTACAGCTCGTTTACTGGTTGCCAGAGGATTTGACGATGCTGAACGCGCAAAGCGCTTTTTGCATTGTGAGCGCATGAAATTCTATGATTCTATGAAAATGAAAGGCATGAATGACGCCGCTGCCCGTATTACCGAAGCGGTCGCTCATGGTGAACAGATCCGCGTCTTTGGCGACTATGATGCAGACGGAGTCACATCGACAGCGATTCTGATTCGTGCGCTGACAGCAATCGGTGCACAGGTTTCATTTTATATTCCGAATCGGTTCAGAGATGGTTACGGACCTAATGTAGGCGCGGTTGAACAGGCAAAGAAGGACGGCGTAACACTCATTATAACTGTTGATTCCGGCATCGCAGCAAGCGATCCAGCCGAATGCGCGAAGCGTATGGGGATTGATTATGTGATCACCGATCATCATGAGCCGCCGGAACAGCTTCCGGAAGCTTTTGCGATTCTCAATCCAAAGCAGAAAGACTGTCCTTATCCCTTTAAAGGGTTGTCCGGTGCAGGAGTCGCACTTAAACTTGCCCAAGAGATCTGTCCGGCGGATGCATTTAATGAGAAACTGATTGCATTAGCAGCCATCGGAACCATTGCCGACCTTGTACCTCTCGTTGATGAGAATCGTTTGATTGCTTATCTTGGATTAAAAACGATGAATGAGGGATCGCTGCCGGGAATTGACGCACTCAAGATGAAAGCATCCGGAGCGAGCGCGGTTGACAGTGATGTGATCGGCTTTCAAATGGCGCCAAGGCTGAATGCCGCGGGACGCATGGATGATGCACGGGTTGCGCTTGAACTGCTGCTGACTGATGATAAGAGCGAAGCGGTGGCGCTTGCCGAACAGCTTGATTCATTAAATCAGGACCGGCGCGCAATCGTAGATAGAATAGCCAAAGAGGCTGATGCACAGGCAGCCGAATATATCAGTCGTGGCGATAAAGCACTTGTCCTTGCCGGAACAAACTGGCATCAAGGTGTCATCGGCATTGCGGCATCGAAAATTGTCGGCAAATATTACCGCCCTGTGATCATCCTCAGTATTGATAAAGAAACCGGTATTGCTAAAGGATCAGGGCGCAGTATCGATGGTTTCAATCTTTATCAGGGATTGAAGGACACATCGAGTCACCTGATTCAATTTGGCGGGCATCAGATGGCGGCGGGTATGACGGTTGCGAAAAGCGAGATTGGAGCGTTTCGGCAGGCTTTTGCCGCTGTGGCAGATCAAGTGCTTCAGCCCGAAGACCTTGTACCTCAATTGACCATAGACGGTATTTCCACAGTCGACGATCTGTCTGTAGAGCTGATTGAGGAATTGGCGAAGCTTGCTCCATTCGGCACGGACAATCCACGTCCGCTGTTTCAAATTGAGCAGGCACCGTTGGCGAAGATGGGCGCTGTTGGACGTAATAATAATCATTTGAAAGTGACGCTTAAGGGCAACGAAAAAGAGCTTGAGGCAATCGGATTCGGATTTGGCAACTGGCTTCCGCGTCTATCACCGAACGATCACTTAGCTGCAGTCGGCGAGTTAGGGATTAATGAATGGAACGGTTTTAGAAAAGCACAGCTGCTGATTCGTGATCTTCGTGTAGAGGGTATTCAAGTGTATGATTGGCGTTCCGTCCGCGACATTCATGAAAAAATGGCACAGCTTGCTGATGATTCTGTAACACTGCTTGCCTTTCAGCCGGAAACCGCTGCACATTTTCAGCTTGAAGGTGTAGCAAAGATATACGAACCCGGCATATCCATTTCAACGGATGCTGTTGCACTTCTTGATCTTCCAAACGAGGAAGCTCAACTTGAAGAAGTGATCGGAGAAAATCCGCAGCTTAATCGCTTTTATTGCATCTTTTATCATTCGGAAGATCACTACTTTTCAGTATTTCCGGAACGCGATCACTTTGTGTGGTATTACGCGTTGATTCGCAAAAGACATTCTTTTGATGTTCGGGCGATGATGCGACAGATCGCAGGATATAAAGGTTGGAGCGAGCAGTCGATTTCTTTGATGACCCAGGTGTTTTTTGAACTTGGTTTTGTTAAAATAGAGAAGGGTTTCCTAACCGAGAATCCTTCTCCGGTTAAAGCACCGCTGACGTCCTCCGAAACGTATTGTAAAGAGAGGATGCAACGTGAACTGGAGGCTCGCTTCTGCTATTCGCCGATCGGCGAGCTGAAGCAGTGGATCACCGGCCAGTTTAAACATGAGCGAGTTTTGAAATGATTCAATGATATTTTTTCAGATAGGTATTGGTCAATTAATAGAAAGACCTTATTCTTTGAAATGGAGAGAGCGCACAGAATGGATTATGCTAAGTATATTAAGTCGGTTATGGATTTTCCAACCGCAGGTATTAATTTCAGAGATATTACGTCGTTGCTTGAGGAAGGGCCGGTCTATCGATCTGCCATTGATGAACTAGCAGTCTTCGCGAAAAGCAAGAATGCCGAAGTCATTGTCGGGCCGGAAGCGCGCGGATTCGTTATTGGAGGACCGCTTGCCTATTCTTTAGGACTCGGCTTTGTACCTGTCCGCAAACCGGGCAAATTGCCGCGCGCGGTTGCGACTGTTTCCTATGAAAAGGAGTATGGTGTCGATACTTTATGCGTGCATAAGGATTCGATTAAACCGGGTCAGCGTGTGCTCGTTACCGATGATTTGCTTGCGACCGGCGGTACGATTGAAGCAACAATTAAATTGGTTAAACAATTGGGCGGTGTCGTCGCCGGTGTTGCCTTCTTAATTGAATTAACCGAGCTCAATGGCTCCAAGCTGCTTAAAGATTATGATGTCCTGTCCTTAATTAAATACTAAATAGATGATCCGGAGTGCCTGGAATCAGGCACTCTCTTTTTCTCACTGTGTTTTGTCCGCTGTCAGGATGGACAGAATGGATGTAAACTCTTTACTTTAATCCTTTTATCTTTGATAATAGTCCTAATAGGTGCCAATTGTGCGGGACCATAGTCTCCGGCGAATGGCTGCCTTACTTCTTTTTTTACTTATTCGTCTGAAATTACTAAATTTAGTGGTTGAAAGATTCAGATCGCAGAACCGGCAATGGTCCTGCATACGGGTGATGATATGATGACGATGGAAGAACTTATACAGCAGGCTTCAACCTACTTAGATAAAAAAGATATTGAATTAATTCGCGAGGCTTATCATTTTGCAGATCGCGCGCATAAGGGACAAGTCCGCCGGTCGGGCGAACCCTATATTATGCATCCGATCGAGGTTGCTGGTATTCTTGTGCAATTAAATATGGATGTCACAACCATAATCAGCGGCTTTCTTCACGACGTCGTAGAAGATACGCCGGTCACGCTGGAGGACATCCGTGAAGCATTCGGAGATAACGTAGCCGAGCTTGTAGACGGAGTAACAAAGTTAAGAAATTTTGAATATACCTCAAAAGAAGATCAGCAGGCGGAGAACCACCGCAAAATGTTCGTTGCTATGGCACGTGATTTGCGCTGCGTCATTGTGAAGCTTGCCGACCGGCTGCACAATATGCGTACATTGAAATATATGAGCGCAGAGAAGCAGATTCAAAAAGCGAATGAAACCTTGGAGATCTATGCGCCGCTCGCCAATCGTCTCGGTATTTCCGCAATTAAATGGGAGCTTGAGGATATCTCGCTTCGTTATTTGAAACCGCAGCAATACTATAAAATTGTTAATTTGATGAAACAAAAACGTGAGGAACGGGAAGCCTATATCGCTCAGGTCGTTGAAGGATTGAGATCGTATGTAAAATCTGTACATATTGATGCTGAGGTGTCCGGCCGCCCGAAACATATTTACAGCATCTATCGCAAAATGGTCAATCAACATAAACAGTTTAATGAAATTTATGATCTGTTTGCAGTTCGGATCATTGTCAAAAGCATTAAAGACTGCTATGCGATCCTTGGCATTATCCACACACATTGGAAACCGATGCCCGGTCGCTTCAAGGATTATATAGCCATGCCGAAAACCAATATGTATCAGTCTCTCCATACCACCGTAATCGGGCCTAAAGGCGATCCGCTTGAGGTTCAGATCCGAACTGAGGAAATGCACGACGTTGCGGAATACGGAATTGCGGCGCACTGGGCGTACAAAGAGGGCAAGGTTCGAAACATCAATAACAAGTTTGAGGACAAGCTCACTTGGTTCCGTGAAATTCTCGAATACCAGAATGAAACCGATGATGCTAAGGAATTTATGGAGTCTCTGAAAATGGACTTATTTTCAGACACTGTATTTGTGTTCACACCTAAGGGTGATGTGATCGAGCTTCCGGTCGGATCGGTACCGATTGATTTCGCATATCGTATTCATACTGAGATCGGCAACAAAACGGTTGGCGCGCGTGTCAATGGCAAGATGGTTCCGCTGGATTACAAACTAAAAACCGGTGATATTGTCGAGGTCATGACTTCAAATCATTCATACGGACCAAGCCGCGATTGGCTGAAGATCGCTCAAAGCTCTGCTGTAAAGAATAAAATCAGACAGTGGTTCAAGCGTCAGCAGCGCCAGGAAAATGTGGCGAAGGGCCGTGAAATGCTTGAAAAAGAATGCCGCAGTCAGAATGTGAGCATAAAGGATAACCTAACTGAGGATAAGATCACTGCTGTGGCGAAAAAGTTTAATTTTTCACATGAAAATGAGCTGTTTGCAGCGATCGGCTACAACGGGATTACAGCGAAACAGGTCGTTACCCGTCTCACAGAGGATGAGCACAAGGCACCCGAAACAACAGACGCAGAGGAACGGATGAGACAACTCTCCGAACCCAAGCCGAGCACGAATCAACATCGGAAGACGTCGCTTGGCGTGCGTGTTAAAGGTGTCGATAATTTGCTTGTACGCCTCGCGCGCTGTTGCAATCCGGTGCCGGGTGACGCCATAGTCGGCTATATCACGCGCGGCCGAGGTGTTACCATTCATCGAGTGGACTGCCCGAATATCAAAAATGAAGAGGAACAGCGCCTGATGAAGGTCGAATGGGAGAGCAGTGAATCACGATCGAAGGAATACAATGTCGATATTGAGGTAACAGCCTTTGACCGGAACGGCCTGCTCAATGAAGTGCTGCAATGCGTTTCCGATTCGCACACGGCCATTAACGGTATCTCCGGCCGCGCCGATAAAAACAAGGTGGCAACGATCAATATGACGATCGCGATCACAAATATCGATCATTTGTATCGAGTGGTCGAGAAAATCAAGCGGATTCCGGATATCTATTCGGTTCGCCGTGTGATGCAATAGAAAAGGACGGATTCCAAATGAGAGTTGTTTTGCAGCGGGTCAAACGCGCTAAGGTCGACATCGACGGGAAAACGGTAGGTCAAATAGACGCCGGTCTGCTCCTCTTAGTAGGCATTAAAACCGGTGATACAGAAGATGATCTTCAGTACGTCGCCGATAAACTGTCCGCTTTGCGTATCTTTGAGGATGACGGGGGCAAAATGAATCGGTCGATTATGGATGCTGAGGGGGCTGTTCTGTCTGTATCTCAGTTCACGCTCTACGGTGACGTGTCGAAAGGCAGACGTCCGAGTTTCATCGAAGCGGCCCGTCCGGAGATTGCTGAGCCTCTTTATGAAGCGTTTAATGATAAGCTGAGAGCACATGGACTTCATGTTGAAACAGGCGTTTTCGGTGCGGACATGGCGGTTTCGCTCGTGAACGACGGTCCGGTGACGCTGATTGTCGAAAGTAAAAACCACTAATCAAAGCGGTTTGCAAAAGTTTTCGCTAAACCTTGACATTTTTTGTGAAGATACGTAGTATAGAAGAACGAACAAAGCCAGTGATGGAGAGGTTTCGGGATAAATCAGCCAATAAGAGAAGGCATTCACGGGCTGGAAGATGCCGGCAGATATTTCCGAAAACAGACACTCCTGAGGCGCTTTTCTGAACGTCGGTAATTTATGCGATCAGTAGGAAGAACCGTAACCCGGGCGTTAACCGGTATTCAGAGGAAGCATGTTTATGCTTCAAATGAGGGTGGCACCACGAAGCTCATTCGTCCCTTGTCTGTCGGCTTACCGATGGACAAGGGCTTTTATTTTATCAGCAATCATTTAATGTTAATGTGTGAAGAGAGAAATTAAGGATGAAACGGATCCTGCGATGATTGTTGCAGCGATCGCGATAACTGTTGAAGGAGGAACTCTTGTGACGATTAAAATTCCCCGCGGAACATACGATGTTCTGCCGGAAGACGCTTTTAAGTGGCAGAAAATCGAAGCTGTTGCACGAGATGTCTGCGCATTATTCAATTATAGGGAAATGAGAACCCCGATCTTTGAGTCTACAGATCTTTTCCAGCGCGGCGTTGGCGATACAACCGACATTGTGCAGAAAGAAATGTACAGCTTTAAGGATCGCGGTGATCGTGATTTAACGTTAAGGCCGGAGGGAACGGCATCATTTGTGCGCGCTTATGTCGAACACAAACTGTTTGGAATGCCGAGCCAGCCGCAAAAATTGTATTATATCGGGCCAATGTTCCGCTACGAACGTCCGCAGGCGGGGCGCAACCGTCAATTTACTCAGTTTGGCTGTGAAGCGCTTGGATCAGCGGATCCGTCAATTGATGCTGAAATCATTGCACTTGCTCTGACTTTTTACCGGAAGCTCGGATTGAAGAATTTGAAGCTTGTTCTGAATAGTTTAGGCGATCCGGAAAGCCGTGCCGCCCACCATGAAGCACTGATTGCTCACTTTAAGCCGTCAATCGGCGAGTTTTGCGAGGATTGCCAGAAACGCTTAGAGAAGAATCCGCTGCGTATTCTTGACTGTAAAGCGGATCACAATCATCCGCTGATGGCGACTGCACCATCGATCATTGATTATTTGAATGATGCTTCTCGTGATTATTTTTCCAAGGTCAAGACGATTCTTGATGAGATGGGTATTGAGTATGAACTGGATCCGACACTTGTCCGTGGTCTTGATTATTACAACCATACGACGTTCGAGATCATGGGTGCGAGTCAGGGTGCCATTACGACGCTCATGGGCGGCGGTCGTTATAATGGGCTCGTCAGTGAGCTTGGTGGTCCGGAAACACCGGGAATCGGTTTTGCACTGAGTATCGAACGACTATTACTGGCACTCGAGGTCGAAGGTGTGTCGCTTGACTCCGATCCGTCGCTTGACTGTTTCGTCGTCGCTATTGGCGAGAAAGCCGAACAAAAGTCGCCGGTTCTACTGAATCAGCTGCGTCAGGCAGGTTTGCAGGCCGACAAAGACTATATGGAGCGCAAGGTCAAAGGCCAATTCAAACAGGCGGACCGCGACAAAGCAAAATTTGTTGTCGTTATCGGCGATGAAGAGCTGGATGCGCAAAAGGCCGTCGTCAAGAATATGGCCGACGGATCTCAGGATGAAGTCGCATTCGCCGCTTTAACTGATTATCTAAAGGAAAAAATCTGATTCATAGTGATGGAGGTCATACCATGTATCGCAACGCAAATTGCGGTGAATTAACCGAAGCATCTGCTGGAAAAACGGTCACACTGGCCGGATGGGTGCAAAAACGAAGGGACTTAGGCGGCGTCATTTTTATCGATCTGCGTGACAGATCCGGCTTTGTCCAAATTGTGTTCAATCCTCAAGTGGACCAAGAAGCCTGGAAAAAGGGGGATAAGCTGCGCAGCGAATATTGCGTCACCGTCACAGGTGAAGTTGTTAAGCGTGATCCTGAAGCGGTCAATGAAAAAATCAAGACCGGAACGATCGAAGTTATGATCAGTGAAATCACGCTGCTGAACAAATCAAAGACGCCGCCTTTTCCAATCGAAGACAACATTGAAGCTTCCGAAGATATTCGCCTGAAATACCGCTACTTAGATCTCAGACGTCCGGAAATGCTGGAAACGTTTAAAATGCGTAATAAAATTACACATACTTTGCGTGATTTTCTTGATAAAAAGGAATTTATGGATATGGAAACACCAATCCTGACCAAGAGCACTCCGGAAGGCGCACGCGACTACCTTGTACCAAGCCGTGTCCATCCGGGCGAATTCTACGCGCTTCCGCAATCGCCTCAGCTGTTCAAACAGCTGCTGATGGCTTCAGGTATTGAAAAATACTACCAAATTGCCCGTTGCTTCCGCGATGAGGATTTGCGCGCCGACCGCCAGCCTGAATTTACTCAGGTTGACATGGAAATGTCGTTCTTTGAAGTCGAAACGTTCCAAAATATGGTCGAAGAAATGCTTGTCCGCGTGATGAAAGATGTTAAAGGCATTGATATTCCGCAGCCATTCAAACGCCTGACCTATGCAGAAGCCATCGATCAATACGGCAGCGACAAGCCGGATACACGCTTCGATATGAAGCTGATCGATCTGACCGACATTGCTGCCGACAGCACGCTGAAGGTATTCAAGGAAGTTCAGGAAAAAGGCGGCCTGGTCAAAGCAATTAACGCAAAAGGTGTAGCTTCCCAGTTCTCACGCAAGCAAGTCGATGAGGATCTGCGCGGTATCGTTTCGCCATATGGCGCCAAAGGCCTTGCTTGGCTGAAGGTAGAAGAAGGCGGTATGAAAGGTCCAATTGCGAAATTCTTTGACGAAGCATTAAACGCACGAATCATCGAACGCACGAATGCAGAACCAGGGGACTTGCTGTTGTTCGTTGCTGACAAGAAAAAAATTGTTGCCGACAGCCTTGGAGCATTGCGTCTGCATCTCGGCAAGACGCTCGGCTTGATTGACGAATCGGCATTCAACTTCCTGTGGGTCACACACTTCCCGCTGCTTGCATACAGCGAAGAAGAGCATCGTTATGTAGCAGAACACCATCCGTTTACAATGCCAGTCATTGAGGATCTTGACCGCATTGACAGTGATCCGGGCAGCGTACGTGCCCAGTCCTTCGATATGGTCTTGAACGGATTCGAACTCGGCAGCGGTTCGCAGCGTATCAGCGACCCTGAGATGCAGGAACGTATGTTTAAGCTGCTCGGCTTCACTGAGGAACGCGCGAGAAAGCAATTCGGCTTCTTGCTCGATGCCTTCGAATACGGCGTTCCGCCACATGGCGGCATGGCGCTCGGCATCGACCGTATTGTTATGCTGCTCGCCGGCCGTACAAGTCTGCGCGATACCATCGCGTTCCCTAAAACGGCGAGCGCAAGCGACGTGCTGACTAAAGCACCAAGCGAAGTCAGCCAGGCGCAATTGAGTGAGCTGCATCTTGATGTTGCGGCAATTCTTAAATAAGCTGCCAACACGATCCAGGCTAATTTGCCTTGATAAGCGCTTACAGATATGCTATAATGATTACACAAGTTAAGAAAAGATCCTGAAGTGTTAGTCTTATGTCGTTATGTTTTGACCGAACATATTTTGATCGGGAGTCCGATGTTTTCACTCGGAGCGCATGCCCTAGTTAGGGACTCGCAAACTGTGGAACAGGGCACCCACCTGCCTATAAGTGCGGGTTTCAAAACTGCGGCTTTGCAACGGCACGTTTGGGATTTTTTTTATTTGCGAAAAAATAAGCTGGAACCATGGGCAGCAATGTCCAGGTTTTGGCTTTTTTGCAGTTTCAAATAATTAAAACGGGTTACCCGTATCTAATGAGAGATGATTTATAGCGCAGTTGACGAAAGAGGCGCAACATCGTATCAATTGAAAAAACACTAATAATATTAAGAAAGCTGAATTGAAGAGAAGAAGTTAGACCGAATCCAGGGAGAATTAGACCGAAAAGTAGAGGTTAGGCCGAACCGATGGAAAGTCAGACCGAACCTGTGAAAAATTAGACTGAACGCTCGAAAAGTTGAACCGAATCTTCCTTTGTTGTGCAGTACGTCTTAATGATGCAGTAATCTGCTTAGCTGTAATTGGATGTCAATAAATAATAAGACGGCTAAATACGAGTATTTAGCCGTCTTTCTGAATTAAATTGGGTAAGTATTGAGCTTATTTCTTTGCAGAGTAGATGGTGATCGTCAGCTCCATCTGAAAGCTTGGAGAACTTGAACTGCTGCTGTCAGACTGGGATGATGCAGCATCCGTCTGACTACTTGCATCAGCACTGCTTGTTTGATCATCTGAACCATCAGTGCTCGCCTGAACCGTTGTTTGGCTGTCAGTTGAAGACGAAGTGTCACTTGAGCTGCTGTCAGTGTTGATACGGCTGAAGGTCACCTTATTGATAACTACTAATCGCTTCTGTGTCTCCAAATAGTTGACAAAGTCGTAAAGTTGCTCATCGCTCACTGAAGATTGCAAGCTCACTTGGTATGTATTCGACTTTAATAGTTCATCCGGATCAATTTTATTATTGGATTCCTTCGCTACACTGCTTTTGCTATCCTTAGTCGTAGCGGCGCTGCTACTGCTGCTGTCTGAGCTGCTTGATTGATCTGAAGAAGAGGAGCTGTCAGAAGAACTGTTCTCGGTACCATCATTGCTTTTCTCAACAGATATAAAGGTAACCCCCATAGAAGCGGCCATTTTTTGCGCAGTCGTAAAGAAGGGTTCTACATCCGGATTCTTCGGCAGAATGGAGTTATCGACTTTTTGACCAAGCTTTTCCTCCTTCTCCACTTGCTTTTTTTTATCTGCTAACGCTTTTTTCTGCTCGGCAAGCTTCTTTTGATTGGCTGCAACCGTCACCTGGTACATCTGGATGTTGGTTTTCGCGTAGCTGATTTTGTCCTGAGCAGGCATTATTTTCAAGAAATAAAAGAAGGTAAAGCCGGATAGGACAATGAGAACCGATAGGATGCTGATGAAAGTTGTTTTATTCATAGTCATTGATCCTTTTTCTGATTAATTGAAAGACTTGCATCGGTCTGCATGGTAAACGTGAGCTGATAGGCACCGCTTGTTGGATCCAATTGATTGATTTTGGTTGTTACAACATTTGAGAAGTAGTTTTGCTTCCTGAGCTTCTCAATAAACGGCTGAATATTGGCGAACTGGGTGAATTCACCGGTAACCGTCATTTTTCCGGTTGAATCATAGTCAATATTGGTGATGACGCTGCCGTTTTCAGGAAGCTGGTTCTTCATTAAGGTCCAAGTTGGAAAAACAGCAAGTCTGCTCAAGCGAATTTCATTGACCGCATCTGCAGGAGTCGGCTTGGTACTTACTTCGGTTTTTTTAAGATTAACTTTTTTATCAGCTTGAGCTTTCCATGCGGATTCCTGTTTCTGTACAGTCTGAAGCTCGTTATTGAGTTGCCAACTGTACACACCTAATGTGATTAGTCCGGCGAGAGAGAGCGCTGCAAAAATGATCACAAACCAGATCATCTTCTTAGAAGCTTTATGCTCATAAGGAAGAAGGTTAATATCGATCATTTCATGCCCTCCTTCATGGCAAGACCAATCGCAGGGATGCACGCAGCATCCATGTTTTCCGGATAATTGAATTTTTCACGGTCGAAATGAAGGGACTTCACCTCTTGAGACACCATTCCTGATAATACGGTCTGCAGCTTGTTCGTACGCTCGCTTTCACCAAGAAGATAAATGAACGTGACCTCGTCTTCACCTTTACGGACGCTGTATTGATAGAAATTCAGCATCCGCTCGATTTCGGTTGCCGCATTAAGAAAGAATGCATCGTCGATCGACTGATTGTCCGGACCTTTCAGGCTTACTTGGCGGACAAACATCGGGATGTCCTCTTGGAAGATCGACACGTAAAGGGCTTCTTTTTCAAGCTGTACATACATCCGTTGTTTCTCTGCGATTTGCGGATAGTAGTGCTGCGTCCAGCGATCGGTTCCGAGTGCGCTGAATTCGGCATTTACCGGATTCAATCCGGCACTTGATTGCAGTTTGCGATACTGCAGAACCACAGCCTCAGGAGCCGCAATGAGCAGAACCTTTGTTCCGGTTGCAGCTCGGCTGATAACATGAAAGTCAAAAACCGCCTGTTCAAAGGGAAGCTGAATCTTGTTGCCGATTTCGATAAAAAAGTAATTCTGCAACTCGGAATCCGACTTAATTCCCGGAAAATCAAGTTGTCTCAGAATGAGCTGAGAGGAAGGAATCGCGAAATACGTTTTCTTTCCCTTTGCTTTCAACGCATGAACTATATCTTTAAGTTGGTCTGCGAACGCTTGTTCATCTTTCACACGGCCGTTTTCAACAACGCCAGGCTGAAGCCACTCTTCCCAATAATCGAGACGAGAGGGGTCATCCGTTGAGCCGTGAAAAACGACCATCCGGATGGAGTAATCCGTGACCGTCAAACCGACGCTGGAGTGAGATTGGAAAATTTGCAACCATTTTTCAAACACAGACATCATTCCTAATGTTAGAAGATTAGATTCAGATAAAAGGCGATCAACTGATCACCAAAGAAGAAACTTGTCAGCATACCTAAAACGATAAAGGGGACAAAGGGCACAGGCTGGCGACGTTTAATGAAACCGAGCAGCATGCCGCCGATTCCGATCATCGCACCAAAAAAGGTTGAAAGAAAGAAGCCGAGAATCACAAGCTTCATTCCGACGAGCAGCCCCATGACTGCAAAGAGCTTCACGTCGCCACCGCCAATTCCGCCACGACTGATCAAAGTAATCAACGCGAGCAGGGCGAATCCGGCAGCCATTCCTGCTAGCGCGTCCCACCATGGATCTGTGTGGTAAAGGATGCGAAATGCCGCAAACAACGGCAGAAAAAACATCAAAATTTTATCAGGAATTAGCATGTATTCCAGATCAGATACGAGCACGATCATCAGCAAAGAGACAAGCAACCAGCCGCAAAGCATTTCTTCAATCGAAGTCGCCCGCAGAAAGCTGAACAGGAATAAAAAGCCTGTCGCTGCCTCGATGATCGGATAGATCGGCGAAATCTTGCTATGGCAAGTCCTACATTTCCCACCTAAAAAGATGTAGGAAAACACAGGAACCATATCCAGGATAGTCAAACGCCGCCCGCACGACGGACAGTGCGAAGGCGGCGTAATAATTGACTGGTTTGCAGGAACACGCAAACCGACGACGTTGTAGAAAGAACCTAGGACGAGACCTAGGACAAAGATATACAAAACACTAAGTAAAACCATTTTGGTCAACTTCCAGAAGGATATTTACCATTTTTAGCATAATTAATTAATTGGGCTTCGGTCGCACTACTATTTCCTCCAGGCAATTTTGCACTTGATGAGCCACTCTTTGGTGCTACGGTGTATACACCAGCGGTGCTAACGGTAACAGTAAAGTCTCCATTAACATTTCCAGCTTTATCAATGTAAGGTTGTAGTGCAGAATCGTCAGTAGATATTGTGAATTTGCCGTCGGTTGTGTCAATATTATTATCTGCTACATATAATTTCACAACGTGAATTACGTTTACACCATTCTGAGCTAAACCTTTATTCGATTGGGTATTAATAATCGAAATTACACTCGGAATCGCGATTGCAGCCAAAATAGCCAAGATAACGATAACGGCCAAGAGTTCGATCAAGGTGAAGCCTTTCTGGTCTTTCTTTTTTGCATTTGCTTTTTGCATGATTTTCTTTAACATTTCTTTTCCCCCAGTCTGGATTAAACGTTTTGATAAATTTGGAACATAGGAATAATAATCGCAAGGACAATGAAACCAACGACAACGGCAAGGAACAGGATAACAAGAGGTTCGATGAGCACTTTCATACGTTCGGTCATCTGTTCCACATCGTCTTCATAATACTTGGCGACGCTGTTCAGCATTTGATCAAGCATACCGGTTTTTTCGCCGATGGCGGTCATATGGAAGACCATGGATGGAAATATTTTCTCCTGTTGAAAGGCTTCCGACAAGGGCCGACCAAAATCGAGTGCCTGAGCGACATTATGTATCGCCTGCCGAATGGCAAGATTCGACGTGATCTTCTCGATTGAGTGTAATGCATCGATGACTGGAACAGAACTGGAAAGCAGCAGTGCCAGCATCCACAACAACCTCGAAAGCTCATTTTTATAGACTATAGTACCTATTAAAGGCAGTTTGATTATAGCATAATCTAGTCTTAATTTACTAGATTTATTTTTAAATGTAGCTATGACAAATATCACCAATCCGATGACTAAAACGAACAGCACATACCAGTAGGAGCGGAGCCAGTCGCTTATTGTCAATATGACGCGTGTGATCAGCGGAAGCTCAGTATGCAGACTGGCGAACATCGAACGAAACATTGGTATAATCGATGTTAAGAGAAAGAGAACGACACCAATGGACATGATAAAAACAAAGGCAGGGTAAACCATTGCCGTTGACATTTTTTGCCGTGATTTGTGCTGACGTTCATAGTAGGTGGCGAGGTGATCTAAACTTTCTTCGAGGCGGCCGCTGCCTTCGCCGGCACGAATCATATGGATGATCATCGGGCTGAAAATTTTCGATTGATTTTCAAACGCTTGAGAAAGCGTCTGGCCTTCACGCAAGTTAGTTGCCATTTCCATGATGACTTGTTTGAAGTATTTGTTCTTCTCTTCCTGATCGGTCAGAATATCAAGAGCGTCAGAAACGGTGACACCGGCTTTGATAATCGTCGCAAATTGTCTCAGGAACACAACTTTGTCCTGCAGTTTAACGCGTTGGCCAACCGACAGCTCTTTGTACCAAATGGAGTCATTGTGTTCATGAATGGAACGGATTACCAGGCCTTGTTTGGCAATTTCTAGCAGAGCTTCCTGCCTTGTCGATGCGGTGATCCGACCTTTTTTTGGTTTGCCTTGCGAATTCGAACCGACATAATCAAACAGCGGCATGTGCTCACCCCCTTAATAGAAATGTTTCCACAGATTCACTGGCGATTTCTCGTCGTGTCAGCATATCTTGAACGCACGATGCCATTGTTTGCATACCCTGGGCACGATTGACCTGAATCACACTCGGAATCTGATAGATTTTCTTTTCACGAATCAGGTGACTGATGGCTTTATTGTTGATCATCACTTCGGTCGCGACACGCCGTCCAGAGTGATCCGGAGTTGGGAAAAGACGTTGCGAAACGACTGAAACAAGTTCAGCAGCGAGCTGAATGCGAATCTGTCCTTGCTGTTCTGCAGGGAAGACGTCAATGATTCGGTCGATTGTCGACACCGCATCATTTGTATGCAGGGTCGCGAGTACTAGATGACCGGTTTCTGCCGCTGTCAATGCTGTACGAATGGTTTCGAGATCACGCATTTCACCGACCAGAATAACGTCCGGATCTTCACGCAATGCGGAGCGTAGCCCGAGCGCAAACGAATGGGTGTCATTACCAATTTCCCGTTGTTGAATGATGCAGCGATCATGTCGGTGTAAATACTCAATCGGATCTTCCAATGTGATGATGTGCCGCCGCATGGTGCGGTTCATATCATCGACAAGTGCGGCAAGCGTTGTTGATTTTCCACTTCCGGTTGGTCCGGTGACCAAGAACAAACCATGCGGACGTTGGCACAGCGAGGTCAGCACTTCAGGAAGCTGCAAAGATGCTAGATTCGGCACTGTCTGCGGGATCACACGAAATGCAAGACTGTAGCAAGAACGCTGTCTGAACGCATTGACTCTGAAGCGAGACAATCTCGGAATGCTGAACGAAAAGTCGAGCTCACCGTGTTCCTCAAGCTTGTCCATTTGCGGTTCGGACAGGATGGCACGCACCATTTCTTCCGTATCAGCTGGTTTGACATTGGGCTTATCAAGTGCCATTAATTCACCATTCAAGCGAATGGTCGGTGGAATGCCGACGGAAATATGCAAATCTGAGGCACCGCGCGTGCAGGCGATGGAAAGACATTCCTTTAGAAAATCGATCATAATCCAATACCTCTTCTACTAGAAATTGTTAACTGATAATCTTAAGCAGTTCATCAACATTGGTGATGCCTGCAGAAACCTTTGCTAGACCATTTTCAAGCATAGATACACCGCCGGAGTCTTTGACAAGGTTTTGAATGTCTTTGAACGAGTGGTGCGTAATCAGCATTTCAGCTGTTTCTTCCGACAGTTCCAGAATTTCATGAACCGCCGTTCGGCCGAGATAGCCGGTTTGGTGACAGGATTTGCAGCCGATCCCCTTAGACAGCATCGATGGACACTTAAGTCCGGCCTTTTCAAACATCGCCTGCTCAATAGCAGTTGGTTTGAAGCTGTGTGCACAGTCACGGCAGACACGACGCACCAAACGCTGGGCAACGACTCCGGTGAGCGATGCGGCAACAAGAAATGGGTCGACGCCCATATCAATCAAACGGTAAATCGTTGTCGGCACGTCATTTGTGTGCAAAGTGCTCAAAACAAGGTGCCCTGTAAGTGACGCGCGGATCGCAATTTCCGCTGTTTCCGAGTCGCGAATTTCACCGACCATGATTACGTTCGGATCCTGACGCAAAATTGCGCGCAGTCCGGCAGCAAAGGTCAGGCCGACCGGAGCGTTGGTCTGAATCTGGTTGATTCCTTCAATCTGGTATTCAACCGGATCTTCAATGGTAATGATGTTCTGCGTTTCGTTATTCAGATAATTTAGGGCCGCATACAATGTCGATGTTTTACCTGAACCGGTTGGCCCGGTGATTAGCATAAGTCCGGTTGGTTTGGTGATCATTTTTGTAAAGGATTTCTGCTGCGATTCGGTAAAGCCGACATTAGGAATCTTCAGCAACAAATCTTTTGTATTTAAGAGCCGAAGTACGATCCGTTCACCAAATAAGGTCGGTAGTGTCGACACACGAAGATCAAGCCGATCTTTTCCAATCGTCACCTTTACACGACCATCTTGCGGCAGCCTCTTTTCAGTAATATCGAGCTGACTCATCACTTTAATACGTGTGACCAGGACGCTTAGAATCTCTCTTGGAAAAGTCCGATATGTGTGCAGTTCTCCATCGATACGGAAGCGGACGACGACACTGAATTCATGAGGATCAATATGAATGTCGCTGGCACGTTCTTCGACGGCACTTAGCAAACATTTATTAATAATTTTTAAAATAGGTGTGTCTTCCGTCGTTGAAAGATCACCTTCATCAATAGGACGATCGTTCATTGATGTCAGAATTTCATTGACGGAATCTTCTTCATTATAGAGGCGGTTGATTGTACTCGTAATCTCACTCGGCAGTGCGAGCGCAACTTTTACCTGAAAGCCGGTCATCATCTGCAGATCATCGATCGCGTAAAAGTTAAGCGGGTTTGACATCGCAACGTAGAGCGTGTTGTCCACTTTTTTATAGCAAATTAATTCATTTTGTCTCGAAAAGGATTGGTCAACGAGATTTACGGTCTGGTGATCGATCACAATATTTGCCAAATGCACCTGTGGGATGCTCAATTGAATGGAAAGGGCATCGATTAATTGCTGCTCGGAAATATAGCCGCGCTCAATCAGAGCATTGCCCAGTTTTTGCGATGATTCTTTCTGTTCAAGGGTTGTAGCAAGCTGTTCTTGAGTAATCATTCCTGAATCAACGAGCAAGTCGCCTAATCTTCGATGTGTGCGCTGCATATGACTTCCTCCTGATATGATCAATTTCATCAAAAAACGACACTTTCATTCTATCAGAAAACCAATTAGAATAGATACATAGATAGATGCGAAAGGACTGCGACTGATGAACCGAAAACAAGACGGCATGACATTGATTGAAGTCATCGCGGCAATCACTTTACTGAGTATTGTCATTCTATCCTTTGCTTATGTCTTTATCCAGAGCCAGCAGGTGACCACCAGCAACGGAAGCAAGCTGACCGCCTTGCAATTGGCGCAGAAAAAATTATCAGATGTATTGGATGGCAACAGTCTTCCGGCAGATCCGGGATCTTCACAATCATCGCCGACAGCTGTTCCAAGCAATACAAAATATACAATTCATAGTTCAAGCAGTACCGTCGGTAACGCGACGTATGAAACTTATATCTATGTTCTGAATGAAGACAGTGGAAACCAGCCAATTGTTGTCAGAACCTACTACAACAATACGAAATATGTAGAACTTTACAACTATTATACGACATCCGGCAATTGAGAGGTACAGGAAGATGATACATAATTCGAGAGGTGTGACGCTGGTTGAGATGCTTGCGGTGATCGTTATCGCAACGATTTGTTTTACATTAATTTTCAGCATCTGGCTTTCCGGAGAAAAATCAGCTCAGAATACAATGACACAAAATGATCTCCAGGCGGACGCACATCTCGTACAGGCACGGATCACACGCGCGTTTTATGATCAAACAGATAAGCCTTTTTCGATTGCGCTTAGCGATGGAAAAGTTGAACTTACTTATGATAGCGATACTTCACAGCATGAAGTGATTTCTGATCCGGATTTGTTTTATAGCAAAAACGGATCCGGAGATACGACTTCTGAACCGGTAAAAAACGGATCAAACCTCGAGGTTGATTATGATATTGCGGTACGGACACCTTCAGGAGCGAGTAGCGATGGGCCAACTTTTCATCTTAACACAACATTAAATTACCCATGGGATGAAGGGAGCAGCAGCCAATGATTCGAAACAAATCATTTTTGAAAACAAAGGAACAAGGCTATGCGCTTATCATCGTTCTGCTCGTGATCACTGTTTTCTCTGTGCTTGGTCTAACTGTGATGTCGGTATCCTTTAACCATACGAAGCAATTCAGCAAAGAGACAACACAAACTCAAGCGTTGAACGTCGCTGAGATGGGGTTGAAGGCCTACAATAAAGAACTTGGCACGAAGATTGCAAGTGTTTCTGGAGTTACAGAGTCTAATTTCAAACAAAAATTGAATGACGATGTATTACCTGAGCCGCTTAATTCAAGTTCAGATTCGTCATTGAATTCAATGCAAGGAAACCCAAGCTATACAGTAACACACGGAGAAGTCGGTGATCCAACAGATAATAAAATTACCGTCACCATAACCAGTCAAGGGAGCTCTGGTGGAGATACTCAGACGATCACGCAGACCAAGACGTTTAAATATCAAGTAGTTAGCAGTGGAAATACAGGGGACTCTGATCATACACAACCTTATATGGGATTGTCTTTGCCGTATATGGATGGAGCACTAATTATGGGAAGCAGTGATTATCAGCAAATAACTAATCCAGATTACGGGTCTAAGTTTAATATTTACATTTCACCCTACACTGATCAAAAATGTGTTGGATGGAAATATAAGACGACAATCAAAGATTTTGATAGCAAGTTAAGTCAAATAGAAGACTTATTTCTTTCAAATACGGGGTATACAGATACGGTAGCACAGATGCCAAATCAAGTGCCCAATGTACCTTCTAGGATACCTAGTTCTCCTCAAAGCTGGGCTGTTAATAATGCAAATCCTAGTAATGCTTACCAGACGAGTAATGAAACTTCCTCGATAAAAAGTGGCTCACATTATACGGTAAGTGTTTTGTTTAACCACAATATAGATGTTGACGACTCGAGTGGTGTGACTTTTGATCAAAGTGTGTCGGTAAACGGGGATATGAACATTAAGAAAAACACTGTAATTAATGGTGATTTATATGTTCAAGGGAAACTAAATCTTGATGCGCCTTTAACTGTTAATGGTAATGTATATGTAAAAAACGATTTTCAAATTAATAGTACTAATGCAAATGCCAATATAACTGGGGACGTTTATGTTGGTCAGAACTTTAATCTGAATGCGAGAGCAACCATAGGTGGGAGTTTAAATGTTAACCAATCATTTACAGTGAATGATACAAATGCAGAAACAAATATAACTGGAGATGTTTATTCAAAAAATGGTGTTACATTTAACGCAAAAACAACGATCCATGGATCTTTATTTACGAATAGTTCGTTAACAGTCAATTCAAATGGTACCACTGAGATTTTCGGAACTCTTTATACTGGCGGTTCGATAAACCTAAGTAAAACTACCACCGTTCATCAAAAGGTTTATTCAGTTGGATCTATAATTGTAAATTCTAGTGCAAACACAGATTTTCAATCGGATGTCTACTCAGGTGGAGAAATTTCACTTAGTTATCAAACAAATATGCATGGAAATGTTTATTCAACAGGAAAAATGACAATAAATTCGGGAGCTGTAACAACAAATATTGGTGGGGACTTTTATACAGGCAACGAGTTAATGATTAATAAAAATACAACATTTGGAGGAAATGTTTATTCGAATAATTCAATGACTTTGAACAGCGGTGCAATAACTAGCGTAGCAGGTAAACTTTATGTCGGTGGTCAATTAATGGTGAATGACAGTCTCACATTAATTGGTAACGCCTACTCTAAAGGTAATGTTACGATTAACAGTGCAGGTCGGACGGATTTTACTGGATACTTCTTCGCTGCAGGGGATTTAACATTTTCTAACTCAAGCAACAAGCCCGCTTCACAATATGGGCACACTGTTTATGTAAAAGGAACTGCTGACGTTAAACAAGACACTGTTAATGTAAGTTTAGATCCACATACACTTGATTACAAACAGGGACTAGTTGTTAACAATAAAGCTAATTTATTGACAAATAACAGCGGTGTTATCAATATAGGCCCTCAGAAACCAGGCGGAGATAATGGTAGTAACTCTGGAGGAAGTAGCGGCAATAGCGGACAATTACCAATAACAATCGTTGACACGAAAACGAATTATCAATGAGTAGATCTGGACTTCCACTCTCATATATTGAATGTAAAATATACCCCCGAGCCATCTTTCCTCGGGGGCATATGTATTTTCTTTTCACTTTTTTGATGTTTATTTCGCAATCTTCTCCAGGTTTCCGTTCTCGTCCATCTTGAAGGCGGGTGCGGAGCTGTCGGTTTGATCTTGGAAAGCGACCATGCGGCGCGCGCGGTCCATGATGCCGATGAGGGCTTGGTAGTCATCTTCAACGCTTTGCTGCCTCTTGGTGAGTGTGACGACTTCTTGTTCAAGCTCTTTCACGCGTGTCTGCAGCTTGCTGTTTTCTTCCTTGAGATGTGTGTTCTCTTGGTCAAGCCGGTCGCTGGTTGCACTGCCTTTTTGCATACTCTGCAAGTAGTGGATGACATCGGTCATGCTGAATGTCTGCTTTGCGGCGGGAGCTTCTACTGTAACGTTTTGCTCGGGCTGTGCAGGCTGCGTCGCATAGGTGAGTTCGGAAGGATCCGGGAGTGAAGCAGTTTCCATCACAGGGAATGCGGTAGCAGCCACGGGACGTATGATCCGTCCGTGCTGCTCGGCACGTTTCTTCTGCTTGCGCTGTTTCTTGGCGATTTCAATTGCCTGTTCATATTTTCTACGGACAATCGCGTTCCAGCGGAATCCACACGCCGCTCCTGTCCGATTCAGCCGGTCGCCCACCTCTTCAAAGGCATCAAGCTGTGTACTTCCTTCTCTGATATGGCGCAGGACGGTTTCTGCGAGCAGAAGATCGTCTTCGTGCGACCATGCATCTTGTCTCACTTTTGTCATGGTATATGCTCCTTCTTGCATTCTTGTTGATTTGTAAAAAGGATTGACAACTTGCGAGACTTTTATACACGATCGCCATTTTATGGTAAAGATACCAATTGACTGAAGTTGCTCACTGTTTCTCTTGATCTCGCTCGGCGAAGTAGTCGAGCCGTTTCTGTACGGTCCGCTCGTAGCCTCGCGGTGACGGATGATAGAAGACTTTATCGCGCAGTGACTCGGGCAGATAATTCTGCGTGACATAGCCGCCTTCAAAGTCATGGGGATAGAGATAGTCTTTCCCGTGACCGAGCTTGGCGGCTCCTTTATAATGGGCGTCACGCAGATGAATTGGTACTTCGCCGGTTTTCTCGTTTTTAACCGTATTGAGTGCTTGGTCGATACCGACGACCGCAGCGTTGCTTTTCGGCGCGGTAGCAACGTAGAGTGCCGCTTCGGCGAGCGGAATGCGCGCTTCCGGCAAGCCAATGAAAGTTACGGCGGTAACCGCAGCATTGGCGACAAGAATAGCATTGGGATCAGCGAGGCCGACGTCTTCGGCCGCATGAATGAAAATACGCCGAGCAATGAATTTCGGATCTTCACCTGCAGCGATCATTTTCGCCAGCCAGTAAAGGGTAGCGTTCGGATCGGAGCCGCGCATGCTTTTGATGAATGCAGAGACCGTGTCATAATGGTTGTCGCCGTTCTTGTCATACTGCAGCACTTTTTCCTGAATGGATTCCTCAGCGACGCCGCGGTCGATGTGAATGACACCGCTCTTATCAGGATCGGTTGTCAGTGCGGCGAGCTCCAAAGCATGCAGGGCCGTGCGGCTGTCACCACTTGCAACGCGGACGAGATGATCAAGTGCGTCAGCATCAAGCTTTATGTTCACTTCGCCGTACCCGCGCTGCTTATCTTGTAAAGCATTCTTGATAATTGTTCGAATCGCATCATCAGACAAAGGTTCGAATCGAAATAGCCGCGACCGTGATAAAAGCGCGGCGTTGATCTCAAACATCGGACTCTCAGTTGTTGCGCCGATCAAGATGATGGTTCCTTTTTCAACAGAAGGCAGGAGCGCATCCTGTTGTCCTTTATTAAAACGATGGATTTCATCAATAAAAAGTATGGTTCTTTGCTGATCAAATTTAAGTCGCTCTTCGGCGGCAGCGATTATTTTCCGCAAATCGCCGACACCGGAAGTCACGGCGTTCAGTTGTTCATAATACGCCGATGTAGTACGGGCAATGATGTGAGCAAGCGTCGTTTTTCCTGTTCCCGGAGGGCCAAAGAAAATCATCGGTGTCAGCTTGTCCGCCTGAATGGCACGACGGAGCAATCGTCCTTTGCCGACAATCTGTTCTTGCCCGACAAACTCATCTAATGTCTGCGGACGCATGCGGTCGGCAAGCGGTCTTCCGTTTAAATTGGATTGGTCATCGGTTGGAAAATCAAAAAGATCCATCCCGATCATCCTCTCGTTTATAAGTATTTGCATGAATCGTTCTCGATTACGTGCAACGTCAATCATTTTCGTCTATAATGATTGAAGGTCTGAACTTAGTTTACCATAGATCGGTGCCTATGTTCGTATGGAGCCATTCACCAAAATGCGATATAGCATGCAGAGGCAGGCACGGACAGGCAGACTTTGTTTTTTGAAATCGTGGGAACAAATGATTGACTATAAATGTACTAGAATACTCAGTTGTTTTAGGATGAATGAAGAGGTGTGAACGTTATGAAAATCTCAACGAAAGGCCGCTATGGTCTAACGATTATGATGGCGCTTGCGAAAAATAAAGGTCGCGGCCCGCTCTCCTTAAAAGCGATCGCTAATGAACACGATCTGTCGGAACACTATTTGGAACAGCTGATTGCCCCGCTTCGCAATGCCGGACTGGTCAGCAGTATTCGCGGCGCGTATGGCGGCTATGTTCTGTCGAAGACACCGAGTGAAATCACGGCGGCAGATGTGATCCGCGTCTTGGAGGGACCGATTCAGCCGGTCGAAGTCATGGATGATGACGATCCAGCAAAGCGTGAGCTTTGGGTGAAGATCCGTGATGCGGTCCGCGATGTCCTTCAAGGGACAACACTGGACGATTTGATTCATTATGATTCTGATCCGCAGGTCCAAGACCCGGATATGTTCTATATTTAAAGGATTAATGGGTACAACTGAATTAATCCGACCTGAACTTGGTTTCAGGATATTAAAAGGAGTGTTTAGGGTGGATCCGATTTATCTTGATCATGCCGCGACGACGCCTATTGATCCGGAAGTTTTGCAGATCATGGTGGACACATACCAAAATGTAGTGGGCAATCCGTCGAGCATCCACTCGTTCGGAAGACAGGCGCGCAAGATCGTTGACGATTCCCGTCATGAGATTGCGAAGTACATTGGCGCGCGCAGTCGAGAAATTGTGTTTACAAGCGGCGGTACCGAAGGCGATAATATTGCTATTCTCGGTACGGCGCTTGCCAATAGTCATAAAGGAAAACATATCATTACAACGAAAATTGAACATCACGGCGTACTCAAAACATGCGCTTATTTGGAAAGTCAGGGATTTGAGGTCGACTATTTGGATGTCGACCGAACGGGAAGGATTTCCTTTGACGATTTGAAAAGTAAGTTAAGAGACGACACGATTCTTGTGACCATCATGTTCGGCAATAATGAAGTGGGAACGATTCAGCCGATACGGGAAATCGCCCATCTCTTAGCCAATCATCAGGCTTATTTTCATACTGATGTCGTGCAGGCGTTCGGCACCGCTGATATGGATGTCAAGGATACACCGATTGATCTGCTCTCAATGGCGGGCCACAAGATCGGCGGCCCCAAAGGAATCGGCTTCATTTATGTACGCGACGGGCTTTCGCTTCAAGCCTACACGCATGGCGGCGATCAGGAGCGCAAGCGCCGGGCAGGTACGGAAAATGTGCCGGCAATCGCCGGCCTTGCACGTGCGGTTGAAAAAGTTGGCGAACATCTCCATGAGCGAATTCAGGAGAGTCTGCGCGCTCGTCAGATCATTCTTGAGACACTTGACGCGGAACAAGTCGATTATAAAGTCAACGGCAATTCGGAACATTTTCTGCCCCAAGTCTTAAACCTCTATTTTCCAGGCACACGTGTGGAGACGTTATTGACGAAACTTGATTTAGCCGGTGTCGCCGTGTCAAGCGGATCTGCTTGTACGGCAGGCTCTGTTGAACCGTCGCATGTGTTGACGGCGATGTTTGGAAAAGATGCTCCGGAGACGGGAAGCTCAATCCGTATTAGTTTCGGTGAAGGCATGCAGGAAGAGAGGCTTCGGGAAGCGGGGAAGATTATCGCGGCATCAGTCCGCGATCTCGTAAGCCTAGGAAAGGCGAGTGAATTAAAGTGACGAAGAAATCCCCCAGTCAGACCAGAGTGGTTGTCGGTATGTCCGGAGGCGTGGATTCAACCGTTGCCGCATTGCTGCTGAAGCAGCAGGGCTATGATGTGGTTGGCATATTTATGAAAAATTGGGACGATACCGATGAAAACGGAGTCTGCACGGCTACCGAAGATTACGAGGATGTTGTTCGTGTCTCCAATCAAATCGGCATTCCGTATTATGCGGTGAATTTTGAAAAACAGTACTGGGATCGCGTGTTTACGTACTTCCTGGATGAATATAAATTAGGTCGCACGCCGAATCCGGATGTTATGTGTAATAAAGAGATCAAATTCAAAGCATTCCTTGATCATGCCATGGCACTCGGAGCGGATTATGTGGCGACCGGGCACTATGCGCGCGTTGAAGAACGCGACGGAAAAACAGCGATGATTCGTGCTCAGGATCAGAATAAGGATCAGACTTATTTTCTGAATCAACTGTCTCAGGAACAGATTTCAAAGGTAATGTTCCCACTTGGCGATCTGGAAAAGCCGGAAGTCCGCGAAATTGCGCGTGAGCACCATTTGGCAACGGCCGAGAAAAAGGACAGCACGGGCATCTGTTTTATTGGTGAACGGAATTTCAAGCAGTTCTTAAGCAATTATCTTCCTGCTAACCGCGGTGAGATTCGAACAATTGACGGTGAGTTAAAAGGTTACCATGACGGATTAATGTACTATACCAACGGTCAGCGTCAAGGACTCGGCATTGGCGGGCCGGGCGGACCGTGGTTTGTGTGCGGCAAGGATTTGAAAAAAAATATCCTGTATGTGGCACCGGGTGCTGATCATCCTGCCCTTTACTCGCAGGGCTTGATTGCCGACCATGTGAATTGGATCTCAGGCAGTCCCGAGGAGCGTGTATTCCACTGCACGGCCAAGTTCCGTTATCGTCAAAAGGATCGTCCGGTCACAGTACATGTGCTTGACGACGGTCGGATCGAAGTTGTTTTTGACGAGCTTGAGTGGGCCGTAACACCGGGGCAGTCCGTTGTTCTTTATGACTTTGACGAATGTCTCGGTGGAGGAACGATTGCAACGATTTTGAACCAAGGAACAGATACAGCACTTGATTTTACGGACTCGGCTTCGCTTTGAAGCCCGAGTCTTTTTCCTCTTATTATGGTGGTGAATGATATGGCAGATACAATGGAACAGGTGCAGCACTTAATTGCTGCAAGAAAATATGAACAAGCAGCAAAGGCACTTGATGAGGCAATCTCTGCACATCCGGATGATCCGACAGGGTATACGAATTTCGGCAACTTGTTGATTGCGATGGGTGACAGCGGACGCGCAATCAACTTTTTTAAAAAAGCATTGTCTTTGGACGCATCTAATGGGCCTGCCGCCTTTGGCTGTGGAAATGCCTTGTTTGAACTTGGAAACTATCAGGAAGCGATGACTTGCTTTTCGGATGCGCAGCAAGCAGGAATTAATGACAGTGATCTTTTCTATATGATCGGACGTTCTGCGCTTGAATTAGGGCATAGTGGTCAGGCGCTCGCTGCTTTTCAGCGTGCTGTTGAATTGAACGGCGCCGATGTTGAGGCTCGTTTTCAATACGCGCTTACGTTGGCGAAGCTAGGCGATTTGGATCATGCTGAAAAACAATTTTTAACCGTCGTTGACGCTAATTCGTCACATGCGGATGCTTATTATAATCTTGGTGTGATTGCGGCGTTCAGAGATCAGACAGAAAGCGCGCGCCAATCATTCGAACGGGCGCTGGAGCTGAATCCTCAGCATATTCTTGCTTCAAACGCGTTGAAAAACCTAGACAAGAAACGGTAAAAATGGAGAGAAAGGACGACGGGAACGATGGAACAAAGCACGATGGATCTCTTTCCAGATCACGAGACCTCAGTTAAAGGCGAACCAGTTCGGATTGTTTTCCAAAACAGTGAGAACGGCTACACAGTGATGATTGTCAAAATTGATGAAACGAATGAGCCCATCAATGAAAAAGAGATTACGATGGTTGGTTTCTTTCCCGCCGTCCACCTCTATGAAACCTATCAATTTGCTGGAAAGCTGAAAACGCATCCTCGCTACGGGCAGCAGTACGAAGTAGAAAATTACCGCAAACTGCTGCCTAAATCCAAGTCGGGTGTGATCAGCTACCTCTCTGGTGATCTATTCCCCGGCATTGGCAAGAAGACTGCGGAAGCGATTGTCGGCGAGCTCGGGGAAAATGCCATTTCCGAGATTCTTAATGATCCTTCTTGCCTCAGTCGTGTACCGAAGCTTGATGAAGAGAAAAGTACGATGATTACAGATACTTTATTGAAGAATGAAGGCTTGGAAAAAATATTGATCGGTCTGTCGGATCTGGGTTTCGGGTCGCAGCTGGCAATGAAAATCTATCAGGCATACGGTAATGAAAGTTTAGAAGTAATTCAGGACAATCCGTATCAGCTGATTCAAGATATTGAGGGCATTGGTTTTCAGCGTGCCGACGAGCTTGCCGCCGGGCTTGGCATATCGGGTAATCACCCTGATCGTATTCAGGCCGCATATTTGTATTGGTTGAATGAGCGGGCAATGAACGATGGTCATGTGTTCATGCCTGAGGAAGAAACGATTGCTGAGGTACATAAATTATTGACTTCAACAGAAGAGATCAGCGAGGATGACTTGACTCGGGAGCTGGATACGCTTGAAGAGGATGGAAAATTGGTGCGTGACGGTGACCATCTCTATTTACCACAGTTGTTTTTTGCGGAAAAGGGGATTGTCACGGGCATTCAGAAGCTGATTGAACAAGAGGCTGATGATGAATACTCGGAGAGCGAGTTTCTCGAGGCGCTTGGAAAAGTGGAGGACAAGCTGACGATGCAGTATGCGGAGAGTCAGCAGGTCGCCATTCGTGAAGCAATCAAATCCTCGATCATGATTTTGACAGGCGGGCCGGGTACCGGAAAGACGACGGTCATTCGAGGTATTGTTGAGGTTTACGCAGAGCTGAACAGCTATTCGCTTGACCCAAAGGATTATGATGAAGATCATCCGTATCCGATTCTGCTGGTGGCTCCGACCGGGCGAGCGGCGAAGCGGATGAAGGAATCGACCGGTCTTCCTGCCGTAACCATTCACCGCCTTCTTGGATGGAACGGCGGTGCGGGCTACGCGCATGATGAGGATAATCCGATTGAGGGCAAGCTGCTTATTGTAGATGAAATGTCGATGGTTGATATCTGGCTTGCTAATCAGCTGTTGAAATCATTGCCGGAAGAAATGAAAATGGTGATTGTTGGTGACGAAGACCAGTTGCCGTCGGTCGGACCCGGTCAAGTACTGAGCGATTTGATCCAGTCAGAGGCGATTCCGGTGATCCGTCTAACCGATATTTTTCGTCAGGCAAAAGGCTCATCAATTATTGAACTTGCTCATGAGATAAAAGAGGGGAAACTCTCCGATGTCACGGATCCAAAGAATGATCGTCGATTCTTCAAGTGTCACCAGAATCAGGTTGTCGATCTTATTTGCAAGGTCTCGGCAGGTGCTGAAAAGAAGGGCTATCACCCGAAGGACATCCAGGTGCTCGCACCGATTTATCGCGGCAACGCAGGAATTGAGCGGATCAACGTGGCGCTTCAGGAACTTTTCAATCCTGCGGATGAACAGAAACGTGAACTTACCTATGGCGATCACTTGTTTCGCGTCCATGATAAGGTGCTTCAACTGGTGAATAATCCCGATGAACAGGTCTTTAATGGTGACATTGGCGAGATTTCTGCTATTTTTAAAGCAAAAGAAACAACGGACAAGGAAGATACCGTCATCGTGACGTTTGATTCAATCGAGGTCAAATATCTGAAGCATGATTTGAATCAGCTAACTCTGGCGTATTGCTGTTCGATTCATAAAGCGCAAGGCAGTGAATTCCCAATCGTGATTTTGCCGATCGTCAAGGGCTACCATCGGATGTTGAAGCGTAATCTGATTTATACTGCTGTGACGCGAAGCAAGGACTCACTCGTTTTGTGCGGCGATGAACAGGCGTTTAACCAAGCAGTCAGCCGCAATGATGTCGACCGGCGCAATTCCAGCTTGGCGGAGAAAATACGCGAACGGCTTCATCTCATTCCGGATCCGGCAGAGGATCCGGAAACGGTTAAAGATGAAAAAGTGGAAAAGTAAGAAAATGCATGTGCGTAAAAATATGAAACACAGCCGATTGGATTTTTGATCGGCTGTGTTTTTTCCAAATACGATGATAAGGTCATAAGATTTGGTTTGGCGCGATCAGGTAAGCGCCTAATCTGAGAAATAGACGGAGAAATTACCCTTATTTAGAAAATGAACGAAAAAAAAGCTTTGATAGACGGAAAAATTACCCTTATCGAATCGAAAAACATGAAAATGGAGGGCTTTGCTTTGCATAAGCGGAGAAATTACCCTTATTTACCGGCGAAATTAGCTCCACGGTGCAAATAAGCGGAAAATTTCCGCTTATTTTGCTCGATACTTAATGAAGGACCAAATGATTAACTTTTAGTATATTGGCTTTAAGTTTTCCACAGTTCGCTTTAACTTCCTCAAAGTAGCTTTAACCTCCGTAGTTCACTTTCATTTTTGATACATTGGCTTTAAGTTTTCCATAGTTCGCTGTCACTTTTCTCAAATTAGCTTTAACGTTTCTGCTTCACATTTTTCACATTAGGTATACTTTTTTGGAAAAGTGGGCATTGATGCGAGTAGCACTGGCAGAGCAGTTGCTCCGCTGAATTTTGAGGTGAAAACAAATGAAATGTCCGAATTGTTCAAGTAAGAACATTGGAAAAATTGGCGTCAACCAATATTATTGCTGGGATTGCTTTATTGAATTGACCCTTGAAGATGGAAAATTATCGCTGAGCCAGGTGGAAGAAGATGGTAGTTTAACCGGATTGGATGACTTGTTTCAGTCTTCGGATCTTGAGGCGAAAGCAAACGGATTCTGATGATCCGTTCATTAGGGATTCCCAAAAAGCATCATGTTTTGTCTTTAATTGGGCAATGCTAGGCTTGGAGGGATCATGATGCGGAAATGGACTGCTTTGCAGTGGATGAAGGGCTTATCAATTGCGTTGCTGCTTTTTTTGAATGGTTATTTATTTTACAGGCTGCTGCCGCTCATTGGTACGGTGGCGCATTTTCTGCTGCATGTAGCTGTTCCGTTCTTTGCTGCAGCAATTATTGCCTATTTGCTTCATCCGCTCGTCGGCCGTGTTCAGCGGATGGGACTTCCGCGAACAGTCGCAATCCTTGCCATTTATGCGATCTTTTTTGGAGTGGTTGGCTTAACAATTTACAAAGGCGGACCGGTTTTGCTGCATGAACTCAGAGGTCTTGATGATGACATTTCAAACTACGAAAAGTTGTATCAAACGAATCTGGATCATGTTTATGGATCAACGCCTGAAGCAGTGCATGATCAGGTGAATGAGGCTCTGTCGCGAATACGAAGCAGTCTGACGCATACCGGAGAGCGGATTATGGATTGGTGTTCAGGTGTTGTTCAGTCTTTCTTCACCCTTTTAATCATTCCGTTTCTCTCTTTCTATATTTTAAAAGACGCGGGATCGATCAAAAAGCATGCACTGCTGCTTGTACCGCGTAAATGGCGACGGCAAACCGCGGAAATATGCGGAGAAATGGATCAATCAATCGGCAAGTATATACGAGGACAGCTGACCGTATGTGCGATTTTGGCGGTGATGGCGACAATCGGATTGTGGATTCTTAAGGTTCCGTATCCGATTGTGTTCGGATTGTTTATCGGTTCGACGGATCTGATTCCCTATTTCGGACCGTTTATCGGTGCTGCTCCGGCCGTTCTTGTCGCCGCAACGAAGTCCTTTTATTCGATGGCAGGCGTCGTACTGATGATCATTTTGATTCAGTTTCTTGAGGGAAGTGTCATTGAGCCGCTTGTTGTTGGCAAGAGCGCGGAGATTCATCCACTCTACATTATGCTAGCAGTCGGGGTCGGCGGTGAGCTTGCAGGAATTGTTGGCATGCTCCTTGCCATTCCTTGTTTTATCATTATCCGTACCTGCCTGCGCCACGTGAACGAACGGTTCCGAATCATTGACAAATAAGGGCAGACTCATCTATAATTACGGCAGAATAGTGAAACCGAGACGAAAAGAATAGCGACAGCGCAAGCAGCCAAATGACCGGTCGAATCTTGCGGGAACGGCTTTTCCGCAGTTTAACCGCGGCTGCGGCAGTTCACTTGGGCAATCGCCCGGCGGATTGTTGTACCGAGTGCTGTGATACATATGCCGCGGAGTTTCTTTTCATTTTGCGGCGCAGAGTAAGCTTGAAAGCTTTCGTCCTTCCTGGTGATGGGATGAGAGCTTTTTTCGTTGAGCGCCCTCGTGGTTTACATAATGAATGATGCAGTAAATTGAGTGGAGGTTCTTGTGATGAAACAGCTTAGTTCATCGGAAGTCAGGCAAATGTTTTTGGACTTTTTTAAAGGAAAGGGACACACGGTCGAGCCGAGTGCGTCATTGATTCCGGTTGATGACCCGTCTCTGCTTTGGATCAACAGTGGTGTTGCAACACTGAAGAAATATTTTGACGGACGTGTTGTGCCGAAAAATCCGCGTATCTGCAACGCACAGAAGGCGATTCGGACCAACGATATTGAAAATGTCGGGTACACCGCACGCCACCATACATTTTTCGAAATGCTGGGCAACTTTTCCGTCGGTGATTACTTCAAGGAAGATGCAATCACTTGGGCATGGGAATTCCTGACGAGTCCGGAATGGATCGCCTTTGATCCGGACAAGCTTTCCGTGACCATTTATCCGGATGATCAAGATGCTTATAAACTATGGCATGAGAAGATTGGGCTTCCTGAAAATCGGATCATTAAACTGGAACACAATTTCTGGGATATCGGCGAAGGCCCAAGCGGTCCGAATACAGAAATATTCTATGATCGCGGCGAAGCATTCGGCAATGATCCGAACGATCCCGAACTTTTTCCGGGTGGGGAAAATGAACGTTATTTGGAAGTCTGGAATCTCGTGTTCTCGCAATTTAATCATAACCCGGACGGCACGCATACACCGCTTCCGAAGAAAAACATTGATACCGGTATGGGACTGGAACGAATGGTCAGCGTGATTCAAGATGCTGAGACCAACTTCGACACCGATTTGTTCCTACCGATCATTCATAAAATCGAAGAACTTTCCGGCGCTAAATATCAAGCTGGCAAGAAGAATACGGCATTCAAAGTAATCGCAGATCATGCACGAACGGTCACATTTGCAATAGCTGATGGAGCGCTTCCATCAAATGAAGGCCGCGGTTATGTGCTTCGCCGACTGATTCGCCGTGCGGTACGCTATGCGATGGATCTCGGGCTTGACAAGCCGTTCCTATTTGAATTAGTACCGGTTGTTGCCGATATAATGAAGGACTACTACAAAGAAGTTTTGGAGAAAGCGCCGTTTGTTCAAAAAGTCATTCGCGGTGAGGAAGAACGCTTTCAGGAAACTATCCATGAAGGTGTGTCGATTCTTAAAGAACAGATTGCAGAAGCAAAGGCGCAAGGCAAAAAAGAACTGTCAGGCAAGAATGTGTTCAAGCTCTATGATACATTCGGTTTTCCTGTTGAATTGACAGAGGAATATGCACAGCAGGAAGGGTTGGCAATTGATCAGGCGGGCTTTGAAGAAGAACTTGACGCTCAGAGAGACCGCGCACGGTCGGCCAGAAAAGATCAAAAGTCGATGCAGGTTCAGAGCGGCACGCTCCGTAATATTACCGATCCGAGCGAATTTATCGGCTATGACCAATTCGCTGTTGACGGTGTCAAGGTGATTGCACTTGTCAAAGATAATGAAGCGGTTGACCGTGCTTCTGAAGGGGACACTGTTCAATTGATCTTGGACCGCACGCCTTTCTATGCGGAAATGGGCGGTCAAGTCGCCGATCAAGGGACTCTGACGAACGCGGCGGCTGTGCTCGAGGTTAATGATGTGCAGAAGGCGCCGAACGGTCAAAACCTGCATACATGTATTGTTAAAAGCGGCAAGATTGCGGTTGGCGATGCATTGAACGCTGCGATCGACGAGAAGGCGCGACTTGCTATTCAAAAGAACCACACAGCAACTCATCTTTTGGATCAAGCACTCAAGGATGTACTTGGTACGCATGTAAACCAAGCCGGATCCTATGTATCTGCCGATCGGCTTCGTTTTGACTTCTCACATTTTGGTCAGGTGACTGAGGAAGAACTGCAGCAGGTTGAAAAGATTGTGAATGAAAAGATTTGGCAACAGCTTCCGGTCACAACGAAAGAGATGCCGATTGACGATGCGAAAAAACTAGGCGCGATCGCGCTTTTCGGCGAAAAATACGGCAAGATCGTGCGTGTCGTCAGCGCCGGAGACTACAGCATTGAACTGTGCGGCGGCTGCCATGTAAGCAATACGGCTGAACTCGGGCTGTTCACACTTGTCAGCGAAGGCGGCATCGGTGCCGGAACGCGCCGAATCGAAGCATTAACCGGGGAAAAGGCATTTGAAAAATTGAATCAAGTCAAGCTTCAGGTCAAGACCATTTCTGCTTCGCTTAAGGTTGCGCCGGAACAGCTCGCCGAACGCATCGATACCCTGCAGCAGCAGATTAAGGCGCTGGAAAAAGAAAATACTGCCTTGATGAATAAACTGGGAAGCGCAAAGTCCGGCGAGCTGGAACAGTCTGTGAAAAAGAGCGGCGATGTCGCTTATATTGCTGCAAAAGTTGATACGATGGACATGAACCAGCTACGTTCAATGGCCGACGAACTGAAAAACAAACTTAAGTCGGTTGTTGTTGTGCTCGCGTCCGTTGACGGTGAAAAGGTCCATCTTGTTGCCGGTGTGACAAAGGATTTGATTCAGAAAGGTTTCCATGCCGGGAAAATTGTCAAGGAAGTGGCGACCATCTGTGGCGGAGGCGGAGGCGGACGTCCGGATATGGCTCAAGCCGGTGGCAAACGTCCGGAAAAAGTACGTGACGCATTGAACGCAGTTACCGATTTAATTGAAAAGGCGGCAGTTCGCTGAGTATCAGTAACGAGCACGAGATTATTCCTGTTGGGGGATGAGTATCATGGATAAGACAATGAAATTCAGTTTCGGTGATTAAGGGGATCATAATCCGCGTGAAGTCTTGTTTCAAGTCTATGATGCGCTTGATGAGAAGGGGTACAACCCGATTAATCAGATCGTTGGCTATCTATTATCGGGGGACCCCGCCTATATCCCGAGACATAAGGATGCACGAAAACTTATTCGCAGGCTCGAACGTGATGAAATTATTGAAGCACTGGTTACTGCATATCTCAAAGAGAAATGGGACAAAGAATGAGAATTATGGGTCTGGATTTCGGTTCGGTTACGGTCGGCGTCGCAATCAGCGATCCGCTCGGCTGGACTGCTCAAGGTATTGAAACTGTGCATTATGTCGAACATAAGAAAAATCTTCTGTTTGACCGCATCGGCGAATTAATTAAAGAATATGAAGTTGAACTGGCTGTGGTCGGTCTCCCGAAGGATTTGATCGGGACGGAAACGCAGCGTGCTGAAGCTTCCCGTGGGTTCGCAAAAAGTGTTCGGCGCAAGTTCAAGATCCCGGTGGAACTGTGGGATGAACGGCTGACGACCGTGGCAGCAGAGCGAATCTTGATTGCTGCCGATCTCAGCCGCAAGAAACGAAAACAAGTGATTGATAAGGAAGCAGCGGTTCTTATTCTGCAGAGCTACCTTGATAAAAAACGATTGGAGCAAAAAAACGATGAGTGAACACGAACACAATCATTATCCGATTTTCCTTCCGGATTCCGAAGAGAAAGAACGCATTGTCATTCCCGAAGAAAACGGTGATGAAAATCTATTTGACGTCCTGTTCTATTTTGATGTTCCGGAAACGGACAAGTCTTATGTTGTTGTTGTACCGGCAGAACAGGATCAAGAGGATGATGAAGAACAGGAAGTATTTGCTTTCCGTTATGAAGGCGACGATGATGATTTCAGGCTGTTCCCGATCGAGACCGACGAAGAATGGGACATCGTTGAAGAAATGATCAATACGTTCAGTGATGAAAGCGAAGAATAAATGAGCCCCCGAACAGGGGCTTTTTCAATGCATCGCTACTGATGGAAAATCATGGCGAATCATGTCTTTTATTGAAAGAAAAAAGTATCTTTTAGTGTATAATTGGTGAGTACTCTTGAAGGGAGCGGCTCATTTTTATGATAAAAAAACACTGGCGGCTGCTGACTGCCATCACAATTATTCTGATTGCGATGATTGCAGGGGCTGCATGGGGATTCAATCGTTATTATGCAAGTCTTTTGTCACCGGTTAATCAGAAGAACAATCAACCAATTTCGGTAAATATACCGTCCGGAGCTTCTGTTAAGGATATTGGACATATTTTAGAAAATAAAGGCTTGGTTCGAAAGGCATGGGCATTTGAATTTTACGCACGATGGAATCATCTGAATAACTACCGATCCGGCACCTACGTGTTTAATCAAACCATGTCAACCGGTCAATTAATGAGCGATCTGGAAAATGGCAAACGCCACGAGCGGATTTTACTCGTAGACGTTCGTCAGGGAATGTGGGTCAGCGAGATTGCCCAGCAAATGGCTACTGTTGCTAATTTAGATAAAACGGACATTTTGAAAAAGCTGAGCGACCATGCGTATGTCAAGACGCACTATGCCGGAAAATACACGTTCCTTACGGATGAAGTGTTCGCAAAGGGGATCAAATACCCATTGGAGGGTTATCTGGCTCCGGGAAACTACCGCTTTAAGGTAACCAAGAAGGATCCTTTGACACTTGACCGAATGATCGATCAAATGCTCGATCAAACAGAACATACATTCAAATCTTATGAAACGCAGATCAAGGCGAACAAGCTTGGCTCATTTCATAAAATCCTGGCAATGGCTTCTCTTGTTGAACAGGAAGCCCCAAAGGATAAGGATCGTCGGCTGATTGCCGGTGTATTCTATAACAGGCTGGAACAAAAGAAACGGCTTGAATCGGACACTACGGTTATTTACAGCAGGCAAAAAAGGAATCGCGATTATACACTGAAAGATATCCGCAAGGACACGCCATACAACACGTATACACGGACAGGCTTGCCGATAGGACCGATAGGGGCTCCTGCAAAGGATGCGATTCAATCGGTATTGAACCCGACAGCATCGAAGAACTTGTTTTTCTATGCAAGACCAAACGGTAAAATTTATTATTCGAAAACCTATCAAGAGCACCAGGCAATTGTAGCGAAGTATCGACATGAGTGGTCTGAAAAATCGTAAACTGTTTTCACATGTTACAGAAAGGAAGATCAGGTTGGTTGATTTTAAAGTGCTGTCGGATTACGCAGCTGCTTTTACCCATTCGGAAAATGATCTGCTTCGCCAAATGGAGAAGAAAGCTGCGGAAATTTACATTCCGATCATGCAGCCTTCAGCAATGGCGTTTCTGCAACAGTTAATTCGCTGGAGAAATGCGCGGAAAATTCTTGAACTCGGTACGGCGATCGGTTACTCGTCGATTCGGATGGCCTTGGCAGCCGGGAATGATGCGATGATTGTAACGATCGAGCGGGATGAGGCAATGATTGAAGAAGCCTCGCAAAATATTGAGACCCTCAATCTTCAAAGTAAGATTCATATCGTTGACGGTGATGCGACTGATGACTTGCCGGAAGTTGCAGCCGCGGCTCCATATGACCTTATATTAATTGACGCTGCGAAAGCTCAATATGAACATCTTTTTGAAAAGTGCTCCGAACTGCTGACCGATCAAGGAGTAATCGTTACTGACAACGTCTTTTTTCACGGACTGGTTTGTGATATTGACGCAGTGCACAAGAAACAACTGCACCGACTTGTTAAAAAGGTTGATGAGTTTAATCATTTTCTGAGTGAACGCGATGATTTTGACACTATTTTTCTTACAGTAGGAGACGGCATGGCTGTAAGTACAAAAAAATCACGCGCAGAGGGGGAGCGTTGAAATGGAAAGAAACAAGCCTATTGTCATTGGTGTCGCCGGAGGTTCCGGATCGGGGAAAACCACGGTTACGCGGGAGATCTATCGCAGCTTTCCGGACAAATCAATTGCAGTCATCCAACAGGATTCTTACTATAAGGCTCAGGATGACAAACCATTTGAAAAAAGACTGCTGACGAACTATGATCATCCGCTCGCGTTCGATACCGACTTGTTAATTTCTCAAATCAGTGAGCTGCTTCAGTTCCACCCGATAAAAAAACCGGTGTATGACTATACAGTACATACAAGATCTGCTAAAATTGTACCCGTCGAACCAAAAGACGTAATTATTCTGGAAGGCATTTTGATTCTAGAGGATGAACGTCTTCGCGATTTAATGGACATTAAAGTTTTTGTGGATACAGATTCCGATCTTCGTATTATTCGCAGATTGCTTCGAGATACCGAGGAGCGTGGCAGAAGTGTTGAATCGGTGATCAATCAATATTTGACAGCGGTTCGGCCGATGCATCTTCAATTCGTCGAACCAACGAAGCGCTATGCGGATATTATCATTCCCGAAGGCGGAAAGAATTCGGTAGCGATCGATTTGATGGCGACGAAGATCCGTACCGTTCTGGAAGGAAAGAATAAATCACTGTGACTTGAACGCGTAAACGCAATCCCAATTCAGCCGAATGGGTAAAAATGAACAGTTGATCATAAATCTATTCAGGAGTGTGGCAAATAATGGCAGAAAAACTTCACTATATGACCGCTGAAGGTAAAGAAAAGCTCGAACATGAACTGGACTACTTGAAGACAGAAAAAAGAAAAGAAGTTGTTGAAAGAATTAAGATCGCTCGAGGCTTCGGCGACCTCTCTGAAAACTCGGAATATGACGCAGCGAAAGATGAGCAAGCATTTGTCGAGGCACGTATTCAACAATTGGAACTCATGATTCGTAATTCCGTGATCATTGAAGACGATGAAACAACTGATGTTGTCAAAATCGGTAAATCGGTAACCTTCCGTGAGCTTCCTGACGGTGATGAAGAAACCTATCAGATCGTCGGCAGTGCCGAATCCGATCCTTTTAAAGGCAAAATTTCAAATGATTCTCCAATGGCTAAGGGACTGATTGGTCTTTCTGTCGGTGAAGAAGTCAGCGTCAGCACGCCTGGCGGTGACATTCGTGTCAAAATTTTAAAGGTTGAGTAAATTCACTTTTTATGAAGATGCAATTCTGCTCGGATGCGGTGCATTCCGGCAGTTTTGCGTTTTTTTTTGAATCGATGAAACAAATTGCTGGTGCTTTGCTTCCAAATGACATAGTTTATAGGTGTGTGCATACGTTTATCAGTGAATCATTTGATACAGCTTTTTGTTGAGACAGACAGTAAGGACATGCCCTATTCGAATTTATTAATACAGATTTTGTGAAAAATAGCTTAAATCACAGGTTTCGGGCCCATGTTTCTTGAATTAGTGACATACCCATTCATTTGTATCTGAGATGAATGAAACAAACAAATGATCGGTCCAGTAAAGATCGCTTATTCATAAGTTATTGTCGTCGGTCAAAAGGAGGATGTCTTATGAGAAGTCAGAGAGGGAATGGTTATTCGTCGTCTCGCATTGAACAGCGCAAAAGCAAGACGGATCGGCTGCTGAGTTGGACGATCGGAATTGTCTCACTGCTTATTTTAGCAATAGGCTGTATCATTCTCATTTCAGTTTTTCACACATCGCCGGATTCAAAGCCAGCGGCGTCATCATCGCAATCAAGCAGCAGCACTCAATCTCAAGAAAGCAAAGAGGACCAGTCTTCATCTTCCGAATCGAGTCAGGCTTCGAACGATGAATCAAGCAGCACTGAATCTGAATCATCAAGCTCAAGTGCTGAATCACCGACTGAGTCGGATGAGAACCATCAAGCATCATATGAAATGGGTTCAGCGGATTGGAACGCACAGGTTCAGGCGATTTCCGAAGCAACGGGAATTGATGAAGCAAACATGACTGTTCGTTGGCTCGGAAATGGCGGAACGCCGAACAGTTCCCTTGCCCGGGTTGCTCCGAAGAATAATCAGAGTGCAATCTACGTTGTTCACCTCATCTATAAGGGCGGTCATTGGCAAGCGGATAATGTAAAAAAACCATGAATTCATTAAAACAGAGGATGTCTCAAAAGTCCGTTTCTGACTTTGAGACATCCTTTTTTTTAGAAACATTAAATGGGAATCAAGCGGGCAGGTTTGAGATCCCTGCGATAGAAGTCCTGTTGATTCAATCAACAGATTGCCTTGTTATATAATGTTTTATTGTTGAAGATTTTAACGATTTGTGCTAGTTTAGTGACATTGACTTTTATAATCCATACTAATGTTATATGAATATAATGTTTTCAAACAGTATGGGAGGTAATAGCGCATGGGACGCGAATTTATTCATACATTTGAGGATTGGGCAGATGATTACGATCGTTCTGTTTCAGGAGGAGATCTAGAGTACCAGGAAGTTTTCAAAGATTATGATCGGATTCTTGAAGAGGTCGCTGAGCATGCCCGTGGTTCAGTACTTGAATTTGGCGTTGGTACCGGTAATTTAACACAGAAATTAATAAAACGAGGATTGGACGTGACTGGAATTGAACCTTCTGAGAAGATGCGGCAAAAGGCCATTGAAAAGATTCCACAGCTTAATGTATCAGATGGTGACTTTCTCGATTTTCCAATTCCAAAGCATACGATTAATACGATTGTAAGTTCATTTGCATTTCATCACTTGACCGATGACGAGAAAGATCAGGCCATTGAGAGCTATAGCCGTCTGCTCCCGTTTAATGGTAGAATAGTGTTTGCAGATACACTTTTTGACAGTGAACTTGAGAAGAAAAAGGTGCATCGCTGGGCAAATATGAATGGATATACCCACCTGCTTAAGGATTTGCGCACAGAATATTATCCGCTGCGCGGAACGCTCTACACTGCATTTCGCAAGCACCACTTTGTGCCCTATTTTAAGCAATTAAACCGATTCGCATGGCTGATTGTCGCCGAAAAAAAAGAATGAGTCTCAGGAGGATCCAGTTGTGACATTAGGAATCATCGGAGCGATGGAAGAAGAAGTCGCACTACTTAAAGAACGCATGGACGGAGTCGAGCAGAATGAAATTGCCGGCTGTCGTTTTTATAAAGGACTACTTAACGGAACGGAGGCAGTTCTGCTGCAGTCCGGTATTGGCAAGGTGAGTGCAGCACTCGGCACAACACTGCTCATTGATCACTATCATCCGACCGCAGTCATCAATACAGGATCGGCGGGCGGAACGGATATTAACCTTAACATTGGCGATGTCGTGATCTCCTCATCAGTCGTTCATCATGATGCTGATGCAACTGCCTTCGGCTATGCGGCGGGACAAATTCCAGGCATGCCGCCTGAATTTCAACCGAATAGTAAATTAGTCAAGGCAGCGCTTGCCGCTTCTGCTGCTGTTCGTTTAGGGCATCAGATTGTTGAGGGGCAGATCGGTTCTGGAGACTCATTTATGGCTGATCCTGAGCGCATTCACAATGTTAAAGCAACCTTTCCGCAATTAAAAGCTGTCGAGATGGAGGCAGCAGCAATTGCTCAAGTGTGCTATCAGTTCGGTGTACCGTTTCTAATCATTCGATCACTCTCGGATATTGCCGGCAAGGATTCTAATCTCTCGTTTGACCAATTTTTAAAGACCGCCGCGAAGCATTCGGCTGAATTCACGCTTTCAATTATTAAGGAGCTGGCATAATATGACTGTTAGCAAGAAGATAAATGCACAGAGCATTCACTCTTGGCCTACCGAAGTAAATACATCATATGCTCCGGCTGCCAACTGTTGTCCGTGCGGCTGGGATGTAAAGAACGACCGTGTCGAAGCAAAGAAAATGGTAAAAAAAATGTTGGTTTACAAGGCTGGTTGAAAGAAATCTGTGCTTGATCCTGACCTTGTGACCCGAAGATAGGGAGAGTAGGTTATGGCAGTGTTCGAAAGTGTTCATGAACTGGTAGGCAAGACGCCGCTGGTCGGACTGCATGCATTTCCGTTACCGGACGGGGTGCGGCTCTATGCAAAATGCGAGTATTTTAATCCCGGGGGCAGCGTGAAGGATCGTTTAGGCGAAAAGCTGATCCGAGAAGCGTTACGGACCGGGAAACTTAAACCGGGCGGAACCTTGATTGAACCTACGGCAGGAAATACAGGTATCGGTCTGGCGCTTGCTGCTGTGGGGAAAGGAATTAACGTCATTTTCTGCGTTCCTGAAAAGTTCAGTGCGGAAAAACAGATTCTGATGAAAGCGCTCGGTGCGCGTATTGTTCAGACACCGACCGATCAGGGAATGACCGGTGCTGTCGCAAAGGCACGTGAGCTTGAGCGCTCAATTGCAGGAGGCTATTGCCCAAATCAGTTTGCCAATCCAGACAACCCGAGTGCTTACTTCGAAACGCTTGGACCTGAGATTTGGAACGACCTGAATGGGAAAGTGGATGTGCTTGTTGCCGGAGCAGGAACCGGTGGGACATTTACAGGAACAGCGGACTATTTGAAAATGAAAAATCCTGATGTGAAAACAATCGTCGTCGAACCCGAGGGATCCATTTTGAACGGAGGCAAGCCTGCAGCGCATCGTACGGAGGGCATTGGAATGGAGTTTATTCCTTCTTTCGTTAAAACCAAGTATTTTGATGAAATTTATACAGTTAGCGATGAGGATGCTTTTCGACGACTTAAGGAAGCGGCACAACTGGAAGGTTTACTGATTGGAAGTTCCTCAGGATCAGCATTACACGCAGCTTTGCTGGAGGCCGAAAAATCAGAATCAGGAACAAACATTGTCGTCATTTTTCCCGACTCCAGCGAACGTTATTTCAGCGAACACATTTACGATTAATCATATACTTAGAAAAGAAACCGGAGGGTTTACGTATGAGACCAAAGACACAAGTGATTCACGCAGGCATTTTTGGAGATGAGTCTACGGGCAGTGTTACTGTCCCGATTTACCAAACAAGTACTTATAAACAAGAAGAAGTAGGAAAAACAAAAGGTTATGATTATTCGCGTTCCGGAAACCCGACACGGCATGCACTTGAAGTCTTGATTCAAGAGTTGGAGCATGGGAAAGCAGGATTTGCGTTCGGATCAGGTATGGCAGCTATATCTTCAGTACTCATGCTTTTAAACAGCGGTGACCATCTCATAATTACGGATGATGTATATGGCGGGACATTCCGCGTCATTGATAAGGTATTTAAAAGGTTAGGTATTTCTGCAACATTCGTTGATACGAGCATCCCGGAAAACATTGAAAAAGCAATTACTGATAAGACAAAAGCCCTTTATCTTGAAACGCCTACTAATCCATTGCTGAAGGTGACGGATATTCGCAAAGCAGCGGAAATCGCTCATCAGCATGATCTGTTATTAATTGTTGACAATACCTTTGCAACACCCTATTGGCAGCATCCTTTGGACCTCGGAGCCGATGTTGTTCTGCACAGCGCTACAAAATACATTGGCGGTCATAGTGATGTTGTTGCGGGATTGGTTGCAGTGGCGTCTGACGAACTGGCTGAACGACTCTATTTTGTTCAAAACTCAGTTGGTGCTGTACCCGGTCCACAAGATGCCTGGCTGCTCGTAAGAGGGATTAAAACACTTGGCCTGAGGATGGAGCAGATTGAAAAGAATGCAAATCAGATTGCAAAGTTTCTTCAATCACATCCGAAAGTCAAAAAGGTTTATTATCCGGGACTTGAGACTCATCCGGGTCATGCACTTGCTGCAAAGCAGGCGTCAGGGTTTGGTGGCATGATTTCATTTGATGTTGGAGATGAGGCAGCGGTAAATCAAATACTTGCTAAAACGCATTACTTTACATTGGCGGAAAGTTTAGGCGCGGTCGAAAGCTTAATTTCTGTTCCGGCAAAAATGACGCACGCTTCGATTCCTAAGCCGCGTCGTGATGAACTGGGTATTACCGATGGATTAATCCGTCTCTCCGTCGGCATCGAGGATATTGAGGATCTGATCGAGGATTTAGAGCAAGCACTAAACTGAGAGCACATTTGCTCCAAAGCAATGCTCTCTATTCTTCGCAGAACATTGTCTTGCTTTTGTCAGAAACTACCTGAACTTCTCGTTTTCATCTCATGTTATAGTAATCTAGTGACGGAGGGATGAACATGGAAGAACAGCAGAAAATGATTCAAGACAAAATGATCGATTGCCGGAGGATCGGCATGCTGTGCTTGTTTCTCAGCACGTTTCTCTATAGCGGAACATTGATTCCGAGCTACAGCGAGATTGAATGGAAGCTTGAACTTCTCGCCGGCTCTAGTTTTCTATTCTTGGTATTCTCATTCTTTTTCTACTGGAGATCGTCTAAACTGAAAGAACAATTATAATGCAGTGCACTATTCGAACTGCTGAACGATCTAATTTGATCGCTCAGCGGTTTTTCTTATAGGGAGTCAGGAGGAGTTTTACGTTCAGACTGAGATAAATTCAGACCTTGGCAGGAGACAGATACCATTCAGCAGTCTGGCGAAACGGATCAAAGTAAAAGATAAAATAAGGTTATTGATAAGAAATGCTTAGGGGGGCAATGAAATGATCCGTTTTCATATTCATAAATTGGCTGTAACTCTGGAATGGAAGTCGCTGAAGGTTGATCATGCGGTGAAGGCAGCAAGACATTGTCTGCGTATGGACAAAGCACACGAGATCATTCTGGATCGGCAGTGCGGCGGACCTTTCTACTCTGAGGATTCTAAATGACCTGCTGGCGATAAAAAAACAGCAAGGAGAGGACGCAGGATGATCTCCTTACTGCTGATTTGATTGATGATTGGATTTATCAATCGGAATTTTTAATTTCAAATTGGATGTAATTTTTCGGTGTTTCATATTCATATATGTCCACGTCTTTAATACGTGAGAAAGGACTTCCCTTTTTTATCGTTTTCACAAATTGCTGAATATCTGATTTTTCACCTTCAGCAGCAATTTCGACACTGCCATCGTCACGATTGCGCACCCAACCGGATATTCGATAAACATTGGCAGTCTGCCACGTGAAATAGCGGAAGCCGACAGCTTGTACTCTTCCCTTGACCATCATGTGTACGCTTTTGATTTCTTCCGGCTCGCCCATCAGGTGCAAGCCTCTTGTTTTATGCGATTCGTTCATCATAATTCCTCGATTCTGATCCTTATTCTGAACTATCCTAGTTTAAGTGTACCATTGAATCGAGTATTCGTGTGTGTGAATGCTCTTTGTTTATTTGTTTTGTGTTGAGTCAATGGTTCGGGTTTCGATAGATTTCGTGGAACAGCTTCATTAACGCACGTTTTTCTATACGTGATACATAGCTGCGGGAGATCGCTAATTTTTTTGCAATTTCCCTTTGCGTCAGTTCATCCTGGTTATTAAGTCCAAATCGATCAATGATGACTTCGCGTTCACGAGGATCGAGAATATGCAAAGCCCCATAGATCTTTTTCGTTTCAAGATTAAGTGATATTTCATCAACAACATCTTTATTTCTGGATTTCAAAATATCAATTAAGCTGATTGTGTTTCCTTCCTTGTCTTGCCCAATCGGATCATTTAACGATACATCTTTTTTCGTCTTCTTTAATCCTCGAAGATGCATGAGTATCTGATTTTCGATACAGCGGGCGGCGTATGTTGCCAATTTGGTTCCTTTACCGCTTGAATAGCTATTGATGGCTTTTATTAATCCAATCGAACCAATGGATATCAAGTCATCTGTGTCTTCTTTGGTATTATCAAATTTTTTTACAATATGTGCGACAAGCCGTAGATTGTGCTCAATCAGCTTATTGCGTGCCTCCTCATCACCTTGGGCCATCAGCTCAAGGCATTTGGCCTCCTCTTCCTCAGAAAGCGGTTGTGGAAAGGCATTGTTTTTTACATAAGATACGAGCAACCAGACATTCTTAAATAAATAGGCAACGCCACCGACAATTGACAGCATGACTTTTCACTCCTCCGGGAGATGTGATTTTTCTTCGCTGTCTTTTAGTCTATGGGCAGTTGCCATGTCCTGTGTCTGTCCGACTGGAAAAAAGGCCAAAGGAATTTTTCATTTCGTTAATAAATATGGGGCCAAATTAAAAGATTGTGCAGATCATGGCTATCACGAGCTCAGCTTGTCTGCTTCGTATGTTTGCTCAAGCTGCGGCGATCGATCTCTGCCTCAATTAATTGAATAAAATCCTCGCTTAATTTATATTGCTTTGCCTTTGTATAAGATTCAATAAGTAAAGCATCAGAAAGTTTGTCCATTGTCAACCGTTACCGGTTTCTCATCTCCTTTCCGTTCGACCATTAGTCTCATAAGATTTAACTCAAATCATTGATAAATAAGGGATTATGTTTCGGTATTGATTGTCGGTTATCAAATGACCGAGATCAACAGCTCACCGCAAACTTAATCTGTATGTCAACCGTTACCAGATCATTTGATGGCTTTAATGAGTCGATTAAAATTCATAAGTTCACTCTAACATGTTCCTTGTTCCGTAACAATTCGATCTTTATCCACAACAATAGTGGATAAGCTGTGCATTTCGTGTGGGTAACATGATGAAAATGTAGGCATTAGTCGGTGAATAATGTGGACAAAATTATCCACAAAATAATTGTTGTCAGCTTTTGTCGAAATATTTAGGATCTAATTTGCCGATGTTAGTCATAGAATGATCAATTATCCTATTTTTATTAGAATAATATTCCAAATGATAGGTGAGTGAATGGAAAACACATGAATAAGTTGCTTATGAATGGAACATTTATGATTTAGGACTTGGTAAAATCGGCAACTTGTGGGAAAATGAGATCAGAATATGAGGTGGCTAATTCAGTGTTGAGAAAATTTTTGCCTGAGGAACATGTAGAAACAATTTTAGATATCAAGCCGGATAAGCTGAAACAGAGAGGAATCAAAGCACTAGTCACGGATCTGGACAATACACTTATTGCCTGGAATGAAAGCGACGTAACTCCGCAACTGGTACGTTGGTTTTCATCACTGGAAAAAGCGGGAATTTCGGTTATGATTCTGTCAAACAATAGTGAGAAACGGGTCAAGCTGTTCTCAAATTCCGCCGGCGTTTCGTATATTTACAGGGCGCGAAAACCGCTCCCTTTTGCATTCAGACGCGCGATGAAAATCATGAATGTGACAAGAGACCAGATGGTTGTTGTCGGGGATCAATTGATGACGGATGTTTGGGGCGGCAATCAAGTGGGTGCACACACAATTTTAGTAACGCCTATTGCTTCTACTGATGGTTGGGCAACCAAAATGAATCGTCATTTGGAGCGCTTTATTTTTTCGCTAATGAGGCGCAAAGGCTGGCTCAAATGGGAGGAATGAGACGTGAGTGAACTTTTTTGTGCAGGCTGCGGTGTGAAGATTCAAACAACAGAGCCAGATGAACTCGGCTATGCACCGAGCAGTGCACTTCAGCATGAACCAGTTGTCTGTCAGCGCTGCTTTCGGTTAACTCATTATAATGAAATTCAAGATGTTTCATTGAATGGAGACGACTTTTTGAACATGCTTTCTCGCATTGCTGAGAAGGATGCACTTGTCGTTTATTTGGTTGATCTCTTCGATATTGCCGGAAGCTGGGTCACTGGTCTGCAGCGCTTTGTCGGCCATAATCCGGTACTTCTTGTCGGAAATAAGCATGATTTATTTCCAAAATCAACGAATCCGAATAAATTAACCAGCTGGATGCGGCGTTCTGCGCATGAGCAAGGATTAAAGCCGGTGGATGTACTTTTAATGAGCGCAGGAAAGAATCATGGACTGGACGAAGTCGCTTCAAACATTGACTACTATCGCAACGGGCGTGACGTTTACGTTGTCGGTGCGACAAATGTAGGCAAGTCGACTTTTATTAATCACTTGATTCAAAATCTTGGTTCCGGGGATTCGGCGATTACGACATCGAGATTTCCTGGAACAACTTTGGACTTTATAGAGATTCCGCTGGATGACGGCTGCAGTCTCTACGATACCCCTGGAGTTGTTAACGAACATCAAGTCGCACATTTTGTGGACGCGCGTGATTATAAGAATGTGATGCCGGCTAAAGAAGTGAAGCCGAAGGTCTATCAGCTCAACGAAAATCAGACCCTATTCCTAGGCGGCATTGCGCGTATTGATTACATTGCTCCGGGCAGAAGATCTCTGATTGTCTATTGCGCCGGTTCACTTCCTATCCATCGGACAAAGACAGAGCAAGCAGATGATTTATATGAAAGACAATTTGGACATCTGCTGGCTCCGCCTAGTGAGGGAACAGAGCTTCCAGCCATGACACGTTATGATTTTCGTACCGACGACTTTGATTCCGATGTCGTTTTTTCCGGACTAGGGTGGATCACGATTAAGGGCAAAGGAGCCAGAGTCTCTGCCTACGCTCCGAAAGGGATTGGCGTATCCTTGCGTGAGTCGGTCATAAAGGGGTAAGCGAACATGAATGATACGTATGGTCTGATCGGAGCACCGGTTGCGCACAGCCTTTCACCGGCCATGCATAACTATTGGTTCAAGCAATATGATATTCCCGCGCATTATCAGACACATTTGGTTGAACTGGAAAACTTGGATCTGGCGGTTTCTCGACTAAAAGAATCAGGAATTAAGGGATTTAACGTCACATACCCGTTAAAAACAGCGATTCTGCCTCTGCTTGATACTGTGGATGAGGCTGCCAAGGAGATCGGGGCGGTGAACACCGTTGTTTGCTCAGATGATCGGCTAATCGGGTATAATACAGATGGAGCCGGTTTTCTTGAGGGATTGAAACAGCACTTTCCGGAATTGTCCGGTCAGCATCCGTCCATTCTCTTAATTGGTGCTGGAGGAGCTGCACGGTCAGTCGCTTTGACACTAGCAAGGGCAATCGGCACGCGTGTTGATATCGCTAATCGAACATTCGATAAGGCGGTTAAGCTGAGCACTGCGTGTAGCGTATATGCGCAATCCGTGCCGCTGACCTTTAAACAGGCTGAGCTGCAACTGGATCGCTATAAAGTGGTGATCAATACAACACCGATTGGTTTCGATATACATGAGAATCATCCGTTCATTTGCTTAGATGGAGCACGAAGCGATACGCTTTTCGCGGATCTCATCTATCAGCCGAGAAGGACAGCGTTTCTTCAAGATGCAGAACACCACGGCTACTCTGTGATGAACGGCTTGCCAATGCTGGTCTATCAAGGTGCACTTGCCTTTGAAAAATGGAACGGATTCGTCCCTGAGACGAAAAAAATGGAAGAACATCTCATTCATAAGTATTTGAATTGAGTGAATAATGGAGGAATAAAAAAAGTATGCTGAGCAATAATCAACGAAAGTTTTTAAAAAAGCTTGCCCACCCGCTTAAACCGATTTTTCAAGTTGGGAAAACTGGTGTACATGATCAATTCATAGATGAAATTGATCATGTACTTGAGAAACGCGAACTCATTAAAGTACAATTTTTGCAAAATACATTTGAAGATCCTGCTGAAGCAGGCAGCGAAATAAGCCAGCGCACCGATTCAGAACTTGTTCAGGTGATCGGCCATACGGCGGTTCTTTATCGGCCGTCTAAAGAGCACAAGCGGATCGACATTCCGAACAAGTAGGATGCCGCCCAGATGAATAAAAGAATTGGTATATTCGGCGGCACATTCGATCCGCCGCATCTAATGCACTTATTGATTGCCGAGGAGGCACTCGAAGCATGCGAACTGGATCAGGTTTGGTTTTTACCAAGCTATCAACCGCCGCATGTTCATGAGAAAAAGGCGCGTGCCAGTGCTAAGCAGCGGGCAGATATGGTGCGGCTGTCAATCATGGATAACGAACAATTTGCTGTTTGCACAGCAGAACTTGAGCGAAAGGGAAAGTCTTATACCGTGGATACATTTCGCGGTTTGAAGAAAACTTATCCTGATGATGATTTTTACTTCATTCTCGGTGCAGATATGGTGGATGATCTTCCGACGTGGCATCAAGTTGATGAATTGTGCAGACTGACCTCTTTTATTGCTTTTAAGCGGCCAGGCTATCCTGAGGCCCATCCTGATTTTGCCGATGTACACTACATTGATATGCCGAAAGTGGACTTATCCTCGAGTTTCTTACGCGAACGATTGAAGTCAGGGCGGTCATGCCGCTACTTTATTAAGGATGCAGTCATAAACTACATAAAGGAGCGAGGACTTTATGAAGATTGATGAGGCAAAGAAGACAATTAAAGAGATTCTTCCCGAAAAACGCTATATACATTCCGTTGGTGTTTCGCAAACAGCAGGAGAACTTGCAAAAAAATACGGCGGTGATGAGGAGAAAGCGCGTTTAGCCGGAATGTTGCACGACATTGTCAAATATTTCTCGGATGATGAATTGAAATCAATGATTTTGCGCAAACCAGGAACGTGGAGCGATTGTCTCAAGTATTCGGACAAATTGTGGCACGCGCCAGCCGGAGCCATTTATGTACAAGAACAGTATGGCGTTAACGATTCCGATCTTTTAAATGCGATGATTTATCATACGACGGGGCGCAAGCAGATGACCCTTTTGGAGAAAATTATCTTTCTGGCCGATTACATTGAACCGAATCGTGATTTTCCAGGAGTTGATGAGGTTAGGGAAGCTGCAAAACAAGACTTGGATCATGCTGTTCTCCTGGAATTACAGAAGACCATTACACATCTACTGAGTAAACAGCAAAGTGTCTATCCGAAGACCTTTGAAGCATATAATGATCTCGTACAGGAACAAATAAACTAAAAATCAATGAGGTGACTGAATGAATAGTGAAGAATGGGTTAAATATCTCGCGGAAACAGCGGATGACAAAAAGGCTCAGGATCTTGTCATTTTAAAAATGCAGGGAATCTCAATTATGGCGGATTACTTTATTATCTGTCATGGTGATTCTGACAAACAAGTACAAGCCATTTCAATGGCGCTTCGAAAAGCTGCACTGGAAAACGGCATTGAGGTTCACCGAATGGAGGGTTATGATCAGGCTCGATGGGTACTGATTGATCTTGGTGACGTCATTGCTCATGTCTTCCATAGAGATGAACGCGATTACTATCAATTGGAAAAATTATGGGGAGACGCCCCGTTATATACATTAGAAAAAAAGCCTTCGTAAACTAAAATTAACGTGGAGATACTGTCTCCACATTTTCTTTTACATAATTATTTAAAGAAGCATGTTGTTCAAAGCTAAAATGACCACATGAATTGGAATGAGGAGGAGAGCATTGAAAGCGATACTGCTCGGCGTGTCTGCTGCTTTTTTCTTCGCAGCCGCCTTTATTTTCAACCATTCGATGGAGCTGTCCGGGGGAAGCTGGATATGGAGCGGCGCCTTGCGTTATTTTTTCATGCTTCCATTCCTTGCACTGCTTGTCCTTTTGCGCGGCAACTTTATGCAAGTGCTGCGTGAGATGAAATCAGATTGGGTGCGCTGGGTCGTATGGAGCTCTGTTGGTTTTGGTATGTTTTATGCACCGCTTTGTTTTTCGGCAAGCTTTGCGCCAGGATGGCTGATCGCCGGAACCTGGCAGTTTACGATTATTGCCGGTTCTTTGCTTGCTCCTTTGTTTTATGAGACGGTACAGACGACAGCAGGAGTGATCCGTGTAAGAGGACGCATTCCGATTAAAGGTCTTTTTTTGTCTCTGATTATTTTAATTGGTATTATGCTTCTTCAAGTGGAGCAGACGAGCGGTCTTTCTGCAAGTACTGCGCTTTTGGCTGTTGTTCCGGTTGTCATTGCTGCTTTTGCTTATCCTCTTGGCAATCGAAAAATGATGGATGTGTGCGGCGATCGGCTTGATACTTATCAGCGTGTTTTCGGTATGACACTGGCGAGCATGCCGTTTTGGCTGATCCTTGCGGTATATGGCGCGGTATCAGTTGGCAGACCAAGCCAAACTCAAGTTATTCAATCATTAATTGTTGCGATCAGTTCAGGAGTTATCGCGACGATCCTTTTCTTTTCAGCAACTGATCTTGTACGCGGGAACATGCAGCAATTAGCGGCCGTTGAAGCGACACAATCAATGGAGGTATTGTTTACCGTACTCGGTGAACTTGTCCTTTTATCAGCACCTTTGCCGTCGCTTATTTCATGGCTTGGTATGCTGGTTATTATGGCAGGTATGATCCTGCACAGCCTATTTTCAAGGCCTTCGGATGTGCCGATGCAGGCGGCAGAGGCACATGAATAAACGAAAAGATCTGAACCGATCATTCATCGCTGAACGTTGGTTTGGATCTTTTTTGCTGTGACTGCTGATGAATCAAAGAGCTGCTCAAAAGTACGGAACATGTTGGCCTAACTTAATTTTTTTTAAAAGAAGGAAATGTGATCGCAGTGGAGAAGTAATTATTATTGGTCTCAAGTTAGCTCTTCTCTCCCTCAAATGTTTCATTCACTGCTGCTTTATCTTCAATAAATTTTTTCTGCGTTTCTGTGAACAGCTTTTCAAAAACATCCTGATACCCTTGTTCTAAAATATCTAAGCCAACACCCGTTACACCACCTTTTACCGTCACTTTTTTCTGCAATTCTTCAAGCGTATAGGTTTGCTCCTCAAAAAGTTTGCCCAGCCCTTCAATCATTTCTGTCGTTAGCTGCGTCGCCTGCTTTCTGGAGAGTGATGTCGCACTTACGGCTCCGTCGATCATTTTTTGCAGTAAAAAAGAAAGAAACGCAGGTCCGCAGCTGGACAGGTCTGAAGCAGCTCGTATATTCTCTTCATCAATTTCGATCGGATGAGAAAATTGAGAGAGAATAGCCCAAAGTTTGTTTTTCGAAAGATCGGTCATACTTGATCCGAACGTGACAAGTGAACTGCCCGAAAGGCTTTGATTGACAATGCTGGGAATAACACGTGCTACTTGGCAGGGAATCATCTGTTCGAGCTGATTCACGGAAATCGGGCTCGTGATTGAGACGGCGATCTGACCCGGATGCCAAGATCCGCGTAATGATTCCAGTAAGGTGTAAAACTGGCCGGGTTTTACACAAAGGAACACAATATCTGCATTTTGGAGAACGTTAATTGGCGATTCGCTGACCGACAATCGGTGGTGCTTTTCTGCCAGATCTAAGGCTTTCTTTTTTGTTCGATTCATCACGGTAATAAATTTAGGCTTTATCGCCTTGCTTTTTACCAGCGCGTCGACAAGCAGCGCGCCCATATTCCCTGTTCCAATCATGCCGATCCTCATTTTTCTCCACCCCAATATCTCTTCAGTGTATCCTTATTGAACCTATGTATTGAGCCGACGGAATATGACTGACACCAACTATAACTGGGAGGAATTGGTTTGAGTATACGATGGATGAAAAAGAAAATAGGACTGATCGTCTTAGCCGTTGCGGTACTGCTTGTACTTTGGTTTTTTTACCAGCACCAAGCAAAAAACGAAACTGAAGCGGAGCTAGAGAAAAGCGAACAATTATTATCCGGATCGGCGGATTCAAAGAGTCAGGCCGTCGAAAAAACCAAGCAAGAGCCTGAACGGGTTGAAGAATTCATTATTGATGTAAAAGGGGCAGTGCGCGAACCAGGCATCTACCATGTCCAAACGACGGACCGAGTGATCGATGCAATTGAGCAGGCAGGAGGATTCAGTAAGCAGGCGGACCGTGACAAAGTTAATCTGGCTCAGAAGCTCACTGACGAGATGGTCATTTATGTTCCGAAGCAAGGAGAAAAAGAGCCGAATGTCTTGGTGGAATCGACCGGGAATGTGACGGAAAAGCAGGAAAGCGGGGAAATGGTTCATGTGAATACAGCTGATGAACAGACGATGCAGAATCTCCCGGGAGTGGGACCAGCAAAAGCTAAAGCAATTATTCACTATCGCGAGGAACATGGTCCTTTTAAGAGTGTTGATGAATTGACCAATGTTTCCGGTATTGGCGACAAGTCGCTTGAAAAAATGAAACCGAATATATCGCTTCAATGAACAAACATTTGATAAATGTCTCAGCGGAGAATGGGCAGATTCTGATACAATAGGGACAGGCTATTAATTCAGGAGGATGTTAACGGATGGAGAGACTTTCTTGGGATCAATATTTTATGGCACAAAGCCATTTGCTTGCGTCGCGGAGTACATGCACGAGGCTGGTTGTCGGAGCGACCATTGTACGCGACAAGAGAATTATTGCCGGCGGTTATAATGGCTCGATTGCCGGCGGCGCGCATTGTACGGATGAGGGATGTTATATGATCGACGGGCATTGTGCACGTACCATTCACGCGGAAATGAACGCGATTTTACAGTGCGCGAAATTCGGTGAACGGACAGAAGATGCGGAAATTTATGTGACGCATTATCCATGTGTCCAGTGCTGTAAAGCGATTATTCAAGCAGGAATAAAAAGCGTTTACTTTGCAAAGGATTACAAAAATCATCCTTATGCGAAGGAACTGTTTGAGGCAGCTCATGTAACGGTTAAAAAAGTGCCTTTTGACAATTTTATTGAACTGAAGGTGGCAAAGAAAGAAGAAATCCGATGATCGGAGGGATCTGACTTTGTTCAGTGTTGAACTTTATATCGTAATCTTGAGAAAGCTGGGTCGAGATGCCGGTTTCCGGTAAATGGCATTTACTTGCGGTGTCGGGATGTCTGGCAGCATGGACATTTCTAAGTGCGAATCCAATCGTTCCAGCAGCTCTGTTTATCGCATATGAACTTTACCTAATTGCTTTGAGAAAGTATCAACTTTTCGGTATTCTTCTGCTCATCTTTTTGATCATAAAAATTGATCTCGTCTTTTTTCAAAAGAATGATACCGTTTTGTCGGATCGCCAGCAAGTTTTGCATGGCAGGATTACTGACCTTCCTCAATTTGATGGTGATCGCCTTCATTTCAAGATGAAGACGAATCAAGGCGAGTCTATTATGGTTGATGTAAGGCTTGCGACGAAGGAACAAAAGCGTTTATTGATACGTGAATTGAAAACCGGCATGAAGTGCCGAGTGACGGGAAAACTTGAAAGACCTGAACAGCCCAGTAATTTTCATGCCTTTAATCAGCGTTTGTACCTTGAGAGGCATCACATTTTTTGGCGGATGAAGGCTGCTCAGATTCCCAGCTACAGTGATACTGATCTGTCGATTCTCGATTGGCTTCGACGCATTCGCCAAAATCAGGTCACATTTATTTCTGCACACTTTACATCAACAACTGCAGAGATGATGAATGCCTTGCTGCTGGGAACAGATGATCAGATGGATGCCGATTTGTCGGATGCTTATAGGATGTTTGGCCTCGTTCATCTGCTTGTTGTTTCAGGTATGCATGTCGCCGTGGTGTTCGGCACTTTATTCTATCTGCTCAGGCGAATAGGCATGGTACGCGAACATGCTTCATTGCTGATTCTTATACTGCTTCCCATGTATGTTGTGATCACAGGCGCTGAGCCGTCAATCGTGCGTTCCGGAATAACGGCTGGCTGTGTACTGCTTTTCACATTAATGAAGAAGCGGAAACTGCCCGTTTCCGACTCGATCTCCATTGCATGTTTGCTGATGGTTTTCTATGATCCAAGGGTCGTGTATGATTTAGGCTTTCAGCTTTCTTTCACAGTTACCTTTGTCGTTTTAATTGCCGGTCCAATGGTTATCCGATCGTATCAATCGCCTATGCTGCGCATGATTGTTCTCTCGTTGATTTGCGAACTCGCGACTTTTCCGATTATTGTGCCGAACTTCTATCAACTTTCTCTTGCGGGCATTCTGCTTAGCATCTTTTTCGTTCCATTCATTACCTTTGTTATTTTGCCTCTCTGTGCCGTTGGTTATTTCATCACATTATTGTTCTCCGATCTTTCCGGATTTTTTTCATATACTGTAGATACTCTTCTTTTTGTTCCTCACCAATTTTTACTCTATTTGTCACGTCATATGCCTATGCAATTAACCTATGGCGCATTATCCGGCTGGCAAATCGGAATATCCTTGGTTTTAATTTTCATATCCCTCATTGTCTGGGAGTATTTTCGCTCGATTCAATCGGTTTTCGCACTGCTTGTTCCATTTTTTCTTATTTATGGAATGGTATGGACTACCGATCAGCTGGATACCCGCGGTTCCGTCACCTTTCTTGATGTCGGGCAAGGGGATAGTATTTTGATTCGATTGCCTCATAACAGAGGCAATGTACTGATTGATACCGGAGGAACGATTGAATTTGGACAAGAAAAATGGCGTGAGCGCAACCGACCGTTCGAAGTCGGAAGAGATGTCGTTTTGCGCGAACTGCTCGCTTTGAGAGCCACTCACCTTGAGGCTCTCGTATTAACACATCGCGATGCCGACCATGTCGAAGGATTGAAAGGAATCGCTGGGAAAATAGCGATTCATCAATTGCTGATCAGTCCGTATCATAATCCAAACGCCAAGGATCGTGCCCTTTTCGAATTGATGGTACATGATGGGACGACGATTAATGATCTTCATTCGGGTATGACAATGAAAATGGGGAATGCCGCGTTTCATGTGCTTTCGCCAAGTAGACAATCAAAGGAGAGCAATGATAATTCAGTTGTTTTTCATGTAACGTTAGGAGGCAAGGAGTGGATATTTACCGGTGACCTAAGCCAAACTGGTGAAAAAGAGCTGCTTGAACGTTATCCGCATATAGATGCTGATGTGCTCAAGCTCGGTCATCATGGCAGCCGAACGTCGACATCTGAGGAATGGCTCACTCATCTTAGTCCGACGGTCGGAATTATTTCAAGCGGAAAAGGGAATCGTTATGGACATCCTCACCAAGAGGTCATTGAGAAGCTGAGTGAACACAGTGTCCGTGTACTGCGTACAGATCAATTGGGGGCAATCCGGTTCTGGTTTAATCAACAACAAGTGATCATTTGGGAACATGCCGGTTCACCATAATTTACCCTGATTACCACCTTTTTTATTTGAAAGTTGTCCGCTGTCACCCATACTTTTTTCGCTCATAGGATAACCTAGAGAGAGTAATGTATATCGCCTGACAAGCGTTGTCCTAGGTTTCGTTTGTCGGCGTTCATATATATTTAGAAAGCGGCTTTCAGCCGCTTTCTTTTTACGTTCGGAAAGAAAACAATGCGTATCGCGGTCTTTCAATCAAAGGCCGTGTAAAAGAAGAAGCTTGTCAATAGGGCAACCGGACGGTAAAGTAAAGATATGCGAGCGTCACTTCTCAAGCTCCGGATAATTCGCAGACAAAGGATGATTACATAGATGGCAGTGCCTAAATCAGCAAACTTATCAATCAGCAAGCCCCTTGCACCGGTATATCTGTTGTTCGGGACACAGGATTTTCTCATCCAATTGATGAAGAGCAACATTACAAAAGAGGCACTAAACGACGAGGAACGTGATTTCAACTATTCAAGATATGATATGACTGAGGTCCCGCTTGAACATGCAGTAGAAGATGCGGAAACGATTCCGTTTTTCGGCGAAAAGAAAGTCGTAATCATGGATAATGCCTACTTTTTGACCGGTGAACGAACAAAAACGAAGATGGAACAAAAAATTGACCGTTTGGAACAATACATGGAACATCCCGCTGAAAGTACGGTGTTGATGGTTATCGCCCCTTATGAAAAATTGGACCGGCGAAAAAAAATTGTAAAGAAGCTTGAAAAAACAGCAGTTGTTTATGAACTGTCTCACTTAACGGATACGACGCTCTTCGCCATTCTTGAAAATGTTGCCGCTCAACATGGTGCAAGGTATACGAAGGCAGGACATGAACAGTTAATGGCTGCGATTGGTCCGCACCTTGGCCAGCTTGCTAATGAGGTTGGCAAATGCGCGCTTTATTGCGGAGCAGATCGACCGATTGATGCACAGGTGGTTGAGGAGATTGGGTCAAAATCTCTTGAAACAAATGTCTTTCTGCTTGTAAATCAAGTCATGCATAGAAAAACGGCCGAAGCATTGCAATTGCTTCATGAGCTTGTGCGAATGAAAGAGGAACCCTTGAAGCTTCTTGCCCTTTTGGAGCGGCAGTTTCGTATTGTCTATCAGGCAGGATATTATCAGAAAGCAGGTTATACTCAGAATAATATTGCTGGTAAAATTGGTGTTCATCCCTACGCAGTAAAATTGGCATTGGAGCAGACACGGCTTTTTGATGCCCTAGTGCTGCAGCATGCGCTCGAAAAATGCTCGGAAACGGACTTTAAGATCAAGACAGGACAAGCAGATAAAGTGCTGGCGCTTGAGCTGTTAATCGTCGATATCTCTACGAAAACAGCTTAATAAACAACAAAAACGGCCTGCTTTTTCAAGCAAGCCGTTTTAATAAATAAAGAGACAGAAGAATTGGCGCAGGTGCACCTGCGCCAATTCTTCTGTCTGCACTAAAGTCTTGCTGAGCAAGAGTTTTAATAATCAGGCGTCTAAACCGTTCAATTTCTTGGACAGTCTTGATTTTTCATGAGCAGCTTTATTTTTATGGATCAAGCCTTTAGTTGCTGCTTTGTCGACCTTCTTCGTTGCAGCAACAAAAGCGACCTTTGCGCCTTCAACATCTTTTTCTTCAACCTTAGTGTTGAATGATTTAATCGCTGTGCGCATTGCGGATCTGTACTGCACATTGTGCTGACGGTTCGCTTCGCTCGTTTTTACACGTTTAATTGCTGATTTAATATTTGGCATTCGATTCACCTCCAAATCATGAATTCCCGGTCATCATACTAACTCCGCCGAAATAATCACGTTCCTATATAAATAAACGATAGGCTGATAAAGCCTCTATTCCTATGAGCAGAGATTCATTCTGACAAACTGTATTGTATCAAAGGCTACAGCCTTTTGCAATGAATGAATGAAAAAAGCACAAATGAACATCCTTTTAAAAGATATTAAATGTCGATCTACGCGACTTCATCATCTGCTCGTTGATTTTAGCAAAAGTAAAGGAGACTTTAACCTATGGGTAATTTGGACGTCAAACAGTTTGCGGTCCGTACTGACCTTGCGATTGAAGAAAGCGAGAAGAGACCGGCATTACAAGGTCTGCACAGCGAAGAAAATAAGGAATCCGGTATAAAAATCACCTCGATGACTATTGATCGGCAGGCTGCTGCGGCAATGAATAAAAAACCGGGAACTTACTTGACCTTTGAGGCCCAGGAGCTTCGCTCGGCGGATACGGAAATTGAGGGTAAGATGGAGCGAGTGTTCGCTAAGTATTTTGCTCAATTTCTGAAGCAGTTGTCTATCGCGGACGATGCAAGCTGCCTCCTTGTCGGCTTAGGAAATGGGAAGGTCACCCCTGATGCACTGGGGCCGAGTGTCGTGCAGAATGTCCTTGTTACCAAGCATCTGTTTGATCTTCAGCCGGAAAATGTCCAGCCCGGCTATCGTCCTGTCAGCGCCTTAACTCCTGGGGTAATGGGCGTGACCGGTATCGAGACAAGCGATATTATTCTTGGCGTCATTGAGAAAACAAAACCCGACTTTGTGATCGCAGTTGATGCGTTGGCGGCACGCGCGATTGAGCGGGTAAATACGACGATTCAAGTTGCTGACAGCGGAATTCATCCTGGTTCGGGAGTCGGCAACAATCGTAAAGAATTGAGTATGCAGACTTTAGGAATTCCGGTGATCGCAATTGGCGTACCGACTGTCGTTGATGCGGTAACGATAACGAGCGATTCACTTGATCTGCTTCTTCGCCACTTTGAACGGGAAATGAGCGATACAAAGCCATCTAAGTCGCTTGCGCCTTCTTGGATGTCTTTTGGAGAAAAAGTAGATTACAAAAAATTAAATTTGCCAAGTAAGGAGAAGCGTGCGGCATTCCTTGGCATGGTCGGCACGCTGAGCGAAGAAGAAAAAGCACAATTGATTCGCGAAGCGCTTGGGGCGAGCGGAACTCAGATGATGGTGACACCAAAAGAAGTTGACTTTTTTATTGAAAAAATGGGCAATGTGATCGCTGAAGGATTGAACGCAGCCCTGCATCATCAGGTGAATCAAAAGAATGTCGGACATTTTACACATTAATACATGATTTGCTGCGATCCGGCATAAGATGAAGTAACGAACAAAGGACAAGCCCTAAGGCGAAGGGAGCGGCGAACAAATGAAACGCTTTGTTATTGAATGTTTTGTCGTATTGTTGGTGCTTCTCATATGCGGACTTTACGGTGCGGTAACCGTTCGCGACGCGCAGCAGCCCCAGACGGCTGAAACAACGAGTACGGCTAGCCATGAACAACAAATTGTGATTCCTCAAAATAAATTGGATTCTTTACCAAATCCTGCGAAAAGTGAAGAGGTCAATGGTATCTCTGAACAAAAAGGATATTCGTTGTCCGATAAAGTGCAGCGGTTTTTCTTGTGGGGAGTCAGTGCGCTTGCAGCGTTTGTTGACGGCTTGATCCAAATCTTTGTTTCATGATAATCATCTGCATGCCGAACCGGTCGGGAATCCTGACCGGTTTTTCATTTTATCAGAAGCTTTGCCTCAAGAGAAACTCAGCTGATGTAAGCTTTTGGGTTCTTCATTGAAACGTTCCTTCGGGATTGATATAATCGAGATTAAGTGATGTTTTTTGGAAGCAGGAGGAACAATTATGTCAGAGAAACAAGGAACGCGTCAATCGCGGATCCGTAATTTTTCAATCATCGCTCATATCGATCATGGCAAGTCAACATTGGCCGATCGTATATTGGAAGCGACACAAGCGCTTACGCAAAGAGAAATGAAGGCGCAGACGCTAGACGCGATGGATCTTGAACGTGAACGCGGAATTACAATCAAGCTGAACGCGGTTGAATTAAATTATACAGCGCCAGACGGCGAGACGTACATCTTTCATTTAATCGACACGCCAGGGCATGTCGACTTTTCTTATGAAGTCTCACGGAGCCTTGCCGCATGCGAAGGTGCGCTGCTTGTTGTGGATGCAGCGCAAGGCGTTGAGGCGCAGACCTTGGCGAATGTCTATCTTGCTTTAGAAAACAACCTGGAGATTATCCCGGTTATTAATAAAATTGATCTGCCGAATGCCGACCCAGACCGAGTGAAACAGGAAATAGAAGATGTGATTGGTCTCGATGCATCCGATGCGGTCCTTGCGTCAGCAAAAACCGGAATTGGAACAGATGAAATTCTCGCTCAAATTATTGAGAAAATTCCTGCACCGGCCGGTGATCCGGATGCGCCACTTCAAGCGCTGATCTTTGACTCGCTCTATGATGCGTATCGCGGTGTTGTCGTGTATATCCGTGTCGTCGAAGGAACCGTTCGTGTCGGCGATCAAATTAAAATGATGGCGAACGGAAAAACATTCGAGGTACTGGAGGTCGGTGTTTCGACGCCAAAGATTGAAAATCGCGAAGAATTATCCGTTGGAGACGTTGGCTTCCTTACAGCTTCTATAAAATCCGTTCATGATACGCAAGTGGGCGATACGGTGACGCATGCTGAGCATCCCGCGGACAAGCCGTTGCCGGGCTATCGTAAGATGAACCCAATGGTGTACTGCGGACTGTATCCGATTGATACGGCTCGATATGAAGATCTGAGAGAGGCGCTCGGTCGACTTGAATTGAACGACTCCGCGTTGCAGTACGAACCGGAAACATCAGAAGCACTCGGTTTTGGCTTCCGTTGCGGATTTCTCGGATTGCTGCATATGGATATTGTTCAGGAACGATTGGAACGCGAATTCAACATTGATTTGATCGCGACAGCACCAAGTGTTATTTATAATGTTAAATTAACTGATGGCTCTAGTGTACGCGTGGGTAATCCATCGGAAATGCCGGAGCGCAAATACATCGCTGAGGTTGAAGAACCTTATGTCAAGGCAACAATAATGACACCGAATGACTACGTTGGTGCCATTATGGAGCTTTGTCAAAGAAAACGTGGGGAATTCCAAACAATGGAATACCTCGATGCCAATCGAACGAATGTGATTTATGATCTGCCGCTTTCTGAGATTATGTACGACTTTTTTGATATCCTTAAATCAAGCACGAAAGGCTACGCCTCTCTCGATTACGAGATGGACGGCTATCGCGTGAGTGATTTGTTGAAAATGGATATTTTGCTCAACGGTGAAAAAGTGGACGCACTCTCGGTTGTCGTGCATCAAGAATTCGCTTATGACCGCGGCAAAGCGATTGTTGAAAAGTTGAAAGAATTGATTCCGCGCCAGCAATTTGAAGTGCCGATTCAGGCGGCGATTGGTCAGAAGATCATTTCTCGATCAACGATCAAAGCCCTTCGAAAAAATGTGCTCGCTAAGTGCTACGGCGGCGATGTGTCACGTAAGCGCAAGCTGCTTGAGAAACAAAAAGCAGGCAAGAAACGGATGAAAGCGGTCGGCAGTGTCGAAGTACCGCAGGAAGCGTTCATGTCCGTGTTCCGGATGAGTCATGATGATTAACCGCCAGGTGCGACGCGGGGCATATATCCATATCCCCTTTTGCGACCACATTTGTTATTACTGCGATTTTAATAAGGTGTTTATGAAAAATCAGCCGGTTGACGATTACTTGGACGCACTCGCTTTGGAAATGCGGAGCTATGGAGCGGACGGGCTGCCTGAGACCATCTATATTGGCGGCGGCACACCGACCGCACTTAATGAAAAACAATTTGAACGGCTTTTTATTGATATTAAACACTATTTAATGAGTCCGTCGATTAAAGAATTTACGGTTGAAGCGAATCCGGAGAGCTTAAATGAAGCGAAACTGGAGATTATGAAACGATTTGGTGTCACTCGGCTCAGTGTCGGTGTCCAAACCTTTGACAATCACCTGCTGAAGAAAATCGGCAGGGCGCATGAAGCAAAAGATGCGGAGGATGCAATTCGGCTTGCACAAGAACATGGATTTGATAATATTACGCTTGACTTGATGTTTGCACTGCCGGGACAGACTGAAACCGTTCTGCATGAGTCACTGGAACGCGCTTTAAGCCTTGGAACACCGCATATATCGATTTATTCGCTCCAGCTTGAGCCGAAAACTATTTTTTATAATCGAATGAAAAGCGGAAGTCTGAAGCTGCCCGGAGAAGATATTGAAGCCGACATGTACGGTCAAATTATCTTGGAGCTTGAGAAACATGGACTTCATCATTATGAGATCAGTAATTTTGCAAAGCCGGGTTATGAAGGCATTCATAATTCAATGTACTGGCACAATGAAGAATATTACGGTATTGGAGCGGGTGCACATGGGTATTGGAAGGGTGTTCGCTATGCCAATGCCGGCCCGGTGAAAAAGTATATTGAGCATGTTCGTGAACAAGGGAACGCGAGAGTCTCCGAGCATGAAGTAACAGTTACTGAGAAAATGGAGGAAGAAATGTTTCTCGGACTTCGTCTTATGAGAGGCGTCAGTATCGAACACTTCAATGAAAAATTCGGTCGACCGATTGAGCAAATATATGGCAAAGAAATAGAACAATTAAAGGCACAGGGCCTGCTTCATGAGCGGGACGACCGGCTCGCATTGACTCAAAAAGGTGTTTTTTTAGGAAACAATGTTTTTGAAGCCTTTTTAATTTCTTAAGAATGTCCTAAAACATTTGACAAACAGGAACGAAGTTGGTAAATTTTAATGTAGAATTAGCACTCAGGAAGAACGAGTGCTAACAGAGGTGATCCATGAGATGTTAACTGATCGTCAATTGTTTTTGCTGCAATTACTGGTTAATGACTATGTTGTCTCTGCAGAGCCGGTCGGTTCGCGATCCATTGCTAAGAGGGAAGATGTCACATTCAGCCCGGCAACGATCAGAAACGAACTGGCAGATCTGGAAGAGATGGGTTATCTTGAGAAAACACATCTCTCCTCCGGGAGAGTGCCGTCGGAAAAGGGTTATCGTTTTTATGTTGATCATTTGTTGTCGCCGGTCTTGCTTTCCGATGACGAGCTTGGAAATATACGTCATGCCTATCATGAGAGACTTTCCGAGACCGAGGAACTGATTCGTGTGACGGCTAAGATTCTTTCCGAATTCACGAATTACACGGCGATCATGCTTGGTCCCGAACTTTTGGAAATGAAGCTGAAACACATTCAGATGGTTAAGCTCAATCAGAATCAAGCTGTTCTGATTATCGTAACCGATACCGGCCATGTGGAAAATCGAGTCGTTGCAATCCCCAAATCAATCAATGCGGATGATATTGAAAAAATAGTCAACATTTTGAATGACAAGCTGAACATGGTGCCGCTATATCAACTCCAAAGCCGTTTGAATGCTGAGATTTCCGGTGTGCTTCGCGAGCATGTTCGCGATTACAAGCGCGTCATGACTTTGTTGAATAACAGTCTTACGATTAGTGATCCGGAGCAGATTTTTTATAGCGGAAAAAACAATATGCTGGCTCAGCCGGAATTTCAGGATGTTGATAAAATCATACCGCTTCTAGACGTGCTTGAAGGAAAAGAGCTCATTCGCGAATTAATGAGTATGCCGTCCAATGGCTTGCATATTCGCATAGGACGCGAGAATAAACTGAATGGCATTGAGGACTGCAGCTTGATTACGACTACCTATTCGGTCGGAGGCGAGCACCTAGGAACGGTCGCGGTGATCGGCCCGAAACGAATGGCATATCCGCGTGTTATCACACTGATTGACATGGTTTCCAAATTGCTGACCGAGAATCTTAATAAACAAGAGCGGCATGATCGCTAGTTCTTTCATTACTTTCAGGAGGTGAGCCTATGACAGAGCAGGCAAATAAAGAAACAAACAAAACAAACGAAGAAACAGAAGAAATGAAAAAAAAGCAGACTGAGGGTGAAACCGCCGAAGCTGCGGCGGCCAATTCCGCAGGTGATCCGAAAAGCGCTGACGCCGAGAGTACTGACAAAGCTACTCCGGATACTGATGTGCTCTTGAAGAAAATTGCTGAGCAGACAGCGGAAATTGACAAGCTGAAAAAGCAAGCAGACGAAGCGACGAATCAGCGGCTCAGAACGCAAGCAGACTTTGATAATTTTCGTAAACGCACGAGCAAAGAAAAAGCAGATGCACGCAAGTTCAGGGCTCAGGATCTTGTCTCTGATATGCTTGAGACGCTTGATAATTTTCAACGTGCACTTGCAGTCGAAGCTGTGTCTGAAGATGCTCAGGCTTTAAAAAAGGGAATGGAAATGGTTTTGTCGAAATTGGAAAGCGCGCTTAAAAAAGAAGGCGTTGAAGAAATTCCTTCTTTGCATCAACCGTTTGATCCCAACGTACATCAAGCCGTGATGCAGGAAGAAAGCGGCGAGCATGAATCAGGCACAGTTATACAGGTGCTTCAAGCAGGCTACACACTTAATGGCCGAGTGATACGTCCGGCAATGGTGAAGGTCAGCTCTTGATTTAGACGGTTCAAACTTAATGTTTTTTAAATATTAGGAGGAAATGAACATGAGTAAAATTATTGGTATTGACTTAGGAACAACAAACTCTTGTGTGGCAGTTATGGAAGGCGGCGAACCGGTCGTTATTCCTAACCCGGAAGGTGCGCGTACTACTCCTTCTGCTGTTGCTTTTAAGAATGGCGAACGTCAGGTCGGTGAAGTGGCAAAACGCCAAGCAGTAACTAACCCGAATACGATTCTTTCGATCAAACGTCATATGGGTACGGACTATAAGGTTGAGGCGGAAGGTAAAAAATATACACCGCAGGAAATCTCAGCAATTATTCTTCAAAAATTGAAATCAGACGCTGAGGCATATCTTGGCGAAAAAGTAGAAAAGGCAGTTATCACGGTACCGGCTTACTTTAATGACGCTCAACGTCAGGCAACTAAAGATGCCGGTAAGATTGCCGGACTCGAAGTTCTGAGAATTATCAACGAACCAACGGCAGCATCGCTTGCTTATGGTCTTGACAAAGGCGAAGATCAGACGATTCTTGTTTTCGACCTTGGCGGTGGTACGTTTGACGTATCTATTCTTGAACTAGGCGACGGCATTTTCGAAGTTAAAGCAACTGCCGGAAACAACAGACTTGGCGGCGACGATTTCGACGAACGCATTATCAATTATTTAGTCAGTGAATTTAAGAAGGAAACCGGTATTGACCTCTCCGGTGATAAAATGGCGCTGCAACGTTTGAAAGATGCGTCTGAAAAAGCAAAGAAAGAGCTTTCCGGTGTTTCACAGGCTCAAATCTCACTGCCATTTATCTCTGCTGACGCAACCGGTCCGAAACACTTGGAAATGAATCTCTCACGTGCGAAATTCGATGAATTGACTGCAGACCTCGTTGAATCGACGATGGGTCCTGTTCGTCAGGCATTGTCCGACGCAGATATGACGATGGACGATATTCACAAAATCGTTCTCGTCGGTGGATCAACTCGTATTCCTGCTGTTCAAGCAGCAATCAAGAACCTGACAGGCAAGGAACCAAGCAAGGGTGTAAACCCTGACGAGGTTGTTGCCGTCGGAGCGGCAATTCAAGGCGGCGTTCTCACCGGCGATGTTAAGGATGTCGTACTGCTTGACGTTACTCCGCTTTCACTTGGTATTGAAACAATGGGCGGTGTGTTCACGAAATTGATCGATCGCAACACAACGATCCCGACAAGCAAATCGCAAGTGTTCTCAACGGCAGCGGACAACCAGACGGCCGTGGATATCCATGTGCTTCAAGGTGAACGCCAGATGGCCGCGGATAATAAAACGCTTGGACGTTTCCAATTGACTGATATTCCGCCGGCTCCACGCGGCATTCCGCAGATTGAAGTAACGTTCGAAATTGATGCAAACGGTATTGTAAATGTTAAAGCAAAAGACAAAGGTACGAATAAGGAACAATCCATCACGATTCAATCGTCTTCAGGTCTAAGCGACGAAGAAATTGATAAGATGGTTAAGGATGCTGAAGCAAATGCCGATGCAGATAAGCAGCGTAAAGAGGAAGTTGATCTCCGTAATGAAGCAGACCAATTAATTTTTGCGACGGAAAAGACACTGAAAGACCTTGGCGATAAGGTTGATGCTTCTGAGAAATCAAAAGCAGAGGCAGCTAAGGATAAGCTGAAAAAAGCATTGGACAGCAAAGATAATGAAGCAATCAAGGCTGCAAAAGATGAACTGAATGAAATCGTTCAACAGCTCTCTGTTAAGTTGTACCAACAGGCACAGCAAGCACAACAAGCTCAAGGTGCTCAAGGCTCAGCTAGCGGTAAAAAGGACGACGACAATGTTGTTGATGCTGACTACAAAGAAGTCGATGATGAGGACAAAGACAAGAACAAAAAGAACTGATCAGTCATACGCTAGTTATTGATCTGTTCAACGGAGCGCTTTGCAGCTTCCATGATTAAGCCTGAAAGCAATTTTTTGTGAGAAAGTCGAAGTCGGACATGGTTTCTGGCTTTGGCTTTTTCTTGCTTAAGCAGTCAAGCGAATGATATGATAAACTCTATGTGAAATCATTTCGGGAGTGATTTGATGAGTAAGCGGGATTATTACGAAATCCTAGGCGTAAATAAAGACGCCTCGAAGGATGAAATTAAAAAAGCGTTTCGAAAACTGGCACGAAAATACCATCCCGATGTAAATAAAGATGCGGATGCGCCGGAAAAATTTAAAGAGGTCACAAAGGCCTACGAGACTTTAAGTGACCCTCAAAAAAGAGCGCAGTATGATCAATTTGGCGAGGCAGACCCGAATCAAGGAGGCTTTGGCGGAGCTCAAGGGTTCAGCGGTGCCGACTTTGGCGGGTTCGGCGATATCTTTGATCAAATTTTTAATGGCGGCGGTTCGAGACGCCGTGATCCTAATGCTCCGCGTCAGGGATCGGATCTGCAATACGAGATGTCAATTACCTTTGAAGAAGCCGCGTTCGGCAAAACTACCGATATCCGGATACCGAAGGAAGAAACATGTACGACTTGTCACGGAACCGGTGCGAAGCCGGGTACTAAGCCGGCACAATGTTCTCATTGTCACGGTACCGGGCAATTGAATCAGGAACAGAATACACCGTTTGGACGTATTGTGAATCGACGCGTTTGTCCGTACTGCCACGGCACCGGCAAGATTATTAAGAATCCATGCGGAACTTGTGCAGGCACAGGCAAGATGAAAGTGAACAAAAAGATCGAAGTCAAGATTCCTGCGGGTATTGACGACGGCCAGCAGATTCGTTTATCCGGTCATGGTGAACCAGGAGTGAACGGAGGACCGTCAGGAGATCTGTACATTGTATTCAGTGTCAAGCCGCATAAATATTACCAACGAGCCGGTGATGATGTCTTATTGGATGTTCCTTTGAATTTTGCCCAAGCAGCACTTGGCGATGAAATCGAAGTACCGACTCTGTATGGAAACGTGAAGCTGCGTATTCCTGCAGGAACTCAGACCGGCACCAAATTTCGCCTGAGAGGCAAGGGAATCAAGAATGTCAGAGGCTATGGTCAAGGCGATGAACATGTCACCGTTAAGGTTGTCACACCGAAGCATCTGTCCACTGAAGAAAAAGCAGTTTTCAAGAAACTTGCTGAACTTAGTGGAAATAAATTAAGTGAAGATGATGAAGGCATCCTTGGCAAGATGAAAAAAGTATTTAAGGCTGATTGATCACTCTTTTTAAGCAATGAATAAAAAATGAAACATCTACAAGGAGCGAATCCACTTACGCGATGAGATGGTCGGAAATTTGTATTCATACAACTGAAGAAGCGATCGAGCCGGTGACTAATGTTCTCTATGAAGCCGGCGCAGGCGGTGTCGTTATTGAAGATTCTCAGGATCTGCAAAAAACATTTCAATCCGATGACGGTGCGGAATATTCACTTGATCCCGCTGACTATCCGATTGAAGGCGTAAACGTAAAAGCGTATTTGCCTGTCAACAGCTTTCTTGGAGAAACGGTTGAAGAAATTAAGCAATCGCTGAACAACCTTCTTTTGTATGATATCGACATGGGTGATGGGCGTCTTACGTTCAGCGAGCATAATGAGGAAGAGTGGGCAACCGCTTGGAAAAAGTATTATAAACCGGTGCGTGTAGGTGAACATTTTTATATCGCTCCTACATGGGAAGAATTTCAACCGGATGATCCGAATCGAAAGGTGATTGAGCTTGACCCCGGAATGGCATTCGGTACAGGGACACATCCGACAACCGTGCTCTGTATTGAGGCACTTGAAAAATATTTGTCTGAACATGCTGAGGTGCTTGATGTCGGAACCGGCACCGGTGTATTGTCCATTGCGGCGGCAAAGTTGGGGGCAGCGAGGGTCACTGCAGTGGATTTGGATCAAGTAGCTGTTCAATCTGCCAAAATTAATGTCAAATTGAATAAAGTTCAAGATGTTGTTTCGGTCAGCCGCAACAACCTTTCTGACAATGTCGAAGGCAAGTATACCATTGTTGTTGCCAATCTTCTTGCCGAACTTGTGATCCGGTTGGCAGAAGGCGGAGTCGCAAATCTATTGCAAAAAGATGGCAAACTTATTGCTTCAGGCATCATCAGACCGAAAAAAGATCAAGTGGAAGAAGCACTTATTAAATCCGGATTGCGCGTGATCGAAGAATTGGACTCCGGTGACTGGGTTGCCCTCGTCGCTGAGAAGGCGAATTGAAATGCAGCGTTACTTTATTCCTGAGGATCATTTTACTGAAAATAAAGTTGTCATTACCGGTGATGATGCTCGTCATATTCAAAAGGTGATGCGCATGAAGCCTTCTGATCCGCTTATTTGTGCCAATAACAAAGGGGAAGCTTATCTTTGTTCTATTGAGAGCACTGATGAAGGACAGGTCTGCGCAATCATTAAGCAAAAAATGACGAACAATCCTGAGCTTCCCATTCAGGTGACCGTTGCTCAAGGCATACCCAAGGCCGATAAATTTGATACAATCATTCAAAAGGGGACGGAATGCGGCGCCTCCCTTTTTATCCCTTTTCAAGCCCAGCGATCAATAGCGCTTTGGAAAAAAGATAAAAAGGACAAAAAACGGCTTCGTCTGGAGAAAATCAGCAAGGAAGCCGCAGAACAATCTCATCGCCTGTATATTCCAAAGCTGAGCGAACCAATGGGCCTTGATCAATTGATCGCCCTTGGGACCTCCTACCCCTTTAAAATGGTTGCTTTTGAGGAGACGGCTAAATCCGGTGCACAGGCTGGATTTCCCACTCTATTGAAAAAGATGAGTAAAGGTGACCGACTGCTGGCAGTTATCGGCCCGGAAGGCGGTATTACTGTCGATGAGGCAAAGAAACTTGAAGATCATGGCTTTTTACTTTGCGGACTTGGTCCAAGAATATTGAGAACCGAGACGGCAGCAATCTATCTGTTGTCAGCAATTTCCTATCATTTTGAATTACTAAATTGTGAGGTGGATGATTAAAAATGCCCTCTGTTGCTTTTCACACTTTAGGATGCAAAGTCAATCATTACGAAACCGAAGCGATCTGGCAGCTTTTTAAGAAGAGCGGCTATGATCGTGCTGAATTTGAAAGACATGCAGATGTTTATGTCATTAATACATGCACGGTAACAAATACGGGCGACCAAAAAAGCCGACAGACGATTCGTCGTGCCATTCGCAACAATCCGGATGCTGTTATTTGCGTGACGGGCTGTTATGCTCAGACCTCACCTGCTGAAGTCATGTCTATACCCGGGGTAGATATTGTTGTCGGTACGCAAGACCGTAATCGCTTGCTTGGGTTCGTTGATCAGTACCGGAAAGATCGGGAACCGATTAACGGTGTAAGTGATATTATGAAAGCGAAAATTTACGAAGAATTGGATGTTCCCGAGTTTACGGATCGAACACGGGCATCACTGAAGATTCAAGAAGGATGCAATAACTTTTGCACATTTTGCGTGATTCCTTGGGCACGTGGACTTTTACGCTCCCGCGAACCTGAGAATGTGTTGAAGCAGGCACAGCAGCTGGTCGACGCCGGCTATAAGGAAATTGTTCTGACCGGAATACATACGGCAGGCTATGGCGAAGACATGGACAATTACAATTTCGCGCAGCTGCTGCGCGATTTAGAGAAGAATGTGCGCGGGTTGAAGCGTTTGAGAATCTCTTCAATTGAAGCGAGCCAAATCACTGATGAAGTGATTGATGTTGTGGGCAAATCAAAGATTCTGGCCAGACATCTTCATATTCCGCTTCAAGCAGGTTCGGACAGTGTGCTCGAGCGCATGCACCGCAAATACAAAACAGGTTTTTTTGCGGAGAAAATTGCGCGCTTGCGTGAAGCACTGCCTGATTTTGCTCTGACGTCGGATGTCATTGTCGGTTTTCCGGGAGAGACAGATGAAGAGTTTCAGGAAACCTATGATTTCATTCGGGATCTTCATTTCTCAGAACTCCATGTTTTTCCATATTCGCAGAGAACGGGTACGCCGGCAGCAGGCATGCCGGATCAAGTCCCTGATGAAGTCAAGCATGATCGTGTTAACCGCTTGATTGAATTGTCAACCAAACTTTCAGCGGACTATGCAGAAAAGTATCTTAATCAAGTGCTGGAAGTCATTCCGGAGGAACCCTTGAATCACCGCGAACCTGATGGTTATTTTGTAGGATTTACTGATAACTATCTAAAAGTGAAATTTAAATATCCATCTAAGGATATTGTTGGAAAATTGGTCCGTGTTAAGCTCATAAAAACAGGCTATCCAATAAATGAAGGTGTATATGTGCGCATTGCGGAAAATGAACCCTCAGAAGCAATGGGTTTAAGCTGACTTTTAAGCACATCTATTTACCTGCTGTAATCAAAACTTGCCAATCGGCAGGTTTTTTTCTTACAAGAAAAGAAAGTATATCGTTCTTCCTTGCTGGTACGATGATCAACGTCATAGGATACGGGTGGGCGATCAGGCAAGCAAGCACCCAATCTGAGAAATAGACGGAAAAATTCTGCTTATTTTACTCGTTAACTTAATGAAGGACCAAAATAATTTATGAAAATAGAACGGTCTTTTCAAGCACAAGGTTAATGATCAAAAACAATATTTGCAAAGGAGCTTTCAATAAAGGAGCTTTCGCTAAATACGCATGCGTCCTGTATGCAACGCGAAAGCCATCACGTCCTGTGAAAGTAAGGACCGGGCGCTTTTGCGCGGTTTTTCTTACAAGGAAAGAAAGTATATGATTTTCGCCAAAGCCAAAGGTTGTGAGCCAAACGCGCAGGTGCGAGACTCCTGCGGAGCGGCTCTGTTGATCGCAGGCCAGGGGAGACCCCGCAGGTATTAGTTTGCTTGAGGAGGCTCCCGGACTGCCCGCGGTCGCGCTCAGTTGATGCGAGCAACCGGAGCGTAATCAAAATCCGGCATGATTTAAGGACCGGGCGTTTTTGTGCCCGGTTTTTCTTATAATCGGGTGCGCTCCACCCAGCGACCGAACGGACCTGCCAGAGGCACAGCAATAAAACCAGTGATTAGGTTGAAAAGAACGGAGGCGTGAGCGAGGGCTGCTCGTCCGGTGCCGCCGATCATCATGGAATAGTCGGACATAAAGTGAATGAACGGAAAGAAGACGATAACGCTCAGGACATTGAAAAGAATATGAGTATATGCGGTCCATCGTCCTTCCCTTCCGGTTCCGAGACTTGCAATATAAGTTGTGAGACATGTGCCTACATTCGAGCCGAGCATGATTGCAATTGCAGCAGGAAGTGACAAAATATTGTGGTCTAAAAAGCCCATGCAAACAAGCAGGGTTGCGGAACTGGATTGTATGATCGCCGAAAATAGTGTGCCGACAATGACTGCGTAAATCATACTCTCGTTGGCATCGACAAGTAGATCGCGAATAAACGGCGATTGAACAAGAGTTTCAGATAAAGAACTGAAGCCGTTCATTGATGCAAACAGACAGCCGATGCCGAATAGGAAGGATCCAATCGAAAAAAAGCGGCGAAACGGCAGACACATGGTGAGCAATCCTGCTCCTAAAAAAACATAATGAATGGAACCAACAGGCAAAGCAGCAATTTCTCCGGTCAAGGTTGTGCCGATATTGGCGCCAAGAATAATACCGACACTTTGCGAAAAGCGCATCGCCTGTGCGCCGATTAAGCCGACAGTAATGATTGTCACGGCAGAGCTGCTCTGCAGCAGCATAGACGCAAATGTGCCGATCACAAGCCCCTTTAATGGCGTACTTGCGGCACGCTCAAGTGTTCGACGCATTCGGTTTCCTACCAATGCATGCATTCCGCCTGTCATGACACCCATACCGAATAAAAAAAGTAAAATATATAAAATAAAAAGAATAACCTGCTGATCCACGGTCGATCACCTCGTCCTATTGTATGGACAAGGGTAATCAGGAATGACAAAAAAATTTCTATGCAAAATAATTGACCTGAAAAAAGAATCGCTGGTTAGACCGACTGGCAAAAATAAATGAACAGCCTCAATTATTGATTAGATCAATGTATAATTTTAGAGAAGTATGGAAAAAACGCTTTCCTAAATTTGATAATTTGTTTTTTATCGTATATAATGGCAATTGACATAAAAGATGTCAGTTGAGTTGTTTTCGTTTTTGGAGGGAGGGAAACAAAGATGGTCGAGACAAGAGTTCGGAAGAATGAATCGATTGAAGATGCGCTGCGACGCTTTAAACGGTCGGTCTCTAAATCCGGTACATTAGCAGAAGTTAAGAAACGGAGAAATTACGAGAAACCAAGTGTTAAGCGTAAGAAGAAATCTGAGGCTGCGCGTAAAAAACGCCGCAGATATTAAGAGATTTGTTCAACAAAGGGAATTTGCTTATAAATGATTGCGATTTTCCCTGCGATTTGGACACTATCGAAAAAGGAGCACTACAAATGAGCCTTGTTGATCGTTTGACTACAGATATGAAACAAGCGATGAAAGCGAGGGAGAAAGCTCGTCTCTCGGTTATTCGCATGATCAAGACATCGCTGCAGAACGAATCGATCAAGCTTGGTAAACCATTGTCCGATGACGAGGCACTGGCGGTTCTGGCCCGAGAACTTAAGCAGAGGAAAGACTCCCTCCAAGAGTTTAAGAATGCAGGGCGACAGGATCTAGTTGATGAAGTCACCAATGAAATTGCAATTGTCCAATCTTATATGCCTGAACAGCTTTCTGAAGAGAAAGTTGCGGCCATTATAGATGAAACAATTTCGGAAGTCGGCGCTGCCTCCAAGGCAGATATCGGCAAAGTGATGAAAGCAGTCATGCCGAAAGTCAAAGGCCGGGCGGATGGCAGCATGATCAATAAAATCGTGCGCAGTAAATTAAGTTAAAAGAAAAAAGGAAGCTCTGTTTGTTAAAAAATGCAAACAGAGCTTTGTTTACATAAGCTCTTCTTTTTTGAAGCGCTTTGTATGGTGAACACAGGTAAAGACTGGCTGTGCCAGATTATGAATAGTTAGGGGATGAGTACATGCAATTAGATGCTTCAACAGTTGGGATATTAATTATTGCGGCACTTATCATTATCGCGATTGTCATTCTTTTCACTTTTGTACCGGTGATGCTGTGGATCTCGGCTTTGTCATCAGGGGTTCGTATCAGCATCTTTACATTGATCGGTATGAGGCTGAGGCGAGTTGTTCCAAGACGCGTCATCGATCCGCTGATCAAAGCGACCAAAGCAGGCCTTGATTTGCATACAAATCAACTAGAAAGTCATTATCTAGCCGGCGGCAACGTTGACCGTGTCGTCAACGCACTGATTGCTGCACATCGTGCGAATATTGCGCTGACCTTTGAACGTGCGGCGGCAATTGATCTGGCCGGACGAAATGTTCTTGAAGCGGTGCAGATGAGCGTCAATCCAAAAGTTATCGAAACACCGTATATTGCCGGCGTCGCCATTAACGGTATTGAAGTTAAAGTCAAGGCGCGAATTACCGTTCGTGCCAATATTGACCGTCTAGTCGGCGGTGCAGGCGAGGAAACGGTTGTTGCCCGTGTCGGCGAAGGCGTTGTCAGCACAATTGGTGCATCACATACTCATAAAGACGTTTTAAAAAATCCGGATACGATTTCAAAGACCGTGCTTGAAAAGGGTCTTGACGCAGGAACTGCTTTTGAAATTTTATCAATCGATATTGCCGATGTTGATGTCGGCAAGAATATTGGTGCTTTTCTGCAGACCGAACAAGCTGAAGCAGACAAAAACATTGCCCAAGCAAAGGCTGAAGAACGTCGCGCGATGGCTGTTGCCAATGAACAGGAAATGCGCGCGCGTGTCGAAGAGATGCGTGCTAAGGTTGTTGAGGCTGAGTCTGAGGTACCGCTTGCCATGGCATCTGCACTAAAATCGGGAAAATTAGGCGTCATGGATTACATGAATTACAATAATATCAAAGCAGATACGGAAATGCGTCACTCGTTTGGCAAAGAGAACAACAGCGACAATACATCAGGCGATGAGTATAAGTAACCGTTGCGATTCGTAAAGGAGGCGAGGCAATGGTTTGGGTTATCGGACTCGTCATATTGTTAGTTTTTTATGTAGCGAAGTCTGTTGAAAAGCAAAATGCTGAAGAACAAAAACGTCGTCAGGAACGCGGAAGGTCAGGAACTGCACGGCCTCAGGTTCAACGGACCGTACGACAACGTTCTGAGCCCAGCAGAACAGCACAGCGGAAATCTGATTCGGTAACTGAACAGGCATCTGCTGATATTCCCGCAGAAAATGAATTCATGAAGCAATATTATGAAACTAAGAAACGCATCGACCAGTCTTCTAGCAAAAAAGCAGCAGGCGGGATGCGAGATACACCGAGAACTTCTATATCTGGAAATTCTGGAACGGGATGGAGCCGGAATCAAGATGCGCTGCGCCAAGCCTTTATTTTTTCAGAATGCATTGGGAAACCGCGAGCCGTTCAACCGCATCCTTTTTTTGTGAAAAAACGAATACGTTAACCAATAACGATAAGATCCGCAGCCGAAATGGCTGACGGATCTTTTTAGTTATACAAGCTAAGAAAATATAAAGATCAAAAAAATAATATAAGGCGTAGCCAGGTCACACTCTCATCAGACTTTCTCGGCAATTTGGCAGATTCATAGTGCTAGCCGCCATTCTTTGCTCATAAGGTTGTAAAGAGGTGGAGAGAGATCATGAGAAAATGGAGCGCTCAGTTTAAAAAATGGTTTGCCGAAGTGTCCGACATTCCTGAAGATGTTGTATTGGGTGTGCCTCGTCTAACCTTAATCGGCCAGTTCCGTCTCTCCATAGAAAACTACGAAAGTGTTCTCGCGTTTTCAAAAACTGAACTGAGACTCGCACTGAGCAAAGGCGAGCTTCATATTGCGGGTGATGATTTTGTTCTGGAGACTATTTTAGAGAAAGAAATCGTTCTTCAAGGACAGGTGAATGATGTTCGATTTGTGGATAACTGAAGGGAGGCTGGCAGGTTGAAGCATACTTTTCATCGTGCAGAGGGCTATTTAAAAGCAGAGATCATTGGTAAAGATCCCGAAAAATTTATCCGCCTATGTATGCGCGAACACGTGAAAATATGGCATATTGTGCGCAAAAATGAGACAACCCTCATTTGTTTTATAGAACTTGCCGACTCGAATACTTTAAAGAAGTGGCTCAAGGCCTCGGATTGCCGAATTCGTATTCTTAGAAAAGCAGGCCTGCCCTTTTTTATGAAGAAAATAAAGCTGCGGTTGGGAATTACAGTGGGTTTTATATTCTTTATTCTGCTGCTGCTCATCCTTTCGAACATGGTGTGGTCGATCCGAATTGACGGCGCAGATGTTAAATTGGAGACGCAAATCCGCAGCATTCTGAAACAGAATCATTTATATGAGGGATCACTTGACCTGTTTATTCCAGATACCGGTCATCTTGAAAGCGCCTTGTCGACAAAATTGACTAAAGTGACATGGATCGGCGTTTCAAAGGAGGGTACCACCTATAAGGTCAGCGTTGTACAAAAGAAATATCCGAAGCCGAAATCGGTTGCAGGGCCAAGAAATCTTGTCGCAACCAAGCAAGCGGTTGTTCAGCGTTTATTTGTTGAAACCGGACAACCTGTTGTTGAAAGCGACCAATTTGTGAAAAAAGGCCAAGTATTAGTCAGCGGCAAGATTGGAAATGAGAAATTCTCTCGATTTGTTTCCGCAAAAGGAAAAGTAGTCGGGGAAACTTGGTATCATTCAGAAGCACAAATTCCGCTTGTCAGCCATTATACGCTTTATTCCGGCAACGTTTATTTTAAATATAAAGTAAAGATGTGGCAGGCACAGATACCGCTATGGGGAATCAAGTCTAAGCCCTTCAAGCAGTACGATCGTGAAACCACTAAAAAGCCGATTCGTTTTCTGATCTGGAAGACCCCCTTTGCGTTTATTCGGGAAGACTACAGACAAAAGAAGACAGTCGAACGTAAACTAACGCAGAAACAGGCAATCAAGGATGCTATTGAGTCTTCCGATAAAAAATTACTGGACAGCCTTCCAAAAGAATCGAAAATAATAACTTCTGCAGTCGATTATAAAAAAGTCGTGAATAACACTCTTTATATCCGAACGCACCAAGTCGTGAATGAGAACATTGCCGAATCTAAAGCAATTGATGTAAAAAAAGAGACGAAAAAAATGAAGCAGAAAACGGATTGACAAACGTGCATCCGTTTTTCTTTTGCGAGCCTTCGGAGATGTACATCAAAACGGATTGGAATTTAAACATCGAGATATGGTAAAATGATGGAAACGCTACTGATTTTTGAGGAGGACACATAGAGCTTGCCAGAACGCCATTTATATAAAATTACACTGGATTTTGAAAATGGAAACGAAGCGCTGATGCTTTTCGGACCAGGAGATGCACATTTAAAAATAATTGAACAGACACTTGGTATTTCAATTGTAACGCGAGGCGGATCAGTTAGTGTCTCAGCAGAGAGCGAGGCAGATGCACGTAAAGTTGAACAAGTGCTGAGTGCGCTTCTGAGCCTGATAAGAAGAGGAATCTCCATTACAGGGCGAGATGCGGTCTATGCGCTCAAAATGGCTGATAACGGCCAGTTGGAAGCCTTTGGCGGCTTATATGAGAATGAAATCACGACCAACAGCAAAGGAAAACCTATTCGTGTCAAAACACTTGGTCAAAAGCAATATGTTGAGGCAATCAGAAAACACGACATGGTGTTTGCTATTGGTCCAGCAGGAACAGGAAAAACATATTTGGCGGTCGTTATGGCGGTGACCGCAATGAAAGCGGGAAAAATCAAACGTCTCGTTTTAACAAGGCCGGCAGTGGAAGCCGGAGAAAGTCTTGGATTCCTTCCCGGAGATTTAAAAGAGAAGGTCGATCCGTATCTGCGGCCTCTGTACGATGCGCTTCACGACGTGCTGGGTTCGGAACACACACTCCGCTTAATTGAACGTGGGACAATTGAAGTAGCACCGCTTGCTTATATGCGAGGGCGGACCTTGGAAGATGCCTATGTCATCTTGGATGAGGCACAGAATACAACTCAGGAGCAAATGAAAATGTTCCTGACACGTCTTGGATTCGGCTCGAAAATGATTATTACAGGTGATGTGACCCAAGTGGACCTACCGAAGGGAAAAAAGTCAGGACTGAAGACGGCTAAAGAATTACTGGAACATGTCGATGGTATATCTTTTATTAATTTAAATCGCACTGATGTTGTAAGGCATCCGCTTGTGCAAAAAATTATTGAAGCATATGGCGACTGACTGTTGAAAGGACGTCTGATTCGCAATTGAGAAAGGCTCGTCCGGTTTGTTTGCCGGCTAAGCAGTGGAAACAAGTTGCGGAGGCGCAGCAATGACATCACAAATCCAATTCAAACAAAAAATAAAACGATTTGCTCTAACGTATCTAGCTGATTGGAGTATTCTGCTCATTGTCGGTCTCATTTTGTACGGGCTGATGATCGGCAGTGTCCTGCCCAAAAATCCGAATGTGAAGCTTCATGAAATAGCAACCACCGATATACAGTCGCCAATTGATACAGTAGATACTCAAGCAACGCATGCGAAACGGCAGGAAGCGATCGGATCAACACCGTCCGCCTACGCTTATAATAAAAATCTCGGGCTTATGCAGGTTGAAAAAGTCGGCGATCTGTTTGACACAATTGCGTCAGTAAAAAAGGAGCAAAAGATATCTGCTGATTCGGATCAGGATCAGATCAATACAGCGATTAAAATGATATCGGAACGTCTTTCAGATTCAGCTGATTCCCATTTATCAGACAATACACTGACTGCTCTGCTTACGGCATCGGACCATAATCTGCAAATTGCTGAGGATATTGCAAGCACCGGTATCTATGAAGCAATGAACGATAAAGTCGGTTGGAATGATCTGGAACGTGTTCAGGACAAAGCATCGGCCTCCTTGCCGTCCTCAGTATTGAACGACAGTATACGAGGTGCTTTGAACGATGTGCTGCATTCTTACATCACGGCTAATTATTCTTTTGATGCTAACGCGACAAAACAGAATAAACAGGAAGCTGCAAGAAACGTTGACAACGTGGTGATTCACCAAGGCGAGGTTATCGTAAAAAAGGGTGAACTGATTACAAATGATATGATACGTCAGCTTAAGCTGGTCGGCTTGCTTGATGATCATTTTAATATCATTCCTTTTGTCGGACTTCTCCTTTTCACCGGCTTTATTATGTTTATTTTTTGGTTCGAATATTATCGTTTTAAAGAGAAGCATCCGCAGTATTCAGTGAAATTTTTATATATCTATGCAATCATTTTTTCAGGAGCTGCCGCGCTCATAAAGCTTTGCAGCTATCTTAAACTCACCAATTTAACGGGGATCAGCTTTCTTGTGCCACTGGCCATGGCGTCACTGATGATACGAATTCTGCTCAATGAACGAATAGCCATTGTCTCAGGCTTTCTTCTTTCAGTGGTCGGCAGTGTCTTGTTCGGAATCAGTGCAAAGGCAGCAATTTTTGATTCGACATTAGGTATTTATTTATTCTTTTCTTCGCTGGCAGGTGCAATGGTTTTGCGGAAGCGCCAGGCCCGCCCGAAAATTATCCAAACCGGCGGGCTCATAGCCCTCGTGAATGTGCTCGTTGTTCTTTCATTATTAATGTTCCAAAACACACCGTTCTCACCGCTAAACACCGGCCTCAGCCTTGGTTTTGCTGCATTATCTGGTTTTCTATCGGCAATCCTTACGAATGGTTTGATGCCTCTATTTGAAACAGGATTCAGCATTCTCTCGCCGATTCGTTTGATCGAGTTGTCAAATCCGAATCATCCGCTGCTCAGAAAGATATTGATTGAAGCACCGGGAACTTATCATCACAGTCTCATGGTAGCTAATTTAGCGGAACGTGCGTGCGAAGTCATTGGAGCAAATGGTTTGCTTGCCCGTGTTGCAGCGTATTATCATGATGTAGGCAAAACGAAACGGCCGAAATTTTTCGTTGAAAATCAGATGGACGGGGTCAATCCCCATGACAAAATTTCGCCGCAACTCAGCCGCACGATTATTATTTCTCATCCCTATGATGGGGCTGATATTTTGCGCCAATATCGTATGCCCAAAGAAATCATTGACATTGCTGAGCAGCATCACGGAACCACTTTGCTGAAATATTTTTATGTGAAAGCGCAGGAACAAAGTGATAAGCCGATAGATGAAAGTGAATTTCGATATCCGGGTCCTAAAGTACAGACGAAGGAAGCTGCAGTTGTCGAACTTGCCGACAGTATAGAGGCTGCTGTTCGTGCCATGAAAAAACCAAATCCGGTTAAGGTAAACAATCTTGTGAAAAGCATTTTTAATGATCGATTGAGCGACGGTCAGTTTGATGAATGCAAAATTACATTGAAAGAGCTGAAAAGTGTGGAGAAATCGATCGATGAAACACTGAGAGGTGTTTACCATTCCCGTATTGAATATCCCAAAGACCTCAAAATGAAAAAGGTGAACACAAAATGACAATGACAATTGATATGCATGATGAAACTGGAGAAATTAATGAAAAAGTACAAGAAAGTGTGATCGGTCTTCTTGATCACGCAGCAGATTATTTGGATTTAGAGGGCGAAATTGAGTGTTCGCTCACGTTTGTTGATAATGAACGAATTCAGGTTATTAACCGCGACTATCGCGGAATTGACCGTCCAACCGATGTGATCTCATTTGCACTTGAAGAAATGGGAGAGGATGAGGTGCCGATTCTGCCTGAAGAAGGAGAACCAAGAGTACTTGGAGATATTATTATTTCGGTTGAGCGCACTCATGAACAGGCAGCTGAATATAATCATTCATTTGAACGTGAACTTGGCTTTCTCGTGATTCATGGCTTGCTTCACTTACTCGGCTATGATCATCAAACTAAGGAACAGGAGAAAGAAATGTTTGGCATTCAGGAAACTATTCTCTCCTCGTTCGGATTAAGCAGGAATTAAGATGAACGGCCATCATCCTCGGAGACACAAACATCTTGTTGAGAGTTTTAAGGATGCAATATCCGGTTTCATTCTTGCATTTGTGCAGGAACGGAATATTCATATTCAGATTTTCGCTGCGGTTGCTGTTGTTATCTTTTCGATCATCATTCATGTGTCGCCAATTGAATTAATGATTGTGTTTCTCTTAATTGGCGGAGTGATCAGCCTGGAGCTTGTTAACACGGCTATTGAGCGGGTTGTCGACTTGGTTACGCAAGAGCAGCATCCGATGGCTAAGGCTGCTAAGGACGCAGCAGCCGCTGCTGTCTGGTGGTTCTCGGTTGTTTCAGTAGCCGTATTTATCGTTATTGTTGTGAATAAGTTAACGTAAAAATAATAGGAGTGTGTAAATAGATGGATGACAAAAAGCTTGTTTCACTTGCCCGCGGGGCGATGCAGATGGCTTATGTGCCATATTCTCATTATCAAGTTGGCGCCGCTCTGCTCACAAAATCGGGTAGAGTGTTTACCGGATGCAATATTGAAAATGCTGCATATTCGGTATGCAATTGCGCCGAACGAACAGCAATCTTTAAAGCATTTTCAGAGGGGGAACATGATTATACGGCTATTGCAGTGATTGCTGAAAGTCGCCGCCCTGTGCCTCCGTGCGGCGCGTGCAGACAAGTCATGAGTGAATTGTGTCCAGCTGACATGCGTGTTATTTTGGCGAACACAGAAGGTATTACAGAAATCACCACGGTTGCTCAGCTGCTGCCAGGTGCATTCGTATCGGAGGACATGAAATGAGTAAGGTATTTAAATCAGGATTTGCAGCCATTGTCGGTCGGCCGAACGTAGGGAAATCAACCTTGCTGAACCGTGTACTCGGACAGAAAATTGCAATTATGAGTGATAAAGCGCAGACAACACGAAATAAGATTCACGGTATTTACACGACCGATGACGAGCAAGTTGTATTTATCGACACACCGGGTATACATAAACCGAAGCACAAGCTTGGACAGATGATGACCTCGCTTGCACTTGCTACATTGAATGAAGTAGATCTTGTACTATTTCTTATTGATGCTGAGCAAGGCTATGGGCGAGGCGATCAGTTTATTATTGATTTTTTGAAAAAGACAGATGCACCTGTATTTCTAATTGTCAATAAAATTGATAAAGTGCACCCGGACGAGTTGCTGCCCCTTATTGATCGTTATCGTCAGCTCTATTCTTTTAAAGAAATTATACCGATCTCAGCGCTTCAAGGCCAAAATGTCACAACACTCATGGATCAAATCAGCCATTATCTTCCAGAAGGTCCAAAGTATTATCCCGATGATCAGGTTACCGATCATCCGGAACGTTTTATTGTCGCGGAATTAATACGTGAGAAGATTCTGCATCTGACCCGTGATGAAGTGCCGCATGCCATCGCTGTTGTCATTGACAAAATGAAAGTGGATGAGAAGTGGCATCTTACAGAAATTCAAGCAACAATTATGGTTGAACGATCTTCTCAAAAAGGGATTATTATTGGAAGGTCAGGCAGTATGCTAAAGGAAATCGGAACGTTGGCACGTAAGGAGATTGAAGCCTTAATTGGATCCAAAGTTTTCCTGGAGCTGTGGGTAAAGGTGGATAAGAATTGGCGCGATAAAGAAGAGGAACTCAAGAACTTCGGCTACACAATTCAAGATGATTAATGGGTACCCACTCATCCATAACTTAATTGACAATCATTTCTTCACATGTTTCTGCGCTTTTCGTCCACGCTATTAGTGAGGAGAAAAGATGGGAAGGATGAGAAACATGTTGGATCTCAGTTGGAAGTTATTTTGTATGACAGGAACGATTGGATCTTACCTTTTGATTAAAGAAATAGAAAAGGACAAAGGCGAAGAGCAAACTCAGCCGGACTGCAGGATGGATGAAATGAAGGAACATGCCGGGGCTTAAGCAGGCAATCGGCCAGTAATAGGGAAGATGTGATCACGATGATGTCCAAAGCGGAAGGCATTATCATTCGTACTACCGATTATGGAGAAACCAATAAAATAGTAACGCTATACACAAAAGAGTTCGGCAAAATCGGGTTAATGGCGAGAGGAGCCAAAAAACCGAAAAATCCGCTTTCCGCGGTGAGTCAAGTTCTCTTCTACGGCCTCTGCCTTTTTAGTAAAAGCAGAGGCCTTGGCGTGCTTTATCAAGCTGAAACGCTGAATCCGTTCCGATCAATAAGAGAGAATATTGAGAAGATGGGACATGCTGCAGTGATTTTAGAACTCACAGACCGGCTCACAGAAGACGGCCGCCCTTCACAAGGCCATTATCATCTACTGCGTGATACACTACTTCTGATGGAAAAAGGTACTGATCCCGCTGTGCTGTCATCGATGTATGCATTGAAAATGATGCCTCTTGCCGGAATTGATCCTGAGTTGGGGCGTTGCATACATTGCGGCAATAAAAAAGAACATTATCTTTTTTCTATTTCTGAAGGCGGTTTTCTGTGTGCAGATTGTGCGAAATTGGATGAATACGCTCTTGTTATGAGCCGGACGGTTCAAAAATTACTGCCGTTAATACGCGCCGTGCCTCTCGACAGATTAGGAAAAGTCTCTTTAAAAGCAAAAACTATTGGCGAGATCGTATCAATCATATATGCTTATTATGAGCAAAACGCAGGCATTAAACTTCGTTCGAGACGTTTTATCGAACAATTATCTAAATTTGATCAGATGAATGATTAACGATTAAACAGAGGTTCGAAAACAATTGGGGAGGGGACTGTTTTGGATCTATCTGATCGACAACATAAAATTATAGACATTGTCAAAAATCAGGCACCAATTACTGGAGAACAAATTGCAGAACATTTAAAAGTAACACGTGCAACGCTTAGGCCGGATTTGGCTATTCTTACGATGTCCGGATTTCTTGAAGCACGCCCGAGAGTAGGTTACTTTTACACAGGCCAAACGTCAGAAACCATTCTTTCTGAAGAAATTGCCAAGCTTAAAGTCAAGAATTTTCATTCCTCCCCCGTTGTCATAACTGAAAATGCATCTGCATACAGAGCAGTGTGTGAGATGTTTGTTGAGGACGTCGGATCATTGTTTGTGGTTAATGATGACGGATTATTAGCAGGGGTCCTATCAAGAAAGGATTTACTGAGAACTGCAATTGGTTCGCAGGACATGAATCAGGTTCCGGTCAGTGTCATTATGTCGCGAATGCCGAACATTGCCTACTGTAAACATACCGATACAGTCTTGGATGTTGCTTTGCTGCTGATTACGAAAGAAATTGATGCTGTTCCTGTTGTGCGTCCAAAAGCGAATGGATTTGAGGTTATCGGCCGCATGACGAAAACAAATATCACAAAGGCTTTTGTAAGCCTTGCGAATAATGGCAATCTCAAAAAATAAATAAAAAAACTCGCCGATTGGCGGGCTAAATTTTTGACGCCGGTTCATGTTTAAACTTTCTTTTTGAAGATTAAATGCTGTTTCGTTACACTATCCTCACTCAATTTTTGCCGCGTGAGGAAGAATTAATTACATAGTTATTCAAGGTTTTCTGAGCAATTGATTAATAGTCCGCCGCCTTGTCTATTATAATGAAATTTATTAATAAGAAAAAAAGAAAATGGTTTTCTCTGTCTTAATAATCAAATTTAGTTTATAATAATATCTTGTTGTCCTCTACTTTATTCGACAATTTGTGACATTATTTAAAAAATAAAAACATAAAAGTACATGCAGGATTTTTGGCAGGAAATAGAGAATGCTTAATATGATGAAAAAAATCATGTTATTTGTCGATGCAGATGCATGTCCTGTAAAAAAAGAAACAATAATGATTGCGCGCTCGTTTGGTTTGGAACCCGTTTTTGTCGCTTCCTATGCCAGTTATTCACTGGACAGGGAGGGAACATGGGTATTTGTCGATCAAGAAAAGGAAGCTGCCGATCTATATATTGTGAATCATGTATCTGCTAATGATGTTGTCATAACCCAAGATATGGGGCTTGCCGGATTGCTTACCAAACGCCGTGTTTTTGTTCTGAACATACGCGGTCTATTGATTGATGAGCGCAACGTGAATATGCTGCTTGAACGCAGGTATCAGGCATATCAAGCATTAAATGCCGGAAAAAAAGTGAGGGGACCTCGACCATTTACGAGTCAAAACCGGAAATATTTTTCCGAAGCTTTAACAAAACTGTTATGCCAACTCGATCATTAGGATATAAATAAGTAAGAATGCTGGTGGTGCATGCCTTTTGCAACTTCAGGAACATGTAATTGAAAAGATTAGGAAATCTCTGGATATTGTTGATGTAATTGGCAGCTATGTGCAGTTAAAAAAGCAAGGAACGAATTATACCGGTCTTTGCCCATTCCATTCTGAACGTACACCTTCTTTTTCCGTATCGCCGGATAAGCAGCTTTATCACTGTTTCGGGTGCGGAGCCGGAGGCAATTTGTTCACATTCATTATGGAAATCGAAGGTATGTCTTTCTCGGAAGCCGCCCAATCTCTTGCGGATCGTGCGAATATTGATTTAGGGCCTTCTTTTGCGAAAAATGATCGTCCGAATCCAAACGATCAAAAGAAGAAACAAATCACCGAAGGATTGGAACTGTTAACAAAATTTTATCATTATTTACTTACAACTGCAAAGTATGGCTCGCCGGGAATTAAATATCTTAAGGAACGTGGATTTACGTCTGAAATGATCGAACGATTCCGTATTGGCTACGCAGTTGAAAGTTGGGATGCTGTTACGAAACTGCTTCAGAAGAGAGGCATCCGCCTTGAATTGATGGAGCATGTTGGTTTGATTAAGAAACGCGGTTTCGACAACAAATATTTTGATCGGTTTCGAAACCGAATTATTTTTCCGATTTTCAATATGAGAGGCAAAACGGTTGCCTTTGGTGGGCGGACACTCGGAGAGGATAAACCCAAATATTTGAATTCGCCTGAATCTGATGTCTTTCATAAAGGCAATATACTTTATGGCTATCATTTGGCTAGGCAGGAAATTCGTAAAAACAGTCTGGCAGTGCTTCTTGAAGGCTATGTTGATGTTGTGCGCGCACATCAAGCAGGGGTAACCTGCAGCGTTGCATCGATGGGGACTTCTCTAACGGAGGCACAAGCAGCGGCACTGACGCGAATGGCTGATACAATCATTATCTGCTATGACTCAGATACTGCAGGTATTGAAGCCAGCTTTCGAGCAGCCGAGATGCTTCAGAAAAATGGTAAAGTCATAAAAATAGCAACGATGCCGGAAGGTATGGACCCCGATGACTACATTCGCAAGTTTGGCGGCGATCGATTTAAAAGTGATGTAATAGGGGCAAGTCAAACACTGATGACTTTCAAAATGAACTATCTCCGGAGAAAAAGGAATCTAAGTGATGAAGGAGATCGCCTCCTCTATATTGAAGATGTATTGAGAGAATTGACTGCTCAGCATCGTGCAGTCGAACGCGATCACTATCTTAGATTGCTTTCGGAGGAATTTTCAATTTCTCTTGATTCCTTGAAAAAACAGCTGCACCAGATGAGCGTCATGGTACAAAGGCGGGAAAAGAAAATTGCGCATACCGCACCGCTTGTCCGGAGCAATCGGATCCCACCTGCCTATGAGATGGCGGAGCGAAGACTGCTCGCAAGAATGATGAGAAGCAGGGAGATTTCCGATCAAGTTCAGGATACAATAGGCGGTTCTTTTACCAATGATATCCATCAAGCCCTGGCTGCGTATCTTTATGCTTACTATGCACAAGGAAATCCACCGGATGAAGGACTTTTTCTGCAAAAGCTGGAAGATCCGGCGCTGCAACGCAAGGTTACGGAGCTGTCCTTGATGCCGATGAGTGATCAGGTGGATGAGAGGGAAATTGAAGATTGTATTCGTCAAGTCATCAGGCATTCTAAATCGTCACTGGTTGCGGATAAGGAAGAGCAGAGAAAAAAAGCCGAGCAAAGCGGAAATTATGAACTTGCTGCCCGGTTGCTGTCCGAGATGATCAGTGTGAAGAAAAAGTTAGGCCATTATCAAGCGGAAGATGATTAGGATTTGGAAGGAGGGGGTCAAATGGCTGGAAAAGTCAGCAAGACGGATCAAGAATTAACAGTGGACCAGGAGAAAGAACAACTACTTGAACTTGGCAAAAAAAGAGGTTCTCTCACCTACCAGGAAATCACGACCCGACTTGCTCCATTTGATCAGGAACCGGAACAAATGGATGAATTTTATGAGGCTCTTGCCGATCAAGGTATTGATGTCTCGGATGAATCTGAAGGACCGGCTTCCGGTGAAAAGCATAAAGAAGAGGAATTTGATCTGAACGATCTCAGCGTTCCCCCGGGTGTCAAAATTAACGACCCCGTTAGAATGTATCTAAAAGAAATCGGGCGTGTTGATCTTTTGTCTGCGGATGAGGAGATTACGCTGGCAAAACGTATCAATGACGGCGACGAAAGCGCAAAGCGGAGACTAGCTGAAGCAAATCTTCGACTTGTAGTCAGTATTGCAAAACGCTATGTTGGCCGAGGAATGCTTTTTCTCGATCTTATTCAAGAAGGCAATATGGGCTTAATGAAAGCCGTTGAAAAATTTGATTATACAAAGGGTTTTAAATTCAGTACGTATGCTACATGGTGGATTCGTCAAGCAATTACTCGGGCGATCGCTGATCAAGCGCGAACCATTCGTATTCCGGTGCACATGGTGGAAACCATTAATAAACTGATTCGGGTTCAGAGGCAGCAGCTTCAGGATTTGGGGCGCGAACCAACACCTGAAGAAATTGGCAAAGAAATGGAACTGTCACCGGATAAAGTGCGAGAAATTTTGAAAATTGCGCAGGAGCCGGTTTCGCTTGAAACGCCGATCGGCGAAGAAGACGACTCGCATTTAGGTGATTTTATTGAAGACCAGGATGCGAAAGCACCTTCTGACGCGGCTGCTTATGAGCTGTTAAAAGAACAATTAGAAGACGTTCTCGATACACTCACAGATCGCGAGGAAAATGTACTGCGGCTGCGATTCGGTCTTGATGACGGACGAACACGGACATTGGAAGAAGTCGGCAAGGTGTTCGGAGTCACAAGGGAACGTATCCGTCAGATCGAAGCTAAAGCATTGCGCAAGCTCCGCCATCCAAGCAGAAGCAAACAATTGAAGGATTTTCTTGACTGAGCGGTTGCTCCCATCGGGGGGCATTTTTTTTAGCCTAGATCACGAATTTCAACGATCTCTTTGTCATTTATTTTAAAGAGTTTAACAGGAAGATGCAAATAGTAATTGGATTAATTTGGAAAAGGTAGCGGTTAAATATACCTTTTTCTTTTATTTTAATATAAAATGAAAACGTTATCAAATTTTATTCAACATCATATTTTTTTTCAGATGAACTTGAATTGGGGTTTTTAAGCGTTTGTGATACGATAACTGTTGGTATAGTGATGAAAAATATAAGGATTGTGATTATGGATACGATACATTTATCTCCTCGATTGGAAGCAGTACTTCAATTTATTTCTAAGTCTTCATGCTTAGCAGACATCGGATCGGATCACGCACATTTATCTTGCCGAGCCATTCAAGATGGCCGAGCGGCAAAAGCCATTGCCGGCGAGGTGCGTTCAGGACCGCTTCATCAATCGACATCAAATATCGCGGCTCTTGGTTTTCAAAAGTACATTGATGTCCGACTTGGAGACGGTCTTGATGTCATCCGTGAACCTGGCGAAGCAGATACAATTGTCATTGCCGGAATGGGCGGCGAACTGATTACGGATATTTTGGAACGCGGTAAAGAGAAAATCGGTAAAGAAACCGTCTTAATTTTGCAGCCTAATATTCGGGAAGCACGCGTCCGAAAATGGTTGAATGAAAATGGATGGACAATTGTAAATGAAACGATTGTTGATGAATCGCCGCATATCTATGAAATCATTAAGGCAAGGCAAGAGACGGCTGTACGAAAGCTTTCCGAGCTTGAATTGAAAATGGGCCCGATTCTGTCCTCAAGAAAAGAATCAGTTTTTCTTAAGAAATGGAAAAAACGGGAGCAACGGTTAATCGGAATTTTACAGGCACTCAGCCAGGCAGAACAAACGGCTGAACTTGCTCGAAAAAAGAAAGAAAGCGAATGCGAGCTGCATTTAATCCGAATGTGTCTGAGCGAGAATTAGACTTTTTTGAAAAAGGAGCGGTTGAGTTGGAAAAATGGATATCCGGAGAGCGGCTGATTCAGCGTTTTGAAGAATGGGCACCTAAAAAGCTAGCCTATGAAAAAGATAAAATTGGTGTCTTGGTCGGCGGCTTGCATAAAAAAGTAAAACGTGTCATGGTTACGCTCGACGTACTAGAGAATGTTGCGGATGAAGCGGCTGAAAAACATGTCGATCTGATCATTGCTCATCACCCGCTCATCTTTCATCCGCTTAACTATGTTCGTTCTGACGAAGGACAGGGAAAAATTGTCACCAAATGTGTAAAACACGATATTGCTGTTTATGCAGCACACACCAATCTCGATATTGCAGAGGGAGGAGTGAACGATATGTTAGCTGCTCAGCTTGGACTGACGGATACAGAGATACTTCAGCCTACTTATCATGAGCCTCTTTATCAAATCACTGTATACGCACCGGAAAGCCATGCTGAAGCGATTCGGCAAGTTCTGGGCGATGCGGGTGCCGGAGAGATCGGCTGTTACAGCAGCTGCAGCTTCAGTGTGAAGGGAACAGGCACATTTCTGCCCCAATCAGGCGCACAGCCTTTTCTAGGGAAGATAGGACAAGCTGAGAAGGCGGAGGAAGAACGAATTGAAGCAATCGCACCAGATCATTTGCTGCAATCAATCATTTCTAAAATGATCAAAGCACATCCATATGAGGAGCCGGTCTATCAGGCCATTCCATTAAAAAATGAAGGGAAAGCATATGGACTTGGAAGAATTGGAAAGCTTCCTGAAGCTTTGCCTTTTGAAACCTATTGCCAAATTGTGAAAAAGCAGCTTGGCCTCGAAGGTCTCCGGGCAATCGGACCTGCAGATGCTAAGGTAAGAACCATTGCAATTTCTGGAGGCGATGGAAACAGCTTGATTCCCTATGCCAAGTATCGCGGAGCAGATGTTTTGATTACAGGTGACATCTATTACCATACGGCCCATGACGCGCTGCTGTGCGGCTTGAACGTCATTGATGCCGGACATTATATTGAATCTGTAATGAAGCAAGGTGTTCATGACTATTTAACTAAAGTGATTGCAGAAGAAAAATGCGACACAGAGGTACTTGTTTCAGAATCGGTCACCAACCCGTTTCATTTTGTTGTATAAGCAGCAATAAAAGAACTGAGAGATAGAATCTGAGTTGAAACTGCAAAAAAAAGCAGGGAGATCCGTTTAAAAACGGAATTCCCTGCTTTTCGAATTTATCTTTTTTTTAAGTGTTTCACTTTGACTTTTGGTAAAATATTTTTGTTTTTTGCTGCTTGGCTGTCTGTCGACCATGTATCGGGATTATCCGGATCGTACTGATCGAGAAAGAGGATGACTTCTTTTGTCAACTGTGTCGGTGTTGATGCACCGGCAGTTACCGCAACTGTTTCTACGCCTTTCAGCCAGTCGAGCTGAAGTTCTGAGAGATCGGCAATACGGAATGCACGTGTATGAGCAATTTCTTTGGAAACTTGTGCAAGTCGATTTGAATTATTGCTGCGTGGATCGCCAACGACAATCAGCAAATCTGCTTCCTTTGCTTGAGAGGCAACCGCTTCCTGACGTGTTTGTGTTGCTCGGCAGATCTCGTTGCAATTTTCCGCCTGCGGATATTTCGTTTTGATATAATTCATGATATCCATTACGTCCCATTGGCTCATAGTTGTTTGATTTGTGATCAGGATCTTGTCCGTATTCAGGTGAAGCTGATCGACATCCTCGAGCGTTTCAACGAGATGAACAGAGTCAGGAGCAACACCAATCGCTCCCTCCGGCTCCGGATGTCCTTTTTTCCCGATATAAATCACATGATATCCATCTTTTTTCTTTTCTTCGATCAAATCATGTGTCTTTGTAACATCAGGGCATGTTGCATCGATTGATGTAAGACCTTTTTTTTCTGCTACCTGCCGTACTTCCGGTGAAACTCCATGAGCCGTAAAAATGACCGTACCATGATCGATTTCATCCAGTAGTTCAATTCGTTTCTTCCCACGGACATCCAGCGTGATCACTCCGTCTTCTTTCAACGCCTCGGTAACATGATGATTATGGACAATCATCCCAAGTATATATATCGGCCTCGGCAGGTCTGGATTCATCGCAGCTTGTCTCGCAATGACCAGAGCGTCGACAACGCCGTAACAATAGCCTCGCGGCGAGACTTTTATAACGTTCATGCCATTCTCCCCGTTCTGCAATACATGCAATAATTGGATTTACTCAATTATTATAAATGAGGTGGGATGCGAACACAATGAATCCGCAGTCGCTAGATATACATCCGCGGTACGGACGGCTTGGTTGGCAGGCTTTCACTATTCAATAAAGAATCAGGGGCATTGGTTTTGACTGAACCGGCCGCTGTCTGCTCATTTGTTGTGTTTTCATGATTTAATTGTTCTGTTTTATGAATGGTGCTGTTCGAATGATTATCTAATTTCGTATCGGAAGCAGCAGTTGGCGTATCCAATTGTTCTGTTGTGTCTGATTTGTCCGTTTCGGTGCTTGCTGTGTCTCCCTGCATTCCCTTCAACGCGCTTAAGATGGCTGGAGCGTTCTTAACGAGCGGCCCGAACTGTTGAATCATTGGCAGAACGGTTTGGGCGGTCTGAATCGCTTTTTGAGCATTTGTGATCATTCCCAGCAAATTCAGACTTCCCGTTGTACCGGCAGCGCTGGGGGAAAGAAATGAAGCGATTAATCCGCTTAGACCACCGGTTCCTTGAGGTGCAGGTACGGGAACCGGCGGTGCCTGTGCGGGCATTCTTGGAAAAATTGGCGGGAAACCGCGGGTAGGAGTCATGGGTGGAGTGCTGGTTGTTGGGGAATTCCAGTAGAATGGCTGCTCGTGCCCATGCTCAAACGGTGGCATATTGATTCCTTCCTTTCTTTAGTAGGTATTAAGTGTTCCGATAGCTCAAAAAATTTGTGGTGTTTCAAACATCTGTCCATTTAATGTAATGATAAAAGACGAGATACTAGCTGATATTTAGTTTATGTTGTGCCGCCTATTCGGTGACAGCCTCTACAGCGGATCCTTTGCAAAGCATTCGAATCGCCATATGTGGTAAAATAGCGAAGGAAAAAGGAGGGGTTGTCTGTGCTGAAAATTGGATCGCATGTTCATATGTCCGGTGCTAAGATGCTTCTTGGTGCCAGTGAAGAGGCAGTGTCATTCGGAGAAAATGTAATGATGATTTATACAGGTGCACCACAGAATACAGTGAGAAAGCCGATCGAGAAATTAAATATTGAGGCGGGGAGAAAACATATGGAGGAAAACGGCGTGGAAGAAGTCGTCGTTCATGCTCCGTATATCATTAATATAGCGAATACGGTAAAGCCGGAAACATTCGCACTAGGGGTTTCATTCCTGCGCAAAGAAATTGATCGGGCGGAAGCGCTTGGTGCAAAACAAATTGTTCTGCATCCTGGCGCACATGTTGGAGCTGGTGTGGATGCGGGAATTAATAAAATTGTTGAAGGTTTGAACGAAGTTCTTGAAGCACGAGACACCGTGCAAATCGCTTTAGAAACAATGGCAGGCAAAGGCAGCGAATGTGGATTTCGATTTGAACATCTTGCTCGAATCATCGATGAAGTCCGTTTGAACGAGAAACTCTCCATTTGCTTTGATACATGCCATACCAATGATGCAGGTTATCCGGTTGCAGAGGATTTTGACGGCGTTCTTAGCGAGTTTGATCAGATCATCGGTGTTAACCGGATTAAAGTCGTACATGTGAATGACAGCAAAAATGCTGAGGGATCGCATAAGGACCGTCATGAAAATATCGGTCTAGGTACCATCGGTTTTAATACACTCAATTATATTGTGCACCACCCACAGCTTGAAGCATTGCCGAAAATTTTGGAAACACCTTATGTGGGTGTGGATAAGAAAAGCAAAAAACCGCCTTATAAATATGAAATCGACATGTTTAAAAACCAGAAATTTAATGAATCATTGATACAGGATATTGAAGCAGGAAACTAATGATCTCCAACCTTTTAGAAACAATTCCGGAGTCCTTACTAAGGAACTCCGGAATTTTTTTAATAAACAGGTTATAAATTTTTTGCCAGTTGCTCGAACTGCTTCTCTAAGCGCGCCGCCAGTGCGACACCGATTTCTTCATCTAAAATTTTTCTAAGCTTCTTTTGTCCTTGCGGCTGAAATGGATTAATGTTTTGATTTTGGACACGACGAGCAATATTCTCCGTTTGCTGCTTGGTTACCGCAATACCATATTGCACAGCATATCTATAAAGTTCTTCGGAAGTCAAATGATTCATCTTTTGAATGACAAGCTGCTCAATAAAAGGATTCAAATGTTTCACTCCTGTTCTCGTGGATTGGATTTACTGAATAGATTATGAATCGAAACGTTAATTGATGCTGATGATTTATGGTTGACTTTTCTGAAAAATGTCGGAACTTGTCTAACAATAATTGCCAATAAATGTGTCACAATGTAAGTGATTAAAGTATAATTAAGGACATTAAGAAGGATAAAAATATAGAAAAGTGTCCGTATAATTTTATTCTCATAACAGTGAGAAGCAGACTTACCGAGTCGAAAAGGGCACGATACATTATCGTATGCTTTCATTTGGGGGAATGGTGAAACGTTGTTACTATTGCAGAGGGAGTGATAACCATTATTTACCGAGATTCCTTACTTTCTGTTTCCGAAAAGTATCAATTTGAAGAACAATTATCCTTGGAAATGCGTTTCTGTATTGAACCTGACGGGCGAATTATAGAATGCAATAAAAAGGGACAACTGTTGGTTGATCAATTTGGCCCGAATTTTCTCCGCTTTTTTACAGAACAAATTGCAGGCGAGGCAAAAGTTTATTTGAATACAATTATTGAAAGCAACGATATCGTTTCTGCTTTGCTTACTGATAAATTAAGCGACAGAGATTTAGGTATCTTATATAATGGTTTTTTTAAAGATGGAAAAATAATATTGGTCGGTTATCGAACACAAATGATGTCACGTCTTGCCGGTGAATTTGTCCATGAATTAAGAAATCCGTTGACCATAATTAAAGGTTTTATGCAATTATGCGATCATACGAAAGAGTACGACAAATTCCAGCCGATTATTTTATCAGAAGTGGAACGAATGTATACGATTTTAGAAAATTTCCTAACCATGTCTTTGAGAAAAAATGTATATCGCAGCATGAATCCTGATGAACTCTGCAAAAAGCTCGTGTCGTTTCTGTCATCAGAATGTGCTGTCCATAAAGTCGCTTTTGATTATGATATTTCCTATTCTGAGAACGTTTGCAAAGTTGATCTTGATAAGATCAAACAAGTCTTGATTAATTTGCTTCGCAATGCATTGGAGGCCCTTGAAGGACATCTTCACGAAAAAAAGATCATGTTTCGTGGCAGTGTTGAAGATAAAGGTTACCGCTTTTCGCTGATTGATAATGGTCCGGGTGTTGAAACCGATGTTTTAAAAAATATGGGACAGCCTTTATATACAACGAAATCGAAAGGGACAGGAATAGGCTTATCCCTTTGCAAAAAAATTATCGCTGATCATCGCGGTACATTTTGTGTGAGCAGTGTCGTGGGAAAAGGGACAACCGTCAGTTTTTTTCTTCCATTTATCTCGCCATAATTTTTTCCATAATGTGCATCTGTGAAAATGCTCATTCTGAGTCACACTATATCTGATCCTAAAATGAAAGCGAGGGGTCATTGTGGCTGATAAGGATCATTATCACAATGAAGACTCATTATACGATAAGCAAAGTGCATATCATAATGAGGAGTACGCAAGAGAATTGGCTGCCGATCAATATGATCCGGAGGCGGAAAGAGCGCGTGCAGATGGTGATCACTCGTCCCATCGACGTATCGTTGAAGGCGGCAAGGGTGTGGGCTGGCTTGCACTGATTTGTTCTGTGATTGCCCTGTTCTTTTTGCCGGTCGTTTTGGGTATAGCCGGAATCATTATCGGTTATATTGCACTTAGAGAAGGCGCCCGTACTTTAGGCGGATGGGCAATTGGTATCGGATGCCTAGCAGTATTGATTCAGTTGCTCTCACCGCTCTTTTGGTAAAAAAACAAGAGAATCCTTACTTAGGTAAGGGTTCTTTTGTTTGTAAGCATATTTATGGAGATATGTATGTGATGCATGATACACTTATCATTAGGGAAATTGACTTTTTTAAAAAAGGAATGAGTGCGATGGATACAATTGAAGCAATCAAGACAAGGCGATCGGTACGTAAAGTGTCAGACAGAGAACCATCTAAAGAATTAATTGAACAAATTCTTGATGCGGCGCGAAGAGCGCCTAATCATATGAATACAGAACCATGGCACTTTATCGTGCTAACCGGTGAGGGACGGAATAAACTTGGCGAAGTCTATGGCAAGGTGAATCAGAAAAATCTTGAAAATGCTGACCAAGCCGCCTTGGAAGCTGCATATGAAAAAGGGCTATCAAGCGCTAAGCGCGCACCGGTTATCATTGTTGTTACGATGGAACCGAGTGATAATCCACGTGCGTTTGAAATTGAAGACATCGAAGCGACTGCCATTGCAACTCAGAATTTGATGCTGGCTGCACACGCGCTTGGTCTTGGATCCATTCTGAGAACCGGCGGGGCAGCTTATACTAAAGAAGCGAAAGAACAGTTCGGTGTATCTGAAAAAGGACACATTATCGGCTTTGTTTATCTCGGCTATCCGGCTGAAGGAGTTGTTCCTAAAGTTCCGGAACGTCAATCAGTGGCAGAAATTACTGAATGGGTGGACGCATAAGGGATATAGAAAATAAGCTTAAAAACACCAGACCGGATACTCCCGGTCTTTTTTGTGTTTCAAAATTAACTCAATTATTAATGGGTCAATGGTCATAAACGAATGCTCGTGTTCATAGCATGGTAACAAACAGCTTGTACATGTAAAGAGAAAGGATTCGATCGATGACGGATACTCATGTGGTCACATATGACGATGCAGTTAATAATCGTCTTTTTACTACCGGTCATTTTACCTCGAGAATTGTCGTGATGATTCCTGCACACAATGAGGAGGACTCAATTGCTGATGTCCTCAAAAGTTTGTCTGAACAGTCGGTTCCCAAAGGTTTAAAAATGGACATTTACATTGCGCTGGATCACTGTACTGATAATACGGAGAAAGTTGTTGTGCGCTGTAATGAGGACTATCATTTATCCATCTATCTCCTGAACACGGTCAAGAATAGGCAGAGAAAAGTTGGTGCTCTGAATCAGCTTTACCAGCTCTTCTGGGGTAATCCGAACGATCCAGACAACAAAGAAGTAGGAAAGCAGCAGAAATCCTACGCTAAAAGCATTGTCGCCTTTGTCGGAATTGATGCGGATGTTTATCTTGATAAGGACTGTATACGAACGTTATGGTCTGAGCTCAGCCACAATCATAAAGTGGGGGCGGTTTCAGCCAACTACACTTGTCTGATGCCGGAAAGCGTCCGGCACATATTAAGAAACGATCCGAATCGAGAACGCTTGGTCAGAAAAGGAAAATTCGGCAATGCATTGAATCGTTGGTGGGTCGCACAGCAGAATCGTGAGTTCGCTCAATGGACCATGAAACAAAAATATTGCGGACATTTTGCTGAGATTGCCGGAGGACAATGCAGCATCTTTCGCCCGGAAGCGGCTATTGAGGTCCGAAATGATTACAAATTAAACGGGCTCTATGATGATAAGTCAGATACCGAAGATCTGTTACTAACGCAATATATTAGAGCATGCGGATGGGTATGCCTGATCAGTAAGAGTGCGCGTTGCTATGTAGACAGCATGAAGACTCTTCACACTTACTCAAGCCAACGAAATAAATGGGTGTCCGGAACAACCGATTATATGCTTCAGGATGGACTCAAAACAAAATATTCCAGGAGATTATGGATACAAGAGGCCGGGCTCTTTATTAATTTGATCATTCGTTTATTTTTTGTTCTCTTAGTCGGTTTATCCTTGCTGACCGATCAGTTCTATTGGAACTGGATCTGGATTACACCTGTTATTGTTGCATCGCTTCTCAATTTAGTGCTGACACTGAAAACACCGAATAGTCGTTTCCTAGATGTTGTCTTGGCGACGTTACTCATCAGCCCGGAAATCTATCTCTGGATTACAATCAGCATTCATATTAATGTATGGCTTTCTAAGATCAGAATCAACAAACAGGATGGATGGGAAAATCAATATCGAGCAGAAACCGGACAAACACATTCTCACGCATTAATGTATTTTGTTTTATTTTTTTTGTTTGCCGCAGCTGCAATCTATTTTGTAAAAGTAAATTACGGTTTATTGACCAGTCCAACAATTCAACAGGCACTCAATCCATATTTGATGCAGGGATTTGTACTTCTTACCATTTTAACGATTTTTGAATTTGCGGTGATGCTGAATCAATTATGGAAGCTCAGAGGACCTTATAAAGCGTAAAGAAAAACCGGACAAAAAATAAAATATACGTTGCATACATGAATACGCGTACTTAGCGAAAATTCCCTCACGGTTAGCCGAAGTTCCTTTTGAGCGACACCTCAGTTACTTGCTTGTCGCTGGCGCACCGCGAGCCTCTTCAGTCAGGCAGGAATCTGAGGGGCCACGCTGGTATGCTGAGTCCACAGGCGTCTTACACTTTCGTGTTTGGTTTCTAACTTTTTATTCGTCAGAAAATTGTATACTTTTTTCTTGTAATGAAAAGCCCGTCAAAGCTGCTTTTAACAGTTCTGACGGGCTTTTTACTAGCAACAAGTTAATTTTGACTTAAATATTGACCTCTTCTTGCTCAGCTTTCTTTTTTGCAAAATACTCTTCTGCCAGTTTATCAATTTCAATTTTCAATTCTTCGACCATGCGATCCTCAGGAACCTTCCGAATCACTTCGCCATGGCGGAATAAAAGGCCTTCACCTTTACCGCCGGCGATGCCGATATCGGCTTCACGCGCTTCGCCCGGACCGTTGACTGCGCATCCGAGTACAGAAACTTTGATTGGAGCATTAATCTTAGAAATATACTGTTCCACCTGATTTGCGATTTTGATTAAGTCGATTTGAATTCGTCCGCATGTCGGGCAGGAGATTAACGTGGCAGCATTAGTCAGCCCGAATGTCTTCAATAATTCACGGCATACCTTAATTTCCTCTACGGGATCCGCGGAAAGGGAAATACGCATCGTATTGCCAATCCCTTTGTTCAGCAAGATACCGAGTCCTGCCGCACTTTTGATTGTCCCAGAAAATAATGTACCTGATTCGGTAATACCTAAATGAAGCGGGTAATCAAATGTACGCGCTGCTTTTTCGTAGGCTTGAACTGCCAGATCAATGTTCGATGCCTTAAGGGAAACAATAATATCGTGAAAATCAAGATCCTCAAGGATTTTGATATGATGAAGGGCACTCTCAACCATTCCGTCCGCGGTAGGGTAGCCGTACTTATCCAAAATATGTTTCTCAAGCGAACCGGCATTCACACCGATACGGATCGGAATATGCTTCTCTTTTGCTGCACGTACAACGGCTTCAACATTTTCTTGTTTGCCGATATTGCCCGGATTGATCCGGATCTTATCCGCGCCGCCTTCGATCGCTTTTAATGCCAATCTATAGTTAAAATGAATGTCCACAACAAGCGGGATATGAATCTGTTTTTTTATTTCCGGAATTGCGAGTGCATCTTCCATGTTTGGACATGCAACGCGAACCATTTGGCAGCCGGCATCTTCCAAACGGTGAATTTGTGCGACCGTTGCCGCAACATCTCTTGTTTTCGTTGTCGTCATACTCTGTATAATGACTTCGTTGGATCCGCCAATGGTCAGGTTGCCAACCTTAACTTTTCTCGTTTTCGTACGATGTGTAATTTCAGACACGAGCGATTCGCTCCTTTATAAATAAGTGAATGATTTGTGAATCTTTCAGTATGGTCAGTATACCATGAATCTGCTCGGTTTGCCTGAAATAATACCCGTATGAAAGACTTTACACAACTGATTCCCATTCATTAAGGAGTTGATGCTGCCGATGAATCATCTGTCTGGTCATAACTAGGAAAAGCATAAGTTTTTCCGATCTGAAGATGGTTGGGATCAACAGAGGGGTTAAGTACAGCGAAATCTTTCAGCACTTTTTCTATTGATTGCTGATTTTCATTGATTCGCTCAGTAATTGAGAGCAATGTATCTCCGGGAGCAACAGTGACTCTTTGATAGGCAATCGCTGCTTTCTCAGATGCCGCGGGCTTTGCCGGCTCAGCTGCTGCTTGCCCTGCAGGAAGAGAGCCCGAGCTCAGATCTGCATAGCTTGTCCAACACATCATAATAAACAGGATGGTGAAGAATCTTTTTTTTATCACTTTTTTGCTCCGTTCAAAACGTATTTACGCCAAAGAAGGCGTTATTAACATCTATATGCCGGGCTGCTGTTTAATATGCTTGTTTTTTGAAATAAATCCAACATTTTTTTTAAAACCTTTTCCTCAATCATGGTGTATGGTTTAATTGATAATAGAAGAAAAAGACATATGTGCATAACATAGATAAGAGAGAAAAATGGTTTGTTTCTATAAAAGAGGAGGAACGCAATGGAACTGCTCACATACCCAGCGGGAGGGTTTATTGTCATTTTGCTTGCTGCGTGCTTTTTATTCGCAGAATTGCTTGTCAAGGCAAAAGGGCTGCTTGCACTGACCGGTAGCGGACTTTTTATTTTCTATTTTTTACATTTTCTTACGGATCAAGCATCGCCTTGGATCTTTTTATTGCTCGTAGGCGGTCTGCTCCTCATTATCATTGACGGCAAGTTGTTTACAACCGGAATCATAGGTATATTTGGTTTTATACTCATGGTGCTTGGATGTGCGCTTCCGACCCCATCGCTTCTTTATGGCATGCTGGTTGGAATTGCCTTTGTTATTGGATCCTGCGGCTCGCTTTTCTTTCGAAAAATATTGCCTCAACGCGATTATTTAGGCAAATTGATGCTGCATGACAAGCTTTCCAGCGATAAAGGCTATAATTCCATAAACAGTGATTATCACGAACTGATTGGTAAGGAAGGGAAGACAATGACTCCTTTCCACCCGGTTGGCACGGTGAAAATTGATGGAAAAAATTATAGTGCAATTACTGATGGTATCTTTTTGGAGAAGGATATTGCCGTTAAGGTGATCTCTGTTGATGGAACACGTATATTTATTGATCAGGTTGACAGGGAGAGCTAAGGCATTATGAGCGTGATTGAACAGTATGGATTTTTTATAAAAAAAGATGTTGTCATTTACAACCAATTATGGTATATTATTTCTTGTCGTTGGGACAGGCATTAATGATTAAAAGATTTTATTGACAAGCCTCAGCGCTTGTGATAAATTAATTCTTGTTCTGATTTTGTTCCACAGTAGCTCAGTGGTAGAGCAATCGGCTGTTAACCGATCGGTCGTAGGTTCGAATCCTACCTGTGGAGCCATGGCGGTGTAGCTCAGCTGGCTAGAGCGTACGGTTCATACCCGTGAGGTCGAGGGTTCGATCCCCCCCGCCGCTATTTTTTTACCTCACTTCACAATGGCGGTTATGGTGAAGTGGTTAACACACCGGATTGTGGTTCCGGCATGCGTGGGTTCGATCCCCACTAACCGCCCGTGGACCCTTAGCTCAATTGGTTAGAGCTGACGGCTCATAACCGTCCGGTTGTAGGTTCGAGTCCTACAGGGTCCACCACTTAACATGGAGGAATACCCAAGTTTGGCTGAAGGGATCGGTCTTGAAAACCGACAGGGGCTTCACGGCTCGCGGGGGTTCGAATCCCTCTTCCTCCGTTGGTTATACATAAGTATTATCCTGCAAACACCTGGAAGTAGCCATTTAAAGGCACTTCCGGGTGTTTTATTATTTTCCAATTGTCAACGAAAAGCAAAGAAAATCAAATCATTTTGCGCAGATTTTGCATTTTTTTATCATGATAAAAGTCAACCGTCATATCATTGAACACGTTCAGCTAAATGGTTATAGGGAATGCGGTATCGTGATCATGTTTTCATGTCTGGTGGACAGGTCTCAGTTTCTATTCACCTTGAAGATGGTAAATACGTAAATAATACGATTTCACGTAAGAATACAGTCGATATTTCTTTGACAGGCTTTCGGTGCGACTTTAAAATAAAACATAGGTTTGCCATGAACTATTGAAACATTGGATTTTTATTGATGAACAGAAATCACTGTGTTTTTTTCTGAATGATCTTAGTTTCGTGTTCTAAAAATAGGAATGAGTAACGAATACATATGGCTGGTACATGACACATCAAAAAGAGATGATGTACTTGGGACTTGCCGCCAAGGAGGGGAAGAAGTGGCTAAGGAAACAGTGAAAAATAAAGGAACAAAGCACAATTTGCCAATGAGGCTGAATATACTCTTTCTTGTCGTGTTTGTGGCGTTTGCCGGATTAATTCTCCGACTTGGCTACATTCAAATTGTCAGAGGAGATTATTACAAAGCACTTGCAAAAGATAACAATACGCAATCGGCACGAATTGAATCGGCACGAGGAAAGATTTTTGATACGAACGGGGTGACGCTCGCGGATAATAAAGCTGAACTGGCGGTTGTGTATATACGCAATGCCGGAATCAGTGCGGAAAAGGGGTTGAAACTTGCTCGAAAGCTTTCCAACTATTTAACTTTGGATGGAAAAGCGATTTCCCGCATTTCAACGAGGGATAAGCGCGAGTATTATATCCTTACCAAATTCAAGAAGTTAAGTGATGCGTATAATAAATACTTGACGCCTGCAGAACAGAAAAAATATGCAAAGAAGCAAGGTCAATTGTACAAGCTGCTTCTATCCAAAGTCCCAAAGTCCGAACTAAAGGGCTATTCTAAAAAAGACGTTCAAATTATGGCGATCCAGCATGAATTTAATCAAGCATCAAATTTGAATCCTTACATTATTAAAAGAGGCTTGAATGTTGCTGATAAGGAATATATCGATGTAGTGGATCACCTGAACGATTTTAATGGAACGATTCAGACCGCTGATGTTTCCTCAAGAACGTATGTCAAAGACAAACCGTTCTACGTCGGCAAGATGGGGCCGATACCTGAGGATAAGATTACCGGTTATTTGGCTCAAGGATACAGCCGTAACACGGATGTTGGTATCAGCTATCTTGAAAACCAATATGAAAATTATTTGCGTGGCGTTCCGATGACGCTGACTTATAAGACTGAAAAAGGGCTTCCGGTCGGGAATCCTACGGTTAAGGAAGGCCAGCGTGGTGATGACTTACAGCTGACCATTGATATAAGGCTGCAAAATAAGCTCGATCAAGTATTGGAACAGAAAATATCAGAAGCCCGATCAATGGCTGGAAATAGTCAGAACAACAGTGCCTACGCGGTCATGATGAATCCGAAAACAGGCGCGATTTTGGCCATTGGTGGAAAGAAGTATGTCAACGGAAAGTTTGAAGATGTTTCAAGTGATGCAATCACCTCACAGTTTGAAATGGGTTCTGCGGTCAAAGGGGCAACTGAACTCATTGGCTTTCAGCATCACGCCGTTCCGGAACATTTTTACGACATGCAGATTGACTATCCAGGAAGCGGCAATCATTCCTTTTCTTCATGGGAACAAGGCGGACTGGGGATGCAGACTCCGGAAACGGCGCTGCAGCACTCATCGAACATATTTATGGCAGCAATTGTTTCGAATATGGCAGGTATTTCTTTAACCTCGGCAGGAGGACATTATAATGCGAGATTTCCTTCGCCGTATAGTTCAAAGTTTGTAAAAGCAATTAATGATTTGAGAAATGGATACAGTCAATTTGGAATGGGCGTTAAAACCGGAGTCGATCTGCCAACCGAAGGCACCGGATATAATGGCGGAATGCCGGATAACTCAGGGCTAATTCATCAGTTTGCGATCGGTCAGTATGATACGTACACACCGATTGAAATGGCTCAATATATTTCGACCATTGCCAATGGCGGCTATCGGATGCAGCCGCATTTGCTTGAATCGGTTCATGAACCGGGCAGCGATCCTGATAAGCTTGGCAATACAGTGTACAGCTTTACACCAAACGTGCTAAATACGATCGGTAATAATAAACATGACTTAGCTCGTGTTCAACATGGATTATATCTTGTTACTCACGGAACCGGTGGGACAGGTAGTGTTTTTTATACACAAGGACAAAAGTATAAAGTCGCGGCAAAAACCGGTACGGCTCAGATTAATGAAAATGATAAAAGTCTCTATAACGAAACCTTAGTTTCGTACGCACCGTATGATGATCCGCAAGTCGCAATTTCGGTTGTTGTGCCAAAGGTACGAACAGGTCATCAAAACCAGGAAATTGCTCTTGAGATGTATAAGGAATATGACAAGTATTATCATTACACAAGTAAATAAAAATAGAAGGACCGCTTCGCTGCAGTAACAGCAAAGCGGTTTCTTTTTACAAGGAAAGAAAGTATATGATTTTCGCCAAAGCCAAAGGTTGTGAGCCAAACGCGCAGGTGCGAGACTCCTGCGGAGCGGCTCTGTTGATCGCAGGCCAGGGGAGACCCCGCAGATATTAGTTTGCTTGAGGAGGCTCCCGGACTGCCCGCGGTCGCGTTCAGTTGATGCGAGCAACCGGAGCGTAGTCAAAATCCGGCATGATTTAAGGACCGGGCGCTTTTTGCCCGGTTCTTCTTATTTGTTTTGGTTAACTGTTGTGATGTTCTGGTACAACTTTTGAAATTGTGACACTTCCTATATGTACGCAAAAAGGCAGGTTGATCATTTATTGATCAACCTGCCTTGCAATGTCTATTCAATTAATTGCTATGGTTCTTCGTAATTACTTGAGCGAGCTTTTGTATGGACATATCGCTTGAAACGCTGAAAGAGCCAAGCTGTACATATTTTTCAAGCTTATTTTTATGGAGATAGGAGTCAAAATTCTGTTTTTGATTCGACTTAAGAATCTTCGCACGAACGAGCTCACTTGAAATATCTCCAGGAGTCATGCCACTTTTAATTTGAAGCTTATACGTTGTTTTCTTAGCCTTTGATGAAGAGTTATCGCTGCTTTTCTTGCTGCTGTCACTGTCCGTCTTCGGTTTTTCTTTGCTTGCTTGCTCCGTAGCTTTCTGGGTATCACTCAGCCATTGATTGTAGGCATCAAGATCAATCGCTTTACGGTGATGGCTGGCAAGATATTGAGTTACGGTTGCTTCTGTCAACGGCGTTTGCTTTGCTACGTCCTTTACCGGTTTCTGCTCTCCCTGATTGAAAATCAGGTAATAGAAGAAAGCAAAAACGGCGCATGTCAGCAAGATGCCGGCGGCAAAACCGCGTATTTCATTTTTTGTCAATGCGTTCACCCTTTAGAATGATCTTGGTCCCCGAGCATGATTTCCTCTTCGAGCACACGAATTTTTTTCTTTACCTTGTACAGTTCTTGCATCATTGTTATGGAATTTTCTTCAAGCTGACCTTCTACCTGTTTAATACTGTCCTGCTTATAGTAAGAAACAGCAAGTGCGGTCAACCCAACAATCATGAGTATCAAGATGACAAACCCCAATTCATTACCCCCCTCACCATTGTCTGAGGTTCATGCGATGTAACGATCACATGACAATCACCATAGTTATTTATAACACATCTCCTATGGTTACGGAAGAATTATGGCGAAAAAGAAAGAAGATTGTAAAATAAATAGTAAAAATTGGGGGAAACTGAGAAGAACGGCTATAAACAATTTAAAAATAAAAGGGAACATGCGTTTATAAAAGGTTGAAGCATTCGATATTTTTTGTTAAGATAAAGTGTATGTTTTTGTACACGATGATTTTTAGTGCAATGGAGGGATAAATATGCGAGTTAAGGTTATTTTGGAAAATACCGAAACCGGTGATCGCGATTACATCACGTCGAAGAACAAACAAAAGAACCCAGAACGTCTTGAGCTGAAAAAGTACAGCCCAAAACTGAGAAGATATGTGACTTATCGCGAAACAAAGTAAGATGGATTGAATAAAGAGCCGTGAAGGACCTCTTATGGGTTTTTTGCGGCTTTTTGTATGGACGACTTGAATTGTCCCATTGTACTTGAGAAACGCAGTCTTTGAACAATCGCTCTAAATTCATCAGATCTCAACTATGGAGGACAGAATGAACAAACAAAAAAAAGCAGTACGCAACCGAATACTCCATGAGATGGATAGAATAGATGAATATGTATTTACGGAAAAATGTAAGCAGATCAGAAATCGTTTGTTTGCAACATCGTTGTGGCATGGAGCAGGGACGATTGGGGTAACCTTATCGATTGGCCGAGAAATAGAAACGATGGCAATTATCACAAAGGCCTGGACTGAAGCAAAACGTGTAGCTGTCCCAAAGTGTAATCCGAACAACCGCACTTTGTCGTTTTATGAATTGCAAACCTTCAGCCAGCTGGAATCCGGTTTTTTCGGTTTAATGGAACCGAATACATCAAAAACAGAGGCAATTACTCAGGACTCACTTGATTTACTTATTGTGCCTGGGATTGTGTTTAATCATCAAGGGTATCGAATCGGCTATGGCGGAGGTTATTATGATCGGCTTCTCTCTGACTATGAGGGGGTCACGGTATCCTTATTACTTGAAAGTCAAATGATTGGTGACATACCGATTGAACCACATGATCAGCGTGTGGATTGGATGATCACCGAGAAGAATATTTATGATACGAGCAAAGAAACGGAATGAAAGCCAAGCTCATAAGCCACACTAAGCAGAGTAAGTTGAGAGCGGGGTGCTTAGTGTGGCAAAAAGAAATGTGATCATCGAGACTATTCTATGGGCATTCACAGCCTTATTTCTTATGAAGCGAAGGCAAATTTTGTTTGAGTTCGCCCTGTTGGCTGCCGGACATCTTCTTTTCTTTAAGCATATTCAGAAACAGCACGAATCTGAATGATGAGATCAAGAAAAATTTTGTTTCAGTAGAACGATTTGCTGATTTGCTGTTTCAAATATAATCAGCATATGATCTTGCGCAACTAATAAAAGCGGCATCGTACTCCCGAGCGGGGATTCAGCCTGCGTTTGAGTAAGTTGAATGCCGCGTACATAATTTTTATAAAGGCCTTCCCATAATTGACCGGTGATTCGTTCAGCTTTTTCCTTTCCAAAAGGGAAAATATGTGTGAGCGAATCGCCGGTTAATGCGTCCAAAGGGATAACTCGATAATCGGATACTTGAAAGCCATACTGTGCGGCCGCACGACGAAGCATTTGCTCTCTACTTACGCCAAGTTCACGTGTATACTTACTAAGTCGATTCGCTTCCTCCGGCGTTCTCGGTTCGCGATAAAGATGGAATGATCCATTTGTTTTAATGGCCATGAGATAATCTTGGGAGAGCTGTTCCTTACCGAAAATCGATTGATCAATGTGCTGTTCGGCTTGGTGAACAGTTAGTCCAACATAAAATCCCGGCAGCATGTCCAATTCTTTGGAAGAAGACAATTGCCGCACATTTTTTTGCCAGCGGTTTACGATGGCAACCAATTGATTATTACGATACAATAAAGAAAAATCCTGCATTAGATCGTTGCGTTCTTTCGTTTCAGATGCAGTTCGCATACGTAAAAGCTGATTCTCGGGAATAAATTCCAGATGCGTCGCTGCTGTTACAAAGCTGATGCGCGGATTATCAGGGAAATAAGTAATGGTTGGACGATCTAGAAGCAGAAATGGAAAAACAAGCAATGAAAATACAGCAGCTGCCGTGATAAGCAGGGTAAGGATTTGTACTTTTTTAGGGCGCATAATCAGACAACCTCCGGACAAGACCTATAGTCTACTCTATTCAAAACTTGTCCGTTTCATGACCAAGACAGGACTGATTTCGTTGATTGGATTCAGCAAGTACTATTTTTCTATAAATCTTAACAAGTTACATATTGGCAAACATCGATTTTTGCGAGAAAATGAAAAGATGAATTTATTCTGATAGGCGGTGCGTTTATATGATTAATATTGGTGTGGATTTAGGCGGTACAACAATAAAAATGGCTCTGATTGATGATCATGGGAAAATGATCGACAAATGGGCAATCGCTACGAATACGATTGATAATGGGAGACACATTGCTTCCGACATTAGTGAAAGCGTTCTTAAAAAAATGCAGCAATTTAATTTAGAACGTTCAACAGTTAGAGGCGTTGGAATTGGTGCTCCAGGCTTTATCAATATGGACACTGGTTTTATTTATCAAGCTGTTAATATAGGCTGGAAGGATTATCCGCTTAAAGAAGAGCTGGAGCAGTCAATAGGACTGCCGGTTGTGATTGATAACGACGCAAACATGGCAGCACTTGGAGAAATGTGGCTCGGCGCCGGACAAGGCGCTAAAAACCTGATTTGTGTGACACTGGGTACAGGCGTTGGCGGGGGCATTATCTGTGATGGTGAGATTCTGCACGGTGTGAGCGGCATGGCGGGTGAAATCGGACATATCACGGTTATGCCAACTGATGGCGCATCATGCAACTGCGGGAAAACAGGCTGTCTTGAAACAGTATCTTCAGCGACTGGCATTCGAAGACTGGCTTTAGACGCTCTTGACTATAATGACTCAGTGAGTATTCTTCGCGATATTTTTGAAAGTAAAGGAGACATTACTGCTGAAGATGTTTTTAACTGTGCTGCAAAGAAGGATCCTCTCTCCTCAACGGTCGCCGAAAAAGCAGCTTATTATCTCGGATTTGCCCTTGGATCAATTGCTGTGACCATCAATCCGGAAAAAATTGTTATTGGTGGCGGGGTGTCACATGCAGGGGATACACTTATTGATCCGCTGACTAATTATTTTAAGCGCTTTTCATTGCCGCGAGTGTTTGACGCATGCACGATCAACCTTGCCAAATTAGGCAATGATGCAGGTGTCATCGGTGCAGCTTGGCTCTGCATTCAGAAAATCAAGCAGAATGCCATAAACTAAATTAAATGATCTGCGTTACTGAATAGAAAGGTCGGTTTCTATGAAATGGATTGTATGTCCCGTTGGTCCGATTCAAGCAAATTGTTATTTGGTGTTTGATCAGACAACAAGAGAATGTTTGATCATAGATCCTGGAGGAGAATTTGAGAAGATTAAGTCCATCATTGGACGAGAACAGTTGCATCCTATTGCCATTCTACTGACGCATGCACATTTTGATCATATTGGCGCGCTGGATGATGTACGGGATCATTGGAACCTCTCTGTCTCCCTTCATGAGAATGAAGCGGATTGGCTGCAAGATCCGAAAAAGAATGGATCCGCTTATTTTCCTGTGACTGGTTCAATTACGGCACGTAAGGCGGATCATTTGCTGACGGATCATCAAAAAATAATCATTGGTCCGTTCTCATTCACCGTTCTGCATACTCCGGGCCATTCCCCTGGTGGCGTATCTTTTTATTTTGAAAAAGATCAAGTTGTTTTTTGCGGTGATGCACTTTTTAAAGGAAGTATTGGGCGCACAGATCAATATGGCGGAGATTATGACCAACTACTGACGAGCCTCCGAACGCAACTCATGACGCTTCCTGATGAAATTGTAGTCTGTCCTGGTCACGGACCATCGACAACAATCGAAGACGAAGCGGAGAACAATCCATTTTTGACATAAATATAAACATACAAAAAACAGCGACTCAGCCATAATAATTGGCTGGGCCGTTGTTTTTCTTTCATAGTGCAGGCGCACCTAACCATTGCTTTTCATAAGATAGGCAGTATGAGAAGCAGCGAAGGAGGTATGTAGTGTGCCAAACCATCGATATATTGATTTCCTTGCGAAATTGGCTGTCGATAATGCACATCCAGGAGGTCATGGCCTGACCGAAGCGATTATTGAGCAGCTGTCAATAAGGAAGAATAGCAGCCTGCTTGATGTAGGATGCGGTACCGGTGCGACCACGGTATTCATCGCCGAGAAATTGCATGCTGATGTAACAGGTATTGATCTGCATCCGGGTATGGTGAAACGCGCAAAGGCTCGTGCGGCAGTGAGTACTTCCGCTCCAAAAATTGTTCTAGCCTCTGCTGAACAACTGCCGTTTGAATCCAACTATTTTGATTATTTATTGTCAGAATCCGTAACAGCATTTACCGATGTATCGCTTTCAGTGCCTGAATATTATCGAGTATTGAAGCCTGAGGGTCAGCTTGCTGCAATAGAAATGACTGTCGAGAAGCAGCCTAATGAGCAAGATAAACGGTTGATCGAATCTGTATACGGTGTGAGCGATGTTCGGACTGAAAACGAGTGGCTGTCTATTTGGAAGAGTGCAGGATTCATTAACCTGAAATCCTTTCATGCCAATGAAATTAAAACACATTCAGGGGACGTACTTCCAACCTATAATTTGACAAGCATCATTGATGAAGGAGCAATTGAAGTTTGGCTTGAACATATGCAAATGATGCAGAAATTTAAAGATGTGCTTACGTACCGCGTATTCACGATGAGCAAGCCAAGTGACTAAATAGAACGGAAAATGCCCGGCATACGAACAAAACGTATCCGGGTCATTTTTTTCTTTTTTTTAAGTGTTCGCTGATCTGCTCCGTGTAACTCTCAATCGCATTGGGAATTTGTCCGAAAAGCTGGTTGCGTAATGGCGGGCGTTTCGCCTTATGTTCCATGCGCGCCTTCTCTCTTTCTTCACGAGGCGTTTCCATATAGCGAACAAACTGCTCGGTTAAAAAACGAACATAATCTTCGGATTTCATGAGCACTTGCCCCTTCTCTTTTTTAGTTTCATTTTGCCCAAAAAGAGAACGGATGATTCATGATCGACAAGCATAATTACTTTTTGACGTTCGAAGACAGGAGTTCATTGGTTTAATTGTTCCGACCACTTGATTGGTTTTCCACTTTTTTTGGAATAAGTGATTTGATCGATCTCTTTACGATCGTCAGTAATAACTTTAAATTTAATGATCACTGTTTCTTCATTTTCTGTAACATTAAACGCGACAGTGCCGTTGCGATAAATGAGTGTTCCTTGTCCGGATAACGATCGCTGCTCTAGTTCGTGTTCAAAATCAATAAGCGCGCATTCACGTATTTGTTGAAGCTGAAATTGAGCATATGAATGCTGATAAAATTTCCGATCGCTTGTCAGCACCAGCAGTGCATGGAATACAAAAGCGAGCAGTATGAGCGACAAGACCATCGTTAATGGTAAAACAAATCCGTTCTGATCACTTTGACGTCCTTTAATCACCGGCATCATCCTTGACATAGAGTCGATCATCCCAATAATAATTTCGGTTTGCTTTATCTGTTACGCGAATTGAAACAAATTCACCGTCAGAATGAAACGCTGCATGTTTGACCTGCTGAAGAACAATTTCATAACCCGCGCCGTTCACCTGACGGATGATACGTCCGTTTGACAAAGATGTGTAACTTACACGGTCTGTACCTTTTTTCATAGTCAGCGTCTGATGATCAGTTGAACAAGATACGTGTTGAGAGAAATGTAATTCTGTTGCCGTTTGCATGAAAAATATGCGTGTTTCCTTTTGTGTATCCAGTCGTAGTTGAAATCGCTGATTCATAAATTGAGTCACACCAATTGCAAGGCTAATAATAATTAGGAAAATAGAGAGGGCCAGCATCATAGACAGCAAAGTATATCCCGCTTGATTCTTCATCGTTTGGCTTCCCCAGTGATCTTATGCTTGCGTCCTTCGTAATCCCAACTGATGCTCAAATATGCTGAGTGTTCGTTTTGTTCGATCCACTCAATGTGGAAATCTAGTGAGGTTTCCGGTTCAGCAGACAGCGCTCCATTCGATTTCCACGACATTAAGTGATAGCTTAGCAAACTGATCGCTTCATGGCTCTGTTTGATGAGCTGCCGTTCTTGATCTACGCGTACTAATAAAGGAACGGCAGTAAGGATCAGTATAGTGAAAATGGCGAGTGCGGTCATCGCTTCGGGGAGAAAAAGTCCACGTTCATTACATTGTCTTTTCATAGTAATATCTTCCCTGACCAAGAAGCAATACGAGTCGATAACGAATGCTTCCCAATGTTATAGTGAATGTCTTTATATTTGTAAAATGCCCCAACTGATTAATCATGATCGAATTCTCTTGATAGCCGCTGTAGATCGTAATTCGAGGGTTCATTTGTATGCGTTCGATTCGGTTCTTAAACGAAACATAATAAAAATGTTCAGGGTTATTAAAGACAATCCGAGGGACGTCAGATTCACTTATTGCGGCAATCTGTGTATCATGAATTTTTTCGTCAAGTTCACTCATAAAATGTTTGAGCGTGACTTCATCAGATAGATGGGAAAAAGCAAGAAAAGATATAGGGGTAATGATGCAGGCAATTGATAGGACAATCAATACCTCAATCAGCGTGTATCCAAAATCTTGTGTCAAGGATGCTTTATGGTACACTGACTTCACCGGTCGACGCATCATAATTCAGTGGTGTACCATCTGAGGACTTGATACTGTTGACGTAGTCGGGCATGAGGTCATCAAGACTTTCAGGCAGAGCTCCATCATGGTCCATTTGATAGGCGGCGATTTGGCTTTGAACAAGCTTAACCGTTGCATCAGTACTTTTATTCATCACAACATCATTTGATTTGGTCATATTCGGAACCGCAATTAAAAGCAAGATGGATATGATAAACAATACGATCATCATTTCAATTAGTGTGAATCCGCGTTGTGACATAAAAATGAATTTACGGAAAATTTTTAGCATGCGAAGAACTCCTTTATAGTGGGATGTAAAGTGGAGTGTATATGAAAATCTCTATGGAAGCTCATTGGAACGTTGAAATTGTTTTACAGATGTGCTTGATGCAGCAGCAACAGTTACCTATTTTTGGACTTTAAAAGTGGAATTTTTTTCAAGTGAGAGCGTTGCAAAAGTGGTTGGGTGAAAAGCAGAAGCAAAGAAGAAAGAAATGATGGTATTCGCAAAGTGAGAATCTGAACGTTGTATCAACTCCTTCACTAATTTGGAATATGAATGCTAAGGATGGGAACACCTCCATAATATTTATTTGATTTCAAAAAAGATAGTTTACTATGTAAAATATTCGACACCATCTGACAATTACCTTTTCCATAAACAGAAATTATGTGGCAAATAGTTGAACAATGTCATGGTAACTGAGTGACCTAATTAAGATAAAAATTATGAATTAGATCACATTGTAAACGTATACATTAATGCTATGCTAAATAGGGAAATTAATATTTTGAGAGGATGAGAGAAATGGCAGAAGTAAAAGCAGCTTTTCTTTTTATCGGACCAAAAATTGATACAGCACAAGCGAAAGCACTGATTGACACGCCGGTGATCAAACTGAACGTTGTCGGAGTAAAATCGTATGATGAAGCGGTAAAAGCGGCGGTTGAATTAGCAGATATAGGAGTAGAGGCAATCGAACTTTGCGGTGGATTTGGCAATGAAGGCGTTGGCAGGGTTGCTGCAGCAGTAAGGGGAAGGGCTTCAGTTGGCGTTGTGCGTTTTGATCACCATCCTGGCCTTGGATTTAAGAACGGTGACGAGATATTCAGTTAATATTAGAAAACTTGGCTTTGCCAAACCTCTGGCGAAGTCGCCGTCGCACTTACACTATTCCTCTAACTCTTTATAAAAAAACGACTGACGAGCATAAAGCCCATTCAGTCGTTCTTTTGAAATTCATTAAAATTCTTCATAGCGAGCGGGATCTTGATCAAAGGTTCGTCCATCCGGATGACTTAGTCTGCCGATGGTTTGCATCTCTTCATCGCTGAGTGAGAAATCAAATAAAGAAAGATTTTCCAATTGGCGTTTTGGTGAAGACGATTTTGGCAACGGCAACGCATCGAGTTGTAAATGCCAGCGCAGAATAATTTGTGGCACGGATTTTTCGTGTGTATCCGCAATTGCTTTAATGCTTGGATCTTGAAGCAACTTATTTGCCCGCCCCAATGGACTCCAGGATTCAGTTACAATTCCGTGTTCCTTGTCATAGGCTCTCTGCTTTTCCTGTGAAAAATAAGGGTGCAGTTCGACCTGGTTGACGCTTGGGGTGACACCCGTTTCTTTAATGAGTCGATCCAAGTGCTCAGGCAAGAAGTTGCAGACACCGATTGAGCGGATCAAGCCCCATTTCTGTGCATCAATTAATGCCTGCCATGCTTCCACATACAAGTCCTTGCTTGGATTCGGCCAGTGGACCAGATACAGATCGTAGTAGTCCAGCCCTGCACGAAAGAGAGATTCTTGGATTGTCGTTATTGCTTCATCATATTTATGATGACGTCCGGGTAATTTGGAGGTAATGATCAATTCTTCACGTGATACGGAGCTGCGGCGTACAGCTTCACCAAGCGCACCTTCATTTTCATAATTAAATGCTGAATCAAGTAAACGGTAACCTGTGTCAATTGCGCTTAATATGGAATTAATGCCTGATGCGCCGTTGAGTTGGTATGTACCGAAACCAACAGCGGGCAATACTAATCCATCGTTAAGTGTTCTTTGTGGAATGGTTGTCATTGAATAGTTCTCCTCCTTCATCACATTAAGTTTAACATCCTCATTTTTCCAAGTCTAACAAAGTGCATATTAAATGACCTTCTGTCAAACGAATGAGCAGGATGATACAATAACTATATCTGTGCATTTGAAAGGTGCTGATTCGGATCGCAATCAATCCAATGATACGAGCGATGCTGAAGGTGATCTCTCGTATGGAGTTAAATGTTAAAAAATATTACCGGGTTGACCGGATGATTAATAATCTCCTGCATTTATCGTTTAACCCGCGATTTAAAATGTGGGATCATAAAATAACGATTGATGGCTATGATTTACCGGTTCGACTCTTTGCACCTAAAGTACTCCAGACAGAAGAAATGATCCTTTTTTTTCATGGCGGCGGATGGGTGAGCGGAACGATAGACAGCTATACTAAAATTTGTGCTCATATTGCTGATAGGACGGGTCGTCGGGTGCTCTCGGTGGATTATCGGCGCGCGCCTGAGTACCCTTTTCCTTACGCTGTTGAGGATTGCTACCAGGCTGCCCGAGAACTTTTTTTATACGACAAGCCGCTCGAAGCATCTGGTGAAAAGGTCGTACTGATGGGTGACAGTGCCGGCGCGTCGCTCGCTGCGGCGGTCAGTCTCATGGCGGCCGATCGAGAGGAGTTTCAGGTTGAGAAGCAAATATTGCTTTATCCGTCTACCTATAATGATCATAGCGAGGTTTCTCCATTTCCTTCGATCACCGAAAACGGTACAGATTATTTGTTGACATCCAAGAAGATACAGGATTATCAAGATCTGTATGTTCAAAATAAGGAGGATCGGAACAGTCCGTATTTCGCACCGCTGTTATCTGATCACCTGAAAGGTCAGCCTAAGACATTAATAATTACTGCTGAACTGGATCCGCTTCGGGACGAAGGAGAAGCTTATGCAGAGAAATTAAAAGAGTTTGGCAATGATGTTGCTGTTTATCGAATAAAAGACGCTCTGCATGGTTTTTTTTCTTTTTCACTGCAAACCGCTCAAGTGGAACAGTGTTATCAACTGATCAATGTATTTCTTAAGGAGTGAATGAATACGGACCATAATTGGAGCAGTCTGGATAATGCGGCACTTATTTTTCCTGCCGCCGCACAAAAAGCGGACACGCAGGTTTTCCGAATCTCCTGCGAATTATACGAACAAATTGATCCGGTGAGCTTGCAGAGTGCGCTCGATGAAACCATACAAATTTTTCGTGTTTATCAGTCGGTATTGAAACGCGGCTTCTTTTGGTATTATCTTGAAAATACGAATAGAAAGCCGGTTGTTCATGAGGAAAATACGCAACCATGTGCGGCACTGTACAGAAAAAACAGCAAAAATCTGCTTTTTGATGTGAGCTACTTTAAAAATCGAATCAATTTGGAGGTTTACCATGTGCTCTCGGATGGAACGGGAGCGATGCACTTTCTTCGGACGCTGATTACCAAGTATTTGTCTCAATACCATCAAATAGATGAACCGAGCCTAGACTTCGATGCCTCAGCAACGCAGATGAGTGACGATAGTTTTCGCAAATACTATCGGGGTTCTTCAAGAAAGAAACAGACAAGACGAGTATTTGCTTGTCGTCTGCGCGGTCACAAATACCCTGAGGATCGGTTGAAAATCATGACTGGCTTGATCAAAATTCAGCCATTGCTTGATGCGGCACATCGTCATCACACGACACTTACTGTTTTTCTAGCTGCTTGCCTGATGAATGCCATTAGTGAAACGGTTCCCGAACGGGCAAAGAAAAGGCCGATTGTTCTTGATATTCCTGTTAATCTGCGCAGCCATTTCCCTTCCGCTTCAGCACGGAATTTTTTCAGTGTCCTGTTAATCGGATACGATTACTGGCACCATGACGGGACATTTGAGGATGTTGTGAAGAAGATCAGTGATGACTTGCGTGTTGGGTTATCCAAAGAGAAGCTTTCTCAGGTGATTGAAACGTATTCGGCGGTGGAACATAATATTTTTGCTCGTATCACACCACTTATCGTGAAGGATCCTGCATTAAAAGTGGCTTATCACTACGCGGCACGCAGGAAGACGGCCGGTTTTTCAAATCTTGGCATTGTTTCTATGCCAAAGGAGTTGGAGGCCTTTATCCGATCCTTTGACATTTGTTACGGGAGCAATCAACTTCAAGTCTGCATGTGCTCTTTTCAAGATCGCTTGAGTATCAGTTTTTCATCACCTTTTGTCAGTTCGGAGATTCAGAGACGATTTTTTCGAACCTTAACGAGTATGGGCGCTGAAGTTGAAATCACAACGAGTCCCACGGGTAATATGAAGGAAGGGGAAAGCTAAGACATGAAATATTGCGGAAAATGCAAAGTAAGCATTCGTGGAAAAGACGCAAATTGTCCTTTGTGTCAAAGCAGGCTGTCAGGAACTGATGAAGAAGAGCTTTATCCTTTCGTTCCCACCATTTACAGACAGTACGAACTGTTTTTTAAACTGCTGATTTTCGTGACTATTATGATTGGCGTCCTATGTGTTGCTGTCAACCTTATTCTTCCTGATAGCGGTTTTTGGTCGCTGTTTGTCGCCGTGGGAATCGGATGTTTCTGGATCAGCTTGATTTATGCACTGCAAAAAAAAGACAATATCCCAAATAACATCACTGCTCAGGTCTTTATTCTATCAGCCTTAAGCCTCGGATGGGACTGGTTTACCAGTTGGCGAGGATGGTCGCTGAATTATGTGATACCTATTGCCTGCAGCGTTGCAATGATTTCACTTGCAATTATTGCTAAGGTCACGAAAATGCCGGCTGAGGATTACATCGTCTATTTTATCATCGACATTGTATTTGGAATTGTACCGCTTATCCTCTACTTCACGGGGCAAGTCGGATTTATCATTCCATCCGTTATTTGTATTTCGCTAAGTGTACTGTCTCTATCGGCACTCATTTTGTTTGAAGGTAAGAACGTACTACAGGAGATTGCGAAAAATTTTCATGTATAAGGATTGATTCAATGAGGAAAAAGTTCTTATCAGTTCCCGCATTGGTTACAATCGCATGTATCATGTGCTTGCGGTCTCATTAGAAATGGTTGTGATCTCCTTTTGATGGATTAATGATTTCAAATCCTGGTTCAGGGACATAAAAAAATTGAATCCAAACGCCATCAAGGAGCGCCTCACGTTTATCTAATAGGACGTCGATTCCTTTGTCTGTAGAAACAATTTCATCGTGTTCAGTCGGTACCCCATAAGTCAATGCATAATGGGCATGATCTCCATGATTCTCTGTCACGATCACACGCAGCATTTGTCCTTGCGCATCCTCATTCTCAAGCATTGTTTTCATTACTTTTGCTGCATTTCGATTGACTTTGCATTTCATTATCGATTCGCCTCTTTTATTTTCTAGATCACTGTCTTATTATGCCATAATTGGAAAGAAAAAGTCGTGCAAAAAGGCCATATTTTCCAATGGATGCTGAAATATCATTTGTTTATCTGAAACTTCTCTATTAATAAATTCTTGTTAAATTGCTTCCACTCATATATCTTATAGATAACGAATATCTTGTGAAACCAAAACATAACATGGAACGTTAATTGTTAAATTGATACTTTTTGAGGTGAGCGATCATTCTGAAGCGTAATGTCATTATTATAAGTAGCAGTGTCGTGATTATCGCGGCATTAGTTTTTGGAATTATGGGTTACTATCAGGCGACACATTTTAATGCGAATGTAACGATAAATGGTGTCAAAGTCGGACATCTGAAGCCCGAACAGGTAGTGAGTAAATTGGCTTCGCAAACCCTAAAAAATGATGTCTTTATTGGAGATGAGAAGATCATCAACGGTAAGAACACAGTAGCTAAATTTACGAAACAAGATTTATCAGCCGTAAATCGAGTTTTTAAAAAGCAACAGACATGGGTACCATCATTCAAGACAAATAATTATGCACTAAATCCAGCAGAAAAAGACGATTATCGATCAAGCACACTGAAGAAACAAGTGGAAGACCGGCTAAAACAATTAAATAAAAAATTGAAAGCACCTAAAGACGCCTATGCTTACATAGAAGATGGTGATCTAAAGGTATCTAAAAGTGAAGCCGGCGAGCAATATGATATAGAAAAAATCATGAGCGATTATGACAAACAGGAGTATAACAGTGAAATCCATCTAACGTTATCGCGTCTGCACCCAATTAAGGAAGATAGCAAAATAGTTAAAGATGAAACTAAAGTACTTAAGTCGCTCATGAATCAGAGTGTAAATTATTCGGTTCAAAATAAAGTCTACGCTTTAAATGCAAGTGAGTTGATCAAAAATGCAAAAGCAACATCAAAGATGAAAGTGACGATTGATCCAAGTGAGCTGAAAAATAAGATCGAAGAAATCAATAATAATCAATCGACCTTAAATAAGAAATTTCAATTTAAGACGCATACAGGCAAAATTATCTCTGTTCAGGGCCAATCCTATGGATGGGCGCTGAACGTAAGTAAAGAAACCGACCGGATTCAGAAGGCGTTTGAAAATGGAACAACGTCACTGAAAGCCTACAATGTCTATGGTGTTGGGTACAGCACCTACGGCATCGGTTACCATAACACGACGAATAACGGAATTGGAACAAGCTATGCAGAAGTATCTATTGCCGAACAAAAAATATGGATCTATAAAAATGGCAAACTCGTCATTACTACAGATGTAGTGACCGGTCGACATGATACAAATGAAGATACACCAAAGGGTCTTTGGTACGTCATGTACAAAGAATCTCCTTCTACTTTGGAAGGAAGCGAAGCCGGCAACGCACATTATTCGGTAAAAGTTGACTATTGGGCACCGTTTACACTCAGCGGTTGTGGCTTTCATGATGCCAGCTGGAGAAGAAACTGGAAAAAGGATGCATACTTAACACAGGGATCAGGCGGCTGTGTCAATACACCTCCGTCCGTAATGAAAACCGTCTATGATAATCTCGAACAAAACGAGCCGGTAATTATCTATTAATCTTGAATCTGAAGAGACTGTCTCATCAATCTATCTTTTTGATGAGGCGGTCTCTGTTTCATTTTGCTTATGTTCTGCATAACATCCTTTTTAAGAGATGATAGCGCTTTACTGAATTAGTCAATAGAGAGATAATAAAATGGTTACAACGACACGGTTAGGGGGAACATATCTTGTCAAATCAGACTGTGCTCATTATTAATGGTATGGACACTCGTTACAATGATGTTGCAAAAGGTGACTTAAACACGTTTCTTTCAGACACTGCTGCCGGTTATTTGAAGGATAAGGGATTCACTATACTGGCAACTACTGTTGCGGACGGATATGATGTAAACGAAGAAGAGAATAAATGGAAGAAGGCCGACTTTATTCTTTTTCAATTTCCGATTTATTGGTTTGCTGCTCCTGCTGTACTTAAAAGGTACATTGAAGATGTCTATAGCTATGGTATGTTTTATTCAAGCGCACCTGAATATGGCAGAGGTGGTTTGTTCAACGGGAAATGCTATATTGTGTCAACCACCTGGAATGCTCCGAAGGAAGTGTTCGGCAATGCCGACTCTTTTTTTAACGGCCGATCTGTCGATGATGCGCTCTCTGCGTTTCACGATACTCAAAATTTTGTCGGTTTAACGAAACTGCCGAGTATATCTTTTCATGATGTTATAAAGAATCCCAACGCATCAGTCTATGCGAACCAGCTTAAAAAGCACTTGATCCAAATTTTCAAAGGGTAAACTCGATCGGTGAAAAATCGCTGTTCCTTTCTTATGTTCTAAGATTTGGCAAGGTTTGCTGAACGACACGTTGGCAATTGTTTGTATCATAAAAATCAAAATGGTTTTTCTGATTGATCTTGTTTTGATAATAATCTGAGTGTTTGCTGAGTGAGAGAATTTCACCCAGCATTTTTACTGTATCGTCAGCGTTATACGTGACACTGCCAAACAGATCCTTTGAAAACTCCAAGTAGGATCCCCGTTTTTCCAAATACTCGGACTGATCGAATTGATAGAAGAGCACAGGCTTGTCCAAGTAGTAGAAGTCCCATGAGACACTGGAATAATCAGTGATCAGCACATCACTTCTGAGTATCAATTTCTGAATCTCTTCATCAGGATTGCAAAAATACACGGAATGAAGACGATGATTTTGCTCCATAAACTTTTTAAATACAGAATGGAGGAAAGGATGCAGCATAACTTTTAAGTGATAGCCGTAGTGCAGCAGCGTTTGTTCTAACAGTTGGTTATTTAGCAATGCAGACACATGTTTATAGAAATCGCTGAAGAAAAAGCTTTGATCGGCATTCAACCATTCTCTCCACGTCGGCATGTAAAGAATAGTCAGTGTCGATGGTTGATCATGTTTGAGATACAGTTCATCGTATCTCGGCAGTCCTGTGACGATTAACTTATTTTCCGGAATTCCCCATTCATTTTTCTTGATCAGTTTTTCCTGCTTTGAGGAGCAGACAAAATAATTACTGTGTCGGGTATCGAAAATAAACAGGTTACGTTTTAGACCATCGATTCCATGCCCTAAATACACTTTAATCAATTTTGTACGGGCGAAAGGAGTGAAATCAATCTCCGGAGCTACATCAGACTCAAGTGAATGCGAATAATAGCAGATGACGGCATAGCCATAAAGAAGATAATTCCATACAGAACCCAACTGATAAGTCGGTCCTCCGATGGTACGCATAAGCGTATCATTACGATCAGTCAAACCAAAGTAAACCGTGTACTCCGGGTGATTTTTGATTAGAAAGCGATGTAATGCGGCTGCGTTATCCGCGTATTTTTCACCACAATGTCCGCCAATCAACACGATTTTTTTCTTTTTAAAGTAAATGAAGAATAATGGCTTCAGCAGTACCGCCAAGAGCATAGCCGGCAAGTAGCGTAAGAACCCTTTTCTACGTGATAAAAATGATTTTTTGGCAAGCATCGTTTTGGATTCCGTCCTTTTAGGATTGCAGATAATAGATATTCGTTTTAATTCAGTATGGGCATTACGAGGAACTCAGGTCAATCAGATTGCTCATGATGATTGATTTTTAAGCTTTGAAAAAGTTAATCGGAAAAGGGATTAAACGAGGAATTTTCAGCAATACGGGCAGTTTATAAAGTGACAGTAGTTAGATAAATATAGCATTTATTAAATTTATGTCTGCTTCTTTTTCATTAGAAAGATCGCGATACCTGCAAGTATGGTGGTGATGCCAATGGCTTGCTGCAAGGTGACGCTTTGCCTTAAGAAGAAGTAAGCAAGGATACAGGTTCCAACCGGTTCGCCAACGATACTCATAGATATTGTAGATGTGCTGAGCCATCTCAGCAGCCAATTGAAAATTGTCTGTCCGAGAATAGTTGAAATGAGAGCGAGACATACAAACCATAACCAATTGTTTGCAGAATAGTCAGTAAACGAGAATCCACTGATCACGGAATAAGTGAAGAGAAAGAGTGCACTGCTGCCATAGCCAATAATCGCATAGGGAAGCAGGGACAGTTTTTTTGCGAAGTTCTTGGCCGAGAAAAAAGTATCCGGTAATCAATCCGGCGGCAATAAATGCGAGTAAGTCACCGAAAAGAGCGACACCGCTTATCTGAAAGTCTTGCCAACCAATGATTACACTGCCTGTGATCGCTAGAAGCCCACCAAATAGTGATTGGCGAGTTAGTTTTTTCCCGAAAAGAAAATAGCCTCCGATAAAAGCGAACAAAGGCTGCAGGGTGACAAGCACAGTTGAGCTTGCGACAGAAGTGAATCTGAGCGATTCAAACCACAGGGCATAGTGAGCAGCAAGAAAGAATCCGGAAAGCATGCCGAGAGACCATTGCTTTTTGGACAGTTTTCGTAATGCTGAGCGATTTGATTTATTGAATAGGAGAAAGGGCAAAAGTACGACTGTTGAGATAAGCATGCGATAACCGGCAATAATCGTCGACGGGGCGTCAGATAATTTTACGAAAATAGCTGATGTAGAAAGCGAGAAAGCGGCAAAGAAAAGAATAATATATAGGTACTTGCGGTTCATTGTTTCCAAAAAAAATCACTTCCGTTCTTGATGTTTGGACAAAAGATGCATAAATTGATTCTATCATAAAAATTTAGCAAACCATTGAGTTTTTGTTACAAAAAATATCAAGTAATGGTATACTGGTTGACCTGATGCACATTTTCTAAAAATGAACAGTATGATCAATACAAACCATGCATCTAAGAGAAAAGAGGCATAATTTGCGATTCCGTGACTTCCACAAAAATATTAAAATAAGAATCATTGAAACATTTACCAGCCGGTTTGTAGGCGGGATGATTTTTCCTTTTATGACCATATATTTAGCACAGCATTTTGGTGCAAAAACGACGGGTTTATTGTTGCTCATTAACATTTTTATTGGTATCACAAATTCGTTCATTGGTGGTTATTTATCGGATCAATTCGGTCGAAAAAAAGTAATGTTTTATGCAGAATGCGCTCGTTTTGCAGCATTTGCCGTTATGATGGTCAGTAATTCACCTTTTTTTGAATCGGCAGGACTTACCTTCATGATGATGATTGTTAATAGCATTTCTTGGGGACTTGCCGGACCGGCTAATGATGCGATGCTGATCGACGTCAGCACACCGGAGCAGCGTAAATTGATGTATTCAATTACGTATTGGGCGAACAATTTGTCCATTGCCATTGGCGGAATTCTAGGCGCTTTACTGTTCCAGCACTATTTATTCGAACTCTTTGTTGCTCTGTGTATTGTGGAACTAGGGGTTGTTTTTCTCGTTGCGTTCTTTATTCAAGAGAGCCATGTTCATCATCAATCTAGTCAAATGTCGTTAAATAAGCATCTATTACATATTTTTTCCAGCTATCACAGGGTATTTCAGGACCGGCTTTTCATCGTTTTTGTCATTGCCGGAGTTCTCGTTTTTTCAATGGAGCTGCAGCTGACCAATTATATCGGAATTCGTCTAAGTGAGGAGATGCCGACACAGTCATTTCTTTTCTGGAGGGTCAACGGATTAACGATGCTTGGCTTTTTACGCAGTGAAAATACGATACTTGTTGCACTGCTCATGTTATTTGTGTCGGGTGTGAGTAAACGTCTGAATGATAAAACAGCATTAATTGGCAGCTGTGCACTTTTTTCGATTGGTTATGGCGTGCTTGCCTACACGGATAATATTTGGCTTTTGGTCACATTCATGCTTATCCTAACAGTAGGCGAAGTCTTTCGAGTGCCGGTAGAACAATCCTATGCCGCGGCCATTCCGCCGGAAAATGCACGGAGCATATATATGGCTATTAACGGTTTGAAATATAATCTTGCTATGCTGATCGCGTCTGCAACAATCATGATCGGCACCTATTTATCAACCCTTGCAACAGCACTGATCATCACTGTTATTGGACTTACCGGAACCGTACTTTACATGGCCATTTTGCCGCATGTCGATAAACGGACTATTTCGCGGCGGGTTGAACCAAAAAATGCTGAAATGTAAAATTAAGTGCTAATGAATAAATGAACGATTGGGAGGACTATATAATGTATAATGAAATCACTGCTGAGAAAGTGGAACAATTGCGCTTACAAGGTAAAATCGCCAGCATCATTGATGTACGCGAACCTGATGAATTTAATGAGGGGCACATTCCCGGCGCAGTTAATATATCGGTTAACATTATTCAGTCGCGGATGAATCAAATTGATAAAACGAAAGAACATGTTCTCGTTTGTCATGCAGGTGTGAGAAGTGCGTTTGCTGCTGAGCTGCTATCCGCAAACGGCTATAACGTGAAAAATATGATCGGCGGAATGGTCGCTTGGGATGGCCAAGTTACCTATTAATTGATCCAGAAAAATTCAGCCAACCGATTGACTAGCTAAAAAAATCGTTATCCGGTTAAATCACTAGTTGTAACTTTTCATTTTATAAATGAGTACAAGCCATAATATAAAGACGGCTCAAATTCACTTTGAATTTGTGAGCCGTCTTTGTTCGTTTCGATGTAACTTCCATAGATAGGGGCAGAGCAATGCGGGATTATCCGGAGAAACCTCTCTGCAGATTCGGTTTGCCTCCGTTTTGCTGATTTTTCGATTAAAATAAGCGGTGAGCCATTTTTCCAAATGCGAGTCGAACAAAGCTTCACTCTGCTCCTTGTTAATAAACGGATAATCAAAATCGAGAGAAAGAATCAAAAATAAGAAATTTGCCTTTTTATCACTAATTCCGGATACCTCTTTAATCGCCGCAACAAATGTGCGATAATCTGATGAATGATGCAGCAGCTGGTCTGCTGAATGATAGTGGTCATTAATGACAAACGATAAAGATAAGATATAATCAGAAATTTTCTTCGGAAAGCGATGCAAAGCCGGTTTTTGAGCAATAGCGCTTTGGACGGCTGAGTTATTTTCAATCATCCATTGCGGATTGAAGTGATCAGCACCAATTCGCTTACTTAAATTATTAGGAAGATTCCAAGCGATTTCTGACTTTACCGATTGATCGGCGATGACAGCCATCAGCAATGCGAACCCGTTGTTTTCAATAAGGGTTCTGCTGCTGGGCAGCATGCGGATTCGATCCAGAATAGATTGCGGTTTGTTCTGTTCAAAATCACATCTTAGGTTTCTCAACTTTTCTTCATATAAATCGTCAACAGCCATGAGTGGCAGCCTCCAAGATCATATTAGGCAAGATAAACCAATTATAGCTGCAAGGAAGCAGTAGGTCATCTTTTAGAAATTCATGATTATTTCATTGATACGGCAATTGCTAGAAGCGCCAATGGATCGTTGCCGGTTAGTTCATAAATTGAGCTTCGATCTTGCCATCGGATCATACTCTGGCGATTATCTGTATATGTCTGAACTCTGCCGTATTGATGAGGAACAGGCAGAGAATGAACTTCTAAATAGTCAACGATAGACCGCGCTAATTGTTCTCCTTTTGCGGATTCAGAAGTCGGCGATAAAGATGCAAGTGTCCATCGTCCTTCATTCCAAGAGATTCCTGCAGTGCCTGCCCCCGCATCGGCATACCCTGTAATCTGATGTCCGAGAGGAACAGCTTGACCATCAGAACTTCCATATTTATGATACGTCATCTGTTTGGCAGCTTGAGCCTCATTTGAATAGGTGTGCCTAGTAATCACTGCGATTGTTTTTGCTGTTGACAGTCTCTTATCATTGACCTTTAAAGGGGTGCTGGTTTGTTTAAATGTGACCGTATACCCACTTGCTTGATTTTTCACGACAGCTGAAATATAGCTTCCATTTTCAATTGGCAATTTTTGCGGAAGGAGCGGTTGGGCCTGACCTTTTAATAGAGATTTAACGTCCATTATCGTCTTTTGCAGTGTGCCTGTTTTCTCGGATACTTGCTTTTTTTCTGGTTTATTTTTCGTCGCGGTGCTGCTGTTCGCGTTATCTTGCACACTAGAGCTGCTGCTTGCTTTTGACGAAGAACTGTCTGCCTGACTTGATGAAGATTGATGCACTGATGCACTTCCGTCTCCAGTGTCTTGCGTACAACCGGCTATCAATGAAACTGTGAGCAGGAATGCAGCAATAAACGTCAGCTTTTTCATGTTTATCCCTTCTTTCCTTTAATTAATTCCCTAAATGGATAAGTTAAAAACAATGGATTCAAATCTTGAAAATAATAAAATTGATTATTGTTTGCCAGAGAACGTGTCGAAATGAAAAATAAGGAATTTTAGCTTATCAAGTCTATTCGTGCTATTATGCTATTATAAAATCATTAATGGAAAAATCAGGTGATTTGATGAAAAAAGGAACAACAATTATAACGCTCGACAATGGTTACCATTTATGGACCAATACCCAAGGAAGCGGCGATATTCATTTACTCTGTTTGCATGGAGGACCAGGCGGCAATCATGAGTACTATGAAAATTTTGCAGAGAAGCTTGCAGAGCAAGGGTTGAGCATTCAGGTTCATATGTACGATCAGCTTGGCTCCTTGTATTCGGATCAACCGGATTACTCGAATCCTAAGATTGCTGAGAAGTATTTAACCTATGACTATTTTCTTGATGAAGTCGAAGAGGTACGGCAAAAATTGGGATTGGATCATTTCTATTTGATTGGTCAGAGCTGGGGTGGCGCGCTTGTCCAAATGTACGCGTTGAAATACGGTAAGCACTTAAAAGGAGCCATCATTTCCTCCATGACGGATAATATCGATGAATATGTTGCCAATATCAACAAAATCCGCGAGGACACGCTGCCTGCCGACGCGGTTGCTTTTATGAAACAGTGTGAAGCAACTAATGACTATGATAATGATCGTTACCAAGGTTATGTGGATATTTTAAACGACGGCTACGTTGATCGCAAGCAGCCGAAGGCCATTTCGCATCTGTCCCCAACGATGGCGGTTCCTGTCTATAACGCGTTTCAGGGAGACAATGAATTTGTTGTTACCGGGAAGCTAAAGGAATGGGATGTACGTGATCAATTGAAGAACATTACCGTGCCAACGCTAATTACGTTTGGCGAACATGAAACAATGCCGCTGGCAGCTGCAAGGCGCATGGCGAAAACGATTCCGCATGCACGACTTGCGACTACACCAGAAGGCGGACACCATCATATGATTGATAACGCCCCGGTTTATTTCGATCATCTCGCCACCTTTATTAAAGATGTTGAGAACGATCATTTTCATGATTGAGAGATAAACATTTTGATCCGCCAGTAAAAGGGCGGATCAATTTTTTTGCAACATATGCAATGTTTTTATGTTATTATTTTCCAAAAGGAGGAGAAAACGTGAAAAAGAAAATCAATTGGTTCATTTTTTTTCTCGTCAGCAGTTTATTAATTACCGGCTGTTCCGATCAAGGCAAACCTGTGAAGGTAACAAAACCGATGGATCAAGTTATATCAGATTACATCCTAGCTCATAACAAAACGCTTTTTGAAAAAACCGAGCAGCAATTTGAAGCACATAAACTATACGGAGCGAGAAAAAAAGATAGCGGAATCATCGACGTTTACCTCTACTATCTTTATGAGGGATTCAATCGAGATACAAAGACTGAAAGTGTAAGCGGCGGCTCAGTTCCTGTACGACTCAAATTAAAAAAAGTAGAGGGCGGTTATAAAGCTGTTGGTTATAAAGAGGCTGAAGACGGCAGCAAATATACAGACTCAATTAAGGAAATGTTTCCAAAAGAGTACGCGGATCAAGTGCTGAATGTCAACAACCGACAGGCGGCCGCCCAAGCATTACAAAAAAAAATCAATAAACAAGTTGTCAAATGGTTGAACCAGTGACATGATTAATGCATAATTTTGTGTTTCTTAAGGAGCGACCTGTATGTCTCTTATCACCGGCAGACTGATGATTATCGCACTGCTTTTACTTGTGGTTACAATGATCGAAACGCTTGCTTACTCGATACGAATTTCTGGCGTACGAGTTAAACTGATGGCGACTGCCATTTCACTCTTCAGCACGATCGTTCTGATTTCCCGGTTTTCAACTATGTTTCAACAACCGCTCACGGCAAAGCTAATTGCTGATGCGCCGGCTGCAACAAAGCTGATGTTTATCGAGGAACAATATCGTATTCTCCTCATTGTTGTCTCTATTGGTGTCATATTAGGGATTGTTCTGTTTCCGACATTTATCGGTGTCTTTTCCCGAGCAATTATTCAGTTGGCAAATGAAAGAGGATCGATCGTCTCATTGTTTGCGAAGTGGAGCAATGTCAAAGGCATGAAGAGACTCATTAGTTATGTACGTCTGCCTCATTTTAAAGATTTAAAAGGGATCACTTATCAAACAATCCCGAAACGACTTTTTGTCATTAATGTTGTGATCACAGCTGTCTATTCGGTAGGTATTCTTGCCTCTTTATATGCGTCATTACTCGTTCCTAAAGATTACGGGCAGGCAGCAGTTCTGTCTTCAGGAATAATTAACGGCATTGCAACCATTTTGCTCACCTTGTTTATTGATCCTAAAGCTTCTGTACTGGCTGATCGCGTTGCTAAGAAAGAGAGCAGATACATCTATTTAAAAAGCTATTCATTGACGATGATCAGTTCAAAATTGATTGGAACCTTGGCAGCTCAGGCAATCTTTATTCCGGCCGCATACTATGTCGCCTGGTTTGCGAGGTTAATGTAACTGAATTCGAAACAAACAGGTAAAAATAGATAGAAAAGTGCAGATGATCAAAATCATTAAAAAGTAGTGTCTAAGATTTAATAATAAATGGTTTGAAATCGTGTCGACAGGTATGCGATAATGCTACAAGAGATTTAAAAAGGAGTGGCTCACGGAAAAATGAGTGCATTGATCGACGAAATTAATCAACTGGCGCGTCTCTCAAGAGAGAGGCCGTTAACCATACAAGAAAAAAAACGACAGACGGAGCTTCGGCAACAGTATTTGAAAAATTTTCGTCAACGGTTTAAAAAGCAACTTTCTCAAATTAAGGTGGTTGATCCAAAAGGAAAGGACATCACACCGAAAAAAGCGAGAGCGTTGCGTGAATCATTTGATCAAGAGTAAGCACCCGTGTTTAATTTTCGGACGTTATTCTTTGAATGATGTAAGCGCTTATGCTATGATAAAATCAATTAAATAAGTGATCCACTAGGGGAGCGTTAAGCTGAGATTGACTTCGTCAAGACCCTTTGAACCTGATCCGGGTGATGCCGGCGTAGGGAAGTGGCTGATCGAAATCCAGCTTTTCACTCAGGGTGATCAACCGCTTTCATTACGAAAGCGGTTTTAATTTTGTCTTTATTAAGGAGTGTGATGGTATGGAGGGTATCTCAAATGCTGCAAGAAAGTTTAGCGATGATTTATGGAATAGGAGTTTCAATCATCCGTTTGTGCAGGGGATTAAGAATGGAACGTTAGCTTCTGATCAATTTCGCTTTTACATCAAACAAGATGCGTACTATGTGCGCGAGTTTGCCAAGCTTCACGGTAGGGCAGCAGCACAGACGGATGATGCACAAAGTGTTGCAAAGCTGCTTAAAATCGGACTGGGTTTGGCTGAAGGAGAACTGCAGCTTCATCAAAGTGTATTTCAGAAACTTGGAATCAGTGACCAGGAATGGAGGGCGTTTCAGCCTGCTCCAGATGCTTACGCCTATATCAGCCATCTCTATCATGTGGTAAGCAAAGGAAAGTTAGGGTATACGCTTGCCGCATTGATGCCTTGCCCTTGGCTCTACTATGAAATCGGACTGCAATTAAAAGATGCACGACCACAGGCAAAGATTTTTCAAGAATGGATTGCTGAATATAGCAGTGAGGACATAGAAAAAAATGTAGGCATTGAGCGGGAACTATGGGATGAGGTAAGTAAGAATGCAACGGAGTCCGAACGTCATGATATGATTCATATTTTCATGCAAAGCAGCTACTATGAACTTAAATTCTGGGAAATGGGTGCATCGTTAAATGATTGGTTGAAACAAGAAGGGGAGGAACGTGCCAATGATCTCAATTCAGCGATTCATTGATTTGATGCAGAAAGTAAGAGAACAAAAACCTTTATTACATGTTATTACCAACCGTGTGGCTATTAATGATTCAGCAAACGGTGCCCTTGCCGTTGGTGCATCGCCGATCATGGCCGAAGCCCATGAAGAAGTAGAATCGATTGCATCAATCAGCGGAGCTCTCGAACTGAATATAGGGAACCTCACTCCGTACTCCATTAAGAGTATGCTTCTTTCCGGACATGCCGCAAATCAGGCGGGTGTTCCTGTCGTTCTTGATCCGGTTGGAGCCGGTGCAACTGATTTTAGACTTCAAACGGTACAAAAGCTGCTAACTGAGCTGGACATTGCAATTATCCGCGGTAATGCTGGAGAAATCGCCGCACTTGCCGGTGAAAAGTGGGGAGCAAAAGGGGTCGATGCCGGTGAAGGGGATGGTGATCTATTGGCGATAGCAGAACGCGTTGCAAGCAAATGGTCCACCGTTGTAGCGGTATCTGGAGCTGTAGATACAATCACAGATGGGCAACAGACGTATTGTATACAAAACGGTCATCCGCTGTTTCCCTATATGACCGGTTCAGGCTGTTTAAATGGTGTTATTCAAGCTGCCTATGCTGCCGTTTCGTCAGATTATCTAGAGGCATCGGTTGCCGCCTCAATTAACTACGCAATTGCGGGTCAACTCGCCGGTGAAAAATGTGTCGGCCCCGGCTCGTTCCGTCAGCAATTAATGGATGAACTGTATTTGTTAAACGAAGATAAAATTCTTCACTATGCCGCTTTTGAAGAAGTGATGCATTCATGAGACCGCAGGTAGTAACAATTGCCGGAACAGACAGTGGTGGAGGAGCAGGCATTCAGGCTGACTTAAAAACATTTGAAGAACGGAACGTGTTTGGCATGTCGGTGGTGGTGGCGGTCACGGCGCAAAATACTAAGGGTGTTCAGGGGGTCTACCCCTTGCCTGTTGAAGCAATTGCTCAGCAAATGGAATCATTAGCCGATGATTTTAGCATATCTGCTGTTAAAACAGGCATGCTTGTCGATGCAGAACGGATTGAGATTGTTGCAGAGGGGATTTGCCGTTATGGCTGGCATCCTCTTGTTGTTGATCCAGTCATGGTCGCAAAGGGCGGAGCCTATCTTGTCGCTCCTGAAGCCATTGAAACACTCAGCCAAAAATTGCTGCCGCTTGCAGATTTAATTACACCGAATACTCCGGAAGCTGAAGTCTTGTCCGAGCTGACGATTCATTCGAATTTAGACCGTGAACATGCAGCAAAACAAATCATCAAACGCGGAGCAAAAGCGGTGCTGCTGAAAGGCGGCCATGACGAGGCAAATCCGGATACGGCACGTGATTGTCTTGTAACAAAGGATCAGACGATTTGGCTTGAAGCAAAGCGCATTCATACACCGCATACCCATGGCACCGGTTGCACGCTATCCTCTTTAATTACGGCAGAATTGGCTAAAGGCAATAGTTTAGAGGCAAGCATCCGCACTGCAAAACAGCTTCTGACACGTGCAATTGCTCAAGCACCCGAAATCGGCCATGGTCATGGGCCGGTTGCGCATTGGTCATTACGGGAGGACGGTGGCAAAAATGAGTGATGATTCACATTTAAATCAAGCACTAAAGCTATATTTTGTCATGGGATCGCAGGATGTGGGTCTTTATGATCCATTGACGACGCTGGAAATAGCACTGAAATCCGGAATCAGCTGCTATCAATGGCGAGAAAAAGGACCTCATTCATTGAAAGGAATGAAACGGATAGCGTTTGCTCATGATGCGCGTCAGCTCTGTGATCATTATCATGTTCCTTTTTTTATTGATGACGACGTGGAACTGGCCTTGGAGCTTGAAGCCGATGGCGTGCATGTTGGGCAAAAGGACGAGGGTGCACAATCAGTCCGGGACAGAATTGGAGCAGATATGTGGCTGGGTGTTTCTGCCCATTCTTTTGAGGAGGCTGAGCGTGCACGCGCCGACGGTGCTGATTATATTGGTATCGGTCCTTATAAGCCGACACAATCAAAAGCCGACGCGGAGTCGCCTGTAGGCAGTGAACTGTTCAAAGAGCTCACAAAAGGAGGCTACCCGTTGCCTATGGTTGCAATCGGGGGTGTAACACCAGATGATGTGCCCACCATTCTTTCAGCAGGTGCAGCAGGAGTCGCCGTGATATCAGCCATCTCAAAAAGTGCCGATCCTGCTAAAGCAGTGGACCGCTTTTTATCGGAATTGAATGTGTTTTGATTCTAATTGAAGTGTCAATTTGAGCAGAGCATTCGTTTTAGAAGAATGTTCTGCTTTTATTATTACTGTGTGACGCTAGGAGAAACCAAGGACTCTATCCACGAATTCAAGAATGAGCATGAGTTGATGCATGTAGAGAGCCCGTGTTGAGTGGCAGACTTAAATTAAAAAAACCTCCTAATTAGGAGGTGGAAGATTATTATCTCATTATTGAGCGACTTCTTGTTCTTTTTCGTAAGCAGTGATCTCATTTTCATAGGTCATGGTGATTGCGATCTCGTCCAAGCCCTTCAGCAACAGTTCTTTTTGATAAGGATCAACAGTAAAGGATTCATCGAAGCCCGGTGCTGATAGTTTCTGTTGCTTCAAGTCCACTGTGAGCCTGAATGTTTCTTGAGTCGCATGTTGAATAAGTTTGTTCACAAGATCAGCGCCAAGCCGAATGGCAAGAATACCGTTCTTTTGACAGTTATTATAAAAAATGTCAGCGAAGCTTGGCGCGATGATCACTCGGAATCCATAATCTTGAAGTGCCCATGGCGCATGTTCCCGCGACGAACCGCAACCGAAATTGTCACGAGCAACAAGAATGGATGATTGAGTATACTTTGGCTGATTGAGAACAAAATCTGTTTTTTTGTTTCCATTTTCATCGAAGCGCCAATTATAGAAAAGACAGGAGCCGAAGCCTTTTCGTTCGACACGTTTCAGAAATTGTTTCGGAATAATTTGATCTGTATCTACATTCGTACGATCAAGTGGACAGACGAGTCCTTCAAACGTTTGAAAGGGTTCCATTTTTAGTTCCTCCAAATCTATTTTTCATTATTTTATTGGGCAACAGCAAACGAACGGATATCAGCAAAATGGCCACTGATTGCTGCTGCTGCTGCCATAGCCGGACTTACAAGATGTGTGCGTGATCCGGTACCCTGACGTCCTTCAAAATTACGATTCGATGTCGATGCACAGCGCTTTCCTGCCGGTACAATGTCATCGTTCATTGCCAGGCACATGCTGCATCCGGCTTGACGCCATTCAAAACCGGCGGATTTAAAAATTTGATCTAAACCTTCAGATTCAGCCTGTTTTTTAATTGCATAGGAACCCGGTACAATCAATGCACGTACACCTTCATGGACATGCTTTCCTCGCGCGACTTCTGCAGCCTGGCGCAGATCGCTGATCCGGCTATTGGTACAGGAGCCGATAAATACAACATCAATTGGAATAGCGTGTATTGGTGTTCCCGGCTTGAGATCCATATAAGCGAGCGCTTTTTTTGCCGCCTGCCTTTTGTCTTCCGTGTCAAAGCTTTCCGGATCCGGAACCGTATCATTAACTGAAGCGCCCATTGAGGGGTTGGTTCCCCATGTGACTTGAGGCTCGATTTCAGCAGCATTGATTTCAATGGTACGATCGTAGGCTGCATCGTCATCGCTTGCGAGCGCCAGCCATTTCTGAGCAGCTTTATCAAACTTGGCTCCTTTTGGTGAGAAACGTCTGCCACGTAAATAGTCAATCGTGGTCTGGTCGGGACTGATTAAACCAGCTTTTGCGCCTGCTTCAATAGACATATTGCAAACGGTCATACGTTCCTCCATTGACAGATCCCGAATTGCTTCTCCCGTATATTCGACGATATGTCCGGTTCCCACTGAAATACCGTATTTAGCAATAATCGCGAGAATCAAATCTTTGGCACCTACACCGATTCCCAATTTACCATTGACCTTGATCTGCATCGTTTTCGGACGTTTCTGCCATAAGGTCTGAGTCGCAAGAACATGCTCCACTTCACTCGTGCCGATCCCAAAGGCGATGGCACCGAATGCGCCATGAGTTGAGGTATGGCTGTCTCCGCAGACAATGGTTTTCCCAGGCTGCGTCAGACCGAGTTGCGGACCGATGACATGAACAATGCCTTGATAAGGACTGTATATATCAGCCAGTTCAACCCCAAATTCCTTGCAGTTTTTTTGCAGCGTTTCAATTTGAATCTTTGAAACTGAATCTTTTGTTTCTCTGTTTTCTGATGTCGGGACATTATGATCGACGGTTGCAAATGTTCGATCCGGGCGTCTAACGGTTCGATGATTCATACGAAGACCTTCAAACGCTTGCGGAGACGTGACCTCGTGAACAAGATGAAGATCGATATAAAGTAAATCCGGTTTTCCGGCTTCTTTATGAATCAGATGCTGATCCCATATTTTTTCAATAATATTGCGGGGCTGCATATGTTGTTCCTCCTCGTAAAATGTTGGTTTATTAAGCAATCGTTGCCTTATTTATCTCGTTAATCACTCGATCAGTCATTTCCTCTGTATTTAACACTTTCTCATCCTGTTGCCCTGTCTGCAGATCACACGTACGGTAGCCCTGGTTCAGAACATCACGAACAGCCTCCTCAATTCGCGCTGCTTCTTGCTCCATGTCTAACGAATAGCGAAGGAGTAAGGCTGCCGACAAAATGGTTGCCAGTGGATTCGCTTTTCCTTGTCCGGCAATATCCGGTGCTGATCCATGAGCCGGTTCGTACAAACCGACTTTATCGGATCTGAGACTGGCAGAAGGCATCATGCCTAAGGAGCCGGTAATCACGGATGCTTCGTCGCTTAATATATCGCCGAACATATTCTCGGTGACGAGTACATCAAATTGGGCCGGATTGGTGATCAGCTGCATCGCCATTGAATCAACGAGCTGATGATAGACTTCTACTTCCGGGTAGCATTTTGCCGTTTCATTTACGACTTCACGCCACATTCGGCTGGATTCCAATACATTTGCTTTATCAATCGAAGTTAGCTTTTTACGTCTTTTCATCGCCAATTGAAAAGCCTTTTCGACAACCCTCTCAATCTCGAATTGGCTGTAGGCGAGTGTATCAACAACTTGTTCTTTATTTGTCCCTCGACGTTCGCTTGGACGACCGAAATAGAGACCGCCGGTTAATTCGCGTACGATGACTAAATCGACATTTTCAACGAATGAACGTTTGATCGGTGAGGAATGAATCAATGCCTGAAAGGCCTTTACCGGACGAAGATTGGCAAATAAGCCCATTGTTTTCCGGATGCCAAGCAGGCCTTGCTCCGGTCTCAACTTCATAGACTGCTGATTCCATTTTGGTCCTCCGACGGCCCCCAACAGGATCGCATCACACTGCTTGCATTGATCAATAGTGTCTTGAGGAAGCGGTGTTCCATAAGCATCAATGGCAGCTCCGCCTATTTTCTTTTCCACGAATCGGATCTTATTCCTGCTCTTGTCCAAGACGGAACGAAGGACGCGTACTGCAGATCCAGTAACTTCCGGACCAATGCCGTCACCGGGCAGAACAGTAATAGTTTTTGTCATTTGAATCAACTCTCTCTATCTTGAAATTGTTGGCTGTATTAACGCGCCATCGTTTTCTCATATTTGGAAAAAAGTGATCGAAAGTCATGATCTGTGAGTTGTTTTTTTTGATCTGCGAGGTTTTTAAACTCTCGAAAAGATTGATCAATCTGCTGATCTGTTAAATGAACACCCATTTCGATCGCCTTGTTTCTGAAAGCGTGGCGTCCGGAATGTTTGCCGAGCACGAGCGTTCCGGAATCAAGGCCGATCAGGGACGGTGAAATGATTTCGTAGGTTTTGGGATTCTTTAATACGCCGTCTTGATGGATCCCAGCTTCATGAGCAAAGGCATTGGCACCGACAACTGCTTTGGTGGCTGATACAGGGCTATTCATTAATTGACTGACCATTCTGCTCGTTTTTGCAATTTCATCAAGTTTCAGTTGGGTCTTCACTTTGTAAAAGTCTTGGCGAACATGAAGCGCGACACCGATTTCTTCAAGTGCAACATTACCGGCGCGTTCACCGACACCATTGACGGTGCATTCAATTTGTCGCACGCCTGCGTTAACAGAGGCAAGCGTATTTGCTGTGGCCATACCTAAGTCATTATGGCAATGGCAGGAAAGACGAACTTCATCGATGTTCGGCACATGCTTTTTAACATATTGAAACATTGTTGCGTATTCCTGAGGAGAGCAGTAGCCCACCGTATCCGGTAGATTAATAATTGAAGCACCTGCCTCAATTGCCGCTTGGACGACTCGTGACATAAAGGCATAATCACTGCGGGTGGCATCCTCACAAGAAAACTCAACCTGTGGAAAGTATTGGCGTGCATATCTGACCGATGCGGCTGCCGTTTCCATAACTTCTTCAGGCTTCATGCGCAGTTTATAGGTCATGTGTACCGGTGATGTTGCTATAAACACGTGAATGCGTGGATTTGCGGTCTGTTTCAGGGCTTCCCATGCCGCATCAATATCAGCCTTTTTTGATCGGGCAAGACCGGTAACAGTACTGTTTTTAACGATATTCGAGATGTTATGAACTGCTTTGAAGTCATCAGGCGATGCTGCGGGAAACCCGGCTTCAATGACATCCACATTCAGGCGTTCCAATTGCTGAGCCACCTGCACTTTTTCATGTTCATTCAGGCTGCAGCCTGGGGATTGCTCTCCGTCACGGAGTGTTGTGTCGTAAATTTCAACCTTTTCCATTTTCGTTCTCCTTTCCTTGAATTGTTTCTGTTTTGGTTTTGCGCATTTTTTTATAGTCAGAGAATCCGAAAATGCTGAATTCTCGGCGCATCGAAATAAATAAAAAAGTCCCTTCACTCCACGCACTAATCGCAAAAAACGATCAGATGCAGGGGTGAAAGGACTTGTATGGACTCATTTCACGGTACCACCCGGCTTTTCGATATTCTCATGAATATCGACTCAACGGCAATCCGATGATTCGGAATGTCTGTTTTGATAACAAGTGCGGTCACACTTGGCCGATTCTACTAAGATGCATTTCAAATCGGCGCTCAAAGGCGAGTACGCAATCAGCGAGGCTGCCGGATTCCACCATACTCCGGCTCTCTGCAAGCTTCTCATCTGATCGCTTTTTCCTTTTCATTGCTTTACTCATTCGTTTAAGTTGTCGTAAAAAATGTTTGTGCTCCCAATAATACAGAGATATATTTTTTTGTCAACAGTCTCTTTAGAAAAATAGAGCGTGCTTAATCATGAACGTTGGTTGTAACTGTTGACATGAATGCATTTCAATTCAAATGTAAAATTAAATAAAAGATTAATTGTTCTTGTGTTAAAAAATATTAACCACTTGTTTTTCAGAGTTGAGGCCGTATAATTGTGTAAAAAGGGGGATCTAAATGAGAGAAAAATGACGAGTGGGTGTTCTGTTTTCCCGGAGGGGGGCCGGCCCCCCTCCGGGAAAACAGCGAGATCCTTCTTCCTCGCTTCTCTCTCTCATTTTTTTCATAGAAAATGAGCCGGAGCCCATCATCTCAGTTAGAATAGAGTTGTCGAAAACCAAATTCTAAAGGAGAGACTCAGGGATGGCTCAAGTACAGATTACTCTAAATGAACAACTTCTGCATCAATTATTTCTTGGTGATGCGAAAAAATCAGGAATGAACGCCCTTTTGGAGGCGATCTTAAATCAAGTGTTAAAAGCTCAGGCCAGTGAACAGCTTAAAGCAGAAAAATATGAACGCAGCGATGCCCGAACCGATTACCGAAATGGTTCTTATCCGCGTCAATTGAAGACACGTGTAGGAACGCTCACACTGGATGTACCCAGACTGCGTAATGGTCATTTCTCAACGGATCTTTTCAATCGCTATCAGCGCAGTGAACAGGCACTGGTCCTCTCCTTGATGGAAATGGTCATCAACGGTGTTTCAACACGCAAGGTGAGTCAGATTACGGAAGAACTTTGCGGCACGGAGTTTTCGAAAACGACCGTTTCAGATCTTTGCGGACATCTGGATCCGATGGTCTCGGGCTGGAACAATCGTCCACTGAAGGGAAACTACCCTTTTCTCATTGTTGACGCGGTTTATACCAAAGTGCGTGAAGATGGGCGCGTTCGCTCCCGAGGTGTCCTGATCAGCTATGGAATCAATGATCTGGGCTATCGAACCATTCTTGGTTTGAAAATCGATGACAGCGAAAGCACGGACGCTTGGAAAAACTATTTTGACTGGCTGAAAGCTCGTGGCTTGAAAGGCGTTGATGTCGTGGTGAGTGATGATCATGGCGGTCTCGTCAAGGCGGTCCAAAAAGCCTTTCAGGGAGCCACTTGGCAACGGTGTCAGGCTCATTTTCTACGCAACGTGCACGATCGGCTCCCGAAGTCCCTCAAGCGCGAGGGCACCGAGCAGGTGAAAGCGATCCTTCAGGCACCCAATGTCCAAACGTCTCAGACCTTACTCCAATCGTTTCTAGAGACGTATCAAGAAAAGGTCCCTCGAGTAACCGAGCTTGTCGAAGCTGCTTTTGATGATGTGACCGCCGTGCTCACCCTACCAGAACCTTATCGTCGCCGTCTACGCACAACAAACGGTATGGAGCGCCTCAACGAAGAATTCCGTCGTCGCGAACGGGTGATTCGCATCTTTCCCAATCGTGAATCAATCCTCCGAATCATGGGTTCGCTGCTCATGGAGCAGAATGAGAAGTGGTCGAGTCGCTGCTATCTGAAAATGAATGAGTATTTTAGTTGGAAAGCCAAGCAACATCAATCGGAAAAATCGAGTAAAGTGACGACGATTTATCCCAGTTAATGATCTGTTCTAACCGAGATGAATTTACACAAGAAAAAAGACTTGACCTTTTTCAGAATGCTGTTGACAAATGTAAATTGCAAGGAGTAGACTGACACTACTCGAAAAAACGTTGTGAAAGGAAGCCTACCAATGAGCATGTTCCGTCGATTGCAAAACCTGCTAACTGAATTGTTGCAAGGGCTAGTTGATTTGCCGCAGCCTAACTTCATTCATTAGTAGGACACAGCAACCGTACGGAACGCAGCGGGAGGATTCGTGTCCTGTTCATGTTCTGTGTGGGACAAAAGATTAGTATTTACTACCCATTCATTCATGAATGGGTTATTTTTTTACACTTTTTTTGTCTTTTATGTGCAGAGAGGGGAGATATGCGGCAGAAAAACCGCAAATAGGAAGACTCATTTAGTTTTATTGAACAATTCAGAGAAAATCAGAGAGAGAATGATCGCTTAACAGGATGATCAAAAAAGAGAGGATGTTTGGTTATGAATTCGGAAGGTGCAGTAATCAGTCAAAAGGTACGAAGCAAACAAAAGACTAATGAAATGGAACAGGATCATTATTCAGAGCAGCAGAGACAGGAACTAGAAGCGCGCATTAATAATCTTCCCGTGACCAAAACGATGTATCGCATTTTCACATTAATCACCTTAGGAATGGTGCTTGATGGTTTTGACGTTTACCTGGCAGGAGGTGTTCTTGGGCAGCTCGTGCAAACCGGGTGGTCGTCGCTTGCACTGAACGCGACTTTTATTTCGACAACATTTATCGGCTTGTTTATTGGATCAATAATTACAGGTTTTATCGGAGACTGGAAAGGACGCCAGTTTGCCTATCAAATCAATCTATTAATCTTTGGATTGGCTTCGCTCGCAAGCTTTTTTGCACCGAATATGACCACACTCATCGTGCTTCGAGGAATCAGCGGCATAGGTCTCGGTGCTGAAATCGTCACGGGATTCGCTTTACTAGCAGAATTTGTGCCTGCCGGTTCACGTGGAAAATGGGTTGGCGGATTATCTGTATTTGCTAATTGTTCCGCCCCGATCGCTACCTTTCTCGGGTTCATGATTATTCCATCAATTGGGTGGCGATGGATGTTTGCAATTGCCGGTGTTCTCTCAATTATTGTCTGGTATTTCAGACGCAGTCTCCCTGAGTCTCCGAGATGGTATTTTTCTCAAGGAAAATTTAGAAAGGCGGAACAGATTGTCGAATTATTTGAGAAGGAGGCTGCGGAAAAAGGAATATGTGCTGCGCATTCAGATACAAATTCAGTTAATCAGATTGTTACAAAGCAGGGACGATATCGTGAACTATTTGGTAAAACAATGATCAGGCGTACCATTCTCGGATGTCTGATCTTGGCTGCGATCAACACCGCAGCGTATACTTTCGTCACATGGGTGCCGACGCTGCTCGTAAACAGTGGTATTACCGTTTCAAAATCGCTCGGCTATACAGCACTCATGATGATTGGTGCTCCAATCGGTGCGCTGATTGGCCGTATGATGGTTGATCGAATTGGTCGGAAATGGATAATTGTCTGCGCATTTGTTATGACGGCCGTTTTAGGTTACATTTACGCCTTCCAGCATCAACCGATTGCAATCATGACGGTTGGATTTCTTATGACGGTATGTCTCTATATTCTCATGGCTGTCGGACTTTCAATTTATGTGCCTGAACTGTTTTCAACGCAGATTCGTATGCGTGGGAATGGAACTGCTCAGGCTGTCGGACGACTTTTTACCATCGTGACGCCTTATGCAGTTGCTTGGCTGCTCATCAATCAAGGCATTCTCTCTGTATTTATTCTTATCGGTATTTTTCTTGCAATCGTTGCATTTTTAACAGTTATGTGGGGCCCAGAAACAAAGCTGCAAATTCTTAAATAACATGGAATCAGTAATGATTCGTTGTGATTATGAGCATTCATCGTTTAAGTTTTAAGCGGTGGATGCTTATTTGTGTTTAATAATGAAAGGAAAATCAAAAAAATTGAAGTTACTATTAATATTGTGTACAATTTAATTGTGAAAAATTAATAAGGCGGGATGTCATTGGAACCAGTGTTTTCTCTTCAAGATCATTTATGCTTTTCCATATATGCTTGCTCACGTGCAATCTCACGCATGTACCAGCCACTTTTAAAGAAGTTAGGAATTACTTATCCTCAATATCTTGTTTTACTCGTACTATGGGAAAACAGTGAACGTTCTGTGAAACAATTGGGTGAGAAACTGGAACTCGATTCCGGGACTTTAACACCGCTGCTCAAACGAATGGAAGGGAAAGGACTTATTCTACGGGAGCGTACTCAAGAAGATGAGCGAGTGGTGAACATCCATTTGACGAACCAGGGTACCGCACTCCAAAAAGAGGCTGTGTGCATTCCTTTAGCACTGGCACAATCAAGTGGAATGACGATGGAAGAGATACAAAAACTAAACGAGAAGATCAAAATATTGACCAACCACGTTGCTAATTTTAGTGAAAACAGACCAAGTGAATAATTTTTTTAACATAAAAATTTCGCGAAATTATATTTCGCAAAATTTAAGGAGGTGCTGCCTGCTAAAAATTAAGTACAAAAGGATTGAAAGCAACAAAAAAACATACATTGGAGGTTTTTTACATGAGTGAAGAACGTACCGGAGTTGCAACAGTTGGCGGAAACCCTATTACATTAATCGGACCTGAGTTGAAGGCAGGAGATAAAGCACCGGAGTTTACTGTTAATAAAGATCTTATGGAAGAAGCAAGCCTCTCAGATTATGGAGATAAGATCAAACTCATATCTGTTGTACCTTCATTAGATACAAAGGTTTGTGATGCGCAGACGCGACGTTTTAATGAAGCTGCCGCAGAATTAGGCGATCAAGTTGCTGTACTTACAATTTCTGTAGACTTGCCATTCGCGCAGAGTCGTTTCTGTACGGTAGCAGGGATTGAAAATCTGGATACACTCTCGGATTATAAGCTCCATTCTTTTGGAAAAAGCTACGGTGTCCTGATCAAGGAATTGCAGCTTGATATGCGTTCGATTTTCATCCTCGATAAAAACAATACGATTCGTTATGTACAGTATTTAAAAGAGATGACTGAGCATCCGGATTACGACGCTGCTCTTAGCGCTGTAAAAACACTTCTGTAAAATTTCTTAAAGAACTGCATAGAATCATGTCAATGTGGAAAATACATGAAAAAGATAAGTGATAACAAATCGCGTGCTGATAAAGCACGTTTTTTTCTGCAAATAAACGTACTTAATTTATGTAACATTTTGAGTAATTGTTCATAATCCGTTATAATGTTTTTTATAACTCAAAAAGTGCGTGTGACTTCTCAAGTGATCTTAGCAAACAAATGAACTATTTTTATCAGTGGTCAGTCGATTTGCGCTACTATGGTAACGGACAAAAGTTTTTTGTGAAAAAAGGAACAAAAAACCCACGATCGGGCTTCAGATATCTCATTTGATCCTGAGAAACAAATTGTGTGTTTTAAGATAAACAGAACATGGAATTTGTCTTTTTTCGAAAACCGATTTCGTTCAAAACGGTAGTATTTGCTTATCAACAAGAAAGCAGAGTCAGCAATTAAATGAGGACCATTTCATTTCTAGTAAAGTTTAGGAAAGCGATGAGAGTCACACACATAGTGCTATTCAGATAGAGAAAAAACAGAAGGTGTGTGTACATTATGAAAAACAGCATGCGTCGCGAAATGCGTACATTTGCGCTCACGATGACAGGACTGGGATCAATTATTGGTTCCGGATGGCTCTTTGGCTCATGGAAAGCGGCTAGTGTTGCAGGACCTGCAGCTATTTATTCCTGGATCATAGGCATGGTACTAATTCTATTTATCGGGCTCACTTTTGCGGAACTTGGATCGATGTTTCCGGCTGCCGGCGGAATGGTTCGTTATGGACAATTTTCTCACGGATCACTGGTCGGCTTTATCACCGGATGGGCAAACTGGATTGCTATAGTTTCCGTTATCCCTGTTGAAGCGGTCGCTTCAACACAATACTTAAGTTCGTGGAACTTTGAATGGGCACATCACTTATATGACGGAGCGGAGCTGACCGGATCCGGCCTTTTAGTTGCTGCATTGCTTGTTTTTGTCTACTTTCTATTAAACTATTTCACCATTCAATTATTTGCGAAGGTCAATTCAGTAATTACCGTTTTTAAATTCATTATCCCATCGGCAGCGATTATTGGTGTTGTACTTGCCGGTTTTCACACACATAATTTTGTTAATACTCAATATGGCGGATTTATGCCAAACGGCTGGTCAGGTGTTTTGACTGCTGTCGCAACCTCTGGTATCGTATTCGCATTTAACGGATTTCAGAGTCCGATCAACTTAGCCGGCGAAGCGAAAAATCCGGGACGAGCGATTCCGATTGCGGTGATCAGCTCCATACTGATTGCCGGGGTGATTTATGTGGCGCTTCAAGTCGCGTTTATCGGTGGAGTGACTCCTGGGATGCTCACCCATGGGTGGGCACATCTTAATCTCAGCTCGCCATTTGCCGATTTAGCGATGGCTCTTGGCCTTAATTGGCTTGTTCTTCTGTTGTTTGCAGATGCGTTCATTTCGCCATCTGGAACAGGAATCACTTATACGGCAACAACAGCTCGGATGATTTACGGCATGGAACGTAATGGGTTTTTTCCACATATTTTCGGCAAGGTGAATAGTGCGTTCGGCGTGCCTCGCGCAGCAATGTGGCTCAACCTTGGCGTTTCCTACCTCTTTTTATTCTTGTTTCGCGGTTGGGGTTCGCTTGCCAGTGTCATCTCAGTCGCCACATTGATTTCTTACGTTACCGGACCGATTTGCGTCATGGTATTTCGAAAATTCGGTCGAGATATGAGCAGTCCGCTTCGAATCAAGGGTATGCATATTATTGCTCCAATTGCTTTTATTGCGGCTTCAATGATTTATTATTGGGCAACTTGGCCGTTGACAGGAAAAGTTACTTTTATTATTTTGATCGGATTGCCTATTTATTTTTATTATCAAGCGAAGTACCACTTTGAAGGCTTCATGAAGGATCTTAAAGCGGGAATATGGCTGTTGGTTTACCTTGGATTTATGGTTTTAATTTCTTGGCTTGGCAGCAGCAAATTTGGCGGAATTGACCTTATACCGTTTGGCTGTGATTTCCTTGTCATTTCCTTGTTTAGTTATCTTTTCTATATTTGGGGAATTAAAAGCGGCTGGCAGACTGAACAATTGAAAAAACGTGAGGATGCTATGCGTAAGCAGAACGTTTAGATTATAAAATCAATTTGCTATGAATAAAGGAAAAGGCATCACTTCGATTAGAGAAGATGATGCCTTTTTAAGTTCAACGACCTGTCTTTAATCCTTAACAGAAAAATCTTAAGAAATAAATAAGAATTTTTTCAACAGAAAGCTCCTTTTTGAATGCTTTAATAGTGTTCAGAAAGGAGTTATTCCATGTGCAGTGGATTTCATCACACTAATTGATTCCATACGCATAAAATGGACATCTATGTACATTTTTTCAAAAAACAGGGAATAACTCTATTATTACTGACAAGAACGAAATCTGAGTTGATAGTGAAAGTGCAAACTTATTATGTAATCAAGGAGCATATTCAGCACATGGATGAAAAGGAAGGGAAAGCAAAATGATTCATAGATTGAAAGTCAATGATTGGGCTAAAGCAAGAAAATGGATGGATTTGCATCTCTTCTTTAAATTCATGTTATGGTTGCTGTTTCTTATATACTTGTATTTTCTGCTAAAAGTTAATCTATTTGAGCATGGTCTGGATTGGAGAAACTCTCGTTCTATTAATTGGGTTCCGATGAATCGGATCAATACTCTGTTTTACTTATCAGATCATCGTGATCCCGGTTATCAAACCGCTTTGCTGCGTACATTCCAGTCGTTTGCATTCTTTATACCTATGGGCTTTCTTGTGCCGACACTAAGAAAAAAGTCGATGGAATTTGAGCAATTTATCTTCATTTCCTTTGCTATCTCATTTACAATTGAATTGGTCAAATATGCATCAATGACCGGACGCAGTGATGTGGATGATCTGATTCTACATGTCTTGGGAAGTATACTTGGTTTCTCGCTTTGGCATCTTTTATGTGAATGGTTTTCCATGCATCACATAAATCGGAACACGCGTATTTTTTTAATGACTCTTTTAATTAGCCTTTGCCTGTTTTTATTTAATAATGATGGAATGACGCTTGCCGGATCAGCAAATATCAACAGAGACATGATCGGTGTCACTCTTGGTATTCCTGAATACACTGGATCATTTCTTCGTGGGAATACGCATGATTTAATTATGAAAACAGATCCTGATCAGGGGAGTATGCAGGTAACCATTTCGATTGATAAATCGACAAAATTGTATTTGGAGAAGGAGACAGACCATAGTAATTTATCTAAAATCACTTTAAAGAAAATATCGTTGAACCGAATGCGGCAATTCAATGAACATGAGAAGATTCGTGTTTGGGGAAAACAACTTCCTACCACATTTATTGCAGACATTGTTATTGTTCGTTAAAGTTGCAATGTATTTACGAAATATAATGTGAAAAAAGAACCAATACTTAGTACTCTTAACTAATATCGTAAAAAATTATACGATACAATAGTATTAAAAATTGATAATTATTACCAATTGAATAACTGACAAAAGCAAACTAACCGAAAGATTAGGACGCAAAGCCACGGGTCTAATGCGAAAGCAAAGACAGCCGGGTTACCATTGGACATAGAAGCTGTGATCAACATGTCACGGCTTTTTTTGTTAATAAATAGTGGGGGTTTATATGATGGGGAAATACAGTGTAGTGACAACAGGTAACGACATCAGTGTCATGTGTGAAGGCGTTTTTACAATGGAGGATGCATCTGGGTATATTGAAGAATTCAAAAAAGCCGCTGCCCAAGTAAATCCACCAACATGTAATCTAATGCTGGATGGTTCCAAACTAAGAGTATCATCGCAAGAAATGGTTGGTATGCTCACTAATATTATTGCAATGTACAAGGACATGGGTTTCCAGAACATAACCATGGACTTGGGAAAGAGCGCAGTTGTTAAGATGCAAATTAAACGGTTAGCCAAAGAAGCAGGGCTTACCCAATTCAAATTGCTTTGATAGAAAGATAGATGTTTAGGTGCTGCAATAAAAATCTTATCTCGATCAATGAATCATCTTTGGCTCATGGAGGAGTGCACTTGTGATCAATGTGAACTTATTAGGGATTGAAATGTATCACGGAGAAAGAGTTGTTTCCAATGATACATACATCAACCATTTTAAGCAAAAAGGAAAAGACTATACTCATTTTTTCAGAGATATTATTGGAATGGATAAGCGGTATTTGATTGACTCAGAAAAAGAGAACAGTCTGACCATGGCGATAACCGCAGCTAACAAAGTATTGAATAAAACTGGAATCAGTGGTGCTGATCTTGATCTGATCGTTCTTGCCAGCTTTTTTCCGGAAAATACTGTGCCGCCAAGCTCCATTCATCTTCACCAGGCTATCGGTGGTAAACCTGAATGCGTCTGTCTTGATCTTAATGGAAATTGCGCCGGAATGATTTTATCATTTGAGAATGCAGCAAAATATATGGCACTCTCACCAAACGTTAATCGTGCCTTAATTGTTGGATCAGATTACATTAATTCAGTCGTTAATCCGGATAATGAACTTTGTTATGGGCATTTTGGCGATGCTGCATGTGCCATAATATTAGAGAAGACAAAAGAAGATCGAGGATTTCTTGGCGCAAGATGCCGGATTAATTCGAGTGAACATAATAATATTCTGTTTCCCAGTGGCGGAGCATCTAGAATTCGTGAAGCATCAAAGAATGAAAGACTGCTTGAATGGAAGCCCTTTGAAAATGTCTCGCTTGATTCAGCTGCAAGGAACATGCGCGAACTGCTTATGGAAAACCAACTCTCACCAAATGATGTGAGTATGTTCTGTTTCTCTCAGTATGCATATGCCAATATTGTTGATCTTCGAAAATTACTCGGCATTGATGAATCACGCTCACTCTTTATTGGCAATGAATATGGCTATACGGGAGCGAGCAGTCCGTTTATTGCTTTTTACGAAGCACTGAGCCAAGGAAGTGTGAAGAGAGGTGACTATGTCATGTTCTGGACGATTGGTGCCGGATCACAAAACATAGCCGTTCTTATACGTTATTGAATAATCCTTTATAGATGCACGAACAAGTCTGAGCTAAATGATATTAGTGGCTCGGATTTTTTTGTCGTTATAGAAATCTTGAAGTACCTTTACCTAGAATAATCATTCTGGGTATTTAACATGAGGAACAAAAATGGTATCATTTTAATGAAAATGAAATTCATTATCAATTAAAATCAAGGCTTGAAAGAAGGTTCGTATATAATGGCAGATATTCTAATTGTCTATGCCAGTGAGACAGGTAACACTGAAGAAATGGCGCAAAAAATAGCTGAGGGTGTTAAGCGTGTGGGGATTGATCCGGCCGTTAAAGACGTTTTAAACTTATCAGCGTCAGAATTGAATGATTACAATGGGATTATGTTTGGCAGCTTCACTGATGGAATGGGCGATCTTCCATACTCAGTTGAAGATTTTCTTGACACAATTAGCGAGAATGATCTTAAAGGAAAAGCTGCCGCTTGTTTCGGCTCCGGTGACAGCAGCTATGGGCTCTTTGCTGCTGCTGTAGATACCATTCAAGAAGCACTTGAACACTGTGGAGCGGAAATTATTGAGGACAACTTCAAAGTTGAGCTTTCGATGACTAAAGAAGAGCAGGGCAAGGCAATACAATTAGGTGAATCTTTTGCGAGAAAGATTCTCGCAAAAAGAGAAAAAGATTGAATATAAAAAAGTAAGCGAAAGGCAGATCAAATGGTCTGCTTTTTTTCTGCATCGTAAACTATTGTAAATAACGTCCTTTTCTAATTTATACTCCGTTTAACAATAACTTTCTTGCAAATTGCCAGTTAACCAATGTAAATTAAAAAAGGGAGATAGATGAAGCTGAGAATTGTTGTGATGGTAACGATTAGTGAAGCAAGCTCTGAGTCCCCATCAAATTTCTCGATCAGCATGACACTGTTTACTGCAGCAGGCATGCTGATTTCTACAAAGAGGACAGAAGCGAGCATGCCATGAATTCCGAGTGAAAACAAAACTAATTTAGCAATGATCGGGACGATAAGCAGACGGAGAAAGACGCCGATCCATACCTCGCGGCGCCAAACGCCTGAAAATTTTGTGCTGCCCAGCTTTACGCCTAAAATTAGCAGTACCAGAACCGGATATGCCGTACCGAGCATTTGAACAGCGGTTGCGGTTCCGATGGGTAAATGCAAATGAGTGACTGCCAACAGTGCACCAACAAGACAGGCATAGATGAGCGGCGATTTAAGAATATGGAGTATTGATTGTTTGCCGCTCATCGCAGCTCGTGATGCAATATACATACCGAGAATATTAACAAGAATAATTTGCCCGATAACATATACTGCTCCGAGAGAAAATCCAGTTTGACCGAATGCCAGCAGCAACACGGGAAGTCCGTAATTATTCGCATTACTGAAGACGACAGTTAAGGTAAGTGCTCTGGCACTTGGTTCTGGGAAGCGGAATAGCTTAGCAGTTAGCATCGCAACCAACCATAAAACAGCTGTCATGATGACCGAGAACAAAAAAATGTGAATGACATTGGTGCCCTTTAAATGTGATTCGGACAATGCATTTAAAATAAGTGCGGGTGCGAGTATGTATAAACTAATATCGGCGAGCAGTTTGGTGTCAACGCTGTTTCGCTTCTTCTGAAGAATGGCTCCGCATACACAAATAATTAAAATTGGAACACTGATAGATGTGAGAAGATTTATATAAGCGGTCATTAAGATACCTCCGAATCAGCAAGAACGATATGATCATGGTTCATGAACTTTCGCCGATTTTTTTCCTAAACAAGGTGTGAAACGTGAAACTATTTTCTCTATCATAGCACGAGATACGCTAGAAATGACTTATTTTGTGCGATTAGCAGATTTCAACGAGAACAGCGGTTAAAATTATAATAATGTAAGATGTGAAGCAAGTTTAAAGATAGCGGGTGATGATCATTTTTCATGAACATAAAAATATGATTTGGGGAACATTTTGCAGCAAATGCGGCGCTGAATGCAGCGTTTTGCAAAGTGCCCATCATCCATGGGATCAAACGACGTTTGGAAGAATAATTAGATGTTCAAAATGCGGCAGTGAAAATCATGTGAATCAGCAAGCTGCAGCCTATTTCTATAATCAACGTATCTATAGTTATTTCAATGAATTGTCGGGCGTAATTCTTGATTTGGGTTGTGGGGGAGGATTTATTAGCAGCTATTTGTTGAACCAGCAGAAGATCAATCTAGTTTTTGGTCTGGACCAAGATAAAAATTGTGCATTAGAATTAACCAAACTTTTAAGCAACCACAAGTTCACCTTTATCCATGCGGATATCTGTAAGCTTCATGATTTATTTGCGAAACAGAGTATTGACTATTTAGTGAGTCGGGATGTTTTTATGTTTATTGAGGATACTGACCGCTATTTTGATGATATCAGTTTGCTCGTTAAATCCGGAATACGACAGATGGGGTGGTACATGAAAAACAACCCAAGAATGAGAAACAGTCTTGAACCTGATCAGATTTTAGGGGAGTACCGAAAAAGAGGGTGGCATGCAAATCTGAAGGATCTTGAATGGTATAAAAGCGGCTATATGATTCAGGCGGATCGACAATGAGCGATCAGAAAACTTATGACTCAGAGAGGACGACAGATATGGGAGAGTTACTTCTTTCAGGTGGAGGAGATGCAGGACAAACAGCAATAATAAATACCTTTTTTGCTTCCATTATTGAAAAAGATAAGCCGATGCTCTACATTCCAGTTGCTGGAGATCCAAGGTTTCGATCCTATGGAATCATGCCTTGAGTATGTAAAAGCTGTATTTAGCCCTCTTGGAATCAGAGAGGTGACCATGTGGACAAATATAGATAGCAAAAACCTAACAGATTTGAGCATTTTTTCAGCGATTTATATGAGCGGCGGATCGGCAGAAAAACTGCTTTACCATTTCAACAACGGATTCGGCGAATTGCTGCAGCGTTATTTTCATCATGGCGGTATTATCTACGGTCAAAGCGCAGGGGCTATTGTCCTTGGTAAAACAATTGACACCTTCCAGCAACTAAATGATGATCTAAATGGATTAAATCTCATCTCCGGATTCTCAATGGCATGCCATTTTCAGGAAGATAATGGAAAAAATTTCTAAATATGTTCAGTACAATCAACAACCTGTTATTGCTTTGCCAGAAGGAACAGCTCTGTATCAAAAAGATGATCTTCTCTTCCATATAATAGGATTAAATCCGGCCTTTTTCTTTTTAAGCGATTCGCAGAAACCTTTAAGAATTATGCCGTAATTTTTATCGTGTATATCAAGCGTGCAGTGATTGGCAAAATGAGCGTATTCGATTCTCATAAAACTCAGCGTTACTGTTGCTGTCACCTTTGACCTTGCGCATGATTAACTTATCAATTAGTTTCATTTTTTCAAAATTAATAACGTAACCGAGAATTGCCTTCACTGCTGCTTTACGGTTTAATGAATCGGGAAATGCTTGTTGCAGTTCAATTTGGCGTTTTCTTTCTTCAGGATGAGCGGCGCAAATATAAAGGCCAATTGTCTTCCCTTCAAGCTCATGAATATGTTCTTTCATATACTTAGTAAGTTGCTTTTGAATTCTGCCCATATAAATGGATCCGCCGAGAATTACCGTGTCGTAAAGCTCAAGGCTTGGTGCAGGTTCAATCATTATATTGACTAAATCAACAACTCCGTCTAGTTCCTTGGATAACTTTTGTGCAACCACTTCTGCTGTTCCGTATTTCGTTGCGTACAGGATGAGTGTTTTCATAAAATCCGCTCCTTAGTGAATTATCCTGAATCACTAGCGTTGCATAAATATTGACGAATTATTCAGAATTTGTATTTTTTCTACCAAAGCCAAAAAAGTTAATGTCCACCTAAAAGGTGACTCGATCCATTTTACAATTTTATCCAGTTAATCAGTGTCCAAGTGTCAACAGCCTTTAAGGTGCCTTTAGGTTACTCGTTTCCTTTTATTCATTTGAAAACGAATACGGCGGAACCATTGCTCACAGGATTTCCAAAGCACAGCTTTGAACCATCGGTTCAGTTGAAGTACTGAACTCGTCGTTTTAAGTTTCTGCTGAATCAAAACGAATAGACTGTAATGAATCAACGCCAAAAGTAGTTGATTCTGGACAGCCTTCTCACTTTGTCCGTAAAATGTTTGGATCCGAACATGTTGCTTCAGCCATTTGAAAAAAAGTTCGATGGCCCATCGATGACGATAGACATCACTGATTTCTGTCGCCGACAAGTCAAAACGATTGGTGATGATCCGAATGTTCTTCCCCTGATCGTCTTGCGCCACGATGAGACGGAAGGCATTTTCCGTTTGGTTTTGAATGCTGCCCAGCAGGATCATTTGATCCGATAAAAGAGAACTTTTCTCGGGGACTTTATAGTTGTGCAGGACATGGATAACGGCATTCTTTTTTAAACGGGAAGCAAAGAACATCCCCTCTTCGGAAAAACGATCAAAGGCCTGGTAATCCACATAGCCTCGATCAAAGACATACATGGCTTCTTTCTCGTCAACGAGCACATCGAGTTGCGAGCGGTCATTGACTTGAGCGGATGTAAGGACTGCTTTTTCCGGAAACACTTGCCCTTTTCCCATAAAGACAAGGCGAAGGTGCAGCTTGACGCCGGCTTTGGTTTTGCGAAAGTGAGCCCATGGATAGCGCTGAGCATTCAGGGATATCGTCGTCGAATCCACAACCCTAAGCTGTTCATCCATTTGGGGTGCTCGTTTGCCTTTAATCTTGGCGACCAGATCAAGAAAGAGCATCATCAACAGTTGCGGGTCAACCGAGTTATTTTTTCTTGAGAGTTGTGAGGCGCTGATCGACGAGAGACCCGTTGCTTTCTGAAGCTCTTCACTTAAGACGCAGTCCGAAATCGAACGCAGACTGTCTTCTTTCTGGAGATGAGCATACAGAAAAAGGGTCATATAAGCCTTTGTCGTCAGCTTTTTCACGTACTTGTCACCGCCGGTTTGTCCGAGGGTTTCGTCAAGCTGTTTAAAGTTTATCTGATTTAACCATTGCGAAAATGAAGAGAGATGTGTATTCTTATCCATGCGTGAATCCTTTTCTTTGGATTTGGATAGAATCACCTATCCTTCCATTGTAAAGGATTTTTTTGTTGGCTAGCCTCTTTAAATTCGACTATTCCTAGTATTTTGAATCATCAGTTTTGATTACTGCAACGCTAGTGATCCTGAATATAAATTTTTATAAACGAATTGTCAATGACCCTAATTCTTTTGCATAAGTTAATGATCAAACAGGTCTTGATGTGTGGCATAGTACGAATTTAATTCATATGCTATTAACAGATACTCAGATCCTTGGGAGTGTGATGATGGCCAGGCAACTTGAATCAGAGTGAGGCGATCAGCCATGGAAGTTGGACAGTGGGTTCACACAAAATATATGGGGAAACATGATTGCATTGGATTTATCACTTCAATTTATCCGGATTTTCAGAGGTGCAAGCTGCGTGTCACTCAGTGTGCCAATCATCCGCGAATGAAATGGTTGGAAATTTCTTTTGAGGATGTCATTCACGACAACGACGATTTAACGCGAGCGGAATTAGACAGCTTGATTGATTTAGCGCTCGCAACTTATGACAAGGATTGGTTCGAGAAATTAACTGCGCTGAGTGAATAATCAAAAATAGTTTGGCTAATTATGTGTAAGCCCTTACATATTTAATTAAGCCAAACTATTATTTTTGACTTTTGATCTGAAAATCTGAATAAAGCGGATGCCTATACAATAATTTTATTTTTTAATTTCAATAAAGATTATGAATTAATAAGCATCCAGCAAAGATATAATGCAACACCCCAGATCATCACTGCGGAGCATTTATTGATCAGTGGCAAAAGCGGTCCGTTTTTGGCGGCTCGTCCGGTTAAATGACCAGCAAATGCAAGACTGAAAAACCATATCCATGAAACGGAGACGCAGGCGAGTGCGAAGAGCCATTGATTCACACCGTGGTAGTGAATCGCATTGGTTCCAATCACGCCGACTGTATCCAGGATAGCATGCGGATTGAGCAAAGATACGGAGAGAGCGAATAAGACTTGTCTTTTTGCAGACAGTCGACCACTTAGTTGATCATCGTTCATGGGGGTATCGTTCCAGATTTTCCAGCCAATGAACAGGAGAAATAGAATGCCAACAAGAAATAGAGACGTGACCAGCCATGGAAAAGTTAAAATTAATAATGATACGCCGCCGACAGCCAAGCAGATAAGCAGGGTGTCCGATAACGAGGCGGCAAGAATGGCTGCCAGCGCTTCAGTAAGATGTGTTGAACGAGCCCCTTGATTAAAGATAAATACATTCTGAGCACCAAGCGGTAAAATCAAACTGAAGGATAAAAGAAAACCGTGAATGAGTGCAGTCAACATGAAAAATCCCCCCGAAAAAAAATCACATTACTATTATTTATCAAAAGCAAGCGAGAGTCGCCAGCCAAATGATAAATAATAGACCAACCAAATTGAAAGTTGCTACTTCCTCAGTTCCTCGGATCTCTTCATGCTATAATTACATTTAACTTATTGACCGAAGATAATGAAAAAGTAATTGATAAATAAATAATCAAAGGAGACTATTCTTTGAAATTAAATCGCAAATCGCCAGTACCACTTCGAAAACAAGTAGAAGAGTACATAACAAATCAGATCGCTGCAGGAGAATGGGCAACCGGTTCACGCCTCCCGTCGCAAAGAACTTTAGCCGAACGGTTAAAGGTTAATCGAAGCACAGTGACTGCGGCCTTCGAGGAGCTGACGGCTCAAGGACTGATTGCAGGCAACCGTGGAGGCGGTACCAAAGTGATTAACAATACATGGGGATTGATGGCGAAACAAAAACCTGCCGATTGGGGTGCTTATGTTGAGGCAGGTCAATTCAAGCCGAATCTCCCAATGATTCGCACCATTAACCAAGCTGAATTTATTCCAGATATCATTCGGCTTGGTACTGGGGAGCTAAGTCCGGATTTGATTCCAAGTGATGAGTTGGCAAAACTATTTTTGAATGCGCCAATACATAGTCTATCTTTAGGATACTCGGAGCCAAAGGGAAATCTTCGACTTCGAGAAGAAGTATCAAAATTCCTGAAGCTAAAAGGAATTGCGGCTGACCCCGAATCTATACTTATTGTCTCTGGTGCTCTGCAGGCACTCCAGCTTATTTCAATTGGATTACTAGATCGAGGATCAACGATTGTACTTGAAAAGCCCTCTTATCTCTATTCGGTACATGTTTTTCAATCTTCAGGCATGCGCTTCTATGGTTTGCCAATGGATTCCGAGGGACTAATGGTTGATCGTTTATCACACATAAAAAAGGAATGGGGCAAGACTATTGTCTACTCCATTCCATCGTTTCATAATCCTACCGGGAAGGTAATGACTGCAGCTCGCAGAAAATCCATAGTAAATGCCTGCGAATATATGAGGCTGCCGATCATAGAAGATGACGTTTATCGAGACCTCTGGATTGACGCGCCGCCTCCACCATCGCTGAAGAGTATGGATCGCTCTGGTAATGTCCTTTATATTGGCAGCTTGTCCAAAGTGTTAAGTCCCGGATTAAGGATTGGCTGGATTGTTGGTGAACGTTCAGTAATCAATCGCTTAGCCGACATTAAGATGCAAAACGATTACGGCTCAAGTGCTTTATCACAATGGGCAGCAGAAGAGTACATGAGTTCCGATATGCATGAGGCGCATGAATCTTATATACGCGATCAGTTACGAATCCGGCGCGACCGTATGCTCGATTTGTTGTCTGTGTATTTTAGCGATCTTGCCGAATGGAGCAAGCCTAGCGGAGGATTTTATATTTGGCTGAAATTGATTCCCAATATTGATCCTAATGCACTGTTTGAGTGTGCTTTGGCAAGCGGCATTCTTTTAAATCCTGGTGTCCTCTATGATCGCGGTGCAAGTCACCATTTACGTTTATCGTACGCATATGTATCAAAACGAGAAATGGAGCAAGCAATCCCTGCTTTGAGAAAAATAATAGTGAATTTAGTTGACTAAATTCAATTCAGAAACGGTATTCTAAGAGAAAATCCTAATTTATTTTAACGATTGGATTGCCTGAACAATCAGTTCCGAATATTTTTTTGCCCCGGTCACAGACAGATGAACACCGTCATCGCCAATGTAATTGCTCTGTCCTTCACTTGCTTGATGCCAATCGACAGAGGTAACATTCTCATGATCTTTATCCGTTTTTTGAATAACTTGGTTGACAATCGATTCCCATTGACGCGGTACACGGGTATTAATAAGAACTATATTTTTATCCGGTCCGATTAACTTGATTAATTCATCCATTTGCTCTTGAGTAAACGGGCCATTTGTTCCGAGCTCAATCACAACATTTTGATTTAATTTACCTTGTTGTTTCATTTGATTAATCGTGTTGAATGCTTCCTGAAACTGTCTGCCAACCTTGCAATCAATCGTTAGGTTTTTGATTTCTTCTTTTAGATAGGGTTCGGCACCAAGCATTACCGAGTCGCCGATCGCCGTTACCTGCTTATCGGAAACTTTAGACTGCGTTTTCGCTGTTTTCTCTTTTGCAGCTGCTTTATTCTGTTTTTCCTGATTCACTTTTTCTGCCGCTTTTTTTAACGGTTGTTTTTTGGATGGTTGAATTTTTTTGTTTGATTTTTTCTCCTTCGTCTTTTTTGAATGGTTAGATATGGTTGATCCGTTTACTTTGCTCGCAGAAGTTTTCTCATCCTTCATAGATACCGTCGACTTTTTCTCGTCTGAATCATTTTTGGACAGTGCTTTCTCGCTTACTTTTTGTTTAGCTGCCGGTTTTGCATTCGTATGCTGTGCAAGAAATGAAGACCCATAAAAGATTAAGAAAAGTGTGCAGAGTCCAATACCGGTATTTCGAATGATCAACTGCCAACTGCCGCCCTTACCTAATCGGCGAATAGGCCGTTCAATAAAATGGTAGGAGAGTGCAGAGACGGCAAAAATTAGAACGAGCTGCAGTACGATACGTAAAGGATGTACCTCATTAGCCTGACTTGCCGGTGTCGTGAGCTGAATAATCGGATAATGCCACAAATACATACCGTAAGAACGCAAGCCGATCCAGCGCAGCGGTCTTACTCCGATCCATTTTCCGAGCAAAGTTGCAGGATGGGCGAGTGCGGTAATAAGCACAACACTAACTAAAGAAAACAGTGCCAACCCGCCGGTATAGAGAAATTCTTCGTACTGATTGACATAGATAACACATAAGAACAAGAAAATCAAAGCAAATGTGCCAATGCCATCTAAGAAAATGCCAAGTGCTTTGCTGCCTGATCCGGAAAGCTGCCGACTTGGCCACACGCAAGCCAGAATTGCGCCGAAAAGCAAGGCAAAGGCGCGGGAATCGGTGCCATAATAGACTCGGCTCGGATCAGTACCTGTATGGTAAATCAAGCCCATGCAGAGAATGGAGCTTGCAGCCAGTAATAAAGTTATGCCATAAAGAACCTTCGTTCCTTTGCCGATACGTAAAGCAGCGGTCACAATTAATGGCCAGATGAGGTAAAATTGTTCCTCAACAGCAAGCGACCAAAAATGCTTCAGAAGCGATGGATTTGCAAAACTGTCAAAATAGGACTGTTGGTGAAAAACAGACCACCAATTGCTGAAATAAAAGAGTGCGGCGACAGCGTCCATACGGGTTTCCTGGAGCAGAGCAGGTTGAAAGAAAAAGACATAACCTAAGATGACAACTAAAACGGAAATCATAGCAGGCAGCAGCCTTTTTGCTCGCCTGACCCAGAAGTTTTTTAGATTAATGGAGTTTGTATCTTCCCATTCTTGAATGAGAAGATCCGTAATTAAGTAGCCCGAGAGGACAAAGAAAATGCCGACGCCTAAAAATCCACCGCCGGCAAAGGTTAAATTCATATGGTAGGCAATAACCGCAAGAACGGACAATGCACGTAATCCGTCCAAACCGCCCATATAGCGATGTTTTAGTTTATTTTTCACGAAAACCACCCGCCTTTTAGAAACGTTGTGTGTTATCAAGATGCTGACCGGCAGGCGAGACTATGTATTTTAGAGGATTATTTTTTTCGGAAACCGTTCAAGTCAAGCAAATAACCATATATCTATTTTAACGCATTCCGTATGAAAAAAGTTTTTCAATCTATTTAAAAATGGATTGTAATTATTGCCAATGTTTTAATCGGATTGGAATAATCCAGAATATTAAGTAGTCGTTGCATATAAAAAAGATATACTCCTAACGATCATGTTAAAATGGTTAAAAGGCAGGGGACACAGACGTATGGGAAATGTAGAAAAGCAATATCAGAATTCTTCAAACCTGGCGATCAGGACAAAGATTCATGAACGCTATAGTACCAATAAAAAGGATTGGCACGAATGGCTTTTTGATCATTATAAAATAGAATCTGGCAGTACGATTCTTGAACTTGGAGCTGGTGACGGAACATTTTGGATGAAAAACAAGGACCGTATACCAGAAGATTGGAAAATCACGCTGTCCGACTTTTCAAACGGAATGCTGAAGGATGCACAAAGAAAAATAGGCAACAACTTAAGTATCACTTTCAAGGCTATTGATATTCAGGACATTCCATTTGAGGACAATAGCTTCGATACGGTTATTGCGAATCATATGCTTTATCATGTTCCGAACAGATTGCAGGCCATTAAGGAAGTGCGCAGAGTTTTAAAGCCGGGCGGTGTTTTTTACTCATCAACCATCGGAAAACAGCATATGGTTGAATTTAATGAACTCTTAAAAGGCTTTGATCCTAATCTTGGTTTTGATCTGACCAATGTACAAGCTGACGCCTTTGGCTTAGAAAATGGGACGGAGCAGCTTGAAAACTTTTTTGATCAGGTACAGCTCACGTGCTTTCCAGGAGGACTTCTGATCGATGATGTTCGGGCAATTGCTGACTATATTTGGTCTTCAAGCGCCAAAGCAAAAGAGGTACTGTCCGGAGCAATACGTGAACATTTCATAGACTATCTAAATGAAGAGAAAAAGAAAAACGGAGGCTTTATTGAAATAACGAAGGCTACCGGACTCTTTGAATCAAGATAGCTTCATGCGTCCGATCAATTTTTTCCTATTCATGTTGGTTCTCCTTCTTTACTATGAGTGTGAAGGAAAAAGGAGGACACAAAATGTACGATTCAACAAAAAAATGTGTGATGGTCATTGATCATGAGCAACCGCTTGGCGTGATGGCCAATACGGCGGCGATTCTAGGCTGTACTTTGGGCAAGGATTTTGGTGAAGTGATTGGCAACAGTATCGAGGATGGCAACGGTTTTTTACATAAAGGTATTGTCAATCTGCCCATCCCGGTTTTATCGTCGACTCGTGAAGATCTAACGAAATTACATCGAGAAGTCAGTGAAAGCTTTTCCGAAAAAATTGAGTTGATCGGGTTTACAACGACCGCACAGAGGAGCAGAGACTACGAAGATTACACTTTGAAATTATCCGCTACGCAGACTTATGATCTTAAGTTCTTAGGTATTTGTCTCTATGGAGAAAAAAAGGCAGTGAATCATCTCACTGGGAGTCTCCCAACGCTTAAATAAAGAAAAGACCGTTTGTCTGCTTGAACGAGGCGAACGGTTTTTTACTGAATGTAATGCATCGGTGTAACGCCGGTATACGCCTTGAAATATTTAGAAAAGTGACTCTGATCGTAAAAGCCGGAGGTGACAGCGACATCTGCGATCGGCAGTCCGTTTTGAAGCATTTTCTTTGCCTTATTGATACGTAAATTAATCAAATATTTCTGCGGTGTTAATCCCATGTATCGATAAAAGCGACGAATCAACTGGTATTTATCAACGCCTACATGATCGGCCAACTCGTCTAATAATAATTTCTTTAAACAGTTTTTCTTAATAAAATGCTTCATATCTTGAATATCCTGCGGAACTGATTGTGTTAAATGGGTACTGGCAGCATTATTTTCCTGAAAATCCATCATATTTACTAGATCGTCTAATGCGTGTGTTTCCACTTTTCTATGAGAGAAATTTTGTTCCAGTCGTTTGAACTCATCTATGAACTCATGAAAGGTGCTCGAGGGTAGGTCTGAATAAATCCGGCCGTCGCGGAACTGATCAAAAGTAAACTTGGAAAACCAAGCATGATGAACATAGAGCATTCGAAACTTCCAGTTACCGACATCCTGCGGTTGGCAGCGATGTGTTGATTTAGCTGGGATAATGAGCAGTGTTCCTGCATTGAGAGCGAAAGATTTCTGATTGATGATAGTCTGACAGCAGCCTTGTTCAATTAATCCGATGGAAAGTTCATTATGGAAATGGGTTCTTGACGTATGAATTGTATTTGTGCATTTCTTTAACTCAAGCAAAAGCGATTGATCGACTTGATATGAAACCTGTGTCATTTTTCTCATCCCAACCTATCTGAAGTGAACGAATATCCGCCCAAAAAGGCGACCAATTGACTTAATGGATCTGTATAAGTAAAGCATTGATTAATTCACATTCCAAAGCTCCGGCGGATTCATTTCGTATAATCCGTCTTTCCGATACATGAATTGATAAATGATGAGTTCTCTGCGAAGTGTTGCATAATCCGGATGAAAATTTCTCAAATAATCACTGATTTCCTTTTCAGAATAGACTTTTCCGAACTCGAGTCCTTTGACAAGACGTGAAAGAACAACTAATCGCTTTTTTCTTTGTGCAGGAATCGTCTTCAGCTTTCCGTCAGCAGTAAAAAAGTTGTTTAAAATGGCTGCACGTTCTGATTCTGATATGGACATATCCATGTTTTCATCTCCATTTCCGAATGATAGGATAGCGGCCGCACAGCTTTCAAGTACCTTTTCATTCAGCGAAAAATAAATGGTATTTTTATCACGGCGTTCTTTAATTAATCCCACGTCGCGAAGCTTGCTCATGTGGTGCGTGATTGTCGGCGGGCTTAAAGAGAGCTTTCCGGCAATAGCCTGACCATGAAGCGGTCCTTGCTTCAGGAGCGCAATAATTCGGATACGTGTTAGATCGGCAAGTGCTTTGTGGAATTCAACGATACGAGTAAGCTGCATCAAAAACACCTTCTAATTTGTTTATCATCTAATTAGATAATAAACAAATTAGCTTAAAAAATCAACTGTAATAATAAGATCCCCTAATGTACGTGCATTAGGGAATTTTATCGGAGCAGTCTTAATCCGCTTAAAATGACCAATATCGTACTACCTTAGTGGCTGATCACGCCGGAAGGCAAATTGATGTCGCCAATACTCGAATCAATTTTAAATCTTCTTTATAAAATTTCGAAGTTAAATTGCGGAAGAAGTATTCTGCGTTCCTTTTACTGTTTTCAATCGATGCAGCTCCCATACAAGGATCATGGCAATGACAACGCCGATAGTTCCATACCAGGATAAAGAAACTAGGGAAAACATGCTTATCATATACCCGCCTAGAACAGCCCCAATTGCCATCGAAATTTGACTAATTGATTGGTTCAAACTAAGCATTATACCTGATTGAGAGGGTACAATTGTGGCTAGATTATACAGTTGCGCAGGCTGGGTACTCCATACAGAGGCTGACCACAGAAAAAGAAAAACAAATATGATGATTGGATGATGAGCAGATAATGAAAGAAAAATAAGTGAACTAATATTTAGGCACATGCTGACAAGTAGTGTGACGGTAATTCCATATTTATCTGCACAGTATCCGCCAACTTTTGAACCAACTAAGCATGCAATGCCAAAAACGAGCAATGCAGGACTCAGTAAAACTCCGGATAAGCCTAATCCTTTTAGCAAATAGGGGGCGATATAAATATACACAAGTGCATAGCCGCTTAACCAGAAGAGCGTAATAAATAACCCGAGCAGTACTTTTGGATTTTTTAACAAAGCCAGCTGTTTAATGAGCGGAATCGGCTTGTCTCCTTGCACTTTGGGTATCACAGCAACGATAACAATTGTTGCAATAACACCAAATAAGGAAATATCTAAGAAAACGCTTCTCCACCCAAAGGCAGAGGACAATAATCGACCAACAGGGACGCCAATAATGAGCGCCATAGTAAAGCCAATTGTAACCGTAGCAATGGAACTTGCCTGTTTTCCAGCAGGCGCAATTTTAGCTGCAAGTGTAAGTGCGGTGACAATAACCACTCCTGCACCTAGAGCAACAATCATTCGCGAAAAAGTAAAGAGTGCGAAACTTGGGAAAAAGTATGACAGTAAGTTTCCAATGATAAAAATACCGAGCGCGTAAAGTGTGAGTTTACGCCGATCTATTTTTCCTGTAAGTGATATGAGAATAGGCGTACCTATTGCATAGGTTAGTGCATAGACTGTCGTAAATTGGCCGGCCTCAGAAACAGTAATCCCCATTGACGAAGCGATCTGATCGAGAAATCCTGATGTAACAAAATTGTGATGTACCAATGAGAAAACTGATAAGCGCTAAAACGTATACTTTCCACATGCTTTTCAATCATTCCTTCCCCATAAAAAAATTGGCCAAGTAAATGTAAATCTTGTGTTTTCGTAAATCAGTGTATATATTAGTGGGAAGAAAATGAAGTATGCACTTTAAAGTAAGATACTATATGAAAGGAAAGTAAAGATGAAAAAGTGGTCGATAGATGAAGGAAATTGTTCCATCTCATACACGCTGTCCGTGGCGGGGGGAAGATGGAAATGGCTTGTCCTTTATAAGTTGTTTAAGAACAATGTCATGAGATATGGAGAAATCAAAAAAAGTTTGCCGTCAATTACTCATAAAATGCTCAGTCAAGTATTGAGTGAGCTGCGGGATGACGATTTGATTGAACGGATTGACTATGCACAGATTCCTCCAAAGGTCGAATATCGATTGAACGAGCGAGGGAAAAGCCTAATTCCCATTCTCGAGTTAATGGCCGAATGGGGAAAAGAAAATCGCCTTTGTAAAAAGGATAATGAACAAAAAACGAATCTTAAGTAGCATAATATTGCTGTAGCATATACTCGAGTTTCAGGTGTTACACTTATATTCCGTTTAAGAAAAACTGTGCTTAGATTATTGTCATTTGCTTGAGAGATTTTCTATTAATCCCATCTGATGTTTTGTATAATGAATTTGTTTTCATGTTTCATCGTTTTATGAATATGAGAATAAATATCATGAGAAAGTGGAGATAAAATGGGGACAGCTGAGAAACAACAGATGAAAGCCCAACGCACATTCTATGGTGTGCTATTCGCAATTGGCTGCGGCCATTTTTTCAATGATTCCATTCAGGCTGTTATTCCAGCCATGAATCCAATCCTTGAGCAAACCTTAAATTTGAACTATGCGCAAATTGGCTGGATTGCTTTTGTCGCCAATATGACTGCATCGGGTTATTCAGCCTTTTTTTGGTTATTACGCAGATATTAAATCAAAACCATTTTTGTTGCCGATCGGCATTTTTACCAGCTTGGTCGGTTTGATTGTTTTTGCACTGGCACCGAGTTATATATGGGCACTGTTTGCCGTGTTCTTCATTGGTATCGGTTCGTCAATTTTTCACCCGGAAGGCTCGCGGGTGGCACATATGGCTGCAGGGGCAAAACGAGGCTTAGCACAATCGATTTTCCAAGTAGGAGGCAACTTTGGGCAATCGATGGCTCCTGTTCTAACTGCACTCATTTTTCTTCCGTTTGGACAGAAAGGGGTTTTATCTTTTTCAGGCTTTGCATTTATTGGGATGGTTGTCCTATTTTTTGTCTCGGTTTGGTATAAAAACCATCAGCCGATTCGCACTCCGCGTGACAAGCAAGCACATCATCAGGAACGGAATAAACGCGAAGCATTTGTACATAAAAGGATTGTTGCGGCGATGGTACTGCTCATTTTCATCATTTTCGCTCGTTCCTGGTATTCAACCTGTATCTCAAATTTTTATCAATTCTATTTGATTCATGATTATGGACTCTCCATTCGAGCGGCACAAATTTTCATTTTTATTTTCATGATCTCCGGTGTGGTCGGCACATTCTTAGGGGGCCCGCTGGCTGATCGATTCGGCAAAAAAACAGTTATTCTCAGCTCTTTTATCGGTGCAGTGCCATTGACGGTTATGCTGCCTTATTTGCCGCTTTATTTAATTGCTCCGGTTTTTTTATTAATTGGTTTAATTATTACATCAAGCTTCAGTGTCACTGTCATTTATGCCCAAGAATTAATGCCAGGACGACTAGGTATGGTCTCGGGATTAACGATCGGCTTTGCTTTTGGAATGGGCGCGATCGGTGCCGTGTTGTTCGGCAACCTTGCGGATTTGTTCAGTATCCGATTTGTCATGATTCTTTGCAGCCTGTTCCCACTTGTCGGCTTACTTTCAGCGTTACTGCCAGGCGATATGAAAATACGGCGATGGAATAAAGGAATGAATTGAACGATTTGTGCATTGTCTTCGATGCAATGGACATAGCGCAAACGGTTACAACGAACTATCTTATTGGAAAAAGTTGCAAATGAGTAAGGAGCGGATCAAGAATGAACGCTGCATTTCTAATCACGCCAAAAAGTGAAGTGAAATTTGTCTATGAACATTGGACAATCAGGCAGGCATTAGAGAAAATGGAACACTATCGCTATTCGGCAATTCCAATATTAAATAAAAAAGGCATTTATGTTGGGACCTTAACTGAAGGTGATATTCTGTGGAATCTGAAAAAAAATGAAGATCTAGACTTCAGAGATACTGAAAACATCGCGTTGAAAGACGTGCCGCGATACAGGGATATCAAAGCGATTTCAATTGATGTTGAAATTGAAGATATTATGGAGACATCCTTAACGCAGAACTTTGTTCCGATTGTGGATGACAGCGGCGTATTTATCGGGATGATTCGAAGACGTGAAATTATTGCTTACTTGCTTAAATTGCGGGCGGGCTCAATAAACCATTTATAACACTCAAACCTTCTTTGACGACTAATCAGGGAAGGTTTTTTGATTGCAGAAAAGTGCCTGTCTCATTATTTGCAATAAATGAGCGCGCAGCAGAGACTAATTCTTTTCTCAAGGATTCGGGTTTCAGAATTTTTACACGGTCTCCTAATGCGATCAATTTTGCTTTCCAAAGCTGTTCATATTCAGGCAAACAAACATGCATGATCCATTCCTTTTCACTTATGAGTTCAAATTTCCCTTTTGGAAAAAATTCTTCAAGCAGATCACGATCCTCATTTTGGACCAGAAGTGCAATGTCAATGCAGCTCACTGAATACGAATGATCATGCTTTTTCATTAGCTCCTCTATATTTTTATATTCTTGAAACTCGGTATCAAGCATAGCAGCTTTTTTGATCCGAGTGATTTTAAAGAGTCTGTAATCATTTGAACGTTCGCAATAGGCAAAAAGATACCAGTCGTACCATTTACAGATTAAAGCAAGTGGATGCACTTTTCTTTGTGAATGATCCTGCTGTGCATTTCGATAGGATATAAGGATATGGCGGCGTTGGTGAATGGCTTTTTCCAAAAATTTAAGATTATGCTGAACGTTAGCTCCTTCCTGCGCGGCGCTGTTGTCAAGAAAGATGCTGCTGTTCTTTGCAACCCCATATAAATTTCTATATTTATCAAGTAAAATTTGGTATTTATTACTGTGAAAGGACGACTGCAAGCCCATAAGTGCAGTAATAATGGTCATGTATTCCTGCCTTTTAACAAACTGTTTGTTTAGGGAAAACCGAGGCTCAATGCTGTATCCGCCGTGTGCTCCTAAAACAGAGCGGATGGGGATGCCCGCCAGATTAATCGTCTCCATGTCACGTTTAATGGTACGAATCGATACTTCAAATTCTTCGGCTAACTCCTGAGCAGTCGTCTGCTCGTGATTCATCAGGAAAATGACAATACCTAAAAGCCGATCTATTTTCATTTTGCTCGCTCCCTAATGCTCTTTCAATCAATTTTAAATGATAAATGTGCCATATTGTTGTCACTATTACCATTCTATAATAAAGGAAACAGATAGGGAGAGATGATGATGAACAAAAAGATGAACATTGCGAAACGAGGATATTTAGGGTCGCTTTTACGATTTGTTTTGATAAGTGAGCAATGGAAGGACGAACTCTACGCCTGCTACACCGATCGTTATCTTCAGAAGTATATTGACGATCATAATTGTGAGACAATTTTTCAATTCAAAAATAAAGACGAAATGGCACGGTGTATTGGGGAATGGAAACAGGCATGTGAAGAGAACCACTATTTTCGCTGGGTAGCTGAGACAAAAAATGATCACAAAATCATTGGGACAATTGAGATCGCATCCATTCCAGATACTACAAACTATATAAGCCGTGTTTTCAATAAAAAGCCGGGAACGTTTGTCGATAATCCAACTCATTTATTTGAACAGGGAGTTCAAAACGGTGTTCTAAGAATCGATATTATTTCCAGCTATGCACAGGGTCAAATCTTTGACGATATACTCAAAGTGACGCAAAACTTTTTTAATGATTACGGTTTACAGCAGATTATTGTTCAGTGTTTAGCAAAAGATAAGGAAAGGAGGAGGGCATTAGAGAGACATGGGTTTGAAACCTTAAAAATTGAAGGAGAAATTTTATATCCTTATCTGATTAGAAGACGAAGTGCGGCTGATAAGGGATTTAAAATATGATTGATGGAATCATCAACGCACCTATTAAAAAAGTGTAATAACTCACTTTCCTTTGTTCAAATCGACCGGTATGATTTGTTCTAAAATGTGTAAAAGGAAAACAAGAATGATAAGGGCGCCAATAAATAAGATAAATAAAAGAATCGCCCTGCCTTGTGACAAATAAGATCCGGAAATGACAGGTCCTAAAACAGAGCCGATTTGCCAAGCAGTGTTCATCGCACTGTTATAGCTGCTGCGTGTTTCATCAGTAGCTAAACGGTTGATCAGCGCTGGTAAACTAGAAAAAAGACAATTTTCACCAATTGCTGAAATGGTAAATGCCAAAATGAGTACAAGAGACGTCCAACCAGCTTGAAGAAAACTTGCGGAAAGAATCATAAAATCTCCCGTAGCAAAAATGAAGGCAGCAAGACTAATGACACGAGTGCTTCGGATACTGGCGGTCAGTCGAAGAATAAGTGGTTGTCCCAACACGATCATAAGACTGTTGAGAAAGAAAGCATGACCAACAACGCGCAGTGGTGTCTGCGCATTTTCTGTTGCCCACTGAGGAAATAAGGTGGTTGAGAGTCCTGTCATTACTACTGCAAATACGGCGTAACAGAAGCAGAGCATGATCATATTGTTACACTGTGAAGCAGCTGAATGGATAGACTTGTCTCTTTTTATTTGACCCTTAAGCTCTTTTTTACGCGAATTTTCCACCCATTTTTGACCGAAAAATGAAAATAAAAGAAAAGAACATGCATCCAAAATAAAAATAGTTTTAAATGAATAGGCAGAATTTGAATGAATGATTGTACTGCCCAGTGCCGCGCCAATTCCTGAACCCAAATTTTGCAACGCGAATGCAGTCCCGAAGATACTTCTGGTCTGAGTCTTGTCTGCAGAATCGGCAAGGATCATCGATAAGGCATTCCACAATACCGCTCCAGCTCCTCCTGACAGGATGGAAGCGAAAAACGCAGTTTTGACATCTGCAGCAAATATAAAAAGGAAACGTCCAACGGCATTGAGCAATACGGAAAGAAAAAAAATCCGTTTTGTTTGTATATGAGTTGTTAACCATCCGGAAATTGGAATCGCGATCACACCGGCTAATCCGCTTGAACCAATGATTGTCCCTGCCACAGACAATGAGATTGCTTGCACGTGATGCAGATAGATAATGAGAAATGGTTCTGTCATTCCTGTTCCTATTAGAGATAATGTATACCCCGCTAATAGCCACCATGTTTTTTTATTAAAATTGGGGAGCAGTTGATGTAATCTGTTCACTCGTATTCATCCCTTTTGTCCGTTTCATCGTTTTTAGTTTAATGAATAATCATGACATCTTCTGTCAGATATGAATGATATACTTAAAAAAAGGGTGATGATTATGCGCGCAGATCGGCTGCTTTCGATTCTTTTGCTTCTTCAGACAAAAGAAATTGTTTCAGCTGGAGAACTTGCTGAAAAACTTGAAGTTACCGAGAGGACTATTTATCGGGATATTGACGCACTCAGTTTTGCAGGTATGCCGATTTATTCGGTCAGAGGGTCGCATGGCGGTTTTGCAATGGAGAAAAACGTACACCTTAATATACCAGCTATTACACCGCAGGAAATACGTGCGTTATTCATCAAACAGTCACCGAAATTGTTCAGTGATCTAAATTTACATGTGGATCGCAATACTCTTAATAGACTTCTCGTGAATTTTTCAAAACACTTTGCTGATGAAGTCGGTCAATGTGAAAGACGCATTTACTTGGATCATGGCGGATGGTTTGAGGAGCAGGATCGAGTTCCCTGGCTGTCTATAATTAAAGACGCGGTAGAGCATAATCAAATAATTTTCATGCGCTACCGTAAGAAAACGGGTGAAATCATTTTGAGAGAGGTTGCGCCTTATGGCCTTGTTGCCAAGACAGATAACTGGTACCTCGTGGCTCTGCATGATCAGAAATTAAGAGTTTACCGCGTGTCCCGCGTTCAAAAGGTTACGTTTACTAAGCACTATTTTTCTATTCCTCGAAGTTTTGAGATTGCAGATTTTTGGAATGAATGGTACCAATCATTTGAAATGAGCCTTCCAAAGATATTTTGCGTACTTCGTATTGATGCTTCCATCATTGAAGAACTTGCAAACAATAAATATCAAAATCTCACATTACTAAAACAGGATGAAACGGGCAAGGTGCTCGTTACTGTCAATTTTGAAACGATTGAACAGGCTGTGCATAAAATCCTTTATTATGGATCAGAGGTTGAAGTATTAAAGCCAGACGAATTGCGAAACCAGATAGCTGAACAGGTAAGAGACCTCGCTGTGATCTATTCCAACAAAAAATAAATCACTTAATATGCTATCCTGATAAGATAAGGTGAATGTGTTTCTGCCTATCACAGTGATTTTCTTCTCCAGTTGAGATTTGTTATACATCCATATGATAAGCAGTGAAAAAAGTCAGGCAATAAAGACATGGAACAGATCAGCCCGTGCTGTTCTGACTGTCCTGAATCGTAACGCGGATTTTCTCAATCCGGTTGTCTTTGACAGAGGCAACTTTAAAAACCATATTTTCATGAGAAACGATTACTTGCTCGTTCTCTTCGGGAATGGATCCGATCTGATTTAAAATAAAACCGGCAATTGTATCGATATCTACACCTTTAATGGAGGTCCCGAAGCGTTCATTGAATTCATCAATCTCAAGCAAGCCACTGACGAGGTACGTGCGATCATCAATTCGAGTGATTTTACGCTCAACTTCATCATGCTCGTCATCGATTTCACCGACAATTTCTTCAATCAAATCCTCCATGGTAACAATACCGGAGAAGCCGCCATATTCATCAATCAAAATGGACAAATGATTATGTGTTTTTTGCATTTCATGAAGCAGGTCATCGATATATTTTGTTTCAGGAACAAATAACGGTTCGCGTAATATGGAGGTCAGATTAACCTGATCAAAACCAACATCACGAGCAGCTTTGAAATAGTCCTTCATATTGAGTACACCGACAATCGTATCGCTGTCCGTTTGAAATACAGGAATACGTGAATAATTTTCATTTAAAATCATTTGTGCAAGATCATACGGTGACGTGTCCACACTGACTGCAAATGTTTCCGTCCTTGGAGTCATGATTTCCCGAGCCTTTTTAACGTCCAGTTCAAAAACACCTCTGATCATGCCAAGCTCATCATGATTGATTGATCCATCGTCTTCGCCTGTTTGAGCGAGCAGTTGAATTTCTTCACGCGAGGTAATCTCATTTGCTTTGTCTCGATCAACTCGTGACAGTTTTGCCAATAAATTAGTTGAGAGTGAAAGAAGCTTAACAAAGGGTAGCGTAGCTTTACTGAAATAAAGAATTGGTGTTACCGCAAAGCGGGCCATTTTTTCAGTGTTTTGCAGGGCTAAACGTTTCGGAAACAACTCGCCGAATACAAGAGTGACATACGACAACAGAATGGTAATGGTCGCAATCGATATCTCTCGGGCATATGGGATAGGCAGCATGTCCGCAAATCGGCTCGCAAGTCCGGTAGCGGCAGAGGCACTCGAAAATAGGTTGGCAAAGGTGATACCAACTTGAATGGTTGCAAGAAATTTACCCGGGTCACCGATTAATTTTTCTAGTAGAATGGCTTTGCGATCGCCTTGATCGGCTTGGTGCGCAACTTGCTTCTTATTCAATGAAACAAAGGCAATTTCAGCAGCTGCAAAAAAAGCATTAATTAATGTTAAAATGGCGATAAGTACGAGCTGGAAGAAGATTGAACTTCCACCATCTCCCATAGGCGTATCCAAGTAATCGCTCCTTATTATGTAAAAAATTCGTTTGGCTTTATCTGTACTATACCCACTTTATATAAAATGTAAAAACGAGTCAGTGAATTAAGTGGCCTTTATAACTCATTGAGAACACACAGCTATTAATAAAGAAATGTGATAAAATAAAGCAATATGATGCAAGTCGGAGGGCGGAAAAATGGACAAGAAAGAAGCAAAGCCAAGTGCTGAAAAGACAAAAAGAAGCAAGGTGGTAACGATTATCGCGGTTGTGTGTGCAATCGACGTGATTGCGACATTAATTTACTACTATGCGTCAGGCGCATTTAAGTTTTGATTTTATTTAATGCTGGAGGAATTTTGAGTGGAAATTAAGAAAGCCGATTATGATGAAATCAAGGATTGGGTCGATCATGAATTGCAAGTGACTACGGAAGAGAAACGGCCTGCCTTCGCAGACAGGAAGCTCCGAAAAATTAGTTATGCAATGTATGATGATCAGGGACAAGTGATAGGCGGAGCGGCGGCTGAATTTCATTGGAACGCACTTCACGTCAGCCTGCTGGCAGTGAGTGAAGTGTATCGGATAAAAGGAGTCGGGACAAAGCTGATTGAACGAATCGAGCAGGAGGCACGCGAGCACCATTGCGATATGGTTCTGCTGGAGACCATGAGCTATCAGGCACCGCTGTTTTATCAAAAACTTGGTTTTCAAGTGATTGGAAGAATAGGGGATTATCCAGGTAAAGGCGAATGCCAGTACATATTGCAAAAAATGCTCAATTACTAAAAAAAGCCTCGTACAGTTTATGATCACTGTATGAGGCCTTATTTTTTTATTTATATTGAATGTGAATCGTTTGAATCAATCAACTTTGTTTTATTAGGTATAAAAGGCCACCAATTGCCACGGCCGAACAATTTGACCATCACCGGAACAAAGAATGGGATAATCACCACTGCATAAAGGATCAAGCCAATAATGACGACGCTGGCAATTTCAACAAGCGAGAGCATTCCGGAAGGCATCATTGCTGCGAAGGTTCCGCTCAGAATGAGCACAGCTGAGAAGATTACGCTGCCCATATGCCACAGCGTCAGCAGCATACGTTCTCGTATTGCCCGATTTGCATACTCGTTGAATCGCTCCATGACAAAGATTGAGTAATCAATGCCAAGTGCGACGAGTACAATAAATCCGAAAAATTGCGTTGTCCACGTTAGTCCGGAGAAATGGAACAGTTTTGAGAAAATTAATTCCGAAAAACCCATTGCCGAGAAGTAGGTCAAAAGGAGAGATGCCATTAAATAAATCGGCATAGTCAATGACCGCAAGACAATGACGAGTGCGATGAACACACCAATGATGACAAAGGTAACGGCTTTTTGATAATCTGAACTTGAGAGCTGCTTTAAGTCACTATTAAAACTAGAGATGCCGCTGATCCCCACATGTGCATTTTCGAGCTTCGTTCCTTTCAAAATAGACGGAAGTTCCTTTTTGAATTCTTGAAAATGAGCAATCCCTTTATTTGAGTAAGGATCATCTTTCAAAGTCACTTGAATGCTTGCGATTTTGCCATCTTTACTCATATATTGATCAAGGGCATCTTTAAAACTCTTATTTGTGAAGATTTGATCCGGCACATAGATCCCTGACTGTTCATAGGAAACCTTGGTCCAGTTGCCAATAAAATCATTCGCTGAATTGACACCGTTCTTAATCTTTTTTGCACCGTCCGCGCCTTTTGCAAGTCCGCCGGACAGTGTCTGCATTTGATCTTGCACATCACTGAAGCCGTTCTTTAACTGATTTTGACCGGAAGCAATTTGTGTGAGCGCATTGGTCAGCTGCGGTGTGTTCTGGATGACTTGGTCTTGACCGCTGCTTGCCTGATTCAATCCGTTTTCCAATTTGCCTAGACCGTCATCCAGTTGGGTGAGGCCGGATTGAAAGCTGCTGATTCCCTGCGTCACCTTTGCGGACTGACTGTTTAGTTGATTCATTGCATCCGCTAATTTTTGAATGCTGCTGTTCAGCTGAGTGATTTGCGCTTTAGCTGTTTTCGTTTGATTGGTAATCTCAGTTTGGATATTGTTCTGAAGATTTTCCATAACGGTCGGTAACTGCTTTAATCCGGTTGCTAATTGAACAAAATTCGGATCCTGCATCGCTTCCGGATGGGATTTGATGTACGCCTGCAAATTTATTTGAATCTGACCAAGTGTCTTTTCCAAATCGCTTGTGTCGATTGCTGGCTGGCTGCCGGATCCTGATGATGAGAATTGGCCAAGTTGGTCTGAGACTTTTTGCAAGTTGTCAGCCACCTGTTGATAGCCATTCTGAATTTGTTCTTGACCGGTTTGGAGCTGTTTCAGCTGTTTCTGAGCATCTTGAACATTTTTTCTGATTTCCGCTGTTCCGGCTGAACCGGACTTAATTCCATCCGAGATCTGCGCCAGTACGGTTTGTATTTTCTGAACTCCGTCTTTTGTAGCGGATGTTCCGGTTTGCAGTTTGTCGATGCCGGTTATTGCAGAATTCAATTGTGGCTGAGACTTATCAATTTTCTTACTTGCTGTTTGCAGACTGTTTTGCAAGGTTCCTAATCCGCCGGAGGCACTTTTCAGCCCCTTATGAACGGTATCCGATTGTTTGGTTACATAGATGTCATTCAGTCGTTTTCCGAGCGGACGTGAAACGCTCATCACTTTATCAACATTCGGATCTTTTTTTATTGCCAGGGAGATGCGTTCAATCAGCGCAACATAATCCGATGAGCGCATGTTGTCATCATTTTGCAAATAGATTGTAGCCGGAGACATATTACCGGCACCGAAATCTTTGGAAATGACATTAAAGCCTGCTTTTGCTCCATAGGAATTTGGCAATTCTTCAGGTGAATTAAAGGAAAGCTGCCCACTATAAGTAATGATCGGCGGTATCGTAAATAAAGCAACGATTAGCAGGGCAACGATCGGGCGTGCAAAAGCAAGCTTGCCGGCAGCTGCCCAAAGATCGCTTTTTGGTTCCTTTATTTTTCCACTCATCGGCCAGAAAAGGTGTTTTCCTAGTGTGGTCATGAAAAGAGGGAGCAGCGTAAAGAGGGCAAGCAACAGGAAGATGACACCAACCCCGACAGCAATCGCGCTTCGGTAGAGGTTAAATTCAACGAATGCAAGTGAGAGAAAGGCGATAAAAACGGGAATTCCGCTTTTCAGTACAGTCAGCCCGGCCGTTCGAAACGTTGCCAGTGTCGCCTGATATTTATCATTTCCCTTTGCAAGTTCCTCTCTAAATCGGCTTAAAAGGAGAATACAGTAATCGGTTCCGATACCGAACAGGACAGCGATCATAAATGTTTGCGTAAAGTTTGAAATTGGGAAATTGAAATAGTTTACAAGAAATGAAACCACAAATTGTGCAACGATATAGCTGATGCCAACGGTAATGAGTGGCACAAACGGTGCGACAACAGAACGAAAGACAAGGAAAAGAACAACGAGGATGAAGATGAGTGTAAGACCCTCTGTTCTCTTTACGCCTGCCTCAGCTGCTGAATTCATGTCATCATTAATCAATTCTTGACCTGTTAAGTAGGTTTTGACACCGTCTGTTTTAATTTCAGCATCGATTTTATTTCGAAGTGAGTGAACGGCTGTCGGATTTACGTTCTGTACTTGAAAGGCAGCCATTAACGTTTTATTGTTTTTTGAAACCAGCTGATCTTTTAAATCTTTATGATCAAAGACATCGATGACGCTCTCAATTTTGAGATCCTTTTTGTTGTCTTTAACACGGTTTAACGTCTTTTCAATCGCATTTAAGTCTTTTCGAGAAAAGCCCTTGTTGGAATGGAAAGCAGCGATATAAGCGGTTGTATCTTTATTTTCGCTGAATTTTTTCTCTAGTTTACTGGCTTGCTGTGTCGAATAATTATCGGGCAATGAGTAACCGCCTTTATCACGAACAAGCGCATTAAAATTCGGAGCCGTAAACATAAGGACTGCAAGGCCAAGTACCCAAATACCAAGCAGTACCCACCGCAATGTGATCATTTTTTTCATTTGTCCGCCTTCTGTCTCATAATGATTTCGTTGATCTTCAAATAGATACGAACAAATTCCTTGCTGTCCTGTTCGCCGACTTCTTCGATCCATTTACCTACAAGCTCATGAATCTTACGTTCTCCTTCAAGAAAAATAGCCTTTCCTGTGTTTGTGTTGTACAATCCGAAGCTGCGATTATCAATCATCCGCTTTTCAATATAACCTTTATCCACTAACCGACTGACGCGAATACTAACGCCGCTTTTATTTATATCGAGCAGATTCGCAATTTGAATCGGGCTGAGTCCCGGCTTCTTCTCTAGCATCCGGAGCAAGCAAAGCTGTTCAAATGTGATGCCATGGGCTTTAATGAGATCTTCAACAGCTTCGTGAACGATATTTGATGTATAAATAGAGACATCTTCATAAGCACTAATCAAGGATTTAACCGAATCTAATTCCAATTGAGCACTTCCTCCTTAAATAGATAACTGTGTTAACCATTTTTTATAATAACAACATTTGGTTTATACAGTCAACTAAAATTGATAATTTTTCTATAATCACATTCAACTAATAAATATATTTTTTTATTCGTCTAAAATCACTTCTCGTCCGTCTAATAAATGAAGAATCAAAAAGGAGGGAGTAAAGGATTAAAATGATCAGGAGCGCAGATCCTTTATTTTAAAAATGCATTACTACGACAACTGATCAATAACAAATCGGCTGAGGTATCGAAAGCGACTATATTGATGAAAAAGCAGCGAATCCATTTTTTAATGGCTCACTGCTTTTCGTTCTTCTTATTCATTTATGTTCACAATGATTCTTCCGACAGTACTTCCTTCCAGTAATTTTGGCAGAATATCCGGCAGTGCTTGAAACGCTATTTCTTTTTTTATCATAGAAAGCTTTTGACTGTCTTTTAATTCGCTTGCCATTCGTTTCCAGATTGTTTTTCTCAGTGGCATCGGACAATACACTGAGTCAATGCCTAGTAGATTAATTCCACGAAGGATAAACGGGAAAACTGTGGTCGGAATCTTACTGCCTCCGGTTAATCCGCAGACAGCGACGGTACCACCATAAGCAATTTTACTGATAAGTGAGGCGAGCTGCGCTCCTCCCACAGGGTCAATGGCAGCAGCAAATTGTGTTTTATCTAATGCTTTAATCTTTCCATCGTAAATAGCACTTCGTGGTTTGACGGCAGTTGCGCCTAGTTGTTTCAGATACTCTGTTTGCGAGGATTTACCTGTACTTGCAGTAACATCGTAACCTAGCTTAGAAAGCATGGCTACAGCTGTTGTTCCGACACCACCGGTTGCTCCGGTAACAAGCACGGGTCCCTTTTCTGGTGTCATACCATTTTGTTCAAGCTTGTTTATGGCGAGTGCGGCCGTAAATCCGGCGGTTCCATAAATCATTGCTTCTTTAAAGGTAAGCTCATCGGGCAGTGGTACGATCCAGTCACCAGGAATTGATGCGTACTCGCAAAAACCGCCGTAATGATTGACGCCGATACCATAGCCGGTTGCAATGACTTGGTCTCCTTGCTTGAATCGATCATCTGCAGATGTTACAACGACACCAGCCAAATCAATGCCTGGAATAAAAGGGTATGTGTTCACGATCTTTCCGTCAGGCATGCACGCAAGCGCATCCTTATAATTTATACTGGAGTAATGCACTTTAACAACCACATCGTCCTTAGGCAGTTGATCCATAGTAATGTTTTTCATTGCGACTGAAAAATGTTCTTTGTTTTTATTGACCACTAAAGCTCGAAGTATTGATTCCACAGCAATTCCTCCTTACCTTTATCTATTGTACTAAAACTTGAAAGTTAAAAAAGCGCACCCATCCCTTGCCTGCTCTATGATTACTATGAATAATTTAGGTCAGGCCGCCGCTTTTGTCAGCTGTTTCTGGTAGCTGGTAGGTAGCTTCTCTAGAAAATTTTCGATGATGTGATGGACTGCTTGCTCAGAAAGAACATACTCGTCTTTGAAAACTTCTTGAAATAAGTCGATCAACTGCTGAAGCGTTTCGACGAAGGTCACATCCGAAAGCTCATCGACCATCAAATAAAACAACTCACCCAAAGTGCGATCGTCCACCTGTTCACGGTGCTGAACCGCAAGAAGGGAATAACTGATAGCGACCAGGGCGGTGTGCGCAAAAATCCCGTCATAAGACAAACCCTGGTATTTAGCGAGTCGAAGATAGTGCTTGCACATCTTGAAGTACACTTCAATGGACCAGCGTTTTCCATAAAGCTGGATGATTTCATCTTCAGAAAGTTGGATATCGGTTGACGCTAAGACCAGATACTCTTTGCGTTTACGACGGTTGCGGACGTATACGAGTTTCAGGGGTAAGACCTCTCCCTCAACAACCGCTTCTACAACGGTAGAAAGTAGGTAGCGTGAGCGTCCACGACGTTTTTTCTGAGCGTTGAAGATCGCTTTCACGTCCATCATTTGACCATTGAACCGGTAATAAACCTTTTTCGACCGTTTCACCATAGCGACGGTATGAAGGCCAAGTTGACGCAGCTGCTGAAACATTTTAGGACTAGAGAACCAAGAATCAAACAAAACATAGGATGCTCGGACGCCATGCCTCAGGGCAGAAGAAAGCAGTTCTCGAACCACATCAGGCGCTTTACGCTGGGCCTGAAGCTTCCGCTTTCCAGAATGGGTGCGAGCATCAGCTTTTGTACCGCATACCTGATTCTGACCCGAAAGCAAGGAAAAGGTGACCGGCAAAAAAGTGTTGCCGTCACTCCAGCCTAGTTGAAGAAACCGAAAGCCGCGCACATGCCGATGGTTGGCGTGGTCGAATTGAAACGCCGCCAGCTCCACGCGTTTCGCATGGGCGCGTTCATACATGGAATCATCCACAATGAACACAGGCTTCCGTGCCGAATCCGTCAAGGGTTTAATGAACTGAATGATCCGGCAACAGAGCAGAATCAGAAACTTTTGCCAGTTAATCTTGCCGTTGTTGAGCAGGTTGCGAAAGGTCTTATCCGAGAAGTTCAGCTGATTTTGATGCTTCAAATAATCGCGATACGCTGACTTGTTTGAAAAGACCGTGCTAATGAGATAACAGAACAGTACCCGGAAGGGGACCCCCTTTGCCTTTGTGGCGTTTGAGGCTCTCGCAAGTTGACTCAAACGAAATCGTGTAAAAAATTCCTGGACTGAAGAAGAAATTCCAAGAGATGGATGGTCATTTCGTGATATACTTTTCATGGCATGAACACTCCTCGGTTAATTGGGATTCGACACTTCAATTATACCGAGTTATCGGTGTTCTTGCTTTTATTTTTGTGCTAATCCTTTACAGGATAAGCTGTGAAGCCCATTTTTGATGTTTCAAGTTTTAGTATTGTAAATGTAAACGGTTAAAATGAACACTGAAAAAATCAATGCATTTTGCGGAATTTTTAAGACTAGACAGTAGTAATGAATTATATTATAATAATTATAGTTAAATAATTAATATAAATAAAGGAGAGATTGTTATGGCAGTTGCGCAAGGCACAACAACCAAAACTTTTCTAAATCAGCAGGTAGCAAATTTCGGTTTGTTCTACACAAAGATTCATCAACTACATTGGTACGTGAAAGGTCCAAGTTTCTTCACATTGCATATTAAATTTGAAGAATTATATGATCAAGTAACTGCGATTCTTGATGAAGTGGCAGAACGACTGATTCAAATCGATGGTCAACCCTATTCGACACTTCAGGAATTCTTAGAGCATGCGACGATTAAAGAAAAACCATACACGAATCCATTGAATGAGAACGAAATGGTACAGGTCGCTATTGATGATCTGGTACAGTTGCGTGACGAATTGGCAGAAGGCATTGTCTTATCAGATCAAGAAGGCGATGCCGTAACCAATGATATGCTGATTGCTGTAAAAAATAAAATTGACAAAGACATTTGGTTTTATTCTTCGTTCCTGGGTAAAGACCCGGTACCTCAGAACAACCCTAAATGAGAATAATTATTCAAAGATGAAAACCGAATTATTTCGGTTTTCATTTTTTTATTTAAATATTAGCACCTAGTACTAATATCTGATATAATATAAAGGCTAGAAATAAGGAGGACGGATATCGATTGGAATCAAAAGCGACAATAACGGCCATTGGGGCATATGTTCCGGAACGCCGAATGACGAATCACGATTTAGAACAACTTGTCGATACATCGGATGAATGGATCGTTCGACGGACTGGGATGAAAGAACGTCGAATTGCAGGTCCTGAAGAATTTTCCAGTGATTTGGCCTGCGGAGCGGTACGTAATCTCGTTTACCGTTATGAAAGTGACCTTACTGATGTGGATTTGGTCATTATTTCGACCACCACACCGGATTATGGATTTCCAAGTGTCTCCGCGAGAGTTCAAGCAGCCTTTCAACTCAAACATGCAGGTGTGATTGATTTAAGTTCCGCTTGTTCGGGTTTTGAATATGCACTGCACGTTGCGAACGGTCTTGTTACAAGCGGATTGAATAAGAAAGTGCTCGTGGTTGCTGCTGAAACAATGTCAAAGGTAACGGATTATACGGATCGAACCACATGCATTCTTCTTGGTGATGGAGCAGGTGCCGCGCTTGTTGAACATACGGATGAAAGAGGCAATTTTCTCGGCTCTTATATGGGTGCTGACGGAAGTCTTGGTAAAGCCCTTTATCGTACAGGATTATCGTCAACTATGGATGGAGAAAAGCTCATTGATACAGGAAAAATGATTCAGAACGGCCGTGAAGTGTTCAAATGGGCAGTTAAGACAGTAACCGCCGGAATCCCGGCACTGCTGGAAAACAGCGGATTACAAATTTCGGATATTGATTGGTTCATTCCGCATAGCGCAAACTTGCGATTAATTGAAGCCATATTTGAACGATTAGCGATTCCGATGGATAAAGTTCTTTACAGCTTAGAGTATTACGGCAACACTTCATCGGCTTCGATTGCTCTGGCGATATCAGAAGCCGTCAAGACAGGAAAAATTAAGAAAAATGATCGTTTACTTTTATACGGATTTGGCGGGGGACTTTGCCACTGCGGTCAAATTATTGAATGGAGCATCTAAAAAGATGTTCTAAAAATTATGGATCAGGAAGAAAACATCTTTGTTTTCTTCCTGATCCATTTTTCTATACGGTTAGTGGCAATCAAGCTGCCATATTGAACTGTTCACCTTATACCTGCCAAACCGCAAAAGCTGCGTGCAGAACTCATCAAGATTTTTCACATCCGGAAAGCAGACTTTCAACAGATAACATCCGTCACCGGAAATATTATGGGCCTCAATGCAACTCGGATTTTCAGCGATCATCTGTTCGAATCCTCTGTAATCGGACGAAGACATATAAATGGTTATAAACTGAATGGAATCATAGTGCTGGTCAATAGTAAAACGGCGAATGATTCCTTGGTCGATTAATTTCTGAACGCGCTGACCTGTTGCTTGTCCCATCATATGAATGTTCTCACCAAGTTGTTTCCAAGTTAGCCGGCTGTTTTTAGTTAATAATCGGGTCGAGTTCGTCCATCGTTGATTTCCTTTCACATTGAAAAAATGGAAGAGTGATTTCATTCATCCGCTACTGTAAAACACTACTTCCATTCATGTACAATCACCATATCAGATCTTTTGGAGGGTGACAATCATGACTGAAGCTTTACTTATTATTGATGTCCAGAATGATTATTTTGCTGGGGGAAAGATGCAGCTTGAAAAACCCGAGGTTGCGCTCAATCAGATTGAGCGAGTACTCAACCGTTTTCGTAAGACAGGAAAAACCATTGTATTTATTCAGCATGTCGCAAAAATTGCGAACGCCACTTTTTTTCTTGAAAATACATTTGGGGCAGCGATACATTCTGCACTCACTCCCAAAAATCAAGGAAATGAATTTATTGTACAGAAAAATTTTCCAAATGGTTTTCTTCAGACGCGTTTGCAGGAGGTACTAAAAAGTAATCAAATCGATTCGTTAGTAATCTGCGGCATGATGACCCATATGTGTGTGGATTCAACAACACGGCAAGCGGCTGAATTTAGTTATCACTGTACGCTGCTTGGTGATGCCTGTGCAACAAAAGATTTGGTCATAGAAGATGACACCATACAAGCAAATCAAGTACAAACTTCATTTCTCGCCGCTTTGCAAAGCTTTGCTAAGGTGAGAACGACGAGTGACTATCTACAGGAACAATGAAGTGAATCGTACAAAAATCTTTGATATGGCTGGAAATTCGATAATAGGATTTCCAGCCATTTTTACAAGATGCATCTTGCCTTTCGCCTAAACAACTATATAATTATGGTAATTAAATCAATATTAACAATAAGAATATGAAGGTGATAACTATGAAGGGCAGAGATGTTATTCTTGGACTGCTGCTGGACATGCCGCGAACAGGCTATGACATCAATGAGATGTTTCAAACAGTTTTTTCACATTTTTTCTCCGGAGGATATGGGATGATTTACCCTACCTTGAAGAAACTTGAGATTGAGGGAAAGGTGAGAAAAGAAATTGTCACTCAAGAAGGGAAGCCCAATAAGCATGTGTTCTACATTACCCAAGAAGGAGAAATGGAATTCCAGAATTACTTGCGGTCGGAAGTTCAAACGGATGTGTTTCAATCCGATTTCTTGGTTCGTCTCTATTTTGGAAGACATGTTTCTGAAGATGAATTGAAGGGATGGTTAAAGGAAGAAAAACAGCACATCGCAGTGCTTGCCGACAGGCTTGACCAAACGAATGCGAAGTGGAAAAACAACATGAGTGATACACAAAAAATAGCGTATGCATTTGGTGCGGAAATGTACAAAGCACAGATGAATGTTGTTGAACGTTATTTGAAAGAAGACAACACGCATGTCAAATAAATTAAATCTAATGGGACGATTGAATAATTTATTTAATCATTTTGGAAAAAATGTTCGCATTCGCTTTTGCGTTGATTTTCTGATGAATGCATCGTTTACCATGGTTGTGCCTTATTTACCAATCTATTTCTCTCAGAGAGTGGGTACATCCTTAACAGGAATCATGTTTGCCGGCGTGATTCTTGCTGGAATCATTGGCGGTATTACTGGAGGAATGCTTGCTGATCGTATCGGAAGACGAAAGATCATGTTAATCGCCGAGGGTACGACAATTGTAACGTACACGTTAATCGCTTTTTGCAATTCACCGTGGTGGAATAATGTTTATCTGACCTTCCTTCTTTACGTAATCAGTATGCTTTTTTTCGGCATGTTATCGCCTGCAGTTTCTGCACTTCTCATTGATTCGAGTCAGCCTGAATATAGAAAATATATGTACCAGTTTCAGTATTGGCTGGTCAATCTTGCATTAGCTTCAGGTTCATTAATTGGCGGTTTTTTCTTTCAAAAGTATTATTTTGTTCTCTTTCTGCTCGTTGCACTATCTGATGTTATCGCTTTTTTGTCGACGCTTTTATTAATCACCGATGATTTTGAACCTGTTCGGAAGTCAAAGGATAGAGAGGACAATGAAGGTCCGGCAATAGAAAAGGTTGGTATTATGCAAAGCCTTTTCGGATTAATTAAAGATCGATTATTTGTCATGTATTTTCTTGCTGCTTTTAGTTTGGCGACTATTTCGTGTCAAATGACGAACTATATAGCGATTCATATGACTGAAGCGATACCTCGTCAACAACTGTTTGGCAACTTCTATCTTAATGGAATGAATCTGCTTGGCATGCTTCAATCTGAAAATACATTTTTAGTTATTTGTTTTACGTTCATAGTCACTTTTTTAGTCAGAAAGATCAGTCAGCGAGTCGCAATCATTACAGGAGCTCTGCTGTTTGCTTCAGGCTATGTCTATATGATGATCGGTACAGCACCATTACTTTTCTTTCTAGCGATGCTGATTACGACGATAGGCGAACTATTATATGTTCCGGTTGGGCAGAATTTTCTTGCAGAACTGGCACCTGATGATCAAAGAGGATTATATACCGGGATTGCTGGTTTGAGTGGTTCTTTCGGGATGATTTCAGCAAGTTTGATGATTACATTGGTCAACCGTCTTCCCGCGACAGTGATTGTATTGATTGTCAGCCTTTTCGGCATCTTAGCAGCTATTTTGTATGCTCTTCTTGATACCGGAATTAAAGGTAAATTAAAAATATATCAAGATGCGATGAATGATTCGTAACGAAATGCTGTTAAAATTCGTTTTATTTAATAATAAAAAAGAGAAGGGGGCGAGAAGTATATGAATCTATTAATTTTAGGCGGAACAGTTTTCTTAGGAAGGCATCTTGCCGAACTCGCGCTTAGAAGAGGTCATTGTGTTACGTTATTCAATCGAGGCAATCGTCCTGATATTCTGAATGAGGTAGAACAGTTACATGGTGATCGCGATGGTGACTTGGAGGTTTTGAAAGGCAGAAGATGGGACGCGGTGATTGATACATCAGGCTATGTCCCAAGAGTTGTCCGCAAGTCAGCACATTTGCTTGCTCAATTTACGGATCACTATACATTCATATCAAGTATTTCTGTTTATGAAGACTTCAGCGAGCGGAATCTAAACGAGGAAACAGACACAGGAAAGCTGAGGGATGAACGTGTCGAGGATATTGGCGATGGAAACTATGGTCCTCTCAAAGCACTTTGTGAATCGGCAGTTCAAGAGAAGTTTCCAGGTCATTCACTTATTGTTCGGCCAGGGTTAATCGTAGGTCCATATGATCCGACCGACCGTTTCTCCTATTGGCCTTGGCGTATGAAAAAAGGTGGCGACGTGCTTGCACCTGGAAATCCGCAGGCGCAGGTTCAATGGATTGATGTGCGAGATTTAGCTTCATTTGTTCTTGATCTTGTGGAGAAAAAACAAACCGGTGTGTATCATGCGACCGGCCCGAGCTTCCCACTCACCATGAAGCAGTTCCTTGAAGCATGCAGAGACACTTTAAATCCGGCAGCACGTATTCAATGGATTTCCGAGAAATTTTTGTTGAATCAAGGCGTTGCGTATTGGTCGGAGGTGCCGCTTTGGATCCCAAAAGAAGCGAATATGGATGGATTCCTAGCTGTAGATAATAGGAAAGCAATCAAGGCAGGACTTACATTTCGACCGATTCAGGAAACTATTCGAGATACTGCTGAATGGCTTAAGACACGTCCAACAAATCATGAATGGAAAGTGGGAATGGACGCGAATCGTGAAAAGGAACTTTTGATACTACATTGCGATAAGAATGAGTAGTTTAAGATGATTGTATTCAATGAATCAATGAAATAAATAGTTTTTGCAAAGTTGCAATTCATTGTATAATAAATATTAATTCTGATCTCATTTTAAGCATTAGGGCGGTGTTCTGGTGAGTAAGTGGCAGACGAAAGAAGCATTAACTGAACTATTGAGTGACCTGGTTCATGTTCCGAGTGTTTCCGGCTCACAAGCCGAAAAGAAGTTTCCTAAGCTGGTTTTACATAAGCTATCTGAGCTGGATTATTTTCAAACACATCCTGAATGCTTAAATGAAATACCTACAGATGATGGACGATCATTTATATCTGCCCTTGTTCGTGCACCGAAGCCTACTGCTAAAACGGTTATACTGTTCAGCCATTTTGATGTCGTCGATGTGCAGGATTACGGACAATGGAAAAAATTTGCTTTTGATATTAATAAATTGACCGATCTTTTTTATGCGAAGAAGGATGATCTTCCAAATGAGGTTCGCAATGATCTGGGTTCTGGCAATTGGCTGTTCGGCAGAGGAGCGATGGACATGAAGAGCGGACTTGCACTTCATATGTCTTTGATCGAGTCAGCATGCGAGGGCGTGTTTGACGGTAACCTCTTACTTATTTCTGTGCCAGACGAGGAAGTGAATTCCGTCGGCATGCGTGCAGCAGTACCTCATTTACTACACTTACAAAAGCAGCATAAACTGGACTACTGCACAGCTCTCAATTCCGAACCAATGTTTTCACTCTATCCTGGAGATCACAATAATTATATCTATACCGGATCAATAGGCAAGGTTATGCCCGGTTTTTTGTGCTATGGAAAAGAAACGCATGTTGGCGAGCCTTTTTCCGGTTTAAACGGCAATTTGATGGCCTCGCTGATAACAGAGGAGATCGAATTAAGCACTGAATTGTGTGATGAAGATGAAGGCAAAGCTGCTCCACCACCTACGAATTTAATCCAAAAAGGACTGAAGGATTCTTATTCTGTTCAAATTCCACATCGGTCTGTAACCCTGTTCAATCTGTTTTTATTGGAGCGATCGATTGAAGATATAACCGAAATGTTGCTCAAAAAAGCAAACCGAGCGGCGAGAAAAATCGAAGCGCTGTATCAAAAGGAAGCAGAGCAGTATGCACATTTTACCGGCTCCACCGCAGCAGAACGGAAGGTGCGTGTGCTCACATTTGAAGAATTAATTCATGAAGCACGACTGTCATTGGGAGACAAACACGTTGATACGCTTATTGATGCTTTGGTTGCCGAACGCGGTGATAAAGATGATCGGGAAATTTCCATTCAGATTGTAGATCAACTGGCCATCCGCTGCAAAGCGCTGGCACCAATGATTGTACTGTTCTATGCGCCTCCTTTTTATCCGGCAGTCCAATCGCATCATCGCCGGCTGATTCAAGAGACCATTGAAAAAATTCAGTATCGCGCCTATACAGATTATCAAGTCGAGTTAAAGGAACAACATTATTTTAGCGGAATTTCGGATCTAAGTTATATCGGTATGCCTGCCAAACAGTCATCAATGAATCAACTGATTCACAATATGCCGATCTGGAATCGCGGTTATTCTATTCCTTTTGAAGCGATGGAGCAGCTATCTGTACCCGTCTTGAATCTCGGTCCGATCGGGCGCGACGCGCATCAATGGACCGAGCGCCTTGATGCGGACTTTGCATTTGGGCCACTAAAGGATCTGTTAACACTCAGTGTTCACCAGCTCCTATCAGTGAACGAATAATCGCTTTGATCCAACGTCTGCAATTAAATTAAAAATGAATTGTAACCTTATTTTCAAAGCAAAAGCAGAGCGGAAAGAAATGAAATTCTCTTTTTCCGAACTTTTTAAGATGATAATTGCATTCTTATAGATACTGAACCATTAACTTAAGCACATCATACATACATATAATGTGCAGCGCAACATGATGTGTTTTGGTAGGAGGGACACAATTTTACATTTGAATGGGACAATATTTTTGCATGAACGATTTAAATTCGTGATTCATGAAAGTTTGTATAGGAATAATAAATGGAGGAAGGAAAAAATAAAAATAATAAATTTGAATATAATGTAAATATTATTATCTAAAGAAGGGGAAAAGATGTAGTGAGTGGATATCGATCTCAGGAGAGAAAAATAGAGAGAAAAGGCAGATTACTGCTACAAATTAATATTAGTTAGTTCATGAACTTCTTGGGTAATAGCATCTTTTAATGCGTTCAATTCGAGTACTTTACATATTGATAAGCCTTTATCTATATAATCCAATCCTTCTTTTTCATCATTCATATTGATCATAGCCATACCTTTTCGTCCATAAGCAACCGCTAATCCTTCATACCTCCTAATTAATTTACACTCTTCAATTGTTTTATCGGCATAATTGAGAGCTTTTAGATATTTTTTATTTTTTATAAATAGAATAGTTATATTTAATAAATATGACGATTTTAAATCAGTATTTCTAATAATATACGAAAAACGATTAATCTCTTGTAACGCTTTGGTAGCAATTGAAATAGCAGTTTCTAACGGAAAAAAGAAGAAAATATTATTTATAAGCTTTAACTCGATAGAATACCAATTATCAAGCTTTGAAAGGCGGTCCCATATTTTCTTAGCATATGGCAAAGCGGAATCAAAACTTTTATCAAAATGTATAGAAATAAGTGCTTTACATACAGAATGGATATCTTCAATTACATTATCTGAATTGTTTTGCAAATATTGCTCACATTTACTACTTAGTGACTGTATTTTATGAGTTTCTGTACTAAAAGATAATTGAAAAAAATCATGGAGAATTTCATCTTTTCCATTTAATTGGTATGAGTGCTGGATATAAGTTAACTCTTCATATGTAATATCAAGCCTTTTTAAAATATGCATGAACTTCCCAACTGTTGGTTGCATATTGCAAGCCTCAATTTTTGCATAAGTAGCTCTGGACATTTCATTCCCAGCAATATATTTCTGTGTATAGCGTTTTGATTGTCGAACTTTCTTTAACACTTCGCCCAATTGATAAGTCATGAGAACATCCTCCTATTTATGTGAGTATATTATACATTTTAATATACTTATGTCGAATCATGCTACTATAAATTCATCGAAGGAGGTGCCAGCCATGTTTAGTCCTGATATTATTTGGGCTGTTAAGCCAAGTCTGTGATTTCTGCTATTGTTGATGCTCCCCTTAACGATAGCATACGTATTTTGACTGCTTTGCAGTATCTCAATGGTCTATCTTCAATACAACATGGGCTACATACTTATGGAGAAAAGGCCTTGTGGTAGTTGAGAATCAATAGTTGGGCGAATGTGGCTCGAGCAGATTCTCAGCTCATTTTTTAACATTAAATTTACATTATTTGTATAAAAAGATAAAAAATAGCAATGTATGGGACCTTTTTATCAAATGATGGGCAAATGCAACACCAATGAAGACAGAAAATTAAGATAAAAAGGAGAATGACAAATGACTATTCAAGCAACCTTAAAAAAAGCGACGGTTGCAGTTGCCGCTGCGGCACTCTTTCTGGGGATGGGCACAACATCTACCTATGCAAAACATGCAAATCACGATAACAAAGACTACGGTATCTCACACATTACACGTTATGACATGTTGAAGGTTTCGAAGCAGCAAGGAAGCAGCCGTTTCGAGGTTCCGACCTTTGATGCCTCAACAATAAAAAATTTAGACACAGTACAAGGCCTCGACGTGTGGGACAGCTGGCCGTTGCAAAATGCTGATGGAACAACGGCAAATTATCATGGCTATCATATCGTTTTCGGACTTGCAGGAGATCCGAAAAATGGAGACGACACATCAATCTATTTGTTCTACCAAAAAATCGGTGATAACTCGATTGACAGCTGGAAAAGTGCTGGTCGTGTATTCAAAGACAGTGACAAATTTGTGCCAAGTGATCCCTACTTAAGTCACCAGACTCAAGAATGGTCAGGATCCGCGACACTGACACGTGATGGGAAAGTACGGCTCTTCTATACGGATTATTCGGGAACACCGGAATTAGGAGGAACTGGTGATAGCAACCAGGTGCTCACAACCGCGCAAATTAATGTAAGTCAAGAGGGTAGGGATACTCTTAAAGTAGATGGCGTTCAAGATCATAAATCGATCTTTGATGGCGGCGATGGAACCATTTATCAGAACGTACAGCAGTTCCATGATGAAGGCTTGTTCGCATCCGGCGACAATCATACGCTGCGCGATCCTCACTATGTTGAAGACAACGGACGGAAGTATCTCGTGTTTGAAGCAAATACAGGAACTGATACCGGATATCAAGGTGACGATCAATTGTATAATCCGGCATACTACGGTGGGAGCTATGCATTTTATAAATTTGAAAAAGAAAGCCTACTGAACGGCTCCAAAAAACAACTAGCTACACTGGCAAACGGTGCACTCGGTATTATCGAATTGAATAATGATTTTACCTTAAAGAAAGTGATGAAGCCTCTGATCACGTCAAACACAGTTACAGACGAAATTGAACGGGCAAATGTTTTCAAAATGAATGGCAAATGGTACCTGTTTACGGATTCACGCGGTTCAAAAATGACCATAAACGGAATCGGTGATAAAGACATCTTTATGCTTGGTTATGTTTCGAATTCATTGACCGGTCCTTATAAACCGCTCAACAATAGCGGACTCGTTCTTCATACGGATCTTGATCCGCAAGATCTGACCTTCACATATTCACATTTTGCGGTACCTCAGAAACAGGGAAATAAAGTAGTAATTACGAGCTATATGACCAATAGAGGATTCTTTGCGGATCATCAATCAACATTTGCGCCAAGCTTCCTGCTCAGCATTAATGGTTCTCAAACCTCGGTTGTTCCAAAAAGTACCCTTGAACAGGGACAGTTAACGATTGAAAATCATCGTTAAAAATGTGAATGATCAATTCAATATGAAATAAAAAAAGATTTTGCAGATAAACCTTCTGCAGAATCTTTTTTTGTGAAAACTTGCCGTATCTTGATGACAAACTTAGTGAACGTCTAGTGGAAATAGTGTATTATTTTAATAAGGTTCAATTTTCCATATTGAAGAGGTGCGGTCATTTGGATTTACATTATCAATTGACAAAGGATGACTACATTGCTTTTAATCTGAATGCTTACGAACATTCACAGGCAATGAGCCGATCGTTATGGACAGCACGTCTTTGTTCACTTATTTTTGTTCTCTTTCCATTGATCGTTCCCATGGTAGGCGGTGATTTTATGCCGGGATTATTTATCTTCTTCTGTATTCTCGCTATTGTGTGGTTCTTCATTACCCCTAAGTTCTTTTTCCGAAGCGTTCGACGCAACCTTTCAAAAGTGATTGATGAAAAAATGGGGGATCAATTGCCCCTTGATGAGCGGCTTGAATTGACAGAAGAAGGTCTTCTCGAAGGTGCAGGTTCGGATCGAGAATACAGGACTTCATGGGCAGGTATTGTCAAGATCACGGAAACGTCAGACTATCTTTTCTTTTATATCAATCCAATGGCAGCGATCATTTTGCCGAAAAAAGTGATTGGAGAACGTGAACTAGATAAACTTTTTGAAAAAATTGTTCCTAATTCTGTTTTAAAAGAATAAACGGGATTAACGACGACTTCGAGGAGGGTCTATTTTGAGAAGAACTGGTGAAATTGCTTTAACGATTATTGGCGGATGCATCAACCTTTTATTTTTACTAATCGGAATACGCCTGCTTACAGCAGACTATTCGGCATTTCAGATGCAGTTGAAAGCGGCAAGTGAAGAGCAAAATTTAACGCCGCAACAGATTAATGAAATTGTGCATTTTGCACAAATCTTCGGTAATATGATTTTGGTGTTTACAATCATTATCTTTTTGTTGACGGCCATTGGATTATTTTTATTATTAAAGCTAAAAATGGCGAAAACTGCTGGTGTACTCATTCTTATAGCAGGCGTGCTTAGTCTTCCGGAATTGCTGATTCCGGGCATCTTGTTGATTATTGCAGGTGTTATGGCACTTGTAAGAAAGTCTAAGCAGCCTATTGATTCTTATTAATTTTTCGATCTAAGCCATATGAGTCTATTACAAAAGCCGTCCGGGGCAATTTCTCGGACGGCTTTTGTATTACCGGTTAAGTACGCTGTCTTCTAGATAATCCTTTGTGGTTCCGTATGTTTTTTCAATGTGGTGTTCGCCCCATTTACAGAGTGAACTAAGAATCTCTCTCAGTGAATCTCCATATTCGCTTAACTCATATTCGACTTTTGGGGGCACTTGATTATAGACAATTCGATTTATAATGCCATCATGTTCCAGTTCACGCAGTTGTTGCGTGAGCATCTTTTGAGTAATATTTGGTATTAATCGTTTCAGTTCACCGGTTCTTTTCTTCCCGTGGATCAAATGACAAAGGATCACCGGTTTCCATTTCCCACCAATCACTTCAAGTGTCGCTTCAACGGATATGTTATATTTTTTCGTCATTATAAACCTCCATTTGTTACTAAAAAGTACCTACCATACAAAAAAGTGCGTACTTGTCGAAATGGGATGCACCTTCCATAATAGCATATGCACTCAGTAATGAACATTATTTTTGGAAGGAGATCTCTTATGTCTTCAAAAGGTAGTTTGTTTTCACTAATCTCATTAGCGATTAGCGCGTTCGCAATTGGAACGACTGAATTTATCAGCGTGGGGCTTCTCCCACTCATTATGAATGAATTTCATGTGTCCTATTCGCTTGCAGGTTTGACTGTAACGCTCTACGCACTGGGGGTTACAGTAGGCGCTCCGGTACTGACTTCTCTAACCATAAAAATACCAAAAAAGCAATTGCTGATGCTGATCATGATCGTGTTTCTCATTGCAAACTCACTTGCAGCAGGAGCAACATCGATCTTTGTACTTCTTGCAGCCAGAATTCTTTCTTCATTTTCACATGGAGTTTTTATGTCGATCGGTTCGACAATAGCAGCAGATATCGTTGCACCGAACAAAAGAGCGAGTGCAATTGCGATTATGTTTACAGGTGTCACGCTTGCGACTGTAACCGGGGTTCCGATCGGCACGTTTATAGGGCAGATCCTTGGCTGGCGGGCAGCATTTGTAATTATCGTTGCTATTGGGCTGATCGCATTGATTGCGAACAGCATTCTTATTCCATCAAATCTTAAAAAGTCGACTAAGATAAAGTTTACAGATCAATTCAAGTTAATTAAAACTGGTCCATTGCTTCTCGTATTCGTAATCACGGCTCTTGGATATGGCGGTACATTTGTCGTATTTACTTATTTATCGCCTTTGTTGGAGAAAATCTCTGGATATTCACCGAGTGCAGTTGCCCTTATTTTGTTTATTTACGGAATAGCGATTGCGGTTGGGAATACAGTCGGGGGAAAGGTATCAAATGCTAATCCGATGAAAGCTCTAATTTATATGTTTTTATTTCAAACAGCTTCAATTTTCTTGTTGTATTTTACAGCCTCTAACAAATGGATTGGATTATTAACAGTAGTATTTATGGGATTATTCGCATTTATGAATGTGCCAGGATTGCAGCTTTACGCGGTTCTGCTTGCCGAGCGCTTTGTTCCGGAAGGCGTAGCGGTTGCATCAGCAGTGAATATTGCGGCATTTAATGGCGGCGTGGCATTAGGATCGTTCATCGGCGGTCTCGTTGTCGAACATATTGGACTCATCAACACAACTTGGATTGGGGCATTGATGGTTCTCTCGGCTGCCTTCCTCAGCATTTGGAGTTACAAATTGGAGCGACTATACAGTGAGCGAGTTGCATGTTCAGAGTAATATAATCAGTAAACGATGTCATATAAAAAACGTTCCCCGTTTCTGGCGAACGTTTTTTATTACGTGACCTACTTGTTGGCGCAAATAAATGATGAAAAAAGAGGTTCTCAAAAGGTAAACCACCGTAACCGAATCATTTAGAATAGGTTTTAATTAAGAACAAATTTTTCAATGGCGTACGCGACGCCGTCTTCTCGGTTTGTTTTTGTCACAAACTGCGCTTCATTTTTTAATTGCTCAATAGCATTTCCCATTGCAACGCCGAGTCCGGCATATTTAATCATGGCCAGATCGTTCGCTTCATCACCCAGCGTCATCATTTCTTCAGGAGCAATGTCAAGGAAGTTTCCAAGTGCTTGCAGTCCTTTACCCTTGTCTACCTCTTTATTTAGAATCTCAAGTAAAAAGGGTCTTGATTTCATCATGGTAAAATTTTCAAAATAGCGCTTCGGTATTTTTTCTATAGCGGGATCTAGTAGATTCTGGCTGATACAGAAAATCGCTTTGTTCGCCTTAAATGATTCTGGAATTTGCTCCATATTGGTTTGTTCAAAAGGAAGCGCCTTCATAATTTGACTGTATAATGAAGGCATTCCCTCAGGATAAGGGGGACAGTAAACACGATGCAAATCGATAAAATTCATCGGTACCTTGAGTGATTGACTGAGCTCATAAATCGAAAGAAGCTGGTCACGAGTCAATACTTTTTCCGAGATCACATCCCCTGTATCCGCATGCTGCACAAGTCCGCCATTATACGTAATTGCGTAGTCTCCCTGATCAGTCAAGCCGAGAAGATTTAAAAATTCTTTGATCCCAAGGAGTGGGCGACCCGTGCATAAAACCACCTTAACTCCTTGATCTTTAGCCGTTTTTAACACTTTTTGCGTTCGCATCGATATTTGCTTATTTTCATTCAGCAGTGTTCCGTCCATGTCAATGGCAATTAGTTTTATCACAGTTTTCCCTCCGTTACTTGGTCTTTTTTTAGTATACAGCGAATGTTGCACGAAAAGAATGTTTTATGAATCAGGCAATAATTTTTTTCTGATGGAGAACAGCGTTTATTCAGCATTAATTTGGAATTAAAGTGGGTGCAGGTTCCTAAACGTTGTTGTAAATTCGGTTATAGTGAGTATGGTTCAATAAATGATCATCCAAAGGGATTCAGCCAGCATTTTTTCAAAAAAGAATATGAAATATTAGAAAACATGGCTTCGCCAAGCCTCTGGCAAAGGCGAAGACTTGGTTGCGACGGCCATGGACGGCCTAGTGTCCGGTGAGCTGCAGGACGCGGCGTTTTGCCGGACCGCATATACTATACTCCACTAAATTTTAAACTTTTTTATAGTACAAAAAAAACAGCCGATTGATTTATCGACTGCTTTTTCCGCAGAATTAGAAGGGAATGACGATTTTTAAAAAGCAAACATATCCTGTGACGCTGCCAAGCAGCATACCGGCCAAGACGTCTGACGGATAATGTAGTCCAAGAAATATCCGTGAAACAGCGACACTGAAACCAACAGGAAGCAAAATAAGACTGAGTGTCGGATGAAATAAAATAAGCGGTATAATAACTGAGAAAATGGCAGTAGTATGACCTGACGGGAATGAATGATCCTGCAAGGGATTGATTGGATGATTCGTCCCATCAAGAATTAAATAAGGGCGTTTTCTTGGGAAACACAGCTTAAATACTTGGACAACAATATGGCTGATCGTCAAGGATACAGCGCATGCCAACGCGGTCAAGCGCAATTGCCCGTGTGCAAAGATGAGTAGAAAAAGGACAAGCAGAATCTCCAATACAGCGCCACCGATATTGGTGATTGTGCGAAAATAAGCATTCCATAGTTTACGTTCAAAGTGACGGTTTATTTTTTTGAATAGACGGCATTCCATTTCGTAAAGTACATTAAAGGGCAGCAATCGACTTCACCTCCCAATAGCGCATCATGCTGATTTTATAGAGGGTCAACTTTGAAATATACTATTCGGGGAAGCTCCTCATTTTCTGATCAGTATGTGCACCTAATCTTATTATATAATAAATGAACGATATTGAGAAAACTTTAACCTATATTTAAGGCTTTGTGAACACTCGTTTTTAATACAGTGAAGAAACGAGCAAATTATATTATATGCTGCAGTGCTCGAATGATTTGAATTAAGTCACAGTTTACAAGATTGTTTCCCAATAGTATACTCGATTCAACATCTACCTTTAAACTACATAAATGATATATTGGAGGAAATTAGACGATGGAATCCAGGTTTGACGTGAGGAATGACAGAGATCTCACGATGCTGGTTGATTTTTACGAACTAACGATGGGGAACAGCTATCTCGCTGAAGGGGTAGGTGACCAGATTGTTTATTTCGACATGTATTTTCGCAGGGTTCCGGATGGCGGAGGCTATTGTATCATGTCCGGTGTGGAACAACTGATTGAATATCTCGAAAATCTTCGGTTTACAGAAGATGATATTAACTATTTGCGTTCAACCAAGGCTTTCTCGGAAAAATTTCTTGATTATCTTTCTACATTCACATTTTCTTGTGATGTTTGGGCAATTCCTGAAGGCTATCCGGTGTTCCCTAACGAACCGCTCGTAACAGTTCGAGGACCTGCAATTCAAGCGCAGCTTCTTGAGACGATGATTCTTGTCACAATTAATCACCAGACCTTAATCGCCACAAAAGCAAGCCGTATCTGCCGTGTTGCCGGCAATCGTCCTGTTATGGAATTCGGTTCGAGACGTGCACAAGGTTATGATGGTGCAATTTATGGTGCACGTGCAGCAGTGATTGGCGGATGCTCGGCGACTGCCAACACATTGGCTGGAATGATGTTTGATATCCCCGTATCCGGTACGATGGCTCACAGCTGGGTCCAATTGTTTGACAGTGAATTGGAAGCGTTTCGAGCATGGGCAAATGCTTATCCGGATCAATGTCTGGTGCTGATTGACACGTTCAATGTTCTGAAATCTGGACTTCCGAATGCCATTAAAGTCTTCAAAGAATTGCGTGCGAAAGGTCATGAACCGTTGGGGATACGAATTGATTCCGGCGATATTACTTACTTAACAAAAAAAGTGAGAAAAGCGTTAGATGATGCAGGATTTCCTAAAGCGATCATTGTCATTTCCAATTCCCTTGATGAACATATAATAAAAGATGTACTTGCCGAAGGTGCGCAAATTAATTCGTTCGGCGTTGGCGAACGGTTGATTACCGCACGTTCAGAACCAGTGTTCGGCGGTGTATACAAACTTGTTGCTGTTGAAAAAAATGGGGAAGTTGTCCCAAGAATTAAGATTAGTGAAAATGAAGAAAAAATAACGAACCCGGGTTTTAAGAAAATTTATCGTATTTATGATAAAGATGCAGATAAGGCGATTGCAGATCTCATTTGTGACGAATCGGAGACGATCGATGAATCAAAGCCGTTGACGTTGTTTGATCCGGTGTTTACATGGAAGAAGAAAAAATTAAAACGCTACAAGGCTGAGTTGCTACGCAAACAGATCTTCAAAGGCGGGACGCTTTGCTATAAGAGTCCTTCTGTAAAGGAAATTCGCAAATTTGCCCAAGAGCAGGTTCAGCGCCAGTGGGCTGAAGTGCTCCGATTTGAAAATCCGCATAATTATTTTGTGGATCTGTCGTGGAAGGTTTGGAATGCAAAACATGATCTCTTAAACAGCTATTCAGAGGAATTCAGCGGTAAATAATGAGTAAAGTCAATAAAGAACCGAGAGACAGCAAACTGTCTTTCGGTTCTTTTACGTTTCAGTTCTGCATTAACTCTCGGTTTCAGATGCAAGTATATCAAATCTTTGATGCGAATCATTAAAGAAGCGCAAACCATTTTTATAAATGGAATGTCTGCTTTATTTTTAAGGCGACTTGCTCGGCGTTTAAATAAGTATTATTAATCCGTAAATAATTTTTTTCTTTTATTTCACCTTGACGTGAGTTCAGACGATCCGTTTTCACTGATTCAAGCAAGTTTTGCTCGGATTGTTCAATGTTTCTTTTCGTTGGTTTTTCAGCGAGTCGATGCGGGGTTCGATTTCGCTGAAGCCGAATATCGGTACATGCCTCTAATTCGACAAAATAGATATCTGCCCCTTTTGCTCTAAAAAGTTGGCAAATTTCATTTATATTCATCCAATCCTCTTTCTTGTTAAAAGCCCATACGGTTGTGAAAATAATGCCGTACATATTACTGCAGACTGCTGATTTGAATATCTCTTTTCGGAACATATGACACAGTCGCCACATTTCAGGTGTAAAACCGAATAAAGGCACAAGTGGATCAATAGTCATGTGATTATGGAGCAATTTCAAATCGGTTATCTTAGCAAGTTCTTGCCCAACGGTCATCTTTCCAACCGCTTGCGGTCCGAATATGAGTACGAATCTCATAGGCAGTTCCTCCATGTTTTTTAATTTATGTGTTTATCATTTTACTGATGATTTTCTGTTGCTTCATGTGGATTGACCAGTAAAAGCAATAGATACCGGCACAACTGAGTAGCGAAAAAAGAATAGCCATCCCGAACGATGGAAGAAAAGCACCAATAATGACACCAAGCGACCCAATGATTTTTGCACCTTGGAAAACAAGTCCGTACACAGCCATGTATGCACCGCGTACATGTTCCTGTGCCATGGAGGCGAGCATCGTTTGGCAATTTGGAACATACATCAGCTCCCCCAATGAAGATACAATAATCATGAAGAACAGAAGCAGCCAGTGATTACTAAACGCGAGTATTACATAGCCGGAACTATAAAGGACGAGTCCGGTAAAAAGAACATAATGAGGACGATAATGCTTCATCCATTGGTTGACAAGTAATGTAAATAAAACGATGAGTACAGTGTTCTCAACACGCAGCCAACTCAGTAAGGTCAAGCCGTCTACACTTCTGTTCCAGATCAATGAATGAAACTCGCGCGACAGGCGTATCGCTATATAGTTGTTCATTTGAAATTCGAGTGAAAGAATCAGTAAATGAGCGAGACAAAAAACGAGAAAGCGATGGTCGGTCATGACTGTTTGGTAGCTCTTGCTCATATCTCGAATGAACCGATTGATGTTCGCCGTTTGATCCTTTGAAGTACTCTGTGTGTTACTTTCATTCATAAAGAATGCGAGTAGACTGAAAACAAATAGCGAGGTTACAGTCAGAATGATAAAAAGCGTGAAACGATGGCTGTTAAAATACAAGCCTCCGATAATGGTCCCGGCAGCAATTGAAAGATTCACCGACCAGTAATTGACACTGTACATAAATTGCCGATTCTCTTTTGTGCTTACATCAATCAACATTGCTTCAGCAGCGGGATTCATGAAACCGCTGCTGATACTTTGAAGGAGCATCATCACAAACGTAATTTCCGGTGACAAGAACCAAGGAGAATTTGCTGCTGCCATTAATGAAAAAGCGACGATTTGTATCAGTTGAGCGATGATCATAATTCGTTTTCTGCCGAAGCGGTCGGAAGTATAACCTCCGAAGAAACTTACGCTCAATGAAGCCATCACATTGAGTAAAAGAAGAAAGCCAGTTGTCGCGGTACCGAACTCTTTTGCAAAGTATATGGCCATAAATGGGAAAACCATATTCCCGACAAATCGTGAAATAAAGGAAGTGAGCAGTCGAATTTTAATATTCCTGTGCAAATTTAGAAATGTGTTCATGCGTTCAGCCCCTGTCGTTGTTGCAATTGGTATACTTCATTGTTGTATAAACGTAACAATGAAAAAAGTGTAAAATGAAATAAATCATTTCCCCTTTTTTGCAGAGGAAATCGCGTACAATGAAATAAGGAAGGGAAAGGGAAGCGGGGAATTGGATGAATGCATTTGATTATTACACAGAATTCTATTTGGCTAAAGCTCATGCATCTCATAAACAAGTGGAGACAAGTATCAGTGAGTGTGCACGGATTTTTTATTGCTCCGAGCGCAATGCAAAACTGATTATTCATAAACTGGAGGATAACCATTGGATTCATTGGGTGAGCGGGCGAGGGAGGGGCAATAAATCGCAGGTAGCTTTTCTCAAACCTTTGAGTTCGTTCGTTGAGGAGCAGATTGATCAATTTATTAAGTCGCATCAATTAGACAAGGCACTCGCTTTTATTCAATCGCATTCACTGCCTGATTCCTTATCAGAGAAATGCTATAAAACAATGAAACAAGAATTCGGCTATCGAACGGAAAATAAGAAGTCTAAGGAAATGGATATTTTACGTATTCCAATGAGACGTCAGCTCGCGACATTGGATCCCGCATTTGCCGCAATAACGAGTGAATCGCATATTGCCCGGCAGCTGTTTGATTGTTTAATAAACTATAATATAGATTCAGATACTTTCGTACCTCATCTGGCTCATTCTTGGGAAGCATCATCAGATCAGAAGAAGTGGACTTTCTATCTGCGAAAAGGAGTCACCTTTCACCATGGGAGAGAGTTGACTTCAGAGGATGTTCTGTTCACCATTAGGCGTATATGCGACCCTTCAAATCAGGTACCGTGCCGTTGGTTTTTTCAATCATTGAGTCATGTTTCTGCTCATCATCCCTATGCGCTAACGTTAATCTTTACCAAACCGACACCGGCTCTTCTTTTTTTCAGTTCCTTAAATCTAGCCATTCTTTCTGCTGATGTTGGATTCAATCCGAGTCACATTATTGGAACAGGTCCCTTTAGAATCGTAAAATACAATAGTAAACAACTTGTACTCGAACGTTTCGGAGATTATTTCAGCCTGTGTGCATTACTGAATCGAGTGGAACTCTATTATGTGCCGAATCTGATCAGCCAGCAGAAAATTTATGATGTACCTAACACACAGCGTCAATCTTCCGCTCATGAAGAGATTCATGAGGAAATCGGCAGCAATTATATTATGTTCAATTTTAAGAAAGACGGAACGCAACAGGATTACTGGTTTAGAAAAACGATAGATTTGATTATTGATCGTCAAGCGATGATTTGTGAACTCGGAGGAGATCGCATCCGAATCTCAAATAGTTTTCTTGAAACGCAATCTGGAGATTCACTGCAAGTTTCTGTTACGGATGGTCAAATGAAACACTACCTTTCTTTAAGTAATTATGGTGGACAAAAGCTTAAATTCTATTATTTTGATCACCCGCCAGTGAAAGCAGATGCACAGTGGATTCAGGAACGAGCGAAACAAATAGGAATGAACCTTGAACTCTATCCATTGTCGATGAGCGATTTCTATAATGAGAAGCTAACCGATGAAGCGGATATGGTACTTGGCGGAGAAGTGATGGAAGAAAATCTCGAACTTGGTATTGCTCATCTATTTCGAGATGAAAGCAGCTTAATTCGACGATTGATCAATCAAAAACAGGCATGTAGGATTGACCTTTTAATCGACCAATTTCTTCAAGCAGGGAACAGGGCTGCAAGATACCGAGTCTTCCATCTGATTGAAAATTATGTGAGAAATGAAAGACTACTCATCTATACATATCACAGCCGCCGAGAAGTAACCTTTCATTCGGCTCTAGAAGGTATTAAACTAAATGCGTTTGGTTGGGCTGATTTCAGCAAATTATGGATTAAACCTGACTTATCCGCGGAAACATGACTAATTAAGGAGAATATGATGAAATTTATCTCATGGAATGTAAATGGTTTTCGCGCCTTGCAGCGGAAAATGGATGTTTACGCTTGGCTACAAGAAACCGGAGTCGACGCACTGTGCATTCAAGAAACGAAAATGCATCGAGATCAAGTTCAATTTGAAACGCCGGGATATTTTCAATATTGGAATGATGCTGTGCGCAAAGGTTACTCCGGAACGGCAATTTTCACTAAAAAAGAACCCATTAATGTTACCTATGGAATGGGTATCAAAGCACATGATCAAGAGGGAAGACTGATTACACTTGAGTATGAAAGCTACTATTTGATGACGGTTTATACACCTAATGCAAAACGTGATTTAACTCGACTAAACTATCGGCTTCAGTGGGGTGCGGCATTCACAAACTATATTAAAAAATTAGATCGGATTAAGCCGGTCATCTTTTGCGGAGACCTGAATGTTGCTCATCAGGAAATAGACCTGACATATCCGCGGAATAACAGTGGAAACTCAGGCTTTACTCAGGAAGAACGTGCAGATTTTTCTGCTTTGCTGAGCAATGGATTTATTGACACCTATCGGACGCTTTATCCGAATCAGACCGGTGCTTATTCATGGTGGTCGTTCCAATTTAACGCAAGACAAAGGAATATCGGTTGGCGTATTGACTATTTTGTCACATCACAACGATTGAAAGAACACATCATTGATGCCAAAATTCTCCGAGATGTAATCGGATCTGATCATTGCCCTGTCGAACTTGAACTTACTGAATAAGATGGTTGGCGCGGAGCTCTTGTCGAAGTAGTTAGACTATTAATTCATACTTTTGTGATGACGTGCAGTTATATAGAAAGGATGTTTATTAAAGTGAATAATTATGATCCTTTGTTCCAACCTTTAACATTACCGAATGGTATAAAATTGAAAAACCGGCTTGCGATTGCTCCAATGACGACTTGGTCGGGAAATATAAATGGTACGGTGTCTGACCAGGAGATTGCTTATTATGAACGGCGGGCGCGACTAGCTGGTTTATTTATATCTGCTTGCATTGCTGTCTCACCTACTGGTGTGGCTTTTGACCGACAATTTATTGCCTTTGACGATGCCGTTTTGCCTCGGTTGAAGAAGATGGCTGATGCGATGAAATCTGGCGGGGCCAAGGCTATTCTCCAAATTCATCATGGGGGAAGCGAAGCAAAAAGAGCGTACACGTTATTCGGTCAACTATATAGTGCAAGTGCCGTTCCTTCCTATTCCGAACCGAATGAAGTTCCGGTGGCTATGAGCGATGAGCAGATCGAAACAGTCATTCGGGAATATGGAATCGCAGTTCGTCAGGCAATCAGAGCTGGATTTGATGGTGTAGAAATTCATGGCGCAAATCATTATTTGATCCAACAATTTGTTTCGGCACATTTCAATAGAAGAAATGATCAATGGGGCGGTAGTTTAGAACACCGCTTGAAATTCCCACTTTCAGTTCTTGAAGAAGTAAACGCTATTGCTAAGAAGTATGGAGATGATTCATTCATTGTCGGGTATCGTCTGTCTCCGGAAGAAATGTTCCATGATCGAGGATATGACCTAAATGATACGCTTCAATTAATAGATGAACTCATGAAACGTGGTATTCATTACATTCATGTGTCTCAAGGTGATAGTTCTTCTCGACCTAATGGGAGCGAAGAAGATGCACCAACAATTATTCATCGAATTGCGCAGCATATAGATGGAAAAGTTCCTTTGATCGCGGTAGGAGGTATTCATTTTCCTGAGCAAGCTGTAGCCGGATTACGTGATGGTGCTGATCTGATTGCATTGGGACGTCAAGCAATCATGGACCCAGACTGGTCGGATAAGGTGAGAAACGGTAAGACGAATCAAATTAAAACTGCCCTTAATTTAGATCAACAAAGCGAACTGGTTGTTCCGGACTGCCTATGGTCGATTATCACGAAACGGAAAGGCTGGTTTCCAATTACTCAAAGAGAATAAAAAATAGGAGTGAATCACTAATAGTGGTTCACTCCTATTTCGTTTATATACAATAAACAGGGATTCGTGAAAGCTACCGCTTTGCCGAAGCAAATTCTGTGGTGAACACGAAGCCTTTTAAATTACTTTACAGCATTTTGTGCTGACCATTTTTCCAGTTCGATCATCGCGTTATACACGGTATCAACTGTGCACTTCATCGGATGCATATGGATCAGTGAAGTCGGTTTTAGAACAGAGACAGCAATCTCTCGAATTTCATTGTTGGTTAAATTACCTAATGAGAGATCGGCTAGAGACAGAGGGAGTCCGAGCGCACGGTAAAAGGGCAACAGACGCTGCATTTCTTTCGGCTTGTTCTCAATAACCAATTCCACTAAAAGACCATAAGATACCTTTATTCCATGGAGCAGATGATGTGTTTCCGGCCTGATGGTGAGTGCATCATGAACTGCGTGAGCCGCCGTTGCTCTGCCGTATTCATCACCGAATCCTGCAACCAATCCGCTTGCCATAATATTTGTTTCCATGACTTGAGTCCAATCGTCGGTAAGCTTGCCGTCTCGCATATCCTGAATAGCTTTTTCTGCGTGATTCAGAGGAATTTCAAGACATTGACGTGCAGCTTCTCGAGCGAAGAAGAGTGCGAGGCTTCTTCGAGTTGCTTGCTGAAGCAACAGATCAGATTCATACCATTTCGCAATGGTATCTGCCACACCGGCGATAAAATAATCAATTGGCGAGTCCAAGATCACTCGTGGTTCAACAAGAACGAGACTGGTTTGTGACGGATAGATTTCATGACCGATACATTCGCCGTTGTCTTTATAGAGCACAGAAAGACAGGACCACGCGGCACAATTGCTGGCCATTGTTGGGAGCAGGATGACTGGGACCGATCCGGCTTTATATCCGGCAGCTTTCGCTGTATCTAATACCTTTCCACCGCCAAGTCCGATGATTGCGTCAATTTTATCGTTTTTGACCAAATCAATTATTCTCTGAATTTCATTGTTCGAGCACTCGCCATTAAATTGAACATCGATGACCTGGAAACCTTTTTTCGTTAGATCCGGCAGATAGCTAGACGCCTTTTTCAGAGATTTTGTGCCATGAAGAAAAAGTACACGTTTGATAAAACGTGCTTCGAGTGCCGACGCTAGCCGATCGTAAGCACCAACTTCCGAAATATATTCTTGCGGGGCAATTCTTGAGATTAATTGCAATGTCATGTGTCTTCTCTCCTTAAAAAGATCCTGTTCATTTGTTTTGATTTTTGTTTGTGCTCTCTTGTGTCATTCAAAATGAAGGTAATGAGCTGATAAAAATATTGAATACAAAATGGTACATCGCTTATGATTTATGGATAAAACCAACAGTGTGAACTTTATACTAGTCGCTTGCTAATGAAGCGTCAATCCAAAAGCGTTTGAAAAACCAATCTTTTTTATTGTACTTTATAATGCAAATATAGCATAATTTTAATTCGATAGCCCATAGAGCCTTTTTATGGCTTCATCACGCCGATTTTACTATACTTATGAATGAAATGATTAGTTTAGAAAGATGAGTTTTCTATAAAGTGCTCAAGACTTTGGAAACAGAAAGACGGGTGAACAAGTTGGAGAAGATCCTATTTGGTTTTGATGAAGAATTCAATTTGCCTGAAATTGACGTTGAAGAATTGAAAAAAGAGTACGCGGATCGATTTGAGTTTATCACTGTATGGAATGAAGAGGTTCCTAGCGATGTCTCTATCGAGGATGCTGTGGCATTTATCGGCGGTCCCTCAGCTAAATTGCTCCGAGCAATGCCTTCGCTGCGCTGGCTGCAGTTGCCGAGTGCAGGCGCAAATCAAATGGCGCAGCATCCGGATCTGGCACGAGATGTGACGCTCACCAATGCCAGCGGTGTGTTCGGGGTGTTAGGGGCGGAACATACGATGGCGCTTCTTCTTGCACTCACAAGAGAAATTCCACTTTATGTAAAGCAAACGGAGAGGCGAATCTGGAACTCAGGAAATCAGTGTCTGCAGATTGACGGTTCAACGGTCGCAATCATCGGTTACGGCGACATAGGGTCGGAAATTGCTCATCGGTTAAAAGCATTCGGCGCTCAAATTCTTGCTGTAAAAAGAACGGCAGGAAAGGTTCCGGAGGATGCAGATGAAGTTTTCACAATGGACGATCTTAATAAGGTGCTTGCTGCTTCGGATTTTGTTATCAATGTACTTCCTTTAACTAAGGAAACCGAGCATGTATTCAACAACAAAAGCTTTGAGTCAATGAAGAACGGCGCAATTTTCATCAATGTTGGGCGAGGGGGCACCGTTGACGAACGTGCTTTGATTCATGCGCTGAGTTCGGGAGAAATTGGTGGTGCAGGTCTTGATGTGACCGAAAATGAGCCGCTGCCCGAGAATAACCAACTGTGGGATCTCCCTAATTTGCTGATCACCTCTCACTCATTGGGAGTAGGACCTGGCAAGTATAGTAAAAGGGCATCATTGATTAAGAGAAATATAGATAAATTCAGCAAGAACAAACCCCTGGAAAATATTGTGAATCGTAATCTCGGCTATTAATGCTTTGATTGCATCATACTAATTGACGAATAGGCTTAACAAAGGGATCTCCAAATTAAAGGGGATCCCTTTATTACATTAACAAGTAAGGATAAAGATTTAGAGAACTTCAGTGTTGATGCAACAAATGGTTTGCCAGCGGATTGGCGAAGCCGAGTTTTCTAATATGACTTACAATCTATTAATCTTTTTTTATCAATCGAAACAAAGATGTAATCAAATTTTGTCGGAAAAACGCGCAATGTGTTGTTATAATAGAACTAGGCAAATAAGTTTCTAGTAAGATAATCTCATAGCAAGCAGAGCAGGCTTTTTCAAATAAGATAAATTGTACGTGCTTTCTTGATGTGCGTAAGGAGTAGAGTTATGTTCAAACCAACGAAAATTAAAATGATAACGACGATATGTCTTTCTTGCTCCTTGATATTGGGAATTAACAGTGGAACTGTATTCGCGGATACGCAAACGAAACTTAACAATAAGCTAAATGATATTCAAAATCAAAAACAACAAAATAAGGATAAACTAGCTGCTTCGAAAAAGAATCTTTCTGAGAATCAGAAGAAGCAAGATACAGTGATCAAAAATATTAAAGAATCAGATAAAAAGATTGCCTCCATGAGTAACAAAATCGACAATACCAAAGAAAGAGTTCGTCAAAACAAAGCAAGTGTGGTTCAACTAAAGAAAGAAATAAAAAAAATTGATGCACGTATTGATACACGTACCGAGCTGCTTAAAGGCAGATTGCGATCCATTTATATAAGCGGTGGCGCGGTCAGCTATCTAGATGTTTTAATGGGCTCGAAGAGTTTCGGTAATTTTCTTGATCGGCTGCTTGTTTTGAAAATGATTACCGATCAAGATAATAAAATAATTAATGATCAGAAACAAGATAAGCAGGCACAGGTTACAAAACGCAAAAGGCTTCAAACGGTTCTCGATCAAACAACGAACGATCTACATAATCTTCAAACAATGAATACTAGTCTTAAGCAAGAAAATGAACATAAGCAGAATTTGCTTGGAGAATTGAAAAATCAGGCATCAGATATTGAAAAGACAGTGATGTCGTCCAATGAGCAAACAGGTATTTTGAGTGCTCAAGAATCGGTCATTAAGCAGCAATTAGCGGATTTTGCCGCACAGCAGGCAAAGGCGAAAGAGCGGGCGGCTGCTGAAGCGAAAGCGAAGCAAGAGGCACAGGAAAAACAGAACGAGAAGGCGAAGACAGAGACAGCTTCAGCAAAATCGGTTACTGTTTCGAATAACACCCAGACGGCTGCTGAGACGGTTACTTCTACGTCTTCAAGTAATTCAGAAGAAAAAAACAGCAGTCAGTTCATTATGCCGGCAGCGGGTTATATTTCTTCCGGTTTTGGCTATCGATCATTTGACGGTGAATTTCATCCTGGAATCGACATTGCGAACAGCACCGGTACTCCGATTCACGCCGCTGCAGACGGCACGGTGTTCAAGGCATATACTTCGTCAAGTTACGGAAATTGTGTCATGATCTCACATGTCATCAATGGACAGCTTTATACTACTGTTTATGCACATTTGTCAGCAATTTACGTTTCCGATGGTCAAAGTGTGTCACAGGGTCAGTCAATCGGAGCAATGGGCAATACAGGCGAATCATTTGGTACGCATCTTCATTTTGAACTTTACAATGGCCGCTGGACTCCGCCACCGCACAATGGAGCTGTTAATCCATTGAATTTTATCCACTGATGTAAATTCTTTAGTGTAAAAAAACAAATAAATAGAAAATGCAGAATGCCGGAGTGAACCAACCACTTCGGTTTTTCTAATATAAAATTGTTTGGTATTGCTCATTCGTATTACAAGGTCGGAGAAGAATTTCCCATATTCAAAGCGGGTTATATTATTCTGACAGGAGGTGCTGAACGTTCGGTCATCTGCCTTATGATATTGTGAAACATACTGTATTCATTTATGAATATATTTATCTATATCATAAGAGGCACATGTGCGGGGGTGACCACAATGAATCACTATAAAATTTGCGGTATCTTAAATCTGTCCGAATCGAAACAGTTAACGAATCCGCTTACTAGGTATCGACCAGTTGCTGGATTGCCATTTTGCAGCAGATATCGACTCATCGATTTTCCCTTATCCAATCTTGTATCTGCTGGTGTAGAATCAATTGGTATCTTTATGAATGGGCAATATCGATCCATTTATGACCATGTTTTAAGCGGCAGTGATTGGGATCTGGACAGCCTCAATGGAGGAATATTCTTTTTTGATTCAGGTACTGAGCAGGTCAATGGACTGATTCGCGATAATCTTGAGGCTTTCCATAATAATTTGGAATTTATTGAAAAATCAAGATCTGATTTTGTTGTGATTATGGGTTCACGTGCTTTATGCACAATTGATATTCAAGCGATTTTGCGTCATCATTTAGAACAACAAGCTGAAATCACATTAGTCTACAAAACGGTTTCTGGTTTTGACACAGACGATCAACCAGTGACTTGCATTGAATTGGATGAAAATAACTGCGTTCGTAAAATGAAATCCTGTTTGCTTAACCAGGATGGCCCATCTGCAGTGAATATGGAAATCTATGTCATGAGGTGTTCGCTTTTTACGAAACTAATTAGACGGTTCATGGCATGGAATGAGGTTTACAGTTTGCGCGATGCGCTCCATCAATCCGTAAAAAAAATTAAGACAAATGGTTACGAATATACCGGCTATCTTAAAAACATTCATTCGATCAAATCCTATTATGATGCCCACATGGATATGATTGAAGAGTCAAATCGGAGTGCACTTTTTGGAGGTGAGTATCGAATTCATACAAAGATAAAAAATGAAGTGCCTTCATATTATGGAAAAAACGCTGCTGTATCGAATTCACTTGTAGCCAATGGTTGCATGATTAACGGAATGATCAGCCATTCACTTCTTTCACGCAATGTTACTATTGATATGGAATCGAAAATCATTGGATCAATTCTTATGAAAGGTTGCGTTGTTGGTAAAGGCGTTTATTTGAGAAATGTAATTATGGACAAAGAAGTTCATATTGAACCGGGATCAAGAATCATTGGCTCGGTTGAGCATCCAATCGTCATTGAAAAGAAATCAACGATCTATTTAGGAACATAACGAGTGTCGGATAAACAATCTTCTAAAACCACAAAAAATAATTAATAAAACTTCGTGTCGTATGGTGATGATTAATGGTTTCAATTCGTTAAAAAAGGGTAATAGATTAATAAGGGCTAAATTAATTCAAGGAGGGAAGCTAATGAGCAAACTGATTTTCTACACATACCCAAGTTGTACATCTTGCAGAAAAACAAAAGGATGGTTTAAAGATCATCATGTGAGCTATGAAGAACGCCATCTTTTTCGCAATCGACCTGATGCAAACGAGTTGATGGAGCTGATCAAATTATCAAAATCGGGAATTGATGATTTACTCGCAACACGTAGCGAAACGTATAAGCGATTGAATGTAAATTTGAATGATTTGCCGCTGAGTAAGGCTCTTCAACTTCTCTCTGATGAGCCAAAACTATTAAAACGGCCAATCATTACCGATGGGAAGCATCTGATTGTGGGTTACCATCAAGAGGATCTGCAACGGCTTGCATTTAATAAGACGCTCCAAAAGGAAAAATCAATTGGATAGGATTGTTTGCGGTCGGCATCTGTGATGCCGGCCGCTTGAATGATTAATTTTCTTATGGAAAAGAAGGAAAATCAGGGCTGATTGTGGAATGTTTAATTACCCCTGAAAACCGGAAACGAGCCTGTTTTTATTTCACAATGAAAGCAGGTGGTGCTATGGATCAATTGGAAAAGAATACAGTAAAACAAAGCCGGCAATTGCTGAATGAAGCATGCAGTGTCGGTGCCTCAGATATTCATTTTACCCCGAGAATTGACAACACGTTGGTAGAGTTCAGGATTAATGGATATCTTTTTGAACATGAAGTTTTTGATGCATTGTCAGCAGAGCGCATCATCAACCACTTTAAGTTTTGTTCGGGAATGGATATTGGCGAACATCGTCTTCCTCAAAGCGGAGCGATGCAAATGGTCATCAATCGTGTCCCTGTTTCATTACGTATGTCTGTGTTGCCTACCCCGAACAAAGAAAGTCTTGTGATTCGAATCCTTCCTCATAGAAATGAACTTACTATTGAAGAATTAACCGTCTTTGATGAAGCGAAACGTGGACTTGCTTCCTTGCTTGCTTATGAAAACGGACTAATTCTCATATCGGGTCCCACAGGTTCCGGGAAGACGACAACTCTCTATGCATTGCTTTCTACGTTGCAAAGAAGATACCACGCACGAGTGATTACCATTGAAGATCCCATTGAAAAGAAGAATGACTCATTTATCCAAATGGAAGTGAATGAAAAGGCAAATTTTACTTATGCCAAAGGATTTCGTGCGATTCTAAGGCATGATCCAGATATTATTATGATCGGGGAAATTCGTGATGAAGAAACGGCAAAAATTGCGGTGCGTGCGTCGTTAACTGGGCATCTGGTACTTTCGACCGTTCATGCTTCAAATGCGTTGTCCACACTGCAGAGAATGTTTGAATTGGGAATACCTAAATTTGATCTGAAGGAAACTCTTACGGCGGTTATTGCCGAGAGACTGGTGACCATTCAATGCCCTGACTGCGGCAAAGCTTGTGATCGTAATTGTCCGCATCGTCATCATCCGAAACGCACAGGTGTATACGAGATTCTCGCAGGTATGCCGCTTCACGATTATTTGTCTGGGCAGCTGTCGCGCCCCGCAGCGTCAGCATATAAAACAATTGAGGACTATCTGGAAGAAGGTATTGAAACAGGCTGGATTCCCAAAAATACAGCAGGGAGGAATTCAGATGGCTTTTCAAAAAAATTGGACTAAGAAAGAGCAGGCACAGTTGTTAGTTGATCTAGGTGAAAGCTTGAAAAACGGCTATCCATTGAATATCGCATTGGCATTACAGGCGGGTCGGAAGCAGAAATTTTTTCGTTTAAAGATAGAAAGGATGATTGATCGTTTGAAAGCAGGAAGTAAGCTGCATGAGATCCTTCGCGATGATAAATTTCCACAAGATGTAGCGAGTGTCATTTATTTTGCGGAAGCGACCGGTGCATTACCGGAGGCGCTGATTGAGAACGGCACGATGATCCTGCGCCGCGAGCTCTATGCTCAGACTTTGCGTCGTTTAATGCGCTATCCGCTTTTTCTCCTATGGTTTCTCTCACTTGTTCTGTATGTAGTCGGTAAGTTTCTTCTCCCTAACTTTATTCAGCTCTATCAGTCGCTCTCGCTCGAACTTCCTGCCATCACTCGAATGATGCTCTATCTTGCGGCCCACATGATGACCATACTGGTGATCATTGCCTGTTTGATCTTTGCCATCCTGTTAGGCTTGTATGTATATCGGCGCTGCGCACTTTTGAAGAGAATCTCATTTGCAGCGCGGGTTCCGTTTCTTAGCGAGTTTATCCGGATACATTTTACCCATCAATTAGCCTTTCAATTAAGCGGACTGCTTCGTTCAGGGCTGACAATAAAACAGGGTATCGACATTCTCTCTAAAAAAGGGGCTTCACCATTTTTGAAATTAGAATCCAAAAGAATCGAAGAACTATTAATCCAAGGTCATCCCTTTGAATCGTCGATCGAAGGCATTATTTACTATTTGCCTGAATTTCAAATGATAATCAAACAAGGCTGTGAACAAGGTTCTTTTGGAAATGCACTGTATCGTCTAAGCGGCGAGCTTATGAAACGAATGGAACAAAAGACACAATGGCTGCTTTCGATCACTCAGCCCATCGTTCTGATCATTATCGGCGGATTTGTACTCGTTTTATTTCTTTCTATTTTGTTGCCGGTTTTTCAAATGATTAACGGTCTTTAATAAATTGAGGCATGAACGTTGATGATTGCAAATAGAAAAGACCGGCGTTGATCAATCTGACGTTTATTCTCGGTTTATATTGCTCCTCTAATGCTTTTTTTTCCTGATTATATCGTTCCGGTTTTTTCTCTGCCTGTTCATAAAAAGCATCAAGCAAATCTTCATCTTTCTTCCATCGTTCGCTCGCCTGATCCGCCCATTCAAACGGTTCCGTTTCCAATTCAGATGCGATAAATCGTTCAATTCGCTGAATGCCGCTTTTGACAGTGATCAACGGACTCAAAGTGTAGCAATAATCCGGGAGTCTCGCAATGAGTTCAAGTTTGCCTAGCATGGATTGAAAGCCTTCAATGAGTGTTCCGTTTACCATTTGAAGGCCAATAGAAATCAAACGATCTTTTTTTAAATCGCATTGATAACTGATTTTCATATTTATTCCAAGCCAAGGTTCCAAAGCGGGAGAGGCTTGTGAAGAGACAACTTGATAAAGACGGATATAGCGTCCCATTTGTTCCGCTGTATTGAAAATTTGATGGAGGCGCGGGGAACCGAAATGGATGAATTCTCCTTCATCGCTTTGATCATTGAACCTGAAAGTAAGGGTCGCTGTTTCCGCATCGGCACCGATTTGTTCAATGTAATGCCAGTAAAAGGGTCGATTCATTAGCAATTTGTCCATTTGTTTTGTTAATTTGACCTTAAGTTGAGATTGGTTTTGGACAGGAAGCAACGAACAGTCCGAACTTGAGAAAAAACGGATGAGAAAATCACGAATTTCCGCTTGCTGCATGGTGATCCCCCGTTTCTAATTGATTCTGTTCAAAATTTATGACACTGCTGAGATTATCTAACTTTACCTTTATTTCCCCATCAGACTCAGATTCTTCGAAAATACGGCTGACCTGTTGATCGACATTTTTTAAATCAATGTGAGATAGGATTTTATCCAGGTCACCGATCACTTGCTCAAACAAGTGAATTTTGTTATACAACAAATGTAGAATGTGGCTTTCAACAGTTCCACGAGTAGCAAAATTATAAATATGTACATCGTTTTCTTGACCAAGTCGATGAATTCGCCCGATTCTCTGTTCAATGCGCATCGGGTTCCAAGGCAGATCATAATTAATCAAGTGACTTGCAAATTGCAAATTAATGCCCTCTCCGCCTGCTTCTGTCGCAACCAATACTTGAACTTTGTTTTGAAAGAGCATGCGCATCCAATCTTTTTTGTTTCTCCTGAAGCCTCCGCTAAAAGGAACGGAAGAAATATCGTTTTTTTTCAGAAACCATTGCAGGTAAAGCTGAGTAGCACGATATTCCGTAAAAATAATAACTTTATCATTAATCTGCTTGATTAATTCCAGAGCCTTATTTGCTTTAGCATTTTGATTCACACGGTTTAATTTATCAAAAAGATTGTGCCACAACCGTTCGTTCATCGGCGTGGCTGTAGATTTGTATATTTTATTCAAAGTGACAAAAGCGGCTTCACGACTGCTGCATGCTTCCCGTTGAAGAGTAAGCAGTGAAAAGGGCTGAATGACACCGTTTTGTTTTAGTTCGCTTAAACTTTCATAGAAAGTCTGCTCTGCTTCTGAGAACGGGATATCGAAGGATTTGATAATGCGTTTCGGCCAGTGAAGTCCCGTATCCTCCCTGCGATTACGAACCATAACCTGATTAACGAGTGCTTTCAGTTTGTCTTCATTTTTTACAGAACGAATTCCCGATTTGTAGTTTTTCGAGAAACTCTCAGCATCTCCAAGGTAACCGGGTTTCAAAAGTGACACAAGATAAAAAATTTCACTTAAACGGTTTTGGATCGGTGTTGCCGTAAGCAATAGACAAAACTTTTTCTTTAGCGATTGGACAAATTGGTAGTTTTTTGTTTTATGGTTTTTCAGTTTATGCGCTTCATCAATAATAATTAAGTCATAATCCTGCTCCATAATGATGTCGTGATGCGGTTGCCTTTTGGCTGTATCAATTGATGAGACAACAATATCACACTGACTCCAGACATAGGCTTTGCGCTGGGGGACAGCGGGTATGTAGAATTTTGTATTTAGTTCGGTTACCCATTGAAGGACTAAGGAAGCGGGGACTAGAATTAGCACCTTTTTAACGAGTCCACGTATCATATATTCTTTAATGATTAATCCTGCTTCAATGGTTTTGCCAAGTCCGACTTCATCCGCGAGAATGGCTTTGCCATGCATTTCTTCAATGACAATTCGCGCTGTCTCGATTTGGTGAGGATGCAATTTGAGCTGAGGAAGTCGTCCGGGAGCAATCAGCCCATGGAATGAGGGGACATTGCGCTCTTCTTCAGCTAGATAAGCAAGTGAAAAGAGGTCTGATTTCGCCCAGGGTCCGTCTTCATTTATTCGTTTGAAGAATGAGTCGTGCCAGGTTCTGTCAAATTGGATAAGAGGCTTCATCGAAAACACCTTTATATGTTAAAATTTTGTGAACAAAGTATTGCTAACTTCACTGATAAAATGGTAGGATAACATTGTTAGTATGTACGACATTGCCTTGAGTTAAACGATTTTTATTCAATTGAATGGATTGCGGATGACGTTGTGGGGAGAGATCGCTTCAATGCGGTCGCCGAAGGAGCAAACGAACAGTGAATCTCTCAGGCAAACAGGACTTACAATGGACGCACCTCTGGAGAGTGCCACGGGGCTACCAAAGGGGATACCGCTTTTGTGAGCGATAAACTTTCAGGTATAAGGACAGGGGAAGACATGCATAGTGTCTTCTGCTGTCCTTTTTTGCTTTCATTCATTTTATTTCTATTTATCGATTAATTCACAAATTTACCTTATCGGGAGGAATAACGGAATGCCGGAATTGAAAACAACGCCATTGTATGATTATTACAAAAGCCATGATGTAAAACTGATTGACTTCGGCGGCTTTCTGTTGCCTGTACAAATTACGGGAATCAAGAACGAGCATAATGCAGTACGAAAAGCAGCAGGTATTTTCGATGTGTCCCATATGGGCGAATTTTTGGTTTGCGGCGAAGAAGCTGAACAATTTCTTCAAAAGATGGTCACGAATGACGTTTCCAAGGCGCAACCGGGTGACGCACTCTACACTGCGATGTGTTATGAGAATGGCGGAACTGTCGATGACTTATTGATCTACTGCTTGGATCAAAACAAATACCAACTCGTTGTCAATGCGGCGAACATAGAAAAGGATTTCAACTGGCTCTCCGAACATGCTCCGGAAAAATTAAAAGTGATCAATCAATCAGATAAAATAGCGTTGCTTGCTGTGCAAGGACCGCTCGCCATATCAATTGTTCAAAAAATTACCAATTATGACTTATCAACCATTAAACATTTTAAATTTGCCACCCAAGTTCCGCTACAGGACGTACCTTGCTTGGTCTCAAGAACAGGCTACACTGGTGAGGATGGCCTTGAAATCTACTGTCCTTGGGAAAAAGCATCTATGCTTTGGGATCTGCTGCTTGCTGCAGGTGATGCGGATGGATTGATTCCCTGTGGATTAGGCGCACGCGATACATTGCGCTTCGAAGCGCGACTGCCATTATATGGTCAAGAATTAAGCTCATCTATAACTCCGCTGGAAGCCGGAATAGGCTTTGCTGTAAAAACAGGAAAGACTGGAGAGTTTATAGGGAAGGCAGCATTGAAACAGCAAAAAGACGAAGGATTGACACGTAAAGTCATCGGTCTTGAAATGATTGACCGCGCAATCCCGCGTACACATTACAGTGTTTACGCAGGTGATACTAAAGTTGGCGAAGTAACGACAGGAACACAATCTCCAACCCTTGGCAAGAACTTAGGGCTTGCTTTAGTCGCTGTTGAATGGACTCAATTAGGAACCTTGCTTGATGTAGATATTCGAGGAAAACGGAAAAAGGCAAAGGTTGTTAAAGCACCTTTCTATAAAAGATCCTGAGGAGGAAATCAAATGTCAGAGTTTCGCTATCTTCCGGTAACGGAGGAAGATCGCCGGGAGATGCTTGATGTCATTGGCGTTCAATCAGACGAAGATTTATTTTCAGATGTACCGGAAAAGATCCGCTTTAAAGGGGAATTAAAACTTGAACCGAAGCTCTCCGAACCTGAACTGGTTCGCTTTCTTACAGGACTTGCAAAGAAAAATGTGAGCTCAAGTGATTATCCGTCTTTTTTAGGCGCCGGCATCTATGACCACTATATTCCATCCGTTGTGGACAGCGTTATTTCGCGGGGGGAATTTTATACGGCGTACACACCTTATCAAGCGGAAGTGTCGCAGGGCGAATTACAAGCAATTTTTGAATTCCAAACACTTATTTGTGAATTGACTGGTATGGAGGCTGCAAACTCTTCGATGTATGACGGTTCAACCTCACTTGCTGAAGCGGCGCTGCTCTCAAGCGGTGTAACACGCAACAAAAAGATCGTTGTATCGGAAACCGTTCATCCTGAATACCGTCAGGTTCTGGCGACCTATGCACATGGACGAAGATTAGAGGTTGTTACCATTCCTGAAAAAGATGGTGGTACGGATTTGCAGGCATTAGAAGCAGCAGTTGATGACAGCACAGCATGTGTCATCGTACAGTATCCGAATTTCTTTGGACAGATTGAGCCGCTGAAAGAAATTGAGACTATTGCTCATGGTGTGAAGAAAACTCAACTCATTGTTGCAAGCAATCCACTTTCGCTTGGCTTGCTTACTCCTCCTGGAGAATTCAACGCGGACATTGTGGTCGGTGATTGCCAAACTCTAGGTATATCCGAATCGTTTGGCGGACCGCATTGCGGCTATTTCGCGGTTTCTAAGAAATTGATCCGTAAAGTACCGGGCCGTTTGGTTGGCGAAACAGTCGATGAGAAAGGCCAGCGCGGCTACGTTCTGACGCTGCAGGCACGTGAGCAGCATATCCGTCGAGAAAAAGCGACATCCAACATCTGTTCCAACCAAGCATTAAATGCCTTGGCATCTTCTGTCGCCATGAATGCTTTTGGTAAGAAAGGAATTCGTGAATTGGCTGAACAGAACATTCAAAAGGCGCATTACGCTGTAACGCAATTGAAAGGAAATGGTATTAGCGTCAGTTCTGACCATTCGTATTTCAATGAATTTGTCATCGAATGCGGAAAACCTGTGTCAGAGGTCAACAATGCGCTCTTGGAAAAAGGGATCATTGGCGGATATGACTTAGGCAAGTCCTATGCTCAATGTAAAAATAAAATGCTTGTTGCGGTCACTGAGATGCGATCGAAAAGTGAAATCGATCAATTTGCAGAAGCGCTAGGAGGGATTATAGGTGGATAATCAAAATCAGCCGCTCATTTTCGAGCAAAGCAAACAAGGAAGAACTGCTTACAGTCTGCCTGTGCTTGACGTTCCAGCAGTACCATTGGCTGAAATGGTAGGCAAGGATTATTTACGTGAAAAAGAACCAAACTGGCCAGAAGTTTCGGAGCTGGAGTTAGTTCGGCATTATATGGCTTTATCACGTAGAAATTTCGGCGTTGACAATGGTTTCTATCCGCTAGGATCCTGTACCATGAAATATAATCCAAAAGTTAATGAAGTCGTTGCCCGCCTGGACGGATTGACTCACATCCATCCTTATCAGGATGAAAAATCAGTACAAGGCGCTCTCGAACTGCTCTATCGTCTCCAAGAAAACCTACAAGAAATAACGGGCATGGACGCAGTCACGTTGCAGCCTGCAGCTGGTGCACATGGTGAATGGACAGGTTTGATGATTATTCGTGCATTCCATGAAGCGAATGGCGACCTGAAACGTACCAAGGTCATTGTTCCGGATACTGCTCACGGCACGAACCCTGCTTCAGCAGCTGTAGCAGGATTTGATGCTGTCACTGTTAAGTCTGATGAAAACGGACTTGTTGATTTGGAGGATTTGAAACGCGTTGCCGATGAAACAACTGCCGCGCTGATGCTTACGAATCCCAATACTTTAGGTCTGTTTGAAACGCACATTCAGGAAATCGCAGAAATCATTCATGCAGCAGGCGGAAAAGTCTATTATGACGGAGCAAATATGAACGCCATCATGGGTGTGACGCGTCCTGGAGACATGGGTTATGATGTGGTTCATCTTAATTTGCATAAAACATTTACCGGTCCTCACGGAGGCGGCGGACCAGGATCAGGTCCTGTAGGCGTTAAAGCAGAACTGGAACCGTTTCTGCCTAAGCCGCTGATTGTGAAAAAAGAAGACGGTACCTTTGGATTCGATAATGACCGACCGCAATCCATTGGCCGTGTCAAGGCATTTTACGGAAATTTCGGGATTAATGTACGCGCTTATGCCTACATCCGTACAATGGGCAGCAAAGGGCTGTTCCAGGTATCCAAAGATGCTGTCTTGAATGCAAACTATTTGTTGAAACGGCTTTCTGATCATTTTGAAACACCTTTTAAACAGCTGTGTAAGCATGAATTTGTGCTCTCGGGAAGCAGACAGAAGGAGTTAGGGGTGCGTACGCTTGATATGGCAAAGCGCCTGCTTGATTTTGGCTATTATCCACCAACGATTTATTTCCCACTCCTCGTTGACGAAGCTTTGATGATTGAACCTACAGAGACAGAGTCAAAGGAAACTCTGGATGCGTTTGCGGATCATTTGATTGAGATTACAAAAGAAGCAATAAACACACCTGAACTCGTTCAAGAAGCGCCGCATCAAACAGTGATCGGCAGACTTGATGAAACACAGGCAGCCCGCCATCCGGTTCTGCGTTATGTAAATCAATAACAGTCATATGAATGATAAAAAGCACCTTCAGAGAAGGTGCTTTTTTGTGCGATGAAATTCTACAAATGAAGTGCTTTTCTTATCCTTTTTTAATTCGCCCGTTCCATTTTTTGAATCCGCCGTCAAGATGATACAAATTAGTGTATTTCATTCGTTTCAGAACTGCAGCCGCGCGAGCGCTGCGTGTGCCATTGCTGTCGTACAGGTAGATCGGCATATCATGCCGAACTTCCGTATGGCGCATTTTTAATTGTGTTAATGGGATGTTTCTTGCGCCAAGAATGTGACCGTTTTTAAATTCGTCGGGTTCTCGCACATCGATCAATTGTGCTTTGCGGTAACCGGCCCGAAAATCAACTTCTGATAGTGTGGTAAGATAGCGCCGCTGCAAATATCTGGCAATAAAAAAATAACCAAAATATGCGGCAACCATCGCAAGTAAAAAGATCCAGCCCATGACTCGTTGTCCTCCTAATTCATTTCAATTCTCATTATAACGATTTGTGCCATTTTATGAAAGGCTTGGAATCGCTTTAATTATTGAATTGCAGAATAGGCTATGTTGATAATAAAAGGTATTTCCTTGTTTTTTAAGCGCTGTTATAGTAACATGAGGTAGTGAAAATGGGAAGTTGTTAGGGGGAGACACGATGTCGCCTACTCCGAGTATGGAAGACTACATTGAGCGAATTTACTGGTTAATTCAAGATAAAGGCTATGCACGCGTTTCTGATATTGCCGAGGCATTGGACGTTCACTCGTCATCGGTTACGAAAATGGTGCAAAAATTAGACAAAGACCAGTACTTAATTTATGAAAAATACCGTGGATTTATTTTAACCCCAAAAGGAAAGAAAATGGGCAAGCGGCTGGTATATAGACATGAACTGCTGGAGGATTTTCTGAAACTGATTGGCGTTCATGAAGAAAATGTCTATAAAGATGTTGAGGGGATTGAGCATCATCTCAGTTGGGATTCCATTGACCGAATTGGTGATGTTGTCCAGTACTTTGAAGAAGACCCGAAACGAGTAAGCCAATTGTTTGAAATAAAAGAACGAAGCGACGAAGAAGAATAATTAAAAGAGATCGGAAGAATAAAACTTCCGGTCTCTTTTTTATATTATAAGAAAGTTTAAAATTCAGCTGAGTATAGTATAAGTACAACTAAGTCTTCGCCTTCGTCAGAAGCTTGGCGAAGCCAAGTTTTCTAACAAGATAAGAAAGTATAATATTTTGCCCCGTATTTAAACGAATAAACCAGTGTCTTAGCCGAGAATCAAAGCAGAGGTGCGAGATGCCTGCGGGTGCGGCCCTGTTGATCGCGTGCCAGCGAGACCCTGCAGATTTCTGCTTATCTGAGGAGGCTCGCGGTGCGCCTGCGGTCGCGCTCAGTTGATGTGAGCAACCGAAGTGATGATTCAGCACCGTAAAGACACAAACCAATGACACATGACTGGAGATTAGGGACCGGGCTTGTGACCGGTTTTTCTAATGCTATGTTCATTTAATGATAAATGAGGGGGGAGCGGTGTGATTATTGATATTGTATTTTCCGGTGGAGGTGTCAAAGGATTTGCATTTGCCGGAGCGCTGCAAGTACTTGAAAAAGCAGGGTATACATTTAAGCGAACAGCGGGTACAAGTGCAGGCTCTATCGTCGCAGCATTAATTGCTGCAGGATACACTTCTAAAGATTTGAAAAAAATAATGAGCGAAATGGATACAAATAAACTACTTGAGCCTTCAGTGCGTATGCGCTTTCCACTATTTAAATGGTTTCGTCTGTATTTCAAGATGGGTCTTTTTAAAGGGGATTACCTTGAACATTGGATTGCTGGTCTTCTCAAGGCCAAGGGAATAGAAGAGTTTGCTGATTTACCTAAAGACCGATTGAAAATTATTGTTTCTGATGTTACGAAAGCAAGGCTTGTCGTGATTCCCGATGATTTAAAGGATTATGGATTAGATCCGGATCACTTCTCAGTCGCACGTGCTGTGAGAATGAGCTGCTGTTTGCCGTTCTTTTTTGAACCAGTGCCCCTTTATGATGCAAGTGGAGTAAAGTCGCTAATCGTTGACGGGGGCATCTTGAGTAATTTTCCATTATGGATTTACAATAAGGAGGATGAATTGCCTGCCAGACCATTTTTAGGATTACAGATCGCAGACAAAGATTCGGATTTCAAAGAAGCGTTAAAGATTCGAAATGCAGCAGAACTCTTCCGTGGCCTTTTTAAAGCGATGCGTGAAGCTCATGATGAGCGAGTCATTGAAAAATTAAAAGGTACGAATATTATTTGCCTGCCGGTGGATAAAGTGAAAACGAAAGATTTTCAAATATCCGAACAGGAACGGGAGCGTTTGTTTAAAATTGGCGCAGATTATGCACAAAAATTTCTTGAACAGTGGTCTTATTAACAAAAGCTGAAGTAAAGGGATCGGCAGAATTCAGCCGGTCCCTTTTAAAAAATAAAAATGTGATTATTCAAGCCTTATTTAAAAAAGCAGTCTTTTCTTCTTCTTATTCTTGCGACCTTCGATTACGGTTAAATGTCCATGATCTTTCGCCGATTGATGTGTCAGTGTTTTAAGTGAATGGGACCCGTTCTTTATTACTTTAAATTTTGACGCAGGATGAATGCTTCGCGTCCTGCGACCGTTTGAAGCCATTTTCTTTCTTTTGCGTGACTGACGCAGAGCTCTATTATAACGTGCCTGATCTCCGTTTCCCGTCCATTCGGCGAGACGTCTGAAAAAGAACAAGCCTATAATGATAATTAACGTGATAATAATCAACTGCGTAACGATCACGCTTTTTTGACTAGGTAAGAACATGGAGAGCAGGCCGAAAAGTCCGAGACCCCCAATTACAAGGAAGGTTAAGGAATAGAAAAATGTTCTCACGGACACTCACCTCCGTTTTTTTTAAAGCACCTGCCGCACGAGTGCTTGTTGTTTTTCAATGACTGATTCTCTGCGACGCATCTCTTCAAAGGCATGAATACCGATTTCAATCTGATCATCATCTGGTTCTTTTGTTGTTAGCAACTGAACCCACAGCCCTGGATAGCCGAGCCATTCTAACACAGGTATGTGACGCACTTTATTTGTAAGTCTAAGAATTTCATAGGCGAGCCCAAGGTCAAGAGGGATTAGCGCTATTCGATAAACAAGTCTGAGCCATAACGGTTCTGTCGGAACAAAAAAGTAAAGAAAGATACTGATTATCGCAGTAAACAGGATAAAGCTTGAACCGCATCTGTAATGAAGTCTTGAGTGATTGCGCACATTAACAACAGTCAGTTCATCTCCACTTTCAAATGTATTAATTACTTTATGCTCAGCTCCGTGATATTGAAACAGCCTTTTCATAATAGGCGTTAATGAAACAAAATAAACATAGCCGATAAGGAGCAGAATTTTGAAGAAACCTTCAAGCAGTACTTGAGCAACGGTACCAGAGATAATCGGTTCGAATAAACTCGCAATGAATGCAGGAACAAGTGTGAAAATAAATTTGGCAAAAAGAAATGAAATGATGCCTATTGCGGTAAGTCCGATTACGGCTTCTAAATGAAACCCTTTTTTTGGTTCTTCGGTTGTCTCGACCTTTGCACCAGGTTCTTCATCGAAGACTTCAGAAGCATAATTCAGATGCTTTGTGCCGATTGCACTTGCCTCAATAATTGCCACAATTCCTCGAAGAACCGGAATCTTTCGGAAAAATGCAAGGGAATGAAATTCTTTTTTTGGTGCCTCAAAATAAGTGACTGATTGATCTTTTCGACGCACAGCCGTAACTGTCGTGTATTTGCCGCCCATCATCACACCTTCAATGACTGCCTGCCCACCATATATAGGAAGAATTTTTTCCATTAACTAATCAGCCCGATTCTCATCAATAATTTAATATCTCTACACTTATTCTTATTCTACCCGAATTTACTTAAAACCTCTAGGATTGTATTCGTGATCTATTCATAGTTTTCTAGTTGGAAGCGTATTTCCGTCGGTAGCATGGACCTTTTTTACCACTTAGTATATGAATAATATTGAAATGGGCATAATGAAGCACATGAATCAGGCTTAAAAGGGGAACGATCATGGCTAGACAAAAAAAATCGGTAAAGGGAAAGAAAAAAAATCAGTTATCAAAATCAATCGGACGCACGGCGGTCACCGGCTTGTTTGGTGGATTATTTTGGTCTGGGATGGGGCTCATCTGCCATTTGTTAAACTTCAGCAAAGTTGGTCCATCCTTATTATTTGCACCGCTTACCTTTTGGGGATGGAGAAATGAAATAGGCGGTCAATTACTTGCTATTGCCGGCTGCAGTATCCTCTCTATTTTTGCTGCTTTAATTTATATGCTGATCTTTAGCAAAATAAAATCAATTTGGTTTTCAATCGGGTTTGGTCTCTTCTTATGGGGATGCGTCTTTTTTCTATTCCGCCCATTCCTTAACGGCTTACCGTTTGTGACAAGATTGGATATGAACACATTGATAACGACACTTTGCTTGTATGCACTGTATGGATTATTTATCGGCTACTCTATTTCTTTTGATTTTGAAGAAAATTCAAAGGGAAGCAACTATTCAAATCAGTGATGCTGTGGTAAAATGGCTAAAGTGAATTTTGTCTGCGCACCGTTCATCGATGCGAGCGGGAATATCCTTGTTAGAGCGCTTTTCGATGCATTATTTCCTGAACAGGGGAATGAATGCTTTTTTCATGGGTGTGGGCATGAGCGTTTTCAGACATTGTTTTCCATTATTTAAAATGAGTGACGGGGACGGTCCCCATAGCAACAAGCGGCGCATTTAAAGGAGGAAGCTTATGATTTCTGTAAATGATTTTAAAACAGGTCTGACGATTGAGGTAGACGGAGATATCCTCTCTGTTATCGAATTCCAGCATGTAAAGCCGGGTAAAGGTGCTGCATTTGTGCGTTCGAAATTAAGAAACCTCCGTACAGGAGCGATTCAGGAAAAAACATTCCGCGGCGGCGAAAAAGTGAATCCGGCGAGAATTGAAAATCGTAAAATGCAATACCTCTATTCCAGTGGTTCTACCTATACATTTATGGATATGGAAACGTATGAACAGCTTGATTTGGACGCAAGTCAAATCACAGAACAACTGAATTTCCTAAAAGAAAACATGGAATGCAACATTCAATCCTATCAAGGTGAAACGCTTGGCGTTGCACTTCCTAACACCGTTGAGCTCGAAGTAACAGCGACGGAACCAGGTATTAAAGGTGATACAGCGTCCGGTGGATCGAAACCGGCAACACTTGAAACAGGGTACGTTGTCAGCGTTCCATTCTTTGTTAACGAAGGGGACAAACTAGTCATTGACACTCGCTCAGGACTCTATGTTTCCCGAGCATAACTAACTTAGATAAATATTCAATAGCAAACAGCTTCTTCGGAAGCTGTTTTTTTATATGCTCAAAATGTTTGTCAATAAGCTGCTGCTGCTCTAAGAACAGTAAATTCCTTTATCTTACATCCACATTTTCTATATTTCCCAAATCGAGTCATTGCATATTTTCCTTGTAATGTTCTTATCAATCCGCATTGAAGCAAGCATATTGTGTACAAGCCGGCATATATTTTGAGAAGAACTAAAGAACTGTTCAGCAGTCTTTATCCGAGGTGATTCTATTGAACGAGATTCTGCCCTACCTCCCTGAACCATTCCAGCAAATCATTCTTCGGATGCCTGAAAAAGAACGCAGTATGCTTGAGGAAATACGCTGCCGCACGGGTCGGCCATTAGAGTTAATCGTATCCGGAAATCAATGGCTGCCAAGCGACAATTCAAGGATGCCGATTTTCAGCAGGGAGCAGGCACGGGAACTGCTTCAGAAAATAGGAAAATACTCATTGTACACACTTGAAGAGGAACTGAAACGGGGCTACGTAACCATTCAAGGTGGGCATCGAATCGGATTGGCCGGACGCGTGATCACGGAGCGTGGCCATGTGCTGCGCTTGCGTGATGTAACCTTTTTTAATATTCGACTTGCCAAACAAAAGATTGGTGCCGCACTTCCGTTGGTTCCTTTTCTTTACAATCGTCGACGCTGGTTTAATACGCTGTTAATCGGAGCACCTCAGACGGGTAAAACAACGATGCTCAGAGACTTAGCTCGTCTTGTAAGTGAAGGCATTGCGGAACGCTATATTGCTTCTCGTAAGACCGCGATTGTTGATGAACGCTCTGAAATTGCAGGTTGCGTGAATGGAGTTCCCCAGAATCGGTTGGGGGCACGTACCGATGTGATGGATGCATGTCCAAAGGCCGAAGGAATGATGATGATGATTCGATCAATGAGTCCGGAAGTGCTCATTGTGGATGAAATCGGCGGATCAGAGGATACAGCAGCTCTGTTTGAGGCGCTAAATGCCGGTGTGACCGTTATGGCTACTGCTCACGGATTCACATTTGATCAGTTGGCTCAGCGGCCGTCCATTCGGCCGTTAATCGACGCCAAACTATTTGATCGTTTTGTTGTTTTATCCCGTAGAAGTTATTCAAATCAAGCGGGGTGTCGGTTAACGATCCTTGATCAACTCGGGCGAAAAATGTCTGCAACAGAGGGGGTCTGGCAGTGATGAAAATTATCGGATCACTTTTTATCTTATTTGCGTCTACCGCAGCCGGATTGATTCTTGCCAGACGATTCCGAGACCGGCCAAGAGAAATTAGACAATGGCGTTCCGCACTTCAGTCCATTGAAGCAGAAATCATTTATGGGCGTGTTCCGGTTGATCAATTGGCCGAAGATCTTTCCAAGCAGATACCATCTCCGTTGAACTATTTCTTTACATTATTGAGCACTCAGCTCCGCAAAAAAGGTCTGCCGCTGCAGGAAGCTTGGCTCAATTCGGTGGAACAATTTTGGCCGAGAACAGCTATGAAGATTCCGGAAAAAGAAATTATTCTTCAATTTGGCACGACACTTGGAACTGAGGACGCGGAAAACCAAAAGAAACATATTCAACTTGCTTTAGCACATTTAGAGCGTGAGGAATCGGATGCGCGTCAGTCTCAAAAATCAAATGAAAAGATGATGCGGAGTTTGGGCTTTTTAACAGGCGTACTGGTTATTCTCTTATTCATATAAATATGATTTTGTTATTGGTCGAGGGGAGAGGAGGGAGTTCCCGGTGTCACTGGATGTGAATACAATCTTTCAGATAGCAGGTATCGGTATTATCGTTGCCATGATTCAAACGGTTTTGAAGCAGATGGGCAAAGATGATTGGGCGCAATGGGTCACTCTAATTGGATTTATCGTCATTCTCTACATGGCTGCGACACTCATTGATGATCTTTTTGAAAAAATACGTCAAGTATTTCTCTATATGTAGAGAGGAACTGGCCAATGGATATTCTTCAGATCGTCGGCTTGGGACTGGCTGTCACCTTTCTTGCACTCATTTTAAAAGAAAAAAATCAAGCATTTGCGTTAATCGTATCGCTTGTCGCCGGTGTATTTATTCTGCTTATGATGGTTGATCAGATCCGTCTAGTCATGGATATGTTGAACAATATGGCGCAAAACGCACACCTGAATAATGTTTATGTAGCCACAATACTAAAGATTATTGGGATTGCTTATATTTCCGAATTCGGCGCGCAAATCGCCAAAGATGCTGGACAAAATTCGATTGCAGGTAAAATTGAATTAGCCGGTAAACTGATTATTCTTGTCATGGCGATCCCAATATTGACGGCTATTGTCGATACGGTTATGCATCTAATGCCGCAAATGGGGGGTGGTTGAGTTGTCACTTGTCGTGAAAAAGAGAGGTGGTTATATTCTTTTTATCATGGTGACTGCCTTTTTTCTCGTGCTTTGTGCGGACAAGCCTGCATATGCCGACCAACCCAATCAAGTTATTAATAAATGGTCAGATCAGCAGATGGATAAAATTGATACAAGTCAGATCGAAGAATACTGGGATAAGGTTGTAACCGATTATGGGGGGTTCTTGCCAGAAACGGAGCCTAATTTTAAAGACTTTGTGCATTCAAACAAGCAAAGTTTTTTTAAGAAGCTCATTGATGGCATTGTGGACTATTTTCTGCATGAGCTTGTGGTAAGCAGTAAATTGCTTGGTACATTAATTCTGCTTACCGTTTTCTCCACATTGTTGCAAACCATTCAATCAGCGTTTGAACATAAAGCGGTCTCAAAGGTTGCCTATCTTGTTGTTACATTGGTTCTGATAATCTTGCTTCTTAACAGTTTCCGACTTGCTATAGGTTATACGACTGACACAGTGAACGCGATGAGTCAATTTCTGGTCGCACTCATTCCGCTCATCTTTGCCTTAACCGCCGCAACCGGCGGGCTTGCATCGGTCGCTTTTTTTCACCCGCTCATCATTTTTCTTGTGAATGCGTCCGGTTGGCTGATTTCATCGTTTGTCCTCCCGCTGCTTGTTATGTCTGCGCTGCTCGCGATTGTGAGCACTTTGTCGGATCACTATAAGCTCACAAGGTTGAGTGAATTGTTCAAAAATGTGGCGCTCTTTACTTTGGCAGGCTTTTTTGCCATATTTCTAGGCGTTATATCGGTTCAAGGTGCGGCAACCTCCATATCTGATGGATTAATGGTGAAATCCGCCAAATTTTTCACGGGAAATTTTATTCCGGTTGTCGGCAGGATGTTTACAGAAGCTGCCGACACAGTGATGGGCGCATCAGTACTGCTCAAGAATACAATCGGTATTGCAGGATTGTTGATCCTAATTTGTATTACCATTTTTCCACTTTTAAAAATATTGTCGCTTGCCTTTATTTATAATTTAGCAGCAGCAGTTCTGCAGCCGCTCGGCGGCGGTCCCGTTATTGACTGTTTGGTTATCATGGCGAAAAGCGTCTTTTACTTATTTGCATCGCTCGCTGTTGTCTCCCTCATGTTCTTTCTTGCGATTACGATCATTGTTGCTTCAGGAAATCTCTCGCTGATGGTGCGATAGGAGGCGCAATTGTGAGTTATCTCATTAACTGGGTATCGGAAATAGTTTTGATTGTCCTTTTCGCTGTAATTCTCGAATTACTTGTTCCGTCGGGAGTCTTTCAAAAATATATCAAATTTGTCATTGGACTTGTACTCATTGTTGCACTTATGGATCCGGTCATTCGTTTATTTCAAGTGGATCCGAGCAGCCTTCTCCAAGGTCTTAAATCAGAGCAAAATGATTCATCGATAAAAAGTGAGACAGCTCGTCAAAAAAATGAAATACAAAAGGCACAAGCCGCATATATTCAAGAACAAGTGGCTGTCCGTATGAAAAATCAAGTAAAGGAGGAGTTGAATGAGAAATACGGATTGCAGATCACAGATATTGCATTATCTGGCCAAAAAGTTGTTGGACAAGAACTGTCATTGGGTAAGGTTACAGTCACCATCGGGAAATCGGAACAAAACCATCGTAGTCAAGAATCCGGAATTCGGACCATTCAACCCGTTAAAAATGTATCCATCGACTTAGGAAAAAACGAATCTGAAAAAAACAAGGTACATGAATCCAATGAGGTGAAAAGCGTCCGCTCCTTCCTTGCCAAACGATGGGAACTCAGTCAGAGCCTCATCAAAGTAAATCGTGAAGGAGGGAAGAAAAGCCCTTGAAAAGATGGATTGAGCGTATAGCCCGTTTGTTCCTTGGTGGAAAGGATACAGACGGGAAGCCTGTTAAAAATACAAAAGGAGCTTTTATAAAATTGACCATGCTCGCACTGGTCGGCATGGCACTTTTAGCGGCTAATCACTATTTCTCAGGAAGTCAGACAAGTCAAAAACATGAAGTCAAACAGGCGTTCAGCACGAAGGAATCAAAGACGCTTTCGAACATTAAGACAAGCAGCCAGCAAGGTTCTATGACATCAATTGAAAAATATGAAACCTATGTGAATCAAAATCTAAAAAATATATTAGAACAGATTCGCGGCGTATCAAATGTGTCCGTCATGGTGAACTTCTCTTCAACAGAAAAAAAAATCTATCAAAACAATATCAAGACACAGGACAATCAAACGAGTGAGACGGATCAAAAAGGTGGAAAACGTGTGGTCAGTCAGCGGGATGAGGATACGGAGGTGGTTATGATTGATCAAAATGGCAGTAAAATTCCTGTAGTTATTGGTAAAGAACAACCGACTGTCCGCGGCGTCATCGTTGTTGCTCAAGGTGCGCAGCAACCTACTGTCAAGGTGCAAATTATGGATGCAGTTGCAACTGTATTGGACATTCCTTCTTACAAGGTAAAAGTGTTGGAGAAAAATGAATGAGGGGGCAGTAAACATGATCAAGAAACAAACTGTTTGGCTACTGACTATGCTAAGTTTAATCGTTGTATTATCGGTGTACGCGTTGTCCGCACCAGGGAACAACTCTGGTCAAGATGCGCAATCTGCCGCCGAAAAGGCCAAGCCTGCCACAGCCGATGTGAAAACAGGAAAAACAGTAACCGCTACTGCTGCAGCGACAAAATTGGCAGATATAGAATTGAGTAAAAATGATGAACGTGCACAATTAGAAAAAAAGTACGAAAATGTGATTGCATCTAAAAACAGCTCAGCAAAAGAAGTGAGCTCGGCATACGACGCCATGGCGAATCTGAAAACATTGGCAGATAATGAAACGATGCTTGAAGATGTTGTTCAATCAAAAGGATTTAAAAACAGTGTGGTAAAAACGAGTGGAAGCCAAGTGCAAATTTTTGTGGATTCAAAAAAATTAACAGATAAACAAGCAAATCAGCTTATTCAACTAGCTAATGAATATCTAGGCACAGGCAGAGTAGTGAGTGTCACCTATGCCCTTAATGAGAAGTAAAAAGAAAATAAAATTATTGAAGATTTTTTGAACAAAATTAGGTAGAATAGAAACTGTTGCAATTTCCTGCGACAGTTTTTTTGTGCGATCCGGAACATTTTATACAAGTTCTTCGTAGGACTTAATGGCTATCATTTCCGGAAAATGAGTAAAATAAAAATACATTTCCCAAACAAATTACCTTGAGTTCAGTCATTGAAACAGGAATGATATGGATGATATGCTATAATTGAGAACAAAGGTACGGGACAAAGGAGTGCTGGATTTGTTAAGTATTGAAGACATTAAAGCATTAATAAAGGAGATGGATTCATCTTCAATCAGCGAGTTGAAATTTGAAGCAGAGGATGCAAAGATCACCTTGAAAAAGGCCGAAGCATTCGCAGGAAAGGCAGTCCTTCAAGCTGTGCCACAGATCGCAAATATACAGCCTGCTGCAGTTCAGCCGGAAGCTGCTGCGAGTGCGCCAGCAGAAAATACAACAGCAGATGAGACAACGGATGATTCATCACTGCATAAAATTACGGCTCCGATGGTCGGAACCTTTTACTCTTCTTCATCTCCGGATTCAGGCGCTTTTGTTAAAAAGGGTTCAAAAGTAGACAAGAAAACAGTCGTCTGCATTGTTGAAGCAATGAAACTCTTCAATGAGATTGAAGCGGAATGCAGCGGAACAATTGTTGACGTTCTTGCGGAGGACGGACAACTTGTTGAATACGGTCAGCCATTATTTCTGGTCAAGGAAGATTAAGGAGTTTATTATTCATGATAAAAAAAGTTTTAGTTGCCAATAGAGGAGAGATCGCGGTTAGAATTATCCGCGCATGTAAAGAATTAAACGTAGAAACGGTCGCAATTTATTCGCAAGCCGATAAGGAGGCACTTCATGTCCAGTTGGCTGACGAAGCCTATTGCATCGGACCGAATGCGCCTAAGGACAGTTATCTGAGCTATACGAACATGATCAGTGTTGCGATGCTGACAGGCTGCGACGCTGTTCATCCCGGCTATGGCTTTCTTTCCGAAAATGCTGACTTTGCTGAGATGTGCGAGGAGTGCAACCTTTTGTTCATTGGCCCTTCCTCTGAAGCAATCAGTAAAATGGGCATCAAGGATATTGCCAAACAAACCATGAAAAATGCCGGGGTACCTGTTGTTCCAGGTTCAAATGGGGTTATCAGCAGCGTTGAGGACGGAGTGAAGATCGCCAATGATATTGGTTATCCGGTCCTGATTAAAGCAACAGCCGGCGGCGGTGGAAAAGGTATCCGTGTCGCCCAGAATGAAAAAGAATTACGGCATGGCATTACCATTACACAGCAAGAAGCGGACACTTCCTTCGGCAACTCAGGAGTTTATATTGAAAAATATATTGAGGATTTTCGTCATGTGGAAATCCAGGTACTTGCTGACACCCAGGGGAATGTAATCCATTTGGGCGAACGTGATTGTACCATCCAAAGGCGTCTGCAAAAATTGCTGGAGGAATCACCGTCACCCGCACTTAATGAAGCAAAACGTCAGGAGATGGGAATGGCTGCTGTTCGTGCTGCTCGTGCCGTTCACTACCGTAGTGCCGGTACGATTGAATTTATTTATGAACCAAACGGCTCTTTTTACTTCATGGAAATGAATACGAGAATACAGGTGGAGCATGGCGTCACGGAAGCGGTAACTGGTTTGGATCTTGTGAAGGAACAAATTCGGATTGCTTCAGGTGAACCCTTATCGGTAAAACAAGATGATATTCACCTGAATGGTCACGCAATTGAATGCCGTATCAACGCTGAAGACTCTGAAAAGAATTTCATGCCGTCTTGCGGACGCGTGGAAACCTACCTTGCTCCCGGAGGACCCGGAGTGCGCGTGGACTCAGCAGTATATCAAGGCTATTTTATTCCGCCATATTATGATTCAATGGTATCGAAGGTCATTGCGTATGGAAAGACAAGAGAGGATGCAATCGCAATTATGCGACGTGCACTTGGAGAATATGTGATTGAAGGAATTAAAACAACGATTCCCTTCCATCTGCAATTGTTGCAGCATCCGGTTTTTGAAAGTGGAGCCTTCAATACTAAATTTTTGAAAAAGTACCCGCTTAACGAACAAAGCTAATTATGGAGGTGTGACATTCATGCCCGAAAACGAAAATCGCACAATAGAAGTTGAGGAACAACAAGAGGATCTAGGCAGAATCGAGATTTCTCCTGAGGTCATTGAGGTCATTGCAAGTCTTGCCGCTGTTGAAATAGTCGGTGTCAGTGATTTACATGGTAATTTTGCTTCAGGAATGGTCGAGAAACTGAGCGGACGCAATTATCGAAAAGGCGTTAAAGTCGACTTGACCGATGACGGCATAACTATTGATGTTCAATTGACGATGAACTACGGTGTCTCCATTCCTGATGTTGCTGAGAAGGTACAGGACAACATCGTACAGACGCTGAAACGGATGACTGCGCTTGATGTTCACGAAATTAACATTCATGTTGTGGGTGTCCGTTTTGACCACAAAGAAAAGACCGGTTCCGAGATTGATTAAGAAGCAAAGGGTAGAAGCTTTCCCTTTGCTTCTTTACATGTCTTGTGAACGAATGGAATCAGCGACAACATAATATGTTTTGTTAAGTTAATATTAATGAGAGTATGAAATTGAAAGGAAGTCAGTAATGAACCGAAGAGAAGCACGTAAAATGGCGCTCCAGGCCTTATTCCAGATGACGCTCAGTAAGACGGATCGAGCGATGGCGCTCGAAGCTGTCAATGACAGCGGAAAACCAATTGATTCATTTGTCGATCGTTTATTGGATCAAACCTTGAAAAATGAAGAGGATATAGACCAACTGATCAGCAAACATTTGCAAAACTGGTCACTGGATCGCATAGGGAATATCGATAAAACAATTTTACGAATTGCGGTATGCGAAATTCTCTATTTTGATGATATACCGATCACCGTCTCCGTAAATGAAGCGATTGAGTTATGCAAAATTTATAGCGATGAACAAACAAGAAAGTTCGTGAACGGCGTTTTATCAGGTATTTCCAAGGAAATTGAAACGAAAAGTCTATAATGCAAAAGGATGGTTGACTGATGGGTGCACAACGAATTGATGGGAAATTGATCGCTACTAAAAAAAGACAAGCGATGAAATCTCAAATTGAGTCGATGAAACAACAAGGATATGTCCCCGGACTAGCTGTTATTCTTGTGGGAGAAGACCCTGCATCCATTTCCTATGTTAAAGGCAAAATTCGCGACTGCAAAGAGGTTGGCATTTATTCTGAATTAATTCAATTTGACGTAACGGTATCGGAAAAGCAAGTGCTTGAGCAGATAGAAATACTTAATGCGAATGACAAGATACATGGACTTTTAGTCCAATTGCCGCTTCCTGATCATATTTCCGAGCAAAAAGTCATTCAAGCGATCAGTCCTGAAAAAGATGTTGACGGTTTTCATCCGATCAATGTCGGCAGACTGGTGACGAAACAGGAAGGCTTTGTTTCGTGTACACCAGCTGGAATTATTGAAATGCTAAAAGCAATTGATGTGCCGATATCCGGGAAACATGTCGTTATTGTCGGTCGAAGCAATATAGTCGGGAAGCCTGCCGCTCTTCTTTTCCTAAATCTTGATGCAACGGTTACGGTTTGTCATTCAAAGACAAAGCCTCTTTCAAAGTATACGAAGCAGGCAGACATCTTGGTTGCCGCAGCGGGAAGCGAAGCACTTATTCACGCCAATGATATTAAGCCGGGTGCAATTGTTATTGATGTCGGTATGAATCGCAGCGCTTCCGGAAGGCTTGTCGGTGACGTAGCATTCGAAGAAGTAAAGGAAAAAGCAGATTACATCACACCGGTTCCCGGCGGTGTCGGACCGATGACCCGAGTGATGCTCCTCGAAAATACATTAATTGCTGCAATGCGTCAACATGAAAAGGCGGGTAAGCAATAATGGAAAATGATCGATATATTAGCGTTACCAAGCTGACTCGATATATAAAACAATTAATGGAGACCGATGGAAATCTGCAAAATATTTGGTTGCGCGGTGAGATATCAAATTTTAAACGACACTCTCGGGGTCATCTTTATTTAACAATTAAAGACAAGAATTCAAGAATACGCGCAGTCATGTTTGCAGGTAATGCGCGTCAACTAACCTTTGAACCGCAAGACGGCATGAAGGTTCTCATTCAAGGTTCTGTTGCTCTTTACGAACCTTATGGGGAATATCAAATTTATATTCGCGATATGGAGCAAGATGGATTGGGCAAGCTTTATCTTGCCTATGAGGCGTTGAAAAAAAAGCTTCAGGAGAATGGGATGTTCGATCCTTCATTAAAGAAGCTCATCCCTGAAGTTCCATATGAAGTGGGCATTATTACCTCAACGACCGGAGCTGCTATTCGTGATTTATTCACAACGATTAAGCGAAGGTTTCCCGCAGCAAGGATTACCGTATTTCCTGTACTCGTTCAAGGCGCAGAAGCTGCTCCTTCAATAGCGTCGGCTATTAATCAGGCAAATCAAATGCTTGATCTTGATGTACTGATTGTCGGCCGCGGCGGCGGATCAATTGAAGATCTGTGGGCATTCAATGAGGAGATCGTTGCCGAAGCAATTTTCAAATCGCGGATTCCGATCATTTCTGCAGTCGGGCATGAAACGGATTTTACCATTGCCGACTTTGTCGCTGATAAACGTGCACCTACACCTACGGCAGCAGGTGAATTTGCGGTTCCGAATCGCGTTGATTTGGAGCGGAGAATCGATCAATCGTCTACACGATTAGTGCAGGCGATAACCGGCAAGCTTCGTGAAGAAAAGCTGCGTCTGCATCGTATGCAGCAGTCATACGCATTTCGCTATCCGGGACAGCTTATTCTGCAAAAGGAGCAAGAGTGCGACAGACTGGTTGAACGGTTGAATAATGCGGCAAATGCGCAGCTTCTTCGAAAACGCGAACGGATTGCGATGATTGACCGCTTATTAGGTCAGAGCGGACCGCAGCAGCTAGTCACGAGAGCAAAACGTTCCTTAGCTGATCAGCAACAGCAATTAATACGGGCTCTTAAGATCTTTTGTAAAGAGCGGGAAGCTCGTTTTGATAAGCTCGTTACTCACCTGAATGGTTTAAGCCCGCTTAAGATCATGAGCCGAGGTTATGGACTTGCCTTTAATGAAAAAGAGCAATTAATCAAGTCGGTGCGTGAGGTTGCACCTGGCGATATGTTTAATCTTAAGCTGCACGATGGAAAAATAGACTGCCAGGTTTGGGGTATTGAGGAGGCGGATGAACATGTGTGATTCAATGAATAACAATCAAAAAGAACCTGTATTTGAGGAAGCAATGGACCAACTGGAACAAATTGTGAAGCAATTGGAAGAAAATGATGTGCCTCTTGAAAAGGCGATCGGGCTTTTTCAAGAAGGTATGGCACTTTCAAAGCTGTGTCATGATAAGCTTGAAACGGTCGAAAAAAAGATGGATCAGCTCATAGGACCGAATGGCGAAACAAAACCATTCTCGGTCCAGGGAGATGACGAACAATGACTAAGTTGCTGAAGACTTATATGGCGGATAAAAAGGCATGGTTTGAAGCACAGCTTCCCATGCTTTTTCAAAATGCGGTCATTACTCCGAAATTGGAACAATCGATGCTCTATTCATTAGGAGCAGGGGGAAAAAGAATTCGTCCAATATTGCTCTTTGCTACCTTGCATTCATTGGGAAAAGCAGAAGAGACTGGCTTAAGTACTGCACTTGGTTTGGAAATGATACATACCTATTCATTAATTCATGATGATCTCCCGGCAATGGATGATGATGATCTGCGGCGCGGGAAGCCGACAAATCATTGCGCTTTTGGTGAAGGGACAGCCATTTTAGCCGGTGACGGTTTATTAACCGCAGCCTTTCAATTGATCGCAAACGATCAAATTATTGATGAAAAGACAAAAAATATGCTTGTTTATCTGCTTGCAAAGGCTGCCGGACCTGAAGGAATGGTTGGCGGTCAGGAAGACGATCTCGAAGCAGAGGATAAAAAGCTTAATCTAAATGAACTCATGTCCATTCACAGAAGAAAAACAGGACAACTCATACGTTTTCCGGTAGAAGCCGCAGCTGTGATTGCAAAAGTTAACGAATCGGAAAAACAGGCACTCATCCGCTATTCGGAACACCTTGGACTCGCCTTTCAGATCGGCGATGACATTCTTGATATTATTGGTGATGAAAAAGCGCTTGGGAAGCCGATTGGCAGTGATGTCGCCAACCATAAAAACACATATGTCAGCCTTCTCGGTATGAATGGTGCTAAGGAAAAGCTCGAGCATGAAGTAAATGCTTCACTTGCTGAATTAAGAGAAATAGAGCTCAAGAATGGTTTGCTTTCCGATCTTGCAAGCTATTTGCTTCATCGTACCTATTGACATCAATACGACAATGTTTGAGCCAATGTCGAATTTATGATAAACTTAAGCGTAATAAATTGATGGTGCAGTATTCTAGTCACTCTACTTTACTTGAAGACGGGGCTAAAAATCCGTCAAAGGGCACATCGATGAAGTTCCTGGTACCGGCTTAAGGCGCCCAGCTTTGGGCTCGTGCTGGGAGTAAAGGGCGTAGGGCGATCCGCAACGGCATGTGGGCGAAGACCCTGCGCCCGTGGAGACACGTACGTTGTTTGCTTGAAATGGCAATGACTATGTGGAAAACCTGTTTCGTAAAGCGAACAGCGTAGCCTGCCTTGAGTGGGAAAGAGGGGATGGTCGGCGCATAACTTTGAACTACTTGGCCGGTACGAGAAGGGGCGCCTTCCTGAAATCAATTCTGCAAAAGAGGCTAGAGTAAAGTTTCAAGAGTGCTTGAGGAAATCTCCTAGACTGTCTGCAAATCTGCAGCATTTGAAAAGGATTATAGTGCGGTCTGAGTGGCGTTCCAGTTCGGTGCGCGGCGACGACATCGGCCGAGTTTTAATAGGAAACTGCCTGCTTGGCAACAACAGGTAACTCGGCGGGAAAACCTACTGGACCTAAGCCGCAATGTTTACTTTTCAAATGACCTCGCTACATAATTCAGACCAAATAGAAATAAGATATTTTTTAAGGATGTGAAACGTCCGTTCTGCGATCGATTGAATGAGGATGGAATACTCATGAAAAACGAGCTTAAAAAAGCATTAAAATGGGCGGTGCCTTTAGCTGTTATCACGTTTGTGCTAGCGGCTATTTTTTCAATTGTATCAACTGCGGTACTCAGTAATGCCAACGTAATTAGTGGAACTATTGTCGTTCTTGTCATTATTCTTATTGCTCTCTTTTTTGATATAATCGGTGTTGCTTCTACAGCTTCCAGCGAAGCACCTTTTCATGCAATAGCATCAAAGGGGATGAAAGGTGCAAAATATTCGGTTTGGCTGACAAAAAATGCTGACCGTGTTAATACATTTTGCACCGATGTTATTGGCGATGCAAGTGCAATAATCAGCGGTACAGCTGCGTCAGTCGTTGTAGTAGAAATGATGGCGCTGCTCGTTTACAATAAAAGCGGGGTTGTTGAATATGTCATATCCGTGATCGTGACAAGTTGTGTCGCAGCTCTGACTGTTTTTGTGAAGGCACTGGGCAAGGGATTTGCAATTAAAAATTCAACGAAAATCATTTATAAAGTCGGATATGTCATGTATTTTGCTGAAGATCATCTGCATATTCCGATACTTATGATTCTTGATACGAAGAAAAAAAAGAGCAAGAAGAGAAAATCGGCAAAAAAGGATGTGTGACATTCATGGATGTTTCAAAAATTAAGAATCCAAAACTTCTTAAAAAAATGTCCGTCAATCAGATGAACGATCTCGCCGGCGATATTCGCTCTTTTCTTATCAAAAAGCTGTCAAAAACCGGAGGACATCTTGCGCCGAATCTTGGCGTGGTTGAGTTAACGCTTGCACTTCATAAAGTATTTAACAGTCCAAAAGATAAATTAGTTTGGGACGTCGGCCACCAATCCTATGTGCATAAGATCTTAACAGGAAGAGGAGACCGTTTTGACTCGCTAAGACAATATAAAGGTCTGTGCGGATTTCCAAAACGCAGTGAGAGTGAGCATGATGTTTGGGAAGCAGGACATAGTTCGACATCTCTTTCTGCTGCACTTGGCATGGCGGTTGCGCGCGACCTGAAACACGAAAACTTTGAAGTCGTTGCAGTTATTGGCGACGGTGCATTAACAGGCGGGATGGCGCTTGAGGCGCTGAACGATATTGGACATCAGAACAGGAATATGATCATTATTCTGAACGATAATGAGATGTCGATAGCACCTAATGTCGGTGCACTTCATAACATGCTGAATCGGATTCGCTCGGCGAATAAATATAATAAGGCGAAAGAAGATCTTGAGTATCTTATGAAGAAGATTCCCGCGTTTGGCGGCAAGATTGCTTCTGTTGCTGAGCGTTTAAAAGATCGGCTGAAATATTTGCTCGTATCCGGAGTGTTCTTTGAAGAATTGGGGATTACTTATCTCGGTCCGGTTGACGGACATAATTTGAATGCACTCATGGATAGTTTCAACTATGCAAGAAAGAAAAAAGGTCCGGTCATTATTCATGTTTTGACCCAAAAGGGCAAAGGCTACAAGCCTGCAGAATTAGACGAAATCGGCACATGGCATGGGACCGGCCCATATAAAATAGAATCGGGAGCATTTATCAAACCGATTGCGGAAGCTCCGGCGTACAGCAAGGTCGTCAATGACACCTTGCAGGAGCTTGCCCGTGCAGATGAACGAATTGTTGTTATTTCTCCCGCTATGGTTGTCGGCTCGAAACTTGAGGGCTTTGGTAAAGAATTCCCTGATCGGTTGTTTGATGTAGGCATCGCCGAGCAGCATGCGGCAACTTTTGCTGCCGGCTTAGCAACACAGAAAATGAAACCTGTATTAGCTATCTACTCAACATTTATGCAACGTGCCTATGATCAGATTTTACATGATATTTGCAGGCAAGACTTGAATGTTGTGATTGCTGTGGATCGTGCCGGCTTGGTCGGCGCTGATGGAGAAACGCATCAAGGTATTTTTGATATCGGCTTTTTGCGCAGCTTGCCTAATTTAACCATTATGATGGGCAAGGATGAGAATGAACTGAGAAACATGGTTTACACGGCAATGAACTATAATCAAGGGCCAATTGCTCTTCGTTACCCACGAGGAAACGGTATTGGGGTCGCGATGAACGAACCTTTACATGAGATTCCAATCGGTACTTGGGAAATAATGCGCAACGGGTGCGACGCAACAGTGCTGGCGTTCGGACCGATGCTGCAGACGGCATTAACTGCAGCTAAGCAGCTTGAGGCGGATGGTATTCAAGTACAAGTTGTAAATGCGCGGTTTATAAAGCCGCTTGACACTCAGATGCTGTCTGAGCTTGCTGAGAATGGCGGACCGATTTTAACTGTTGAGGAAGGCATACTTGCCGGAGGATTCGGTTCAAGCATATTGGAATATTTCCATGATCAAGGCTTTTACGATTTAGTCATTGAACGAATGGGCATTGATGATTGTTTTGTTGAGCATGGCAGCGTTAACGAATTATTACACGAACTAGGGTTAACCAGTGAGCAGATCAGCATTCGAGTGAAACAAATAATAAAGGATCAGACGAGAACAAATAGAATTAGGAAGGTCATTACTTCATGAAAGATCGGGAACGGATCGACGTCCTTCTTGTTAAAAAAGGATTGTTTGAATCGCGGGAGAAGGCACAACGAGCAGTTATGGCAGGCATGGTTTATCACGGCGATTTGCGAATTGATAAACCGGGCAGCAAAGTTGACAGTACACTTGAGTTAAACATTAAAGGTAATCCGCTTCCATATGTTGGGCGCGGCGGACTGAAACTTGAAAAAGCGCTTAAGGTGTTTGATTTGGATCTCAATGGAGTTCTAATGCTCGACATCGGGGCATCAACAGGCGGTTTCACAGACTGTGCACTCCAAAATGGTGCAAAAAAAGTCTATGCACTTGATGTCGGATATAATCAATTAGCTTGGAAATTACGCAGTGATCCGCGTGTTATTGTTATGGAAAAAACAAATTTTCGTTATTGCACTCCTGAAAATTTTCAAGAAGGTCTTCCGGAATTCGCATCGATTGATGTATCATTTATCTCGTTGAAAAAAATTCTGCCTCCATTAGTCGATATTTTGAAGCAAAATGGAGAAGTCGTTGCACTGATCAAACCGCAATTTGAGGCGGGGAGAGATGAGGTTGGAAAAAAAGGGATTGTCCATGATCCGAAAGTGCATTTATCGGTTGTGAATGAGATCCTTCAATTCGCACTCGATTGCGGCTTTTCACTGCTTGACCTCAGTTATTCGCCAATTACAGGAGGAGATGGAAATATAGAATTTTTGGCCCATCTCCGCTCGAATAAAGGGCAAGCTGTCAATTTGCTGCAGGAATCGCCCGAGGAAGTTGTCCGCTTGGCTCACCAGAATTTTAACCACAAAGATAATAAGGCATAAACCTGATAATGGGTATGCTTTGTTATCTTTTTTATATGATCTCCAAAATTTTACGCTAATATATTGACGGTTTGAGTTGAACAAGAGACAATAGATGTGAGAACGAGTGTTCGAATCAGAGGGGTGAATCCTTGATGTTAGCAGAACTTCAAATCATAAATTTTGCAATTATAGACAAACTTAATGTGTCGTTCGATAATGGATTGACAGTGTTTACCGGAGAAACAGGTGCCGGAAAGTCGATTATTATTGACGCCATTGCATTACTTGCAGGCGGACGCGGGTCAGCAGAATATGTGCGGCATGGTACGCAAAAAGCAGAACTTGAGGCGTTGTTTGATATAGAGGGTCAGGAAGCTGTTTCACACTTGCTTGATCAATTAGGAATGGATCAGACAGACGGGCAGCTCATTATAAGAAGAGAAATTTCTCGAACGGGAAAAAGCGTCTGCCGAATAAATGGCAAGCTGGTCACCTTATCCATTCTTCAGCAATTTGGGGAACGACTCGTTGATATTCATGGTCAGCATGAGCATCAGCGGCTTTTGGATGTCTCCAATCATATTAGCTTTGTTGATCAATATGGTGGCGCAGTAATCTCTAAACTTAAGCATGCTTATTCTGATGACTATAAACATGTTGCAAAACTTGCGGAAGAGTGCAGTAAATACAATCGTGACGAGAAAGAAATTGCTCAGAGAATCGATCTGCTTCAATATCAAATCGGCGAAATCCAATCGGCAGAGTTAAAATCCGGTGAAGAAGAACGAATTCTTGAAGAAAAAAGAAAATTAATGAATTTCGAAAAGGTGTTCCACGCATTAGAAGTAAGCTATCAGGCGTTAGGCGGAGAAAATGCCGGATTGGATATGCTTCGACTTGCTTCGGGCAGTTTGGATTCAATTCGGGACTTGGATCCGGAGCTTGCTCATTTTTCCGAATCGGTATCCAATTGCTATTATCTTTTGGAAGAACAGACCTCAACGATCCGATCATATTTAGAACAAATGGAATACAATCCGAAACGTCTGGATGAGATCGAGACGCGATTGAATGAAATTCATTTTTTAAAAAGAAAGTATGGCAACACCGTTGAAGAGATTTTGAGTTATTTTGAACAAATAAAAAAAGAACTTAACGAACTAAATTCACGAGATCAAAATTTTGATGCGCTGAATGAAGAGTTGAAAGCCGCTCTAAGCTCGCTTAGAGAAAAGGCAGTGCAATTATCGACAGCAAGAAAAAAAACGAGCGGAAGACTTGCTCAGGCTGTTAACCGCGAATTTAAAGACTTGTGCATGGAGCACGCATTAATTGAAATCCATATTAAGATGAACAACAGTCTTGAGTCTTTTGCAGGATTTGATGTGAACGGAATTGATCAGGTTTCTTTTTATATAACAACCAATCCGGGAGAACCGTTCAAGCCGTTGGCAAAAATTGCTTCTGGCGGTGAATTATCCCGAATTATGCTGGCACTTAAAACCGTATTCAAGAAAATTATCGGCTCGGTTACCATAATATTTGATGAAGTCGATACAGGCGTCAGCGGAAAGGCTGCACAAGCAATGGCTGAAAAGATCAGCAGCTTGGCCCAGAATGCACAAGTTTTCTGTATCACTCATTTGCCGCAGGTGGCGGCGATGGCAGATCGTCATGTTCTGATTGAAAAATATATGACCAAAGATCATCGGACCGGTACTCATGTGAAAAAGCTGAGTGACACGGATAAGGTTCGTGAAATCAGCAGGATGATTTCAGGACCGGAGATGACTGACCTTTCTCGCCAACATGCCCAAGAATTGATTCGGATGGCGGATAAGGTCAAGCAATAAAAAAGGTTGGGATACTCATCCTTTACTGGAATTAATCGTTTTGTCGGATAGCTCATAATTCTTCTTTGCTCAGGCAACTTTAATAAATGCACAAAACAAGGTGCGGGTTCGGAGCGAGGAGAGTGAGTTATGACAAATAGGAAAAAAATGGGCATTGTGATCGCGATTATTCTGCTCAGTTGTTTAATCATTAGTTCAGGTGTCAAAACAGAGCAATTTGTTTTCCATGCATGGCAGAGTGCAGGATCAATAAATTCTGAGCACTTTCAGTCGGATACTCAACTGACAAGTGGATCGCCGATCACGATGCTGGTCAAAAAGAAAAAAGTTCGTGCTATTCGTAGATCTAAGGAAATGAGAAATGCGATTGCCGTATCGAACCATACGGCATTGCCCGCCAATGTATCTGATAAAGACATACGGTTGATACCAGGCGGGCAGTCTATAGGCGTACAGCTCAGCACCAAGGGAGTGCTTGTTGTCGGTTATCATCTTGTTACAACAACAGGCGGTGAGGAGTCTCCTGGAGAATCAGCAGGCATTCGAGTCGGTGATGTCATTACAAAAATAAATGGTAAATCAATGCAGTCCATCACAGATGTGCGTCGGCTGATGAGGGCTGCTAAAAGCGGGGATCAGCTTCAAGTCACTTTAATTCGCCAACGAACGATGGTGAAGAAGCATTTGATACCGATCATGGATGCACAAAATCGTCACTGTCAAATGGGGCTTTTCATTCGAGACTCCGCCTCAGGAATCGGCACGATGACCTTTTACGACCCGAATACCGGTTCATATGGCGCGCTTGGACACGTGATCTCTGATCGGGATACAGGGCAGCCGATTATGGTTAAAGACGGACGAATTGTCCGCTCGATTGTCCAGGCTATTGATCGGGGCAGAGAAGGAAAACCTGGAGAAAAGATTGCTTTCTTTCCGGAAAATGCGGTCAGCATCGGATCCGTTTCCAAAAATACTCCATTTGGCATTTTCGGAAAAATGGAGAAAAATTACATGATGCGTTCGGAAATGATGAACGCAGCGCTTCCGATTGCAAAGGCAGAACAAGTCAAGGAAGGACCGGCAAAAATTCTTACAGTCCTTAACGGTAATAAGGTCGAAGCTTTTGACATTCGAATTCTGAATTCAATCCCGCAAAAGCATCCGGCTACAAAAGGTTTAGTCATAAAAATTACCGATCCGAGATTGCTTAAAGCAACCGGCGGTATTATTCAAGGAATGAGCGGGAGTCCGATCATTCAAAATGGAAAATTAGTCGGCGCTGTCACACATGTTTTTGTCAATGATCCGACAAGCGGTTATGGTGTGCATATCGAATGGATGATTGACGAAACAAATGTGAATCATGGTCATCAAGTAATACGTAAAGAGATGGCAAGCTAATCATAAAAAAGTATTCGACAATCGCTTGTCATTATTTGTTGAAAAAGTGCGAAATGAGTAGCATAGCCTGCTTTCAGAAAGAAAATGCAAGAAAAAAATAGATTGAAGTGAAAAAGAATAAAAAGGAAACTCTTCCCTCTTGTCGAAAAGGATACATATAGAAATTCGACAAGGGGGATTTTGTGTTGCAAAAGATTAAAGTTTGCTTAACTGACGATAACCAAGAATTAATTATGTTGATTACTGAATACTTAAAAACTCAAGATGACATTGAAGTTATTGGCACTGCGAGCAATGGTCAGGATTGTCTTGAAATGCTGAAAACCATTTCACCCGACGTCCTTTTATTAGATATTATCATGCCGCATCTTGACGGAATTGGAGTTCTAGAACGTATTCATTCGGATTCTGAACTTTCGAAACCAGGTATAATTATGCTCACGGCGTTTGGTCAAGAAGATGTCACGAAGAAGGCTGTAGATTTAGGTGTATCTTATTTTATCCTTAAGCCATTTGATATGGAGAATCTAGCCAATCATATTCGTCAAGTTGCCGGGAAAAAAGCACTCAATCCAGTTTTTTCGCCGCAAACGAGCACGCTCCAACGCCCCTCTGCATCAGATAAAAAACACGATCTTAATGCCAGCATTACCGACATTATTCACGAAATCGGAGTACCTGCGCATATAAAGGGTTATATGTATCTTCGCGAAGCCATTTCGATGGTTTACCATGATATCGAGCTTCTGGGCTCAATTACGAAAGTCCTCTATCCTGATATTGCCAAAAAATATAAAACAACGCCAAGTCGCGTTGAAAGAGCGATTCGTCATGCAATTGAAGTTGCTTGGAGCAGGGGAAATGTTGAATCCATTTCAAAGCTGTTCGGCTACACAGTATCTATGTCTAAAGCAAAACCGACAAACAGCGAGTTCATCGCCATGGTCGCCGATAAATTGAGGATCGAAAACCGTGCCGAAGAATCCATGCGGATTTTGTGAAGTAAAGGATTATTTTAGAATTCTAAAAGTCAATGTAAAGCACTTCATTTGTTTAATTTACAAGTGGAGTGCTTTATTTTGTTTTTAAACTAATGATGGTGAATGTAAATAAAAGTGTGGTATGAGTCCGTGGACATTTCTTAAGGAGGATAATTATAATGTTTTATTCAAATGCAACCATTTTAATTTGCTGAATCGTGTGGCTAATTAATGACTCTTAAATTGTTTGAAAAGAAAATGAGACAAGAAATTAATTTTTATGGTATAGTTTACTTTGTCAAAAAAATTGCTAACCGTTTTCATTTTGTGACGTACATAGAAGTCAACTGTTGAAAACAAACATGATCAATAGGCACACGTTTGCTTTCATTTGATCATTGTGAAGCTTTGGAAGGTGTGGAAGATTTGACAGGTCTCATGATTTCGCTTATTCCGGCACTCCTTTGGGGAACGCTTCCGCTTGTCAGCGCAAAAGTGGGAGGAACACCGCATCATCAGGTGTTTGGAATGACGATCGGTGCATTATTTTTTTCAATTGCTCTTTTTTTCTTTATGCCGCCGCAGCTCAATGCTACGGTCATTACGGTGAGTCTGTTATCAGGACTTTTTTGGGCTGTTGGACAATTTTATCAGTTTGCGGCAATGAAAATTCTCGGTGTCTCGAAAACGATGCCACTTTCTACTGGAATGCAGCTTGCGGGAGCAGCATTATGTGGAATTTTTATTTTCCATGAATGGGATAGCGCTTTTCGAATGATAATAGGTATATCTGCATTAATGCTGATTGTTATTGGTGTTTTGCTCACATCGAGAGAGCGGCGGTCCAAAGGGCAGTACATTAATTCAATGTTTAAAGGACTTGTGTTTCTAGTTATATCTACCCTTGGGTATATATCTTATCTCGTCATTCTCCGCTCGTTTCAGATTGATGGATGGTCGGCAATACTTCCTCAATCAATTGGTATGATTATCGGGGCGGTCATTCTGTCAGGCAAAAAAGTGAAAATGCTTCACAATCGGCACACCGCATTTAATATTATTTCAGGATTGATGTGGGCCGGAGGCAATCTTGCCCTTCTTATTGCCACAAAGCTAGAAGGGGTCGCCATCAGTTTTTCAATGTCACAAATTGGAACGGTGCTTTCTACATTAGGCGGGATCTTTATTCTCGGTGAAAAAAAGTCAAGAAATCAGATGGTACTTCTACTTATAGGATGTGCTATGATCATTTTTGGCGGCGTTCTTTTAGGAATGACAAAAAATTAAATCACTTGGAGAGTTAAATTGATTTCAATTTTTTAGCTGTTAGGCCATGACATGAGTGGAAATGAATGATAAAATATAACTAAGCTTTTTGAAGAATCTTGTCATCTGAAGAGATGAAAACGGTTCTTTAAAGATATTGCAGGTCAATATATTATTGGATCCTGTTCAATTCAAATATTAAGCAAATGAATGGAGCGAGTAGAAAAATGGAAAAAACGTATGTAGTCACTGATGAAACGGGTATTCACGCACGTCCGGCAACCGTGCTTGTAAGTGAAGCAAGCAAGTTTGAATCGAATATCAACATCGAATATAATGGCAAGAAAGCCAACCTGAAGAGTATTATGGGTGTTATGGCTCTTGGCATTATGCAAGGTGCAGAATTCAAAATTGTTACGGACGGCTCAGACGCTGACGAAGCATCTGCTGCAATCGGCAATGTTATTTCAGCTCAGGGCATTGGTAAAGAAAAATAATGCTCACCAGATAAAAAGAAGCGGATTTGAGGATTTCCTCAAATTCGCTTCTTTTTTTACGCCTTTGAAACGGCGGGTGTTTGTTTCTTAATTCTTTGGAGCAACATGTGTGAGAAATAGGTTTGTACAATTAAAAAGAGCCCGCCTACAACCCAATAAAGCGGCAGTGCAGCTGATGTCGACAAAGATGCAAATATGATCATGATCGGAGACATTAATCCAATCCACTGAAGTGAAGATTGCTGCTCAGCACCGCCAACGTTTGGCATCATTTTTTGACTGATTTTAAACTGCAAGAAATAAACAACACCGGCGATAATCGTAAGTACTAAATCTGTGTGTCCCAAACTAAACCAGAGAAAATGATGCGTTGCAATCTCATGTGAACTTCTGATGGCATAATAAAATCCCATCAATATCGGCATCTGCACAATAATCGGCAGACATCCGACCGCTGAAAACGGGTTAACATTATGCTTTTTATAGAGTCCCATCATTTCCATTTGAATTTTTTGTTTTTCTGCAGCGTCTTTGGTTTCTGACATTCTTTTTTGAATGTCGTTTAATTCGGGTTTCAACTTGTCCATTTTCTGCTTAACGTCAAATTGCCGGACGTATTGCCGTATCATTAATGGAGCCAACAGTAAACGGATCAAGAGTGTCAGAACGATAATGGCCACACCATAACTATTTCCAAAAAAAGATGCGGTACTTTGGATCATCAATGTAAAAGGTTCAATGAGCATATTCATAGATTCGGTTCCCCCCAGCATTTTTAAGAAGCAATTAACTGAATGCTAGGAGGGAACAGTGGTCCTTCGAATCTGATTGTTTGGAATCTCTGCGTCTGACCGTTCGAACGAGACAGAACATAACATGTCTCATTTCCGCATTCAAAGAACTGAAAACCAATGCAATTGGCATACATGCGCCGGAAGGCACGCCTTTCTGCATGTACTTATTGAACTGAGTGCGTTCGGTCCGGAATGAGTGTTGAATGATGTAAAATGAGAGTTCCAAGGCGATCAGAAGCGTGGGGAACACTGGATCATTTAATAAATAGGCACAAAAATCCAGCGTAGCGGTCACCTGCCTCTCTAAAGATTCTATAAAACATCATACCATGAATGACTGGCGCGTAGAACCTTAAGTATAGGCATAAAATGCCCTCCGACAAAGTGACGGAGGGCATTGATCATGTTAATAATAAGGATTTTTTATAAAAGAATCAACGGAGTTAGGATTGGTGCGAATACAAGAGTGAATATTGCTGCAAGCACCATAGCAAGGCTTGCGGCTGCGCCTTCTTCACTGCCAAATTCAAGCGCTTTTGAGGTGCCGGCACCATGGGCTCCCATGCCTAAGAGCAATCCCTTTGCCAATTTTTCTCTGATATGCAAAGATCGGATGATCATTGGGCCCAGAATCAAACCCGTAATTCCGGTAACGATGACAAAGATAGCTGTCATCGTCGGCATCCCGCCAATATCAACGGACACTGCCATTGCGATCGGCGTAGTTATCGAACGAGGCAGCAGACTAAGTAAATAGTTGTCATTTAATTTTACGAGATGACTAAATACACCAGAACTCAGTATTGCAATTGTAACACCTGAGCTCATGCTGATTGCAATGATCTTCGCATATTTTTTCATGACCTTGCGGAATTTATAGAGCGGTATGGCAAAACCAACTACAGCAGGCTGAAGCATATTGCTTAACCAACGTCCACCGCTGTCATAATCTGAATAATCTATATGAAACCCAACCAACATGGATGAAAGGATGCATGGGGCAATAAGCAATGGTGAAAGGAGTGCAAATCTGATTTTTTTGTACAATTGTTTTGATAAGAGATAAACAAGAACCGTGAGCAGGATGCAAATGAATGCAATCATTTTTCAATCTCTCCCTTTTTATTTGCCAGCCTGCGAATAGAAAATTGGGCGACTAGACCTGTGACAATCATGACTGTAATTGTGCTTAACAAAATCACAAACAGAAACTGTGAACCATGCTGAAGAATTTCATCTTTGTACTGAATAATTGCGACTGCAGAAGGAACAAAAAAAAGGAGCATTTCAGACATTAAAAAACCAGCTCCGAGTTCTATTGCAGACAACTTCAAAATTTTGAAGTGTAGTAGGGCAAGAACGATAAAAAGCCCAATAATACTGCCGGATACCGGCAAATGCAACCACCTGACCAAAATGTTACCAAGCAAAGCAAATAAATATAGATAGCAAACCTGGAGAGCCACGCGAAAAAGCTTTAACAAATTACAGACACTTCCTTATTTATGAACAAACGAATGTGATCTATGTCACAGTGTATTATACAAAAGTTAAATTTACAGGTACAATAGATTTCGAGAATACTTGTATTCCTTTCACCTATAGCTTGGAGGCGGTGACCACGGATATTAAACATCTTCACTACTTTTTAGAAGTAGCTGTAAGAAAAAGTTTCACAAAGGCAGCACATCACCTTTATGTAACACAGCCGACGATTAGTAAAATGGTAAGAGATATAGAGGATGAACTTGGTATGGTGTTGCTTGATCGCACCGGAAAAGAAATTGAATTAACTGATGCAGGAAAGATTGTTTTTGAACAAGCGCAGCAAATTGTTCAATCCTTTGCTCATTTGTCTGACGAATTAAGCGATTTGACTCATGCTAAAAGAGGAAAACTGACAGTCGGGCTTCCACCGATGATCGGAATTCATTTTTTTCCCTCGATTCTCAGTCAATTTCGCAAGGATTTTCCTGGGATCAGCCTTCATATTGCAGAATATGGTGCTAAAAGGGTTGCTGATTGTGTAACTGAGGGATTGTTAGAAGTGGGGGTCACAGTTGGAACTGTTAATGAAGAATTTTTTAACTCATTTGTTTTTTTTGATGACTGTTTGCGTCTTGTCGTGAATGCATCGAATCCGCTGGCTAATAGGTCCCAAGTGGCCCTGGAAGACCTTCGTGATGAACATTTTATTTTATTTCCAGAAGATTTTGCTTTGCGTGGAATGATTATCAATTGTTGTAATAAAGCTGGTTATCAACCAAAAATTGTATTCGAAAGTTCACAGTGGGAGTTTATTGTGAAGATGGTTTCTGAAGGATTCGGCATTGCATTTTTGCCAGAGCGTATTATTAAAAAATTAGAACAGGAAACAGCGTCAATCGTTACACTTCCGATAGAAGATTCTGAGCTTAATTGGCGACTGTCAATGATATGGAAGAAAAACCACTATTTATCTTATGCGGCACGAACATGGGTATCAGAAACGCGAGCCGCCTTAGATTGTATTAATTGAATGAAGGATTGTGCTCAGAATAAAACGTTGAAATTAATCGTTGACAGTTTGATTCAACGATGGTATATTGTAAAAGTTGTTCCCATCGATGTTATGCTTTTTTGTTGACTTTTGATAGGACAAACAATATAATTATTTATAAGCCATCGAAATTGTGTGTTGACAAGAAACAGTCGATATGTTAGACTGTTCAAGTTGTCTCTTAAAAGCAGATGGCTA